>NZ_FNBG01000023.1 GCF_900102215.1 Fontibacillus panacisegetis
CTTACACCTGTTTGTTTTCTAATTACACTTTCAATTTCTCCCAATTCAATTCTGTAGCCTCTGACTTTGACTTGTTCATCCATTCTTCCCAAGTACTCAATAGTTCCATCAGGCAGCCATCTTGCCAGGTCACCTGTTCGGTACATTCTCTGAACTCCACTGAACTCCTTGTCCCCATTCATAACAAATGGATCTTCAAAAAAAGCCCGTTTCGTTCTTAGTTCATCGTTCACATAACCTCTGCCAACAGAGACCCCTGCTACACATAACTCACCTACAACTCCAACCGGACACAATCTGCTAACAGAATCAAGTATATATATACTTACATTATTTAGAGGTTTACCTATCGGTACGTTAACCATGGTCTCTGGCATACTTCTGATTACATGCTGACAGATATCATCAGATGCCTCTGCTGGACCATAGGCATTGATCACAGGAATTTCAGCGCAAATATTAAACCATTGTCTTAACAAATAAGGTTTAACCATCTCGCCTGTGATCATCAAATACTTCAATTCTGGCAAACGGATTCCGCTGTCTTCTATATAGTCCATCATTACTGACATGTAGGAAGGTACGACTTCAAGCAAAGTCACACGATCCTTAGCTATAGAATCTACGAATCGCTTCGGTTCCAATACTAATTCGTTGGAATAAATAACGGTGGTACCGCCCAAAGCTAATGCCCCTACCATTTGCCACACTGAAATATCAAAACAATGATTCGCGTTCTGAGCAAACACAAAACGATGATCAAGCCCTAACATATCCCGCTCCGCCAGAATATGATTCAACATCCCTGCATGTTCAATCATGACTCCCTTTGGTTTCCCTGTGGAACCTGATGTGAACAAAATATAGGCTAAGCCGGACGGCTTGATACTTTTCTTCAAATCATCTTGATTTATAGCATCTAATTGCTTCTCAATCTGATCTAAACAAATGATTTCCCCATGATACCCATTCTTGAACTCCTCCGTAACATGCCTGGACAAGGTCAAAATATATTTCACGTTAGCTTCCTGTAGAATATCTAATCGTCTTTGAATAGGATGATCTACATCAAGTGGCAAGTATGCACCACCTGCTTTCCAAATCCCCATGATGCTTCGAATCATGTCAGGTGTTCTTTCTAACATGATGCCTACAACATCTTCTTCACTTATTCGATTATTCAGAAGGAATTTAGCTATTTGATTCGCTCTACTATTTAATTCCTCGTACATGACATCTTGCTCTTCATACCTGATCGCTGTTTTGGTCGGTGATTTATGCGCCCATTCCTCGAACAGATCTAATATAGTCTTCTCATGCTCATATTCTACTTTCGTATCATTAAATTCGACTAATAGTTGTTCCTTTTCTTCCGCTGTAACCATATCAAGTTCATAACATTTCTGTGCTGGATCTAGTAAAATCGAATGAAGCAGTGTTATAAAATGCCCTACCATTCGGTCAATTGTTTCTTCCTTGAATAACTCTGTAGCATACTCAACCATTAATGTGTAGTTGTCCCCACGATCTACAATTTCAAATTCAATATCGAATTTACAATCATCTGTTAATAATTCTTGATATTCAAACGTAACATCAGTTGATTCTAATTTTAAGTAATCGAAATCTTGATAAGAGAACATAATATCAAACAGTGGATTTCTGTTTACTTCGCTCTTAATTCCTGACAATTCAATGATTCTCTCTAATTGCACCTCCGAATTAGAGAAAGCCATCATTGTATTATTCTGAACAGTTTTCAAAAAATCATTAAAACGTTGTTGTTGATCTAAAGAGTTTCTTATAGGTACAGTATTTACAAACATCCCAATGAGATCTTGTAAGTTATGATGGTTGCGTCCCTCAACTAAGGTCCCCACAACGATGTCTGTTTGTCTAGAATACATGGACAACAACACATTTAATGCAGAGATAAAAAATGTGTACTGCGTGCACTCATTCTCTCTACATCTTTTCGATATCATCTGCTTCACATCTGCATTAATGTCATACTTCAATATATTCCCGGCATAACTTCTGGAAAGTGGTCGAACAAAGTCTGTCGCAATACCACTTTCGGGAGCCTCGCTACTGAAAACATCTTTCCAATATGATTCTTGTATACGAATTTCTTCAGAGCGTAAAAGCTCATTTTGCCATACAACAAAATCTTTATACTGGCATTTCAGAGGCAATAACGCGATATCGTTATAGATAGCCATGATTTCTTTGGCCAAAATTAAAGCACTCGCACCGTCGAAGATGATATGGTGAAAATCCAAAAATAATATGAAGTTATCTGAACTAACCTTTATTACGCGCGCTCTCATTAATGAATCATTCTTCAGATCAAATGGTCTGATAAAATCTTTTCTTAGCGTCTCAATACACTGCTCTTCATTGATTTCATCTAAGCTCTCAATATACTCAATTTGGATATTATTAATTTCAGTAATACCCTTAATAATCTGTACAATTTCACCATCAATTTGGGCAAAATTAGCTCTCAAGTTTTCGTGTCGATTTACTATTGTGTTTAATGCATTATTGAATTTGTCTATATCAAATTTACCGGTAATTTTTATGACAGATGGAAGATTATAATTTAAACTATCCGGGTTAAACTCGTGCAGGACATACATTCTTTTTTGGGAGGAGGATGTTTCATAGTAAGGTTTTTCTTCTATCTTAGGAATAGTAATTATTTGTGATTTTTGACTGTTAATTAATAACTCATCGATAATAATAGCAATACTACTCACCGATAAGGATTGTCCCAGCTTAGAAATAGGTATACGAATACCATCATATCTCACCTGGATTTCAGAAATCATTTTTAGTACTTTTAATGAGTTCAATCCTAACGAGAACACACCGTCATCCTTACTAAAATGATCTGAGTCGATCAGACGACTAACAATTTCAAATACTGTCGCTTCTGTATCCGTCATATCAGCATGCTTATATTCAAGCAATATTTTTTCCGTCTCGGATTGACCATTTTGTACATTACTATAGAACTTCTCTGGAATCATCCCCAATGGAATGTTCAAATGACACCAATCAAGCAGGTTGTTAACATATTTATCTTCTGTAATGAATTGAACATTTGCGACGATATTATGATTAACTGCATCATAAATAACCTCAGCTTCACTGAGTAAAGGGCATTGGTTAAGCTTTTCTTCAATTAACCACGTGCTAAATAACCTTCCGTCTTTTAAGAAGCATTGCTCCTGATGTCCAACCATTTCTAGCTGGGCCTCATTCGTTATTCTTGCAAGCCATCCTGTATTATAAATTTCAATTCTATTTTTACCTAAATATAACTGGCCATAATTATTCGTGATGACCGGTTTACCCTCTTTATTCAGGATAGAGCAACAGAATTCATCATTTAGAATGCCGTAATCAGATACATGAATAGACAATTGTCTTTCAAGTTGTCCTAAATTGATATTATTCACAACACTAATAGTCGTCGTCTCATCTTCTTGCGAGAAAACGTTCAAATCATATAATGGACGAATTGGATCATCACATAATTGCTCCATAATACTAAGGTATAGCTGCAACCATCTGGATACGCTCTCTCTTGAATAAAGTTCACTATTAAAATCGATGTCAAATACAATTTCACCTTTAAAATCAATGATGTTAAAAAACAAGTCGTATTTCACATTTTCTAAATCTAATGGCAAAATTTCAATCGTCGTTTCTATAAATTCTTTACTTTGAGGCATTCGATCCATATTGAACATAATATTCATCTGGGGATGACTTATTTCAATCTCCATACTTAATGAATCCATAGGAAAGTTTTTAATAACATCAAATTCCCTGAACGTTTTTAAGTTGCTTTTTGCAAGATTAATAATCGTTGAGTCATCATTGAGCTGCGCCACTATTGGAAGAATAGAATTACAATTACCAATTAACGATTTAGGTGCGATAGCTTGTTGTCCTGCAACGGGTACTGCGATGGCGAAATTTTTCTGCTCCGAGATCTGATTAAGCATGATTTGATATACTGAAAGGAACACAATAAAGGGGCTGCATTTAGCGGTTGCTGCTAATTTCCTTACTTTTTTTATAAAACTATCATCTGTGGTGTAAGTTAGACGTTCCCCTTTATTTTTACCTGTATCCGCAACCGACATCAGGTTTCTTTGGGGTAAATGAATCTCATGATCACAATCGCTCAGATATTCTCTCCAGAAATTAGAAAATTCCGTTTTATCGAGACCTTTTAAGGCGATTTCATTCAGATCTAAATACTCACTAAAGCTCACAACCTCATTAAATCTGGGAGTATCTCCTGTCTTTAAGCTATTATAGGCTTCAATTAATTCCTCAAAAAGTAGCGACACTGACCACCCATCTGCAATTAAGTGATGAGCTATAATTAGCATTCTCACACTACCATTGGATATGTTGTTTGGTTCCAAAACATACACCTTAAATAACGGACCATTGATATAATCAAATCTTGTATTTACCAACTCAGATATAACATTGGATTCTGAATCTATATCTGTTTTGATCACGACAACAGGATTAGTTACGTTACTATTAATGCAAAATTTTGACATGTCACTTGTGATTGTATAACGTAATGCTTCATGCCTAGCCACAACGATTTCTAACGCAGCATTCACACAACTATAGTCAATATGACCTTCTATACTGATTAGAATAGGTTGATTAAATGCACTTGTGCCCTGATTCACCATTTCAGAAGCTAACATTTTTTGTTGCTCCAAGGTTAACTCAAGGGTCTTGTGAGCCTTTACACTATAACGGTCTATCTTCTCATCTACTAAAAAAAAAACTGATTTCATTTGTAGACAAGTCTCTTTTACTGCATTAATTATTTTTTCCAAATCCTCATCGGTATGGCTGACAGATAAGAAGCTGTTTCTACCTTCCCAAATATAGACCCCTTTATCCAGAAGATGATAATAGAACATTTCCATATTGCCTCTTAATATAAATCTAAAGAGAGATCCACAGTACACAATCTCAATAGGGGCCTGATTCTCTATAAAAAAGGCATTCAAAGTATCCGCTAAAAATTTCGTTCTAGCGTTGATAACGGGATAAATGGTATCACTTTCTGCTTTTATTTTATGTAAAACTGCCTTCGCTGCCGCCATAGTCAATGGATGATGACAGAACGTTCCACCAGCAAATGTTCTTCTTTCCTCATCGGGTGGAGTGGAGTCATCACCATAATTCCATACACCACCATCAATACAATTCATAACTTCCTTTGTTCCAGCAACAATACCAATTGGCATTCCACCACCAACGATTTTTCCATAAGTAACCAAATCTGCCTTTACTCCAAAAAACTCTTGTGCTCCACCTTTTCCCAAACGAAAACCTAGTATCATCTCATCAAAGATCAATTTGATTCCTTTGTTCTCTGTTAAATTCCTTAATTCATGTAGAAACGCTCGTGGTTGCAGATCCGGTCTTCTACTCTGAACCGGTTCAACAAGAACCGCAGCGAGTTCATCCGCATGCTCTGAAATAAACACTAATGATTCTGGATCGTCATAGTCCAGGATGTAAATATCGTCTACAAGACCCTGTGGAATTCCCCCAGCTATTGGTGTAACAACTTCCTTCGCTTTGTTCATAGGATGCATTCCCAGTACTCCGTCAAAGGTTCCATGATAAGCACCCGCGAAAATTACAACTTTATTTTTCCCTGTTGCTGCTCGTGCAACACGAAGCGCAACCATAACGGCCTCTGTACCAGAGTTAAAAAAGGATACTCTTTCTGTACCCGTAAATTCACATATTAATTCTGCTACCTCACCTGATAAATCTGTAATCAAACTAAGTGGAAATCCTTTAGTTAATTCATTCGTTATAGCCTCTTTAATAAAATTTGCATTATGACCGAAAAGACTAACGCCGAAGTCCATCGTTAAATCAATGTAGGTATTACCATCAATATCTGTAATGTGAGAACCTTTACTATCCTGGAATACGAGCTGATACACCATTTCTTTAATGGCAGGCCGAAATCCTGAAATATTTCTCCAATCCGCATAAGGTAATCTGTATTTTGCTGCGAATTCTTTAGATAATTTAGTTTTAGCTGTATAACGTTCAATCAAATCTTGAATATGCTCGGTTTGTTTCTCGTTACTCCGCTTTTTCTCCAATTCTATACGTTTGTGTGGGATATAGGGTTTATAACTGCTATTGCTATGATCCTGATTAATCTCGACAACATGCGGCTCTTTATAACTAGTTTTGTTTTCTATTTTTTGACCTTGTTCGGGGAGCTTCATTGTACCAGTATTAGGTGTCATAGTCGTTGCTGCTACGTGATTACCCGATAAAAATTTTAATTGATTATTCATTATTTCTAGCTGCTGTGAAAATAAACTTGCTACAGAAGCATCATCAATTTGTATATTGACAGGTACATTGATAGGTACATTCGTCGGTGCTTCTGAATGATTCACCAAATGCTCATTATGTTTTACATCCTCAGTAGCTTTATCCAGAACATTATTTTCAATAGCAATCTTTTGTAGAGCATCGGTACTTTGTTCGATTTGTATGAAATAATCCGACTGAAGTCGAGGTAATATATAATCTGAAATATCTGCTACCGAGGTTAGCTGTTCAAAAAATAGTGTAAGAGGAATTTCTACATGGAATTCCTCCTTAATATAGCTATTTACATCCGTTAATATGATAGAATCAGCACCTAGCTCGATAAGATTCTCATACCGATCTATTCCTTGAGGATCCATCCTTGCTGTAGTTGCTATCAGTTTCGTTAATCTATCTACAACTATTTCATAATTATTTGTATTCATTTCATTTACTCCTTATATTTTATATGTTTTGCAAAACTAAAAATTCCGGCCAACATCTATTTTTATTGAATAAATAAGTAGGTAAGCTCTCTCTTCTACAATTTTCAACCATGAATAGGTCGTTCCAGCAGGGCTGTGAACCTCTCACATATAGTCCACATATTTTCTCCATTAAACGATCTCTATCGGCTTCTTTCGGATCACTCAAGAAATTAGAAATGTACTTCCTGGTCGATTCATTGAGTTGTTCTACATCTTCCGACGTTAATTCACCCCACTGAACACCTTTTCGCAAATCTTGAACTACTTTAACTTCACCAACATATATTTGCTCTTTAAGCTGCGTAGCATAATCGAATTGGCCAAGCTTCTGTATCAGTTCCTTCGTGTCTTTAGCGACTATAGCTAAACGATGTGGATCATGGCCCCTTCCCATGGATGCCGTGTAACAAATATCAGCTAGTCTTAACTCATTATTTGAAGTCAAATAATCAAAATAAGTATTTGCTAACGTTTTCAGACCGTTTCTAGTTGTCGCAGACAAAACAAATGGATATGATTTAGGAGCCTGTTCTGTACTTCTATCTTCTATAAATTCTTCAAGAATCGTATGACAATTAGTACCTGAGAAACCAAAATTACTAACGCCACATCTGCGAGGGATCATTTCTGTGTCCCACTTCTTATAATGCCTATTTACATAGAACGGAGAATCAGCAAAATTAATTTTACTATTTAAAGATTCGATGTTTACCGTAGCAGGAATCACTTTATGTTTGAGCATCATGCAACACTTGACGATACTCACCAAACCAGAAGAAGCATACAAATGCCCTATGTTAGATTTAACTGAACCTATTGCACAGAATTGTTTTAGATCTGTTTGTGACCTGAACGCTTTTGTTAGTGCATTAATCTCGATGGGATCGCCTAATTTTGTTCCTGTCCCATGTGCTTCAATGTATGATATATCTTCAACACTAAGCTCAGATTTTTCTACAGTATCTATGATTAATGCAGCTTGGGCATCGGGATTAGGTGCAGAAAGCCCCACTGAATGTCCGTCTTGATTAGTATGGATCGAGCGAATTACCGCATACACATGATCTTTATCTTTTTTAGCCTTGTCATAGGGTTTGATTAGAATCGAAACGATTCCTTCGCCCTCACCTGTCCCATCAGCATTTTCTGCAAAAGGTCGTGTATGACCATCGGAGGATTCAATTCCAATAGGATCATTTCCTATGATGGGTAATACCTTTAGTTGTACGCCACCTACAATGGCTTGCTCACAATCTCCATTGGCTATCCCCTGGCAAGCAATATTTAGAGCAGACATAGAGGCTGAACAAGCACTATCAACAATTAAACTCGGACCTTTAAAATCCATAAAATAAGACAATCGTCCACTAATATTTGCGGATAAAGCACCTGTAGCAGACTGAGAGTCTTTCGATTTTTTCAAAATATCCTGATACTGATAACCCTCTAAGTCAGATATATAACCAACATAAACTCCTGTTTTACTAGACTTTAACGCATCGCCTCCGTACCCCGCATCTTCGATCGAGGCGTAAGCCGTCTCTAGAAATAATCTTTGGGACGGTGACATTGCAATAGCTTCTCTCTTAAGTACTTTGAAAAATTCGTGATCAAACTTGTCGATTTCATAAATAAATCCGGAATCATTCACTTTTCTAACGCCTTCGACTCCTAGACTATTCAAATAATTGTCTACATCATTTTTTCTCGTGTTTGGTAGAGAACCAACACTTTCTACACCACCACACAAATTACTCCAGAATTCATGAATGTTTGAAGCTCCTGGTAAAATAGCTGACATTCCAATAATGGCTATATCTGATCTCTTGTTATCGTTCACATTTTTTGGGAAATCTTCATTTTTTGAATATTTGCTGTTTTCCTCTTCGATACCACATATATACTTAGCTAACTTTTGGATACTCGAATATTTAAAGAAATCCTCACTAGTAATCCTGTTAGGGTATATTTCATCCAAACGAGCTGCTATATGATTTAACAATAATGAGTTAATACCGTATTGAAAAAAATTATCGTTTAAACCTATTTTCAAATCCGGCGACACTTCATTACATATGGCTAAAATAGTTTGATTAACCTCATGAATGTTGTATAGTGATTGTTGTTTAGAATGACTCGTCCTCTCATCGAATTCAGCATTACTCGCTAATCTTTCTTCCTCAATTAGTGCGTTACACTCATCAATAACATCTTTATAAGAGCCATTATCAAAATTCTCTTTTAATGTGAAACGCATTAGTTTTCCACTTGAAGTCTTGGGAATTGTTGCAACAGGTATAATATAGTCCATATTGATCCCGATGGTCTTGGCAAACTGCTCTCTTAAAGCAAATGTTATAGGAACAAATTTTTTGTTATCACCCTTATGCACTACGAAAGCCAGTATTTTCTCTGTCTGTGTTTCTTGATCTATTGTTGAACAAATGGCCACTTTGTTAGGACCGATTTTTTTTACTTCACAAGCAATACGTTCCAGATCATTCGAGAAATAATTTTGTCCATTTACGATAACTATTTCCTGGGATCGTCCTATTACTACTAATCGATCATTGCAGAAAAAGCCAAGATCACCGGTTTTAAACCATCCGTCTGCAGTTCTCGATTCTTCTGTTGCATCTTTATTGGAATAGTAATGGTCTGAGACACTACCACCTTTAATTTGTATGATCCCTAACATATCGCTTCCTAAAACCTTACTATCATGATCACATACTCGTATTTCACAATGTTTTACAGCATATCCCTCATCCACATAAGATGAAGCGGATGCATCATTCTCATCATCAAGATAGATGATCTTTTCTCCTACCTTAAGGGAGTTTCTATTAATTACAATTCGATGAATTCGACCCTCATTTAGTTTGGGAAATGCAATAGCAAGCGTAGCCTCCGCCATCCCATACACAGGAAACATGCTGCTTTCTTTCAAACCATAATTAGACATTTGATTCATAAACTCATCACAAATTTTAATGGATATAGGCTCAGCACCATTAAAAATAATTCTCACGTTTGAAAAATCATAATTGTTATTTTTATTACGATTTCTCTCAAGGCCTAATAATGCATATTTCAACCCAAAATTAGGTGAAGCGAGTATGGTTCCCTTATGTTCAGTAATCTTATCCAGCCATAACGTAGGTTTCACCACAAACAACATTGTATTCATGGTGCATTGAGCAACATCCGCTGCTGTCATGGCCAGATGACATCCAATCAACCCCATATCATGTGTTAGCGGCATCCACGATACGATGACATCTTTACGATTTAGATTCACTCCGGCAATAATAGCATCTATGTTCAGCATTAAATTTCTATGTGTTAACACAACGCCTTTGGGCATGCCCGTTGAACCAGAGGAGAATTGGATAAATGCCGTATCCTCAGGCATTGGCGCATGGAGCTGGCCATTTTCTGAATACAAGAGGGTTTGCTCACAATCTATAAAACGTTCATTCACTAAATTAAAATCATAGTTTTCTTGTTCTGCAAATTCTTTTAACTTTGTTAAAGAATCCTTTTTTCCAATTACATACCCGTTCTCTAAAATTAGTAATACATTATACAACTTGCGCCTAAATTCATCTTTTTCATCCGCCACAATGGGGACGGGGACAATTCCTCCAAGAATGCAAGCCCAAAACACATGAATGAAATCATAATTTTCACCCAATTGAAATACTAATTTATCTTTACTTTTTAACCCTTTACTTTGAAGATAACCTAGAATACACAAGGACTTCCTATAAATTTCATGAAAAGAACAACGAATCTCCTCTGACTTGCTTTTCACAAATGTGATCCCGTTTTCCTTTTCATTATCTTTATCAATCAATAACTGAGTTAATGTACTAAACTTTAATACATTATTTTCTTCCAAAATATTCCCCTCCAACGTTATGGTGTGACGCTATTTCACAGCCCACTATGTTTGAATGCATGACTTCACTCAGTATTTCACATCCTCTTTCAAGATGATCTGCAGTAATAGTCAGTGGAGGCAATAATTTCACTACGGAATCTTCTCGACCAGCTCGTTCTAAAATTAATCCCTTATCAAAACAATCCAGTACTATTTTTTTGGAAAGAGCACTATCACCTATTTTTGATAGATCTATTCCCCAAATCATACCTAACCCACGAATCTCTATTTTTTCACTAATAGTACCTATGTTTTTCTCCAAATAACTTTGAATGAATCTTTCATTTCTCATAACTATATTGTCCAAATCTAATTTTTCTCTTAACTCTAATGCTGCACAGGCAGTAACAAAAGCCATTTGATTCCCTCTAAAAGTTCCATTATGTTCACCAGGTTTCCATTCATCTAGCTCAGGTTTTAATAAGAGCAATGACATAGGTAGGCCATATCCACTAATTGATTTGGAGAGTGTGACCATATCAGGTACAATTCCTGCTCTTTCAAAAGAGAAAAATGTGCCTGTTCTACCACATCCTACTTGAATATCATCACAAATTAGCAATATATCATGTCTCTTACACAAATCAGCTAATCTTCTTAACCATTGCTCTGAAACTGGATTAACTCCACCCTCGGCTTGCACCGTCTCAAAAATAATTGCAGCTGGCTTTTCTATACCTGAATGATCATCAAGCAGAATACTCTCAATATACTGGATCGTATCGAAATGATTCATCAACCCAAAAGGATGTGGCATGAACGTCACTTGATTAAGTGGCATTCCTGCCCCCTCTCTACTACTTTTATTACTTGTAGCCGAGAGACTTCCCAAGGACATCCCGTGGAACGAGCCCATAAAAGAAAATATATTAGTTCTTTTCTTCACCTTTCGGGCTAATTTTAGCGCTGCTTCTACAGCATTTGTGCCTGTCGCCCCGCAGAATTGCAGTTTGTATTCGAGATCTCTCGGTTTCAGAATACGCTCTACAAATTTCGTTACGAACTCTCTTTTTGCAACCGTATACATATCTAACCCATGTGTTAAGCCATCATCATTTATGTATGTCAGAAGCTGTTCCTTTATATAATCATTGTTATGACCGTAATTCAGCGCACCCGCACCTGCAAAAAAATCAATATATTTTTTGCCAGTTTCAGAATAAATGACGTCGTCTTTTGCCTTCAGAAAAACATCACTAAAAGACCTACAATAAGAACGTACATTGGACTCATACAATTCGAATGCGTTGATAGGAATCAGACTCCTTCAATTAATATTTTTATAATTAATGGTATCTTTAGAATCCTAGAATAGTATTTATCGTACTCACAGTCTCAAAGACATATTCATTAATAAAAAAATGTGATCCTTCAAATTCGTAGTATGAGCAAGTCATGCTTGCATATTGATTCCACTGCATCATATTGTCATAGGAAATGTCAGATGCACTGCTGAACAAACTAATATCACATGAAATCAGCGGCATATCATCAGCGACTTCATAATCTTCTACAGCTTTAAAATCATTCAATAATAAATTAAACACATACTTGGAAAATTCCGCATCTTTTGTAATTGTCGGGGGGATCCCACCCATTTCGCACATTTTAGTTTGAAATTGATCGTTATCAAGTAAATGGTAACCTTTGGGATTATATAAATGAGGTGGATTCATCGCTGAGATAATAACATGCTTAGGGAGTGATTTCTTGCTACTATATATTCGTGAGTACAGTTCTAAAAGAACATACACACCCATACTATGGCCAAATAGTGCATATTCCTCTTCTTCCGTCTCGATCTGACTCATCACGTTATCGGCCATTTGACCAATAGTTTGACATATTGATTCCTTAAATCTAGTACCTCTACCTGGAAATTCAATGGGATGCAATTCAATTCCTCTGTCTAAAAACCTTTTCCACTTTTGATATGTGAAAGAAAATCCGCCTGCATAGGGTAGTATATAATCTCATGAATTCACACCATACTCCCAACTAAATAACTCGATAGAGTCCTTCTATCTTCGACTAATTCGTAGCTATATGATTGGATTTCGGCATCTGTTGATTTCATAAGCCTTGATAATATTTTTCCGCTTCCAAGTTCAACCCATATATTCGTATTTTGCCGTTTGAAATATTCAATCGTCTGAAACCATTTCACCGGGAATACAAGCTGTTGCGTCAAATTATGTAGAACTGAATCCATATGATAAGGCTTCACTGACCAATTGCTGATCACAGGATACCGTGGTGCATTGATGTGACAATTCCTAATATATTCAGCCAACTCTTCAACTGCTGGTTCCATCATTGGACTATGATAGGGCGCATTTCCAACAATTCGTTTATACGAGGCACCACTTTTTGAAGCTTTCATTTCTAGTTTCTCTACATCACATTCTCTTCCTACAACACAACTTTGACGAATAGAGTTATTGCAACTTACCCATACATTTACACCTTGTCTACGCATTTGCTTACACATTTCTTCTATTTCCTGATAGGCAATATTGTATATTACAGACATCACACCTTGTTTCTCATACATCATTTTCTGTGCAATCTTTGATCGAAATGTTACCAAAGGCAGTACTTCTTCCAGAGTAAATACTCCTGCACAAGTTAAAGCACTATATTCACCTAAACTATGTCCCGCCATAAAAGAAGGATAGAGTTGCATCTCATTTACAATATGTCTAAATGAGGCAACACCTACCGCTACAATAATTGGTGCGCTAATTGTTATATCGCAAAGTATCTCTTTCTCATCTTCAAAACAAATGCGAGAGATATCATCCCCCACAATCTCTGATGCTTCCTCAAAAGTATGTCGTACTATTTCACTTTCGATATACAGTTCTTCTAACATCCCTTTTCTCTGTGAAGACTGTCCTGGGAAAATAAATGCAAATTTCTCCATCTTTATCCCCTCGTTTTTTAATAATCAGTCATCTTTAAATTAAGTATTTTATTAGATTAATCATACAAAAAATTCAATTTATTGATATTCAAGGATTTATAGTGCCATATTATTATAATATACTATTATAGTCAATATACTATATTTATGTTTATATTATTTTTATTTTCATTTAATGTGATATCAAGTAATTAAATACTATTTATTCCACATTTGCTTTGTACTACTAAAGATGTATACGAGCATACGGAATATCATTCAAGAGGAGAAGAGTAATGGGGGAGGTACAATTCCAATATGGAAGTAAATTCCCAAAAACAGACATCGGCTAAACAATTAAGTTTAGCCGATGGAAAATTACTCTATTACAAGTATATGTGGAGATGTTGTAGCCACTAATCTTGAAGAAGCCCAAGAGCCAAGCCCTGCTGCAATTATAGTCACACAGGCAAAGGCAATGATCCCTCCCCAATTCAGTATTAAAGGTAATTCAGCAATGCCATAATCAAGGAGTATGCTCCCTAGAATCATAGGCAGAAGATACACTCCCACAAATATACCTATGACGGCTCCAATCGAAGAAAGAGCTACGATCCCCAGTGTTATTGACAATCTGATTTTTGTTGAAGTCAGACCTATGGATTTATATATCCCGTAGATTTTACTTTCTTTTCTGATGTTAATCCGACTTGTACTGTATACGATGATGCATCTAACTCCAGTAAATAACAATCCCATGATACTCATAGGTAAAATTAAAGATGCGACAGCTTGTTTAAATGTAGCATGTGTTGCGGTTTGCACTGATTGTGCTGACAAGGAATCCTTATATTGTACATTCAATTCATTTACTATGAGATCGGTATCTCGGTCATCAACCAAATTAATATATGCTAGATTATAGTCGTTATAATCAGGATGATTCACTTTAGGCACATCCGCTGTAACCCTTGCTGAAATAGATTGATTAGCGACAGCCTGGGGAAGAGGAAAAGAGGTTTAGCGTGGGTTTTCTCAATAAACACAGCGCTTGCAGGTATTGCAAATTTAGCATTCCCAACCTGAGTTTGGGTTGCCTCATCAACCACAGGAAAAGCGATATAATAGGTGTCGCTATCTACTATTGCATGAAATAAATCATAATGAAGCGCTGTTTTTAAATCTATTTGTTGGACGGTGCTGTCTGGTGAAGAATTGAAAATCACACGGCCATCCAGTTGCACATAAATCAAGCTCACTTGATGATCTTGAGCCATGACCTGAAGGGTATCTTGTAGCTTGGTATCAATATGAATTTCCTGATTATATTGCTCTAGGTAAAGCATAATGTCACGCACCAGAATCCGTACCTGGTTAATAACAGGCCGAGAATCAGCTTTGTACTCATTATTATAGTTGTCCCAGAGAAAACCAATTCCACACCCGAATATGATGAGTAAACAAGCAAAGACGAATTTGATCCATTTTCTAATCCAATCACTCAAATACATATGTATCTCCCATTCTTACTTATCATCCACTTGCTATTCATCCAGGCTAAATTTGTATCCGATCCCCCGAACTGTTTTAATATACATAGGATTCGAAGGATCATCTTCCAACTTCTCTCTTAATCTTCGAATATACACGGTAATCGTACTTTCATCTCCATACGTAGTGTAGCCCCATACAGCATCCAAAAGCTGACTTTTTGCGAACACTTGATTTCTATGCCTGGACAGAAAAAATAATAGCTCCAGTTCCTTCGCGGTTAGTGAAACTTCATTGCCTTTATTCGTTACTTTATATCCTTTTCTATCAATGGTGATCGTTCCAAAGTGCATAATATCCTCGCTCTCCGATTGCTTTGACGGGGCACTGATCAAACTCTCAATTCTTCTTAAATTAGATTTAATTCTTGCTAATAATTCAGTTAATGAGAAGGGCTTCGTCATATAATCATCTGCACCAAATCCAAGACCAAGAACTTTATCAGTGTCGCTGCCTCGTGCACTCAGGATAAGAATCGGGACATTATTGTTCTCGCGAATTTGCCGACAAAGCTCGATTCCGTCAATATCAGGCAGCATAATATCCAGAATAATGAACTCTGGCTTCAATAGCTCAATCAAATACAAGGCATCTTTACCGTTACCAGCGATAGTAGCCTCAAATCCGTTATTGTCGACGTAGTCCTTTATAATTCTGGAAATGTCTCTATCATCTTCTATAATAAGGATCTTTCGGTGTCGATTCATATCTATTCTCCTGAATTAATTAGTATATTAAGTATCTGCAACCATCTAACTACACATCCACTAAAAGATTGGTTCTAAATCAGCTTTTGATCACGAAGTAGTTCATTAAGGTATACTCGGAAAATTGAAATATGATGAATAAAATACATATGTAATTAATTAATATAAATTATAGTATTAATAGTAAAATATATGCAAGTTTATATTGCCGGATTGTTAAAATATGGTTGAAATTAAATAGTTGTCTTGCTATAATCCATTTAATAATTTTGTAATAACTTGGTACAAATGATATGGATTTGTTATAAATTAGGATTGATATAGACAAAATACACTGTGCTTTCAAGTAACATGCTGTGAACAAGAGCTTAGAAAAGACTTTAATGCTCACCATAATGCGAGGATCATTAAATGGATTCCTGAGCAATCGAAACATTCCGTCTTGCTGAGATCTTAATAAACCTATCGAGGGGAAGTTCTCATGAAATCTGCAGAAACGCCATTTAAAAATTTTAAACAATACGAATCGAAGTTAGACATCAAGGAGACACAGAGGGCAATCTATACCCTCAAACGGGTCTTTGAGCAAGAGCTGGCAGCAGCTCTGAATTTGACAAATGTAGGTGCACCACTGTTCGTTGTTACAGGAAACGGGATTAACGACAACCTGAACGGAACAGAAAGACCCGTCCAGTTCAATGCACCAGGTATTCAAGATCAGACCCTGGAAATTGTACATTCTTTAGCCAAGTGGAAGCGAATGGCGCTGGCAAATTACGGGTTCGAGCATGGTGAAGGCCTGTATACACAAATGAATGCCATAAGAAGTGACGAAGTACTTGATCATCTGCACTCCATTTATGTAGACCAGTGGGATTGGGAAAAAATAATTTCCCGTGAGGAACGGCATGTGGGGACACTGATGACAACAGTAGAGCAAATTTATGAAGCTATCAAATCAACCGAAGCCTTCATCAGTGAGCGATATCCCCGCCTTAGCCGCAAATTGCCGGAAGCCATCACCTTCATCACTTCACATGAGCTTGAGGACCTGTACCCATATTTGACGCCTAAGCAACGCGAGGACGCAGCGGCAAGGGATTATGGAGCAGTGTTCGTAATGCAGATTGGAGGCTTGCTTCCAGCATCCGGCTTACGACATGATGCACGTTCACCAGATTATGACGATTGGCAACTAAATGGGGATATCATTGTATGGAACCCGCTTCTAGAGTGTGCTTATGAGCTTTCTTCAATGGGAATTCGGGTGGATTCCGACTCACTAAAGCGTCAGCTAGCAGAAGCCGGATGCCCAGAGAGGGCCTCATTGGAATATCATCAACAGCTTCTTGCCAATAAGCTCCCATTCACCATCGGTGGAGGGATCGGGCAATCCCGTTTATGCATGTTTATCCTGGAGAAGGCTCACATCGGTGAGGTTCAATCCTCCGTATGGCCTGTAGATATGAGGACACTGTGTGAAGTTTCCGGCATTAATTTACTTTAGGGAAAAGGGCCTAGTCCTCACATATTCGGGAGTACAGCAACAGCAACTAACATATTTGCCTTAACCTTATTAGATAATTCGTACCATACGCCAATAAAATCCCTATCTGTAGGGCTTTAATTGGCGTTTTTTAGTGCCGCAATCTCTTGATTCAAAGTGGTTTCATCTCCTCAGAAAATGGTATAGAGACAGAGTCGCTTTGTTTCTTTATTATTTAACTTTTTAAGTATCTGCTTCCAACACAATTTGCCCGTTTGATTACGTAGCCTATACTCCCTCACCGCACGCCTCTTCTTTACAGTACAGGCATCTCTCCCACCTCATCCTAATATATTTAAGAGAAGGGGGGATATGTATGAGCATGACAGTTGAGCAGGAGCAATGGGCTATCTTTCTGGCTGCGGTCTGTGGACAAACCTATGATCAGTTTACGAATACAGACGGTTCGTTCGTCGTTCCATCCCATTATTCAGTCTGTGATATCATTGAAGCTAAATCTATTATTAATGCATGGGAACGCTTCGGGTTTATTCTGGAGTCCTCGCAAGACATTATTGTTGCCTTTCGCGGAACCAGTTCAACAACAAATTGGATATCCGATATGATCGCATCACAAAAAAATTTCAAATACATTAAAGAGGATTGTCTTACCCATCGTGGCTTCACAGATATTTATTCATCTGCTCGCAAAAAGATTATATACACGCTGAACCAATTGTCTCCTGATAAGGCACTTTACATTACAGGACATAGCCTTGGTGCAGCTCTTGCAACATTATGTGCGATTGATGTTGCTGCAAACACCATATTCGTCTCTCCCAACCTGTATACATATGGGTCGCCTCGTGTGGGCGATCCTGCCTTTAAAAAAGCTTTTACAAAATATGTTCAGAACAGCCATCGCATAGCTAATCCCTTTGACGTTGTAACCCTTGCGCCTCCATCCATCTACAAGCTCCCTAAACGCGAAAAGACATACTACTACAGTCATGTCCCAAGCGTCTTTCAACTTGCTTTTCAAATGGGGTCGATTAGTGCCAATCACATAATAGCAAGCTATTTCGCAGAGCTATCCAAGCTACAGCCTCAATACGCGCAAATGTTATGTTCAACGAACCCTGAATTTTGCCCGACAGTTATTACTAAGCCGGATCCAGTTTCCTGATATCACTCGATATAATCCTTTGTCTGAACAACATAAACACTTAAAGGGATAGAATCTTTGAATAATATTCACTCAAAGAATCTATCCCTACATAACATCTTCTACTACTTTACATCACACTGTTGTAGGATGTCTCCGCCTACGCAGCTGCTCCATCACTGTTATATAGATAATCACAAGCAGCGGGCCTACAATCAACCAGAGCATTGGAGCATTTCCGCTTCCCTCCGCGCTATCTAGAGCGCCACCGGTCACATGAGCTTCACCCACGCCGTTCACTATGTCGATAAACTGATCTCCCCCGTCCTTAATCCAGTCCTCGGTGCTGACAACAAATCCAACTTTAGCAAATTTCCCTGGCAGCTCAATTTCGGCTGTTTTCACACCATTCTCATCCACGCTTGTGAACGGGAAACGAGCACCTTCTGCTTCATCTCCCCAGACCCATATGCTCCAATCCTTCGTATCCCCTTCTTGAGGAGTGTAATGAATAATTACTTTAGTGGTATCTGTCCCCTCGGCATTAACCAAAGGCACGAATAATACGTAGCAAAATACTGCTATCAGCAATCCGGATAATAAGGTCTTCATTCTAATCCCCTCCGTTTTCGAAATGAAATCAACTCATTCTGCAAACTGTTAAGAACCTTTCTTTGCTTCGCTCCCAGACTTTCCAATCCGTCCAATACCATCTGGAAATGTGTATACATTTCCGCAGATGGAAGTTCATTCATTCTGTTTACGGAATCTTGCAGCCGATCGAATACTCCACCTAGATACTGTATCGATTCCTCTACATTCTCAATCAGCATTTTTAGCGAAGGAAGCTCCAATAGCGACCATGTGTCGATCAGGAAATCTCTGAAAAAGATATAGGTGTATTTCCATTTTCTGATCCAGAAAATCACGAACAAGTAGAGCTCCTTATGAAAATCCTGCTCGAGAAATGCATCCTCGATCAGCTTGCGGAAGGGCTGAAAAGACGCCAAACCGGTATAAATCCATTTGCCTTCGGCGGGATCTTCAAGCGGTTCAGTAGAAGTATAAAAGTCTATGTGCTGCTCAAGAAGCTCCAATGCCAGCTGCTGCAACGGGATCGCTTGGAATTGTTCGAAGCTTACGTCGAAGGCTACCTTTTGCGATGTCGCATATTTGATCGGATAACGCTGTAAAAATTTCAGGTTGGCAACGCCGGCGAAAGAACGCTTCAACTCAACTTCGGAAATCGTTCCATAAAAATTATAAGTACTATCATATACTGTGTACCCAAGATGAGTATGATCAACCATCAAGAACATGTGGGAATGAAAGAACCCTGGTTCATCTGGGGGTTGAATCCCCAGTTCAATCTCCATCAATTGGCTTGCGTACTGATCTTCATCCACCATATAATCATGGGAATAGTTCAAGTAATACGTCGTGCCAACTCCGATCACTGCTTGGCCTTGACTCATCCGTTCTTCACACCATGCCAAACCCTCCTCAACCGAACCGAAGCTTTGCGGCTTGCCTTCGATACCAAGTCTGGAAAGGAGGTCGAACCCCGGAATATCCCGAATATCATCGATCTGAAGTCGGTCTTCCAATTTATCGGACTGGGGTACACTAAACACGATAAGACCTAAACCTCCACCAACAGGCAGAAAACCTCTCGGAATCGGATAACCGGTCTCATACCGTATTTTTGTGTACATTGCCCCCATCACGCAAGGGTAGTAATAAGGCATCTCTTCGATGTTGGCATCAAATTGAAGATTATATTTCCTTGCAGTTGATGCCATTACAGGAGCATCTTCTGATGAACATTTCGATTCAACCTCTTCGGTTATAGCGATACCTGCGGCTGCTTCATCCTTGATTCGCATCCCTCCACATTGAATGATTTCACGAATGGTTCTGTAATGCAGCATATCCTTCAAACTGATTACGAATTGATAATCGTTTGCCTTCGCTACAACCTGAACAGCCTTCAGCGAATCTCCACCCAACGAATAAAAATCCTCTGTAACGCCAACACGCTCCAAACCAAGAACTTCCCCCCAAATCCGTGCCAGAGTCGCTTCTTGTAAATTACTCGGCGCTTCATGCGAAGTGTTCCTGATATGGTCCTGTGGCCCCGGGAGTGCACTGCGATTGATTTTCCCGTTAGAAGTGATCGGCATTAATGGCAATGCTACGAAGTAAGAAGGAATCATATAAACTGGAAGCAGCCCCCCCAAATATTCCTTCAATTCTACCAAAGACAACTCACTGCTCGAAGTATAATAGGCGCATATGGCCTTGCTTCCATTCGAATCCATCCAATCCGTAACCAGCGCTTCAAGTACTCGAGGATGCTTCAAGAGCTGTGCCTGAATATCTCCAAGCTCAATCCGGTAACCGCGAATTTTAACTTGATGATCGCTGCGTCCAAGGAATTCAATAACTCCGTCAGGCATCCATCTTGCCAAGTCACCTGTTTTGTACATCCTAGCATCAGCGGCTTCCCGCTCCCGATATGGATCACGAATAAACCGTTCCTCTGTAAGCCGTGCATCTGTATACCCCGACGCCAGGCATTCGCCCCCAATATACAAATTTCCGGGAACATAAGGCGGACAAGGCTGCAGCTCAGCATCCAAAATATAGTATCTCGCATTCTGGATTGGTGTCCCGTACGGAATGCTGACCCATTGCTCCTCCACCTTGCGGATGGGATAAAAATTCGACCAGACTGTTGCCTCCGTCGCTCCTCCAAGAGCAACAACCTGCACATTCGGAAAATGCTTCTCCAGAACACCAGGCAAAGTCAGCGGAATCCAGTCACCACTCATAAATACAAGACGCAGATCAGGATTCGGTATAGCCCCGTCGCTATCGATCTCCAGCAACGTTGCAAGCTGCTGCAAGGCGGCCGGAGCGGAATCCCAGAACGTAATCCCTTCCTCACATAAAATTTGCAGCAATCGCTCACGATCGGACAACTCATCCTCCGACGCGATACGAATAGATCCCCCAGAAGCAAGAGTTCCAAAAATATCATAGACGGATAGATCAAAACAAAGCGAGGTGATAAACAGTAATCGATCCTTAGCGCCGACACCAAATGTTCGATTCACCCATTCGATTAGATTGATGACTGGCCTATGGCGAATGACCACACCCTTAGGTGTGCCTGTTGTACCTGACGTAAAGATGATGTATGCTTCATCCTCCGAGGTTAAGCTCGTTCTAGGATTCGATGTTGAACATCGATCGATATGAGCCTGTGTCCAGCTTCTTTTTCTACCCCTCACCAGCCTATCCTTTTCGTCCAGGCTCTCGTCATTCTCTCCCTTTCCAACATCTAACTCCTTTCGGAGGACAACATCGTAACGGAATCTCAGCTCATTCTCAAAACCTTTCTTCCTGTGCAACACCTCTGTATGTCCAATGGTTGAAATTCGCCCCTGCAAATCAGCAAAAAAATCTTCATCACAATACAGCTCCTGGTCTGACACTCCCCGTGCATAGGTCGCCATTGAGTTCTGCTTCCTATATTGAATAAGACTATCCTGAAAGCTCTCTTTTTGCCGCAAATCCATGACATCCGCAATAATCAGGACCCCGCCTGGCTTTAGACAACGCATGGCTTCCCGAACGACCTGCTCAAAATAAAAATATCCGGGGAAAAACTGCACCGTGCTTGCCATAAGGATTAGATCGAAGCTGCTTGCCTCCATCCCTTCCAATTGAAGTGCATAGCCTTCCAGCCATTCTGTATGCCCAAGCTGAAGCTCTGCCGATCTGACACGATTCATCTCCAGCACCACCTTGGATGGATCAAGTCCAACAAAACGATTCACCATAGGTGCGATACTGAAAGCAATGAGCCCTGACCCGCAGCCGATTTCCAGCACGTTTGATTGACTATTGAGATAAGGTCTTGCAAGCTCTACGACCCGGTCACGATATTCGTCCACCTCGGCCTCGGAGAAGGGAAGACCACTATAGCTGCTAATAAACCCGCCCGCCGTAACACGATCGACTGATTCCTCGGCTACCTTATCCCACAAGGCTCCGACCATCCGCACATCCACCACTTCAGCAGGCGGCCGAGCGGTCGCTATGTCCATGTATACAATGTCCTGCAAGGTGTCTATTTTCCAAATCAACTCTTGAAAAGACCGCATGATCGAAGTTTTTGTAACAATGCTCCGAATAGGAAGGCTTCTTAGAATCGTTTCAACCCTTGCTTTTGGAAATCCCGGTTCGATGGGTACATAAGCGGCTCCTGCCTTTAAAGTTCCTAAGACACCAATAATCATCTGCACAGATCGATCCAGCAGCACTGCAACGTACGAGCCTGGACCGATGCCCTGACTCATAAGCAGACCAGCAAGCCGATTCGCCTTTTCATTCAGCTCCGCGTATGTTATTTCTATACCTTCAGAGCATACCGCTACATTACCCGGAGCAAGCAAGGCTTGCTTTTCAATTAATTCCGGGATGGTTAGCTCGCTTGAATAGGCTGCATTAGTGTCGTTAAACGCTGCGATCAAGCGCTGACCTTCCTCCTGCGGCAGAAGTAAAGCATCGTTTAATCTCATGTCAGGAGTTCCGAGGAATTGCTCCAATGAAAATATATAGCTCCGGGCATAAATCTCCATGGCTTCAGGTGCAAACAATCGTGCATTATAGTAAAAATTTAGGTTAATCCCCTCAGGAAAACTATCTGCTACAACGACAGCCTCATGTCTTCCCTCGCTGAGCAACCGAATGTCAGCCTCTTCGTGGAGCCCAGACATTGCAATCGCAAGAGGCGTTCGTAACTCCTCTTCTTTTTGCAACCCCAAATCCTCAATGATTTCACTAATTCCGACAAATTGATGTTTGTACCCTTCGGTTATGGTTTGTTTTACTTGTTCCAGCATTTCCCTGAAGCTGGCTTCATACCGCAATTGATTCCGAACAACAATTTGCCTCTCGAATACGTCTTCAGAAGAGAGTGGCAGCACGGGAATTGTCACCGCGATATCCGACTGACCACCGTTTATCTTACCAAGCCACGCCTGAAATGCAGCCAACAGCACTACATAGAGAGCAAGCTTCTTCCCTTTACTGATGTGGACCATTTGACTCGACAGATGACGAGGAACCTCCAGTCTGTAAACAGCCTGTTCATAAGCAGCAGATTTCGGATACTGTACCGGTAAAACAGTCCGGGAAACTTCTCCGGACAACTGATTCAGCCAGTAGCGCCTTCCTTTGTCAATTTGCTCCTCAGTCAATCTCATGTGTAGATCAAACCCCTTCCTTTTTTTATAATGTGATGCTTATAGTCTCTAGAGTTCAAAATCTATTTCCAGCGCGGCTTCCAGCTCAATGAATCGTCGCTCCTGTTCTTTTATCTCCTCGCTCGTTCGCAAATCGATTGCACCGACCTGCATATGCGGAGATTCAATGATCTTCCCGATCAGGCGATTCATATCACGCAGTAGCTTCTCTGCGGTTTGTCTTTTGAAAAGGCGGGTTCGGTATTCGAGCGCAAGTAGAATTTCAGCACCCTTTTCCTCAGCCCATAGCGTAAGATCGAACTTTGCCTGGTAAAAATTGAGGTCCACAGGCTCCATGTTCAGGCCGTCGATAGCGGGTATATCCGTATCCATATTCTGTAGAGCAAATGAAGCATCAAACAATGGATTTCGCCCCGCATCTCTGGCGATGTTCAGCCTGCGAACCAGCTCATCGAACGGGAAATCCTGATGTTCTAACGCTGAAAGCGACGTTTCTTTCACCTCTGCCAAATACTCCAAAAAGGTCTTATGATACTCCGGCTTACTGCGAATCGGCAGGATGTTAACGAACATGCCGATGAGCGGCTGGAGATCCGCTCGGCTGCGACCGGCAACCGGAGTTCCCACGACAATATCTGTCTGTCCAGAATAGATGGATAAAAGAACGGAATAAGCTGATAGCAAAACCATGTACAATGTAGAACCCGTGCTTGCAGCCAGTGTATGAAGGCCGCTGGCAATCTCAGGCGGAAGTACGATTTTAACAGCTTCATCTGCCCCTTCTTCCTCACTGCTTGTTTGACGCAGATAGTCGGTCTGAATTTGCAGCTGGGGAGCTGGAGTCGCGAATTCATTCAACCAGAAAGCTTCCTGTTCTGAAAGACGGCCCGTATCCAGCATTTCATTTTGCCAGCAAGAAAAATCTTTATACTGCAGCCGTAAAGGCTCCAATGCTTCATTCTGGTACAAACGCATCATATCGTCGATCAAGACAGACATTGAAACCCCGTCGGAAATGATATGATGCATATCCAGACACAGAACGTGACGGTTTGCATTAATATGAAGCAACTCGGCTCTAAGCAGCGGAGCCTTTGCTAAATCAAAAGGCTGAGTGAAACGCTGAAGCTCGTCTCCTGGCTCGTACTCTTGAATAGTTCTATATCCAAGGCGCAGCTGCGTCTCCGTGTGAATTTGCTGTACAGGATGACCCTCATGCAGCATAAAGGAAGTTCGGAGTGTTTCATGCCTTTGAACCAATTCGTGCAGCGCCTTCTGCAGCTTCTCCTTATCCACAGGTCCGTCAATCCGCAAAGCAACAGGTATGTTGTAGGTTAATTGCTTCGGTTCGTATTGGTTTAAGATAAACATCCTTTTCTGCGCTAGTGAAAGCGGATAGTAATCTCTGGGCTGAGCAGGCTCGATCGCTGGCAGCGATCCGCTCTCCAAACTTAGATCGATTGCCCCCGCCATCCCCCGAAGTGTAGGAGCTTCCATCAACATTCGCAGCGTCAGCTGGATCTGAAAGTGTTTATGGATTTCTGTAATCAGTGTGGCTGCTTTCAACGAATGTCCACCACAGTTGAAAAAATGATCGTCAAGACTTGCACGGTCCTTGCCGAGAGTCAATTTCCACAAATCCGCAAGTTTTCGCTCCGTCGCAGTCGCGCTTGGATCATCCGCAGCATCCATCCCTCCGGGATCATGCGCCGCAGGGTCAGGCAATGCTTTCGTATCGATCTTTCCATTAGCCGTCAGCGGCAACTTTTCCAGTGGAAAGTAATATTGCGGCAGCATAAAAGCAGGCAATCGCTCTGCAAGCCATCCCTTCAACTCATCGGTTCTATTCCCTTTCCAAGGCGAAAAGTATGCGCACAAGCAAGCTTCACCGTCTATATCACGTTTAGCTGTTACGTGGGCTTCGCTGATATCCGGATGCTGCACCAACTGGACTTCAATTTCTCCGATTTCAATCCGAAAGCCTCGAATCTTCACCTGATGATCAATCCTGCCGAGAAAATCAATGTTGCCGTCTGGCAGCCACTTCGCATAATCTCCGGTCTTATACATGACTTCTCCAGGTACAAAAGGATTCTCGACGAACCGTTCGGCTGTTAGCTGCTCACGGCCAAGATACCCTAAAGCAAGCGAAACGCCTCCAATGCACAGCTCTCCCATGAAACCAACCGGAAGCAGATGATCCTCTCGATTTACGATGTAAATCTCTGTATTCAGGATCGGCTTGCCGATCGGGACCGATGTCAGATAATCCCGCATAGTATCAATTTCCGATAAGGATAGATGATCCGTCTGCCAGAAGGTCGCGCAGACCGTCGATTCGGTTGGTCCATATGCATTGATGTATTTCATATGCTGCCCCCAACGTTTTGCGAGTTCTGGATCAGACGCCGAGCCAGCAGTGACAAGCATTCGCAGCGTCGACACCCGGCACGGATCAAGGTGAGAGGCATAGGTGGGCGGGAGCGTAGCAACAGTGATGCCCGAACGACGAACATAATCTGTAAAAGACTCATAGCTTTCAATCGTTTCTTTTTCAATCAAATGAAGCTCTGCACCAGTGAAGAACGCCATGAACATCTCCCATATGGAAGCATCGAAGGATGCGCTGGCAAACTGTATGATTTTGTCGCTTTCCCTAATGCCTAGCTCGTTCCTGAAGAAGGTATGCAGATTGGCCATGCCTTGATGACCTACCATAACACCCTTTGGCATGCCAGTGGAGCCGGAGGTATAGATGACATAAGCGGTGTTTTCCTTTTCCGTACAATGCAGTGGCGCCAGTTGATCTATAAAGGTCTCACTGCCAGAAGACAACGCCTCCAACCCATTCTGTTGAATGAGAAGAATACATCCGTTGTACGATATATGCCCAGCATATTTTGAAGGAGTAATCAAGCCAGCAGCACCGCTATCCTCCAGCATATAGTTTATTCGCGCCTGCGGATAAGCTGGATCAATCGGCAAGTAAGCCGCTCCGGCTTTTAGCACTGCAAGCATAGCGGTAACTGCATCCGGTGTGCGGTCAAAAACAATGCCAATTACTTGCCCTCGTCTTATTCCAAGCTCTGCAAGCTGGGCGGCGAAACAATCAGCTCGTTCATTTAGCTCACTGTAGCTCAATCTTTTTTCACCACAGACCAGAGCTGTTCGATCCGGTGTAAGATGAACTTGTTCCTCAAAAAGCTGAGCTACGGACTCGTTAGCCGGAAACTCACCTTTATTAGGATGGAACTCCTTCAATAGCTGATGAATACCAATATTGTTCACAAGCGAAAGATTCCGCACCTGTAAATCCGGATTATCGACCATCTGATCGAGAACATGCATAAAGCTACCCGCAAGTGATTGCATCATAGATGCTGAATATAGATCAGCGTTGTAGATCAGCTCGCCCCATATTTTTTGATCAGATTTTTTAAAAGAAAACGTTGCTCCATTGATAGCAGACTGTCTGCATGTTTGAAGAATTGAAGGATCATGCATTGGATCAAGCTCGCACGCCACATTACACAAGTGGGCAGCTTTCAGACCTTGCTCACTCCCCACATGATCAATCGGATAAAATTGATATCCATACGCAGCAGCAATTGTCCGGTTCAATTCCTTCCATAATTGCTTCACCGTCTGGCTGCCTTCAATGTTCAAATAAATAGGAAGAACGCGATTCACTGCAGGTTCACTCCAATTCGTGCCATCAACAGTCGGACAGCCAACGATGACAGATGGATTGGATCTAAGCTTAACAAGCGCCGTCATAATTCCCGACAGTAAAATGACATATAGGAGCGAATCCTTCTCACTGGACCACTTCATGAGCCCCTCCGCAAGAGATGCGGTGAATGAAAGCGACAGACGCTGCTCGTAAAACGAATCCCGGTTCTGTACACCAACTGGCCGATCAGGTGCAAGCACCTCGACTTCCTCAGCATCTGACAGCATTTTCATCCAGAACTCCCTAGCCTCCCGGTATTCCTCCAGTTCTCCACTCAGTAGATCCAAATTCATAGCACTTCACTCCTCAAATGATCTAGAAGTCAAATTCGGCAAACTCCGGACTTCGATTGGCGCGAATACGCTCAGTTATACTTGCACGCTCCTCTTCATCAAGTACGTGGATATCCTTCAACATCGCTTCAGGACGATTTGCTACCTGTTCAAGAATTCGAAGGTAATGCACGGATAACCGCTCCATCACTTCTTGGCTGAATAATGCCGTCTTATATTCGATCGAAAAGTCCAGTTCATCTTCCAGTTCGCGCGCCTGCAGCGTAAGATCAAACCGCGATACACCGAAATCAAACGGAAAAACCGACAGCACAGCATCTTCGAATTCATAAATGAATGGATCCATATTCTGCATGGCGAACATCGTGTCGAACAGAGGATTCTGACCTGGCTGCAATTGAATATCCAGCTCCTGAACGAGCATTTCGAACGGATATTCCTGATGACGCAGCGCATGAAGTGTCAAATCTTTAATCTCCGATAAATATTGCTCAAATGTCTTATCGTTAGTAGGGAAGCTTCGAAGAGCCAAGGTATTAACGAACATGCCGATCAACGGGTCAAGCTCCGCACGGATTCTGCCAGCGACAGGTGTACCGATTACGATATCTTCCTGTCCCGTATATTTCGATATTAGCACGTAGTATGCGGACAATAGCACCATAAACAAGGTTGCGCCCTTTTCTAAAGCATAATCCGTGAGCTTCCTGCGTAGTTCTCGCTCCCCTCGAAAAGTAATTACAGCGCCTACGTTCAGACTGGATGAATTATTCTTTTGTACCGGCATGTTCAGCTTCGGTACCGGTGAAGAGAACAGATCAAGCCAGTATTGTCTATGCCTATTCATTGCACCCTGCTTGAATCGACCCTGCTGCCATACTGCGTAGTCCTTGAGCTGCAGGCGCAGCGGCGGCAAAGTTTCACCACGATAAGCTCTTGCGAAATCATGAATCAGATTGCCCAGTGATACACCGTCCGAGATGATGTGATGCATATCGATCAGAACGATTTGCTTGCCTGAGACACTTCGAATGAAACCAGCTCTCATCAGTGAAGGCTCGGACAAGCGGAATGGACGGACAAATGCCCGAATCAATCCTTCGAGTTGCTCCTCATAAGCTTGATCGAACACTTCCAGCTTGAGCTTCACGTCAGAATGAACTTTCTGGACGACTTCTCCATCTACCCAAGCAAAAGAAGTCCTTAATGATTCATGACGGTGGATAACGGCCTGAAGAGCACCTTCTACTCGCTCGAGATCCGCTTGACCCTCAAGCAGCATGACACCGGGCATGTTATAACCATCCAGTTCACCTTGAAGCTCATGGAGCAGGAATAACCGTTTCTGCGCTGATAAGACGGGATAATTGTCACGAGCCTCGCACAAAGCAATCGAGCCCATAACGGACGTTTCCGACACATCGATGAGCTTCGCCATATCAGACAAGGACGGCTCATGGAACAAATCACTGATCGTCAGCTCCACACCAAATTCTTGATGAATCTTTGATACGAGAGATGCAGCCTTGAGTGAATTCCCACCGATTTCGAAAAAATGATCGTTTGCACCGGGAGCATCATTCCCTAACAGCTCCATCCATAGATCAGCCAAGCGTAGTTCAGTTGCAGTTTTTGGAGCTTCGTATAGCTGCCGTTTGCTCTTCGATTGCAAAGCCGAAGCATCTTCTACCGCAAGTCCTGTCAGGCGGTCGCCCCGGCTATGTGAAATCGCCGTTAAGTAGGCTCGATGACGCTCATTTTCTCGAACCTCGCGAGCCGTTATCCAATGAATTTCCGGATCCCAACCATCCTCAATATTTTGCGGATCAACTTCTAATGTCGTTTGCACTATGTCTGAAGCTGATGCCGTCAGCAGCGCCGTATCAGACAGATTACCAGCTTGCTCCGCACCCGAGGATGATAGCAAAAAGTCGCCGCCACATTGCTTCTCGTAAGCTGTCTCGAAATACATATCTACATAACCCGGCGAGTCAGCGATCTCCTCTAAAGGTATGATGCCGGACTTTTCACAGTTATCTTCATCCGTGTGTTCCGCTGTCTTCCATCCGATCCGCTCCAAAAAAGCACGGAATGGATCATTTTTATTCGTCTGACGATATTCCAGCTGAATGCCGCGCATTCCGCTCAGACCTGCAACATGCTTCAACTGAGACATCACAGCATCCTCTATGCCCCGACCCAGCACTCTGCAGCTGAGCAGAAAGCTGTCAACACGAAGTTGTTCCTGTCCGGAACCAGCAATCACAACACCTACAATTCCGTAATCGCCAAAACGATCGGATGCCTCAATTACCCAGCACCACATATTATCCATCATCCGCAATTGCTGCAGCTCTTCCAACGTCCTGCGTATTCCGTTCAAATTGAATTGATTGGTACGCTGCGTCAATTGAGCTGCACGTACAATCTCCGTATCGCCCACTGTACGCATGCTTATCTTTAGCTCCAAGCCATGCAGAAAATCATTCAAGGATATTGAAGACGTCTCCTGTTCGATTCTGCGCATTCGCTCCTCAGAGTATAGCCTGGTTCTCATCCTATCCTCATCGGTAATCGACATGCGGTCCCATGCCCATACGTGCGAAAGAAAGTTAGACATATACCTGGTATCCGTCGGAAGCTGAAGCGTCAACACATCTGAGGCGTTATGCATAACCTCGGAGCATTCTAGTGGATTGTCATCAATAAAAACGAAGCTATCGAGCCCTAGATTCAGTTCCTTCGCCATCTGCTTCAAATTATCCGATTTAGGCAACCAGTTGATTTTCCAATGAGCAAAATGCTCTTTCTTCAGCAGCATTTGCGGATGTTGATCGAATACCGCCCATACGTCGACTTCATTGTTTTTACTGCATAATGTCAGGAGTTGCCCCTCCTGCGCTCTTTCCAGCATCCAGCTTTGCAGCAGCAAATGCGGAGCCTCTATCTTGACGCCAAGCGGCCCATCCTCGCCGCAAACGCCCTGCCACAGCGTATTATCACAGTCCAGAACGATCACTTTAAACGGGGCTGAATACATTGAGATGACTTTGCGCGCAAGCATTGTGCCCATTACCGCATAAAATTCCTCGCTGAAGGGCATATGTCCGGCCCGATCCGCAACTGGATCAAATACTTCGCGAACCGAATAGCTTCGGGCAGCTTCACGGAAATCGACGATGTAAATCTGATCGAGGCTCTCAAGCGCCTGCTTCCAACGCTCATATAATTGATTGATATAGCCGACCAACTCATCCGGATACCTCCGATAGGTCGCTGTCGGAAATATGCCGAATAGGTAAGGAACGGGCTTATCGATCGCCTGAACAATGCTCAGCAGATCTGCAAATTGACGTTCAAGCTCATCGTATACATCCGCACTATCCGGTTCGACACCTCCGATTAAATCCTCAAAACGAACAAGCATTACACGGCAGCCGCCCCCTCCTTCTAGCTGGTCGGATGGACTAAGCAGCTGTTGGAATACTTGATTGTAACCGCCGAAATGAACATCGATCGGCAGCTTAAACTCCTGTGCCCACCAGCGAAGAAGCCCTTCGATCGGTTCCGAAGTGAATGTAGCGTTAACGGAAACTCGTTTGCTAACAGCGACTGGAGCATCGTTCAACTTTCTTCTCTGGGCCATCTCAGCAGCTTCCTGTTCGTTGAACAATTTCACATTCTCAACAAGCTGCTCCGGTTCATCTAGAAAACTGATAATTATCTTCTGAAAATCTGCAATAAACCTGAGCATCGTCCGCTCTTCGAACAGGTCTGTGTTGTAATTCAGCTTGCAATCCAGATGCCCTTTTGGGTCAAGGAAAACATCCAGCTTGACGTCAAGAGTTGCCGTGTCTATAGGAAGCTCAATCGGCTCAAAAGTCAGCCCTTCAGCACTCATCCTGTCCGATCCCGTCATTCTGTACTCGTTATGGAATACCAGCATCGTATCGTAGATCGGATTGCGCGAGCGATCAACAGGCTGCTTAAGGAAATCCACCATTCGTTCGAACGGAACGTTTTGATGCTCGTAACAGAATGAAATACAATGCTTGGCCTCCTCGATATATTGTTGAATTGACCAATCAGACACCGTCCGAAGGCGCAATGGGATAAAGTTGATGAACATCCCTACACAGCTTTCCTGTCCTGGTCTTTGCCGACCTGAAACGATCGAGCCGATCACCGCCTCCTCCTGATCCGCATATTTAAGAATAGTTAAGCCATACAAGGCAAGAAGCAGCACATTCGGAGTCGTAAGATTCGATGCCGCTGCTTTTAGTAAGCCTTCACTCGTGAATTCGTCAATGCGAAAACCGATCTGGCTTCCAGCAAAGGTCTTGGTCGACGGTCGTTGATAATCGAGGGGCAAGCTTGCCGGACTGCCTAAATTCATCAGCTGGCTCCTCCAGAACGACTCCTGAACATCCATCGCTTCTGAACCTTCGAACTGCTCACGCCAATTCACATAATCTCGATACTGATATACGGGAGCGGCCAATTTTTTGCCCTGGTAGAGCTCGAAGAACTCCTTGACCAGAATCGCCGTTGAAAAACCGTCTGATACAAGATGATGCGAATCAATCATCAGCACATGCTCATCCGGTAAACCGCAACGGATTAATCCTGCTCTGAACAACGGTGCACAGCCAATATCAAAAGGCCGGACAAATCTCGCAACAACGTCCGATATCGCATCGTTCTCTGCTTCAAAGTGCTCCAGCTCGAACTCGGCGGAATCCCGAATAATTTGAACCGGGATGCCTTTTTCCATACCGAAGGTTGTGCGAAGTGCTTCATGCCGATCAATAAGAGTCCCAAGTGCTCGTTCCAGCCCAGCATGATTTAATTCACCTCTAATTCGAAAGGCAAGCGGCATATTGTAGCTTGTACCAATTCCGCCAGCTTGCTCTTGTACAAAGATTCGAAGCTGTGACGAAGAGAGAGCATATTTCTCATTTCTTATAGCGTCTGATTCATGTACCAGTTGCTCTTCAGTCAGCTCCGCAAGTTTCTCCGTGGAGTTTACCCCTAGCTGCTCCAGATGAGCAGCTAACTGTGCTACGGTCTCACACCTTAGCACGTCGACAGCTTCAATTGGCTTAGCAATTGTCTCAGTCAGCTTGATAGCTATTTGAAAAGCAAGTATCGAATCACCACCCAAGCCATAGAAATGTTCGTTGACGTTCAGCTCAGTAAAACCGAGCACATTCGCCCATACGTTCCCGACAAGCTGTTCCAAGGTGGAATATTGTCCGTCTGCTCGTCCTGTCAGCTTTGCTCCACGAATCTCGTGGATCGCCTTATCTTCTATCGGCTTTGCAGCCGCCCGCAAATTCGTGTTTTCCACCCAGCAGCGGTATTTATCGAACGGATAAGACGGCAAATGAACTCTACGGTGTATACCATTTCGATAGAGCATATTCCATGGAATATCCCCTCCTCTGATGTATATCTCACGCCATTCATGAACCGAACGTTCATCCATGTTCTCAGTACTGGATATTTTGACTGCTGTGGAGCTGGCTGCAATGGAATCCAATGATTCTCCCTGCAATCCTGCAATTTTGTCCTTGAGTTCGCTTATGCTGCTTACGACAAATGCCAACCGGTAGCTGTAATGACCTCTACCTGTGCCAGACGTATAGCATATATCTCCAATGCTCCAATCACCCGCCAGCTCCAGCCTCTCTGCATAAGCATCTATCAATCGAGACAGCGAGGATAGGCTTTGCGCCGACAGTGTAAAAAGATGCTCTTCACTTTCAGCCGAATCAGGTATATGATCCAATCTCTCTGCAGGAATCTCTTCCGGTGCTTCCTCCAGTACAACATGGCAATTGGTTCCGCTTAGCCCAAACGAGCTGACCCCGCATCTTCTCGGATATTCCTCGTCTTTCCAATCTGCTAGATTACGATTGACATAAACTGCAGATTCGATAAAATCTATGGAGGCATTCGGCCGATTGAAGTGAAGGCTCGGAGGAAGCTGTTTATTTTTCAGCGCAAGACAAGCTTTTACAAATCCGACGATGCCTGCAGCATTGTCAAGATGGCCAAGGTTCGATTTGACCGAACCTACCGCGCAAAATTGACGCCGAGCTGTATACCTGCGAAATGCCCGATTGATCCCTTCGATTTCGACAGGATCTCCGAGCTTCGTCCCAGTCCCGTGTGCTTCAATGTAGGCGATGGTCTCTGGAGCTATTCCGGCATTCATCCATGCCTCGTCGATCACCTCTTCCTGCGCCGCCACGTTCGGGGCAGAAATACCAATGGAGCTACCGTCCTGATTGACAGCCGAGCCTTTAATGACCGCATAGATCGAATCTCCATCCGCGATCGCTCGGGCAAGCGGTTTAAGGAAAACCGCGGCTGTTCCTTCGCCCATCCCCGTCCCATCAGACTCGTGATGGAAGGGCTTCGCCCTGCCGTCAGATGACTCAATGCCAATCCGCATCCCCGTATCTGCGGGGAAGATCAGCGTCTTGACACTTCCTGCCAATGCCGTATCGCAGTCTCCACTGCGTAACGCCTGGCATGCAAGATGAATCGCGACGAGCGAAGAAGAGCAAGCCGTATCTACTGTGATGGCGGGTCCTTTTAAATCGAGCAAATAAGAGATCCGGCTGGCAATGACCGAGGACAGGTTGCCGGGTATCGCGATCGAAATACCTGAAGGATCGACACTATCAATTAGTTTTTTGTAATCATGAAATGCATCCGCACAATATCCCAGGAATACTCCGGTCTTTCTCCCTTTTAGCAAATCCCCACCATATCCGGCATCTTCAATGGTCTTCCATGCCGTTTCCAGAAAAATACGCTGATTCGGGTTCATAAGGCCTGCCTCGCGCGGAGACAAGCGAAAAAATTTGTAATCGAATTTATCAATTTCCTCCAAATATGCGCCTTTGAAAAATGCCGTATCATCCGGATTGAGTCCGATTTGCTTCGCATACTCACGGACATCTGACTTTCTGGCCTCAGGAAAAGGGATGACGAGATCCGTGCCTTCGGCCAGACTCCGCCAGAATTGATCGATATCGTCGGCCCCGGGTAGACATATGGACATCCCGATCACGGCGATATCCTGAAGAGAGCTCTCTTTGATCTCCAGCTTTTCAGTAACATCTTCTTCCATGTCGAACGAGAATCCGGTTAAATCGATCATTTATTTCCCCCCTGCCTCTAGTTGAATTTTGCCTGTTTGTTTTGTCCGCGCTTCGCTATAAGGTTTTTGTTTCCACAAGCGGTACATCAGTGGAGGTATAGCCAGCGAGCATAGGCCGATAAGTACAACGAAATACCAATTAAACGCTACATCAAAATAGGAGAACAAATTTCGTGCAATATAATAAGTAGCGAATAGCCCAATTTCAGCAACTACTGATGCCCAGAGCGATTGATACCACAAATAGAGCAGGACAAAAATGATTGTACCCAAACCTCCATAGAAAGACAGCGCAGGATCAAGCTTAAAGAAAAGCAGACCATATACAAAGGCGTTGCCCACTATGGCGAAGCCTACCGGCAGGACAGCATGCAACTCATTAAATACCAGTGATCTGAACAAAACTTCCTTATAAATGGAATGAACGATTAAGAACACAATGAAGGTGAATGGCGCTCCACCAACCAGAGAGCCGAACAATGCTTCAAATTGGGGGAACGTATCCGCCACAACCGGAATCTTCACCACACTGGTTACCCATAGCCCCATGCAAATCGAGAGCAAGGCGATTTTCCAGACGCTGCTGAACGAAATTTTATTGAATTTGCTTACCTGAATCAGATCCCTCTTCTGATATCTGCGCATGATGAAATAATAGATCGGGATCGCGATAAAATCGTTCAGAACGAGGCCCCAATTGCTGTTGCGAGCGTCCGTCAGCCATGGGCGAATCGCATCAATTTGAGTCAGCACGTTGTACCATAGATATACAAGAGGCTGCAAAACTGCATAATAAATGGCTAAATATAAGCCTAATCTCCCTATCATCACAAAATAGGGCTTCAGTTTTACTTCTAGCTGAGAGCTAGCTTGCTCTGTCTGCAGCGGACGTTTGGCGATCAGCAGCAAACCTGAAATGATACATCCGAATCCGACAACCAGGATCAAGTAAGCAAGCAGGCTGCCTAGCGCAATGCTGTCTATCATCCCTGTTTCCTTTGCGCTAACGATGAACACATTTACGAAGACCGCGATATAAATAGTCGACCAGACTGAGCCTGTTTTGGTATATACAAAGCCATAAATAAGAGCTAGAAAAAATGAGATGATAGAAATAGTTAAGTTAGGTTGAAAAATCGAATAAATTAGAGCTTGAAGCAAGTATGCAGCAGCAAATGGCAGCACTCTGCGAAGTTGATTAAATACGAGTCCTCTGAAAAAAATCTCTTCCATAAATGCCCCGGCAAGCCCTACTCCGATCAGTACAAAAATAAACAGTTCCGCTTGGCCGAAAATATCCACGTAGGCTTTCATGTGATCCAGCGCAAACTGCGGGAGGAATGGAAGCTTCATCAGTCCAAAGAACACGAACGCACAGCCCACCGCAATGATGCTCACTTGCAGTAAATCCTTTCCCCCGAGCCGCCGAAAACCGGCTGCGTCAAAAAAGGTGATTTTTTCTTTCTTGGTTATGCGGTTGCGGATACCATAAACAGCCAGAAGCAATAAATACAACGTGCAAAAATTGATAAGGAGCCAAACGGGCACACTGCCCTCGAGCAATTTTTTGTAGGTTTGATTATGAGCCATAACCCACTTCTGTACCTCAAATACAAGCAGATACAGTCCTAAAAACAATCCCACCTTTAGCGCCATACTTCCGACTTGTTTCATCATCGCGATAACATCCTTTCCATCTCAATTCGTGGATATCGGTACTCTTCTTCCGTTCCCCCTTTTGCCCGGATGATGGTTTTCAGCCCGTTCAAGGCATCCTGCAGCTGTTCAGCAGAAGGTTCGGCGTTATTCCGTTCAAGACTCAGCAGCATACTTTCCAATTGCCGGTATGGAGCAACCACCTGCTCTTTGTAGACTTGATCATCTATACAGCGATTTCTAACAGACACCGCTGCTGCAAGGCATTGCTCCAGCACATAACGATTTGAATATCTGTAATCAGCCATGAAGGAAGGGGAGAACACAGCCTGGCGATCAGCCTGAGCTTCCAATGAATACACAGGAAAAGAAGGATAATCTGTTTTGAACAGTCTCGTCAGCGTTTTTCGAGGAGCAAGCTCCACAGCCGCATCTATGCTGCGCCTCAGCAAGCAGGACATCGTTTGCCGCCAACGAACCGATTCAGTCATCTGTCGCTTCAAGTTGCGAACAATATCTCCCTTATGCAAGCCGTAAGGCTTTGCCTCAATGTTGGAAATGACCGGAAAAATAAATTCACCAAATTCACAGCTCTGCAGCAGCTCTTCCAGTTCATCCGCTGCTGCTGCCATGAGCGGGCTATGAAAAGCCCCGCTCACTTTAAGCGAAGATAGCTTGACTCCATTTGCCTTAAGCAACTCTTCGGCTGCTGTCACTGCATCGTTCGTCCCGGAAAGTACAATCTGATGAGATGAGTTGAAACAGGCAATGGCAGGACGTTTCTCCATATTCTCAATATCTTTGATCATCCGAATAGCTTGATCCGCCTGAATACCGCTTACCGCGAGCATTCTGCCATTTCCGGAAGCCGACGCTTCCATCATGAGGCGCCCTCTTTCTCTGACCAATTGAAGGGCGTCTGCGAATTTCAGTACACCTGCACAAGCTAGCGCCGTATATTCGCCCAAGCTGTGTCCTGCCGCAGCGGCCGGACGTATTCCAGTCTCTTGGGCGAATAGACGGAATGAGGCAACCCCAACTGTTAGGAGAGCAGGCTGCGTCAATTCCGACTGAGCAAGCCGATCTTCTCCACCATCGAAGCAGAGCGCCGCCATATCGTAACCCAATATGTCTGAAGCTTCCCCGAAGGTTTCCTTGACAATCGGATGTCGATCATAGTCTTCTTTCATCATCCCGTTGTACTGCGAACCTTGACCTGGAAACATAACGGCAAGTCGCTTCATTTTTCGCTCCCCCTTCATTTACCTTTCTTCCTTCATTCCCCTCACACTGCACCTTCCTTTTGCACAATCTGTTCGGATAGATAGACCAGGAATTTCATGAGATCGGAGAGCAGCGCCTTCATCTTCTCGCTTCTCATTCTTCTGCCGTTATAATCAAGACTCAGCTCAATGCACCACGCCTCCGGCTGGAGGGACAGTACCATATCGAACAGCTGCAGCTCTCTGCTTCCGATTGGCCAGTCGTTTTTCATTCGAACGAGAGGGTACACCTTATTTTCTTCCTTCGACAAACCTCGCTGTCTCATCTCATCGGCTGTATAAATGAAGGCATTCCCGCTTAATCTCAAGCTCTGGCTAATTCCGTCAAGCAGATCGGCGAAGTCGGTAATTCCCTGAAGCTGTTGACTTACGTTAACCAGCTTCTGTCCCGACACTGCTGCTTGGATAGCCATCTCCTTTGCTTGAGCATGTTTGCTTAGTACGAATAAAAAGGAGGCCGCGATTACAGCATAGAGATCACTTTGGGCAGATTTTGCAAAAGTATATAAACGATGACTTGTTGCTGAATCCAGCTGTCCTTCGAGGACAGCACTCTGTTGACTCTGACCAGGTACTGCAAAAAACGATGAAGGCAATGCGGCGGCTTGCACAGCCCAAGGACGATCCATCCCGGTCTGCTGCTCGTTAATGAACGCAGCCAGCTTGGCTACAGTTGGATAGGCAAAAAGATCGGTAATCTTAACTGCACCAGAAGCCAAATGCTCCAGTTCATGCTGCACGCGGAGCAATAATAACGAGTTGCCGCCAACGTCGAAGAAGTTGTCGTTCACACCCACTCTCTCCACGCCGAGCACCTCCTGCCAGATTGCCGCCAGCTTTTCCTCGATTTCTCCGGCGGGAGCCGCATACGTCTCTGCCGCCAGCTGCGACTGTGGCTCTGGGAGCGCCTTGCGATCTGTTTTGCCGCTGGTCGTCAGCGGCAGCTGCGACATCGGCACAAGGAACGCGGGCACCATGTAAACCGGAAGGCGGCTCTTCAATTCGTTCCGCAGCTCGGCTGGCTCAATCGTGCGATCACACTCACAGACGTAATATCCGCATAGATACGCGTTGCCATGGTGATCCTTCCGCGCGACAACTACCGCTTCCTTCACATCCTCGTGCGCCAGCATCGCTTCCTCGATCTCGCCCGGCTCGATCCGGTAGCCCCTGATTTTCACCTGATGATCGATCCGACCCAAATATTCGATATCTCCATTCGGCAGCCACCGCGCAAGATCGCCCGTTCGATACATTCGCCCTTCCTTTTCAAATGGGCTATCGATGAACTTCTCTGCCGTCAAGTCATCGCGCTTCAAATAACCTCTTGCCAGCCCGTCACCGGCAATACACAGCTCTCCGGCTACGCCAACAGGCTGTAACCGATTATTCTCATCGACGATGTATAGCCGTGTATTGTCGATCGGCTTGCCGATCGGAATCGGGTCGACTGCCGCTTCTTGAACCGAGCAGTCATAATGACTGACGTCTACTGTTGCCTCTGTTGGACCGTACAGATTGATAAGCCGTACACCAACTCCATCACCTTTTTCTAGCAGCGCCCGGAATCGATTCACCTGCCTTGCTGTCAACGCCTCGCCGCTCGCGAACACGTAACGTAAGCTTCCTAGTTTTTGAACTCCTTGCGGCCTCGCCTCCAGTTCATCCAGAAACGCGCTCAGCATCGACGGGACAAAGTGTATCGTTGTTACACCGTGCTGTGAGATTGTTTCGATGATTTCCGCCGGGTCCTTCTCTCCCCCCGGAGTCAGAAAGCTTACCTCGGCTCCGATCTGACCCCACCAGAACAGCTCCCATACCGATACGTCGAAGGTGAACGATGTCTTCTGCAGAATTACATCAAGCTCTGTCAGCGGATATGCTTTCTGCATCCAGTTCAGTCGATTCACCACCGACCGGTGCTCGACCATAACCCCTTTCGGTCGTCCGGTTGATCCGGAGGTGTAGATCACATAAGCCAGCTGGCGGGAATCGCCATACGGCTCCAGATTGTTGCCCTCCTGAGCCTCCCCGTAACCGTTCTCCATCAGCTCCGATACATTCAGCCACTCACCACCCCATGACTCAAGCCGTCCTCGCAGCTCCTCAAGCAGCTTCCCTTGCGTCAGCGAGATCGTTGCCCCGCTGTCCTGCAGCATGTATCCTATTCGCTCAGCCGGAAAGTCCGGCGCAATCGGCAGGTAAGCACCGCCTGCCTTAAGTACGGCCAGCAGCGAGACCATCATTTCCAGTGAGCGTTCCATCACAACCGCCGCGATGACATCAGGACCGACACCAGCTTGGCGAAGCCGCCGTGCCAGACGGTTCGCTTGCTCATTCAGCTCCTTGTAGGTCAGCATGCTGGAGCCCATTCGCCAAGCGACCTTCTCCGGATGCTGCCCCGCCAGTTCCTCGAACAGTCCATGCAGCGTAGCCTCGTGACGATATTCCGCCGCAGTGTTGTTAAATCCCTGAAGTAGCTGCTCCTTCTCCACCAGGCTCATCATTTCCAGCTCGCCTACTAGCCCTTCCGGATGGGCCACTGCTGCTTCCGCGAGTCTAATGAACCGCTCAGCGAATCGTTCGATCGTTTCTGCCCTGAACAGCTTCGTACAGTACTCGAACTTGCATCTGTACGCATCTACATCCGTATCCAGCGTAATCTCCAGCAGCAAATCAAACTTAGCAACTCCAGTAGGCAACTCTACAGGATAGAAAGAGACATCTCCTATTCGATTAACTGGGCGGTGCATATTTTGCATGACGAACATAACATCGAATAGCGGATTCCGGCTTAAATCCCGAGCCGTTCCTAGCTCATCAACCAGTTCCTCAAAGGGATAGTCGCTATTGTCAAACGCACTTATGGTTGTCGACCGCACACTCTCCACAAATGACTTGAACGTCTGGCTGCTTACCACTCGATTTCGGATCGCCAGTGTATTCACAAACATACCGATCATAGATTCCAATGCCGCTCTAGGACGTCCTGCGACCGGAGTTCCGATCGTAATATCACTTTGTCCGGAGCTGCGGGCTAAAAAAAGATGAAAGATGGCAAGCAGGACCATATATGCTGTAGCTCCGGTTTGCGATGCGAGAGCATTCAGCCTTGCAGCCAGCTCCGGAGGAATTACAAACGTATGTTGATCGCCATCATAGCTCTTCAGAGATGGCCTGGCATAATCAGTTGGCAGGTCAAGTGCCGCCCTTTCCCCTGACATGACATCCAACCAGTAGCTACGCTGCTTATATAGTTCGCGTTGGTGCTCCACGCCAAGCTGCCACAACGCAAAATCCTTATATTGCAGCTTTTGATCAGGAAGCTGATTTTCTTCGTACAAAGCGATCAGCTCATTCTGCAGCACAATCATCGACAAACCGTCCCCAGCGATGTGGTGCATGTCAAACAGCAAATATTGCTTGTCGTCCGCCTCGCGAATCAATGCCGCTCTCAGCAAAGGCGGCTGATCAAGGTTAAACGGACGAATAAACCTGCGGAACAAATCCATCAGCGAGAAATTCTCGATATCGATGATCCGGAGCTCGAAGCTGACATCATCTAATACGATCTGAACCGGAACTCCGTCCTTAAGCCGAAACGCGGTTCGCAGAGATTCATGACGAGCAATCAGCTTCTTGAAAGCTTGTTCCAGTCGTCTGGAATCGATGATACCTCTGATTTCAAGCACAGCCGGCAGGTTGTATGCCCGGCTCTCCGCTTCCATTCGGTTCAGGATAAACAGACGATTTTGCGAAGGGGTGAGTGGATAGTCCTCCCTCGCTTCAACTGGCTCAATATCTGAGTACGCTTCAGAGGATTCCGGTAACTGCAGCTCCAATTTACTAGCCAGCCCCGCTATAGTCGGAGACTGAAACAAATCGCGAAGCGGCAGATTTAATTTAAGGTCTCTATGAATCCTCATGATCAATTGCGCAGCTGTCAGAGAGTTGCCGCCAACGTCGAAGAAGTTGTCGTTCACACCAACTCTCTCCACGCCGAGCACCTCCTGCCAGATTCCCGCCAGCTTTTCCTCGATTTCTCCGGCGGGAGCCGCATACGTCTCTGCTGCCAGCTGCGGCTGTGGCTCTGGGAGTACCTTGCGATCAATTTTGCCGCTCGTTGTCAGCGGCAACTGCGACATCGGCACAAGGAATGCGGGCACCATGTAAACCGGAAGGCGGCTCTTCAATACGTTCCGCAGCTCGGTTGGCTCAATCACGCGATCACACTCAGAGACGTAATATCCGCTTAGATACGCGTTGCCATGGTGATCCTTCCGCGCGACAACTACCGCTTCCTTCACATCCTCGTGCGCCAGCATCGCTTCCTCGATCTCGCCCGGCTCGATCCGGTAGCCCCTGATTTTCACCTGATGATCGATCCGACCCAAATATTCGATATCCCCATTCGGCAGCCACCGCGCAAGATCACCCGTTCGATACATTCGTCCATCCTTTTCAAATGGGCTATCGATGAACTTCTCTGCCGTCAAGTCATCACGGTTCAAATAACCTCTTGCCAGCCCGTCACCGGCAATACACAGCTCTCCGGCTACGCCAACAGGCTGTAACCGATTATCCTCATCGACGATGTATAGCCGTGTATTGTCGATCGGCTTGCCGATCGGAATCGGGTCGACTGCCGCTTCTTGAACCGAGCAGTCATAATGACTGACGTCTACTGTTGCCTCTGTTGGACCGTACAGATTGATAAGCCGTACACCAACTCCATCATCTTTTTCTAGCAGCGTCCGGAATCGATTCACCTGCCTTGCTGTCAACGCCTCGCCGCTCGCGAACACGTAACGTAAGCTTCCTAGTTTTTGAACCCCCTGCGGTCTCGCCTCCAATTCATCCAGAAACGCGCTCAGCATCGACGGGACAAAGTGTATCGTCGTTACACCATGCTGTGAGATCGTTTCGATGATTTCCGCCGGGTCCTTCTCTCCCCCCGGAGTCAGAAAGCTTACCTCGGCTCCGATCTGACCCCACCAGAACAGCTCCCATACCGATACGTCGAAGGTGAACGATGTCTTCTGCAGAATCACATCAAGCTCTGTCAGCGGATATGCTTTCTGCATCCAGTTCAGTCGATTCACCACCGACCGGTGCTCGACCATAACCCCTTTTGGTCGTCCGGTTGATCCGGAGGTGTAGATCACATAAGCCAGCTGGCAGGAATCACTATGCAGCTCCAACAGCTCTAGCGGCTCCAGATTTTTGCCCTCCTGAGCCTCCCCGTAACCGTTCTCCACCAGCTCCGATACATTCAGCCACTCACCCCCCCATGACTCAAGCTGTCCTCGCAGCTCCTCAAGCAGCTTCCCTTGCGTCAGCGAGATCGTTGCCCCGCTGTCCTGCAGCATGTATCCTATTCGCTCAGCCGGAAAGTCTGGCGCAATCGGCAGGTAAGCACCGCCTGCCTTAAGTACGGCCAGCAGCGAGACCATCATTTCCAGTGAGCGTTCCATTACAACCGCCGCGATGACATCAGGACCGACACCAGCTTGGCGAAGCCGCAGTGCCAGACGGTTCGCTTGCTCATTGAGCTCCTTGTAGGTCAGCGTGCTGGAGCCCATTCGCCAAGCGACCTTCTCCGGATGCTGCCCTGCCAGTTCCTCGAACAGTCCATGCAGCGTAGCCTCGTGACGATATTCCGCCGCAGTGTTGTTAAACCCCTGAAGCAGCTGCTCCTTCTCCACCAGGCTCATCATTTCCAGCTCGCCCACTAGCCCTTCCGGATGGGCCACTGCTGCTTCCGCGAGTCTAATGAACCGCTCAGCGAACCGTTCCATCGTCTCTCTGTCAAACAAATTGGTGTTGTACTCCAGCAAGCAATCCATCCCCCCGCCGACACCCGGGAATACATCCCATTTCATATCGAGCTTAGAGGTCTTGCCGGGGATATCCATTTGGGCAAATCGAACTCCGTTTGATTCAAAATCCACTCTTCCATCCAACTGATTATGAAAAATCAGCATAGTATCAAACAAAGGATTGCGCGAACGGTCCTGCACAATTCCGCAATTCGCAACGATTTCGTCAAACGGCATTTTCTGATGATCATACGCGTCCAGAAGTGTATCGTTCATCTTTTGAAGTAAATCGATAAATCGTTGCTTATCATGAACTTCTTGACGAATCGGCAAGAAATTGTTAAACATGCCGACCGTCCGGTGTGTTTCGGGATGGAGTCTTCCCGCCATTAAAGCTCCGATGATAATATCCGTCTGTGATGTGTATTTGTGCAGAAGCATTGAATAAATAGATAATAAAATCCCATATTCCGTAACTCCGTGTTCATTTGCCATCTTGTTCAGTCGACACACAGTTTGAGCAGGTATCGACAATCTGATCTGATCTCCGTCGAAAGTCCGTTCATTAGGTCTGGCGTGATCAAGGATCATCTCCAGAACCGGAATCGGGCCTTCAAGCTGCTGCTTCCAGTATTCCCGATGCCGCTGCATCCTTTCTCCGCTTCCTTCACGGATAGACCATACGGCATAATCTGTATATTGTGTTGGGGCAGCCCCCAAGGTTTCTCCTTGATAGAGCTTTCTGAATTCATCAATCAGCACATTGAGAGAGATTCCATCGCACACCATGTGGTGTGTGTCCAATAGCAAGACATGGCGGTCATCTTCCAGTCGAATCGCTTGCGCACGGAACAAGGGTGCATTCGACAGCTCAAATGGACGCACGAAGCGTTCCATCAACCCAAAGAGCTCACTTTCATCCCCATTCACCCGTTCAAGAGCAAAAGAAAATTGATCTTCAATCTTTTGCAGCACCTCACCGTTAATAAAATGAAAGGAAGTGCGTAGCGACTCGTGCCTGCGAATCAACGCATGAAGTGCTTGATCCACGCGAATCAGATCAATGGTCCCGGACAAGCTCAGGGCAGCAGGAATATTGTAGGTGGTTCCGATACTCCCGAGTTGCTCTTGCATATAGACCCGAATCTGCGCACCAGTTATTGGATAATACGGGCGATGCTCCGCCTTGCCGATTGCGGTTCTCTCCTCCGCTTCAGATATCCGTACTACCCGCGCCAGCTCACGGATCGTAGGAACAGAATATACCTGTCTAATGGAAAGCTGGATGCCGAAGCGTTCTGTAACTGCGGATACAAGCATCATTGCTTTTAATGAATTGACACCGATCTCAAGTAATGAATCGTCCACATTCAGGGGTCCTGTATTCAATACCTCTGCGCAAATTTGCTGCAGGTCCCGCTCTGTTTCATCCTTTGACCACTCCACTTCTCGCTGCTGGATTGAATTGAGTTTGGTTTGGTGAAGCGCTTCCTTTTCTTTCTCAAACTGTCCGCTTGCGTACTGATCCGCCAGGATATAGCGCTGTACTTTACCGCTTGTTGTCTTTGGAAGCTGCTTAACCGGCAGCACCCAGCCAACCTCATGACCGGCATATTCACGGACACGCCTCGCCACGTTCTCTGCAAGTGGTGCAAACGACTGTATACTGCCGCGATAAATCGCAAACACGATAATTTCATCAGTCTGCAATTGCTCATTAAATGCACCACAAACTGCGACTCTCCGTAATTTTCCACCCTCCATCTCTTCGATCATCTGCTCCAAATCATGCGGATACACATTTTGGCCATTCACGAACAAAATGTCCTTTTTCCTGCCCGTTACGACTAACCGTCCATTTCGCATAAATCCAAGATCGCCTGTCCTCAGCCAACCGTCCTCCGAGATCGCTTTGTCCGTGGAGATTTGATCGTGATAATAACCGCTTGTCACATTTGGACCCTTGATCTGGATTTCTCCAACGATTTTCTCCGGCAGCAGGTTTCCGCTATCATCACATATCCGAACTTGGCAATTGTTTACCGGCATTCCGACATCAACAAATGACAATGCGGCTGGATCGCCGGAGTCCTCCGATACTTCCTTGACTGGTTCACCGACCGCAGTTCTGCGGTCAATGCGAATCTCGCAAAGTGGTTCCTCTACAGGCGGGAACGTGACCGCCAGACTTGCCTCCGCCATACCGTATACCGGAAATGCAGCATTAGGCCTCAATCCGTAAGCGCCCATCTCTTCTATGAACTGGTGGCTCAATTTGGCCGAAATCGGTTCTGCACCGTTAAATATCAGGCGAACCGCCGAGAGATCCCAGCCTGCTGCTTGGTTTTTTTTGTAGTAGTTCAAAAAATGACTATATCCAAAATTCGGCGATGCCAATGTCGTAATGCGGTGATCGCTTGCCTTCTGAAACCACAAAGTCGGATGCTGGATAAATAAAGCTGTTGGCATCAGATACTGGTGCATATCCGCTAGCAAAGGAGTCAGATGGAATCCAATTAGGCCCATATCATGAGTGAGCGGCATCCAACTGAGCGAAGAGTCGTTACAGGTTGCTTCGGAGCAAGCTACAATCGCCTTCATGTTCGCAAGCAGGTTGGCATGTGTCAGCATGACCCCTTTAGGATCTCCGGTTGATCCCGAAGAGAATTGAATGAATGCCAGATCTCCTGATTCAGGACAGTGTATTTCGCCCGAGGGACCATCGCATAAATCTTCTCTTCCCGTTAGCCAGGTCATTTCTCGCAAATTCCTAAAAAATGCTTCCTGCTCTACAGATTCCGTCTCCCCTCCCCACCGTTCGAGAAGCTTCGCATCGTCGACAACCAAATAAGGCGAGCGAAGCTTTTGATAAACCTTGATAAGCTTTCGTGTATTCTCTTCGCTAGCACCGGCTGATAACGGAACAGGAACCATGCCCCCGAGCTGGCAAGCCCAAAACCAGGTAAGGAACAGCTCCTGATCCTCCAGCAAGAACACGATTTCATCCCCCCGCTGAAGCCCCTTATCCTGAATCCGTCTTAGCAATGAGGAAGCACGCTGCAGCAACCTTTCATACGAGATCAAAGCTTCCTCCTTGCCTCCGCGTATAAAGGTTATGCCTTTGATGCTATCTCTCCTTGTCTGTATGAGCTCGACTAAATGATTCATCCCACTATTCCTCCTCGTTGTAACAATCGTGAATGAATTGCTTCTGCCATTTGCTCAGCGTGCTCATGAATAAAAAAGTGTCCCCCCTCAAAGCTGAAGGCTTCGCAGCTGCCTGACGTATGCTTGCTCCATTCCATTGGATCATACTCCCCGTCCTGCAAGCCCGAGAATACGGTAATATCGCATGACAATCTTCCCTGTTCTTCATTGAACCGATAGGTTTCAGACGCCATGTAATCTGATTTCAAAATCGGCAAGAACAAGGATAACAGCTGTTCATTCTCAAAAAACTGCGGCGGCGTGCCGCCCAACACCTGAATCTTTGCTAAAAACTGATCATTTGCCAGCAGGTGCATGTTCTCATCCTCTATCGCATGTGGAGCCGCTCTTCCCGATACGAAGAGGTGGACTGGCGGAGGATATCCCTTGCTGCACAGCTTGCGGCTCATCTCAAAGGCGATAATGCTGCCCAGACTATGTCCGAACAGCGCATATGGACTGCCGTCAAGATGCGGGAGCAGTATATGCTGAACATTCTCCACCATCTCCTCAACGGAAGTAAGCAGTGGTTCGCCGAAGCGCCTTCCTCTTCCAGGGAGCTCTACATTGACAAGCTGAATGGAAGGAGGGAGCAGGTTTTTCCACCTTTCGTAAACCGATGCAGAGGCCCCTGCATACGGAAAGAAAAATATAGTTATTCTCGTCAAACGCCCCGTCTCCTTTATCAATCGTACTTACGCAATGCCTTCAAGAAATACACACATAACGCTGCAACTAGCGTTAATGCCGCTCCATTGATCAGCAGTACAAGGTCAGCGCCATATAGATCAGAGAAAACGCCTGACAGAATAATTCCGAAAGGAGTAGCGAGACTGGAGAGCGATCCAATCGTCCCGAACACCCTTCCCTGATATTCGCCGTCCACTTCTGTTCGTAGCATTACCGTAACGATCACTGTGCCGATAGCGAGAATAAATCCAATAAGAAAAACAAAGGGAATTGCAAAATAAACATGGTGAATGGTAGCAAGAAGCATTAAATTGGGCCCAGCCAGCAGCATCGCCAGACTTACCCACATTCCACGGCTAGCAAGTTTCCTGCCCATAAGTGAGACAAGGCCCGCGCCTGAGGCATATCCAATTGGAATGATCGCCTCCAGCATGCCAAATTGCCATGGGGTTGCTCGCCAAATCGTCACGGCTAGCACTTGAAATACCATCATCGAAGCTACAAAAAACACCATAATCGAGGGCAAAAGGATTGAAACCGAACGGGCAATGGAATGTTTCTGGATATACGAAAGCCCATGCTTGAAATCCGTCCAGAAGCCCTTCTTTTCCTCCTCCAACCGCTCTGGGCTTGGAAAGGAACCGGACAGTAGCACACAACAAGCCGAGATACCGAAGGCAACGCTAACCCCTATCACCGATGCAGGTCCTCCAAAAATGGCCGCTGCGGCCCCCCCGAGCGACAACCCGACAAGACGCGCCAGTGTATCCGTAATTTGCATTAAACCCGTTGCACGCTGGATGTGGTCCTTTCCTACGATATAAACCAGCGACGAGGCAAAAGCGGGATTATGAAATTGAGAGGCCGCACCAATCATCGCGAGCAGTCCGACAAGCAGCCACCACACCTCGACGCCACCATAAGTTACGACAACGGCTACTCCAGCTATCAGCAGCGCCCGGAGAATATCCATACTAAGCATGATCATCCGGCGATTATAGCGATCAGCGAAAGTACCTGCAATACTTCCAAGGACGAAGCTGGTTATCATTTGAATGAGCATGATCGTCATCATCGCCTTAGCACTGCCTGTTGTCGATAACACCCAGTAGCCGATCACGATGGAGTGGAAGCCCTCGCCAATAATCGATAATGTACTTCCCGCATAGATCCACAAAAATGTCCTGTTGTGCAAAAGCGGTTTTGAAAGTGATTGAATGACGTCTTTCTGTGATTGAGTAGCTGCCAGTGTATCGGAGTTCATTGAACACGCTCCTCAATGGCATGAACGATATGCTGGAGCTCCGTTAGGAACATCTCCGTCAATCGATCGATGGTGGCAGCCGTGTGCACTTCAGTACTATAATTCCAATCAAAGGTCAAACGATTGCTTTCAATCGCGCAGTTAAATAGCAAGAAATTATTACGGACTAAGTCACTATAGAACGCACTTACATCTGGATAAGGAACTTTCTTACTTACAATGCTGTTGTCTTGGCTGATATCAACCGAATTCATTCCTCTGAAATTGAAATTGATCTGCGGTTCAGGCATGCTCGCGATTTGATGCCGGATAATCGGGTCCGGATGATAATAACGGAGCAGCCAATAACTGTTGTCATGAGGATGGTTGGTATATTGCTCCTTGACTTGCAACAATTGTTCCAGAATCGATGCATTGGGATCGATTTCGAATTTAACCGGGATCATCGTTGCCATCCAACCCATCGTGCGGGATAAATCCAAGTGTTTCTCATACAAACACCTGCCGTCTTCAAACACATTCAATACAAGCGTTGGCTTGCCGCTCCATCGGTAATACATCCGAAGGAATGCCGTAGTTAGAATATCGTTCATTTGCAGTCCTGCTCTGCCTATATGCCCCAGCAATTGCACTCCCTCGGAAAAATCGCAGCTATGAACGACTTCTTCGTAAGACCAGCCCACACATTGCCCGTCTCGATCCCTAGGAATTTCGTAGTCCCTTGCTACTGGAGACTTCCAATAATCGATTTGCTTTAAGCACGCCTCGCTCTGCACATAACGAAGCATAGCCTCGCAAAATTCCTTAAACGTTGATGTAGCAGCCGGAAGCTTAATAGGACTTCCTTCAGTCTGCTGTTGAATCAGCATGGCAAATTCCTGCTCAAATACGGACATTGAATGCAGGTCATTCGTAAAGTGATGCATAAAATAGGCGATCTCGCTCCACTCACCGCAGTCGAATAAATGGAAGTAAAACAACGATCCTCGTTTCAGGCTTACATTCTCCTCCAAGTTCTCAATCAGACTGGACATCAGTTTTTCACGATCATCAACATCCAAACCGCTGACATCACTCCATTCAACAGGAACCTCGTCTTCTGGAGATACTATCGTCTGCACCCATCCGTTCTCAGTCTGCCTGTACCTTAGCAGAAGAGCATCATGGCGATTCATTAAAATCCGCAAGGAGTCCCGCACCGTCTCGGGAGCGAGCCGAACAGGAAGCTGTATCCACTTTTTCACACCAAATCGATGCTTATAAGGGTCATTTTCAAAAGAAAGACTGTATATGACATTGGGATGAATTGGTAACTGCCCAGCCGATATCTTAGCCGGTTCTCTGTCTTCGTCTGCAAGTGCGATAACCTCGGCAAGGGTTTCAATCGTTTGGTACTTAAACAGATCAGATGTGGATACCTTGTAACCATGCTCCGAAAGCTTCATATGCATCCCGATGATATGCATGGAATTGCCACCCATATGAAAGAAGTTGTCTCTAATACCGATTTGTTCAACACCGATCAACTCCGACCATATCGCAGCAATCGTCTCCTCCTTTTCATCTCGCGGAGCAATATACGATTTCTGGCCTCGTCCATCTTGTACTGGTTCAGGCAGCAATCGGCGATTTACTTTGCCGTTCTCCGTTAATGGCATGCATTCCAAGCTAACAAAATACGAAGGAACCATGTAACTTGGCAGAAATCCAGCCAAATAGTCTCTTAAATCATCTGTCCGCAAGGCTGCCTGTGAGGTAACATAATATGCACATAATTGCTTTTGTCCGTCTTGTCCCAAATAATCTGTTACGATCGTTTCCCTGATCGCCGGGTGCTTCAGCATTTTAGCTTGAATTTCCGCTATTTCCACGCGATAGCCTCGAATCTTGACTTGATGATCAAGTCTGCCCAGAAACTCGATGTTGCCATCTGGCATCCACCTCGCCCTGTCTCCGGTCCGGTACATCTTAGCGCCTGCAGTGTGAACAAAGTGATCTTGAATGAATCTTTCTTCGGTCAGTGATGCGTTCGTATATCCCGATGCCAAGCAATCACCACCGATATATAACTCTCCCGGGACATGAACTGGACATGGAGAAAGACGAGAATCCAAAACATAATATCGAGCATTCTGAATCGGACGTCCGTAAGGAATACTGACCCATTCCAGCTTCACTTCTTCAATCGGAAAATAATTCGACCATACCGTCGCCTCCGTTGCTCCTCCGAGTCCAATCACTTCTACGCCCGGAAAGAAGCGCTGCAACACGTTTGGAAGATTTAGCGGTATCCAATCTCCGCTCAGAAAAATCAACCTTAAGCTGCTATGAGTCAATGAAAAATGCTCATCTTCCAGCAGCGGTGTAAGCAGTTGTAGTGCTGCTGGAGCGGAATCCCAGAGTGTAATATCTTCCTCCTCCAGCATCCTCAGAAGTCTATCCCCTCGGCGGACGTCAGTTTCTCCAACCACTCGTATCGAACCTCCGGCTGCAAGCAAACCAAAAATATCATATACAGACAAATCAAAGCTAAGCGAAGTAATGAACAGAACACGATCCTGTTCCGAAATACGGTATGTGCGGTTTACCCAATCGATCAGATTGATGACAGGTCGATGCTGTACTACAACACCTTTTGGCACTCCAGTCGAGCCTGAAGTGAATATTACATAAGCCCGATCATCGGAAGTAACCGTGCTGCGGACAGGCTCTTCATCCATTAAGCCAATATGGTGTGCGGACCAAAACCGCTTATCGGGTTCTTCCGTAAGAGAGGAAGGATTTCTATTTAATTCCGTCTCAGTCACTATGCTCTGCTTATACAGAATGACATCCATTCGGAACCGTAGTTCGTTGACAATTTTCTGCGGATTTCGCCGGACTAGCTCGAAAGATACCAGATGCTCGTTACAATCCATCACATACCGGAAAAATGACTCATTAAAATATAGCTCTGTGTCTATATTTGTACGTTGTCGTTCACAAATGCCATGATCACGGCGATGTTCTTCCAGGGATTCGCGGAATCGTTCCTTCTGCATGAGATCAGGCAAATCCGCCAGGATCAATACGCCGCCTTGTCGAAGCATGTTCAGGCATTGCCGGATGACGTCCTGCGTATATACATAACCCGGGAAAAAATGCGCCGTACTCGCAAGCAAAATGAGATCGAACTCACCTTCGACCACCTTCTCCGTCAGTTCATGCGCAAATCCATTCAGAAAAGTCGTGTTGTTCAAACCGAGCCGTTCTGCCTGTTCCCGGTTGAGTGCAAGGGTCGATTCGGAGGGGTCCATTCCGACAACCTCACCAGCAATCTCTGCTAATTCGAATGCAATTAGCCCTGAGCCACAACCGATCTCGAGCACTCTCGAAGCCGAATGAAGATGCGGTATAGCCAGCCCTACGACACGCTGCACATATTCCTCAACCTCCTCTTCAGAGAATGGTTCACCATTGTAGCTGCTGTAGAATCCTCCGCGAGTCACCCGGTCCACACCTGTTGACGAGAAGTGATCCCATAATTCACTGACCGCTTGGACATCGATTGCTTCTGACGATAAATGCTCTTTCATTGCATCCACCACATAAATTTCCTGCAAGCAAGGAAGTTTCCAAATCATCTCGGATAGATGAGGGATGAAGACCTGCTTCGTAATGATATGGCGAATATTCAAGCTCTTTACAATGTGTTCGACCCTGGATCGCGGCAAGGACGGTTCCATCGGAACGTAAGCACCGCCTGCCTTAAGCACGGCCAATACGGCAGTTATCATCTCTTCCGATCGATCAACCACCACTGCAACATGATCGCCGGGAACAACGCCTCTATTTTGCAGCAGTCTGCCCAGCCGATTCGATCTACTATCCAACTCTGCGTATGTAGAGCTGCCTCTGTCATGAATAATCGCGACCCGATCCGGTACCCGTTTAGCGGATTCTTCAAAAAGACGGTGCAGCATCTGCGATTCATCATACTGTCTATCTGTATTGTTAAAAGTGTATAGCAATCTATTGCGTTCTTCTGTGCTCAGGAGCTGAAGCTCGTCGATGTTCAATTTGCTATTTTGGACAATCTGTCTTAGCAGGTACGAATAAGCTGTGAAATACGCTTCGATAAGCCCAGCCGAATACTGCTCGGCATTATATGCAACATTAAGCTGGATTTGTGGATCATCTCGAGCAATGGTTACGGTCAGATTAGGCTGATATTTCAATAGGAGTGCTCGCAAGCTTTCCTGTTCGCCATGAAGCTGTTCCATTGCGAACAGAATAGGTACAGGCCAAGGATTTTCTCCGTTCTTGCCAAGCAAGCTTGCAACATGTGTGAGAGGGTAGTGTTGATGCATGTATCCGTGGGTCAACATATCGCGGGATTGCATTAGCAAATCCTGGAACGTCATTCCTTTGTGAATCGAAATTCGGTTTATTATACAATCGTTAGTTTGAGCATCGTTTGATGGAAGGATAGGGAGAGATAGTACTATATCTTCATGATCGTTGTATTTGTGAAGCATGCATTGAAAAGAAGCTAAGAGCAAGACAAAGACCGACATTGAACTCGATTTCCCCATTTGCAACAGACGAAGCGCTGTCTCCTCCTCAATCGCAAATGAAGTCTCCTTCAGGGTAAATTGCGACTGCTTCGGATAAGGTGACGGCAGCTCTACCTGCTCCCATGGTAAGGACAAAAGATCCATCCAATACTGTCTGGACTCTCCAGCTATATCTCGTTCTAAAAAATTTTTCATTAATGTCCCCCTAACATAAATCATATAAATACATGGTTTGACAAAAAGGAGCAAAAAAGCAGCTTTCCACCCTTTCGTTAGGGAATGCCTCAAATCACGCGCAAACGTTTGCATTATAGAGACAATATAGTCATACAAATAATGTATATACATTCATCAGTTTCTAGTTTCAGTATATTTTGGCTCATGACTATAGTCAATGATCATTTGTTCATAAGAAAATATGGTATTTTATTCTAAAAAAGTCCCATATTCAACCGTTTATGACAGGACTTTATAACTAAACCAACTACGTTTAGTTCAATTGATTTCTCTAATTCTATTACCATAGTCTTGTAGTCAAACTACGATTTTCTAGACAAATATAGCTTTCTAATTCACTATATTCCAAGATGATTGGAAAAACGAGAAGCATGATAATTCATTTATGCTATATATTTCAGTTGATTTCCTCACTGTATAAGCCATTTGGCAGATGCTGTTGTTTGGGAATTTTTACCTAGTATAAGAATTAATGGTTGATTCCCGAGGTTTAAGGGATGGCAAGATTTTCGAGTCACCTGACGGGGATAAATGAAAACAGATTAGTGATCAAAATAAAAAGAGAGATGCATTCCTGAGCATGCAACCCTCTTTTATTTTACAAATCGTTAAGATGACATTGTTTCCTCATGGCGGTAGCGTTGTTTCGTAAAACGAACTGTAAGTAGAAGGAGAACCAAAGAGAACACAACCAAGGTCAAGCAAATAATGAATACAGCACGAAAGCCAACCAAACTAGCGCTCACTCCCCCTCCCGTTCCACCTACAAGCAAAGCGCCGCCTGCCGCCGTACCGAACATCATACCAAGATTACGCGAAAGAGCGAGTAGACTGCTAATCAGACCGAGATGCTCACTTTCCACCCTTCCCATCACAAGGCTGTTATTAGGCGACGTCACCATGCCCATGGAAACACCAAGCAGCACAATTAGCACAATCAACAGAAAAAGCGGATAAGACGGATTCAGAAAACCTAGAGCCGCCAGCACACCGCCCATCATTAATAATCCCGTTGCCAATAACGGAACGGAACCCAGCCTGTCCGACCAGCTTCCAAAAATAGGCGATACAATGATTAACGCAAGAGGATACCCCATCATAATAAATCCAGCCATCGCCGGAGAAATCCCCATCTCGCCGCGAAGAAATACCGGCAAAACAAGCTGGGACGAGAAAGCCGCCATATAAGTAACTACGGTAATCAAAATTCCAGTATTCATTCCCGCATCAATAAATAGCTTCAGTTCAATAAACGGTGCAGGGCGCATTCCCGCCGTATGTTCCCCATTCCATCTGGAAGAGAGACACCAAGCAGCAAACCCTGCCGCACTGGATGCAAAAAGCAGCAGGAGCAAAATTACTGCGGGGGATTGCCACCCCCACAAGGAGCCCAGATTGACAGCAGTAACCAAACCAGTCAGTGAAGCAGCGAATAACGCAGCACCAGCAACATCGATATAACGTGAGGCCTCTGGCTTATCCTTCGGTATGAGACGCTGAGCGGACACCCAGGCAATAGCCGCGATTCCAGCTAATAGCCAAAAGTTCGTTCTCCAAGAAAACCATTGGATCAGCAGGCCACCGAGACTTGGACCCACCATGGAGCCTGCAGCCACAAATGTACTGATCAGACCCAGTGCCTTCCCCCGTTTCTCGGGCGGAAACACCGAGACGATCAGCGCCATATTGGTTGCTTGATACATGGAAGCCCCAATTGCTTGCAGAACCCGAAAAGCGATCAGCCAGCCGAGTGAAGGTGCAAAAGCACAGCACAGCGCACCCAGCGCAAAGCTGAAATAACCGATATTATGCACCGTTCGTCGGCCAAAGGTGTCTCCTAGTCTTCCCATGATCGGCAGCAGCACAGAAATTACAAGCAGATATGCAGTCACAACCCATTGCGCCAAGGCGATCGGCACCTCGTAATCCCGTGCTATGTCTACCAAGGCAATATTGAACATACCCGCAGACAAGTTAGATAGAAACGCCCCTGTACAGATGATGTATTGAACCAACGCACGGGTTTTGTTATTCATCTTAAATTTCACCAGCTTCTACAGTATATTTCCCATAGGAATCCCAAGCTCTCGCTCCCACAAAGACACAATGCTTATGGCATCCGTCACCTCGCCGAAATAACCTGCAATATTTTCAATGGTCATCTCATGAGCCTGACGCGAATAGGAAGCGCAGGCATCACTAAGCAATACAACATGGTAATCCAGCATAAAAGCATCTCTTGCCGTAGACTCTACACATACATTCGTACTGACTCCCGCGACGATCAATGTTTCGATTTTCTGGCTGCGCAGCACTGAATCAAGTCTAGTGTTGATAAATGCACTGTAGCGATGTTTGTTAATTATGATTTCGCCTGGCTCGGGAGCAATTTCAAAAAAATTCGCCCCCCAGCTTCCAACGCGGCATACTTTCCCCGACTTACCGGATGAACGGGTTTTCCAAGCCTCTGAATCAGTCGCCTCCTCATGAAAAGTCTGTACGAAAATGATCGGTACTTTATGCTCTCTTGCTGCAGCCAGCAGTCGATGCAAATTAGGCATCATACCGCTCACGCCACTCACATCATTCCCTACCATAGCCATCGCTCCATCAGGATGGCAATAATCATTTTGAACATCCACTACCAAAACCGCCGAATTATTGTTAAGCAATTTGCGCTCTAGATTATTCACCGACATTCACCTCGTAGTAGTTTTTGTAAGTCATTGTTTATTGGAGTGATTTACAAATTGCATGTCAACCAGTTGATCGTAAGAATAATTCCCTGTATAAATACCGGTTTTGATCAGCATATCCATATCCTGTTTTACTGCATCCTCACTAATAGAACCATCTACGCTCCACAAATTATCCTCATAAGCCCGATCCAAGGAAGCCTGGACTGCGTTCTCAGACATTGTTGGGAATTCTGCCTTCATATTTTTCATAGCTAGCTCCTTATCATTTTGGACCGTTTTAAGCGCCTCAATGATCGCATCCGTAAACTTTTGCACCGTCTCAGGGTCCTTCTCTATCGTCGACTTCTTCACACTAAGTACGGAATAAGAGAAATCACCGAATTCATGAAATTTGTAAAAAGGCTCTCCCCATACCCCCTTCGTAATACCCTCACTGATGAGCGGTTCAGCTCCGTTGCCAATATCCGCTGCCCCTTGTTCCACCATCGTAACCACGGTCGAGGCGTCAGACGGCTCTAGCAAAGTAACATCCTTCTCTGGGTCTAATCCCAGATTAATTAGCAAATATCGTGTCAGCAGGTTCGGAGTTCCACCATGACGTCCCGCGTTGATTTTTTTACCTCTAAAAAACTCCTTAAGGTCCTCATATGACATACTTTTCGGTTCAAGTCCCTTTTTAGCTACCAAATATACATTGGCGCGATTCACCACATTTACTACCGAGACAATCGGATCAGAGCTTTTGTTATTAGCAAGCGCATTCGAGTCCGTTCCACCGATTACACCCCATGCATCACCGCTGACAACCGCAGTCACGTGAGCACCGCCTGTAGCTTGAATAACCTCCACTTCCAGCCCTTGTTTCTCAAAATAACCCTCACGCTGAGCCAAATACAGTGGCAAATATCCTGTAGAGTGAACCGGCTCGGCTATGACGATTTTCTTAAGCTTCCCGCCATTCGCCGCTGCGTCCGCCGTCCCTGCAGTCTCCTGCTTATTGCCACAGCCGACGAGCAAGCCGCCAACAAGACCTAGGGATAACATGAGTTGCAATGCCATTCTTTTTTTCATACACAATTCTCCTCCACAAAAATTATCGTACTCCTAATCCTTTGGACAACCATTTTTCTATCAGAACTACCCCCCAGTACATCACCATGGAAAGCACAGACAAGACAACGACACCTACCCAGACGAGATTGATATCCAAAATCGTGCCCGCATACATAATCATTCGTCCGACTCCTTGACTTGATGCTATAAATTCACCAACAATAGCACCTGCGAGGGCCAGTGCGATGTTGATCCGTAAGCTGCTGATGATCCATGGCATCGACCATGGAATGACGACCTTAGTGAACACTTGCATCCTTTTGGCACCAAGCGAATACATCAGCTTTTCCATGTCCGGATCAACACTTTTAACCCCGCTATAAGCAGACAAGGCTGAAACTACGACCGTCATAGAAAAGGCCAATGCCACCTTGGAGAAAAAACCGATCCCCAGCAAAATAACCAATACAGGTGCGAGAGCAAGCTTCGGCATGGCATTAAGAATGATCAGATATGGCTCACTGATGCCTGCATAACTTTTCGACCACCAAAAGGATAGCCCAAGCAGCGCTCCGAGTAATGTGCCAAACACAAAACCGAGTATAGTGGAGCCCGACGTATATGCGATATCCCCAAGCAAAGTCCCCTCATTGATTTGAAGCCAGGTAGTTTGAAGAATAGCGCTTGGACTGCTCCAGTAATAAGGATCAAGCAATCCGATGCGGGTAAATATCTCCCAGATGACAAACAGCAGTACAGCCACAGCGAATCTACCCCAACTAATCAAGCGAGCTCTTTTCCGATTTACAGCCTCCTCATCATGGATCAGCGGAGCTGACTCCGACTTTTTTGTTTTTGCTGCTTGCGCCGACTCCACAGTCAATGGATGAATAACAAATGCTGACTTCCGTACAGTTTCCATAAACAAATCCCCTCCTAGTAATATCTGAATGCCAATCCATTAAATCGCCTGTTCTTCCTCATGCCCTGCGGATAGCTGGTCCATCAAAAGATGCTTCAGCTCCATAAAATCAGGCGAGGTCATATCCTCTGTTTTCCGCGGACGTTCCATCGTTACTGTAATTTTTGTCTTCACCCGTCCAGGACGTGATGAAAACACATAAATATCATCTGACAGATAAATAGCTTCATCGATATCATGAGTAACAAACAGCACCGTTTTCCCGAAATCAGTCCAGATTTGCAGCAGCCAATTCTGCATGGTCAATCTCGTCTGTGCATCTAGGGCCCCAAAAGGCTCATCCAGCAAAATGATGTCGCGATCATACAGCAGTGTTCGCAGCAACGCCGCACGCTGCCGCATGCCACCGGACAGCTCCTTCGGATAATGCTTATCAAAGCCTTTAAGTCCGTATTTTTCTATCAAAGGTAAGGCCCGTTCTACTGCTTCCTTGCGCGGAACTCCCCGCACCTCCATGCCTAGGATGATATTATCCAGAATTGTACGCCAAGGGAGAAGCATATCCTTTTGCAGCATGTAGCCAACATACCCCGTTTTACCTACAATATTTTGGCCGTCTGCAATAACCTCTCCCGTTGAAGGGGGTACAAGTCCAGCAATAATATTGAACAAAGTCGATTTCCCGCAGCCACTGGGACCGATAATGCTGACGAACCTTCCCTCCTCAATCGTCAGGCTCGTCTCTTGCATGGCCGGAATCTCTTGACCGTTTCTGCGAAACCATTTGCTAACCCCGGAAATTTCAATTTTATGCTGCATCGACTGCATCCTCCTTTTAATTGCAAGTTTAAAAAGTATTCGTTAAGTGATAAATCTTTTTTGGATATAAAAAATCGTCAGCTCAGTCCTGTAGACGCATCGTTACGATACGTTCAAGGGCCAAACTGACGATTAACCAGCTCTCTATACTAGAGTTCCAGCGATTCCTTCAGATAATGCTCCACATCGCGATCCAAAACCACGATCGTACCGGAAAATTCGGTCTCGGCATCGTAATCTTTGAGTACAGCGACAATATTTAATTGAAATTTACGTTCGAACTCCGCTTTAAGCTCCCGTTTGAAAATCTGAAACAGGAGATAATCGAGCTGCCTTGTAGAAGAAGGATAATCCTCATCCAGCAGCTTCAGTACCGGAACCCGCCCATTCAACGACATAATCAAAATCTTGTTTCCGACGAAATCCACCTTTTGCTGTTTTACACCCACGTTAAAAATTTGCTTATTTATCGCGTTGTAAATCCTCAAAATTTCCTGTTTCAATTCGCCTGCATTCATTACCATGCAACACACCCTCTCATTATGTTAAGTAACCTATCACAGAAATGGGTGTGACGTGTAAAAACTTTAATCTTGTGTTTTATTATATGCTAAAACATAGGCTTGTCAATATATTTATGTAAATAATAATAACACAAAACCATAGATTATAAGAAATATATAACATATATATGACACAGAATCGAATTATACATTTGGTGGTACACCTCTTTAAGAGCTAGGTCAATTCTTGTTACGCTGTTCAGCCGCAAAACACTGCACATCTGCCTCCGCAGGCATTCCCGCCTGAGCACCAAACTTCGTTACAGCCAGCGCGGAGACGAGACCGGCATAATCAACCGCCTTATCCAAGCTTTTACCCTGAGTTACAGCTATTGCCAAACCTGCGTTATAGCAATCACCTGCTCCCGTCGTATCAACGGTGGGTACTTTATATCCTGATATCATGCGAACCTTGCCATCATCACTCAAGTAAGCAGAACCGCTCGCCCCAAGCGTTGTAACGACATGGTTTGCTCCCATTTTTTTCATGCGTTGCATAGCTGTCTCCAACGATTCACCCTCCGCATCTATTCCCGTATATCGGCTTAGCTCTGAGCGGTTTGGCGTAATGTAGTCAACATAGCTAAATATTTCATTCGGTAATGGTTGAGCTGGTGCGGGATTGAGAACAACTATCTTACCTAGTGATTTAGCTTTTCTTGCAGCGTGCAGCACGGTATCTACCGGAATTTCAAGTTGCAGAAGAACGATATCCGCCTGCTTCAGCTTATCTTCGTTCTTATCGATATCATCCGGCATTACCTTGTAATTCGCACCGGGAACAACAACAATGCTGTTGTCACCTTCTGTAACATAGATTGAAGCCACACCTGTTGTCATATTCGAAATACAATTTACGCCTGTTACATCGACGCCATCATCTCGCAGGGCATTTAGCAGTTCCTGACCGAAGGCATCGTCACCAACCGCTCCGATCATCGCCGTCTCTGCCCCAAGACGTGACGCTGCAACTGCCTGATTCGCCCCTTTTCCACCAGGGATGAACCTGATTCGTTCTCCAAGCAACGTTTCTCCTACCTGCGGGGATCGCTCCGTTTCAACCACGATATCCATATTCAAGCTGCCTATAACGACCACTCTTGGTTTGTTCATGTCCACACGTCCCTTTCTTAAAATTTCGGATTCAAAGTTAACGTCGAATTACTGGCTATCAGCTTAACGTGAGGATTGCAGATCGAACACAGTAGAGGGAAAAATTTCCTTTATTTTCGAAAATGAGATGATTTTAAAGAAAATAGAGGAAATATTTTCCTTTATCCTTACTGAAATTGCCCTAAAATACGAAAAATTAGCGTTTAGCACTAAAATAGAGGAATGAAGTTCCTTTATTTTATGATCTTGAGCGAATCCTGATGGAATAGGGGAACCTTTTTCCTTTATTGCTACCGAAGTGCTGAGATAGGCTGAAAACGCCCAATTGGAGCCCATGATGCTTCTGTTTAACACGACACGAGCCTAATCACGATTACTTGTGGCATACTCTTTATTTTCGTATAAAATGACAGGTTTTTATCAAGAAAATGCTCTGAAGCAGCAATCTCGAGAGAAAATTCCTGCATATTTCAGGCTGTTGCTTACTGTTATAGCGCCATACAATTCGCTTCACATCCGGATATCAAAATACGCAAATGAAAAACCCGAAAGCCCGACAACTTCATAAAAGCGTCCATCTTTCGGGTTTGTTTTTGTGGAACTCAATCCTTTTTATTCTTCAACCCCGGATGTTGCCAACTTGGCTTCTCCGTGAGATTGTGCACTTTTTGCTGACTCCTGATTTGTTGTACGGAGAGGAATCTCCTTCAGGAAAAACACGAGCACAAATGCAACCACAAGCACAAGAGTACCTGTCAAGAATACGTGAGATAACGTGGTGCCAAGGATATCTCGCATGCTCGCAATCAATTGTTCAAAGACAGGCTGTATTTCTGTTGGCAAACTAGCTTGTGTCTGCTCAATCAACGGCTTGTTCATTAATGTCTGCGGATTCGCAAAGGCAGCTATTTGTTTCGCAACAGTTGGATCTATGTTACTTAAATTCGGAGCATCGGGAGACTGCATAGCTTCTTTCAGGTTTTTACTGAGACTGTTGGCCATTACTGTACCCATCACCGCAATACCAATCGTCCCCCCTAAATTTCGGAACAATTGCGAGGATGCTGTAACGACGCCAAGCTCCTTATGTGGCACTGCATTTTGTGTAGCTAATGAGAATACCGGCATGCCAAGTCCCAATCCTACGCCAAACACGCACATGCTCAATACTGCCAACCAGATGTCATTCATAAATACCATCATGGCCATACCTATAATCATGATCGGAACCCCGATAATAGCATAACGTTTGTACTTGCCTTTTTTAGAAATAATTTGACCAACGAATGCACTTGTAACCACCATAAAAATGGACATTGGCATCGTCACATAACCTGCATAGGTTGGAGAAATGCCAAGCACACCCTGAACAAAAAATGAAATATAGATCATAGCGCCCATCATACCGAAGTTCATGATAAAGCCGATCAAGTTAGAAATAGTTACTATTCCATTTTTAAATAAATGCATCGGAAGAATTGGATTTGATGCTTTTAGTTCAACCAGGACGAAAATAATCGCTGATACAAGCGTTCCGGCCAGAAGTCCGAGAATTTGCGCTGAACCCCAAGCATATTGCGTACCTGCCCAAGAAAATGCTAATAGAAGAGGTACGATCGTTGTCGTCATTAACAATGAACCCAAGTAGTCAATGCTTTCCCCCGGTTTACGTTCCACTTTAGGGAATAGCATCATAATCATAACAAATGCAACAATACCAAGCGGCAGGAAAATCCAGAACAGCCAATGCCAATCAAGATGATCTACCAAATAACCACCAAGTGTCGGACCAAGTACGCTGGAGAAACCAAAGATCGCACTCATAAAGCCCATCCATTTACCCCGTTCACGTGGTGAGAAAAGGTCACCTACAGCTGTAAATGCTGTCGATTGAATAATACCGGCACCAATACCTTGAATACCGCGATAAGTAATAAATTGAAATACATCATTCGAAGTACCCGTCAAAAAGGCCCCGACCATAAACAATAAAATACCTATTAATAGGAATGGTTTCCGTCCAAATATATCAGACAGCTTGCCGACCAGTACGGTTGCGATTGTTGAAGTCAGTAAGTAAATATTAATCGTCCAAGTATAGTATTCCATCCCATTAAGGATTGAAATAATTCTCGGCATTGCCGTACTTACTATGGTCTGATTAATCGCTGCAAAGAACATGGCAACCATAATAGCAATCATGATTGTCATTTTGCGTTTTTGTGATAAATGCTCCATAATTTCTCTCCATTTCCTTTACTCGTTGTTTTCTATATTTTTAAGAATTGTTGAAAAAACACGTCTCAAATGAAGGATATCCTCTTCTTCCAGCTTGCTAAAAATCATTTGAATCGTCTCTTTCTGACTCTCCAAGATCTGTTCAATAACGGCTTCTCCTTGTTCGGTAACCGTTATGATAACAACTCTACGATCGTTCTCCGCACGCTCTCTGGAAACATAGCCCTCTGCCAACAATTTATCCGTAATCCCTGTCACTGCCGCCGATGTTATGCCAAGTGCGTCTGCTACCTCAGACACTTTAAGCGGACCCTGCTTCTTAAGGTAGTGCAGCATTTTAAATTGCGGAAAACTTACCTTACTATCCCCCTTCTTATTCCATTCATGTGAAATACCTTTCAGTAGACTGCGAAACATCGAAGCTACCTCAAATAACGCCTCTTCCTTGACCAATCTTCTACCTCCTCAAGCAGTAGCCTGATCGTATTACTTGTTAATTTCCTCAATGGCTAATGCAATTCGCTATTTATTTAAATATCTTAAATAATTAGTTGTTAATTATTAAAGTATTTATTAATATATACTTATCAAATCCACTAGTCAAGTGGACTTTAAAGGCTATGCAACCCATATTCACTTCGCATACCATTTCGCCTTTCGCAGGTATTCCAGCTAGATCGGGATTGGTCATTCCCGTGACCGGACTTTCACCAGCCAGAGAAAACACAAAAAAAGGCCGCCCACTGGGCAGCCTTTAAAATTGCTTATAGATTCAATATCTCGTAAATAACTTTCGCCGCTTGAGCTCGGGTTGCGAGTCCTTTTGGCTGGAATTGACCATTGCCAACACCTTGAATGATTCCTTTGTCATTCATTGAATGGATAGCATCTTTTGCATATCCGGAAAATGCTGCTTCATCTGTAAAGCCTGTCTTGCCGATCGCTACATCATCTAGCAATTTTGCAGCCATCGCGGCACGGTATACCAAGACAGCCATCTCTTCTCTAGTAATTGTAGCGTTTCCGTCGAATTTACCATCGCTTCTTCCCGTAACGATTCCCAATTGCTTCGCGATAGAAACTGAAGCAACATACCATGAGTCCTGAGGTATATCTGTGAAATCGCTGCCGTTATTCGTTCCTTTCAAATCTAAAGCGCTTATAAGCATATGAACAAATTGCGCGCGAGTAATCGCTTGATTCGGGTTAAACAATCCTTCACCCGTACCTTTGACAATCTCTCTGGATGCCAACGATTCAATAACATTTCTAGCCCATTCTGCTTTTCCAAGATCATTAAAGGAAATAGGTGCGTTTAATGCAACATAAGCTCCTTCTTGATTTGGTGTGAAGGCTACTACACCATTGTTAGCATCATATTTCGCCTTCTTCACGAGTTCTAGCTTACCTTCAGAAGTAATATGGTAAACAACGACCTGATGAGCCATTTCGCCATTGCTCAAAGCATATGGCAGCAATATTGTCGACATTTGAGCAGCCTCAGAATTTGCCAACTTCTTGCCATCAAGGCTAATTTCAAATCGATATGCCGTTTTACCGTTCAATGCACTTTGAATTTCAGATGTGCTCGCAGTTCCTTGCGCAGGAGTGATGCTCAAGCTAAACTCTAATTGACCTTTAGCACCGGACAAGGCATCCTGCAGCTTGTCATTATCCAGCTTCAGAGTAACTCCGCTCGCCTGAAGCAGAACCTCTTTAATATTCACAGAAGCATCTTGAAGTGGGCCAACTGGAATAGATAGATTAATATTTTGTGCCTCACCTTGCTTTGCTGCCACTTCAATAACCAAGGTCTGATTGTTGTTAGATTTTATTGCCTGCTCCAAATCCTTCACAGAAAGCTGAGCATTCACTGCACCATTCTTGTCAACTCCAGCATTTACTGCGACATGTCCATCTTTTAGTGTCGTAGTAGTATTGCTGCCCTGTTCTTGACTGGAACTGCCGCTACTCGATGAAGGGCTGTTCGTCCCTGGGTTTGTTCCTGGATTTGTTCCTGGATTTGTTCCTGGATTTGTTCCTGGGTTCGTTCCCGGGTCTGTACCCGGATCTGTTCCGGGGTCAGGTTTGCTTGCTTGAGTTTTAGCTCTGACGGCTTCGGACCAATCAGACAACCCTGCTTCATTCAACGAACGAAGCTTATAGAAATAAATTGTATCGTGTGCTAGATTCGTATCCTCATAATGAGTATCAGGAATGTCTGTCAGATTGATCTTCACGAATTCATCGTCCATGCTGTTTGCGCGATATACAGCATATGTCACGGCACCAGGCGTTATATTCCAGTTCAAGGTTATCGAGCTGCTGCTCAATGATACCGCGGTGATTCCTTGAGGTGCTCCCGGAACAATGTCTTCAGATTCAGTCGTAACATTAACAGCCTGAGATGGAGCCGATTCCCCGGCACTATTCACTGCTGTTACCTGATACGAGTAAGCAGTCTCAGGCAGTAAGCCTAAATCCTGATATGCAGGCTCTGTTACTGGTGTATCATTTAGAAGAACAAAGTCCCCATTTTCATTACTTCTGTAAATGTTATATCCCGCCGCTTCAATCACAGGCTCCCAAGATAAATGTATCGACTTTCCATAAGCTATTCCCTGAACCTGCTTCGGTGCAGCAGGAATGGACAACTGATCCACTACACTCACTGTCAGGCTTTGCTCGAACAAATATCCGACGGATAAGTTTTTATATGAATCAACATACACTGTTATTTTTGCTTGTCCTGGTTGATGTGCTGTAATTACACCAGTATCACGGTCTACTGAAGCAATTTCAGGTGCATCGGATTCCCAATAGATTGGTCGATGATCGGCATCAGCCTGGAAGACAGAAACTCCCAACTCTAGTGTGTCCTGATTTACCAATGAGACAATACCATTTTCCGGGATATGAACACTGTCTTTGCGGTACAATGAAATTCCTTCTACAATGACAGGTGTTTTAATACCTATACTGACTGACTTTGTTAAACCGCTAGCAGTCGTAGCAGTAATGGTTATCGGCTTAATCTCACCGTCAACACCGCCATATTCCTTTGTTACCACCGTAGCCTGACTTCCATTGCTGATTATCTCTGCAACAGTTGGATCGCTGGACGTCCACACGATATCCTCATTTACAAACGAAGGCTTGATTCCTGCTGTAAGCTCAACTGAATCCGTTGTGACCACTTTAGCCGGAGCATTGCTTATTTCAACAGATTCTGCTTTAGTTACGAAGCTGCCTTTTGCTGTAAATTCAGCAATACCAGGCCATACTGTTTTGCCCTCTTGCTTAGTTTCATGCATGGCGACACGAATAAATTGCGCTTTTGTTCCAGACGGCAAAGCATCAGTAACTTTTACATCATCGCTGAATACGGTAGAGTGATTCACAATCGCAGTGTACGTTTTACCGTCATCCGATACCTCGATGCTGTACTTCTGTTTTCCCCAGAACTCCATATTAATCTGATTGATTTCTGCCATTTGACCTAAATCAACCCACCATGTATACGTTCTGCCTGCAGCAGGCGAACCTGGAGACCATGCCGTACTCCGATTACCGTCTATCGCATCCTGCGGAGGATTTTTAGCGTACATGTTGCTTGTCCCTGTCACCTTGTTTTTCTGCAATTCGTCAGAAACCTGCACCTGTGCCTGGGCTGTGAATCCTCCGTCTTGTGTAGTTACTGTGATCGTTGTTTCCCCTGCTTTTTTAGCCACAACATAACCGTCTTGTGTTACGGATGCGATGCTCTCATCTGAAGATGTCCAAGTGACATTCGGATTGTCGGGAGCCGCTGGCTGCAGATTGGCTTGAAGCTGCTCGTATTGACCTGCAACAAGGCTGAGTTCGGTTTTATTGAGTACGATTCCCGCAACCGGAAGACTATCTGCAACGACAACCTCTACAGATGCACTAGCACCGCCATCCGCAGATGTCACCGTCAATGTTGCCGACCCGTCAGCAACAGCAGTCAGAACACCATCACTAACCGTAAATACATTATCGTTACTGGAAGACCAGAGCAGCGATTTATTTAAAGCATCCTCCGGTGTAACTGTGGCTTTCTCGGTATGAGTCGCACCCGCTCGCATTCTAATAAGCTGTGATTCCAGTGTAATAGCTTCAACTTTTACCGGAACTATAGTTACTTCTACTGTATCATGAACAGCACCTTTATCAGCCGCTGCTGTAATGGTCGCTGTGCCTGCTGCAACGCCTGTTACTACTCCTTTATCATTGACCTTTGCGATAGCTTCGTCGCTGGAAGTCCACTGTACCTCCGGGAACGAAGCATTGTCAGGAAGGACCTTTGCTCCTAACTGCTTGGTACGGCCAATAGAAAGCTCAAATTGCTCGGAATCAATCTCAACGCTCGAAACGTCTATCTTTGTTGCATTCAGCTTAAATTGATACACTGCATGACCGTCTGCAGACGTAATCGTGATATCGGATTCTCCTTTATTGTGCACTATCAATGTAACGTCATTCGTGATGCCACGCTGTTGGATTAACGTCCCCGGATTGCTGGTTTCCACAGCTTCCCCGAGGAAGCTGGCTACTTCAGGATTAGAGGATTTGTAAATCAAACGATTATCAGTAGCACTATTTGTTATTTGTGCATTAATCTTGATTTGATCTCCTACATTGCCTATTACTTGCTGATCGGCACTGATTACAGGCTGTGTTACTTGTATAGAATCAGCCAGTACTGGAGCGGTTACAATGACATTGCGCGAAGCTGTAAAACCTCCATCTACCGTTGTAGCTGTAATAGTCGCCTGACCTGCCTGAACGGCAGTAACAATTCCGGAATGACTCACCTTTGCGATCGATGGGTCACTGGAGGTCCATTCCACATTGGTATACGCAAATTGACCCGCTGGAGCAACCTCAGGAATCATCTTGTCGCTGTTGCCAGCAATCAGAGTCAAATCTCCACCAGGCAATGCCAAGCCTGACACCGCTGTTGGCTTAACCTCATAGCTTGCCGAGATCGGATTATGCGAAATTTTTCCGCCTAGCGGCTTGGACACTGCTTTTCCCCGCCACAAGTAGGCATAAGTACCATCAGACGCATGTCCGTCATACGTAAACAAAGTACGGTTATCTACTGTATTTCCGTATTCGGTTGTACTTCCTCCAGGAATCCATGGGCTATACCATTCGCTATGCCCCTTCCCTTTGGTAATCCATTCCGCCGCCCAATAGAAAAAACCTACTTCAGCGTTATTTGGATTGGGTACATCGCGAATCGTCTGCATATACTCAATCAACCAGTTGTATTGTCCTCGTTGTGAGGTTTCGTAAAAAGGAACATATAATGCAGAACCATTCTTGGTAGGGTCTTTATCATCTCTCGTGAAAGAATAACCTGTCTCAGAAAAAATAACGTCTTTACCTTTCCATTTGTCGAAATTGTTGCTCATCATGGAATATATATTGCCACTATCACGGCCGCCGTACAAAGAATAAGCTTCTCCATCCCACTTCATACCGTTGTTCAGGTTTTTGGTATACCAATCATTAGAGGTTTCCGGCTGATAGCCATTATTTAAGTGGAAAAATCCTTGCGTAGTTGGAGATGCATCCTTCATAGCCTGATAAGAAGCGTTGACCAGCTTGGCAAAGCCTTCTCTATTCGTAGAATAAATCTTTCCTTCAGGCCATACGATCCCACCATTTTGCTCATTGCCCAATTTAACAGAGTCAGGAGCTACTCCTGCGTCAGCTAATGTTTTGATAAAATCATACGTGTAGTTGTACATTGAAGTCTGCAATTGATCCATGCTTTGATTAAACCATGCCAATGGCTTATAAGCCTTAGCTGCACTCATCCAGTTGTCACTGTAGTGAAAAGAGACTTCAAATTTCATATGATGCTCTTTGGCACGTTTGCCAATGTCGAGAGCCTGTTCCTTACCGAAAAAGCCTGGAATCATCTGTAATGGTGTCGATACTCCTGTGCCCAAATAAGCGAGATCGTTCTGGTAATTCATGTTCACGCTAATCTTTGGAAGATCTTCACGTTTACCATTTTGATAGTCGTTCCATACCTTCTCATCGTATATGTAATTACCGGCTTCTACAAAAAACATAGACGTAACCGCATTAACACCACGATTTCGCATAATGTCGAAGAAATCCTGCTCGACATTATTTGCCTTGTAAACGCCACCATATTGCTCTACCACATTTAAAAAGGAGACGTCTACTCCCTTGACAACCGTGTTATCCATCTCAAAAAGATCGATACTGTCCGCATACCCATAGCCATTTCCTTCCGAATTACGCTCCACATAAATTGTTGCTGACGTCTCGCCGGCTCCTGTACGGAAAGCAAGTGACAGCAGCGAATAATCAGTGGTAGCCAAAGGTGCTGTATTGGATTCGCTTATACCTGATACTCCGATCCGAATCCGGTCGGCTTCATTGTCCACTTTAGCTCGTGTTGTTACAATGTAGTCTGTGTTCGGCTTGACCGTAACGGTCTGTGCAATCCTAGAGCCCGTGTTCATTTTTATAGCGTATTGACCTGCATCAACTTGATCTGTGATGATTGCAGTGTCACCGGTGGTGGTCCAGAAATCCGCAGTACCTGATTCAAAGCCCCAGTTTTGAAGCGGATTGTTGTCTGAAAACTCCATATAAAACTGTACATCATCAATTTCAACGTTCATACCCGCTTGATTGACATAAAGACCAATCGTAGCTTGACCGTTATAGACCAATACATTTCGGATTACGACCTGAGTCCAGCCATCTGCATTAGCAATCTGGTTGATATAAGACCGCATCGCAGGGCTGCCCGTATTTTTAGTTTCCAAATATGCTGCCTGTGATGATGAGTTTGGTGAACTTGTACGTACATTGGCAATCAGAGTGTATGTTCCTTGCTCCAAGTTGCTTAAATCCTGATACAAACCCGCGGCTGGACTATCAAAGTTCCCGGCGTTGGTCCCCTTTACTACAGCGGAAAAATCTCCTTGGCTTCCACCGCTCTGCGTACTCACAGACCCTCCATTATTTATTACCTTCCATCCCTCCGGAATGCTGTTAGCGCTTCCATTAATCTCAAAGCTTGAGTTTTCCAGAAGACTTAAACTGCTTGCCTGAGCGGTTCGACTGGTTGGTCCCCAAATAGCCAGCGAGCTGAACAGCAAAGTGCTGCTAAGCACCATTGAAACTACTTTTTTCATTCGTTTCATTGTTAAGACAATCCTCCCCATCTAGATGTTATTTATACTATAGGCTGAATCAGCGGTAACACCGCCGATCAGCCTATTAGTCTAATCTGTTAATCTAAATTGCGCACTGCCACGAGCACATCATATGCCTTCAGATTCCATGTAGTATTCAATTGCTCCTTGCTTGTTACAGCTTGCCATTCTGAGCCAAAAGGTGGCATAACAGCCAGCTTGTCTGTAAAATTATGAACAAACAGATATTCTGTCTTTTCATTAGAGCGAACTGTAGTATATACTCCTTCAGGCAATACTGATGCGACAGGCCTATACAATTCTATTGAAGCTGCCAAATCATGATAGAAATCATCGTAAAAGACTTCTTCAAAATGGCTGGATACATAATAGGACGTACCCTTTCCATACACATGTCTGGTTAGAGCCGGACGACCTGCATAAAAATCGTCATTGTAAAGCATCAAAGCTTCGGCACCTTTCAGATGCAGTAAATCACAAAGCTTACTGCAGGAATAAGTGCCTGCAAGAGAAGCACACTCCAAGCCTGCTATATGCTGAACTACCTGTCCGGCATTATGCTCATGATCATACAAGCCATCAATTTCCTCGCTGACGACACCCATCACATCAGTCAATTGATGCGGAGCTTCACCCTGGAACACCAGATCGTTCTCGTTCACAATCCCGCTCCAGTAAGTCAACACCAAGGTTCCTCCTTGCTCAACAAAGGCGCGAAGCTTGCGTTCAAATCCGCTGCGCAGCATATAGAGCATAGGAGCAATCACTATTTTATAGCCGTCTATATCACATTCCATATCCACAAAGTCCGTCGTAATGCCCTGCTTCAGCAGCGCTCGATAATGTGACTGAACTTCTTCTATATAACCCATGTCTTTATTGCGCGGACCTTGTGAATCCTCAATAGCCCATTTGTTCTCCCAATCATATACGATGGCTGCTTCTGCATGACAATTAGTAGCTGCAACATCAGACAGCTTCTCCAATATACTTCCAAGCTCAGCTACCTCTTTAAATACTCTCGTGTCCGAGCTGCCGTCATGGGATACAACTGATCCATGGAATTTCTCACTGGAGCCGCGGCTTTTGCGCCACTGAAAATACTGCACTGAATTTGAACCGTGAGCCACCGCCTGTAAGGAAGACAAAATATGCATCCCTGGCTTTTTCAGCTTCGAAACGCTCTGCCAGTTGGTCATACTAGGTGAGCTTTCCATTAGCAAAAATGGCTGACGCTTGATCGACCGCATAATATCATGATTCATCGCAACGTCTACCGCAATATCAAAATCCGATTTCTTATGCCAGGTCGGATAGTTATCCCACGATACAATATCTATTGCATCCTTGAATTTGAAATAATTCAAGCCATTGTAGTAATACATGAAATTCGTAGTAGCCGGCAGATTCGGATTAATAGATTTGACAACAGCAATTTCATGCTCCATGAAATCAAGCGTTTGATCCGAAACGAATCTTCGCCAGTCCAAATTCATACCATGCGTCGCATTTTCTCCATGCGGTGCAGGGGATTCAATCTGTGACCAATCGCTATACGTATGACTCCAGAACGTAGTCCACCACTCTGCATTCAGCTTGTCTAGTGTGCCATACTTCTTTTTGAGCCATTGTCTGAACGCTTCCTGGCACAAATCGCAGTGGCATTCTCCGCCGAACTCATTTGAAATATGCCACAGCTTTACGGCTGGATGACTTGCATAACGTGCGGCAAGCCCCTCATTTAGCAGCTTGATTTTTTCACGGTAGATGGGAGACGTATAGCAGTGGTTATGTCTCGCTCCGTACAGATTTCGATGCCGATCACTCGAAACCCGCAGCACCTCCGGGTATTTTTGCGCCATCCATACCGGACGAGCGCCGGAAGGTGTCGCCAGGAAAACAGAAATTCCATTCTCATACAGCGAATTGATTACACCATCCAGCCATTCCCAGTTGTATTTTCCTTCCTCAGGCTCAAGCATAGCCCAAGAGAAAATACCCACCGACATGATGTTGCAGCCGGCCTTCTTCATCAATTCAATATCCTGCTGCAATACCTGCGGATCATGAAGCCATTGTTCCGGGTTATAATCCGCCCCGTGCAGCAATCCATTTGTAAATTGTGTCAACATGTTAGTCTATCACCTCGGGTTGTTAGGTTACTTCACTGAACCGAGCATACCTTGAACGAACTGCTTTTGTAACAGGAAGAAAATCAGAACCGTCGGCAGCGTCGTTACAACGATGGCAACCATAATAATTCCGTAATCCGGATTATACGAGGACGCCAAGGATGAAACTATAAGCGGCAGTGTTTTCTTGTCTTGCGTTTGCAAGGCAATCAATGGCCACAGGAAGCTGTTCCAGTAGTTCATAAACGTAATGATCGCTGCTGCTGCGTAAGTCGGTCTCATCGTAGGCATGTAAACACTTGTAAACAAGCGCCACTCGCCTAGTCCGTCTACTCGTCCCGCCTGCAAAAGCTCGCGCGGGAATGATTTTGTATTTTGCATGAAGAAGAAAATCATAAACGCCGTTGTAATCGTAGGCAGTATAACCGCCGATGGCGTATTGAGCATTCCCATCTGGCTAAACATACGGAACAACGGAATCATAACCGCCGCAAACGGCATCATCATAGACAGCATGAGCAGGCCAAACAAACGATCCTTGCCTTTGGTGCGATAAATCTCAAATCCAAATCCGGCCATCGAGCTTAAAATCAATGTGCAGATTGTACCCACAACCGCAATGACTGTTGAGTTCCAAAAGGCTTCTCCCAGATTGGTCATGTCCAGCAATTTCGTTACGTTATTAGATAGCTCCGAGCCGAAGCTGAACTTGCCCTTCACAATTTCGGAGGAGCTGTTCGTCATGCCGATCAGCATCCAAACAAAAGGAAACAAGGAAACCACAGATGCTAAAATCAGAAACAGATGAATACCTGCTGCAGACATTTTCCTCATTTCTTTTCACCTCCCACCTTAAGCTGAAGAAATGCAAGCACGGCAACCATAATCACAATTGCATATGACACTGTTGCTGCATATCCAAAGTTAGGCGTATATACAAACGACAAGTTGTAAATGTACTGGGATATAGTCATCGTGGAGTTGCCCGGTCCGCCGTTCGTAATGTTAACGACTTCATCAAACAACTGCAAGGTACCGTTCGTCGAAATAATTGCAGTAAACAGAATAATCGGTTTAAGCATAGGAACCGTAATGCTGAAAAACTGACGTGTCTTTGAAGCTCCGTCAATCGAAGCCGCTTCATAGACGCTTGGATCGATATTTTGCATCGCTGATAAATAGAAGATCATATTGTAACCTGTCCAGCGCCAAGTAATCGCTGCGATAATAACCACCCGTGCCCAAACCGGGTCCATGAGCCAGGCAACTGGCTCATGGATCAAATGAATTGACATCAACATCCGGTTCAGAATTCCGTCTACTGCAAAAATGCTCTTAAAAAGCACAGCGTAAGAAACGAGCGAGGTTACACATGGAAGAAAAATAGCGGTACGGTAAAATCCTTTGAATTTTAGACTAGGCATGTTCAGGAAATACGCTATTACAAGACCCAGCATAAGCATGATAGGAACCTGAACGATCAGGTATAGCAAAGTATTCAGTACAGCCTGTCTGAACATAGGATCGGAGAACAAGCGACCGTAATTGCCTAGTCCAACATAATTGTACACATTCCCTTTACCGGACTGAAACGACAACAACAATGATTGAATCATAGGATAGAAGCTGAACAATAGGATTAGCGCCGAAGGTAATATGACGAACTGCCATCCCATGAGATTTGATTTATTCCATTTACTGCTCATTTCTTACCACCTGCTAACTTTAGATTTATTGCACTTGCTGTTCAAACAATTTCTGAATGTTAGCCAAGCTTTGTGTCAAATCTGCTCCATTCAAGATGTTAGGCAGTTCGTTTTTAAGTGCATCTTTTGCTTCTTGTGTGTACATTCCTAATGTAATCCCCGGTACTTCTGTAGACCATTTCGTGAAATCACTATAGATCGCTTGACCGCCAAAGAACTCGGAAGTTTGGCTATAAGCTTCACTTGAGAAGGAAGGAATGAATGAACCTACACCACCGTTTTCGTTCAGGAAGCGCTCGTAGAATTCACTGCTGCTGCCGATTGTTTTAGCCAAGAAATCGATAGCCAAATCCTTGTTCGCTGATCCATCCAATACGAACCAGCTGGAGCCGCCTTCATTAGATGCGTTAACTGCGCCTTCAACATTCAATCTTGGAATCGGAGCTACTTTCCATTTACCGCTTTGATCTTTAGCATCCATGATCGATGCGATTTGCCATACACCGGATACAACAGTCGCTACATCGCCAGCATTAAAGCTGCCTACAAATTCACTCCAGCCTGTTACTGGCTTGGCAATACCGGAATCGGAAATCCCTTTATACACACGAAGCGTATCTGTCATTACCGGATTATCTACAAAGTTTCCTTTGTTATCGGGAGTAATGTACCAGGAACCACCAGATTGAAGAAGAATGGAAGTTAACGCTTCATCATTCGGGTTGATCGTAGCCATGTATTTGCCCGTTTTTTCCTTAACTACTTTACCGATTTCAATGTATTGATCCCAAGTGATGTTCTCAAGATCTTCAGCTTTATAGCCTGCTTCTTCCAAGTAATCGGAGCGGTAGAACATTCCTGTTACACCGATATCAAATGGTACGCCGTATACTTTTCCGTCTATCGTAAGCGCATCCACTTTGTATTGAGAAAATTGTTTGAAATCAACCTTATCCGTAAAGTCTGCAAATGTATTAGGATAAGCGGTTACATATTTTTGAATGTTCGGGTCATTTACCAGAATGATGTCTGGAAGACCTTCTTTAACGCCTGCTGCAAGGTTTGTATTCAGTTTTTGCTCCAAATCTGTTTTCGCCATATCAACGACTTCCAGTTCAAAGCCAGGATTTTCTTTTGCGTACAGCTCTTCAGCAATTTTCAGAGCAGCGCCGTTAAAGGATGGGTCCCATGCCCAAGCAACGACTTTCTTTGTTGCAGTAGAGCCTGCAGATTCATTAGCAGCACCCTTCTCAGTGGATTCCGATGATTTCGAAGACCCGCAGGCCGCCAATAATGAAGCAGTCATCGAGACTAATAGCAATACGGATAGCAATTTTTTCAATCTGTACAACCCCTTTTGTCAAAGTATTTGTAAGCGCTTCATGTATTTCGATATTCATTTTAGAAAAAATAAAAAAGGAAGTATAATAATTATTAGAGTTAAATTAGTAGTAATTATTGTTCTCTTGTCTAACGTCAGTTTATTATAGTAAAAATTATTGGTGGTAGCATTAATTATTGTATATTTTGAACTTTAAGAGCCTAATAATACCCTTATAATCCGGATTGATATATGATGAGAAAAAAGAACATGCAACGAGGTGTATTCATGAATAAACACACTGCAGCTTATCGAGTTATGATCGTGGATGATGAAGCCATCTTGCGTACTGGTATGTTACATCTATGTAATTGGAGCGAATATGGAATCGAAATCGTCGCCCAAGCAGCTAACGGACAGGAAGCACTGCAACAAATGGAAGCGGTTCAACCACACGTAGTGATTACCGATATTGTCATGCCAGTTATGGACGGTGTAGAGTTCACAAAGGCGATGCGCATGCAGTATCCCGAAATTAAAATAGTTGTGTTAAGCAGCTATAGTGAATTCAATTATGTTCGTGAAGTATTTAAATATGGAGTTAATGATTATTTGCTCAAACCGAAAATATCGGCTACCGAATTAATCTCATTAATTCAATCCTTATGCAGCAATATCGATTTGACGAGTGAAAACAAGCCTACTGTAAAAAAAGATCCTGCACTCTTGTTGGGTCAATGGCTGGATAGCGATGCCGCGCTGAACGACAAAGCAGACGTTTGTCACGAGCTTCATCAGCATTTCAAGCTGGAGCATTTCATTATAGCCAAGGCAAGCACGAGCCTGCTTCTATCCAGAACAAAATGGACCCAGAGCCAAATAGAGAGCATCATCATTGATTTGGGCGCAGAGCATTTATCAGGACTTGAATATTGCTGTGTGTTCCTAAAGAACGAAGCTCTTCTGCTCGTTAATTACGGACCCTCGCAGTCAGTGGAAGTCATAGCTGCCCTGAAGCGATTCGCACAGCATACCCAGGATGCGTTAAACTTCATATCCTTTGTTCTTTCGCATACATTCGATGCTTTTAGCTTGATTAAATCAGAACATGAAAGATTAACTCCATACCTTGGTAAACTGTTGTATTTTACAGAGCAGGCACTTGTACCAGAGAATGAGATGACAATAGGCGGGGAAAAGACGAATTTTGATGAATTACAATTTACAAGTACGCTTCGCACTTTTGCAATCGATGATGCAATCACAATGTTGAAAGCGCTTTTTTCAGAAATTCAAAACAACCGCACCTACGATGAGTACAGCTTAAAGCGTTTATGTCAAAATCTGATATATACGACCATCAGCACGCTGGAGCAGTTAAAGCAGCCTGTAACAGAGCTTGGCTCCTCCAAGCTGAAGCTGTTTAAAATGATCGATCTCGCCTTTGATATCCACGAGCTGGAGAATATTTTGACACAGTTTCTTGAAGGGCTTAAAAATATCGTGCAACGAAGTGATTATCAGCAATCGATGATTTTGCATCAGGTTTATGAGTATGTAAATAAAAACTATGCCAATGAGATCTCATTATCGGAGATGGCCAATAGTCTACATTTGAACTACACTTATTTATCATCCTATTTCAAACAACGAACCCAGGAAAACCTAACCTCCTACATCAGTCGGGTTCGGACGGATAAGGCCAAGGAACTGCTGCATGAACAGGGGCTTTCCGTATCCGAGATTAGCCGCTTAACCGGTTTTTCTGATCACAACTATTTTTCGAAGGTATTCAAAAAGATGACAGGGATGACACCTATCGAATATCGCCATCAAATATCTCAATAAAGTCAGGTGTTTACCATGCTGCGAAAAAACAGTATATTTATCAAGATTCTTTTCCTGATGCTGTCAGGTATTATTATTATTTCATTCGTGCTCATCATGGCATCGTCGAGAATTGCAGAGCGCATATTGCTAAATCAGGTTGTCCAGAATGCAACGGGTAATATGAATATCGCCAAGGATGATTTATTAAAATATAATGATCAAATCGTAAATACGATGCTTCAAATCAACAGCAGCAACGAGTTCAAAAATTACATCACCAAGCCGGCCAATACGACTCTAGAACACTTGAATCTTGTCATTACATTAGGTAGATATATCGATGTTTACAAAGACTATTTGAGTCCAGAAAATTCACATATTATAGTGTCCGGACTTCCCGGCGAAGGCGGCAGGCACTATTCAAGCAACGCGCTGAAATGGGACAAGATTCCTCAGGATATCGTCTCGACTTACATGACTATTGACGGGGATATTCCGAACCGTATTCGCTACCACAGCAGCCCGGACTTATTCGCTGAAACCGTTCAATATAACAACTATATTTTTGCTACCAAGCCTTTGGTAGAGAGCGGTACAGGTTGGATGTACGGGTATGCTGCAGTCGTTATGGATGAATTGAACATCAATCAAAAATACAATCCGTATATATCCGAAGGCATTCATATCTCACTCATATCATCAGATGGCACTATTCTGTCCAGCAGCATTAAAGATTCAATCAGCAAAAAAGATGTAGACCTGCTGTCCATCGCCACCAATGCAGCAGAAAAGCCAAATGGGGTCTGGACAGAGCCAAATGATAAGCAGACCTATATATCCTATTTTCTGCCCGAATTTAACGCTTATTTGTTTGAAGAGATCAACCAACGAACCGCGTTTGCTCCTTTATACAAGCTGTCGTTCGAAATATTCAAGGTAGTTAGCATTGTACTTGTCGTTAGTTTGATTTTTGTCTACTTCCTGAGCCGACGTATTACCCATCCGTTGAATAAGCTGGTAAAAACGATGCAGACTTCAAAGGGGGACAATCTGCTTTTTCATCCTTTACAGGAAAGCGGCAGCTACGAGACTAACGTCCTGGCTAAAACGTACAATCGCTTGATAAAAGAAATCGACCAATATACCGACAAGCTCGTCTACGAACAGCAGGAGCGCAGAAAAGCAGATCTCAACGCGTTGCAGATGCAAATTAATCCGCATTTTTTATACAATACATTAAGCTCCATTAAATATTTGGCCAAAATGCACCGTACAGATCAGGTGGACCAGACGATTGATAGCCTGATCTCTATGCTCCAGAGTACGCTTGGTTCAACAGAAGATATGGTAACCGTAGAGACCGAAATCGAAACGCTCAAGCATTATGTATTCATAAATCAGATCAGGTATGGCGAACAAATCGGCGTTCATTACGAAATAGCGGATGATTGCTTGCAACTGCTTGTTCCCAAGCTGATTATTCAGCCGTTTGTAGAAAATTCATTTTTTCATGCATTCCCTGGATATGTAAGCGGGAATATTCATATCTTCATTCATAAATTTGAGGAGAATCTCGTAATTGAGATTATGGATGATGGGATCGGAATGAACTGCACGCTGGATCAGGCTAACGAAAAGAAGCGGCATCATTTATCCGGCATAGGCATTAACAACGTTCATGGTCGGATTCAGTTATTGTTTGGTTCACGCTACGGTGTACAAATACAAAGTGAAGAAGGCTACGGTACAGCAATTAAAATAACGCTGCCTGTTACTATGCAAAACAGCGATGCGTAATTAAAAAGTGGTGGTGCTTAAATCTCTGCACCACCACTTTTTTCTGTATATTTTTCTGCTCCGTTTCCAGTCTTCTAACCTTTTTCTATTCTATATATCTCTCTGCTCATTAAGGCGGGATAGAAATGACCGTGTCCGCTCATTTGTCGATTGGCGCAGCACTTGCTGTGGAGTACCCTGTTCCACGATGACGCCATTATCCATCAGGATGACCTGATCGGCCACTTCTTCCGCAAATTTCATTTCATGGGTAACAACAACCATTGTTCTCCCCTCAGACGCAAGGAATTTTATGACTTTAAGCACCTCACCAACCAGTTCAGGATCTAGCGCCGAAGTGGGCTCATCAAACAACAATAAATCGGGATCCATGGCAACTGCCCTTGCAATCCCTATTCTTTGCTGCTGTCCGCCAGACAACTGGAACGGATACGCATCGGCCTTATCTACAAGCCCAACCTTTTGCAGCAATTCAAGCGCATGATGACGAGCTTGCTCCTTACCTATTTTTTGAACGGTGATCAGACCCTCCATGATGTTCTCCGCAGCTGTCCGATGCGGAAACAGATTATAGCTCTGAAACACCATGCCTGTCCGCTTTCGAATCGACAGCACATCATTTCTCCCGAGCTTCTGTCCTGGTGAAAAATCAAGCCGAAGCCCTCCTACTGATAACGATCCTTCTGTTGGAGTCTCAAGTAAGTTCATGCAGCGCAACAGCGTAGTTTTCCCTGATCCCGAAGGTCCAATTACAACGAGTACTTTGCCTTTTTCAAGAGAAAGATTGATCCCTTTAAGCACCTGTTCGCCGCCAAACGACTTTTTAAGATTCATTATTTCAAGCATCTTTCTTGCTCCTATCTGGCGTGATACCGGTCATTGTATTTTTCTAATCGAGACTGGGCGTATGATAATACACTGCTCATTATCAAATAAATAAGCGCCGCCTCCACATATAAAATCATAGGTTCATACGTAACTGCTGTAATTTGCTGTGCTGTCTGAAACACCTCTGTCACTGTAATCGTAGCAGCTAGCGAAGTATCCTTCACCAAGCTAATAAACGAGTTGGACAAAGAAGGTATAGCAACACGGGTCGCCTGCGGCAATATCGTTCGTCTTAATGCCTGTCCACGGGTCATCCCCAGAGAATATGCCGCTTCCCATTGACCTTTGGATATGGAGAGGATCGCTGCACGGATCGTCTCTGAAGCATATGCTCCGACACTAAGTGTAAAGCCGATTACCGCTGACGGGAATGCATCCAATGTTACTCCTACTCTTGGGAGGCCATAGAAAATAATGAACAGCTGCACCAAAAGAGGTGTTCCACGAATGACCCAAACATAAAATTGGGCCAGTTTCACTAGCGGCTTTAAATTGGACAAACGTGCAAGTGCCGTAAACAGAGCCAGAGTTATGCCAAGAACAAATGAAATGATAGCCAGCGGAATAGTGAAGGCTACTCCTGCTTTAAGCAAGGGCAGCAGAGAATCAAAGAATATTTCCAGATGTCTTTCACTCATGTTGTATCGCCGTTACTTCGATACGTCTTCGCCGAAGTATTTCTCAGAAATCTTCAGGTAGGTACCGTCATTTTTAATTTCCTCGAGGGCCTTATCCACTGCTTCTACCAGTTCCGCGTTGCCTTTATTGAACAAAAATCCACTATGTGAAGCATTTGCCGCCTCGTCTACCACCTTAATAGGAGCATCAGGTTTTTGCTTTTTAAAGTCGAGATACGAAAGACCATCATTTACTGTAGCATCAATTCGACCCGAAATCAGCAAATCAATCGCTTGGTTAAAACCATCCGTCTGTACGATTTCTGCACCATTTTCTTTAGCGATGTCTGTCAAATTACTGGTCAAGGATTGTCCGGCTTTTTTACCTTTAAGATCCGCCAGCTTCTTAATATCTTCATTTTTTTCATTAACGATCAGAACAGCCTTGGAAACGATATAAGGATCGGAAAAATCATACTTTTCTTTGCGGTCGTCACGAATAGAGACCTGATTGGCTACTACGTCGAATCTCTTCGCATCAAGACCTGCGAAAATACCATCCCACTTCGTTTCAATAAACTCCGCTTCCACTCCCAGGCGTTTAGCTACTTCTCGGGTCAGTTCTACGTCAAAGCCAGTCAAGTTGCCATCTTTATCGTGATAGGTAAACGGTGCATATGTTCCTTCTGTACCCACGCGAATTTTGCCGTTCGCTTTAACCTGATCCAATAACGTCTGACCTGATTGCGCTGCCCCTCCATTTCCAGCATCACTTTGACCATTTGTACCTTGCCCTTTATTATTACCGCAAGCAGCCAGCACCAACGTAAATACTAGCAATGCCAACAGCAAAATCGAACTTTTCTTCATAATATTGTTCTCCCCTTTTAATCTTCTTAAAATCCGATAAGTTTAGTAAGAATATTAGCTATATTAGCATTATTAGTTTGGATCGTCAATGCATCTCCTATGCTTTATTTTTCTATTTTTATAAATCAGGCGATAACAGCAAATTTGTTCCAAAAGATAAAAAAACTGTCGCTAAAGGAATTCACCAATTCCCCTGGCGGCAGTCTTTTATTTCATAGCTACTTATATCGCAGCTCCCGTTAAAGTATCGTATTGTTCAGGATAGTGATGTGTAGTTGTCAGGTAACTAATTGTTCTGTTCTGTGAATGCATAATAACAGAATGGGTTTCTGCTTTATGCTTGGGCAAATAGTGAACTCCTTGCAGGAAATCTCCCGGTGTCACACCAGTTGCAACAAACATTACATTACCATGACCAATCAGTTGTTCCATCTTGAGAAGCTGATCAGGCTGACGATGTCCCATCCGAATACAGCGGCTGTATTCTTCCATTCCATCAGGCAGCAATCTTCCTTGCATTTCACCGCCCAGGCATTTAAGTGCCGCTGCTGCAAGCACGCCTTCAGGCGCTCCGCCCGACCCTACATAAAGGTCAACTTCCTTCTCCATGGCAGCTTCGACTGCCCCCATAACATCGCCATGACTTAACAATTTAATTCTCACACCTGCTTTACGAAGCGCTGCAATCAATACGCTATGCCGTTCACGATCAAGAATAGACACTGTCATCTCTGACAACGGTTTATTCAGTATTCCTGAAGCTTTATCCAGGGTTGTCTCAATCGGATCATCGAGCGACAGCTTCCCTGCAAGTGCTGGACCTACCGCCAGCTTCTGCATGTAAATGTCAGGTGCATGCAGCAAGCTGCCTTGTGGAGCAGCAGCTATTACAGAGATAGCATTGTTCAGGCCGTTTGCGACAGTCTCGGTTCCTTCCAAAGGATCGACTGCAATATCAATTTTTGATCCACGATGATTCCCGAGTTTTTCACCGATATACAGCATTGGGGCTTCATCCATCTCACCTTCACCGATAACTACTGTGCCATCCATCGTCACAGAATTAAATCGGCTTCGCATCGCTATGGTTGCAGCCTCATCCGCACTGTTTTTATCGCCTCTACCTGTCCATCGTGCAGCATCCAGCGCCGCAGCCTCAGTAATACGCACCAGTTCCAATGCCAAATGTCGTTCCATTACCCCTTCACTCCTTAATATCTATATAGTTTACAAAAAACTTACATTAAATGTATTTCATAATTAAAGCTGCAATCTCTTCAATTGCCTTGTCGGTTACATCGATTACCGGACATCCCAGTGATTGAAACACAGACTGCGCATAGTTCAATTCTTCTTCCACCCGCTCCAGGGAGGCGTATTTCGCATCATCGGGAAGTCCCATCGCCTTTAATCTTTCAGAGCGTATTTTGACTAGGTGCTCTGCATTAATCGTCAGTCCGATAATTTTGCCCCTTACTTCTCTTAATTGAACAGGTGGCGTTAATTCTGGAATAACGGGATAATTAACTACCTTTTTGCCCTTGTGTGCCAAAAAAATAGACAGCGGCGTCTTCGAAATCCGAGAGACTCCAAGAATAATAATATCTGCCTTAAGAATAGCTCCAACATCTTTACCATCGTCATTATTCACCGCAAATTCAACTGCTTCTACACGGCGAAAATAGTCATTATCAAGTCTCTGATGCCAACCAGGAGTGCGTTTTGGGGTATCATTAAAAGTATCCACAAAAGCCTGCATCATCGGGCCCATAATATCTACAATCCGTACATTCAGACGCACAGCCTCTTCCCTGATGATTTCCCTCAATTCAGGCTGAACCAAAGTATACACTACAAATCCTCCACGTTCGGCCACTTCTTCCATCAAACGATAAAGCTCATCTTCATTACGAACATTCATATACCTTTTGATTTCGGTATTTGGTAGTTCAAACTGCTGAAGTGTAGCACGAACGACTGCTTCAGCGGTTTCACCTATTGAATCCGAACATATTGCTATTAGACGTGATACAGCCTGGCTCATTCCATTCCTCCTACTATTCCTCAGCTATCGTATCCAACAGCATTTTTATAATATTTGTTTTAGAAATTCGGCCCACTACACTACATTCCCCTTCTACTCCTGACGGAGCTGGTACAACTACAGGCAAGCTGTCGACTTGATGAGCTATTATTTTTCTGGCTGCATCCAGTACAGAATCCTCTGGCGAGACAGTAATCAACTGGGGACGACGAGTCATAATAAAACTTACTGGCATTGTAGAAGCTGTAGCATTGCCAAGCGTAACCTTCAGCAAATCTTTGCGTGAAACTATGCCAGCAAGCCTTCCTTCTTCGTCCGTTACGATGAGATGTCCTACATTTTCAAGAAAAATGGAAACTACCGCATCGTGAATCGTCGTAGTTTCTCGAACGATGACAGGTACACTATGGACATCGCCAACCTTCATATTGAGCAGTCCGGTTTTTTTGTCCTCATTTTCTGATATACTTTGTTTCCCCAAGAAATATCCCACTTTGGGTTTAGCATCGATGTAGTCGAGCATGACAAGCAAAGATAAATCAGCACGGATTGTCGGTCTCGTCAGATTCAGCATCTCCGCGATTTGATCCCCTGTAATCGGTGCATGTTTTTTTACAATATCGATAATTTCAAATTGACGGGATGTAAGTTTGATAAGAAATCCCTCCGCTTCAGATATGTTCGCTCCAATTATAACATTCTGCTATGGTCTATTAGAATGTCATAATAGCGAATTTTGATTCCTCCCCTCAGTTAAGGTAATGATTTTCTTTATATATTACGTCATATATAATCATATTTCAATATATATTACGTACTAAATAAAAAATATGCTATTTACACTTGGGTGAATCCCCTATTTTTGTAGCCACTTAAGGTATACAAAGCATACAATATAGCGATAGCACGAGTTACCATAGAAAGGAGGTAACTTTGTGGTCCCCGGATTTCATGTATCCGTTAGCTTGTCTCCCTCTCAAATCAACTATGATCAGAACTCCCTATTAACCGTTAACATTGAGGGTGAATCCGGTATCCAAGCGATTTATGCTGACCTTACTTCACTCGGGATAACGAAATCACTACACATTGACCCGGTTCTTCGATCAGGTGTCATATACCTATCCGATAAAATAACGGCGGGTATCATAAATATTCCGGTTACAGTTATTGATGAGCATGGAACTCAGTATACTGAAAACGCTTCCCTTACAGTACTCCCTAAATCATCATGTGATTTCGACTGGGATGAAGCACGTATTTACTTTTTGTTAACTGACCGATTCTTTGATGGGAACCCTTACAATAATGGCATTGGATATGACAAAAGTTTTGCCGAATCGTATCATGGCGGCGATTTTGCAGGTGTTACAGCCAAATTGGATTACTTGTGCACTCTCGGCATCAATACCATTTGGATTACACCCATCGTAGACAATGTAGATCATATGATGGATTCAAATACGAAGCAATATGGATACCATGGTTATTGGGCTCGCAATTTCACCGAGATCGATGAACACCTAGGCTCTCTGGAGGATTTTTATTGCTTGCTTGATGCTGCCCACGATAGAGGAATCAAAATAATGGTAGACGTCGTACTTAACCATGCTGGTTACGGCAGCAAGAACAATCCCCTGTTCCAAGGGATGCTCCGAGAATACCCGGGGTATGATCCTGTTACTGAGGAGCTTTCAGGTTTGCCTGATTTCATCACCGAGGACCCGAAGGTACGTTCAAAGCTCATTGATTGGCAGACTGCATGGGCTAAATTAACGACCAAAAAGGGTAATAAAATTAACTATTATCGAGTCGACACTGTAAAGCACGTCGATTCAGCGACTTGGATTGCTTTTAAAAAAGAGCTGCTTGGAATAAATCCCGGCTTTAAACTGATTGGTGAATATTTTGATGCAAACATTGATTCCACTGGCGGATATTTGGGCAATGGACAAATGGATTCATTACTCGATTTTGGCTTTAAGAATCTGGCTCAACGTTTTGTAAACGGAGACATGGATCGTGTCGAAAACGAGCTTGAGCACAGGAACAGCAAGCTTACTAACTATTTAACTATGGGACAATTTTTAAGCAGTCATGATGAGGATGGATTTCTCTGCAGCAAGCTTAACGGAGATATCGCCAAAATGAAAATTGCCGCAACTCTCCAAATCACTGCGAAGGGTCAGCCTGTTATTTATTATGGGGAAGAGATCAATCTGTCTGGACCCAATATATACGGCTTGCTGGCTAACAATCGTTATGATATGCAGTGGGATCACTTAACGGCTGAACAAATCTCTATGCTTCATCATTACACACAATTACTGAACATCAGGGCCAGATATTCCAAAATTCTATCCAAAGGCAATCGCCGCAAAATTGGTGGTTCCGATCATGAATGCTATTTAGCGTTTGCAAGCGAATATAACGGAGAATACGTGGCTATCGCCATTAACATTCAGAATGCCCCTCAAACGGTAATGTTCCATACCCCTTTTGATGCTGGAATGAAGCTAATGGATTATTACAATGAAAAGTGTTATACCTTAGATCATGAGAGCAAAATTACGATTACAATACCATCCTCACAGGATGGGGGTACAGTCATTTTAGCAAAAAGCTGATTCATTCTTTCCGAAAAAAGACGGTTTGCAAGGAGAGATGTTTCTTCTCCTTTGCATACCGTCTTTAGTTTTCATACCACATTAATCCACAAATTAGTTGGAACATGTCCAAGTAATCACGAGGATTTTTCCCGCTAAGCTTTTCTATTTTGTCGATCCGGTAATTCAGAGTATTTCGATGGATGTTAAGCTTACTAGCTACTTGATTCATATCCCCGCTCTCTTCAATGTAAGCCTGCAATGTTTGAATCAGATCCAGTTTGCTTCCTGACTTATCTATGACTGAGAAAAAAGAATTCAGAGACTCCTTGTAAGGATAGGACAAATGAACAAATACCTTCAATTCCTCATAATAGACCATTTTTTGCGACGGCTTCAGCTTCGTTCCTATATGCAAAGCCGATTCGGCCTGTTTTATGGATACGGCGGCGATCTCCTCAACATTGCCAAAGCTAACTTTCCTTATCTCCTTCTGATCTATCCATCCCTCCAATTTATCCATAAAGTTCTGGTGATCTGTCGTGAACAGGACCACCTTATGATTCTCCAGAAACAAATAATGCCGTGCCTTCTCGCAGAGTGAATTCAAGACCTTTGTCTTCGTTCGCCCTTGCACGATGATAGCCTGGATTTTGCGCGTTAAATCCAGCCCGTACAATTTACCTCGCTGAATAAAGGCGTCATCATAGCTATTTTCCCGATACGACAGTTCCCGATAAAACGTCTCTCGGTTAAATCTGTCATTTTGTTCCTGTAAATTTTTCTGTTCTTGTTCAATCAACAGGACCGCGGTCGCTCTCACCAGCTTACTAAAGGGCCTTACTTCATCAGGTTGTCCGGTAATTCCTACAACGCCAATAACCATTCCGTCCATAATAATTGGCTCATTAACGCCGGGCTTCACCCCACCGCTTTGCTTATAAATTTCGTTAATGGTTTTCGTTTGAATTACACTTTTTGCGCCTTCGTGCAATGTTCCAATTCGTGAGCTGTCACCGCTGCCGATAATGATTCCATTTTCATCCATGACATTAATGTTATATGGGATAACCTTCATCATCTCTCTAGATATTTTCTTGGCGATGTTACTATACAGCTTCATTTACGTTATATCTGATCATGATTTAAATCAGTTCCTTTCTCATTAAAACAAATTCATTCGTACTTGGCACATCCATGACAGCGTTTTCCTGCTATATTAACGATCTTATTACACTGTAATCCCTCATTACATTGTCCAAATACATATTATTTATGTGCAAATGCACAAATAAAGCCCTTAACACGAATCGTGTAAGGACTTTATTTGCAAAAAGCTGATTCCCGTATCGTTACTTAACTCTTTTCCCTAATAAAATAAGCAGCCAAATGATACCTATTCCGAGAATCATATGACCAAGCCCGGCAATATGCGGCAAGAAGCTTATATCCGTACCGTTAATTTGCAGCATTCCCCGGATTCCCATAGTAATTAAGGTAATCAACAGGCCTACATTATACACGATGTACCAAACGCCAAACGATTTAGCTTCATGCACATTAAACACTTTACTTAGGATAAGAGCGATAATAAAGAAAATGAAACCCAATACAAGAATATGGGTATGGAGAGCAACCAGAACAGTCCCCCCGGTAAACTCCTTGATCTTTGTAAATTCGCGGTAAAAGACCCCTGCCAACAAGCCAAGAACCGCATAAAAGAAGGAAGTGTAGTACAGCTTTTTCATGTCTATATCTCCTTATTTAAATGATCTCGTTTATTGACAATTTACCACATCAAAATGAACTCAATATGAACTGAATGTTACAAAATGAGTACTAAAACAAACTCAAAATGTTAGTATTTCAAACGATAAATAGCTTTGTTTTCGAGGCCACGAATCATAGGCGTCCAGTCCTCTGTATCCGGTGTTGTAAGCAGAGCATCCTCCACCATTTGCAGCTTGGCGTCAAGGGCATCTATATGGTGCAACGCCACAGCCTCAGGAAGCTGAGGTCCAACCGGACTGCCCCATTCCCCTAAATTATGGTGGGATAGCACAAGATGCTGTAAACCTACTACCTTCGGAGACTCAAGATCTATGTCAAGTCGAATAGCTGCTTCAGTAATCCACTGGGAAGCCATCGATATGTGACCAAGCAATTTACCCAGAGTACTGTATTCAGATACGATCCCAAGCTGAGCGTTCATTTCCTCCGGTTTTGCAATATCATGCAGAATAATTCCCGCTTTCAGCAAATCTCCATTCAAGAAAGGTCTCTGTCTGCACAAAAAATCGCCAAGCTCCAGCATACGTACCATATGATAGGCTAATCCAGCATAGTAAGCATGATGATGACTTTTGGCAGCCGGATAATGAACGAGCTTTTCCTCCACTTTTGCTACACAATATGAAACAATCCCCTTAATCTCCTGATCCTGAATATCCGAAATTACCCTCTGGATGGTATGGATCAATTCATCCGGTCCAATCGGTGCAGAGCGAATAAAATCGGTCAGTTTCACACCATCCTCTTCTTTAGCCGGGCGGATTTGAATTATTTTCACCTGGAGTCTGTCTCTGTATGTCTGTGCAATCCCTTTTACCTTAACGAGTCCCATCGGAAAAAATGCTTCTTTATCGGTTGTAGAAGCATCCCACAATTTCGCGGATATTTCTCCGCTTGAATCACAAAGCATTATGTCCAAATAATCCTTTGGCGGCGTACTATTCGTCTGTCTCACAACAAGTTCCTTCAGAAGATAAAAGCCAACAAATTCATCCTGATTGGCCAATTGCTTAATCAATGTCACGTTAATTCCTCCACAGTAATGATAATTCCATTATACTACAGGAGCTTATTTATGACTCTATCTACTAATTACTGGTGAAACACAACATAATTTTCAATCTCATAGTATTCGCCTATTTCCAGCAATTCAGGAGCAACTTCATTATAGACCTCGGAAATAACATCCAGCATCTCATCCTCATCCATATCAGCAAGTAGTCGGAGGGAGACGGTAGAAGCACCGCTTTGCAAACCTTTTGAAAGCTTGGCTCTATATTCAGAAAGAGATTTCACTTCCAGATCGTGAACAACGTAATAATCATATTTACTAGTACTCCCTGTAAACTGATAGAGTTCCTCGTCTAGCCAATAATCCTCATCCTCTATATAGCCGAGATTGGTTGCCATTTCATCACTAGAATTGTACAGAAAATAAGGTACACCTGAATTGTTCGCCCCATTTGTAGAATCGATGTTCAACCATTCATCCCCAATTTTCACCTTATTCCACGCATGCGGCACATCATCAAGTGTTCCCGTTACGATAATACTGTCAATTCCAGCTATATCCGCGAGCATCTTGTAAGAATATGCATAGCTCATGCATACACCAAGCTTCTCTACGATTACACCATATGTTGAAAAGGCATCATCATATTCTGAATCGACGTATTTATAATTATGGAGCACCGAATTGTCATAGGCTTCGTCGTCATAGGTTGCATTTTGTTCCAGATAATCATAAATCGCCTGACGTTTCTCCTCATCAGTCATCTCTTCCTGGATAATAGAATCGATAATAAGTCTGGCTTCAGTAACGGTCTTTTGTTGTTTTCCTGTCATTGTACTTTGCGGATCCTGATATGTAATAACTAAGGTTTTCGTTAAGGAGTTGTACCAATATGTATCCAGCCCGATAATAAGCGGATTTTGATACATTACTTTTTGTAAGGTATCATATAGACCTTCAGCATTTTGCGCCTCAGGAAATGCTTGCAGTGAAATTCGCTTTTGTCCGTGGATCAAAAATCTGGCGAGATATTCTTCTAATGCAGAATCCGCATTTAATGGGACTTCTTCTAAAATCACGGGATCAGGAACGGGCTGCATATCCTTTTTATTGCTATCCGTGATATCTGGATCATATTTCTTCTTTATATCCGCTATAGTCAGCTTCTCTTCACTAGTTTCTGATATCGAGTCATCTGTGGAATCAACTGTAGAATCCTCTATCTTTGACGCAGAGGTGTTCTCACGAGCCCTCTCTTCTAGCTGAGCATTCACTAGATTCTGTCTGTATTCAGCTAGCATATCGATCCAAAAGCATCCTGTTAAAAGAAACGAGCACATAAGTAATGGAATAACTACTTTATAGATGAATTTTACTCCTGTATGCATCACTATCAACCTCATTTCGACAATTCCCGCATGGTCATTATATCATTTAACAGAGGTGAAAACTGTATATATTTGTATGAATACGAAAGGGGCTGTCCCAAAAGTAGGTTTAGTGTCAAAACTGGAAATAGCGGTGCAAGGAAGACGATCCCTGCACCGCTTGATTCCGCCACATTCTATGACCGTATCTCATGTGTAATAGTGTCATGATGCGGAATTCCTGAAATTCCTGCAAATGTGCAGGCTTTGTTTATGTAAAGCCTCTAAATGCCCTAAATTGCTGCAAATGTGCAGGCTTTCTCTAAGGATTCTCTTCAAACTAGTCTATTCTGAACCATATTCCTGCATTTTTGCAGGCTTTTGTTCATCCTTTCATGGCTACTTATATAAAACTGCATTTTTGCAGCTTTTTCTGATAACTTGCCTTTCCACTGCTAAAGAAGCAGAAGCGTCCCTCAAAGTTATCTTAGACAACTTTGAGGGACGGCCTCTTAGCTTATCGATATCTATTTTACTTCGTATTATCTTCCTGCTGCCTCAAGCGCTACTTTTACAGCGTCAACTACTAGTGCAGAAACTGCTTTAACGCCTTCAGTATCTCCAAATGCTGCCGGACGATATGCGTATTTATGCATTCCTGTAGTCGTATCTGTTTCAATCTCTTTCTTGACGGCTAATTCATCTGCAGATAATGTATCTTCTGCTTTGATTTTACCCTTGGAATCGAGATAGTAAACAGCCATCTTAACTGGAACGTTCTTCTCGATTGTAACCATTACATATACGGATTTGTCAGCATTAACTCCAGCAAAAATCCCGTTCAGGTAAGAAGTTTTGTACGCTTCGGAAATTTCAGCCTTCTTATAGGCGCGATCAATTGCTGCACTAAATGCATTGCTGCTGCTTGTAGCTCCGGAAACAACATCAACCTCTGCTGCTTTTTCACGAGTCGCTGCGACCATGAAGTTCTCCTTAAGGATCGGAATAGCCTTAACTACTTCACTGTAAGCCGAAGCCCCACGGTCTTGGAAATCAACACCAACTCTATACAAGTTGAGTCCTACAATGTTGCCGTTACGAAGAGTAACATCTGCACGATTAGTACCTTTATCATATGCATCTCCATATGTTGTAAAAGCACCATCTTTATAGTTGCCTTGATTTTTGGAAGCATTCTGAAGGGCATCTTTATATGCTGCTTTTGCAGCCCCAGATAATACTTCTTGACCTACAATGTCCTTCATGTCTAAGCCATTCTCATTCAACCCGGCTGTAAGAAGCTCGGCTACTTCTTTTTGCTCATGAGTCAGGTTTTCAGCTTTAATCAGCTTACCGTCCTTGTCAAAAAGATGAAGTGTTATTTGAGTCACTTTATCATTCTCAAGGTTAAGGAGCAAAAGAATTTGGGATTGATTGTCAACACCAGCAACAATACCATCAAAATATTTACCGTTTTTACCGGTTTTCAAAGCCTTCTCCATAGCTCTCTCTACAGCTTGATTCCAGCTGTGACTACTTTCCGTAGCACCGGAAATTGCATCTGTATCATTGTTGAACGCTGCAACAGGGCCTCCGTTAGCAAGCAGTTTAGCTACCATCGGAGCATTAGCTTTCACCACATCTGCGTATGCAGTATCGCCACGGTCGATCAGGTTGGCGCCCAATCTATACAATTTAACATCAACTAATTTGCCATTACGCACATAAATGTCTGCTCTTTCAACACCTTTATCTCTGGCAGTACCATATGCTGAGTAGAAGCCATCGATATATTTAGAAGTGTTGTTCACTTTTGCACTGAGTTCAGCATCTTGGTAAGCTTTGATAGCAGCAGTAAATTCAACTTCATTTCCTTTAATTGAAACTGCATCAGTTCCACGGTAGAGCAGCTCGCTTGCAATGGAATAAACCAACTTCGCTTGCTCATTGCTCATGTTTGCTTCTTCGATAGCGTTTCCATTAGTATCCATTGGATAGACCTTGACGCCAAGCAATTTGGTTGCGTCGTATTTAAGGAACACCATAAATTTACCTTGAGGATCTACACCCATATGCTCGCCTTCAAAATAAATTTGTCCTTCTGGTTTCTCCTTCAGCGCTCTTACAAAAGCACGGTCTACTGAAAGCTTCCAGCCGTCACTCGAACGAGTAGCTCCGGAAACAACATCAACCTCTGCAGCTTGTTCGCGGGTCTTGCCTTTAAGTCCCTGTTGCATCACTTCATAAGCTTGCCAGAGACCAACATAGTTGTTGCGAACATCACGGTCAATGATCTTAGGACTAGTTCTCAGCAACTCTACATCAGCTACTTTACCGTCCTTGATCGTAACCTTAGCACCTTCCGTACCTTTGGAATACGCGTTGCCATATGTTACATAAACGCCATCCTCATAAGGATTTTGAACGGTTTGTACTGGTTTAGTCGTAGGAACTGTTGTTTTTGTAGTCGTTTGTGTGTTGGTCTTGTTGGTCGTTGTAGTTTTATTCGTGGTTGTCGACTTGTTCGTTGTTGTAGTAGATTTCTTAGTCGTAGTCGTCGATTTATTGTTGGTTGTTGATTTGTTCGTTGTTGTAGACTTGTTGGTTGTTGTAGATTTATTTGTTGTCGTTTTTGGCGTCGTATCGGCAGCTTCTGATGCGGCGGATACAACATCAATGTTATCAATTTTTACTGCTGACATATCTACAGTATAAACAAACGTCGATAATACCATAGTTGCACAAACAGTTAGAGAAATGAGTTTCTTCAAATGCAATCCTCTCCTTTTATCATTTGATGTTATGTAATCGTGTCACAGAAGATATAAACTTGAGCCGAATCTCCCCTTCCTTACGTACTCCCGTTATCAAGGCAATATCAACTGTGGTCCTATTAGAGTGAAATATTTCACATAAATAAGTACAGATACTTCAAACGGTTTTGACTCATGATACTTAATATATATTCTTTCTTGCTGTAAGAAAAATCACACGGGTGAAACATTTATCACTTTGAACTTTTTCGTTATTAATTCATTACTTTTTCCATTAGGTAACTTTCTTCTTCTAGATTCCCTTGATTCTGAATTTCTACCAGCCTAAAACCACATTTTTGCATATAAAAACGATGATTTCTTTTTGAGAATCCCGGAGTATCCGTTGACCATTTTTTTGTATCAGTATACTTCTCTTCTATCATATTCCAGACCTTGAGACCAATTCCCTGATTCTGATAAATCACATCTAAAAAAATGTTGCCTAAATAATTGTACCCATCCTCTCTAATCCAAAGAATACATGCGCCTGCCAATTCACCGTTCACGAGTATTTTGTGAGACTCAGTGGGAGAGTTCAACGCCCATTTCTCCAAGAAGCCTCCATCATCATAACCTTCAGGCCCGCTCTTTCTGCCCTCACCCAAATGAATTCTGGCATCTTCATCAAATGCCCTTGTCATAATAGCAGTTAACGGAACAATATCCTCACTTGTAATATTCTCAAATACTATAGATGTTTTTTGCGGCATCCTTTAACCTCCTTAAGGTAAATTACAGTTACAATATCACCCTCTCTTCAATTCAAAAACAATAATTATCTCACATATGAATGCCTTCCTTTATTGAAACAGCCACCGTATGATCGGTGGCTGCATTTTTTATTCAATACAGGTTATAGATTATTTCCAATAGTGATCCAGGTGACATATCCATAATTAACCGGACTATAGGACAATCTTGTAACCATCACTATTGCAGATTCTGCTGTCTGTTCCTTTAAGGTCACATAATAGGATGGATTGTTAGTCATAGCAACCAAAACATAATGGTTATTCAAATAAGGCTGTTCAAATGTAATCGTAAGCTCAGCCGATGATTCGTGACCAAGCAGCAGGAAAGCACACATTCCAAATTGCTGCAATGCCGGTTGCCCTGATACAGCTTCCACAGGGGTAAACCCAAGATGCTCAACATTCACAGCGCCTTGCCCGATATGTCGTGAACCTACTGCTTCACTACCGAGATGCTCGCCTTGAACTGCTTCATTTCTGAGATGATTACTCCACACAGACCCTTGTTTAAGGTGATCGGCGCCTACCGAATCATGACTCAGCACTTCGCTATCTACAGAGAAAGGCTGCAAATGTGTTCGCTGGATGGCTGCCGCCTGTATATCTTTGCCTTGAATTCCCGCCTCCGGCAACAACCCTTCCTGTAGCAATTCAGACGATAAATGACGGGATTCCAC
>NZ_FNBG01000026.1 GCF_900102215.1 Fontibacillus panacisegetis
CAAGGAAGACGCCCCCTGCACCGCTTGATCCTGCCGCACTCTATGACCGTATCTCATGTGTAATAGTGTCATGATGCGGATTTTCTGAAATTCCTGCAAATGTGCAGGTTTTGTTTATGTAAAGTCTCTAAATGCCCTAAATTGCTGCAGATGCGCAGGCTTTCTCTAAGGATTCTCTTCAAACTAGTCTATTCTGAACCTTATTCCTGCATTTTTGCAGGCTTTTGTTCATCCTTTCATGGCTACTTTAAAAAAACTGTATTTTTGCATCCTTTTCCTGATATCTTGCCTTTACACTGCTAAACAAGAAATTTTATTTAAGGGACAGTCCGGTTCGTTACTCTCCTTCAGTGTAACCTAATGATTTCGAAAGCCCTTCTTTATCGAAAACAGGAGCCACAATGGCATAAACCCTCATTCCAACTCTATACTAATGAAAAAGGACCGATCGGAAAAAATTCTAATGGGTCCTTTTGCATTGGGGAAGAAACTTTCTTTATTTTGCTGTTTATAGGAATGGAATGAATCTTTTTTTATTTAATTCTACCTATTATAAATGTAGTCTCTTTCCGCAGAACATGAGATAATAAAGTGAGCATATATTGGTAATTGTAAATCGCAACGATATTAGGAAAAGGTGGAGAAAGACCGATGAATATTTCAGCTAGGAACCTACAGGCATCGCCAGAGGTCGTCACATTTGGCGAAAGCATGGCTCTGCTTATTGCCGAAGGTGGGAAAGGTTTAGAGTATGCCTCCAATCTGTCACCTTCATTTGGAGGAGCGGAGTCCAATGTGGCAATCGGGCTTGCCCGCTTGGGGCACGCTTCTGGATGGTGCGGGAGACTGGGGGATGATCCTTTTGGACATCGCATCTTAAAAGCAATAAGGGGGGAAGGCGTAGACACATCACGCGCCCGGCTTACGGATGAAGCACCTACCGGATTAATGATTCGTGAAAATGTTGCCGGGAGAAGCTCGGTACATTACTATCGCAAGCTGTCCGCAGCCAGCTTCATGCGTCCTGAGCATCTGGACGAAGCTTATATTGCCGGAGCCAAGATATTACATATTACCGGCATTACTCCAGCGCTTAGCCCGTCCTGCATCGAAACTGCTACTGCTGCGGTGGACATCGCCAAACGAAACGGAGTGAAGGTCAGCTTTGATCCCAATTTACGTCTGAAGCTATGGAGTGTGGAAGAGGCGCGCAAGGTACTTTTACCCTTAGCAATGAAAGCGGATTACTTCCTCCCAGGGCTTGATGAATTGAATCTGTTGTATGAAACGGATTCGATGGAGACTATTAAGGACAAGCTCCAGGAGCTTGATGCCGTGAGCATCTTAAAGGGCGGGGATAACTGCACTTATATTTTAGAAAACGGCAAGTTGACATCTGTACCCTATTTCAAAGTCGAACAAGTGATTGATACCGTAGGAGCGGGTGACGGTTTTTGTGCTGGTTTTCTGGCTGGCCTGATCCGAGGCTACAGTATGGAGGAAGCGGTTCGCCTTGGCAATCTGATCGGCTCTCAGGTCATTCAAGCGGTAGGCGATTGGGAAGGTCTTCCCAACGCGGCTGAAATCGAACGATTGCTGGCTGGGAAAGGACATGTGGAGCGGTAATTCACAGAAGCATCAGGAGGCTAGGCCCAAACCTTTGTCGGGGAGGGCCATGCCTGATTTGAGATACCGGAAAGAATGGAAAGAGGCAGCCGCCGTTGAATATTCGGCAGCTGCCTGCAGGTTATTTCAAATATAAAGTTGACTGACTTATCTCGCCATCCATCCTCCATCGACACAAAGAATATGGCCGTTCAGATAATCGGCCGCAGGGGATGCCAGAAAGGTCGCCGGACCTTTCACATCGTCAGGCGTACCCCAGCGCTCTGCAGGAATTCGATCCGTAATGGAGGCCGTCCGGTTCTCGTCAGCACGAATTGGCGCCGTATTGTCCGTTGCCATGTATCCAGGGGCAATGGCATTGATCTGGATACCGCTGCTTGCCCATTCGTTGGCGAACGCCTTGGTAAGCCCGGCTACACCATGCTTGCTGGCTGTGTAGCCCGGCACGTTGATTCCGCCTTGATAGGAAAGCATAGAGCAGATGTTGATGATTTTGCCGCTGCCCCGTTCAAGCATATGTCGGCCGGTAATTTGCGTCAGCAAGAATACTGTGTTCAGGTTCAGGTTAATAACGTCGAACCAGTCTTTTTCACTGTGGTCCTTGGCTGGAGTTCGACGGATGATTCCTGCATTATTGACGAGGACATCTATGTGTCCCGTCAGCTTAAGCGCTTCGTCAAAGACGGATTGCAGCTTACTGTGGTCGCTCAGATCGACAACAATCTCCGCAGCCTTTTGGCCAAGTGCGGTGATTTTGCTCACTGTTTCTGCACTGCTCCCAAGCGAAGCGCTTACGACGTCCGCCCCCGCTTCAGCAAGCCCGACGGCGATGCCTTGACCAAGACCGCCAGCAGCCCCGGTGACCAAAGCCGTTTTTCCCTTCAAATCAAATAAATTCATTGGTCAAACACTCCTTAGCTATCCATTTTTCCATTTTGTGAAAAATTATGTGAATCCTGCATTTCGCAATTTGTATTAAACTTCAATGGTTACTCCTGTATGCTCATATTGCTTCGCCAAATCGGCGGATAGCCCGCTGTCGGTAATAATGCGAGTCAACTCGCTTAATGCAGCAAATGTACGCAGTGCTGTTTGATCAAATTTTTGATGGTTCATTACAGCGATGACTTCGCGGGCCGTTTCAATCAAAGCCCGTTTGAACCCGATCAGATCGCCGGTATATATTGATAACCCGTGTTCAGGATGGATGCCTGTTGCCGAGATAAACGCTTTTTGGATGTTGAGCTGCCGAACATAAGCAGCCGCCTCCGGGCCGGCAAGCATATTGCGAACCCGATAGCCGCCAGGGACAACGAGGCGAATTTGATCTTTTGCGGCGAGTTCGCTGATGATGTACACATCGTTGGTAATTACGGTCAGCGATCTGTTTTCAAGCCTTCGGGCGATTTCCAGCGTTGTGCTTCCTCCGTCCAGCGCAATGATATCGCCTTCTTCAAGGTGAAGCAAGGCTTTGCGTGCGATTTCGGCTTTCTCCTCCGCATGCTTGGCCAAAGGCTCTCTGGACGGGAGTATTCCGAACTGGTCGCCTTGGGCCAGCACTGCTCCGCCATGCACACGAACGAGCAGCCCCTGCTCCTCCAGCCGGGCGAGATCCTCTCGGATCGTTTTTCCGGTCACCCGCAGTTTTTCACTTAATTCTGCTACCGTCACTTCCTTGTTCGTCAGCAGAACCTCCATAATCTTCTCGTACCGCCGAATCTGGCTCATGTTTTAACTCACTCTTCCATCAGGTTTTACTCTTATTTTAAATCCTTTATTGCCACGGCGTCCATGTCTGCATAGGCTTTGTTGTCCCCGGCCATGCCCCAGATAAACGTATAATTGCTTGTGCCTACCCCACTGTGGATCGACCAACTCGGAGAGATTACCGCCTGTTCATTGCGTATGACAATATGACGGGTTTCGTCGGGTTCCCCCATCAAGTGAAAAACAACTGCGTCCTCAGCAAGATCAAAATACATGTAGGCTTCCATTCGGCGAGGATGAACATGAGCAGGCATCGTATTCCACATGTTTCCGGTTTTTAGCTGAGTCATTCCCATCACCAACTGGGAGCTTTGAATACCGTTTTCATGGATGAAGCGGTGAATCGTCCGTTCGTTGGAATTCTCAATCGAGCCCAACGCGCCGGACTCTGCGTCGGCCAGCGTCGTTTTAGCCGTTGGGAACTCTTGATGTGCTGGGGCCGAATTCAAATAGAATTTAGCCGGTTTGGCAGCATCCTTACTTTTGAAAATGACCTCTCGTGAGCCTTTTCCTACATACAGGCAGTCCTTAGTATTCAGTTCATATTCGGTGCCATCAACAACGACCGATCCAGGCCCGCCTACATTGATAGCTCCAAGCTCACGCCGTTCCAGGAAAAAAGAAACTCCGAGCTCCTTAAGCTCCGTTTCCAGCTTGATCTCATCGTTAACCGGCGCTGCGCCTCCAATAATGAGGCGATCCTCATGAGTGAGCACCAGTTCCAGTTGATCCGGCGTAAACAGTGTAGGAATATGAAATTCCTTGCGCAGCCGCTGTGTGTCGAACTGCTTGACTTCATTCGGATGAGAGGCATAACGTCGTTCCATTTCAAAAACCACTCCTCATTTGTTCATTTATGTGTATAATGTTCGTATAGGTTCACATTAATCCATTTAGGTTCATTTTGCAAGAGCTTTTCATAATGATCAACAAACGATCATGACAATAAGCTCCTTAACCATAGTGGAACGTTGGGCCGAAACAAGCATTGGAACGGAAAGGAGTTTTTTTATGGATACTTATCGAAGCAGAATGCAGGAGATCGTACGGATTGTAGCGCGGAAGGCATGGGAACAGTCTGTTCTGTCCAGCGGCTTATGGTTTCACGGGGATATTCGCGATAACTTTTATTACGCTTCGTATTTGTTCGCAGCATCCGTTGATCCTGCGGAAGATCCGTCGTTTGACCAATGGGAAGGCAAGCGATTGGCCGAAAGGATGCTGCTTCAAGTGCTTCAGCTTCAGGATGCCCGAAAAGACAGTCCGATGTTCGGTCATTGGCCGCTTGGCCTGGAGCCGAAGCCGGAGCAGGCTTCGCCACATGTTCTGCCCGTGGAATTGATGGGCAGTCTGATGGTTTTTTTCCTTCAAACCTATGAACAGCATATGAGTAAGGGGCTCGCGGAGCTTTTTAATAGAGCGCTGGCAAATATATACCAGAGCGGGTTTTATCGTCAGCCGTTAAAAGATTACGGGCATCACGAAGCAAAATACACCGCTGCAAAGCTGATTTTCGGGCAACGCTTTCGAGACGATAAATTGTTGGCCGAAGGAAGAAGCAGCCTGAGGCAAACCTTGGAGCACATCCGTAGGGAGGGTATGGCAGATTACGGCAGCTTGCCTTGGTTTTGGCACTGGATTCAGGCATTTACCTGTGCATGGACGCTCTCGGAGGAGCCGGCCGTGAAGTCCGAGCTTTCCGAAATGCTAGACCATTTGTGGAATGTCAGGGCTCTATATTATTTGAAGGGAGCTTGGATAGGAGCGCATTCCCGGGGAAGGCCGCATGATACACCCAAGGATGGAAATGTGCTGCATGATTATGTACAGTTCGGCGATTTTGGGCTGCCGGAAGAGCTTCCCCGCACAGAATATGCAGGCTTCCTGTTTTATGAAGCTCCGAAGAATGCCCGCAGCACGGCGCTGGAGCATATTCATACGGCAGAAATCAGCAGGGTGGTTATGAAGGAAGTTGATGGTGTAAAGCGGAAGCTGCATTCCTATGTTTATGTGACCAATCAGTTTGCCGCAGGCGGTTTATGGGAAAGGGTCAAGGAGTTTGATAACGAGCAGCTTCGCTGGTTGTTCAGCCTCCCGGTTCGTCGCAGCGGGAAAGGGAATCAGCTTTACTTTTTCCATCCCGGGGAGGGCTACAATTCAGCTCAAAGCGATCCGCGCCATCAAAGTGAATGGACGGCCGTACTTTATCGAAAAAATGTGATCATGGCGCTGTATCCGCTTCCGGATGATGTCCCGGATGAAGTGGTTGGCGTGCTTCCGGAGGGAGAATGGACTTTTTCAGACCATGCTATTTTCGGCAGGGTGGAAGAGACTTATTTTGCCGTTTATTTGACGAGTCCCTACGAGGTTCGGCAGCGAATCGGTTATTCTCTGGTGGAGTGCAAGGGACACCGGACTGGCGTAGTTGTGGAAGCGATCGGCTCTTTGGATGCAACACAGTGTGGAATGTCTAAGCTAGAAGATTTTGTGCATAAGATGTCTGCTTGGAAGCCTCGATTTTTTATGGATGACGAATTTCGAGTTGAATATATCTCATTTGCAGAAAAGGAGCTTTTAACCTTAAGTGTTAAAAACCCCGGCAATCCGGGAGAAGCCAAAGCAAACGGCGAATTAATTCATTATAGAAAAGAGGATAATCTATGAAAAAGCTGCAATTAGTTCAAAAAATCGTCGAGGAAGGCGTCGTTGCCGTATTGCGTGGCGAAACGCCGGAAGAGGTTGTGGAAATGGCAGAGCAGGCTATTGCCGGCGGCATTAAAGTCATTGAAATAACGATGACGATTCCGTTCGCCCTTCAGGCCATCGAGCGATTGTCACGAAAATATTCATGGAATGCCAAGGATGAATCAAGCTATGCGATTATAGGCGTTGGGACGGTGCTTGACCCTGAGACGGCGCGGCAAGCTATTTTAAGCGGCGCCCAATTTGTCGTTGGGCCATCGCTGAATCGGGAAACAGTTCTGCTGTGCAACAGATACCGGATTCCGGTCATGCCGGGCTGCATGACGATCAAGGAAATCCAGGAAGCGCTGGAATTAGGGGCGGACATCGTAAAGCTGTTCCCAGGCAATCTGTACGATCCGTCGATGATCAAGGCAGTGAAGGGGCCGCTTCCGCAGGCCAATATTATGCCGACCGGAGGGGTTTCACTGGCGAATTTGGGCGAATGGATCAAAGTAGGGGCGGCGGCTGTCGGTATCGGCTCGGATTTGACGAATGAGGCGGTAAAGCAAAGAGACTTCTCGTTGATCGCCAAAAAAGCAGCAGCATATAAGGAAGAGTATATGAAGGCCAAAGGACTGGCATAATTTCTGATCACAACAAGGCATTGTCAACAGCATACTTGCGTTGCTGCCGGTTTTGTAGCATAACAGCTGGCAGATGAATTTTTCATAGAAATGAGGTTATCACATGGAGAAAATAGCAAACGGCATATGGAAATTTAGATGGGGAGAGCCAGAGAAGTATACACCGACGGCGCTCCGTGAATTCGATATTTTGCACGAGGCGTTAGAGCGCTTGACGTGTAAAGGGGAAACACCCATCCGCCCTAACGATATCAATGTAACCATTTCGCAAAGGGGTGTGCAGATTGAACTGCCGCTGCAAGAGGGTGAACAGGTTTACGGCTTTGGCCTGCAGCTGCACAGGGTAAATCACACAGGGCGAAAGAAGATGATACGCGTCAATAGCGACCCGGTTGCAGATACGGGGGATAGCCATGCACCGACTCCATTTTATGTCACCACTTCGGGTTACGGAGTACTTGTGGACACGTCCCGTTATGCAACCTTCTACTGCGGCACAAATTTGCGGAAAGGCGATTCCGCATCCAAAAAAAATGAACGAAAGACCGTGGGCACCTCCGAGATTGAACTGTACGGATACCAGACAGCTGAGGGAAACCGGACTGTGCTCGTCGATGTGCCGAGTGCTGCGGGTATTGATGTGTATCTGTTTGAGGGTCCAGATCTTCTTTCGGCTGTCCAGCGCTATGTACTGTTCTCAGGCGGCGGATGTCTGCCGCCAATGTGGGGGTTAGGCATGTGGTACAGGGCTTACAGCGCCGCGCAGAAAGAGGATGTCATGCGCCTGGCCGAGGGTTTCCGCAAGGACCAGATGCCAGTGGATGTATTCGGCTTCGAGCCGGGCTGGCAAACCCAGGCGTACAGTTGCTCCTTTCTATGGGACGAGGAGCGTTTCCCGAATCATCAGGCAATGCTTGAGCAACTGTACGATATGAATTACCGGGTGAACTTGTGGGAGCATCTATTTGTCCACCCAACTTCACCTATGTACGATAAGCTTTTGGATTACTCCGGCAATTACGAGGTATGGGAGGGGCTGGTTCCGGATTTGTCCATTGAGAAGGCAAGAAAGGTTTTCGCGGAGCATCATCTGGAGACGTTCGTGAACCGGGGGATATCCGGCTTTAAGCTCGACGAGTGTGACAGCTCGGACTATGTGCATTCCAATTGGTCTTTTCCCGATGCGGCTGTCTTTCCATCCGGCATGGACGGAGAGCAGATGCATAACCAGCTCGGCACGCTGTATCAGTCGACTTTGCTTGAACCTTTCGAGGTGTCGGGCAGAAGAACCTATTCACAGGTTCGTTCCTCCGGGGCACTGGCCAGTCCTTACCCTTTTGTGCTTTATAGTGATTTGTACGATCATAAAGACTTTATCCGCGGTGTTGTTAATGCCGGTTTTTCAGGATTGCTGTGGACGCCTGAGGTAAGGCAGGCCAGTTCGATCGAGGATTTGATCCGACGTATTCAGACTGTTGTGTTCTCTCCTATGGCCTTGCTCAACTGTTGGCAGATCCCGAACCCGCCGTGGCTGCAAGTCGATGGTGAGAAGAACAAGGCCGGGGAGTTCATGGAGGATTATAAATGGGTACAAGAAACATGCCGTGAGCTGTTTGAACTGCGAATGAGTCTCGTGCCTTACTTGTATACGGCCTTTGCCCGTTACCTGAAAGAAGGAGTTCCTCCGTTTCGGGCCTTGGTGATGGATTATCCGGATGACGAGCATACTTACAACATTGATGATGCTTATATGATGGGGGATTCCATACTTGTCGCACCGTTGGTGACGGGCGCACGGGAGCGCGAGGTTTACCTTCCGCGCGGGGATTGGCGCGATTTCTGGACGCATGAACGGTATAAGGGCGGGCGTGCATACACGTTTTCACCTGAGCTCAAGCGCCTGCCCGTTTTTGTCAAGGACAATACACTTCTTCCGCTGGCGAAGCCATTGCAATATATTGCCGATGACTCTGAATTTGAGCTGGCAGTCAGAGTATACGGAAGTTCCCCTGCGGATTTCTTGCTCTATGAAGATGACGGGTTCAGCCTGCAGCATCGGGAAGGGCATTACAATTGGATTCACCTCAGCTACGGAAAAGAGGGAAAAGGCAATGCCGAGCGGAGGGGGAATTTTGCTGGGAGCAAATACACGATTACGTCTTGGGAGAGGCTCGGATAAATTACGCATCTGCGGGATATTGTAGTAGAGTTGAAATTCAGGCTGTCCGTTTACGTCATTAAACTACGGGCAGCCTACAACGTTATAACTGCTGTGTTCAATCGGTCGTAATCTGAAATTAAAATAGTGCACACTCATCTTAAAAAACTTGCTTTGAGTTTGGGAAGCCGATGTTCCAGTAAAGTAAGTAAGGCGGTATAATGAGAGTACCTCACAGTTTTATTTTAAAAACTCTTGGTTGCTTACCGTACCGTAAGGGGGAGAGAAACATGCAGATAAGGGTATTGTTGGCGGATGATGAACCGGTAATATTACGAGGTTTAAAAAAGTTGATCTCTTGGGAGGCGCTTGGGTTTACTATCGTAGGAGAGGCTAATGATGGAAACGAGCTGAGACAGGTTATACACGATTGCCGTCCGGATCTGATTATCAGTGATATCAGTATGCCCGGCTGCAGCGGAATCGATGTGATCAGAGAGCTTCATGAGCAGAGCCGCCAGATCAAGGTTGTGTTCATCAGCGCTTATCAGGAATTCGCTTATGCCCGCCAGGCTATTCAATACGGAGCCCTTGATTATCTGGTCAAACCTGTGAGCAAAAAGCATCTGGAGGATGTGGTGAGCAAGGCCGCTTCGTTAATCCGCCAGGAGAACGAAGGGGAACGGACAAAGGAAATGCTGAACCACTACGAGCGTAAGAACAGGACCGTTACGATCGAGGAACTGCTGGATGGACTGATGGACGGGGACAAGCGGGCAGCGGGCCAATTGATTGGCATGGGGGCCATTGCGCTAAGCAGATATACTGGCGTCTGTTTACTGGAAACGGACGAAGAGACGGGCGGGGATTCACGTTGGGAGGAACGGGAACGCAAGCTGGTTCATTTTGCTCTGAACAATATAATAAAAGAAACGCTAGAAGGCAGGGATAATTGCCTGATGTTTCATAAAGACGGAAGGTTCGGCATTCTGACTCAATACGAGCAGCTTGGCGAACCGCTAAAGCTGGCTCAAGACCTTCATGGAAAAATAAATGTGTTTCTTAAGCTTAAGGTTTCGGTAGGCATCGGTGCAGCCGTATCCGGGATTGAGGCGGCCGATGAATCTTATCGTTTGGCGTTGGAAGCGCTTAAAACAAAATATTTTACCGGATTGAACGGGATTGTTGAAGCTGGTGTAGAAGATGTAGCCTATGCCTGTGAAATACACAACATTACGGAACTGCAGAGTGGGATCGTCAAGGCGCTTTCATCGCAAAACAAAGAGCAACTTATACAAACGACCGGCCAACTAATGGATGTTGTAAAGCATATGGCCGGGGGCAGCAAACATTTGGCTATTACAAACGTTTATAATACGATTTTGCTGCTGGAACAGGAAATGGAAAGTATCGGAGTGCAAATTGGCTTTTTTCGCGACGGTCAAGGTTCCCTTCTGGAAAGATTGTCGAGCCATGCGACTTTTACAGGTGTTGTGGACGAGTTCACATCCATCGTACAGCAAGCTTTCGACCGGATTGCACATAAGCTGGCGAACAAAGAGATCACTCAACTACGCCAGATCAAAGCGTACATGGAGGAGCATTATGCCGAGAACATTACGCTGGAGTCCATGGCTGCCCTTATTTATATGAATCCATACTATTTCAGCAGCTTTTTCAAAAAGCATACCGGAAAAAATTTCAAACAGTATTTAACGGAGGAACGGATGAAGCATGCACTCCGCCTGCTGTTGGAATCGGAATTAATGATTTACGAAATCGCGGAGCGTGTCGGCTACAACAACGCCCGGCATTTTAGCGACATGTTTAAGAAAGTGTACGGCAAGCTGCCTCAGGAGTATCGGCAATCGGGTGTGAAATAGGGGGCTTAATCTTATGTTACGCCTTAGGGGTAAAAAATTTACGAGCATTTTCGTCAAGTTTGCGACTTCATTCATTCTGGTGGGCCTCATTCCGCTATTTGCGCTCAGTCTATTTTCGATGAATGCCTTTACCGGGTACGTGGAGCGGTATACGACAGCCAATTTGCAACAAATGGTTCTGTATATGAGCTACAATCTGAATTCGGCTTTCGACCAGTACAATGAAATGTCCAAAATTATGTATACTGGCAGGTATGAAGGCTTTGTGGAGAGCGCCAGCCTGAATCAGACTTATAACGTCAACGAGTTGGAGCAAATCAACAACATACCGATTGACTCGTTTCTGAAAACCGTGCTGTACAGCGATCCATATATCAGCAGCGTTTTTTTTGTTCGGGAAAGCGATGAGAAGATATATTTCCAGGATAAGGGGAATCGTGGGCTGGATTCGAGTTTGCTACCATATCGGGATTGGCGCAGGCAAATGAACGGGAATCCTTCCAAGGTGGCTATTTTCCCCACCCATTCCACTGATTATTACTGGGACTCCAAGGGTAATGCATTTACCGTCGGGCGCAATCTGATTGATATTTCCGGCAAGGTGACTGCCAACCCGAAAGTCGTAGGCACTTTATTTATTGATGTAGATGTTTCTTTGTTCGATAAGTTCTTCAAAGAGTTAAATTTGGGCGAGAAAGACGAGCTCTATCTGCTGGATGGAGAGGGTCAGTTTTACTTCAGCAGCAGGGAGCTGTCCGATCAGGATAAAGCCAAAATTGCTGGGCAATCAGAAAAAGGAATGATGATGATTTCGGAGCCGATTCCGTTTCTGAACGGTATGTTAACGGCAAGAATTCATCGCGCCTCGTTGTTTCAGCAGCTGTTGTCCTTCAGGATAACTATTTTCATCGCTATCGGTTTATGCTCTATTGCGCTCATCGTAATGGGCACATGGTTCTCGAGGCGCTTGTCTGCTCCGATCCTCAAGCTGATGAAGCAAATGGCCAAGGTCGAATCGGGAAACCTTGATACGCAGGTGGAGGTACGCAGCAACGACGAGCTTGGCAGGCTTAGCCATAGCTTCAATCGGATGATCGACCGCTTGAAGGAGTACATCGACGAGGCATACGTTGCGCAAATTAAACAGAAGCAGACGGAATTGAACGCTTTGAAAAGTCAGATTCGCCCGCATTTTTTGTACAACACTCTTGAGGTAATTCGGATGAGCGCTGTAGATAAAGACGATCATGAGGTGGCCGATATGATTCTTTCTTTGTCGAATCAGCTCAAATACGTCATCGATTACGGCGAGGAAAAGGTAGGTATTGGCAGAGAACTCGACAATGTCAAAGACTACTTTTACATTATATCGGTTCGTTATGACCAGCGCTTCGAATTCAGCTATGACATTGCTTCGGGCGTAGATTTGAACTGGCAAATATTAAAGCTGTCGCTGCAACCGATCGTCGAGAACGCTATCCAGCATGGATTGAAGCAAAAAGGGAGAGGTACGGTCGGGCTCACCATTGAAAAACGCGGCATGGATCTTGTCATTACGGTTTACGATGATGGCGTCGGAATGAGCGTCGATACACTTACACGTTTGAACCTCGTGCTGAATGATGCAGAAGCCCCCGGCAAAAACGTCGGACTCAAAAACGTGCATGAACGGATCAGGTCGGTATTTGGCGAGCCCTACGGTATTGTGATCAACAGTCGCGAGCATATCGGCACGTCGATTGTTCTCACCTTTCCTATTGTGGAGGAGTATGTATCGGAACGAACGGAAATATGAACTTTCCGTTCGTTTTTTTTATATTCGCTTGAAGCGGTTATTTATCTTAAATCTGTCGCATGTGGAACTTAAAAAAGTTCATTCAGTTCGAAAGATGCAAATGCTATGCTTGAAACGAGGAAACGCTTTCAGTCGATGATGCGCACATCGTTCATTTGGTTTCCAGTTCGAAGGATAAAAGGGAGGTTATTGAAAGATGTTTAGAAAACCATGGATAAAACTATCTGCAATCGTATTGGCGGCATCCATAACACTTACCGCTTGCGGAGGAGGCAATTCCGGCGGGAATACTGTAGATAAATCCGCACCGGGCAACAATGGTGGTGCGGTTCAAGAGGAAACGAAAAAAGAGGTCAGCTTTACGATCGGCTACGCCTCGGGCGATCCTGCCGGTAAAAAAGCAATTTCCGACGTCATTACGAAATTTATGGAAGAAAACCCGAATATAAAAATCAAGGATTTGAGCGAAACGACTTCTTCAGCGTACCTGGATTGGCTGAAAACGAAGGATGCGGTAGGCGAGTTTCCGGATCTTGTAGAAATGCGGGATACTGAATTGTTTGCCAATGCGGGAAAAATCGTAGAACTGCCAACTGATTTGCGGGACTTGTTTAGTACGCTTCCTGAAGTGGATGGCAAGGTCTATAACGCTCCTCTCACAATGACTTCTCCTTGGGGAATCATTTATAGCAAGAAAGCTTATGAAGAGGCAGGAGTTACGGAGCTTCCTAAAAACTGGGACGAATTTATCGCGATTCAGGAAAAGCTGAAAGGCAACGGAATTTCACCGCTCGTAGTCGGAGGCAAAGATATTTTTCATATGGGTTTCTGGGTCAACAAGTTCCTCATCGATCAGATTTACGTGAAGGATCCGGATTGGAACTCCAAGCGCACAGCAAAAGAAGTCAGCTTCACCGATCCTAATGTGGTTCAGGCTGTCACTGATTATAAAGAATTGTTCCAAAATTATGTCGATAAGGGCTGGCTGAGCACCGGCGATAATCAAACAGCCTCCTTCCTAGTTACCGGAAAAGCAGCTCAACTCTATTCAGGGCCATGGATGTTCACGCAAATCGCGGAAGCTGATCCAAACTTTGAATTCGGTTTCTACGCAGTCCCTGACCGGGAAGGTAAAGTGAACGTTGTCGGGTTGCCTACTGCAGGTGGATGGTCCCTCTCGACAGAAGCTTCCAAGGATCAAGATAAGACGGAAGCGATCAAGGAATTCATCCGCTACTTCTACAAGGCGGAAAACTATACGAAATATTTGGAGACGACAAACGGCATTCCTTCAACCAAGGAAAACATTAAATATAATGCAACCGAACAAATGCAAACAGTACTTGACATTATGGCCGATGCAAATGTGACCAAATCGCTGGCGATCAATAACTGGTGGGGCAAAAACCTGATTCCTCCACAATTCCGCAACTGGTATTACAAGCAGTTGCAGGAGCTAGTTGTAAAAGATGGAGACGTGCTTGAGTATATGAAACAGGCGGATAAGGAGTATGACAATCAAGTTAAAGCCAACTCAATGTAACTAATCACCACCAGAAGGGGGCCTCTGACTTGCCGGGGTCCCCTTCTGATGAAAGAAGGAGTGAGAGAAACCATGACTACGCCTGCAACGCTTATCAATAATCCTCAAACTTCCACAAAAAAGAGAAGAAAATGGCAATCCTATGCGCTATTCTTTATTCTGCCGGCATTTATTTTATATACACTTTTTGTAATCGTTCCAACGGTCGGCAGTATATATTATAGTTTTACGTCATGGGACGGAATTAGTCCTGACATACGCTTTATCGGTCTTGCCAATTTCGTGGAGATTTGGAACAGCCCGCGGGTTCATAATGCTTTAAAAAACACTATGATTATGACAATTAGCCTCGTACTGCTTGAAAACGTGGTTGCGATTTTGCTGGCGCTGCTTGTGGATAAAGTGCGTTGGCTGAGTAAATTGTTTAGAAGCATTTTCTATTTCCCTACGTTGCTCAGCGGTATCGTAATGGGTTTTGTATGGGCCATGCTGCTGAATTACAACTTCGGGGTAATTAATCAGATGTTGAATAAAATCGGCCTAGGCGCACTTGCCGTAGATTGGTTGGGCGATCCGAGGTATGCCATGTTGGCGATCGTATTGTCTACTGTATGGAAAGGCGCTGGCTATTACATGATCATATATCTCGCCGGATTGCAGGGCATTCCCCAGGAATTGAACGAAGCAGCCAGCATCGACGGGGCGAACGGCTGGCAACAGTTCCGGCATATCACGTTCCCGTTGCTCGCCGGATCGGTCACCGTCTGCATGGTTTTGGCGATGATCGGTGCTCTTAAAATATTTGACCAAATCGCGGTAATGACGGATGGTGGTCCCGGCTTTGAAACCGAAACGTTGACCTATTTGATTTACAAGGTTGGGTTCGGTGAATTAAGGCAAGGCTTCGGTACGGCGTTGGCTATCGTGCTGTTCCTGATCATCATGATCATTACCGTCATTCAGGTGAAGTTCCTCCAGAAGAGGGAGGTTGAGCTGTAATGAAACTGAAAACACGCGGACTTGCAGTAAATATTCTGATATTTACGCTCACTCTTCTGATTGCAGTCCTGTTCTTTTTTCCCATCTTCTTCAATATCATGTCTGCCTTTAAGAGCAACGCGGAAATTATGAGGGATGCCTTGTCTTTACCGACAACGTTGTATCTCGAGAGCTTCAAGTATCTGCTGACTGAAACGAACTTTCCAAATGCGATCCAAAACAGTCTGATTTTGACGGTGGTGTCCATCGTGTTCCAGGTTCTTCTCATCCCGATGGCAGGTTATGCCATTCAACGGAGAAATGCAAGATGGACGAGATTTATTTTTCTATATTTTCTCGCAGGGATGATGATTCCTTTTCAAGCTTATATGATTCCACTGTTTAAAGAACTGAAAATGCTTGGATTATACGGAAGCCTAGCGGGGCCAATCATGATTTATGTCGCTGGTGCGGTCGGTTTCGGCTGCTTGCTCTATTCGAGCTTTGTCAAAGGCATACCGGTTGAAATCGAGGAGGCGGCTGAAATCGACGGCTGCTCCAGAGTGAGAATTTTCTGGAACATCGTGTTTCCGCTTTTGGGACCGGTTACGGCCAGTATGGTCGTGTTGAACGGACTCGGAATCTGGAACGACTTCCTGATGCCGATGCTGGTTCTACCCTCCGGCGAGCCTAAAACCATGGTCGTGGAAATTTACCGGTATATCGGAGAATTCTCATCTCGTTGGGATATGATTTTCGCTGGCACGACGATGTCTGTCGTCCCGATTCTGATCATATTCGTCTTTCTGCAAAAATATTTTGTCAAAGGGATTGCAACGGGGGCGACGAAGGGCTGAGGATGAAATGTCCGACCAAGGTTTAAACGCCTTGTCCAGCCTGAATGTTTGTTCTGAAAGCGAGTACTCAGTTGATTTGTGCAACTCGCAAGCATTTGATGCGTAAGCTCTTTCAGCCTTTCGGCTGGAGGAGCTTTTTCTTCGTCTTGTCTGGAATCATACCGGTTTAGGGCGGAATAAAAGTCTGCTCTTTTTTTTGATTGGAACATCATACAACTGATTTTGGGTAAGGTGAGGGGACAGAATGGCTGTTCTATCCCCCATTCTTCTCCTCAGCTAGGATAAATGTAAGAGGAACAGATTAAAAATGGTACACCTCGATCTAAAAAACACCTCATACGAGACAGTCAACGCCTTCGGTATACTGTAAAGAAGAGTATTCGACTTTCGAAAATCCGAGTCTGGATACGATGGCCTGAGAGCTATAAATAAGGATGCAAGGAGCGAATTGCTGTGATTACCATCGAAAAATATTGGGAAAACCAAAATCTGCTGCACGTAAATCGGGAACCTGCGAGGGCCTATTACATTCCTTATGAGGATTACGCCTCCGCCGCCTTGCGAAAGCGCTTGCAATCCCCGTTTTACCGTACACTGAACGGAAGCTGGAAATTCCGTTATCATGCCAGCCTAAAGCATGTCGTGGATAATTTCTACGCGGAGGATTCGGATGTAACCGGCTGGGATGATTTGCTCGTGCCCTCCTGCTGGCAAACGAACGGATACGATCAAATGCATTATACGAATACCAATTACCCGATTCCATGTGATCCGCCTTTTGTGCCTGATGACAACCCTGCGGGACTTTATGTCAGGGATTTTAAGGTTCCAGAAAATTGGCGGGAGAAGGAGAACTATATTGTTTTCGAAGGAGTGAACTCGTGCTTTTATCTGTGGATTAACGGCGCGTTTGTCGGATATAGCCAAGGAAGCAGGAATGCCTCGGAATTTAATATAACTCCTTATTTGCGAACGGGGGACAACCGGATTGCCCTCATGGTGCTGAAATGGTGTGATGGCACGTATATGGAGGATCAGGATATGTGGCGGTATTCCGGCATATTCCGCGATGTCTATTTGCTCGCCAGAGACAGGGCGCATGTTCGGGATGTATTCATCAGGCAGGAAATAACGGATGACTTCCGTCTCGGCAGGCTGCTGTGCGAGGTAGAAATGACCGGTTCCCGAGAGGTAGCCATCGAGATCAGAGCCGCCGAAGGCTGTATGCTTCAGGCTGCAAGTGCAGTGATTGACGGACGGGGGACGATAGCGCTGGAAATCGAGGAGCCTGTATTATGGAATGCCGAGCAGCCTTATTTGTATAGCGTTTCTGTCAAGGCCGGCGAAGAAGTATTGGCGTTCAGAACGGGCTTCAGGCAAATCCGGATAGTAGACGGAGTCTTTCTCATTAATGGGCGCGCGGTCAAGCTGAAAGGAGTCAACCGTCATGAGTCTCATCCTGAGCTTGGCGCCGTTATTCCTCTCAGCCATATGATTAAGGACTTGAATTTGATGAAGCGGCACAACATTAATACGATTCGTACCGCCCATTATCCGAACGATCCGCGGTTTCTGGAGCTGTGCGACGAATATGGTTTTTATGTTATTGACGAGGCGGATCTTGAAGCTCACGGTATGAGCTCTGCGGAGAAATGGGCAGAAGGCGCAATTAATCGGCTGTCGGACAACCCGGATTGGGAGGCGGCGTTTGTGGAGAGAGCAGAGCGAATGGTCGAGCGGGACAAAAATTTTCCGTGTGTGATCATCTGGTCGCTTGGAAATGAAGCCGGGTATGGTGTCAACCATATCGCTATGGGCCGGTGGACCCGCACGCGCGACAACTCCAGACCGGTGCATTACGAAGGAGCTGCGGCACGCTATAAAGGAAGTACAAACGTCGATTACCTCGATATGGAAAGCCATATGTACGAAACGGTGCCGTTTATTGAAGAGTATGCGAAGGACGATTCGAAAACAAAGCCGTTGTTCCTGTGCGAGTATTGTCATTCCATGGGTAACAGTCCCGGCGATTTGCAGGATTACTGGAAGGTGATCTATCAATATCCGAAGCTGATGGGCGGCTGCGTCTGGGAATGGTGCGATCACGGCGTCAAAGCTGAAACGGAGGACGGCAGAACCTATTTTGCATACGGAGGAGATTTCGGAGATATGCCGAATGACGGCAATTTTTGCATTGACGGTCTTGTCTCTCCGGATCGGGTTCCGCATACGGGTTTGCTGGAATTAAAGCAAGTTATCGCACCCGTCAGAATTGAGGCAGAGGAGCTTGCGAGCGGCAAAATGCGTCTGACAAATTTGTACGACTTTCTTGATCTGTCGCACTTGGCACTTTACTGGAAGGTCGAGAAGGATGGTATTGTGCAGCAGCAAGGGCATGTCTTGCATCTGGAAGCCAAGCCACATGGTGGTCAACAAATGCTGGTTCTGCCATATTGGCTGCCGCAGGAGCAAGGGCGCTATTTCCTGACGTTGTCCTTCCGACAGAAGCTGGAAACCCGCTGGTCCGAACCAGGATACGAGATTGCCTTTCAGCAATTTGAGCTTCCAGTTGGAAAGACGCAAACGGATCTGCAGGTGCAAGCTCAGCCGCAGCGCAGTTCATGTCACGACCATAAGCTATGCGCCATTTCAGCAGGACAGCTGCTGGTCATGGAGGGATTTGATTTCCGTCATACCTTTGATTTGGACGGCGGAACGCTTATCGGCCTGTCCAGACACGGCGTTAATATGCTTGTTGCTCCCGCCAAATGGAACATCTGGCGGGCTCCGATCGATAATGACCAGCCGATGAAAGCCAGATGGATAGTGGAAGGCTACGACAGGGCGGCGATGAAGGTATACCGCTGCAAGTGGAAGCAGCAGCCTGACGGAGCCGTGACGATTTCCGTCGATTACTCGCTCGGCGGTTACATCCGTTATCCGCTTATGCACGGCACGACCACTTGGCGATTCGACAACAATGGCCGTGTATCCCTTCGCACAGAATTGAAGGTGCGCGAGGACTTACCATTTTTGCCTCGTTTTGGTCTCCAATTGACGATGCCTGCTGGCACAGACGAGGTCGAATATTTTGGATACGGCCCGCACGAAAGCTACGTGGACAAACGGCTAAGCGCACGGATGAGCAAATACGGGATGTCCGTAGACGATATGTTTGAAAACTACATCCGTCCGCAGGAGAATGGATCTCGCTATGGCACGGAATGGGGAATCGTCTCGAACAGGCAGGGCATGGGTCTACGTTTTAACGCTCCGAGTCCCTTTTCGCTACAGGCGTCGTATTATACACCGGAGGACCTTGCTGCTGCCAAGCATGATCATGAACTACGCCCTCGTAAGGAAACGATCGTGAATCTGGATTATAAAATGAGCGGCATAGGTTCCAATTCCTGCGGACCGGAACTGCACGAAGACTACCGTCTCCAGGAACAGGAGTTTTCCTTTGAACTGGACATAACGCCTATTTTCAAGGAAGACGAATAATATCTGCATGCAACTCAATTTGAAGAGTGAATGTAGCGCCGTCTTTTTGTGATCTGCTGTTGATCGGCATGACCTGCAGGAAACGTTTCGATTATTCCAATAAATCCCAATTATAATCCTGATATGACGGGTGCCAGTAACATCCTTTGGTCAACTAGTCATGAGAGGAGTTCTCATGACTAGTTTTGTTAAATTTCCACACTACCTTTTTAGGGGGTGATCGAAATAATTCTATTATGAAAGCGCTATTATTTTATGTTTACTAATAATTATGCAAAGGAGATAGGAAAATGGATCAATATGTAGTTTCAAGAAACGGACGCTGGCTTCGTCAATGGATGTCAGTGTTCCTTTCTACGGTCATGCTCTTGTCATATTTGCCTGTTACTGTGACAGCAGCAACATCCCCCTCGGATGGAACAGTGGATTATTCTTCGCTGGTCGTTTATCCGGGTACAACGGTAAGTGCTGCCAATCTGGCCAATTTGAACGACGACAATCCAAGTACACATGCTGGCGACTTTAGACCTGATACCGGAAAGTCTTTCACATTAGATTTTGGAGAGGACTTTGGAGTGAAGGTAACGGAAGTACGAATGCAGGCCAGAAGTGGTTTTACCGATCGGCTATACAACGGGCGAGTGCAGGCCTCTGTGGACGGGATCGTGTGGACAGAAATCACTTCTTCTATGGCTAAAAGCAGTTCAGATATACAGACATTATCCATAAAAGCAGAACATCAAAATATCCCGTACCGGTATTTGAAAATCATGGGGGACGGAAATAGTAATATTTTCAATATCGGTGAAATGAGAATTCATGGGACAAGAGTTCAACTTGAAAGTCTGATTAGTGGGGTGTCCATTAAATCCGATAATGTGGATTCCACGAAGGCTGCTGCTGGTGATGCTGTAACTTTGTCTTTTAAATCAACTGCTCCGATATCAAATGTAACAGTCAGTGTAAATGGAAATTCCTATGTAGCGCATAGCGTAGATCAGATCAACTGGTCTGCTGGCTATACCATTAGTCCATATGAGTTCCCGGGGCCAGTCTCGTTTGCTATCAATTATACGGATGAAGACGGAAGCTACGGGAAGTCGGTAACTAAGACAACTGATGAAAGCGTTGTCACGATTCAGGAGCTTTCCGATTATATCGATGTTCTATCCAAAACTGAAGCATTCGGTATCCCTGCACCGGATGTTTCCAATAACAATACAGTATATGTTGATTACAGCACGAGCAATGGAAAAACCTTTGCTGGCAGTATAATGGATAAAAATCCAAGCACCTATTTAAGCTGGAACGGACCATGGAATAATGGTTCCGGTACGTTTCTGGTATTTGACATGGGAGAAGGCAATGGCATTGCACTAGATCGGGCCTACATATTAGCCAGAGCCGATCAGTTTGGACGATTAGGCGGTACCTACCTGCAAGGGTCTATTGACGGAACAACTTGGACAACGATAAGCACCAGTGCACAGGGCATTGCCGATTGGCAAACACTCTCCATTACCGACAAAACATCATACCGTTATCTAAAAATTACGAACGACTCCAGATGGTATTTGAATATGGCAGAGATTAAGTTCTACGGAAAGCAAAGACTAGATGGTGTTCTGTACTCATATGACTTACAGAATCAAATGGCCATAGCCCAGGATATTGTCAATGGAGGACAAGGATACAATTCCGATACAAGCTGGAAAGCTTTGGAGCAAGCACTGGCTCACGGGCAAACAGCTATCGACAAACTGGATAGCGGCAATATCAGCGACCTTACTCAAGCTGACATAGATGTGTTGACATCTGATTTGCGGGCCGCTATTAGCGGATTAAAGCAAGAGGTTAAAATTATTAGTGTGACCAGTGATGAAGGGTTTATCCATCCCGGTATTAGTGTAACTAAAGAGTTATTGGAAAATTTGAGATCGCAAATTGAAAACAAGCAGGAACCTTGGTACAGCTATTATACAGCCATGCTGGAAACAGATTATGCGAAAACTGCCTTTACATCGAGCATTTCTCCAGATGGAATCACGGTAAGAACGGATGCCTATAACGCGAGTAATGTGAAGGACATGGCATCGAAAGATGGAACACGGGCATTTACGCAGTCGATTTTATACTACATTACTGGAAATGAAACCTATCGTTCAAATGCTCTGCGTATTATTCGGCTCTGGGGACAGATGGACCCGAATAAATACCGGTACTTTACAGATTCTCATATCCATACTGGACCCCCCTTGTACAATATGATTATGGCAGCGGAGATTCTACGGTATACCACTTCTTCAGAAGAGTTGAGATGGACCGATCAGGATACGGAGACGTTTACCAAGAATGTCATAGACCCGACGGTAAAGACTTTTTTGGATTTTAACGACAAGTTTATGAATCAACACAATTATCCGCTGTACGGATCGATCGCTGCTTATATTTTTAAGAATGATTCGGATAATTATGCTAAAGCGATAGAATGGTTAACCGTAAACGATTCTGCGCCGGACAAGTATATGACGGGATCTATCTATTGGCTGTTTCGAGAAATGACACAGAATGATGAAACAGGTGAACCTGTCGCACCCCATGTGCAGCATGTTGAAATGGGGCGGGATTTGGCACATGGCGAAGGAGACGTTACGAACTTTATTAATCTCGCCAGAATGGTGGATGCACAAGGGACCAAGGTTGATCCAGCGAGCGGAACCATTAGTGCGACGGGTGTATCCATCTATGAATTTTTGAATGACAGGATTTTAATGGGAGCCGACTACTATGCTAAGTTCTCGGAAGGCTTCGATATCAATTGGACTCCCGTAATTTCGACAGCTGCATCGGAATGGGCAAAGGAAAAAATTTATTCTATACCTTCGGATGAATATAAAGGCCGGATGCACTATTTGGGCACGGGCGGCTGGGATTTGTACTATGTGTACCGCTATAAGCTGGGTTATACGGAAGAACAGCTGGAAGCGAAAGCTCCATACTTTGTAAAAGCATTCAAGAGCCGGGTTGCACCGAATCACTATTTTACTGGCGATGGATCGGATAATGATGCACCTAGAGTGGAGACCGGGGCTGAGTGGTGGATTTACGTCCCGAAGGAAGTTGCTAATGAACAGCCTGATTCTATATCTAGAGCAGTAAGGGAAAACACCTTATTTAAAGACAGATACCTGCTGCAACTAGAGGATGCCTATAGTATTATTGATGGTTCTAACCAGATAAAGGAAAGTACATCGAATATTAGCACGAAGACGGAAGGTGACGTCAGCTATATCAGTACAATAGCTAGCGACAACCAGACCTTGTTTGCTGCTTATCGGCTAATGTTTATTAATCGAAACAATACTTCGAATGTGGCTATAAAAATTCGCACTAATGGATTAGCTAAGCTTGAATTAAAGAAAGATAAAGATTCGGTGCCGTTCCAAACACTTGAATTGCCTGACACCAACAATCAATGGCAATATGTAACCTTTGACATGGGGCAAAACTCAGTTTCATATGGTCAATTCCCATCGAAGACTTTTATGGCTTACTTTAATGTTGTCGGAAATGGAACAAATGTTGATATCGATTATATGGATATTAAAGCTGACAATACGCTGACGCCACCCTCTTTCAGGAATATCACGACTAAAAATATGAATTTGTCATTGTTTGCAGGTGGCACGATTAATTACGATTTTTCTGCTGTTGATACAAATAGCTCGGACGTTATCACATATCATCTGCAGGGAGATGCACTGCATGGAGCGACTCTTGATCCTGCTACTGGAGCATTTTCTTGGACGCCAACCTCTCAGGAGAAGGGTTCCTATCAGTGCCTCGTAGTAGCTTCCGATGGAATCACAGTTTCAACAGTGAGCCTTACGATCCATGTTGCGGGTGATCGTCAGGCAGCCATAGAATATGTGGGATCTCATTTTGACACGAACACTATGTATGAATCGGAATCATTGGAAAAATATGAAGATGTCTATAACAAGGTTCTCGGCATGGTGAATACCGCATCGGATAGCGAATTTTACTCTGCATTGAATGAGTTATCCCTAGTTGTAGCTTCTATGAAGCAGTTGAATCCGAGATTAAGCGATGGAAGCTTGGATTTTACAAAGAGTTCAATTAAATCGTCATTGCAGTCCGGATATGAAGCCTATTTGATTGATAACAATACGGTTACCTTCAGCGGCGATTTGACAGCTAAATATTTCATTATGGATTTTGGCCCTAACTTTAGAGTTGCGCCTGCACATTTTGCACTGCAACCGCGTAATATTTGGCCAGAAAGAATGTCAGGAGCAATTGTTTACGGCTCGGATGACGGAGATACATGGGTACCACTAACAGAAGAAGCTGGATACAGCAGTCAAATGCAGACGTTGAATGTAAAGCAGGAACAGTTTGGTGAAGCCTATCGATATTTCAAGATTTCAACCTATGAATCCAAAGATTATTATGCAAAGAAAAACAGCATTCTTAGTGTAGGCGAGTTCCGAATCTACGGAGATCGCATTGAAACCCCTACTAGAATTTCCAGCGTGTCGATTAGCAGTAATGCTGAATCATTAACTCAGCACATGCAGGGGAGCGGTGCAAGCAGCAACGCGCAAGTCCCTGTTAAGAAAGCTATCGCTGGCAATGAGCTCACTTTGAGCATTACGGCTAAGCAACCTCTCACGGAGTTGAAGGCAACAATTGCTGGAATGGACGCCACGGTAACGAAGCTTGACGACTTGCATTATATGGCAACAGTAACTCTCAGTCCGGAGGCAGCTAGGTGGAATGCGAGCAGAAATGCGGAAATCGAGGTCAATTATAAGTATCTCGATGCAAAAAAAAATCAGATTGAAACTTCAGGATTACCTGTGGTTTATACGACGGATGGATCTGTTGTGCTAGTGTCGGACGTTTCCAGTAGAATTGATAATATTCTAGATAAAGCAACGCTGACTTTTAATAGATCGACAGATGTCGGGACTGAAATCGGACCGCGGTTATTCGACCGTAACACATCAACTTTTGTAGATATTAGAAATTCGTCAAGCGCTGGTAACGGCGTGTTCTATCTTTTCGATTTTGGGGATGGTGCTGTGTCGCTCAGCAGTGTGGAAATTGCTCCAAGGATGACTACCAATCTGGCAAGCCGAATGATCGGCACTTATGTGGCAGGCTCCAACGATGGAGTAACGTATAAGCCGATTTCATCCGAGTCCAAAAATATTTGGGATTGGCAAGGGCTGTCGGTTACGGATAGTACTTATTATCGCTATATCAAGGTTACCAATAATAGCTCTTGGTTCGGGAATCTTTCAGAATTGGAGTTCTTCGGTTCCTATGCAGAAGATAGATCAAGCCTTATCGTTCCGCCGGTCGTGCAATCGGCTGTGCCGGGGGACGGCAAAGTGACCTTGACCTGGAATGAAGTACCCGGAGCAGTCAGTTACAACGTATATGCTAGTACTATTTCGGGTTCTTTTGACAATCCTGTGCAGACTGTAGCTGGAGATGTGCTCAGTTATGATGTAACCGAACTTGCTAACGGCACGACCTATTATTTTGCGATATCTGCGACTACGTCCAGTGGAAGCAGCGGACTATCGGCGGAGGTCAGTGCGGTACCAGGAGTGGACGAGAGTCTTAATTTGTCCAGCTTATGGCTGAGCGAAGGTGATATGGTCCCTGCGTTTGATCCGAATGTGATCGCCTACAACGTCAACGTGACTAATGCAGTATATAGCGTCAGCGTTACAGCATCGGTGTACGACCTAACATCAACGCTCAAGATCAACGGCATTGATATGGTGAGCGGAAGTCCATTTCCTGTCTTGCTGGAAGTAGGAGTCAATCCAATAACCGTCGAGGTAAACGGACTGACGGGAAGCAAGACTTACCAGATTACTGTGGTTCGCGAGAAATCGAACAGCGGTACCAAGTCATCTAATGCCGACCTATCCGGGCTGGTACTAAGTTCTGGATCCTTGTTACCGGCCTTCAGTTCTGACGTTACCGAATATAGTGCAACCGTGGGATACAGGATAAGCAGCGTGAGCATCTTAGCAACGCTGTACGATGGTTTGGCATCGCTAAAGGTGAACGGAGCGACAGCAGCAGGTAATAGTTCCATATTGGTGCCGTTGCAAGTGGGTGTAAACCAGATCAAGCTCGAGGTCACGGCTGAAGACGGCACTGTCAAAGTGTATACCCTCAATGTTACGAGGGAGAATGACTCTGTTCCTACTTCTCCTACAGTAACAAATCCGATAATTACAAATGTATCCGAGAGAGGCAAGGAAGCTACTGTTAGAGGCGCTTCTCTTATATTCAATGAAGAACCGGACAGCAAAGGGCAGCTTGCATTAATAGTAAAACCTAAGGATCTGCTTGCGGTTCTGCAACAGTCAAAGGACGGGGAAATATTCATAGAAGTAAAGGCATCCCGAACCCTTTCAGGTGTGACGGTGCAGCTTCCAGCCCAAACGTTGCTTCAGGGACTAGAGGGTGCAGCGATAGACTCCATTTCTTTCCGTCTGGGACTGGCAAATGTGACGTTGTCAGCGGATAGGCTGGCAGAAGCTGCGGCTAAAGCAAATGCCAATCATTTGTTTTTGTCGATGTCTACCTTAAGTCAAGCTAAGCTTTCTTCTGGTGTAAAGGAGCGAATTGGCGGTAAACCGGTATACGATTTTGAATTGCTAGCAGACGGCAAGTCTATCGTTAATTTTACGGAACAAAAAGCGGCAATGGTGGAATTGAATTATGTCTTGAATACCAGTGAGCATTCCGAAAAAATCGTTGTGTATGGTATCGATAAGCATGGTATGCTGCAAGTCATTAGAAGCAGCAGATATAATCAGGATACTGGCAAGTTGTTTTTTGTGCCGGAGCAATTCACTGCCTATACAATTTTGGAAGCAGATGTAGGTTTTAATGATCTGACAAGTGTGTCGTGGGCCGAGAATGCTATCTTGAATCTGGCGGCCAGAGAGATCATTGATGGTATGGCTCCAGGCCAATACCAGCCTGATCTAGCTGTAACCCGAGCTCAATTTGTGAAGCTGCTGGTTGAGAGCTTGAACCTGCGGACAGGAACCGATGAGACTGGCTTTACGGACACACTGAAGGGAGCATGGTACTACGAGGCTGTTGCAGCGGCGAAGGAAGCAGGCATTATTCAAGGATACGAGGATGGCCGGTTTGGAGTGAATGAGCCGATAAGTAGACAAGACATAGCGGTCATGGTCGACAGAGCATTGGCCTATGTGAAGTTAACGCTGAACTCTACCACTCAAATCGAGCTTTACAAGGATGAGAGTGATCTATCCAGTTATGCCAAGCAATCTGTAGCCAGATTGTCGGAGGCAGGTGTGCTGAACGGGTTGAGCGAGGGTAGATTTGCCCCCCTCGAAAATGCTACCCGGGCTCAAGCGGCAGTCATCATTTACAGAATTCTTCAAGCGATAAACACGGTGGATGACCTTTCAATTTAAAATCTACAAAAAAGAACAACATAAGATCCACAACAAGCAACAGCACGGCCCTCTTTTGGGGCGTGCTGTTGTTCATTTAGGCGTGATTCCCGCCTTCCAACGTCTATGTTTTGTACAAGTGTCTCCAATAAGAAGACGGTGGTTCGCCCATTACCTTTTTGAACACCCTGCTGAAGTAATAAGGGTTGTTATAGCCGAGCCGGTCACTGATTTCCGAAACATTGAGGGAGGTATTTCGCATCAGGTCAATTGCCAGTCCGTCAATGTTCGCTTTATTCCGCTCTACGAAATCAAGGACGAGACGTATACCGTTTATTTTCCTGTTTCTCTACCGATACAACGTACAACTCAAGAAAATAAAACAACGGAATTCAAGTGATCGTGCAAGTTCTAAAATCACTGCTTTTTCCCCTTAAAAAACTTCATTTCATTAACAAAGTCTTAGTGATACGCTTTCACCATGAGAAAGAATACCCTAACGTAAGTAAATATTTCGTAGCGAAAGGTAGGGAAATCCCTTGTTAAGAGATATGGAAAAAGAGTGGTTGGATGGTGTTATCGCTAAGGTGACGAAAAAGATGGATATAGTCAGCGAGCGTTCTCGCAACAAAATTCCATACACGACCATTAATGGCATGCATGACGACAAGTCCGTGGACAATCCTTCCGCTGATGTGGCTGATGGCATCAACTGGTGGACTAACGGCTTCTGGGGGGGCATGCTATGGCTCATGTTTCATGAAACCGGCAATGAAAAATACAAGGAAATTGCGCAAATTTCTGAAGTCAAGCTGGACAGAAGTTTTGATGAATTTTACGGCCTGCATCATGATGTCGGGTTTATGTGGCTCCCTACCAGTGTTGCGAATTACAAGCTAACCGGGAACCAGGAATCACGTAAGCGTGCTTTGCATGCCGCAAACCTGCTGGCGGGCCGGTTTAATTTGGCGGGGGGCTTTATCCGTGCATGGAACGATTTGGAAGAGGGGGATACGAGAGGCTGGGCAATCATCGACTGTATGCTCAACATCCCACTACTTTATTGGGCTTCGGAAGAAACCGGGGATCCGCGCTTTAAGCAAATCGCGATGCGGCACGCAGATACGTCTATGTCTGCATTCGTTCGCCCTGACGGCTCCGTTAACCATATCGTCGAATTTGATCCTTTTAACGGAGGGGTGATTCGTACACATGGCGGACAGGGTTACGGTGAAGGCTCCTCCTGGACGCGAGGACAGACTTGGGCGCTCTACGGATTTATGATGAGTTATATTCATACTGGAAAGGATGAGTATTTGCAGACGGCTAAGCGGGTTGCGCATTATTTTATGGCCAATATTCCGGAGAACGGTATTATTCCGGTCGATTTCAGACAGCCGGAGGAGCCTGGATTAATGGATGATACGGCAGCTGCCATCGCAGCATGCGGGCTTATAGAAATTGCCAAGGCTATCGGTGGGTATGAAAGCCGCTCGTTTTTAACGGCAGCGCTGAAGCTGCTGAGAACGCTGGATGAATCGCGAATCGATTGGTCGCCGGATACCGATCACTTCCTGCTTTATGGCACAGGAGCCTACCACAGCAAAACGCATCACCATGCAATTATTTATGGCGATTATTATTTTATGGAAGCGTTATTCAAGCTGAAGGGCAACGATCTGTTTTTGTGGTAGCTGGATTATCGGGATTTGCATAAGGAGGAGACAATTTTGAAAACAATTAAAAATCCGATTCTCAGAGGCTCTAATCCTGACCCGTCCATAATCCGAGTAGGTGACGATTTCTATATCTCTACCTCCACTTTCGAATGGTTTCCCGGCATACAAATTCATCATTCCAGGGATATGATCCATTGGGAACTGATCACCCACCCGCTGAATCGGGTATCCCAGTTGGACCTCAGAGGAGTCGGCGCCTCACAGGGCATCTGGGCACCATGTCTGACCTATCATGACGGAGTCTATTATTTAGTCTATACTGTCGTTAATTCCTTCTATGTCAGCATGTATGATACGCCTAATTACTTAGTGACAGCAACGGATATCCATGGGGAATGGTCAGAACCGATTTTCCTGAACAGCTACGGATTTGATCCTTCATTGTTCCATGACGACGACGGACGCAAATATATCATCAGCATGGTTACAGATCATCGGATACCCAAACGGTTCAAGGGTCGTCTTGTCATTCAGGAATATTCTGAAAAAGAACAGCGTATGGTGGGCGAGGCGGTTACTATTTATGCAAGCAACGATATTTTTCTGGAGGGACCGCACATTTACAAGCGGAACGGATATTACTATTTGTTTGCGGCGGATACGGGAACGGGCGAAGGACACGGACAGTCCATGTTAAGATCGAAAAAATTGTTTGGTCCTTATGAGGCATACCCGGGGAATTCGTTGATGACTTCACGCAATCATCCTGATTTACTGCTGCAAAAAGCGGGGCACGGCGACCTTGTCGAAACACAGAACGGCGAGTGGTACATGGTTCATCTCTGCGGACGGGCGCTGGAGAACCGGACGGAGAAGGGCGACCGCAAGTATACGCTAGGTCGCGAGACGGCAATCCAAAAGGTGGAATGGACCGAGGACGGCTGGCTCCGACTGGCAAATGGCACTGTATTGCCGGACACCTTGGTGGAAGCGCCCGATCTTCCTGATTATCCGTTTCCGAGCCGGCCTGCGCGCGACGACTTTGACAGCGAAACGCTTGATATTAACTTCCAGTCCCTGCGTATACCGCTTGACGACACCTTTTATTCGCTGACGGAGCGGAAAGGGTATCTACGGCTGTTCGGAAGGGAAGGGCTTGGCTCGAAGTTCAGACAAAGCCTTGTAGCTAGACGTTGGCAGGAGTTTTCATTTACCACAAGCACCTGCCTTGAATTTGAACCGGAAAGCTTCAAGCAAATGGCCGGCCTGATCTGCCTGTATGACACGCATAATTACTATTACTTGCACGTTACGCACGATGAAGATTTGGGACGCTGTATCAGCATCCTTTCCTCCGTCAATAACAATTACGCGGCTCCAATCGGATACATTCCTTTGCCGGACAGCGCGGATCGGATATGGCTGCGCGTCAGGGTGGATCATGACCAGCTGCAATTTGCATATTCCACGGAAGGAGAGCATGCTTTCCAAAACATCGGTCCGGTTCTGGATGCCAGTACGTTATCCGACGAGGCGTGCGACGAGGGCTGGTTCACGGGTGCATTCGTCGGTCTGTGCTGTCAGGACCTGACCGGCTTTCGGAAGCCGGCTGACTTCGATTATTTTGAGTACATCGAACATGTGTTGAAAGATTGAAATCCGAGGTGATGAACTATGGATTCACTGATCATTTACGAAGCGCCTAAGAGTGCTGTAGGGAATAACGATTTCGCGGTTTATGTGCGTAAGCGCGGAATGGTCTGGCAGGAATTGTTTGTCTATGAAGCGAAAGTGGACATGCATAACGTCAGGCGTGCATCCATGGCTTATTTTGATATGGATGGAGAAATCGAAGTAAGGATCGAGAGCAGATTGCAGTCTATTAACCGAGTAGTCATACGGCCTTTATCTTATGATCTGAATTTTTTTCATGACGAACGAACCATTTCGTTTACTTTAAATCAGCCTCGAAAATTGTCTATTGAAATCAACGATGACCGGTTCTCAAACCTTCATCTGTTCGCCAATCCACGAGAGGAAGAAGCGCCATCGCCTGAGGACGATCAGGTTCTGTGTATTCATCCTGGAATTCATCGAACCGAAGATATTCTCGACTTGCTGGAATTACGAAGCGGCAATGTAGAGCATAAGACGCTGTATTTTGCACCGGGAATGCATTATCTCGAAGAAATGATTTTACGTGTTCCTTCCAATACAACAGTGTATATCGACGGCGGGGCTATCGTGGTTGGCTCTATAGTCTGCGACCGTGTGCATGATGTGGTCATTCGGGGCAGAGGAATTCTGTATCTCTCGGATTTCCATCGTTTTTCTGCATTTAGGGGAGTACGAATTATATTTTGCCGAAACATTAGTGTGGAAGGTATTATTACGCTCGACCCGCCGCATTACAGTATCTATCTTGGTAAATCCGAGCATGTGCGCATACGAAATTTCAAATCCTTCAGTACTCGAGGGTGGTCGGACGGTATTGATATTATGGCTTGTACAGACATTGAGATAGAGGATGTATTTCTGCGCACATCGGACGATTGCATCGCCGTGTACGGCTCAAGGTGGGATTATCGTGGAGATTCCAGTCATATTCGCGTGCGCAATGCGGTGCTGTGGGCAGACGTTGCCCATCCGCTAATGATGGGAACTCATGGCGATCATAGTGGGGACGGCGATAATATTTTTGATGTGCGGTTTGAAAACATAGATATTCTTGAACATCATGAGCCGCAAGTCAATTATATGGGAGCCATAGCGATCAATGCTGGAGATAAAAATACGATCCGTGATATCTCGTATAAAAATATCAGGGTTGAAGACTTTGAACTGGGACGGCTGCTTGATATCAGAGTGATGCGGAACAAGGATTATAACCCGGCTCCAGGAAATCGGATCGAAAATATCTCCTTCGAAAACGTTCAGTATCAGGGGACGTGCTCCAATCCAAGCCACATTTTTGGTTACGACGCCAAGAGAACGGTATCCAATGTACACTTTTCCGGGCTCTACATCAATAACCGGCTTATCCTGCAACCCGAGAAAGGTGTAGTGGAATTAAACGAATTTGCAAGCGAAATTTCTTTTGCGACTTGACGAGTATTTTTATATTTCGGTCTTCTCCTTCAATAAAGAAGGGGAAGGCTTTTTGCTTTGGTATGGTGCCTGGATAAATTCAAACAGGCGTACCGGTAGAGATCCGATACGCGCTGGTAGCATAGTTTTTTTATTGCGCCTACTTGATAGGGAGGAAGACTAATAGTCCATTTACAGGTGGGACATTTATAAAAGGGAGCCCCTAATTTTACAGATCGTCAAACCCGTTATCATCGCCGACTTTACCGTAGTTACGGGACTTCGCTTCGAAGAAATCTGTTTTCGTTGCGTTTAGCGCTTCGTCAGAGAAAGGTTTAATCCATGGCATGCAGTTTACGTCAACGCCTGGGTAAGCTTTTTCGAGACCTAGCAATTTCAGACGTTTATTCGCAGTGTATTTGATGTAATCAGACAGTTCGTCCAAATCAATGCCGCGTACTTCCTTGAGCGTATAATGTGCCCAGTTCGTTTCAAGCTCAACAGCGCGGTCAATCGTACGGTACGTGAAGTCCATGTTTTCCTTTGTGTTCAGTTCTGGAAAGTCGATCAGCAATTGCTTGAACACTTCAGCGAAGAAGTAGCAGTGCTGATTCTCATCACGTTGAATGTAGGAAATCATTTGGCATGTACCCATCATTTTTTGATCGCGTGCCAGATTGTAGAAGAAGGCAAAGGTACTGTAGAAGAAAACACCTTCAAGAATCAAATCCGCTACCAACGCCTCAAAAAATGTTTGTGGAGTAGGGTCATTGCGGAAAGTTTGATAAATGTTAGAAATAAAAGTGTTGCGCTCCAGCAAGACAGGATCATGCTTCCAATATTCAAAAATTTCTTTTTGCTCCTGATCCGATACGAGAGAAGAAAGAACATAAGAATAGGATTGATTATGCACTACCTCTTGCTGCGCGATAATTGCAGAAATAGCTTCCAGTGAAGAATCGGTGAAATACCGTTTCACATCGCCAACGAACATCGTTTGCATCGAATCAAGTACCGCAAGGAGCCCGATATTGATTTTGAATGTACGTTGCTCTTCAGCATCAAGAGTCGGAAACTGCTGAGCATCCTTATTCATCGGAATTTCGTCAGCAATCCAGTAGTTAAGCAGCAAAACCTTGTACAGCTTATACATGTTCGGCATGCGGATATCGTCCCAGTTCAGAATCCCGGAACATTCCCCACCGATAATACGAGTGGATTTATTAGGTGCTTCAGTATTAAAAATCGTTTGCAATTGCATTAAAACTCATCTCCTCAAAGATTTGGTCAAACTCACAGTAGCAGCAGTATATCTTTGCACTTAGCCCAAGTCGATTCCCCGAAGGGGAGAGCGTCCTTGTAGCAGGTGGTAATCAGTAACGGTCAAAAGTAGAAGTTATGGCTCCGCGCCTAACCTAGCGATTCCCTGAAAGGGAGAGCGCCTTATAGCACTTCGTATCCAATGAAGCGCGTCGCAGTAGCAGTCAACTCCAACCGCAGGAGCACCACAGCAAAGCGTGCCCGTAGGGCGACAAGCGAATCATCAGCACATAGTACCCCGGGAGCGCATAAAGCAGAAGTGTCTGCAGCATGTTTCCCAGGTAGCCCGGGTGCACCAAAAGTAAGACGTACCCGAAGGGGGAAAAGCGTTCCACGCACATAGCCCAAGCGCATCCCCGAAGGGGACAGCGGCAGGAGCGCCTCTGTAACTCCCACGTTACCTCAGTTTGCGGGAGACCCGAGGGCAGCAGGCCCTTGGGGGCCCTCCCTTACGGTAAGGGAGGGTTTGGGAGGGTTGAGATAATGGTTTGGGTGGTTGAGATTAAGATGCACACGATTCACATTCCTCAATCGTCAACGCACGACTTCGTACATAATACGTAGATTTCAAGCCGTTTCTCCAAGCATGCAGGTGCAGGTCAAGGAACTCGGAAGCTTTAATATCCGGACGAACGTACAGATTGAAGCTTTGTGCTTGGTCAACGTGGCGCTGGCGGGCAGCAGCCATGTTGATCGAAGCGTGCTGATCGATCATGAATGCCGTCTTATAGTACCAGATTGTTTTTTCGGACAGATCTGGTGCTGGATTAGCGACTTTATAAGTTGTCTTCTCTTCATAGGACAACAGTTCATAGAGTGGATCGATGCTGGCAGTGGAGCCGGCAATAATCGAAGTCGATCCGTTTGGTGCGATGGCGAACATCCAAGCGTTACGAACACCGTTCTCATGAACTTGTTCCTGAAGCTCGCGCCATTGTTCTGTCGTTACATATTTACCTTCACGAGTACCGTCTGTATAAGAACGGCTGGTGAAGTAATGTCCAGTGTCCCAATCGGAGCCTTCGAATTTCGCATAACGTCCTTTTTCCTTAGCCAGTTCCATACTGGAACGAACAAGCAAGTAATTGATCTTTTCATAAAGTGCATCGTTATAAGCTACAGCCTCTTCAGATTCCCAACGGATACCTTCCAGAGCGAGCAAATGATGCAGACCGAATGTACCCAGCCCGATGGCACGGTACTGGCTGTTTGTATACTGAGCTTGCAGTACTTCAATATTGTTGATATCAATAACGTTGTCGAGCATGCGTGTCTGAATCGGTACGAGACGATCAAGCACTCCTGCTGGTACAGCACGGGCAAGATGGATCGAGTTCAGGTTGCAGACCACGAAGTCGCCAGGAACCTTCGAGATGACGATGCGAGTTTGACCGTCTTTGGTTACGAGCTCTTCTTTTTCAACAACAGTAGGCGATTGGTTTTGCATAATTTCTGTGCAAAGATTTGAAGAATATACCATACCATGCGCACGGTTCGGGTTAGCGCGGTTGACCGTGTCACGGTAGAACATGTACGGCGTACCAGTCTCAAGCTGGGATTTCATAATCCGTTTCATGATATCGATGGCTGGCATTGTAATACGGGACAAGGTTGGATGGTTAACCGCTTCTTCGTATTTCTCACGGAACTGTCCTTTGCCGACTTCATCATCGTAGAAATCTTCAAGTCCAAGCGGCCGACCGTTTTCGTCCTTCCAGCCCATCGTTTTCTTCACTTCATGAGGGCAGAACAGATTCCATTCTCCACGGGCTTCAACGGCTTCCATGAACATATCAGGAATACATATACCGTGGAAAATATCATGAGCACGCATCCGCTCGTCACCATTGTTCAGCTTCAAATCAAGGAAGGCGAGAATATCTTTATGGAATACGTCGAGATATACGGCGATGGCTCCTTTACGTGTTCCGAGCTGATCAACGCTGACCGCTGTGTTGTTCAGCTGGCGAATCCAAGGGATAACACCGGAGCTGGTGTTTTTATGACCACGAATGTCTGAACCACGTGCCCGTACCTTACCAAGATAGACACCGATACCTCCGCCCATTTTGCTGAGACGTGCAACGTCTGTGTTGGAGTCGAAAATACCCTCAAGGGAGTCGTCGATCGTATCGATAAAGCAGCTGGAGAGCTGACCTGCTACTTTTTTACCTGCGTTAGACATCGTAGGGGTAGCAGCAGTCATATAAATGTTGCTCATAGCCCAGTAAGCTTCTTTTACGTATTCGATCCGTTTGTCAGCAGGCTCTTTGTGCATCAAATACATGGCAATGACCATGTAACGCTCTTGCGGCAATTCCATAGTGCGGCCATCGAAGTCTGTTGCAAGGTAACGCTCAGACAAGGTTAATAGTCCAATATAGTCAAAGAGCAGATCGCGGGAAGCATCAATCGTCTCACCCAGATCTTCGATTTGTTCTTTTGTATAGTATTCAAGCAGTTCCCCACGGTAAATCCCGGTTTTGCAAAGGTCGCTGATCAGGTGATAGAACGATCCGTAAGGCTCTTCAGGATATGCCTTGTAGCGGCGATTTACGGCTGCTTTTTTATAGAGAGAAGTGAGCAGGGCACGTGCTGCGACAAACTTCCAGTTTGGTTCTTCTTTCGTAACAAGCTCAAGTGCGGACATTGTAAATGCGTTGCTGATTTCTTCACCTGTAACTTCATCGCGTCTTAATTTACTATTAACACCTTTAAGCAGGCGTTCCTTATCGAGTGATTCTATACCTTCCATGATTCGGTCAGCATAAATACCGAGACGATCACTATCAAAAGCTAGTTGGCGGTTGTTTGGTTTGGTTACGCGTAATGGCAAAGTATTTTCCCCACTTTCATATAATTAGATCCCGAATAAGTATTGGTGATCTACAAATTTTCAATGTTTAAATTGCATATATTATCTGAAAAAAGCGGCGCTTGAAGCGCCAATAATGTAAGAAAAATAGATCTATGTCATAGCGATAGAGTATCGCTTGGAACATTTCCTAAAAAGTATCACAGATTTTCAATTATACTAGAAAGTTAAAAAGCTAGAAAGTATAAGTTGGCTCCCAAAGGGTAATTGTTCTCTCTGATAAACTGTGCTGTACATCGATAATTCGTTGATTGGAGCTGCCCCGATAGAGCAGGGAAGGGTCTCGCAGCTCCTCTACAAATTTTCCGTCTACCAACACTTGGCATCGACGGAGCAGATGAAATTCATCGGAATCTGTATTTTCTATTAATTCTTCATATTTATATCCACTATAAATCCAGACTGAAATAGGTCCAGCCTCCATACGCAGGTGATCTATGAATTCACTAACCTCTGGCGAGGAGAAGAATGGATCGCCCCCGAGAATCGTAACTCCGCTGAGAAGAGGATTGTTTACGATATCGTAGATGATTTCTTGCTCGCGTTCAGGGGTGAAGGGTTCTCCATAATTGAAATTCCAGGTGGCGGGACTGAAGCAGCCCTTGCAATAGTGACGACAGCCACTAACAAAAATGGCAGCCCGCAGTCCTTCACCTTCATTGATTGATTCCGGGTAGTATCCACAAAGATTCATTAGAGATGCTTCACCCGATCCCGAACTTCCGCTTGCTTGGCTCCGTTGAAACGGGTCTGGTAATCTCCGGTCAAATATCCGGTTACCCGGCGCAGACGACGAATATGAACGTCGTTCTCATGGCTGTTGCAGGAAGGACAGGTTGCCCCGATAATCCCTTCGAATCCGCAGGCTGAGCAACGGTCAATAGGATGATTAATACTGAAATAGCTTACGTTCTCCGATAGTGCATATTTAATAATTTGCAGGAAGGCTGCCGGATTACTCCGGGCATTGCCGTTAAGCTCAATGTATGAGATCGCGCCAGCGTTGCACAAATCATGGAATCGAGCTTCTAGCTTTATTTTTTGAGCTGCACTGAGTGAGAAATAGACCGGAATATGAAAAGAATTCGTATAGTATTCGCGGTCAACCACACCCGGAACCGTTCCATAAGTTACACGGTCACGTTTGGTGAACTTGCCGGACAGCCCTTCGGCTGGCGTAGCGAACAATGTAATGTTCAAATTGTGGCGTTCACACTGAGTGTCACAGTAGGTACGCATGTAAGAGATCAATTCATAGGCTTTGTTATAAACTGCTTCGTCCTCGCCGTGATGCTTGCCGTACATCGCCTTCATACATTCAGCAAGCCCGATAAATCCGATAGAGAGACTGCCATGCTTGATCAGATCACCCACTGCATCCTCTGGTCCTAAATGCTCACCGCCTTCCCATACACCTTCACGCATCATGAAATCGGAAGCTTTTGCTTTCTGTACGGACTGAATTTTGAAGCGGTGCAGCAGCCCTTCCATAGCGATGTCCATGTAATGCTTCAATTCTTTATAAAATCCCCGCTCATCCGCTTCCTGACGTTTGCCAAGCACAATACCATGCTCAAGACCAAGCTTAACGAGGTTAATCGTATTAAAGGATAGATTTCCTTTACCTGACAGGTGATTACGTCCAAAACGGTCTGCTACGACTCGTGTGCGGCAGCCCATTGTCGCAAATTCTGTATCCGGATTTGTTGGATCGTAGTATGTCATATTCAGCGGTGCATCAAGATTGGCGAAGTTAGGGTAGAGTCTTTTTGCCGAGCATTCTGCTGCCTTTAGGAATAGATGATAATTCGGCTCCTCTGGATTCTGATTGATCCCTTGCTTGCATTTGAAAATTTGAATAGGGAAAATAGGAGTCTCGCCGCTTCCTAATCCACGCATCGTTGCCGTTAGCAGCGAACTAATTACAAGCTGACCTTCCGGAGAAATATCTGTACCATAGTTAATGCTGGTAAACGGAATTTGTCCGCCCGCCCGGCTCGACATGGTATTCAGATTGTGAATCAGACTTTCAGAAGCTTGTAATGTTTCTGCTTCAGTTTCTTTTAACGCATATGTAAAAGATTTCGGATACAGCTCTGCAAGATCACTGCGGCCCATGCTGACTTCCCCGTACTCACTCTCGATGTCACCTTCTTCAAAATATCCCAAACCTTTGCGGAAATATTTGTTGAAGGATTTTGCTACATAAGGGGCAAGATCATAATCAAGTTTGTTTGCGGACACACCGCCATATTGAGCATTTTGCTGAGATTGAAAAATAATAGCGACCAGCGCCATCGCTGTCATAATGGAGGTAGGCGGTCGGACGCTGCCATTACCTGTGTTGAAGCCCTCACGCAACAGCTTGGCAAACGGAATGAAGATACAGTTTGTTGTACCGATCGCATATTGATCCAGATCGTGTACATATACGACGTTATCCTTGATAGCTTGGACAAGCTGCTCAGGCATTACGAAATTGTTCGCATACCATTTGGCGTATTCACTGCCGAACTTGCTCATCTTCCCGGAGAAGCTCTCCCCATTGAGATTTGCGTTTTCTCGCAGAACTTCAAGATTGGAGCTTTCCACAATCTCCTCGCCTAAATGTATCACTTCATCCAGCATCTGCTCTTGACTGGAATAAACCCGATTTAACAATGCCATATCACAGTTCTCCTCCCTAAAAACTAAACATTAAACCCATATAAAAAGCATTCCCAACCCGGCAAGGTTGAAAATGCCCGAATGCGCTATAAAGAACATAGTGGTTCCCATGAATAAGCTACAAGCGGACACCTACCTGTTCCTCGCAGGTTCGTGCGGTGTCGTCCAAACGGGCAGGTCTCCTGGCTTCCGATTCAAATGTCGATGGCCTTCCCACAAGATGTAGTCCTTGCAGTGGCTTTTTTGATCGACAGATCGCTATTGAGGATACTTCTTGACGCACCCATTAGCGCTCGGTTAACAGTGGCGGGACCGCAGCGGTATTGAACCGCACTTCCCTATTAAGCTTCGGAACAAATTTCCTCCGAATCACCCGTTCACACTATATTTTGTTGTCTTGGATTAAGATTATCCCAATATATTGTGTTTGTAAATGCCTATTTTTTAAAAATAACCATTGAAAAATAATGAAAAATATGTCGAAAGCAACTGCAATGCGGGTCGAACGGGATGGAACGAAAATGTGAATTTTTTTATCTTGGTAATTCGCTGCCGTATTTTTTTCTAAGTTTGTTTAGTTCATCCAATTTGTGTAAATGAGCCTCTTGATTTCTTTTTCCGACTGCAATAATCAGGTTCTCAATGAGGAAGGTGGGGGCGATCATGGAGTGAAATTCCCATGTTTCTCCCCGACTGGCGAACAGAGTAGTATCGGTCTGATCGGAGAAATCTGAAATCAGTCGGTCCGTAATAAGCAATGTATGATAGCCTTGTTCTTTAGCATGCTGGACAATCACCTTTGCCTCAGGCAGCAGACGAACGAAGCCAAAAATGACGACGAGGTCTCCTTTATAAATATGAAGCAAATCCTCAAAGAGTTCACTGCCGCCACGGTCGAGGCGTCTAATAGATAAGCCAAAGCGGCGAAGTCGGTAGTGCATCAGTTCGACGAGACCTGCCGAAGGTCCTGGACCATAGAGATACACAGTGTTGGCAGAGAGTAGAGCAGACACAGACGCTTCTATGGCTTCAGGGGAATAATGCTGCACCGTTTCCTCCAGATTTCGTATGCTCACATCGAGCAGCTGTCCCGGAAGTGCATCAGCATCCCCTTTGTCCATAATGCTTTTCATTTTGCCGGCTGGTGTTACTGGCGCTACTTCCAGTTGTTCGCGAACATGAGCCTTGAAGTCTTTAATGTTCTTGAAACCGACAGAACGCCAAAATCTGGAAACCGAGGCTATGCTAAGCCCTAGAGCATCCCCAATTTCCTGTTCGGTGGAGAATAGCACGGTATGCAAATTTTTCTGAATATAGTCAGCTATCTTATATTGAGCTGGAGATAAGGTATCAGTATTCCAGTCCAGTTTCACGGAGGCCCCTCTCTTTCGGCTGTAAATTCGTTCATATAGAACTAGATTATCATAGTTGAAAATGAGCTGTGAACTAAAATCGAAAGTAGTGAAATATTTCTTACATAAATTATAGTTATGTAATTATTTTTACATATCGTTTACATGACACGGCTTTGGAGTTAATACTTCCTCTCTATATTAGATTTATCCGAATAAGGGAGGTAGCTAAGGTGGTTCAATTAAAAAAGAGGTACGTGCTTACTCAGTCACAAAAAATGATGGTGTTTATTTTGTCGATGTCCTTGTACGGCTTATCCAACATGATTACGGAATTAATTCCATCGTTCCAGTTAGGTCCCATTGAATTGTCAGTAGAGTACTTTGCGTTTATTCCGCTTACACTTTGTATTTTGTTCCATCCATTTTATGCAGCGGTTGGAGCAGCGCTTGGTGAGATTATTTTTGGCGAAGTGATGCTAGGACAGTTTGGCGGTCTGGGCGAGTTGGAAAAATTCATCGGGTTTTCACTAGCGATGTTTATTGCCGGTTGTCTGGTGAATGATCCTAAAAATCGCAGACAGGTCGGCATTGCGGCAATGACCGGAGTCATTATCCATCAGTTCATCAGCTGTGCTGTTGATATTGCCAAGGTGTGGATTGGTGTTGAGGAATTTGAAGCTGTACCGGGCTTGGCACAAAGCGTTGTTGTTGTGGAAGGTGTATCTTTTCTGAATGATGTGTTGTTCTCCGGCATCTTATTTGCTCTGTTGCCTACACTGTATCTCGTACCTCGGTTGTATGGCAAAATTGAACCACTTCTTGGTATGAAGCCGCGTAATAACAAGACGAAATATTCATTGGGAGAAATTATCGCTCCGAGGGTGGTTGTGATCTCTATTATCCTGGCAGTCACTGCGGCTGTTGCAGAGTTTATGTCTGAATCGGATATGGCGCTCATTGAATGGGACGCGGACTTTCTGGAAAGCGTCGGAGGATGGTTCATTTGGGTAAGCATAGGTGTTGCCGCGGTGGTTGCACTTATTACGATTGTAATGCTGCTGCGTAAAGGGAAGAAAACACCGACTAATGTGGACGGAAGTCAGCAGGCATAATTCAGGTGACAGGGAGGATAAGCATGACAGAGCAGGAGGTTGTTCACCGAGAGGTGGCGGCTGTTGATCATACCGATTATATCGTGTCTATGGATGAGGTTACTTTTACGTATCCTGGTTCTGAGGAGCCTGTATTAAACGGGGTATCTTTGCAGATTAAAAGAGGGGATTTTGTCGCGGTAATCGGAGGGAACGGCAGTGGTAAGTCGACGTTGTGCAAAACGTTAAACGGACTCATTCCCCATTACTACGTAGGTGATTTTGCAGGATCAGTAACTGTGAATGGCTTAAACAGCTTGGAATGTGACGTTGCCCGGCTATCGCGTCATGTTGGATATGTGTATCAGGATTTTGAGAATCAGCTAATTCGTCCAACGGTGCTTGATGATGCCAGCTTTGCTCCGCTTAATTATGGATTTAAGGATTATTTAGAGCGGGGCAAAAGGGCGCTGCAGCTTACTGATCTCAAGGTCGACCATAACGAATATATTTGGCAATTGAGCGGCGGACAAAAGCATCAGCTAGCCCTCGCCGGAGCAGTGTCGCTGGACCCTGAAATTCTCATTATCGATGAGCCTGTCGCTCAGCTTGATCCCTGTCATGCTAAAGATATTTATGATCTGTTAAAGAATTTGAACGAACGGCATGGCAAGACGATCATCGTCATCGAGCATCATACGGAGTTTATTGCGGAGTATTGCAAAGAGGTTATTCTCATGGATAAGGGCAGGGCGATCTGGTCCAAGCCTGTGAAGGAAGCACTTCGTGAGCTGGAACAATTAAAGGCTAGTCAGATTTATCCTCCTCAAGTTACTCAGGCCGCTTCTCTAATAGTAGAAACCAGTGAAGTGGGTCTGAATTCATATCCTGTGAGACTGGAAGAAGCCGTGCGGTATTTTGAACAATTGGCGGAAACGATAGGAACAACAGTTGCAGGAACAGCATCGGCAGCAATTCCAGCGGATAGGGAAGTTGAGGGTGAGAGTAAAACTCTCATTCCTCCGGTGATCGAAATGGATCACATTAAATTCTCTTACCGGACAGTAACTCGTCAGCGCAAGGTGGTGCTGAAGGATGTCAGCGTTTCTTTTCAACGTGGAGATTTAGTGGCGTTGGTCGGCAACAATGGAGCAGGCAAATCTTCGTTAATGCGATTAATTACCGGAGTGACAAAGCCGGAAGGTGGTTATGTCCGGGTAAAGGGAACAAATACAGCGGACACTTCGCCGGAGGAGCTCGCCAATACGGTCACTTATATCTATCAGAATCCAGAAGAGATGTTCATTGAGGATTCCATTCGCAAGGATATCGAGTTCTTCCTGAAAGCCAGACGTGTTGAAGGCTATCAGCAGAAGGTGGATGAGATCGTGGAGACCTTTGGACTAACCGGGCTTCAGCATCGGGATGGTCGTCTGCTTAGCGGAGGGCAGCAGCGGAGGGCTTCGCTAGCGATTGGAGTCGCCATGAATCCATCGATTATTTTGCTGGATGAGCCTACAGCAAATCTGGACATCGCGACACGTAAAGATATTACACGGCTGTTGCTGGGGCTGAATCAGCACGTAGAGACCGTAATTGTAGCTACGCATGATATGCAGCTTGTAGCCGAATGGGCGAATCGTGTCATCGTTATGAATGAGGGAAGCATTGTTCGTGATGGGACAAGGGAATCGGTGTTTGAGGATAGTGAGCTATTGGAGCTGGCAGGGCTGAATGCCCCGCAGATTATGGAGCTGAGCCGTAAGCTCAATATGTCGCCGCTTAGCTATACGGTGGATGATTTTGCATACCGCTGGAATGCAGTCTTGCCGGAGCATAAGAAGCATCGAGATCAGGAGAACGGGATCGAATCTGGGCAGGAGGTGATTGAAAATGGAATATGTTCGTAAACTGATGGACCGTGTATCTGTCGAGGGAGTCAAAATAGAGCTGCTAAATACAGCTTATGGCAATGGCAACACTTTTCTAGCCAAGCTGGATCCAAGAACGTTATTTGCATGGTATCTCTATTTCGGGATTGCTCCTTGGTTCATTCACGACGTTGTACTGCTAATAGGGCTATTCCTGTTCATGACTGTGACGACTATAATGTCTCGAGTCAGTCCGCTCATCATTTTCATATTATGTCTTGGACTGCTGAGTCAGGCCGGATATTTGCTTGTGGTGTCATGGATATTCGGTGGGGGCTGGGACACTATTTTACCTCTGCTTGTATTGACTACAAAGCTGTCGGTCATCTCTATGGCCAGCATTACGGTATTTTGCAGTATGGACCCGGAAAAGCTGAGTGACGGCTTATTAAGTATCGGCGTTCCCAAACAGGTCTCTTTCGGCATCGCCTACGGGTATAGAATGCTGCCCAGTCTGCTGGAGGAATATCATCATATTTTCCTGTCCTTCCGTCTAAGAGGTGTAGCACCAAAACGTCACGGAATTTTGTACTGGAGAAGCATTGCCTATTTTCTGAAAATTGCCGTGTTGTCCTTTTATCCTCTAATTCTTAGCATCGCCAAAAGGACTAGAACAACAGTAGAAGCGTTGGAAGCCAAAGGCTTCTCTTACGCCTATCAATCGCCTGAGGTCAAAAAAAACAAGCTGTCCTACATGAAGTTTACGATTCGTGACGGTCTGTTTATAACGGTATCAGCGCTGTACGTCTGTTTGCTATATTTGTTTACTGCATCATATACCTTTTAATATTATTTATTTTTCCACACAGTAAAGGAGAAGCTTATGAAAATCGATTTGCACACTCATGTGAAGCTCGCCAAAAAAACATCGTTCAGTCATGACTATTTCAAGGAAATGATGGCTGAAGCGCGCATCAATGGCCTTGATGCCGTGGCGATGACGGAGCATTTTAATACATGGCGTTATGAAGATATTTATGATGTGCTTGATGCGAACTACCCCTATGAACACGGATATTATGTAGCAGAAGGGGTAAAGGTGTTCCCTGGAATCGAGGTGGACATTCAGGAGACCGGGCATATTCTCATTATTGGTCAGCGGGAAAACGTACTTGAGCTAAGAGGGCGTCTGGAGCCTTATACTGAAAAAGGAGAGTTCATCAAGTTTGAAACTTTGCTGGACTGGAGCGAAGAGGGAGGTTTCCTGCGGATCGGGGCCCATCCATTTCGGGAGGGAACACCTCTACATCATTTGCCCGATGAACTGCTTCGGAGATTGGATGCTTTTGACCTGAACGGCAAGGATATTTATAGTCAAGGCTTGAAGCCGTATCAGGCTAAAATCAACCCATTTGCTGAACTGCTCGGCAAACCGGTTGTCGGAGGCAGCGATACACATCAATTCATGCAATATGGCAGCGTGGTGAACCATTTTGATGAGGAATTTAAAACCGTTCAGGAATTAAAAGAGCTCATTCACCGTGCCGCATACCATATCGAAGTATCCCCATGCTTAGAGACAAAAGTGAAAGCAGCCAACATCATTAAGGCTCTGCTTAAGCAAAACCTTTCCATTCCAGAGGAAGTGGTCTAGGAATAAAGCGCGGCTCCCAAGATATTGGGGTCGCGTTTTTTTGTCTGTTTGATAAAAAGAAGAAATAATTGTTACAATAGTTAAAGGTGTTTTGAAAAAGGAGGAATAGTAATGGCGATTGCGGAAGTAACCGTTATTCCAATCGGGACAGGAAGCACCAGCCTTAGTCCATATGTAGCTGATTTGCAACGAGTACTTAAAGAGCAGAAGGGGATCAAGTATACATTAACTTCAATGAGTACAATTATTGAGGGACCGCTTGATGAAGTGTTCGCCGCCATTCGTGCGATTCATGAGGCTCCTTTCCAATCGGATGCTCAGAGAGTATCCACTTCAATCAAAATCGATGACCGCCGCGATAAGGAAAGCTCCTCCGAACAGAAGCTGCGTTCTGTACTGGAGAAGCTGCAGTAGATTTTCCCATATGCAGATGGTTGCAATATTTGTGAATCGGCGTATAATAATTTTTGTTTCACTTTACAAAGTGAATCTGCTGGTGTAGCTCAGGGGTAGAGCAACGCACTCGTAATGCGTAGGTCGGGGGTTCAATTCCCTTCACCAGCATACTTAACTTTTCAAGCACAGCGCGGTTTCCGAGGTTTTCGGAGGCCGCGTTTTTTTTGAAAGGAATAGCTTCTAACATTTTTAAACCTTCAATCAAGCGTATTTGCAGGAAGATGGGCACACACTCAAACTAGGATGCTGTTCTTGAAGTATAAAAGAAGCTTATGTAAGCAGCGTTAGTTAAGGAAACAGGCATTCTCCAGAGTCAGTTAGACCTGGGAATGCTTTTTTTCTTTCGATAAACGTTGGGGACGGATAGCGCACAGTCTTTGATAAACGAAGTGATGATTATAGCAGTGTACAAGATCAGAGTGAATTAAAGCATTTGGCTCTCGATCTTCGTTTTATATGGACCAATTATATGGACCAGAAAAGTCCTGTATTATTGTTATTCGTAAATAATAGATGAATGTGATAGTCTTGCAACAATAGAACAATTCAAGCTATCGTTACAGCAAAAATCACTGGAAAGGAGAATGACATTGTCTCCACGCAATATTGAGAGAGATCGGCAGGTAAGAGAGGAGCGCAGGCGTCAGATTATGGGAGCGGCGCTCACTATGTTCACAAAAAAGGGGATCACAGCCTGCAAGATGAGCGACATCGCTCAAGAGGCGGGGTTGAGCCATGGGCATGTGTACAACCATTTTGTCTCCAAGGAGGAACTGCTGAAATGCATCGTGTTTGAATCACAAAACCTCTATACCATGGTTCTGCAGCAAATGAGCCAGATCGAGGGAAGCGTTCCCGACAAGCTGGAATGGATGAGTAAAGCCTATCTGTCTGATCAGCGCTCCGATAAGCCCTATTGGGTTATTCTACAGGCGCAGGCCACTGATTTATTGTCTGCTGATGCCAAGGAGCTTATTCAGCAACGGATGTTCGAGAATCTGCAGCGTCTGACCGCCGTTATTCAAGAGGGGCAGGAGGAAGGGACCGTGATTGAGGGAGATCCTCAGGAGATTGCACTTATGATCACTACGCTGCTAGGGTCCGTAAGTCTGTGGGAAATTCGGGGCTTCAACCAGTCTTGGGAAATTTCAGTGAAATATATTCAAAAATTAATTCAAAAAAACTAAATCATATTATTCCAATATGATATTGACTAGATTATTCTCGGACAGTATAATAGGTCCATGCTTACAGAGTGATCGAAAAGTCATTCTGTTAAAGAACTACAAACAGCATAGATATTGTAATTACCTTTGATCCACCGGACCAGCCGGAGATCGTAGCCCGTTAGCCACTGCATATCAGCGCGTATTACTGCCGATGCAGGTGTGTTTGCTCATAGGGCTTCGGCTCGGGCTGTTTGCTTTACCTAACATTAGAAAAGGAGAGAACGCCATGCCCAAGATTGGACATAAGAAGCTAATTGTTATCGCAGCATTGGCCGTATTCATCGTTGGCGGCTTTGGTATTTGGAAATGGAAGGATACCGGAAGCGCTCAATCGAGCAAAAAGCCGGTCACTATTAACGTTGCATTGAATGCAGGTCTCAATGTCTTGCAGCTGATAAAGGAGCAAGGATTATTGAATGAAGCACTCCAAAAATATAATGCACGGGTAGAATGGAGCGAATTTGCCAGCGGACCGCCCTTGTTGGAATCTCTGACCGCCAAACGGGTGGACCTCTCATTTCTTGGAGACGGGGCTGCTCTGCAAGGACAGGGAGCGGGACTGGATTTTTCGAATATTGGACTGATTACTGAGGGAACGCAGATCAATTCAATTCTGGTTCGGTCGGAATCTGGCATACAGACGCCGGAAGAACTGAAAGGCAAGAAGCTTGGAGTGGCAAAAGGGACAACGAGTCATGTTTATCTGGTTAAATTCCTGAAGCAATATTCGCTTAAGGAGTCGGATTTGGAGATCATCAACCTTCAAATCGCAGATGCGGTAGCCGCTTTTCAAAGCGGCCAGGTGGATGCCATTGCAACCATCGATCCGTACACCACACAGCTTGTCGCCCAACAGAAAGGGATTGAGTTGAAGCCTAAAGAGGAGATTGAGGCTCCCGTTACATTGATAGTCAGAAACGAATTTGCTGATGCCCATCCGGAGATTGTGACGGAAATTCTGAAAGTATACAAGACAGCAACAGAATGGCAGAACAGCCATATTGAAGAAGCAGCCGATACCTACGCGGAACTGAAAGGTCTTGATCGGGATATTGTTAAGGTACTGATCAATAAGCAGGCCTCGGGACTTTCGGTTATCAGTGCGGATATTATCGAGACTCAGCAGGAGTCTTCCGATTTTCTGTACCAGTCCGGGTTCCTGAAAAAGAAGATCCAGTATAAAGACTACGTGGACAATACCTATATAGAAGCGGCAAGCAAGCAGTAATTATACTACGAACCGGTGGAGAAAGGCAGGATAGCCGATGGGGGATTTTCTAAGCATACAAGAGGTTGGCAAGACCTTTGTATCCAATGAAGGACATACACGGGTGCTGGAGCATGTCAATCTGGAGATGGCGAAAGGGGAATTTATTTCTATTATCGGTCCCAGCGGCTGCGGTAAAAGCACCTTGCTCAAGATCGTTGCCGGACTGGATACGGATATTGAAGGTCGTGTACTGCTGGAGGGCCAGCTAGTCGACCGCCCATCCAAAACCAGGGGATTTATATTTCAGGAACACCGCCTGTTTCCATGGCTGACCGTCGAGGAGAATATTGCAGCAGATCTTTCTTTAGCAGATGCCCAGGTAAAGCAAAAAGTGAATGAACTGATTCGTCTTGTAAAGCTGGAAGGGTTCCAGCGCTCATATCCCAAAGAGCTGTCAGGCGGCATGTCGCAGCGGGTAGCCATTGCCCGCAGTCTCTTGCGCAATCCCAAGGTACTTCTGCTCGACGAACCCTTCGGTGCACTGGATGCCTTTACCCGCACTCATATGCAGGATGCACTTCTGGATATATGGCGCCACAATGAGACCACCATGCTTTTTGTTACCCATGATATTGATGAGGCTGTATTCCTGGCTACGCGGATTGTTGTGCTGGAACCTAGACCTGGACGGATTAAGGGGGTGCTTCATGTCGATCTTCCATACCCGCGCGATCGTCTCAGTCCATCCTTCCAGGAGCTTCGGCAGTTGGTGCTGCGGACTCTCAATAACGACTACAAGGAAGAGGAATGCTGGAGCATCTAATCCAACTTCCTTAAGGAGTTGACTCATATGAGTGTTAAAGTGGAGACAACCTCCATATCCAAAGTCTCTACAAACCTTGAGACAAAAAAAATTCTGCTAACAACAAGAATATGGAAAGGAAGTCTTCTTCCTGTCGGTATCCTGGTGTTGTGGCAAGGATTCAGTATGCTGGGGTTGGCGGACCCGGCTCTTTTTCCGGCACCTTCGTCCATTGTAGCTGAATTATACCGACTCTTGTTGTCGGGCGAATTGATTGACAATCTGGAGATTAGCATGGCGAGAGCGCTTGGAGGATTTCTCCTGGGGGGAGCAGCCGGACTTGCCTTGGGGCTATTCGTCGGCATGCATCAACGCGCGGAGGAATATATCGATCCTACGGTACAGATGTTGAGAACCATTCCATTACTCGCCATCACTCCGTTATTCATCTTATGGTTCGGATTCGGCGAATTATCCAAGGTACTGCTCATTGCCATGGGTGCTTTCTTTCCGCTGTATGTGAATTCATTTTTGGGCGTGCGTAATGTGGATGCCAAGCTGTTCGACGTTGCCAAGGTGCTGGAATTCAGTCAATCCAAGCTCATTCGCAAGCTGCTGCTGCCTGCGGCGATGCCTAATATTCTTTTAGGGCTGCGCTTGTCTCTCAGCATCTCATGGATGGTACTGGTGGTGGCGGAATTGATGGGCGCTGACAGGGGAGTCGGCTATTTGATTCAGGATGCCCGCTCTTTTATGAGGACAGAGGTTGTATTTATCGGTATCCTTCTATTTGCTGCAGTAGGCAAAATCTCCGATTCACTGGTTCGGCTTCTGGAGGCCAGGTTGTTGAAGTGGCAGGATAGCTTTAAAGGCTAAGGCCTTGATGCGTAAGCTTAGTGAAAACCAAATTAAGGAGTGAGAAAAATGACATTTATTCAGGAAACGCAACTGATAGCCAAGAACAATGCAGAAAAGGGAGAAGTAAACTGGGTGCCGGGGAGTGATTCCAAACTGTATCAGTTGGTGGAGGGCCATTATTCGGGAATAAACTTCGGCTTTGGCAATATTGGCTTTGCTATTACCACTGAAGGTGTTGTAGTGTTTGACTCCACTGTATCGCCAGAAGGGGGGGAAGCGGTTCTGGCTGAAATTCGCAAACTGACCAGCCTTCCAATCCGTTATTTGATCTACACTCATGGTCATGCCGATCATGTGAGCGGAGCTTCCGTATTCAAACGTGAGGGAGCGGTTGTCATCGGCCACCGGAATATCGTCCGCCGATTTGACCGTTATACCAAACTTTGGTCTCATCACATGGCCATTAACGGATTACAGTTCAGAAAGAACCTGTTCACGCTGGAACCGAACTTTGTCTATCCGGACATTACTTACGATCAGGAGTATACCTTCGAGTTGGGAGGAAAAACCTTCCGCCTGGTTCATGGAAAAGGAGAAACTGACGATGCTACCGTAACATATGTACCGGAAGACGGCGTTGTGTATGTTGGCGATTTCATTTTATGGACCTTTCCCAATATCGGTAATCCGAATAAAGTCATTCGTTATGAAAAGGAATGGTACCAGACGCTGGAGCGGGTGCAATCCTGGAACCCCAAGGCAATTGCGACCGGCCATGGCCCGGCACTTCTGGAGCCTGAACAGATTGAGGGAGCACTAGCACACAATATCGAGGTGCTGAAGCTGCTTCATGAGCGAACCATAGATTACATTAACAAGGGAGCATCTGAGGAACAGGCTGTAGCCGAAATCGAGCTGCCGGAGCATCTGCTGAACAGCCCCTTCCTAACGCAAGTTTATGGAACTCGCGAATTCGTCATCCGTGGTATCTATCGCCGGTACACCGGCTGGTTTAACGGCAATCCCACCCATTTGGCACCGGCGCCGACGGAAGATGTACGGAGAGAGATAACAGGCTTGATTGGAAATACAAGATATGTACTTGACCGAGCCAAGGAACTGAAGGTTAACGGCCAGACTCAATTGTCTCTCCATCTGATAGACCTGGTGATCGCTGAGCCGGAGCTGGAGAAGGAAGCTATCCAATTTAAAAGGGAGGCGTTGCTTGAACTGGCTGATCAGTCACGAAATCTTTTTTATCATAATTTTTATACAGTAAGTGCAGAGGAATTAGAAAATAATTAAATGCAATGCATGTAAAAGAACCTCGAGTGAATATGCCTGAGGTTCTTTGTTGCTATTAAACTCTACTTGGTCGCACTCGTAATGCGTAGGTCGGGGGTTCAATTCCCTTCACCAGCATACTTAACTAACTTTCTAAGCAACAGCGCGACTTCCGGGGATTTCGGGGGCCGCGCTTTTTGCTGAAAAACCTTATCCCCTGAACATTTCACTAATTGCTATTTTGGGATTTGTATATCTTCCTTTTTTTTCAGTTTCTTTTCCGTATTGAATTGCTTTCATAGGACAGTAATGAACACACGCCAGACATTGAGAACAGCGTTGTCCCCATTGTGGCTTTTCATCCACTTTAATGTTATTTAAATTACAGACCTTTTCACAAGTACCACAACCGGTACAGCGATGATCTGCCTGAAACTTTGTAGTATCGATGGCATTTTTATTAAATAAAGGATTAATAATGCCGGTTAATAGCCACGGGAGAGGACCTTTTTCTACCTTAAACTCTCCATTTACTCTTTGGTCAATAGCATGGTTGATATATTTCAAGGTTTCATCAGAAGCGGTAAGCTTTTTGTGCTCTACTTCTTTGGAATCCACGTCACCCATCATGATATAGTTATTTGGCATTGGGATGGAGAACCCGCTGTTTAAAAGGATGTCTTTTTTTGTTAACCGATTTTGCATCACTTTCATCGTATTTCCTATGCTGCCTCCGCAAGTAACAATAGAGAAGACATAGTTTCCCCGGTAATTGTTCAACTGCAGCTTCTCAATAAATTCAAGCACGATGGTGGGCGGTCCCCACGCATAAACAGGATGTACAAAACCTGCGATTTCATCATCTCTCAGACAGTATTCATGGCTTTCTTCGGCTCTGTTCTCAGCTTCGGCTATTGAAATCAACTTTTCTCCAGTATGAAGAGCAATCATTTTTGCGGCATATAGCGAATTTCCTGTCCCGGAAAAATAAAATATCATCGTATCACCTCAATCCCAGTTTTATTTACCTTGCGCTTCGTCCAATGCGTGTTCTATCGCTTTGAGATAGGCTTTGGAGGTAAGGGTTGCACCGCTTATCGTATCCACCTGCAACGACTGCGACTGGATTACTCTGCCGAACAATTCATCGGAAAATGAGGGTGGCCGCTTTTCCTTCTGCTCTATAAGCTTGATGTTTGTGACCTTCTTGGAGGATACGGTGACCTGTACTTTATTGGCCCTCCATTTATACATGCCGCCTTCATAGTCCCCAAGATAAGTGCCATCATGAAGCTGCTCAAAGTTCACGGTTCCGATCGGGAGGTTTTTGGCTTCACGCCGCTCTCCCTCAGTAAAGAGTAATGCTCCTCCCAAACCCACGACTACAACACTCACGAATACGATACCTGCGATTAGCAATTTTCTTTTCCCCTTTCTTGTCATTCTGATCTTCTCCCATCATGAATTCAAAATATTCGTTCGAATACCCTTATCAGCCTGAAAGCAATCTTTCAAACCCTGCGAAACATAAACTTGCAATTCCGAATCGACGAGAATGACCTCAGCTCCAGGAAAGTTTGCTAGGAGTTTACGTCCTTTTTCTATTCCGGCTACAAAAAACAGGGTAGACAACGCATCCGCAGTCGTGGCGCTGTCCGCAACTATGGTTACACTAATCAACCCTGATTCCGCTGGATATCCTGTATGTGGATTTAAAATATGATGACGCCTTTTTCCATTACGATCCCAAAAGTATCGCTGATAGTCTCCGGATGTAACTACTCCTTTGTCAGCTACAGAAACAGCACCAATTAAACGCCCTTCCTGCCGAGGATGACGAATACCCACGCGCCACGGAGAGCCATCTGGCTTTGTTCCCAGCACAGCTACATTTCCACCGATATTTGTACAAGCCGATGTGACATCAAATTTCTTGAATACTTCCAATAACTTATCGCTGGCAAATCCTTTGCCTATTCCCCCCAAGTTAATGGACTGTCCTACTTTTTGAAGTCCTGCGGTCTTTTCATAAGGATCCAACATCAAATCAGCATAGTTCACTAGGGCAAGAACCCTCCTGATTTTCGCTTCATCCGGAATTTCGTATGAATTCTTATAATCCCACAGGGCTACTAGTGGACCGATGGTGACATCAAACAATCCTTGACAAAAGCTTGAGAAATGAACAGCCAATGACAACAACTCGTAGGTATCAAGGCTCAGCTTCTCGCATTGTATACCTGCGGACCTGTTGATCCTGCTAATTTCGCTTCCGGGTATAAAACAGCTCAGCATTTGTTCCAACCGTACCGCTTCACCAGCAACAGCTCTGAGGGCTTCTTCTGCGTGCTTTCCGAAAGCTCTGTGTGTCATCTCTGTATTCATGCCTAAGTTAACGGACTGGGTATCCGTGGTTCTGCTCATTGTTCATTGCAAACCTCCTTTCACATGTCAGTCGGATGTTGGCGTAAGTTTCACTAGCACTATTTTGAATGCTCGGTTAATCCTTTCATGACAAACTCCGCCATGTAATCTAAAATCTGCGGGAAATGCTGAACCCCGATTTCTTCCTTATGTGTATCTATACTGATGATCGCTGTAAAAAAAGCCATGATAAGCTCAATATCAATATCGTTTCTTATTTTTCCTTCAACCTGCCATTGCCTGAACAGTTCTGCAAAGCTGCCATATAAGAAATCAACCTTATCAATGCCGTTCTCTTCACGGTAGAGCTCCTCCAGCATGCCATAGACATCTTTGTTATACCATTGTCTTAATATCGGACTGGAGTTCATACCAATGATGTTCATAGATAACAACTTCTTGAGTAGTGTTAAGGGATCATCCTTCAAGTCCATGGAGTCCATCATGCTCTTTTTAAGCTTCACGTTTTCTTCTAAAAAGATCTCCAGGAAAAGCTTCTCTTTGGAAGGGTAGTAATTATAAAATGTACCGACCCCGACCCCAGCCATTTTTGTGATTTGGGATACATTGGTATCTTTAAATCCTTTGGAACTGAACAACTCTTTTCCGCTATTTAGAATAATCGTCTTTTTATCTTCCACGTTGTAAACCTCCGACTAACTTGAATTTGCAGCATAAGCTAATGACACGAAATCCCATTTTATGAATGAATATTTTTTTATTCATTCAGATTATAGCATGAATTTCCTTTTATGTAAGGGGAGATTTAATAAATATTTCCACATTTTAAAGTTAGTTAGTAGGACTCCTTCACTTTGAATTACATATGTTTGAAGAAAGGTTTGGCTGTAATGCTAGCAAATTGATATGTATTCATTTAAAATACTAATAATGATAATCATTATCAATTAAGTGAAATGAAAATGAATCCATGAGGTGAATATTGATGATAGAGGATCGAGCAGATTGGTATGATATTGAAAGTTTGCACCCCAAGCACCATCTTCTTGCAGATAATTTGAACAGTTTATACCGTACGCGGTCTTGCGTGAGTAAAAGGTTACAAATACCAGAGCAGTTCGGGCAGGGATTCTGGAAGAGGTTCAAAGTAAATTCTGTCATAGATATTGCTGTGTGCGAAATGAGCTTTCATGAGGATATTGAGATGAGCTGTCTTGAGCAAAATGATTCTATTAAGTGGGGGTATTCTCTGGGTGCTCCGATTGAGTGGGAAGTCAGATCGATGAATCGGGCATACCAGTTAAATTATGGAGAGATGTCAGTTTTTGGACATCAACCGGCCGATTGTGTAGGTGCATATCGAGCTGGGACACCTTACTGCGGAATTACGGTTAAAATTGATCGAAAATATCTTGAGGGTATGCTTTTTTATCATACTCAACCGAAAGGGAATGAACCATATTTTACTCACATTGCTCCCCCGTCAATACATCGTATCTTCAGAGAAATGCTTGACTGTAATTATGAAGACAATATTAAGAGAATATATCTGGAGGGGAAGGTGTTGGAATTGGCGGCCGTTTATTTGCATGAGTTGATGCATATGTCGCCTATAAGCGCAGGGTTATCTCGAACTGATATAGAATCTTTACTCAAAGCAAAAGAGATACTGGATCATGATTTAGTGGGTGCTCCAGGAATTCAAGAGCTCTCCAAGAAGGTGTGCCTGAATGAATTTAAACTGAAAAAGGGATTCAAGCAGCTGTTTGGTCTGCCAATTCATGCATACGTCATTGATTGCAGGTTAGAGGTTGCCTATAAACTGCTTGAAAGCGGCTCATCAACGGTTACGATGGCAGCTGCGATGGCAGGTTTCAGCAATCCGAGCTATTTTGCCGAGAAGTTTAGACAGAAGTATGGCGCTATTCCCTCGCGTTTTTTTGGAAGAACCTAGTCTCTACCGGAATAATCCGGTTTTGTATCGAAATATTCCTGATTAAGGTGTCGTAAGGAGAGGGAGTATGCGATAGTTACATAGAGTAAAATATTCGTGAAACAGGAGATGAAAAATGCAGCATAAAATCACCGCGATTAATCGTAATAATTACTAAATATGACCTGTTTACTTTTGATGAGTAGGGAGGTTTATTATTTTCGCATCAATTGATAATGATTATCATTATCTGCTTCACCAGCATTTTTCTGCTTTGTTCAATTACAACACTATAAGGAGAGAGAGTTTAATGACAGGAAGGCTTAAAACTAAGGATTTTATATTGATTGGCATTTTCAGCATTTTGATCTATGTGGTGAACGCTGTTGTAGGTTCAGTATTAACACCCATTATGGGAGCAGCGGCTATGCCTTTAATTTCGGGTTTCTGCCTCTTTTTCTCGGCAATTGTGTATTTGCTCATGGCGATGAAGATAGCCAAAAAAGGGGTTCTGCTGGTGCAATGTGTGGTCAACGGGCTGGTGTACACTTTGATGGGTGTTCCCTTGATGCTGGTTTTCTTTAGTCTGGCAGGGTTGTTGGGAGAAACGGTATTGTATCCGGGAGAAGGAGGCCAGTATCGTAGCCTGAAGAGACAGGCTCTGGCATATGCTACATATGGTGGTTTATTCGGCATTGGATCGTCGGTAACGATCTATGTTTACGGCGGTGATTACCTTGCCAATATGTTTGCCAAGGATACGCTGGAGAGAATGCTGTACTTTGCTTACTCGCCAATATGGGTTGCTTCGAGTATCGTTTTTTCATTTGTTATGACTTTACTGGGCTGTTGGTTTGCATCCAAGCTGCTGAACAAACATTTTATTAAAGCAGGCATGATTAAATAATTGAGTGATAAGAAGGTGGATTCAAATGAACTCCAATTCCGAAGTTGTCGGATTGTTTAGAATTGTTTCTACAAAAAAAGGACTTCTGATCGTTGCCAGCGTATTTTCGACGTTGTCCAGTTTGCTGCAGATTGTACCCTTTTTTGCAGTATTTAAAATTATAGAAGAACTGCTTATGCATGCCCAAAATGCCGCCGGAATTAACAAGGAGCTTATTATACATTGGGGTATGTGGGCATTTCTGGCTCTGGTAGGCGCTTTGATCGCCTTATATATCGGCGGGATGTGTTCGCATATCGCTGCTTTTAACATACTCTATGAGCTTCGGGTGCGGTTGTCCGAGCATGTGGCTAAAGTACCTATGGGCTATCACAACAAGACGGCTAGCGGGGAACTGAAGAAAATTATTGAGGTCAGTGTGGAGAAAATCGAAAAATTTATTGCTCATCAATTGCCCGATCTTGTTAGCGCGGTTATTGTTCCGCTGTCCTTATTGATTTATTTATTTTGGCTGGATTGGCGGATGGCTCTGGTGTTGCTGCTTCCCATCGGAATCGGCTTTTGGCTGCAAGCTAGAGTATTTGGAAGCGAGGAAGGACAAAAGGCTTACCGGGACTTCCAATACGCGGTAGAAGAAATGAATGCAACGGGCATCGAGTATGTCAGGGGCATGCCTGCCGTTAAAGTGTTTGGTATCACAGCGGAATCTTTTTTAACCTTCAAACAGGCGGTGACTCGTTACCGGGACATCTCGCTGAATATAACGAATATGTGCAAAACGTCGTATAGCCTGTTTTTTATCATCATTAGCTCTTTATTTGTTTTCGCTGTCCCGATCGGGATTTTGCTTTCCAGCGGCCAGGCATACAATCAATCGTTTGCTGTTACGTTTATCTTGATTTTGATTATTACGCCGAGCTTGTCGGCACCGCTGCTCAAGCTGCTTTATCTGGGAAGCGGCCTGAGAGAAATAGTGGAAGGCAACAAACGCATTGCAGCGGTTTTTGCCGAGGAGGTTGTAAGCGAACCGACGGTGCCCCGCGTTTCTTCCTCCTATGATGTTTCCTTTGATCAGGTTTCATTTGCTTATGAGAGTAAAGATAGCATGGACTTCAAACATGTACTGTCCAATATCAGCTTTGTGGCGAGAGCAGGAGAAATGACCGCGCTTGTAGGGCCATCGGGTGGGGGAAAGTCAACTATAGCGAATTTGCTGCTGCGGTTTTGGGATGTGAAGGAGGGGCAAATTACAATCGGTGATGTGCCTATACGTGAGATGGGAACCGAAAGGCTGATGGATACAGTGTCTTTTGTGTTCCAGGATGTGCATCTATTCTACGATACGATTGAGGAGAACATCCGAATGGGAAATACAGCCGCATCCAAAGAAGAGGTTATGAAAGCAGCCAGAACAGCTTGCTGCCACGAATTTATCGAGAAATTGGAGTATGGATATGATACGAAAATAGACGAAGGAGGAACCTACCTGTCCGGTGGAGAGGCTCAGCGAATCGCCATTGCCCGCGCTTTGCTCAAAAATGCCCCTGTTCTTGTGCTGGATGAAGCTACGGCTTATGCTGATGCCGAAAATGAAAGGAAGATTCAGCAAGGGCTTGCGGAGTTGGTTAAGGATAAAACTGTACTCATCATTGCTCATCGGTTGTCGACGATACGTGGAGCCGAACAGATCATCGTCGTTAATCAAGGCGAGATTGCTGAACGCGGAACACATGAAGAGCTGCGAGAGCGAAACGGGTTATATGAGCAGATGTGGCGGGCGCATATCAGTGCAGCTCGCTGGAAGCTCGGTTTGGATGATCAGCTGTCCCGGCAGCCTGTCGCCGCGGCTGTTGTCAAGGAGGATATGAGCGATGAATAATTACTTCTACAACATTTCGGGAGGGAATACGCGAAGCCTGCTGCCCTCTGCAGTGGCGGCCATTCTGGATGGGATCGCAAAGGTTGTTCCTGCTGCATTGCTAGTGGATATTTTTAATACCATTTATGTTTCCTTTGCCCATCCTGAAACGGGTTTGAACATTGGTCGGATGTGGGCCGTTTTTGTGATTCTATTGATTTGGCTTGCTGTGGAGTATGCTGCTTATAGCTATTTGTATGATAAAACTTATAAAGCTGCGTATAGTCTGGCCGCCTCAGGCCGATTAGGTCTTGCTGAGCATATTCGTCTCCTGTCCTTGGGTTTTTTTGGCAAACGTGATCCGGGTGATCTCACCAATTTGCTGTTAAGTGATTATGGGCAGGTGGAGAATACGATCTCGCACAATGTTCCACAGCTTATCAGCGCAATAATGCTACCGGTGCTGGCCCTTGTTGGACTCGTCTTTATGGACTGGCGTATGGCTCTTGCCATGTTCGCCGCGGTTCCCTTCGGCGTTCTTATACTGTGGTTGACGGATTCTATTCAGGCCCGTTTAAGCGCCAAGCACGTGCAAGCCAAGAATGAAGCAGCCAGCCGTTTGCAGGAGTATTTATCGGGAATACGGGAGATCAAGGCACATAATATCGGAGGAAAAAAGTTCGAGCGCCTGCGGCTATCTTTCGATCAATTAAAACAAGCCTCCATTCGTTTGGAAGGAATCATGGGGCCGATGATTATGGGCGCAATGCTGCTGACTCGCTCGGGCATGACGCTGATGATTATGGTCGGAAGCTATTTGTTGATAGGAGGCACATTGTCTCTTCCTGTTTTTTTGTTGTTCCTGCTTATCGGGACCAAGATTTTTGAACCGTTGACCGTGGTTCTGATGAATTATGGAGAGATGCGCTATTCGGCATACAGTGCACAGCGAATTATGGAGGTCAAGGCGGAACAACCGATGCAGGGAACGGAAAGTGTTCCTTCCGGCAAACCTATCGTTTTTGACCAAGTCGCATTCGGGTATGATCCACAAACCCCCGTGCTTAAGAATTTATCTTTTACCATTAAACCGAATACAATTACAGCTCTTGTAGGGCCGTCGGGAAGCGGGAAAAGCACGATCACACGTTTAATCGCAAGATTTTGGGACATTCAGGAGGGTTCGATACGAATTGGCAGCCAGCCAATAAATAGAGTGAACCCGGAGCTGCTGTTAGCTGACATTTCTATGGTTTTTCAAGATGTATATTTGTTTCAGGATACGATCGGTAATAATATCCGCATTGGCAAGAAGGAGGCAACGCAAGCAGAGATCGAAGAGGCTGCCAAGAGAGCCTGCTGTCATGAATTTATCTCTCGACTGCCGCAAGGCTATGATACACCTGTTGGCGAGGGCGGCTCCACGTTGTCTGGGGGGGAGAAGCAGCGAATTTCTATAGCCCGCGCATTGTTAAAGGATGCGTCAATCGTGTTGCTGGACGAAGCTACCGCCTCATTGGACCCTGAAAATGAAACGGCCGTTCAACAGGCCATTAATGAATTGGTGGCTAATAAAACCGTAATTCTGATTGCGCATCGTCTGAAGACGATTCAGAACGCAGATCAAATTCTAGTATTGAATCACGGAGAACTGGTCGAGCAAGGAACACATGACGAGCTTTTAGCCAAGTCTGGATTGTACGAACATTTATGGAGTATCCAACAGGGTGCTGACGGATGGCGGGTGAAGTAGATCATGCGTGCAATATTTGATCCTCGTACGCAATTACTAGTGGTTTTGATAGCGAGCGGAGCTGTATTTTTGGTCGATTTGAGCAAGCTTTGGCAGATTATTGCATTTATGGCTGTTTATTTAATTGTTCAAGGTATGCACAGGCTAGCGATTCGATATCTCGTCATTGCCGCTTTTTTGATTGTGTTTCAAGAGATACTTGTCCGAGTAGGGAGCAGCTTCTTCTCCTCTTTAAGTTTTTTAGCGTATTTAGGTTTGCGTTTCTTGCCAGTACTGATGGGTGCGGGTTCACTTGGAAGAGTTCCTTCCGGCAAGCTGATTGCAGCGCTAACAGCATTGCGCTTGCCCAGAGGACTACTCATTTCTTTAGCGGTCAGCTTTCGATTTCTACCAATAATGAGATTGGAATATGAGGCGATTCAAACCTCCGCCCAATTGAGAGGAGTTTCTGTTACTTCTCCAAGAAATTGGCTACGTCCCTTACGTACATTTGAATACACTATAGTGCCCCTGTTAATGAGAAGCCTGAAGATTTCAGACGAGCTTGCAGCCTCGGCAACAACAAAAGGAATTGATTACCCGGGTCAGAAAACGAGTATTCACACTATTTCCTTTGGGCTTCAGGATATCATTGTGTTGGTGGCTTATACGGGGTGGTTAGTGGTTGTATTCCAATACGGGGGTTAAAACAAAGTGTTCAAAAAAGCGATAGTTGAAATGAATAAGGTTTCTTTTCAATACAATGATTCCTATGAGCAATTAAAACAAGTGGATTTGACGATTTACGAGGGAGAGTGCGTCGTGGTAACTGGCCCCTCCGGAAGTGGGAAGACAACACTGACACGGCTTTTGAATGGACTGATTCCCAACTTCTATGAGGGTAAGTTGACAGGTACGGTAACACTAAGGCGAAAAAATATAAGCGAGATTGAACCTTGGAGTTTTGGGAGATTCGTCGGAAGTGTATTTCAGGACTCCAGAAGTCAATTTTTTACCTCAATTGTAGAAGATGAAATAGCCTTTAGCGGAGAAAACTACGGAATGGCTCCGGAGTTAATCCGAGAGCGACTTGGAGAATTAACATTAAAAACTGGGATCGCGCATTTGCTTCCCAAGGATGTCCACCGATTGTCCAGCGGGGAAAAACAAAAAGTAGCGGTTGCTTCCGCGCGATTGACTGAACCGGAGATCTATGTGATGGACGAGCCCTCCGCTAATCTGGATATGCGTGCCACTAAAGAATTGGCAGAAAGCTTGTCCAGTCTGAAGGAAAGGGGCAGCTCGATCATCATTGCCGAGCACAGGCTGTATTATCTTCTGCCAATTGCTGACCGTATTATCTATATGAGTCAAGGTGAAATAACTGAGGAATGGACACCTGCAGAGATGCTGGCCCTGACTGCGAATGAATTGGAATTTTACGGATTGCGCTCACCGGTTATCCGAGGTAATGCATCCATATTGGGAGCAAATCGGAAAGCTCTTCAGGAACGGGTCTCGTTGGAGCGTGCATTTATTGCTCCCGGAAAACGAAAACAACGGGTTTTGGAGGATATAAGCTGCTCTTTTGGCAAAGGGGAGGTAACAGCAATTACGGGACCCAACGGGGTTGGGAAAACAACATTCGCGCGAACTCTGTGTGGATTAATCAGGGAGCAGGCCGGAACTATCCAGCTTAACGGAAAACCAGTCAGAGCTAAAAAACGCCTCGGAAAAATGTGGTTTGTGATGCAGGACAGCGACTATCAGTTGTTTTCGGACAGTGTGTACAACGAATTGCTGATGACCCACGAGAAGGATGCAGGCGCAGCCGAGAGAGCGGAGAGTATATTAAAGGAACTGGATTTATGGGCTTTCCGTGAGCATCATCCGGCTTCGTTGTCAGGAGGTCAAAAGCAGCGTCTTACCTTTGCTGTCGGTCTGATGAACAAGCCGGACATGATCATTTTGGATGAGCCAACTTCCGGGCTGGATGGACGAAATATGCGCCGCGTCGTAAAACTGATCCGGCAAATGGCATCATCCGGGGTAACTGTGCTGGTAATTACCCATGATTACGAGCTGGTATGCGGCGCATGTGACAGGCTGCTCTTTTTTCAGGAGAAAAAGCTGCAGGCAGATATTTCGGTTACGGCAAGTTCGGCTCCTAAGGTTATAAAGCTCATGGAAACCCTACAATGCTAGCGGATCGTTTACCTTGCATTGAGATGTGCAGCCAGAAGCCGCAATGGCATCTGGCTTTATCTATTTATAGGTCACCCGTGATTTACATACTGGACTAATATTCAGGAGGGTTATACAATACGATTTGTTGACCATGCGCAGCGTGGGAATTTCAAATGGGGTGAATCGATGCGACTAAAACAAGGTATGCACAAATTGGCCGTTATCTGTGGATTGCTGGCCATATCGTCGGTTATAGTATCTGGCTGCAGCGGAAATGGGGATAAACCCGGCAAGCAGGCGTCAACGGAGCCGGTGGCAAGACAATATTATATTTTCGATACGGTGGTTAACATTAAATTATATGATGACGCCAAAGCTGAGGAGCATCTGGATCATATCGATACGATGCTAAAAACGTTGGACAAGGAGCTGAGCCGGACGCTGGAGGGCAGCCAATTGTACAAGGTGAACGAGGAGGCTGGCAAACAACCGGTTGAGGTTTCGGAAAATACGGTGGCAGTTGTGAAGCGATCTATCGCTTATGCGGAGGATTCCGGAGGGTTGTTTGACCCTACGGTTGGAGGTTTGGTCGATCTTTGGAATATTGGCAATGGTGGAGAACACGTGCCGGAGCCGGAAGATTTGCAGCGCGAATTGAATCTTGTCGGCTATAAAGATATCGTTCTGGATGAGGCCAAACGGACAGTTTTTCTTAAGCGTCCTGGTATGGTCCTCGATCTCGGTGGCATCGGGAAAGGATATGCGGCTGATGAAGTTGCTAGATATTTACGGGAAGAAGGAGTAAAAAGTGCGCTTGTAGACCTCGGCGGCAGCAGTATCATCGTCATCGGAAGTAAACCAAACGGTGACAGCTGGAATATCGGACTGCAGGATCCCGACAGTTCTCGGGGAATTAGCGTCGGTACTATTCGGCTGAACGATCATGTAATCGACACATCAGGCATTTATGAACGGTATTTCATTGAGGACGGCGTTATGTATCATCATATCCTCGATCCCCGCACCGGTTCGCCAGCGCAAAACGACTTGAAAAGTGTAACGATTCTAGCCGATAACGCCATGGATGCCGATGCTTTGTCAACTTTTGTTTACGTGATGGGCTTGGAGGACGGTCTTCAATATATGGAGAACCTCGGTGATGACACGGAGGCCATGTTCATTACGGCGGACGATAAAATTTATGTGACCTCCGGATTAAAGGATTCCTTTCAAGTATCAAGCGCTCAGTATACTTTGGTGGAGTAGGGTAACATTAAAAAGGAGCTTCGTAAACCGCACCTTGGCGGGATATGAAGCTCCTTTCGTTTATTACTCTTTATTTTTCGTTTTCCCCATAATCCACGATCGGCTTAATAATCTGCAAGATCAGTTTGATCTTTTCGGGAGAGCAGCGCTCCAGCATTTCTACGATTTCATGTCTGAGATAGTCCTTTGTAGAGCTGTTGGTACCGCTAAGAATATATTCTGGGGATTCTTCAAGAACGACGCAGAGCTGGGACAATCTCTCCAGACTGATCGCCGTTTTTCCCCGTTCGATCTTGCTTATATACGCATTGGAAACATCCAGCATTTCAGCTACCACTTCCTGCGTCAATTCGCGTTCCTCTCTAGCTTGCCTGATTCTTTTGCCAATCAGCGAATAATCGTAACTCATGTCCATCACCTGTCTAAATTGTAACAACCATGGTGGAAGCGTTACATGCATAATAAGTTAAATTGAACTTATGGGTTAAATATGATAGACTAACAATTGAATTTTACTTTTATGGTTTAAGTTTCCTTTAATGGATGTTTGGGGAATTTTCCGGTATATTCAAATAACGTTGTTATTGGCGGTGAAACGGGGAGGTAAGCGAAGGGGATATGCTGAATCCTGATTGGAGAATCATCAAAGCTTTCTTGATACGCTGTGATGAATTGCGGATGTACGAATGTCTGGAGAAGATTCCGGAACTGATGGGGGAGTATCCGGAGTATGCCCCAAAAATATGGGAAGTAGCCGAATTCTTTTTCAGTAACGGAAGGCTTCGTGCAGCAACCGCACTATATGAAGGCATTGCCACGTTTTCGGAACAGCTTGATGCGGGCAGGCTGGCGATGTGTCAATTTCGTTTATGGCAGCTTGCGATTCGGAACAATTTGGGCGATCCATATGCGTCGCTTCGGTTCATTCCTTTCCGGCATCGGTTACCCGAGGCGTACGTACTCGATGGTCTGCTGCTGCTAGCCAAAAACTATGCTGTCCGCGACAGATGGGAGGAAGCCGAAAATTATGCCGACGAATTATATAAGCTTATTCTGACAGTGTGTCAAAATCGGAGGAAATACAGGTTGAAGCAGCGCCACACAACGCAGTTTCCACTAATTACATATTATGGCGAAGCCTGCTTGTTAAAGGCAGCCGCGCTTGAACAACAGGAAAGATATCTTGAATCCATGGAGTGGATTAAGAAAAGTGCTGTTCTGAGCCGATTCGAAAAATTGGACGAACAGGGCCGGATGGAAGCAGAGCGATTCCGTGTGCTGGCGCTGGGGAGCCGATTTTCCCTTGAGGTCAAGCGGGGCGATCGGCAGATCATCGTAGAATATGTCATCTTTATGCGGGAATATGAAAGCGAGGTGCTCAGGGGGCTGATTGCATTGCTCGTTTCCGCCAATACATACGACTATTCCATTGATCAGCTCCTGCGTTCGTTTACGGACCTCAATTTACAGCCTGTCCCGCCAAATGGCGAGGATGGAACGGAGCAGTATTATATTGACCGCCACAGTTATATCCAGTATTGCTACCATTATGCGGACTATTGCTTCCGAAGAGCCTGTTATGACGTAGGTGCAGAGTTCATGTTCCGTGCGCTCGAGCTGGTGGCTGGGGAAAGAAATTACGTTTTTGTGCTTCAATGTACGATCCTGTTCGAGAAGCATCGTGAACATTTCACGCCCGGGCAAACCGCGCAGTATGAGCGGTTATGTGAGAAAATCAAAAACCATAAGGAGCCGAAAACCACTGTGTTTCGCGACTATTTCCTCATGCTGGTCAGGGGAATGTCGTCACCCTGTGTTGAAGAAGGTGCGAAGAGGAAGTTTTTTTATATATAATACTAATTATGACAAATTTCACATTCACAATGCAGTATAGTAGAGTTGCAATATATTTTAAATTTGAAAGGAAGAGGAATAATGAAAAAGAAATCGTTTACTCTATTTGCCTCTCTGCTAATCACCGCTGCAATAAGCACTGTTACCGTAAGCGCTTCCGGGGATATTGTTCCGACCATGACCTCCAATACGACTTATACCGGGACAGGCTATTTAGGAGGCTACGCCTATGCGTCCAGTGAGTGGGCGTTTCATGAGGCGTACAAAGCATTCGATGACGATAATAGCACGTACTGGTCATCGTCCAGCGGGAGCTATGGAGAGCTGCACTTTCAGCTTTTTGGTGTTAAAAAAGTTACCAGCTACACGCTAAGAACCTCTTCCCAAGATGTTAGTCATGCCCCTAAGGACTGGACGTTTGAGGGGTTCAATCTAAGTGAAGGAAAGTGGGTTGTATTAGACCAGGTTTCCGGCTACCTTTCCTATCCGAACTACACACATACACGCACCTTCCCGAACACAAAAAACTACGACCGTTATCGGATCAAAGTAACTGCCAACAATGGAGCTTATTCCACATCGATCGCTGAAGTACAGATGTTTGAATAGCAATCAAGGTTGAGGGCGCGGCTTTCGAGGTTATCGGAGGCCGCGCTTATTTATAAGGAAATCTCCCCATTTAATTAAATCGATAGTACTCAAGTAACCTGAGTTGATGGGCTTCTTCAGCTTTGGTTAAGTAATTAGCCAGTTCGGCTTCATTTTCACAAACCGCCGTATGCTCCAGCCATACCGAATGTTTTGTTCTTTGGACAATGGACAGATGCAGAGGGAAAAAGCTGCGAGAACGCAAAATGTACCAGCCTCTATTCATGCTTTTCCAAGGTTCTTTAAAGGCTGTCATAAGCGGGAGCCTTTTGCGTGTTGACCAGTCTTGGGCATGTTGCTTCTCTCTTATGCTTTTGTAAATTTCATTTATCAATCGCTCGTCATTACATGTGACATAGGCAGGGGAGTTACAGAATAGGGTTAATTTGGCGATCTGCCTTGCACCGAATCCATAGCCTATAATATAACGTTGATTGTCCTCCTCGTACCAAAGCGCTCCGAAGCTGGATAGCTCCAGACTTTTCGGCTCCAATACATTGGGAATTGTACCTATAAAAAATGTTCTTGATTGATGCATTTCCGCCACTCCTTACTGTAAATCCCTCTACTGCTGAGATTTAAGAGGAATCATACACGGAGTTCCTATGTCTGTAAAAAAGTGTGATGGGTATAAAAGTTAGTATTAGGGCATATTCGAGTATAAAAGTACAAAGTCTGGTGGAAGCAGGCTGCATGCTTTGTTTTTCTAACTAAAGCTCCTATTTTTTACGACCTTAACAGGATCTTAATCAACCTGAAGACACTCTAATGCTATCCTTATATTCTAGAAAGAGATGTCTTAATGTAATCTTAATACTGCTGGCAAAGTCATAATACGATGCTGATATGGCCCATGATATACTTAATATTTAGAAGATACCAATACCAAGATCGTCGGAAAGCAGGCTTTAAGATGGCAGCAAAAAAACCGGGTAAGCTGAAAATTTTTATCGGATATGCACCAGGCGTTGGTAAAACCTGTGCGATGCTGAACGCTGCCCATGAGAAGCAAAAAGCTGGGGTAAATGTGGTGGCCGGATTTATTGACCCTCATGGCAGACCAGACACTGCGGCTCTCCTGAAAGGTTTGGAAATGCTACCGCATACGAGAAATTCCAATGGAGAGAATGCCTTTAATGAATTTGATCTAGACCATGCTCTTCAAAGAAGTCCTGAGCTTATCCTGGTTGATGATCTGGCTCATGCGAATACAGCGGGCTTCCGTCACAAAAAACGATATCAGGATGTTGAGGAGCTTATCCGAGCAGGCATTGATGTGTATGCAACGGTAGATGTTCAGCAGATTGAAAGTCTGGCAGATATAGTATCCACCATTACCGGGGGGAATGTACAAGAACGCATTCCAGACAGTGTGTTTGACCGTGCAGATCAGGTGGAGCTGGTTGATATTGACCCTGATGCTTTGATTGATCGCTGGAGAAGTGGAAAGCTGTATCCTAATCAGGAGACACAAAGAGCCTATGCTTATTTATTTACTAGAGAGAAGCTGAGTGGTTTGCGAGAGCTTGCTTTGGCCAAGACAGCAGATCTGTTAAAGCGAATCGCGGTACAAATTAGCGGGCAGGTAACAAGTAATGAAAACACTGTAAAGGAGCATATTCTGGTTTGTCTATCTTCGGCTCCATCCAATAAAAAAGTGATTCGAACGGCGGCTAGGCTGGCTGAAGTTTTTCATGGTCATTTTACGGCCTTGTTTGTGGAGACAACAGAATATCAGCAATTAACTACAAAAAATAAAGCTGGGCTGCGGGAAAACCTAAGACTAGCCGAGCAATTGGGGGCTGAAATTGCGACTGTATATGGAGAAGATGTTCCTGGACAGATCGCGGAGTATGTCAACACGAGTCGGGTATCGAAGATCGTATTGGGGCGTTCTCCAAACAAAAGGAGAGGACTCTCAAAATCCACGGTCGTAGACAAATTAATTGCTCTGGTCCCTAATGTTGAGACGTATATTATTCCCTACAACGAGTCCTCGTTTCCTAGAAGATTTCCATTGAAATTCAAACCCCCTATGTTATCCCTGGCTGATCTAGCCAAAACCGTTTCTTTTCTGATGGTATGTACATTGGTTGGAATATGGTTTAAGTCCCTAGGGTTTAGAGATGAGAACATTATTACCATTTATATTCTGGGTGTTCTTTTTAACGCGATGGTTACAAAGGGCAAGCTCTATAGCGTTATTTCTTCCATTATGAGTGTGCTCACATTTAATTATTTTTTTACCGAACCCTATTATTCTTTTCAAGCATATGACTCCGGTTATCCCGTGACTTTTCTGACTATGCTCTCGGCGTCTTTTATCATAAGTACATTGACTATGCGGGTAAGGGAGCAGGCTTATCAATCTGCACAAAAGGCTTATCGTACAGAAGTGCTGCTGGAAACAAGCCGCAAACTGCAGCAGGCGAAAAATTTCTCAGACATCATTGAGGCAACTGCCCAGCAGATGGTCAAGCTGCTAGATAAAACGATAATTTTTTATACCGTTCAGCAGGGAACCTTGTCCGAGCCGCAGATGTATTTAAAGAATGAATTAGCTGCTGATACTCAGGCTTATACTGGAGAGAGTGAACATGCAGTAGCGGAATGGGTGTATAGGAACAACAAGCGGGCGGGAGCGACTACGGATACCTTTTCGATTGCAAACTGCCTGTATCATGCTGTCCGTGGTGGTGATTCGGTGTTTGCAGTAGCGGCCATTGTTATGGACCAAGAAGAGCCTTTAGAGATTTTTGAGAAGAGTCTGATGATTGCCATGCTGGATGAATGTGCATTGGCACTCGAGAAAGAACAGCTGAACGAGAAACAAAAAGAAATTTCTATGCAGATCCAACAGGAGCAGCTCCGCGCAAATCTGCTTCGGGGGATTTCCCATGATTTGCGTACCCCTCTAACCAGCGTTTCGGGGAATGCAGATATTCTCATAGGAAATTCTGAGGTGCTAAGTGAGGAGCAGAAAATGAGGCTGTATAAGGATATCTATGACGATTCCATGTGGCTGATTCATCTGGTTGAGAACCTGCTTTCCATCACCCGTATTGAAAACGGAACTTTAAACCTGAACCTGCAAGCAGAGCTAGTGGAGGAGGTCATCTCGGAAGCGCTGCTTCATGTAAATCGTGATAGCGAGAACCATATAATTGACACGGTTTTGGATGAAGAACTGCTTATGGCCCGAATGGATTCCAGACTCATAGTACAGGTTCTTATCAATCTTGTGGATAACGCAATCAAGTACACCCAATGTGGTTCACACATCATACTTTCAGCTAGGCGTGACAAGCAAATGATTATTCTGGAAATCTCTGACGATGGTCCAGGTATTGCAGAAGAAGTCAAAGCAAGACTGTTTGACATGTTCTATACCGCAAATAATGTCCGTGGGGACGGGCGTCGTGGCTTAGGTTTGGGGCTTGCTCTATGTAAATCGATAGTGAATGCCCATGGAGGTACTATTGGTGTTAGAGATCATTTTCCGAAGGGCACAATTTTTTATTTTACCCTACAGGCTGAGGCGGTGAGTGTATATGAATAAACCTTTTATACTTGTTGTGGAGGATGACAAACCTATTCGTAATCTGATCACGACCACTTTAGAGACTCAAGGCTATAAATATCACACGGCGGAGACAGGAGAAGCTTCAATTATTGAAGCGGTATCCAGACAGCCGGATTTGATAATTCTGGATTTGGGACTGCCGGATATGGACGGAGTAGATATTATCAAAAAGGTGCGGACATGGTCGACTATCCCCATTATCGTCGTCAGTGCACGAAGTGAAGACAGGGATAAAATAGAGGCGCTGGACGCAGGAGCAGATGACTATCTTACAAAACCATTTAGCGTGGAGGAATTGCTGGCAAGGCTCAGGGTCAGTCTACGGAGAATCCGGTACGATAACGAAAAGCTTCCTAAGGAAGCCTCAAGTTTCATCAATGGGCATTTAAAAATTGATTACGCGGCGGGATGTGTGTGGTTGGATGAAGAAGAAATTCATCTGACGCCAAGTGAATATAAGCTTCTATGCTTGTTGGCAAAAAATGTGGGCAAGGTGCTGACCCATAACTATATTCTGCATGAAATTTGGGGTATCTATCCTTATGATGTCTCCGCGCTACGTGTATTTATGGCCACCTTACGTAAAAAAATTGAACAAAAATCCTCCCAACCAAAATATATTCAAACACATATAGGTATAGGCTATCGGATGCTGCAGGTCAGCGAAGATAACTGACATACTGGAAGGTAATGAAGAGGCCGTCCCAAAAGTTATCTAGGATAACTTTGAGGGGCGTTTTTTTTAGCAGTGGAAAGGCAAGATATCAGGAAAGGCCTGCAAAAATGCAGTTTTTTAAAAGTAGCCATGAAAGGATGAACAAAAGCGTGCAAAAATGCAGGAATATGTTTCAGAATAGACTAGTTTGACGAGAATCCTTAGAGAAAGCCTGCACATTTGCAGCAATTTAGGGCGTTTAGAGACTTTACATGATCAAAACCTGCACATTTGCAGGAATTTCAGGAATTCCGCATCATGACACTATTTCACATGAGACATGGTCATAGAATATGGTGAAATCAAGCGGTGCAGGGAGCGTTTTCCTTACACCGCTATTTCTAGTTTTGACAGCAAATCTACTTTTGGGACAGCCCCTTTGTTGTGTTCATCGGAATCTTAAGATGATCTTAATCCTTACATTGAAACCCTAATCCTAAACTAATGCGGTGAATGTTACGCTGGATTTCGAGAGCAAGCGGGGTAAGGAGGTTTCGCATGAATACTTAATGAGTATTGCCCGCCGTCTATGCGGAAGACGGAAATGAAGGTCTACACTTATGCGAACAGGGGTGTTAACCCGGAAAGAAGGAAAAGACATGAACGGTCATGCCGCGGTTATGGTATATGCCCCCAATCAGGCTGGGGAGCAGTTTATGCAAACTTTGAGCGAAGGCGGTCATTCTTTTGCCGTCGTGGCATGTTGTCCTGCTGAACAACGATACTTGGGTGCAAGAGGATTAACCAACATCGTCCGAATCAACTTTAAGGAGCAATCCTTGATATATTCGTCAGAAAATGAATTCAGCAGAGTTTACATTTTTGAAGAAGAGCTGGGAAGGTGCTGCAAAGTCCTGGAAATTATCCGTAAATGGACGAACGGGATTATTTATGTCATTACCACAAACCATTATCCACAAATGATATATAGGATGCTTGGTGCCAATTACGTCATACGGACGACTAAAGATGATGTATCTTTCTTGATTGAAAATGAAGTGTTCTAAAGAAACTGCCTTTGGAGAGGAGAGACTACAGCGATGATGGATGTATATATGTTAGCGGCACTAGCTGCAATCTTTGGTACGTTCTACGCCTTCGCTCGATGGTGCGGGCATGTTGTTGATGATGAAGGGAGGGGAGAGCAATGACGGTAGTTATTGCAGCAACCTTACTATTATTTATCTATTTGATTTATGCCTTAATTCACCCGGAGAAATTCTAATGTTAAAAAGGGAGGGTCATTCATGGGTATTGTGCAAATCGTTGCAGTTATCCTTATACTGGTGCTGCTCGTCAAGCCGGTAGGAACTTATCTATATTATGTATTTTCCAATGAACCGAACCGGACGGATCGGATCTTCGGAGGAATCGAGAAATGGATATTCCAACTAGGTGGATTAAAAAATCGCAAAGGGATGTCATGGAAGAAATATGCAATTAGCTTTTTGTCTACCAATGTTGTGCTCGTTGCGTTCGGCTATTTAATTCTTCGTCTGCAAGGAGGTCTGCCGTTTAATCCGAATGGCATCGGGGAGATGGAGCAGACGCTTTCATTTAATACGGTGATCAGCTTTATCACGAACACGAATCTACAGCATTACAGCGGGGAAACAGGGCTTTCGTATTTCTCGCAAATGGCTGTCATTACCATGTTGATGTTCACTTCGGCTGCGAGTGGTTTTTCGGTGGCTGTGGCCTTTGTAAGAGGAATTACCGGGAAAGAATCACTCGGAAATTTCTTTGAGGACTTCGTCAAGGCGCACACACGGGTATTTTTACCGATTGCCTTGCTCGTTGCATTAACGCTCGTTGCATTGCAGGTTCCACAGACCTTGAACCCAACGATAGAAGTAACAACGCTAGAAGGTCAGACACAGCAGATTGCGATAGGTCCTGTTGCTTCGCTGGAGTCGATCAAACATCTGGGAACAAATGGCGGTGGATTCTTTGGGGTCAACTCGGCGCATCCGTTTGAGAATCCGTCACCTTTAACCAATGTTATTGAAATTTTGTCTATGTGGACACTGCCAGCATCCTTGCCTTATATGTATGGTCTGTTCGCCAGAAACAAACGGCAAGGCTGGGGTATTTTTTCTGCCATGATGGTGCTATTCGTATTGCTGCTGTCCTTGAACTTTTACGCAGAAAGCAAAGGCAATCCAGCGATTAATGCCATGGGCATTGATGCTTCTCAAGGCAGCATGGAGGGCAAGGAAGTACGCTTTGGTATTCCGCAATCGTCCTTATTTACGGCAGTAACCACCGCGGCTACTACAGGCAGCGTTAACAATATGCACGATACTCAGACCCCTCTAGGAGGAATTACCCCACTGGCGTTAATGATGTTGAACAACGTGTTTGGCGGTAAGGGTGTGGGGGTGATTAATATGCTGATGTACGCGATTCTGGCGGTCTTCCTATGTGGATTGATGGTGGGACGAACGCCGGAATTCCTTGGTCGTAAAATCGAAGCGAAGGAAATGAAGCTGATCGCGATTGCGATACTGATTCATCCTCTCATTATTTTGGGACCTACCGCTATCTCCTTTCTGACAGATTTAGGGCAAGGAGCGATCAGCAATTCAGGATATCACGGCCTGTCGCAGGTTTTGTATGAATATACTTCGTCTGCTGCCAACAATGGCTCTGGATTTGAAGGGCTGGCGGATAACAGTACATTCTGGAACATGATGACAGGGCTTGTGATGCTGTTGGGACGTTACATTTCCATGATTGCGATGCTTGCTGTAGCAGGCTCTCTGCTTCGTAAAAAGCCAGTTCCGGAGACGATCGGCACGTTCCGTACCGATAACGGATTATTTACTGGAATTTTGATTGGAACCGTGCTGATTATTGGCGCGCTGACATTCCTGCCGGTCTTGGTGCTTGGTCCGGTTGCTGAATATTTGACTCTACGGTAAGGAGAGAGGGAGAGCAGAGATGAGTAAGGTGCAAAAAAAGAAGTTACTGACAGGTCCGATTGTAAGAAATGCACTTAAGGATAGTTTTATTAAGCTGAATCCGATGACCTTGATCAAAAATCCAGTCATGTTTGTCGTAGAAATTGGAACGATCATCGTTCTGTTGATGGTACTTTTTCCTGGTTACTTTGGGGCTAAGGAATCGGTGGGATTTAATATCTCCGTATTTTTTATTCTGCTGTTTACCGTACTATTTGCTAATTTTGCAGAGGCGCTGGCAGAGGGACGGGGGAAGGCTCAAGCCGATTCGTTAAAGAAAACGAAACGAGAAAGTTTCGCCAATAAGCTGGTAGGAGACGTCGTCAAGAAAGTCTCTTCCTCTGAACTGCGAAAAGGTGATGTCGTCCTTGTGAGTCAGGGTGAACTGATTCCCGGTGATGGAGAAGTGATTGAAGGGCTGGCTTCTGTTGACGAATCGGCAATCACGGGAGAATCTGCACCAGTCATTAAAGAAGCGGGAGGAGACTTCAATTCGGTCACAGGCGGTACGAGGGTCGTAAGCGATGAAATCAAGGTGAGGATTACTAGTGATCCCGGCGAATCCTTCCTTGACCGGATGATTTTGCTGGTAGAGGGAGCTAAGCGTCAAAAAACACCGAATGAAATCGCGCTTAACACACTTTTGATCAGCTTGACCATTATCTTTTTGATTGTCGTTGTTACCCTGCGTCCGATTGCGTCTTACCTTGGGATTAATCTGGACATTCCAGTTCTGATCTCTCTGCTGGTTTGTTTGATTCCTACGACAATTGGCGGGCTCTTGTCCGCCATCGGGATCGCCGGTATGGATCGGGTTACCCAGTTTAATGTTGTAGCTATGTCCGGTAAAGCAGTCGAAGCAGCGGGAGATATCAACACGATGATTCTCGATAAAACGGGCACCATCACCTTCGGCAATCGCATGGCTAGCGAATTTGTACCTGTGGGCAAGGAGACTGAGACTGATTTGGCTTTGTGGGCGACAGTCAGTTCATTGAAGGATGAGACGCCGGAAGGGCGTTCTGTCATAGAACTGAACAAGAAGCTCGGATACCCTTATGAAGCAGGGTTGGAGGAAGGCGGACAGTTTATTGAATTCCGTGCAGAAACACGGATGAGCGGGATGGATTTGCGGGACGGCCTCAAGGTTCGGAAAGGGGCAGTGGATTCGATCAAAAACTGGGTGCTGTCTCAGAGAGGGCAGATACCAGCTAATCTGGATCAGAAGTCGAACGCAATCGCCAGTATGGGAGGAACCCCACTTGCCGTTGCGGTCAATGACAGGATTTATGGGCTTATCTATCTGAAGGATACTGTCAAACCGGGGATGAAAGAACGTTTTGATGAGCTTCGTAAAATGGGTATCAAGACCATCATGTGTACAGGGGACAATCCGCTGACCGCTTCGACCATTGCTGCTGAAGCCGGGGTGGATAGCTTTATTGCCGAGAGCACACCGGAGAATAAGATCGAAGTCATTCGCCGTGAACAAAAGGAAGGTAAACTCGTTGCCATGACAGGCGATGGTACGAACGATGCGCCTGCCTTGGCGCAGGCAGATGTGGGACTCGCGATGAACAGCGGTACTTCCGCTGCCAAAGAAGCGGCTAACATGGTGGATCTGGATTCTGACCCTTCTAAGATCATCGAGGTAGTAGCCATCGGTAAGCAGCTTTTGATGACGCGTGGCGCCTTAACGACTTTCAGTATTGCTAACGATATCGCCAAATATTTTGCCATTATTCCGGCAATGTTTACCTTGGCCATACCAGAAATGAACGTGCTGAACGTGATGGGGCTGGGATCGCCAAGCTCAGCGATTATCTCGGCACTGATTTTTAATGCGATTGTTATCCCGCTCTTGATTCCGCTGGCGATGAGAGGCGTAAAGTATAAACCGATGAGTTCGGTCAAATTGCTACGGCAGAATATATTTATTTATGGCCTTGGAGGAATCATTGTTCCATTCATCGGCATTAAAGTAATTGATCTGCTTGTTAGTATGTGGGTTTAAGAGTAGATCGGAGCAGAGAGGACGATAAAGATGGAAAAGGTAAGTAAGGAAGCAACGGAGCAAGAGTCGGTATCTAAAGGAGCCTTTCTATTTAGTATTGTAAGACTCAGCGCTATTATGATCATATTATGTGGCATTGTGTACCCCTTGGCCTCAACAGCCATTGCTCAGGTGTTAATGCCTTCTCAGGCAAATGGAAGTCTACTAAAGAACAGTGAGGGCAAGGTCATCGGCTCTGAGCTCATAGGCCAAAAATTCATAAATCCGGCATTGTTTCATGGTCGTGTGTCCAGCATAGATTACAAGGCTGAATCCTCTGGCTCGAACAATTATGGTCCGTCGAATCCGGATATGCTGCAGCGCACTAAGGACTCCGTTACCCAATGGAAGACGAATAATCCCGAAGTGCCAATCAGTCGGCTGCCGATTGATTTGATTACCAATTCCGGATCAGGTCTGGACCCGCACATTTCCCCTGCTTCAGCGCAGGTGCAGATCCCTAGAATCAGCAGTTTAACCGGCATCTCAAAGGATACTTTGGAAGAGCTTGTTAAGAAGCACACGGAGGGACGCGATCTGGGGCTGTTTGGTGAGGAACGAGTCAATGTTCTGAAACTGAATAAGGATTTATTAGAGTTGCAGGCAAAGTAATACCAGCATTCCTGTCCGTTCGAGTAGCGGACAGGAAATTTTAGGTTTGGACCATGATTAAAGAAAGTGGGCGAATCGATTGGCGCCTTATAAACGTAAAACGCCAGAAGAAATACTATATTCTATATACCGATTGCACCGGGGGAAATTAAAAATTATTATTGGCTCGGTCAGCGGCTCCGGTAAAACATACCATATGCTTCAGGAAGGCGGGCTTTTGAAAAAGCAGGGTATCGATGTGGTGTACAGTGCTGTATCAACGATGCAGCGCTCGGAAACGGTCCAGCAGCTGGAGGATCTGGAGCGTGTACCCAGCATTCATTGGTGGAAAAATGGCAAAGAACAGAAGGACCTCCCTTTAGAAGCCTTAATAGAACGTAATCCTGAGGCACTATTAGTGGATGGATTAGCTCATCGCAATCGGGAGGGGGCAAAGTTTGCCACACGGCTTGAGGATATCCGCTATTTGATGGATCGTGGCATTAGCGTGATTACAACTATCAATGTATATGAATTGGCCGGTGTTGGAGAACTCATATTCAAGATGACCGGAATTCGGGCGGAAGATACGGTGCCTTTGAACACGCTAGAGTTAGCGGATGAAGTGCGACTGATCGATGTATCGCCGGAAACGATTTTGAAGCGAATGGAAGAAGGGATACTAGGGAATGAAACACATCCGGCAATGTTCCGTCGTGGAAATCTTGGCGTTCTGCGAGAGTTATCCTTGCGGCTAGTAGCGGAAGGGGTCAATGATTCTCTGGAGAAGCATCGGGAGGAGCATGGATTGATCGGCCCGTCTGGTGCTAGCGAACGGATACTGGTTTCTGCCCAATATCATTGGAACGGGTCTCTTCATGTAAGAAGGGGACAGCAAATTGCCAAGCGGCTTAACGGTGATCTCATTGTCGTTACGTTTGTAAAGCCACAGCTGCCGTTGACGAAGGAACAGCAAGTCTTCAAGCGCTCTATCATCAAGCTGGTGAGTCGGGTGGATGCCCGGTTTGAAGAGCTGAGGTTGACCAGTTTTCGTCAGCTTCCATCCGTATTAGTTCGTTATGCCACTCAAAACAATGTGACACGGATCGTCATGGGGCACTCTCAAAAAAGCCGTTGGCAGGAAAAATGGCAGGGTTCGATAGCAAACCGAGTGTTGCGAAAAACGCGCAATATCGATGTATTTGTTATGGCCGATCGAGCCAAGCAGGAGGGAGAACGGATTTTGCCCATCAGATCTAATTCGAAGAAGACCGAGGAGCCCTTCCATCGCTTGACCAGCCAGGAGATGCAGCAAAAAATTGAAAGGATACGCCGAGGAACTTTCAAGATATACATTGGCGCGTCACCGGGTGTAGGCAAAACATACAAAATGCTGCAGGAAGGTAATCTGTTATTGAACAGGGGCATCGATGTTGTAATCGGATTGCTGGAAACCCATGGACGGAAGGAAACCAAAGAGCAAACAGGTCAATTAACTACGATACCTCGGGCCAAAATTCCCTATCAATCTACTTGGCTTGAAGAGATGGATATAGAAGCGATAATAGAACGTCATCCTGAGGTGGTGCTAGTGGATGAGTTAGCCCATACTAATGTGCCAGGCAGTGTGACCCGCAAACGGTATGAGGATGTCATCCGCTTACTGGAGAGTGGCATATCCGTCATAACTACGGTGAACGTGCAGCATTTGGAAAGCTTAAATGACGCTGTGGCTCAACTAACCGGTGTTCGTGTCAGGGAAACGGTGCCTGATGCGATTTTAAAAATGGCAAACGAAGTGGAGCTCATCGATGTTACACCACAAATGCTGCAAGAAAGGATGCGAGAGGGAAAAATTTATGCGGCCGAGAAGGTGAATCAGGCTCTGGAATCGTTTTTTAAGATCGGTAATTTGATCGCACTGCGTGAATTAGCCCTTCGTGAAATCGCGGATGATGTGGATGAACGGCTGGAAGCATGGGATCGTGATGTGGCTTTGCGAGGGTCATGGAGTCGTCAGGAAGTTATTTTCGTTTGTGTGGATTTGGGGCCTCAGGCAGAACGGCTCATTCGCCGTGGCTTCCGCATTGCACATCGTTTGAAGGCCGATTGGTTTGTGCATTATGTGCATTGCGGTGGGACACGAACAGACGACGAGCAGAGACGGTTAGATGCACTCAAGCACTTAACGGAACGGCTCGGGGGCGTAATAGAGATGACTGAGGTTAGCTCCAATACCAACATCCATCAACTTCTGTTGAACAGAATGAACGAAGTGCGTACGACACAACTTATTATTGGACAGTCGAGAAAACCATTATGGCGATCATTATTCAAAGAAAGCTTCGTTCATTACTTGCTTCGGAATGCTAGACACATAGACATGCTGATTGTGGCGGATTTTGATCCGAATGTGATGACTGAATCGACAAAATAAGCCGAGAAAAATATTCAATTAACATAGCGAGGTTTCCAAGATTTTGGAGGCACACTTTTTTTTGAAATTTCTTGTAATATAACTTTAGGATCAGTGGAATGGGTGTGGATAAATAAAACAATATTAGCAACTAATATATAAAATGCTAAGTCATCAACACCAGCTAAATGTCTAATTTGATTGTAGGCCAAATAGAGCATAAGAAAAGGCTGTTTTGCTACTCATAAGTTCAATTTTATTAATCAGGAATAACTAAGGATTCAAAGACATGATCTATTATATCTTTACCTTGCTCGTCATAAAAGCTTTGAGTAAATGTAATACTCACAGCCAATATAATGGAATCGGTAGGAACGAAATACTGTGTTAAAACAATATCGTTTCCGGTTTCCACGTGTTTATAACTGCCTGTCAAAATACCAGCTTCAAAATTTCCGAATTTTTTTGGCTTTAAGTTTGTTTTTTTAAAGTCTTTGATTCCTGCTTGCTCTTCACCGCTTGAAATATAGTAATTCACTGTCTCGTCAACAATATCATCAACCGAAGTTTTTAGAAAAGGGGAATTTTTCTGAACAGTTACATTTATATTCTCGGAGAACATTTTTTCTAAATTGTCGGTTTTTACAGCAAATTTAAGCAGTGGAGTATTAAATCTAGAGGCATCTATTTCATCCCATCCCTTTGGATAATCAATAGAAAAAAGCTCGCTAGAATATGTTGTATAAGATTCATCAGATGTTGATTCCGTTTTGGAAGCTGATTGAGTAACTTCATTTTTGCTGGAATTGGTCTCTGCTAAATTGACCTTTTCCTCCAATTTTTTATTCTCTTTTTTAAGCGTGGCAACTTCATTCTCCAATGCAGATATTTTGTTCTTTAGATCAGCATCACTTGAAGTAGTACTACCTGAAGAACAAGCGCTTAATGAAAATATTGCAGCAATTGCTAAAACAACATATCTAAGTCTCATAATGCACCTCTATTTTGTTATATTTTAACATCGTATAGTCTATCAGAACCGGTAATATTTCTCTAGTAAAAAATAGGAAGGGCTAAATACCTGCAAAAAATCAGTTCTTTCCACTTTTGCTATCAAAACGAATGTGGCCGTAGAGGAGGATATTCTAATATTGATTGATACCACAGCAGCAGACTGTGGTAAGTTTTACCCATTTTTTTAAAGAAGAAAAAAGGGGTTATTGTCAACAGGGTTTATGTATGCAAAAGAAGGCATTCGTTGTAATGCAATTGCTCCTGGTGGGGGGAGACGAACATCGGAGCATCGATGACCAACATAAATCCGTTTGGTGCAGCCAGACAGCAGCTCGGATTGGTGGCCATTACCCGCGCATAACAGCTGATTCAGGTTGGACCGCTTATTAAGTCTGGAGCGACTATGAAGGAAGGACAACTGCACTAAAAGATGAGATTGCAACTAGTATGAAATAGCGAAAAATACTTCCCTTATATATTGAGAGTAAGGTAATCTTTAAAGGAATAAGGGAAGTATTTTTCTTTTATCACTGCGAAAACTGCTTCAAAAAACGAGAAAACAGGAGCACGGGTGTCTTACGCTTAGATGAAAAAAGGAAGTAGAAAAAAGTCTCTAATCCCGAAAAAGGGAATGCGGCGAAAGAAGAATCGACGTCTGGGAAAAAATCCCGGATGAAAGCCGAACTGTCTATAGGTCGACTCCTGTACGGGCAATCCGCTTAAGCGATCTACCATTTCATTTGAAGGAATAGCAAGCGTAACGTACTGTTGGTCCACGTGAGCGATAAATCCATCATGGGATTGACCATCTGTTGTAGTAACACCAACATATTTATTCATGCAGCTCCAACTGATTTGCTGATAATCATTTGCATTCATGAGTATCCTCCTTAGATAAATCATTCTCGACAATAGTCTATGGACTTCAACCTATAACGCTCACGGCATTAGCCTAGATATGTATTAATAATACGAAGGGACTGTCCCAAAAGTAGGGTTAGTGTCAAAACTAGAAATAGCGGTGCAAGGAAGATGATGCGGAATTCCTGAAATTCCTGCAAATGTGCAGGCTTTCTCTAAGGATTCTCTTCAAACTAGTCTATTCTGAACCATTTTCCTGCATTTTTGCAGGCTTTTGTTCATCCTTTCATGGCTACTT
>NZ_FNBG01000019.1 GCF_900102215.1 Fontibacillus panacisegetis
CGTTATTCACGATGGTTACTTTATCTGCAGCTACTTTAGTAGATTGTGCTTCTGCTTCAAAACTAACTTCGGCAGCCTCTGATTCAAGAGTTACAGAAACATAAAGTTTGCCCTCTTCAGATCCAATATTAGCTATACTGATAATTGCTTCGGTCTGGCCCTTCTTCACAACGCCAGTACCTAATAAAGTTCCGTTGGTAGCCTTAGAATAAACTTTGACTACTGCTCCTTCTACTAGTCCGCCTACTTTCACCACATCAGGCTTACCAACATTATTAGTTATTACAACATTGTCTGTATTCCACCCTACTGTGACTTCTGCTGCACTTGCACTAGTAATAGGAACCAATGAGACTGCGGATCCTAACAAGATTGTGGCAAGAAACCTTTTGTGAGCCTTTTGAACCATCTTCCCAATCCCCTTTGTATTAAAATAATAAGCAAATAGAACCAAGAGCTTTAAGTCTTATATCGGATTTAATTGCATGAAAATTTAGAATAAATAAAATTAAAAATTTAGTTATAAAAACAGCCCCCCAATTTGGAGGGCTGCCTTAGCTGGATTTATTATCCCAACAATTTCAAAACAGCTTGTGGTGCAGAGTTAGCTTGTGCCAACATTGCAGTACCAGCCTGAACCAAGATTTGGTTCTTAGTAAATGCCGTCATTTCAGTAGCCATATCAGCGTCACGAATGCGTGATTCGGAAGCAGACAGGTTTTCTACCATTACACCCAGATTATTTACTGTGTGCTCAAGACGGTTTTGAACCGCACCGAAAGTAGCACGTTGTTCAGAAACAAGACTGATTGCATCTTTAACTGCTGTAATTGTAGTATTAGCAGCAGTTTCATCAGCACCAGCTACTGTAATAGCGGCAAGGTTTAAGCCTGTAGTAGACATATCTTTGAGGGATACTTTGATGGTAGTGTCAGCATCTGCACCAATTTGGAATTTAACCTCAGTACCAAGGGTACCAGAAGCAGAATCTCCCAACAGTTGAATACCGTTGAAGTTAACTGTTTTGGCAATATTATCAATTTCATCAACCAATTCCTTAACTTCCAATTGAATCTTATCACGGTCAGTGCTGTCATAAGTACCGTTAGCTGCTTGGTTAGCCAACGTATTGATACGTTGCAACATGGAGTGAACTTCAGTCAAAGCACCCTCAGCTGTTTGGATCAAGGAAATACCATCTTGAGCGTTGCGTTGTGCTTGGGACAAGCCGTTGATTTGGAAACGCATTTTCTCAGAGATTGCCAAACCAGCTGCATCGTCAGCTGCACGATTAATGCGGTAACCGGAAGACAATTTTTCCATTGTCTTACCCATTTGTGTGTTGTTGAAGTTCAGGTTGCGGTTAGCGTTCAATGCGCCAACGTTAGTGTTAATAAACATTCCCATCGTAATCATCCTCCGTGATTTGGTTTAAATTGACCACGTCCTTGTGGTCTAAATAATATATCGGTAATAGTTTATAAAACTTTATACCTAATTTTAAAAAAAATTATTTTTTTTCATCGAAATACATAGAATCCAATCCTTTACGACCCATACCATAATAAGCATCTACAAGCATGCGTTGATCTTTTACTATTTTCAGATCATGACCAGCTGAACCCACAATATCTTGAATCTGCTTATCTATAGAATGTAAACACTCCATAATTTCATTCATAATACCTATTAGAAAAGTTTCAGCTTCCTTGACTGGTCCAATCTGATGATCCAAATCTTCTATTTCGTTACAAATTTGATCCCACTGATTCGAAAGCTCCGAGAAAGTTTCCTCATATTTCTCATTTGAACTCAACGAGTTGATCAATGTATACTGCGATTTGGCACATCCAAGCAAGTTCAAATACAATTCTTGTCTTATCCCCAACAAAGAATCATTGTGCTTATCCAAGGGTAACTTCCTTCCCAATCTGTTCCCAGGCAGATTGAAGTTCTTTGAGAAGAGAAATCGCCTCAACGATAGATTGTTCATCTTTTTTTAGATTAGCCTGTAAAAGCAGATCATTAATATACAGATAAATACGTCTTAAATTCGCCGCTATTTCTCCACCCTCACGTTCATTCAAGGATGAAAGCAACTCAAATACAATGTCTTGTGTTTTCTGAATATACAGATTTGAATCTCCTATATTCCCCAAGCTGATTGCTTCTTGTGAACGAGTTGCAAATTGAATGGCTCCATTATACAACATTAACGTTAGTCTGTGAGGAGAGGCCGTTTCATACTTATTCTTTTGATAGCTTTGATAGGCAGACATATTCTGCATGGCCATAATACTAGTCATCTCCTATTTTCAACTACGATGATTTCGCTGATGCGGTAAGAGCAGCTAATTGATTAGTCATCCAGGTTTTTTGACTGTTTAACTTAGACATATTTACTTCCAGTTGGGCATACTGTTTTTTCAAGGCCTCTTCTCTTAATATCAGTCTTGTTTGCAGGCTCTCCATTTGACTGTCAATAAATTTAATTTCTCTATCGTACCCGTCTAATTTGATTTGCATTAGACCGTTTGCTTTGGTGTAATTATTCAGGTTATCTTTAAACAGGGTTCCAAGCCCCCGATCACCTTTAAACATTTCCTCAACCACTGAAGGATTATCCGCTAATTTTTGTTTAAACAATGCCTTATCAAAGGAAATTTTGCCTGTCATTTCCGCGCCTCTAGTAATACCCTTATCGATTTCAATACCGATTTGATCCAGTAGCCTGTATTGATCATTTGGACCCGTGATACTACTGATGATGTCTCCCATCTCTCTCTGAAGATCTCTGAGCATAGAATCTCCCTGTAGATTTGTTTTAAAGTTTTTATAGGAGCCATCACTGTTTTTTTCATTGGTAATTTTTTTTGTGTTTTCCCGAATAAGACTAACTACATTGTTATATGCGTCAACAAAGGCCTGAACTTTTTCAGCAATCTTGTCTTGATCCTGCTTAATCTCCATATTAACACTAGACTTGTCGGCTAAGAGCTGAAGAGTCACACCAGGAATAGCATCTTTGATCGTATTGCTTGAACTTGTAATCGGAACACCATTGATTTCAATTGTTGCAGGCTCTGCAGTTACCTTAGTTGTAAGAGTCGAAAACAAGCCGGTTCCACTCATAGCAATGGATTTACCAGATTCTTTCCCCATAAGAACAATACTTTTAGCACCATCAGCTGTCTGAATAACGGATGCTTGAACATTGGAGTCTTTATTTTTGTTGATCTCATTTGCAACCTTATTTAGCGCCTCTTCCACTGTGTTATCCAAGGTTAATCCCATATTTTTCAAGATAAACGGTTCATTAATTCCTTCTACTCTAATTTCTGACTCAAGGTCATCACTACTAAGCTTGATTTTTTTCCCGTCGCTATCATTAAGAGCAATCGCATTTGTCGCATTCACTTGTTGCTTGGCTAAAGTAATAATCTTGATGGCATAATTACCTGTAGCAGTTGAAGCGTCAACTATGGCTGTTAATTTTGAAGAATCTGAAATATTAGCTCCATTTGCTTTAAATGAATCCACATCAGACAGATTGATAGCAGCATCACGTAACGCTTTTAGCTTCAGGTTGATATTATTAAATATAGTTTTATTATTCGTAACAGCCGTCTTCTTTGTCTCAAAGTTTTTATACGGCACTTTTTCTTGACTCATAATAGCGTTAATAAGCGATGTCGTATCTAGATTTGAAGCTAATCCTGGTAAGCTAATTCCCATTCTATTCACCTCATTGATTAGTTATATTTTTTTATCCAAAAACATCCCTATCATTTCCTTCATCTTCAAGGAAAGCTCGATTAGAAATTCCGGTGGAAGACTTGTAACGACTTCTTTCGTTTTAGAATCCAGCACTTCCACATAGAGCTGATTAGCATCTTGGTTGTACTTAAATTTCAATTCCTTACCAGAGGACGCTATTGCTTCATTCAGTTTCTTAATTTGCTCTTCCAGCTTTTCTTGTTGCTCCAGGATGTATTCTCGTGATCTTTGCTCTGCTACGTTGCTCTTGTTACTGTCTATATTCTGAGAAATTGATCTGCCTGACGTAGTTGAAGAAACAGACTCTAGCGGTTTTATCAAATCAGAAGAGATCGAATCGATGCGATTACCAATATTCATCATTTACCTACCACCTTCAAAATGGTTTACATTTTAAATTTTTTCAGCAGGTTCAGGATTTCTTCTTGCTGTAATTGACTTGTCTGTTCCTTAGCTGCCATATTCTCGGCAACAATTCCTTGATATAATTCATTCCGTAATATTTGCACTTCCTTAGGAGCTATAAACCCAAGCTTAATCTGATCACCTTCCACACCGAGGACTTGAACTTGAATGTCAGCACCGATCATAACGGTCTCTCCAATGCGTCGCCGTAGAACTAACAATTACTTATCCCCCTTTCGAAATAAGGGATACCTCATAGAAAGTTCCTGATCCTTAATAACGTACTGACATCCTTTCATAGAATGCGGTGACAATAGCAAAGGAGCCATCAAATTCACAAACAACTCATCCTGCTGAATGTTTACAATTAGCATCACCCCGGCATCCTCTGGGGATTTCAATTTCAAGCTTTCAATCGACTCCTCGTCAATTTGAAAATTGTAATCATGCACCGCATCATGAGCAGGAATTAGAATGAAACTAATTTGTTTCTCAAGCGAATGAAGAATGAAGAAGGGCGTGTCACCCATTGGAAACAGTGCGTAATTTTGCGTATCAGGAATACCCAATATTCCGTTTTCAAAGGAATAAATCTGACTATCTTCAAGCTCTAGCGTGCCATAAGCGTCGCTATAAAGTTGTCTCATCTAGGAAGCGCCCCTCTCGGATCAACCTGTATTTCCGGCGGATAAATACGAAAATCAATTATAACACCTTGCCTTGGCAAAGCCTCAATCGTAATTTCCTTCTGCCCTTTTCGCATATACCGCTCATGAGCAATATGCCCAAACACATTTTTTTCACCGGAGGCAATATTAGCTATCCTATCACCCTCACGAGATTTAGTAGCTATGTCTTGTAAGGTAGAAGTCTGAATCTTTCCTTCAACTTCTCTCATCAATGAGTGAGGTCGCTTCAGCCCTAAATCATCAAAGACATTTGTCCAATCTGTAGTCATTTCAGGAGAAGTTAAGCGAACCGAAAGCTCGGCAGGTCTATACTTCCCCCAATCACCGGATAACATTGGCTGAATTCCGGTCACAACATCTCCTCCCGATTTCAAATTATCTTATAAAGTCTACAAGCGACGTCTGCATAACTCTGGCACCCGTAGAAAGTGCGGCTTGAAGAACGTTTTCTTTCATTTTAAGGTTCATAATTGCCTCTGAAAAATCTACATCCGCAACATTAGACCTCTGCTCTTGCAAACTTACCTGCTCGCTTGCGATCCGATTCTCCATCAACTCAAAGCGATTCATACGAGCCCCAACTTCTGCCCAACTTATCATCATATGATCAACTGCAGCATCAATCTTATCTACACTACTCGAGATTCCGGATACTGTATTGGTATCAAGCGCAGTCGATAACTCATCCAGGACTTTAAAAACATTATTTGTTGAATCCGCTTGTCCAAACACAATCTCCCCTGTTATACTAACTGGCACTTTAACCGAGGGACTTACATTCAAATAAAACAGTCCAGTATCTGTCTTGTCAGAAGAAGCAGTAGCAGTACTATACGGTGGTTGATCGGTTTTCTGACCATTAAATAGATATCTGCCATTGTAGGTACTGTTCCCAATCGTGACCATCTGTTCCTTAAGCTGCTTGATTTCCGCAGAAATCGTGCCTCTTTGCTGTGCATCTAACGTACCATTAGCTGCTTGTAGTCCAAGTGTACGAGCACGTTTTAGCACATCACTAGCCTGCTGCATAAGGGAATCCATCGTTTTCAGAATTTCTGTCCCTGTCTGGGCATTCATCAAAAATTCATCGCTTCTGGCGAGGTCCGTATCGTAACGCATTTGATAGGTAAGGCCGACCGGATCATCACTCGGCTTGCTGATGCGCTGGCCTGTTGCAAGCTGCTGCTGACCTTGAGTCATGGATGTGTTGATGTTTCGCAAATTGCGAAGTAATTGAATATTTTGCATAGATCCTGTTACACGCATGTCGTTAAATCCCTCCTATTTTACCGTCCTACGATACCCATTGAATTAATAACCCGATCAAGCATTTCATCTACGGTCGTCATGTTCCGTGCAGCGGCGTTGTATGCTTGCTGGAAGCGGATCATGTCAGCCAATTCTTCATCTATTGAAACCCCGCTAATCTCTTGGCGTTGGATTTGCAAATTATCTGCCATGCTTTGCTGATTATTAAAGTTCCGTTGCGTATTGGCAGCTCTGATCCCCAAATCGCCTGCAAGAGCGCGGAAATAATCATCTGTCGTACCCTTGGAAAGTGAAGTCAAATTCGCAGGAAAGGTAAATAGAGCGTCACGCAAGCTTGCGAGGGCATTAGCTATATCACTATTTCCCCGTATTACCTTATCCGCACCATTTACATTTTCAAATTTAGAAGAAGCTGCTATTTTATTTGTATCTGCAAGAATATCCGGGTTTACTCTAATATCATCAATCGTAAAGCCCCCGCCTGTGGATACAAAGAACGGAACCCCTGACGTAGTTGGTTCTGTCAGTGTATAACCCAGCCCATGCAGGCCATTGAAGCCATTAACCAGAATATCCATGGAAGAGGCAATTCTCGAGCCTGCAGGGATGACCTGTCCGGCCGGAATGACGGTACCATCCTCCAAAGTCACCTGATTCAAGGCAGACAACTGAGAAGTAGTAACATAACCGTTACTCAAAGTAACCTTGATTTCACCCGTCGTCAGCGTATTCACCATAGCATTTAATTGGTCGCGAATTGTCTGTGTTTCTGCAAGCGACTTCGTATACCCATTCAACTGGCCTGCAGTTGCAGTAGCCGCATTAGCAGCGGTTAAGTATGTAACGGCATCGCCTGTTATTACATTGACTCCTGCGGCTGTAATATTAACCATACCCACTTCATCTTCGGCAAATTGAACGTCCACAATCGTAGACAATTTGTCAATTAGCAGATCTCGTTGGTCGCGGTAATCGTTCGCATTGTCTCCAAAGCTTTCATTATCACGAATCAAAACATTTAAGCTGGCAATATTATCAAGAAGATTGTTAGCTTCCATTACTTTTTTATCAATGTTGGAAGTAACATCATTTGTAAGGTTAGTCAACGACTCGCTAATATGCTTGAATGTGTCTGTCATATTACTTGCTGCCCCGGCTACAGCAACACGTGCACTAAGCAAGGATGGGTCGCGGTTCAACGTCTCCCAAGCATTCCAGAAATCATCCATTACTGTAGCAAGACCACTTCCGGATGGCTCATTTAAAATACCCTGTATGGATACCATCGTTGCATTCAGTACTTCCCATGAACCAAGAAACTGATTCTCTCTGCGATATTGTGTATCCAAAAAAGTATCACGAACCCGAGTAATGCTGCCGTATTCGACGCCAGTACCCAGCATACCTGGCTGCTGGCTCTTGGTCATGCCCATTGCCCAGATTGGTCTAGCTTCAGTCTGATTCACCCGTTGACGTGAGTAGCCTTCTGTACTCGCGTTGGAAATATTATGGCCCAACGTTTGCATAGAGGTCGTATTCACGAATAATGCACGCTTGCTAGTCTCTATTCCATGAAATGTAGAGGTCATCATCATTCTCCTTTATTGATTTAAATTTATGCTCTGGTATCGAAGTTGCTTCGTGCGGATGACTTTCTCTCAGAGCTCTGCGGTGGTGAGTATGTGGCCTCTTCATCCATTCCACCTATCATGACATTTAATGAAAAATCAATGAAATTGAGTGATTGAGCAATTAAATCCTGATTTAGTTCATTTGCCTGCTTCAGCTTCGTTAATTGTTCATTAAGCGTACGCTGACTTGCTGTTAGCCTCTGCTTCTCCTCAGGATCAAACACTAGTCGAAGAATATCTGTAATTGTGAGCTCAAGTCTGGACTTAATACCCTTTGACTGCAAAAAGACTTGAGCGGAGTCCTGAAGCTGCTGCTCTTCGGCTTCAATAATCTTCAGCAGCTTCGACTCGCCAGACAAAACTTTTACCAGTCCATCATAGTCATTAGAAATGATCGCCTGCTTCTTGTCCTGCGCAATATCGTAGAGAGCTGTATATCTTTCGGACAATTGCTCCAACGCTTCAATCAAACCTTGAACTGACATGGTCGCCCCCTATTTCTCGAAGTAAGACTTGAAGTATGGCGCGAGCTTCTCAGCAAGTGCTCCAGCGTCCACGTTATAAGTTCCCGAAGAAACCCTCGACTTCAAATCCTCAATCAATTCGACGCGAGCCGGATCTTGTGCAGTCTCCTGAGCCTTCAGCAATTCCTTAGCCTCCGAGGAAATGGATACTTCATCCTTGCGCCGCGATTTCAGATCAGAGTCCTTACGTTGCGATTCAACCTGTCTTTGATAATTATTTATAGCCCCAAGCCGTCCAGTATCATTTATTTTCATGGGCTCCACCTTTCCTTCCAAATAAAAAAGCCGATAATCTTTACTAAGTTTATCGGCGTAAGTTGAAACATATTTTATAGTGAAGCTTTGGTTTGTGAAGAATATTATGGCATATAGCCTGTTTTTTAAAAGTCCTATATTCCAAAAAAATGGATAATTAAATAAAATTTTACTAAACTTCCTTATTTAATTGGTTGGTCCACGGAATTTATCAATAACCCCGTATGCTCCACCACTTCGTTTATCTTCTCTATGTTTTCCGTTCCTGCCCGATTCCTCTCTTGCAGCTGTAGCCGCAAAATCCCGAGTCAGTCGATTTCGGCAGGAGTCGCACATCGTTCCTTCACGAATAAGAACTCCACATACTTCACAAGGGTACATCATATTGGGATTGTTCGCTATAGATATACGTCCTTCTTTAATGAATTTCGTAATTTGCTTGATCGAAACTTCTGTAGCGTCAGAGACTTCTTGAATGGTAGCCGTTTTTTCCTCACGCAGATACTTTAGGCATTTCTCGTACTCCAGCTCAATGTCTTTGATGCAGGACGGACAGATGTCTCTGAAATTTAGAGCGTACAATCTCCCACAACGCGGGCAATTTCCTAAGTTCATACCCATTTGACTTACTCGTCCTTTCAAAAAACATTATTTGATGTTAGATTACATGATTCGAGCGAATTCGTCTATGAATTTTTGTAATGGATGTCCAAAATGTCATATACTGTACTTCTTACAAATCAGGATCTGGCCCAAGTAAGACTGTATATTTCGGGTGTTGCCCCTATCGATTTACAAAGCATTTGCAAAGTTGCAGCACATGCATCTACAGTACTTCCCGTTGTATAGACATCATCAATAATTAAAAGTCGGATTGGAGCATTTTGTGTTAATTTCTGATTTTCAAATAAAGAGTGGAATCTTCCCTGTTTCACAGGCTTTTGCATTATAGAAATAAGACAGTGCTGTGCATCAGACGAAGGGGTATACACCCCCATCATGCTCTCCAAGCGTTCACGTCTGCTCTTAAAGCTCTGTTTCTCGGTATGCTGCCTTCGATGTAAAATTTCAAGCACTGAAGCTTTACTTATCGAGGCTGCTCCAAATGCCAACGACCTTGTTTGGTTAAAGCAACGCTCAGACATGCGTTCTTCACTGATTGGAACAGGTACAACAGCATCAAAACGAAATTTTTTATTTCCTCCCCGCAACGATAACTCATAAAGCATTCTCTTCATTGCCTCTGCCATCATTCGCGCCATGAGAGGCTGATACGCTTCGTTTCCACGAAATTTGTACTGAGCAAGCCATTCTTTCATAACAGTGTTGTATGCAACTGCACTTCGATTCATCAAAAAATGCCTTGGCGCCATGTCCTTCCTGCTGCAATCCGGACAACCGACATGTCTCCCGCAAATGTTGCATCTTGATTTTGTGATCCAGGGTATGGAGGAATAACATCCTATACAAATTTCAGGATATCCCCGAACCGACTCTGAAATCTCTTTACCGCAAGCCAAGCAAGAAATTCTCGAAGGTGCAAGTAGGTTATGAATAAAAGATTTCATTTACGAGACACCTCCTTGCCAGATAGTTTAGAGCTTGGTATTTTTAAATATCCGTGTTTCTCTGCTACCGCGTTCATGGAACGAATTTGAGCGATTGCCCTTCTCTGGGGTTTGGTCCATTCAGGTGATGCTAACCATACTGTCCCACAAGGATCGTCTTTAGAACGACCAGCACGTCCAGCCATTTGCACTAAAGAAGCCTCGTCGAACAATTCACTATCTGCATCCAAAATGTATACATCGCTCTTCGGTACAGTGACTCCACGTTCCAGAATAGTTGTTGTAACCAGTATCCTTATTTCAGTTGAGCGAAATCGGATTACTTTTTCTCCTCTATGCTCATCCTTTGATGATGTCCCTTCAATCGATATTTTTGAAAAATAACGACGAAGTAATTTGACAGCAGGTTCTATATGCCGAATCCGCGACACGAAAAGAAACACCTGCGCTCCGCGCTGAATCGATTTGTCCAAAGCTTCTATTAATCCTTTTGGGAGGGCTTGCCGACGAATACAATCATCCAGCTTGGTCATGCTTATATGCCTTGGGACCGGAAGTGGATATCCATGAAATCTGGAGGGGACTTTGGCATGCGGCAGCTTGCCCGATTTTACTTCCTTCTGCATTGTAAGAGGCGGTGTTGCCGATAAAAAAACAAACTTGCCTGAAGCCGCACAACACTCCCTCGCTGCAAATGCCAGCATAGGATCATTATGGTATGGGAAAGCATCCAGCTCATCAATGATTACAAGATCAAAAGCGCGATAAAATCGAAGCAATTGATGAGTCGTTGCTAAAAACAGATCGGCCTCCTCCCAACGCTGCGTACTTCCTCCATACAGAACAGCGATTTTCTCTTCTGGAAAAGCTTTTGCAATACGCGGAGCCAATTCCAGTACGACATCTCTGCGAGGTGTAGCTACCAGCGCACGCCCCCCACGATCCAGTACATATTGCAGCAGCGGAAAAATCATCTCTGTCTTCCCCGCTCCCGTCACTGCCCATAGCAGAAATCGTTGTGGAGATGGATTTATCTGCAATGAGCAGGAGCGAGGTGATAGCAGCGGAAATGCGTGCTGGATGGCGCGATCCTGTGGTCGCGCTGCCAGGAAGCACAGCGCGGACGCTGCCGCCGCGCGCTGTGCGGGGCTCAGCCCCCACCGATCCAGCATGGACTCGGTGAAGGGCTGAGCCCCAGCCGCTGCGCCTCCGGCAAGCGGCGCCACGGGGCCCGCGCTGCCGCGAAGCAGCAGCGCGCAAGAGCGGCTGCGCCCCAGCGCGAGGCACGCCTCGCAGTAGGCGCAGCCGCTTAAGCCACACGCCCCGCAGGGCGTGCGGCGGTGCACTTCGCTGCCGCAGCGGCGGCAGCGGTAAAGGCGGGCCCGCGCAGCTAGCGGGCCCCGCCCCCGGCGGCCGGCGGCGAGAGCGACGCCGGCCGTGAGCTGCACGCGCCCCTCCAGGTGCGCGTGCTGGACGGCGGAGCGCCATGCCGGGGCTAGCTCCGGCAGGCGTTCCGCCAGCAGCTGCTGCAGCTCGGCCTGCAGCAGCGACCGCCCCGCGAGCGCGCCAGACAACCGCTCGCTCCCAATAGCAACACTAAGCCACATATTCACAGAATACATATCGCTTTTTTTGTCCGTCAATGTAGGCGTGTTATTCGATATTTTGCTCCCGCCATTATCTTCATCCATATCTATGTATCCACTTGCTTGCTTACTATCAACATCTTGCTTGAACAAGAACTCACCCTGTGGCGTTAAGCCGGCTTCTCTTTCCCATATTATGCAAGGAGAGCTTCCGGCTAGTAACTCCCACCGAATTCGTTGTCTTTTTATCCTATTCCCATATGTAAACTCACTTCCAGCCCCTCGAGCCTTCTCTTCCTCCTTTATCTCCTGCTTAAGCTCTCGCCTCAAATAATTGCCCCACTCCTCGGATCTCCAATTATCCATTTCTGGACACTCCTTGAAAAAATCCCGAAGGGTTACTGCCCATCCTAAAGGCATCGCTTCAGATAGCAGCCATACAAAAATGGCTTCACTAGATCCATTCTTCATCATTCCCTTGTCCCTATCCACTTCTCCACCTATCCCTGTCATCATCAGCCATCTCAAATCCACCCTTATATCCAGACTCACACGCAGTTGCCAGCCTTTTTCGAATCTTACAGCGTATAAGCAAATTTTCATTTGACGACACCCCCTTTTTTACGTAAGCAAGTCAATTAAACGCAAAAAAGCACACTCCACAGCTTGTTGCCATTGTAGAGTGTGCTTCACACTTTTATCAGCTTCCACAGCATTACCCGCTTCCACCTGTTCCTATTTAATTGCTGAAGCTGACCGTGAGGCCATTCATACATGGACATAGGGAAGTTTGCTCGCCTCCTGCGGCACACGTAGATCAACATAGACCGGAGTATTATTTCCGTCCATAATATGAATCATATGTTGCCCTATGTCTTCCTCATGCACTTCAGAGATACCGACAATCTTCAGCTCAAGCCCCTCTTGGTTATGGAGCCGTTGCAAAATCGCCAGCGTATCATCCTCCGACGCAACATCGAGTACAGTAACATTTAGAGACAATCCGCGAAGTCTCCCATACCAGGATAAAGCTCTTACATACCATTCCATCTGATTCTCATGATTGTGAGTCACCAGAACATAGTTCACATGGGCACGTCGATTTGACCTTCTCCTAAGATCCAGCCGATAAATCATATGCACAGTTGCTGCAGCCATCCCATATGCGAACAATATCCAACCCAAATAAGGAATCATGGCGCCACCTCCCTTATAGCGACAATATATGCCGCTTCTGTAAGGTCGGTTCCTAGGCTCTTCTATCCCTTTGACGCCTAAGTCTTTTAAGGAAACTTGTATGTAACTTGCCAAGCATAAATCCTCAGCTTAGAGAGTCACCCAGCCAAATTTGATTGCATTAATTACCGCTTGTGTCCGGTCATCTACATCCATCTTCTGCAAAATGCTGCTGACATGGTTTTTAACCGTCTTTTCACTGATGAACAAATGCTCGCCAATCATTTTGTTGCTGCGGCCTTCTGCCATCAATCTCAATACTTCTGCTTCGCGACGGGTAAGTGGACTATCCTCACCTGCCACAAATTTAACACCTGCTTCACGTATAGCATTATCCTCCGCAATCGCCCCCGTCTCACTCAAGTACTCCATACGACGAAGCTGTTGAATAAGCTTACCAGTAACCTTCGGATGAATAAAGGCGTTCCCTTCTGCGACAGTACGAATCGCATTAATCAGAGATTCAGCCTCCATATCCTTCAGCAAATAGCCAGTAGCCCCTTTGCGCAAAGTTTCAAATACATAGCTCTCATCATCATGTATGGACAAAATAATTACCTTTACTTCCGGTAACGCTTCCCGAAGTTCTGCTGTTGCATCTACTCCGTTTAGAAGTGGCATGTTAATGTCCATGAGAACAATCTCAGGGTTATGCAACTGACAGCTCTCCAATACTTGAGTACCATCGCTGCATTCTCCCACTACTTCAATATCATCTTCCATATTGAGTATCCGTTTTAAGCCCTCGCGAAACAATTGATGATCGTCAGCCAAGAGAACTTTTATTGCCTGTCTGTTGCTAGAAATGAGATTATCCATTCTAAGACTCCTTTCTTTTCTCTGTGCTAGTAGGGATATGGATAATAATCTTGGTGCCCTGATTGGCGTTAGATTCGATCTCCATTCTTCCTTCTAACAATTCAACTCGTTCCCTCATGCCGATTAATCCGAAATGAGTATGGTTATTTGTCTTCTGTTCCAATTGGTCTACCTTAAACCCAAGGCCGTTATCCTGGACAACAATCCGGACCATTTGTGCTTGATAAGTTATGTCTACACCGACATAAGTCGGAAAAGCATGCTTAGCAGCATTGGTCAGTGCCTCCTGAATCAACCGGAATATCGCCGCCTCCATAGGAGAATTCATCCTATGCTCCTTACCTCTTGTCTCAAAGGTGGCCCGAATCTTTGTCTTTTCTTCGAAATCATGTACGTATTTACGCAATGTCGGAATCAATCCGAGATCATCCAAAGCCATGGGACGCAAGTTAAAGATAACTTTACGCATTTCTTCAAGACTGGATCGCACTTGTGCTTTCAAGTCTACTATTTCGTCCTCTACCATCTTAAATTCCTGCTTACCTATCATTCTTTCAACAATTTCCGTCCTAAGAACTAGGTTTGCAAGCATTTGAGCAGGACCATCATGAAGCTCTCTGGAGATCCGTTTACGTTCCTCTTCCTGCGCCAGAATAATCTTTAAGCCGATCAGCTGTCTGTTTTTTGCAGATTCAAGAATTTTGGATACTTGTCCCAATTCTCCAGACAGGTACTCAAGTACTACGCCCATTTGCGCACTTACTGTTTCGGCCCTTTCTACAGACTTCTCAACAATACGTGCTCTTTTTTGTAATTCATCACGTCTGGCTTTTAAATACATTTCCTTTTCACGGTAAATAAGCAGGTCTAACTGAAGCTGGGTCGCTTTCTCGTATGCCTGCTTAATGTCCTCTTCTTTATACCGCACAAAATCCCGGCTGACCTCCGTCAGCCGGATGCGGGACCTGCGGTAATTGATTTCGAGCTGATCGACCTTTTCAACGGTCTCTGCTGTTTCTTTCATGATCTGTTTTACTTCATTATTCAGCATTTTGAGCTCATCTCGTGCAGAATCCAATATTTCAAGAATTTGCAGTTTGCTGTTTTCCATTACGCCTACGGCGTTTTTAATGACACGATCAATTGCATCAGATTGATATTCAGCCACTTCAACCTTCTCCATTTCCACAATCCTTATATTCCCAACCTATCATATCATGATTCAAGAGTAATGGATTTGGTTTTCTGTTCCCATTTTACATCAATTCCTAATTGCTCAGACACCAAACGCAACGGGACTAAAGTCCTTCCACCCGTGACAATAGGAGCAACCGTGGCTGTTTTCATTGAACCGTTCATCATAAATTCCTTTTTATTTACCGTCAATTCCATAACTGTTGTTCCGCGCGTGACTGTAATTTTTTTCGCAGTACTATTCCAGAGTGCACTTCCTCCAAAGGAGTCCAGAATATATTTGATTGGCACATAAGTCGTCCCGTTTTTCACCAGCGGTGCAACATCAAGTCCTTGCTTTTGACCGTTAACCGTCATTGTTTTTTGACCAATTATCATTTGCACCTTCGCACTCGGCAAGCCAGTATCCCCGTCCGAGGAAGCTGGAGCAGTAAACCGGATATTGTCAAATGACACGCTGCCACTCAATGCCCGCTCATCTTGCCCTTCCTCCAAATTCACGAGATAGAGACGTTTCAGCTTAGCCGGCTGCTTGATCGAATAACCCGACAAATCAATATTAATTGTTTTCCACCCATTAAAATCGAGTGGACGGATTAAATCCACATAGACGCTCTTGCCATCTACATCACTAAATTCTGCTCGTAGCCAATTGAGACTGGAATCACCTAACACATCAATCGCCATGGCTGTAGCGCCTTCTGGAATATCTCTACCTGCCGTCCCGTTAATTTGCGCATAAGCAAATTTGTTCCCTGTTCCACCAGTGAGATCATAATCAAGCTTCAGTACCTTTGAAGAAGCGCGATCGCCAGTTCCTTGTACAATTGCTGCTGAACCTGTAACCTCTGCCGGCAATCCAGTAAACCCTACCTGATAGGATACATTCTCAAAAGATTCCCAGATTTGCTCTGAGGAGGCTGATAACACTATTGGAGTGCCGCTATATCCGTCATACTTTGGCGTTGCGTAAGCTACTTTTGCTCCTTGGTTCACAGACTGAACGGTTAATACCCCATCCTTCACAGCGGCCTTCATCCCTGTAAACTCCCATTTTACGGATTCTGCCGGAACCTCTACTGTATTTCCATTTTTCAGTTTGGCCTTAACAGTGACAGGAAGAGTTGTTCCTGCGTCAAGAGAACCGTACGTAGTATCAGGAGTCAAGCCATCTATATCACTGCCCCCAAGTACTGTAACCTTCAAGGTGTTCATAGCATCACCACTGACCGCAGTAATGACTGATGAGCCCGCTTTAACAGCTTTAAACTGCGAGCCGGTCCAGGTCACATTCCCGTTATCCGATTTCCATGTGGCCTGAATGCCCGACGTATCTATTGGATTGTAGTAGGTATCATAACCTTTCAAAGTATATGAAGTGGTTGCTCCGATCAGCAAGGTAGACGTTCCGCTAATTTTCAAGCCCTTAAGTGTGCCTTGAGGTGCTGTAGTGTAGACACCTAGCCCGTTTGCCACTGCACGCTGTCCTGCACCGCCATTAGACGTTGTAAATGCAAGGGACGCTTCAGTCTCGGCAAGCGGCCTGGTAACCATCGTTGTTGAGCCGCCACCATCAAGGTTCATCCCTCTCCAAACGCCAACGCTTGTCATGAACTTTTGCAATTCTACCAATGTCATGCCAGTGCTGTTGCTATTTTTTTCAGCTGTAATAATGTAGGCTTTTTTTCCATCCTGCGAATATCCGACTGCAGTTCGAGCTACCGCACTGCTTCCACTGATCGAAGTTGTAGAACGGGTAAAAGAAGAAGGTTGTCCTTGATCCACTAATAGAGTGTGACCACCAATCATCATTTTAAGCTCTGATGGGTCCAAGGCTTGTCCACTCGTCTGAGAGACTAGTTGATAGGATGTATCGACTTTTTGACCAACTGCAAAATGGTTAGCAATAAAATCAGCAGCTGTTCCATGTGCACGCAAAATATACCCATCCTCAGGAACAGCACCAGGGATCGCGGATTTTATTGATATTTGCTGAATGATACCGCCTTGTACAAGCACTTCTGTCGGTGTAGTTGAGCTAGCCTTTGGACGTTCTTCAGATTTCCATGCACTCGTATAAATAAACATTTTGTTAACATGACTGAATGCTTTGTCAGGCTCCGTCGTATACGATTCCTGATTGATACCTGCCAAATCAATGGTTGATCCATCCTCTGCATATACTGTTCCAGTAAATCCAAAACGATCAATAAGGGGAGTTCCATCATTTTTGACCGCAAAAGCATACATCCCCTGAAGCTGAGCAGGACTGGTCATTAACGTCCCATTCGTTACCGCCGCTCCCATTGCCACCCCTTGACCGCCTGTTGCGAAGAAATCGCCATTAACCCCAGCTACAGCGCCTGTATCTTTTGCCATACCTTGCACAGACTGTCTGGTCGTTAATTGACCCCCTTTGCCTGTCATCACATTCATCTCAACATATGGATTGCTTAAATCTACTTCTATAACGTCTGCGAGCACCTTTACCTGCTTACCAGAACGTGTTGTTGTATATTGGTATTTTATTAACTTTGCACCAGAGGTAATATCCTGTACATCTAGCTTGGTAGTTTGCTCTCCCGCCGCATGTGCTATAGAAGAAGCTGTTCCTAACGGACCTAGGCTAACTATCGGTTGAATCCAAATAAGGCCTGCCAAAGACACCAGAATCAGTTTTTTCCCTTTATCTACCGCGAAGCGCGCAAGCTTCGTTCCGCCATCCATTTCCTCTCTTCTAACAACCATGAAGTTTACTTCTCTCCCATCTTTATGTCAAAAATTTTCTGAATGAAGACCCATCACGTAAGCCCTCAAAGATTTACTATACAATTAATAGACTACTTAAAGCCGGAAAAGTTACGAAAAAAAGCTAGATTTACTAAATTAACTAAGTAAGGTTTGGTTTATTTTGTAAATTTAATATGATAAGATTGATTCGATAAGTGACGAAGCACGTCCCAAACATCTGTTCATCGGATGAGTGGGACTTTTTTTATTTACTAAGTGAAAAGAAGAGGTGATATTGAGTATGCATCTGACGAGCTCATTCGAGCAAGCGCATGAGAAGTTTCTAAATTATCATTTGAGTCGCCGTTTCGGTGAAAGAAGAGAAAGACTAATCCGCGGAAAAAGACATGGAGAGACTTTATTTTTGAGGAATGTATGGTGGCCTCTGTTCGAGAGTTTTGATGATCTTCACCCTGAGTACGAGATACCTGATTGGCGTGGGAGATCTTACTTTGGAGACTTTGCTTATTTGCCGGATCCACTGAAATTTATGATTGAAATCAAAGGGTATGGACCACATGTACGTGATATGGATCGTGTCAAATATACACATGAATTAAATCGGGAGCTCTATTTGCAATCGTTAGGTTTTCGTGTAATTGCAATAGCATATGATGATGTGGAGCAGCGTCCGGAACTATGTAGACATTTACTTAAGATGATGTTTAATAGATTCCAGCCTCAGAATAAACCAACAGACCGATCGACCATTTCTGAAAAAGAAATCATCCGACTCGCGCTATCCTCATCACTTCCTATAAGTCCAAAACTGGTATCCCAGCACTTAAATATAAACTACCGGACCTCTGTGCGACTCCTTCAATCGCTTTGCACTAAAGGCTGGCTCGCTCCAATCTCCTCCTGTACTGGGCAGAGAATACATCATTATCGACTAGTTAAGGGAAGTCTGGATTTCATAGATTTATAGATTCCGGATGTTGCATTTGGATGTACGACGCTCGCGAGTCGGTTGATTCCATGGATAAGCTGCTGAGAAGCTACACTTGTGTCGGCAGATTTTTGAAACTAACTGCGAAACTACACTTAATTTGTTCTAAATAAGCACATTTGAAAATTTAGTTGCAAAAGGTACACTTAAATTCGCCTTTTCTACTCAAATTGCCCTCTATTGGTCAATATAGTTGCACATTTACACTTACTTAACATTCCAGGCCCCATCCATCCATAAGGCAGAGGCACGAGAGATACGAGAGACACGCTCCCCAGCACTCAGTAAGTAGAGACAAACCTCGACTCACACATAAAAAAACAAAATCCCGATCACTCCAAGGAGCATCGGGATTTGCCATTGTTCCATCTATAAACCTTTAATTCAACTTATCTAACACACGTTTCAGCATAACTACAGCTTGCGCACGTGTTGCGTTACCCTGAGGCTGGAATGTATTCGTAGTTACCCCTTGAATAATTCCTTCGCGCACTGCTTTTGCAACTGTCTCTTTGTTTTGAATTTTTGCCGAGTCCTTAAACTTAGACAAATATTGAGCAGAAGAGCCAGACAGCTGAGTATTATATCCGCTGTAATCCATAGCCCGAACCATCATCAGTGCCATTTGTTCACGAGTTATATAGTTTTCTGGCTTAAAAGATCCATCAGTATTACCTGTGATAATACCGGCCTTGGCTGCAGCACCGATATATTCTGCTGTCGTTCCAGAAGTTACATCTGTGAACCGACGTGCACTTGTCTCGTCACCTTCTAACCCAAGCCCCTTCGCAATAAACACTGCAAATTCTGCACGAGTGATGCTCTTGTCTGGAGCAAATGAAGCTCCTGAACGTGGTTCGACAATCAATTTACTCGCCAATTCGAAGATTGCATCCTTAGCCCAATGCTTATATACATCAGAAAAGTAACTGTATCCAACTACCGGACCAATGATCGAGTTGCCAGTAACTTTTCCATTGAAGATCATGTTTGCTCCGCTGGTAGTTGCACTCGATGGAATGTACGATGCGGCATAATTCACTGGACTGTATTTTAGAAGACTTGCGTAGGCGGTTGAAGCTTGATTGGCAGCCTTAAAGTAAATTTTGCCTGTATGCGTTACGTCAACACTACTTTGGCTCTTGCCAGTGTCATATGCTGATAAGGTCAATTGAACCGGATCGCTTACGATCGACGTGGTTACACCATTTTTTGAATTCAATGACGACATTAATGTTTTTGAGATAGGCTCCATCTGTATTGTTAAATAGGATGAATTCAAATTACTTACGCTTAATGATCTGGTTATTTCCATAAATGGAATCTTCTCGATTGGCAATGTGTACATTACATTGTTGTGTTTGACTGAGAATGTAGCTGCCTTACTGGTACTATACAATGCGCTTAACGAACTCAGTGGAATAGCTACTTCCGCTGCTTTTTCAGTTGAAGGCACTTCAAAAACAAGATTTTTAACGCTCACATTGTTATTAACTAAATAATTAAACGCTCCCTGTACCTTCGCAGAATCCAGCACGTATTTATTCATCCATTGTCCATTTTTAGATCGACTGCTAGCAGTTTGCGCTGCACTTTGATTAAGAAGATAACCTCCAACTCCAAAATCACTTGTAGACATCACACTGATATAGCTGGGCTGCACTTTATTATCTGTAGTCGATGTAGTTGCGTCTAGGTTTTGAAGCTTTATTTTGCTATAACCCTTCAACAGATTTCCCAGATAATCATACATAGGTGTAGAACCAGCTACATAAGACACTTCTGCTGCCTGATTAGCTGTTACTGCGGCAGTTAGTTTAAGAGTAACCGTGTCCCCGCTAATAGAGCCGGATTGAATGGTACGATTCACACCATCAACTGTTACATAGAACTGATTAACCGGAAAATAAGATATTGCTTTTAAAGTAGAATTGTACGTTATTGTTACTGTGTCTCCTTTAATGGTAGCCTGACGCACTCCTTCAGCAACAGTACCATACGATACAGGCTGCAGATTAATATATCCTGCCAAATTACCATTCAGGTCAGCAATTCCACCACTTCCTGAAACATAGGAGACGGTAACATTTTGATCCTTTGTTAAAGAAGAAGCAAGAGTTAGTATAACCTGACTAGAAGTAACCTCCACAGCCGTGACATAGACTGGAGAATTGTTTACCAGAACAGAGAATTGACTCTTCAAAGGGGTGCTGCTGGTTCTAAGGGCTTCATTATATGTCAGTACAATTTTATTTCCTGAGCCTGTAGCTCCTTGGAGTTCCGGAGCCTTGGTATCGTAATTGTTACGTACATAATAATCACTGAAGGCTGCAATATCGATACCGCGATAATCCTGAAGCGGATACGATCCTGGTGTATAGCTTACTTTGACTACCTCACCATCATAAATATAATTTGATAGATTCAAAGTAATCGAGGAACCACTGTGGGACAAGCTGGTTACTCCCTTGGAGCTGCCATCTCCAGTCACGACAAACTGTTGGTATGCATAGCTCGATGGCGACTTCAAAGTGTCGCTGAAATACAAGGTTACCGAATACCGATTCGCAGAGCCATCCTTAGGCTTCGGCAATACCGAATCCATTCCGTTAGTCACAACTTTACCAGAAAAGTTCACAGCAGCATTACCTGCCTGATCCTGAATAGCCTTGCTTCCACTTCCTGAGTAACTTATCCGTACATCTTGTCCAACTGCAACTCCCAGATCCAGATAGACGTATACATATTCCCCGGAAACAGAAGCGCTGCTAACTCTTCTCGACTCACCATTAACCGTTACACTAAAATGTGATGACGATAAATAAGATGAATAGTTAAGCGATTCGTTGTATTGTAAGCGAATAACTGCATTGCTATACATTGTAGCATTTTGGAGCACCGGGGCAACTTTGTCCGCTACTGCCGCTGTCCGGAAGCTCCATGCACTGGTTCCACTTAAACCTGAAAAATAATTACTGTTATTGGCTGCATCATAAATGGCGTCGCTCGGTACTTCAATATAATATTGAGTATCTGCTTCCAAATTGCTGGTTGGCCTAATCGTTACGGTCTTGCCGCTAACCGACACCGTCAATGATACCGAAGCATTGTTTGATGTCTTCCTAAGCGTAATTCCTCCAGTACTTCCCCACTTGGCAGTATTCAAAGCTACATTGCGATCGAATGTAATAGCCGGTTGAACACTGGCGCTAACACTGCTGCTTCCTGCTGCGGGATAATAGGAGGCCGTTGGTTTTGTTGTTGCTTGAACTGTGGAAAACCTCCAGCTGATCAGAGATGAAGTAACTCCATTCTCGTCAATAAAGGCACCCTCTGGAAAAGTTATTTTGTAGTCAGTATTATATTTCAATGCTGGAGGTGTAAATGTTATGCTATTTGAATAGACATTTTCTGTTACTGAGACCGAAACAGGCGCTAAAAATCCTTCCGTAATTGTATACGTCTGCGTTCCATTAGTTTTTACTTTACTCGTACCAAAATTAAGATTCAATTTAGAATTTAACGGTGTATTCAATTCTGTTGGACTAACCGTAGGGTTAGCTAATGTAGATGATTCTGCATCAACACTTGCCAGAGCCCCCATGAATAAGTTTACTATCAGCCCCAAAACCATAATCAATGAAATCTTGCGTTTCATCCTATTTTCCCCTTTCCCACGAATCCATTCTATATGTACACCGCATCACGGCATTCATGCGCACATCTATATCTATTAACGGTAAAATGAGCGTACAAGTTTAGGTGATTTTGCAAAATAAATAACCCTTCAAGTGTTGATCTCTTGACCATCACCTGAAGAGCTAAATTTTTAGACTTTTAAGTATCTTCTACAAGCCCGCTTGAGCCTTTAATGTATCAGCTTTATCGATACGTTCCCATGGAAGATCGATGTCTGTACGGCCAAAATGACCATATGCAGCTGTCTGGCGATAAATCGGACGACGCAGATCCAGCATGCGAATAATACCAGCCGGACGCAGATCAAAGTTCTCACGAACAAGCTCCACGAGCTTCTCTTCGGACACTTTGCCAGTTCCGTAAGTGTCTACGTTGATTGATACAGGGTTGGCCACACCAATTGCATATGCAAGTTGAATTTCAACCTTATCTGCAAGACCGGCAGCAATCAGGTTTTTAGCTACATAACGTGCAGCGTAAGCTGCTGAACGGTCCACTTTAGTTGGATCCTTACCGGAGAAAGCACCGCCGCCATGACGAGCATAACCACCATATGTGTCAACAATGATCTTGCGACCTGTTAAGCCTGCATCCCCTTGAGGACCACCAATAACAAAACGACCTGTAGGGTTAATAAAATATTTAGTCTCACCATCGAGCAATTCAGCCGGTACAACAGGAAGGATAACTTGTTCTTTAATATCCCGTTGAATTTGTTCCAGCGTAATATCTTCAGCATGTTGTGTAGATACTACAATCGCATCCACTCGTTTTGGTTTGCCATCTACGTATTCAATCGTAACTTGTGTCTTACCATCGGGACGAAGGTAGTCAAGCGTACCATTCTTACGTACTTCAGACAGACGACGAGCGATTCGATGAGAGAGTGCAATCGGAAGTGGCATCAATTCCGGTGTCTCATTCGTTGCAAAACCGAACATCAGACCTTGGTCACCCGCACCAATGTTTTCCGTTTCCTTATCCATTTGTTCCGGATCGCGGTTTTCCAATGCAGCATTTACACCCTGAGCGATATCAGCTGATTGCTCGTTAAGCGAGGTCAAGACTGCACAAGTATTTGAATCGAATCCATATTTTGCACGTGTATAACCGATTTCTTTAATCGTTTTGCGAACGATTGCTGGAATATCAACATATTCCGACTTCGTGCTGATCTCACCAATTACGAGTACAAGTCCGGTCGCTACAGACACTTCACAAGCCACTCTGGCATACGGATCATTTTCAAGGAAAGCATCCAGAACCGCATCGGAGATTTGGTCACAAATTTTATCCGGGTGTCCTTCAGTTACGGACTCGGAAGTAAATAAATGTCGCCCTTTTATGGACATAAAATCCACCCTCCCCATATAGGAATAGTATAGCAAATGCCTAAGTATCCAATACTAGATATAATAAAGTGTAACGATGAGGATAACAGTTAATGTATACATATCAAAAAATGAACCTTTTCCTTAGCGGAAAAGGTTGAATTGACAATCCTCAAATGTCATATTATCTTATTTACCAAGTCATGTCAAAATAATTGAAGGACAATTTATAAAAATTTAATTTAATAAATTTCGTTGAGCTTCAGCTACGAGTCGTTTAGTAATTTCTCCACCTACTGAGCCATTTTCACGAGACGATAGGTGTCCCCAACTGCTTGTGTAGCTACCGCTTGAACCTAATGATCCAAGTTCGCCTGCAAACTCCGTGTCTGCTCCAGTAGCTCCACTGCCATATCCTACAGGCAGCCCAAATTCTGCAGCAATTTCATATTTCCATTGTTGAATAACATGACGACTTTCAGGTATGATTTGACGATTATTTCGAGCCATACTACTACACCTCCTGAATAATGTTGTCCTCAGGAATTAGTATGTCTCCTACCTGAAGATCTAGCCCATATAATGATTGTTACTTTTGGCAATATTCAGGGTAGATCCTAATTTTACTTAATTGTATAGCCGCCACGTACCATTACAGTCAAGTTATGCGTATTTCCCTCTTGGACCTGAATTCCACGTCCTTCTCTAGGAAAAGATAACAGATGGTTGTTGGTCACTGCCCCACCATTTGTTATATCGATCCCATCCGTTAAATCTGCTACACCGTTCTTATCTTCACTATATATAACCGCTTTTCCAGAACGAACGACGAACTCCGTACCGGCAGATGCTATTAATTTTTCTCCAGGTTTGACTTCAACAATACTTACGGCCTCGGTTGAAGCTGCAGGGGCCTCACTATTGTTATTTGTTGAAGGCGAGGTTGTTGATGGTGTTGATGGTGTCGTAACAGTTGTTCCACCATTCTTTAAAGCCTGCTGTATTGCCTGATCAACATAGCTCTTTGTCACAACAGGATCATCTGCTGTTCCAGGCTGTCCTGTAACACCCGCTCCCTCTGCCTGCAGGTTAAAAGCTGCCCCTGCCCATACACTGCCACCAATCACTATAGCAGCTGTCACTACTTTCCATGCTGTCTTCATCCTGTTCCTCCTCTTTACCACATTTCTCTATTAATCTTATGATAGTGGTTTTAGTAGATATGGACAAGTTAAAAAGGCAAAATCCCTTTGGAGGGATTTTTGCCTTTTTAAATAATCACTAGTAAGTAAGATTAATCGAATAAACGTCCATTATCATAAGCAGCAGCTTGTGTTGCTATTTTTACTTTTTCGCCTTGGTACGAGTCATAGATAGAGAATTGGAAGGCTCCAGTTCTTGAAGTTGCGAATATCAAATCATTCACTACATAGGAGAATGTTTGATTTGATCCCAGAACAAAATCCTTATCCAGTTCAATTTCTTTCTCAAACCTTGCACCACTTGAATCCATTACTTCAAGGACAAACTTATGGTTGAATTTACCCATATCAAAAGCTAAATCACGACTCAAATCATATTTTAATTTAATTTCTAATCCAGAAGAACTTGTGTTTCCTTTAATCTCTTTAACTGTCAAGTTATAAGGGAACAATTCCACATTCTTCAAGTTACTCTGAATACTTCTACTATCCATATTCAACTCCAAAGCAGAAGCATTGACATATCCTGTTGGCTTGCCCTCTGGTTCTGTAAATTTATTCTCTGTAATACTTTCACCTACAACCAGATTCCAATTTGATACAGTCACTCCTTTTGGAACTTTAGCAGAAAATGATACTATGCTTGCGGTGTCTGGACCTACCGCATTCTGCGTCTGGTTAACTTCAGCTTTATAATACTGTCCTTTATCAGTCAAGAAATATCCTGTGAGCTGAGACGGATTTATTTGCTGTTTTTCTCTATTCTTCATGATCAATTCAGTGTAGATAATATCATTTGTGCTGCCTTTATACATGTAAGTTTTCCGTGTTTGAAGATCAGCTTTCTTTCCTGCAGTATTCAAATCCAAATAGGTTCCGTCTTTTACTACTTTTAAGTCACTAGTTTCCCCATAGTTCGAGAACATGATCCAATTATTAGTTTTTTCTGCTCCTACCTTTTGAAGCAACTGAACTTGTACCATAGAAAACTTCAGATTTGATGGTACATTTCCCACAACATATACACTTGACTGTTCTCCAGCCGCAATGATCTGTGTATTATTGCTATTGATCAATTGTACAGCACTGCTTAAGCTTGTCATATCCATTTTATAAGCGCCTGTAAGTTCTGGCAGCTTAGCCGCCTTAGTTCCTTTATTTGCAATCGTAATCTTTGTAACCAACAGGTTTCCATCATTCCATGGAAGCTTCTGAATCGTATCGAGAGTGACACCAAAGGTTCCATCATTATTTTTTATGATTCGTTCTTTACCCATTGCATGTTGCATTTCTGTATATTCAGGCAATTTATAGGCAACGAGAGGATAGCTACTAACAGATGATGGTTTTGTATTTGGATCCTGTGGATTTGATGTAGTCCCGGTTGACGTCTTCAGAATTAGCTCCAATTGTTCAGCATTAGTTACAACTGGTATTGTCCCATCTAATGAGATCAACTGCTCTTCCCCAGGTTCTAAAGCTAACCCCTCTATCCCACTAGCAACAAGCGGATACGATTTAGATCCCGATTGAATTTCAAATGAATAGTTTGGTAAAATGACCGATTCATCGCCTTTATTCGCAACTACAAATTGAATGGATAAGTTACTTTTTCCTAAATTTTGATTTCGCAACACACTATCTATTCTTGTAACTATATTGTTATTATCAACCGCCAGTACTTTTTCTTTTTTTACACCAATTACTGAATTTTGGCCTTTTTTAGTTCCAAGCTCAAGAGAAGCAATCGGAAGATCGGTCTTTGTAGTCTCATCATTCTGAACTACAACAAGTTGTAAATTATTTAAATTTACCGCCTTAGGAATTTTAGTTACTAGATTGATTTTTTTACTTTCTTGCGGGAAAATTTGATAATTCGATCCCGCTGCTTCAGCGGATGCAAATGCTGTTCCACTTGAAGTTTGAACTACATATTTCATATTTGGATTTTCTATCGTTTTAGAGCCTACATTCTCAATTTGCAATGTTGTCTGAACATAATTGTTTTCACCTAAACCAATAACACTAACTGAATCTACCTTTAATTTGGCCGATAAATTATTTACCGAAATTTTTTGGGCAGTTTTCAACGGAGTCGCAACTTTGTAGTCTGAAGGAATATTTATTGTTCCTAATTTTTCTTCATACCCTGCAACACCAAAATTCCACTTAATGATTTGGAAGCTCAAGTCGGATACTTTAATTCCTTTAGCAATTTTAGTTGTATATGTAATGCTTGTTGTCGCACCAGGAACTACTTTCTTCTTTTCTTTATCAGAGGCAATCACAGTAACACTATAAACTGTTCCAGATTTAGTCTTGACATTTGTCCAATAATCAACCAAAGAAAGTGCCTTTTTATCATTGTTCTGATAAGTCAATGTGTATGTCAATAGGCCTCCATCATCTTGAGATAGAATATTCACATTCGATAATTTGACAACACTTTTTGATGTAATCTTTACTGACTTTAAATTGTTCAAAGTCTTAATCTGGGTTGTATTTTTGGTTGTTGATGGTTTTACCGTAGATGATCCTGCTGCATCTATTACACCCACAAAGTTCTGACTTAGCAGTGCAGTAACAGCAATTGATGCCATAGCTAATTTTGCTTTTCTCACTTTCAAACCTCCTATAATTAGTGCGTATACATTATATACGTATTAAATTCAAAAAAGTTTGGAAAATATCTCAATTTTTATAACCGATTGAGATTTTAAGTATAACCTATGACTTCGGATTTGAGGATCGCAAAGAAAATCTACATATGGCTTTGAACTTTGAGGGTTGCCTGGAGCACTTTATGGTGCATCTGTAATTCTAAATCTATAATCGCTGAGCCGTTTTTTGACTATTGAAAAACTACAACTCTTACAATCAGATGATGCCTAACCAATGAGGTGAATTTTCAATAGCAGTAGCTTTTATTCCACACATATCACAAGCTCAACTAGCTAAAGGCAATATAAAAAAGAACGGGCACGAGGCCCGTTCTTAGGTTGAGAATGAATCAGTAATTATTGATTAGTTAAGTACTATAGAAGTATTGTCAGCTTTCAGTGCATTCTTAGCAACATCAATAATATACTTACCGTCATTATTCTCAGCTTTTAGCTTAATAACAACTTGTGCATTTCTAGGAAGTTCTACTACTGTATTATTTAGCTTGAATTCTACTACTAATTGGACTTTATCATCAGCACCAGAAACGATAACCTGTTTTACAGTACCACTGTACTCTACATTATTACTTGTATTAGCTTTAACTTCCCATAAGCCTTTAACAGCATCTGAAGTTTGGAAATCAGCAAAATCGAATTTTTCGGTATTAAATTTAACTTTTTCAGTAGCTGTTAGTGTGAAAGTATAAGTAGCCGTAGTTGCAGATCCAGTTACAGCAACAGCAACAGAATCCCCTTTAAGTTCAGGTTTAATTTCATCATCAACAGTCACTTCATTACCTACAAAATTCTTCAATGGAGCTCCAAATTCATTTTGAGAAGCTAATGTTCCCGATTTAGTTCCGAATTTAACATCAGCAGCATCAGCAGTAAATTTCTTATCCAGCTTAAATGTAGCGGATTTTCCATCACCAGCTAATGTTCCTGTAACAGAATATGTTGTAGTTCCAACCTTAGCATAGAAATCAGAATCAACCAAAGTGTTAAGTGCAGAATTAAATTCTACTTTGATTTCATCAGTGCTGATAGCTTTTGCTTTATTATCCTTGATCGTAACAGTTCCATCAGTGATTTCTTTTACCAATTCATAGCTGTTACCGTTCTTCAGGTATTCACCTTCAGAATTTTTGATGTAACTAGCAACAATTTTGAATTTGTTAGCAGGATTAACAAGATCGTCTCTGTTGTAGTCCTTTGTTATAGTACTATTAGTAACTTTGATACGAACAGATTTGGAAGTAAGTAATTCAACTTCATTTTCCTTATCTGTCAATTGACCGATCTTAGCATCATCTTTGTACAAGAAATACTTAGCAGGTGATGTAGCATCGCCTTCTCCACTTGTACTCAATTCTTTGTTGAATTCAACAATGATATAGTTGTAAGAGTCATTAGAATATTTTTCTACCCATACACGGTTAATTTCACCATTTTGAGCTTTAGAAATATCCAAATCAACAGTTACAGGAATGATCAAGTTTGGAACAGCTGCATTGTCCTTCACATTAGAAATAGTGAGCGTGTATTTCTCAGATTTCAGGCCATATCCAAGATTTACAGAAATCTCAGTATTTTTAGTATTCGCAAAAGTTGGTGTGATGTGTGGATTACCACTGTTGCTGTTCACTCCGGATACATCAGCAATTTTACCTTCTGAATTTTTCAGAACGAAATTGTCTTTCTTCAAAGAGTCTTCATGCAATTTTTCAGAAAATCTGATTTTCGCAACATAACGACCGAGAGAGTCAATTTCAATCTTAGTTTCAACTACTGTAGGACGAACTGTGTCCAAGCTAGGAGTTACTTTAACTTCTCTGTCTGCTTTGTTGTTGCTGTAGTCACTAACACCTTTCAGGGTAATAGTGTTTTCTGTGTAGTTAATTGCATCTTTAAATGTCAAGATAACTTTGTTATCTTCAATCTCGATTTTGCTTGCTTTATGACTGGAAGAATTTGCATATGCCTCGGAAACAGATTTAATTGTTTCGTCGAATTCTACAGTCACTTCTTTAAGGTCTTTAGATGTAGCGGAAACTACAGATGGAGCAGTTGTGTCTTCTGCTACAGTGAATGAATTGTTAACCGCAGCAACAGCTAATCCAGCAAAGTCCTTAACATTTTCTACAGTCACGGTATGTTCACCAACAGTCAAGTTAGTTTGAACAATAACTGTGTCTGGATATTGGAATTTAACGTTAGCACCGATTGCTTTACCATCAACTCTAAAGCTGCTGGAAGCAACTGCTGATTGAATCGGTTCACTGAACTTAACTTTGAACGCTTTTGTACCCAAACCAACTACTTCTTTAACTGTAGGAGCAGTTACGTCAATAGGGGTGAATTTCACTTTCTCATTGAAAGTTTTAGTTGCATCTTCGTTCTTAACATTCTTGATTTCCAATTCAACTTCTCTTTGGTTAATAAGAGCGCTGGAATCTTTATCAATCAAAAGTGTTACAGACTTCTTGTCATTTGACAAAGTAGCACTGCGGAACTCAATATCTTTGATAACATAGTTATCTTCGCTACCAGCAGTTGCTGCATCTACAGAACCATCAAAAGTTACAACGATTTGTTTCAAAGCTTCGGATTTAACACTTTCAACTTTTTGAGCCACTGTAGTAACATAAGTTACTTTGTGAGTGTACTCTTTGTCCTTGTAAGTGAATTTCACTTCAGTTTCTTTGTTAGCTTCGAGAGCTTTTTCCAAAGCTACTTTAACAACTTCGCCATCGGACATTGTGAACTCAACGTTCTTGCTGTCCTTAACTTCGTATTTAGAGACTGTAGGAACTTGGTTAGCTTCGTAGAAAGCGTAAGCTGCAACTACTGCTTGGGAGCGAGTAGCGTTAGCTTGGTAGTTAATACCTTCTGCAAGGTAGCCACCGTTGATTGCTGCTTGAACATAACCTTTAGCCCAGTCAGCAGCACTGTTGTTAGTTTCTGTTGGAACTTCAAGTTTCAATGCGCGAACAAGAACTGCTGCCAATTCTTGAACTGTTACATTGCCGCTTGGGTCAAACAATTTCTTCTCGGCATTTTTACCTTCGAGGATGCCCTTTTGAGTAGCAGCTTCGATGTAAGTACGTGCCCAGTGTTTTGCATAGTTCTTATCGTTGTAAGAAGTTGTGTCCACTGGATCGAGGTTGATTGATTTAACGATTACTTTCGCAAGTTCTGCGCGAGTGATGAATTTGTCAAGACCTGCAGTACCGTCTGGGTAACCAGTAACGATACCAGCATCTTTCAATACGTTGAATTGAGCTTCTGGTGACAACTTAGAGTCAGCACCGAATGCTACAGAAGCAAACATTGAGAATGCCATTGCTGTAGACAAAGCTACGGATAAAATTTTCTTCATAACCTTTTTTTCTCCTCCTTGATTAACTATCGCATGAGAATTTTCTTTAAATGAATAGCTCGTGTTACTCATTAGCCATTGCACCCCCTTTCCAGAGCCTGAGCAGGTTTCCTATAAATTAGGTCTGCGAGCAACCCGCAGAAACTTGTAAACACGTTTAATAGAATTCAGAAAATACTAGTTTCCTAATCCTACCTAAACATTATACAATGAGTCCCTAGTGCCGTAAAGCTAATTTTTCTAATAGATAGACAAGTTTCCCCATAAGGCACTAACTGGAATGTCTAATTTGGTCATCATTGTCAATGCTCTACATGTTAGACGTAGCAAAATTCAAAAAGTTGCGCAGTTTCTAAAAAAAAATTGCAAGATTGTTACTTTGTTAAACTTAGCCACGTTTACAACTTTCTTTCTCCATTGCTGTCTGACGGAAATTAGTATAACATCCCTGAATATGCCAGTCACTACGCAAGTTTTTCCAGTATCTACTCCAATAACAATAATTTATGTAAGACAAACACAAATAAGACGTCCTGGTGGACGTCTTATTTGTGAAATATTTAGAGAGATTATCTTACTCTCATCGCCAATTGAATTATGCGGTTTCTCATTTGAGGGTCGGTATTCAATTTCAGATACATATCGTCAATAGCCTGTTTATTATCCTTATATGATTTCTCATGCTTCATTGTATTATGAGACCATTCGATAAGTTCATTCTCTGCTTCCCGCAAATCATTAAAAGCATCATGAAATCCTGTCTCAACAACGAGGCCTTCCATCACTTCCTGTGTTACCTCTTGCTCCTTGGCCGTCTCTTCAATTTTTTTCTCCAAAATTTTGGATCTATCCTCAAACTTTCTCTTTGCTTTTGAATATCCCAGCTGTGGTTTTGATAAAATCGGTTTCATCTGTTCAATTTCACCCTTTTGCGAAAATATATCTCTTACATTGCTATTGTATCTTAATCTTCATCAAATTACAAAAAGATGTAATTGGAAATAAAAGAACCTATCCACGGATTTCTTCCAATGGATAGGTTCCAAACCTATAATCAGCTTAGATTTTTAGGGAAAATACTGCTACTCTTCTTAAGCAATTCTACAGCAATCTTACCAGCTTCAGCACGTGTCAAATTATTTTTTGGATTAAAATTATAGGAAACCTTAGCCTTCCCAGTCGCAGGAACGCTTTGACCATCCATGATTTTTGCTTTGTACACAGCTTGTACTGCCGGGCGTGCATAGCGATCAATTTTGCCTGAGTCCAGGAACTGCTTGGCCAATGCGGAGTTCAGCTTATCATCGTTAGCAGGTAGCTTAAGTTTAAGTGCACGAGAAATCATCATAGCAGCCTGTTCTCTCGTCAGAGGCTCTTCTACACCAAAATACCCCTCAGAAATCCCGGTAATAATACCCGCTCTGGATGCAGTCTCAATATACTTAAATTCCCAGGTGTCTGTTTTCGCACCAGGCACAACATCAAAGTAGGTTTGAATTTTATTGTCATAATTCAAAGGAATATTTAGCCCTTTAACAAGTAATGTAGCGAACTCGCCACGCGTAGTCAGATCATCAGCTCCGAACGCATTTGGCAGAACATTTGACATAATACCTTTAGAGTATAACGCATTTAGAATGTTACGTCCCCAAGGATGGTTAGTAATGTCGTTAAAGCCTCTGCTTTGCTTCATGACTACATAATAGCCAAAATCATCAAATGGCACTGTAATTGTATTGTTCTTCGAATTTACAGTACCGCCAACATTTTCCCACTCCGAATTTTCATTAAAGCGGAATACAGTTACTGTAGTACCAGCTTCATCAACTACATTCTTATTAAAGGTCAATTTTAAAGTACCGCGTTGAGAAGGAATCAACTTTCTCTCCGGCTCTCTCAAGAGAACATCTCTGAAGTTCTGAGAATCAGAGTATTGCGGGAGAATCGAATATGGTGGAAGACCGTTAGTTGAAGGTTTATACGCCTCTCCTGTACCTGTTTCCCCAATACCACCATGAATCCAATAAAAATTGGACACTCGGGTAAAGTTACTTGTCTTGGCTGTCGAGTTAAATAGTTCTACTATATCTTCAGGCAATGTAAGAGTTGCAAGGCCATCCGGTGTTCTTGCATCCTTATCGATATTAAAGTAGTTGCCATAATCATTTCTACGTTCAACAATACCGTTGCTAGGATCAGCAATACCAAACAGTATTTTATTATCAGGATAGAACTTCGTTACTTTACCCGCTGGTACGTTGGCTGTCTTCAAGACCGTGCCTTTAGGAAACGTTAATTCAACCGATTTATTAAAGGCGGAGTATTTATTGGTTACCTTCTCCGTCATGTATTGTGAATCTACAGCGATCGCACTTGTGTAATAAACCTCAATTGTCTCATTTAATGTTTCATTGCCACGTACGATTTGAATTTTAATCTTGGTTGCTTTATCCGGTTTCAATCCGACATAGTCGTAAATAAACCGTGCAGGTGCGCCTTGAGCCAAATCAGTGCGTTGAATAGCTTCACCTTTATCAATAATTACCTTTGTTGCTCCCTCTGCCTCAATATCAAAACGTACAAAGTTTTTGTTAACGATGATTTGATCTCCAACTGTAGGTGCAGGAGACAGAATTCGATAAGGTGCTAACACACGCGATATCTCTAGTCTCTGAGTTGTACGAGCACCAGTCGAGTTAATTAGCTCCAGATTATACACTTGGCTCCCCAAAGAATCCAGGGCAATATCTTTTATCCGAAGTACAAATTTACCGTTTAACACTGCTAGCTCATACTGCAGATCAGGCTTTCCAGGTCGATCAATCGTACCGCTAAAAATCTGTGTACCAGTACCATCAGTTGCCATATTTGTTTTAGTCAGAATATCACTAAGATCAACATTTCCTGAAGGTCCATCCTTTTGAGAAGAGAATACACTATCAGTCCCTCTCAACAGGTTAATGATTTTAGCACCACTGCCCTGAATGACCAAATCATAGCTTTGTGCACTGGTTTCATAAATCCCGTTCGTAAGCTTGAATTGGGGAGAACTTGCCAGAATGTTAGTCAAATCAGCGTTTGCCCCAGTTGTATCATCAAGTTTTAGTCCCAAAAAGCTTACCGGTTGATCAAAAATCTTAGGCCGGAAAACAGAAATGCTGGATACATTAGTATCCTCAATATAAACTCTTATTTCCTTGACTACTGTTCTGGAGTTTCCTTTGCCGTCCATTGATACTCCGGTAAATTTAATCCGGTTTTCCCCATAATACAGTGGTCCTTGGATATCAATCGGAAGATCGAAGGAGAAAGTCGGGTCTCCCGAAGCTCCCACTGTTGGTGCAAAAGTGATTGGAGGCACTAATTTATCGTTAGCAATCCCGTTCACAAAAAATTGTGGATTAGATAAGTTCTCAAAATCGCGATATTCCCCTTTAACAGGGATTTTAAGTTGCCCTGGGTCGCTGGAGTCTTTGGAAATAACTTGTCCATCATATAAACCATCTACAAAAATGTAGTTTTTAGTTGCATACGAAATTGAAACGGTCTTGGAAGCCGTGGATGTTCCAATGCTAAATTTAACCTGTTGGTTGCCACTGGAAAACCCAGTGACTTTATATATGTGTTGGTTGCCAGTTACAGCTGTATGCGGAGTTAAAGTTGGTCCTGAGGTTTCCCTCGGCATATACACTGCCTTTAAATCACCAGCATTAAAGTTCTGATCCGCTGTAACCAGGATATAGAACTCTTCTTTCTCGGCTATAGTGCCATCCAAGTCAGGTAAAGTACTTAAATCTGCAGGAAGAGCAGTAATATCCTTTATATACTTCAAACCAGTTACTACCGTCTCACCCGGCAAGAACTTGAAATTAATATTTGCAAATGTAGTATACGTGTTATCATACTGCACATTTAGATTAAAACGCTGAGATCCGTTTGCAAAACTGATTGGAATCTCTGCTTCCACCAATCGGTATGCATTGCTAACACCGTCAGGTGCTAAAATTTGAGTTTCAGTTAAATTATTAAACGTCGTTACAGGCCCGTTAGTTGTATTATTCAAGTCTGAAAGAGTCACACTACCTTTAGTAGCAAATGTATTACCTGTATCATTCAGCAGCAATGAAAATTTGATAGTACCTGATGCAGGAATAGCTGCCCCTGCCACATCTGTAACCGTAGCTACATTATTGAGTACATTATAGTTTTGTGTATTATACACAAGGGAAATCTTATCAAATGGTTTTGTTTTATCAAAAAAGTAAATGGAACGCTCAATAGCTACAGAGTCTGCTCCACTTTTTACGTTAATCACGACTTTATTCTGACCAGGACTCAAATTAAGTGATGGCGAGAAAAATTTACCTGTTTGAGTCAATGTCGTTACCAAGCCTGTACCGCCATTAACACTTACAGTAACTTCTGTAGCATTTTTAACTTCCCCGGAAATAGATACGTTGGATTTATCCGAAACTACTTCCGCACCTTCATTTAAGTAAATGGTTCCATAGCTGGAGCCTTGAAGCTTCAGATCCTGAACATATGGAACCTGATCAAACAGAATATAAAAAGTGTCTTCACGGGTAACCCCGTTTTGAGATCCTGACAAAGTAATTTTATTGAACCCTGAGAATAGGGACAGATTCGTTACTTTGAATTTTTGCAAATAAGTGGAGGATGAAGTATCTCTGGCAATACTTCCGTTTCTAAATTGCGTTGAATCCGTCTCCCACTTTTTTGTTTTAGTATTTAAAGTTAACCGTTCTACTTTGACCTTCAACGAATCTTCGGTAACATGCGAGTAAGTGCCTGTAAAAGTAATAGTAGGGTTGGTTGTAATAAACATAGTGTCATCCCGAGCAATTACGTTTGTGTCATCTACCGCAGTTGAACGGAGTGAAGTATTCCGAAGAGTCACATCATCTGGTAAAAAATAATTGGCTGCTGCTTCCGTCTTTTGAACTACCCCTGGCGGAAACAACGTAATAATCAATGCTGCCAGCATAATCCATACAAAGGGCTTTTTAATGCGATGCATAGGTTTCTCTCTCCTTTATTAACATTTCGTGATTTCCGCCTATAATTGTCGGAAACCTTCCAAATAGTCGTATATTGTTGTTATCGGACTTTAGCCATAATTATTTTAGAAAATAGATAAAATATAATCCAAAAATGTGTATCACTCTTTTTTTTACAAATTAAATACCCCCACCTCATCTCCTGAAGTGGGGGTTGTCCGTTATGATTAAATACTATATTCATAATAATTGCTAGTAACCTATATTCATGATTTCTTGAGTGATTTACTTCGATCCGCGCTCTTCACTAACCTTCATACGCAATCTGGCGATAAAGTTGAGTACTGGGCGTTTGGTTTTGCCGATCAGGCCGATCACTTCGGCTCCGATTTGCAGGAAGAACATCATGACACAAATTACAACGAAGGTCACCCAGTTTGCATTGTACATGGCCGCTGACGACTGAATAATCGCGAGAACTCCGAAAAATGCAGCAATCCCATAAATGATTAGTACCGTCTGACGATGGCTGAATCCAAGCTCACGCAGACAGTGATGCAAGTGACCTTTGTCCGGTGAGAAGATTGGTTTCTTCTGCATCCAACGACGCAGGATCGCGAATAAAGTATCAGATAATGGAACACCTATGAGAATTAATGGTGTCAGGAATGATACGATGGCAACCTGCTTAAAGCCCAAGAGAGATAACATGGCCAGACAGAAACCCAGGAATAACGCACCCGAATCACCCATAAAAATTTTGGCCGGGTGGAAATTAAAGTATAGAAAGCCCAAAATGCTTCCGAGTAGTAACAGACACAGCAATACAACAATAGTATTCCCCATAATGAAGGCCATTACAGCAATAGTACCAATCGCAATAGCAGATACACCTGCTGCTAGTCCATCCAGGCCATCGATTAAATTAATGGCATTTGTTACACCCACGATCCATAAGATCGTGAACGGAATCGCAATCCAGCTCTCAACCGAAGAATAAGTATGGAAAGGGATGTTAGCGAACTCGATTCGAATATCAAATCCATACACTACGACACATGCCGTAGCGATCTGAATAATAAATTTCAGCTTCGCAGGCAAATCAAAACGATCATCAAGCGCGCCAAGCAATACAATCATCGACCCGCCAACAAGAAAGGCTTTGATGAAATTAACTTCACGTACTGTAAGAGTATCAGGAAGAAACGGAAGCAATAAGAACAGCGCAATGATAAAAGATAAATAAATACCTAGTCCACCAAGTCTCGGCATAATCTTAGTATGCACTTTTCGTGCATTAGGCACGTCTACTGCCCCAACCTTGAAAGCAAACTTCTTCACAAGTGGCGTCAGACCCAGCGCCAAAACGATTGTGACGATAAACCCGATGGTATAGATCATCCACATTAGTAATTCAACCTCCATTTGTTCTACCGGAATGAATTATACTCTGTTTCAGGAGAAAGACCAAACTCGTAATTAGGTAATTTTACGCCGTTTTACGCGAAAATTCAATTAATTAGCTCATTTTCGTTAGGTTTTCTCCCTCACGCATCACCCGGATAGCGAATTTCGGCAGCGCAAGCATTCTACGGAAGCGAGTTGGTTCCTTCAATAATCGATAAAGCCATTCAATCCGAAGTTTTTGGAACAATTTCGGCGCCCTTTTCGTTCGTCCGGAAATAACGTCAAAGCTTCCTCCAACCCCCATCATTACGGGTACACCAAGCGTTTTTTTATGCTTGGCAATCCATGGCTCCTGTGTATCAGCGCCACGAGCTACAAATAATAAATGAGGAGCAGCATTCACAATATCACGGATTACTTCATCATCCTGATCAGGGCCAAAGTAGCCATCACGACATCCAACAATTAACACTCCAGGGTATTGATTTTTTAATCTACACGAGGCTTCTTCAATTACTTCGCGGGCTGAGCCAAGCAAATAAACTCTCCAGCCGCCTCGATCTCCCCGTTTCATGAGCTCATGCAGCAGATCAAAGCCCGGAACACGTTCAGCAACCGGTTCTCCGCCTTTTCGCGCGGCCCATACGAGGCCCGTTCCATCCGGAACGATCAGTTCAGCGGTCTGCATCATTTTCTTGTACTCCGGATTCTCGATAGCTGCCATCATCATAATGGGATTTGCCGTAATTACGTGATGCGGAGACCCTGATGCCACAGCCTGCGCCAAATGCTCCACCGTATCCGCCATGCTCCATTTGCTAACGGAAACACCAAATACAGAAACCGTAGGTACAGTATGATTTTCTTTCGTATTCATCCTGTTCATCCCCTGCTTAGTAAATATTCAGCGATGCGATGCGCAGGCAATCTTGCTTCTCGCTTCAGTCCAGCAATTTTTGCAGCATGTGCATTACGCCATGCTTCTCCTTCTATGAGAAGCCGCTCCCCTTGCGAAGCAACAATCCTTGGATCAAGGTCATCGCTTGTACCGATCGGTACGCTGCCAATGCGACCCAGGAAATGATCAATCTTCGGATCATATGAAATGCCGAGGAGCGGAATTTCCTGCGAAGCCGCATAGATCAAGCTGTGGAGCCGCATGCCGATGAGCAGCTGGCAGCGACTCACCTCCCGGAGCATCTCCTGCGGATGCTCCGTCTCCGCCGCAATGCTGACAGTGCTTCCGTGTTCTGCCACATTTCCGATGCGTTCGAGACAGAAGCGCGATGCTTCGTCATCACCTGGGAAATGAAACGGCAGAAAACGGATATGCACCGATTTGCGGCGGCTAAGCGCAGCCAGGCCTTCGGCCAGCTTCGCAAGCTCGGTCCGATCAGGGTTCCAGAAGCGGACCGATACACCGATCACAGGCAACTCCTGTTCGTCAGTTGGGTTAAGGTCTTGACCCGAGTCAGACAAAATCATTCCCATAACCGGGTCCGGCACAACATTGATGTCTCTATGATCGATGCCCATATTGCGAAGCAATTCAGCCGACTCAGAATCTCTGACAGAAATATATTCACTGCGACGAAATGCCGAGGAGATCAGCGGATAGAACAGCTTTCGATTTACCGGCCCAATTCCCTGTGCATAAATAAATGTCGGTTTACGCAACCACTGAGCCAGCTTGATAACCCCAACATAATAAGGAATTGATCCAAGTCCTGTCGCATCCTGCAGCAGACTTCCGCCTCCACTGATAAGACCGTCACTGTTCTTTATAGCCTTCCTTACATCCCCTAATTTCATCCGATGTACAGCTTCTACACCATAAGTACGGCTAGTCCACTCTGGGTCAATCGAGAGCACTACAGGCTTAATATCGGTCCCGGATTCTTCGCCTGCTTCCTTCAAAGCAGTAAGGATCGATTGTAGCACTGCTTCGTCCCCACTATTACGGTATCCGTAATATCCAGAAAGAACTATTGTTCGCGAAGTCCTGGTGACCATTTATCCCAGCACCTTTCAATAATATACCAAATTAATATTGCGATTAAGCCGACGATGAGTCCCATACCAAGCCCAAGGACACCACGAATAAGTGAAAGCTTGGCTGGTGTATGGATATGAGCAAATGTATCCACCATCGACAATTGTCCCATAACTGCAATGATCATAGCGTATAAAGCAAATCTGTAACGGAACGCCGCAAAAATACCGACCAGGAACAATGGGTGCGCAAGTAAAAATTCCTTGTTGCGCGGACGCACGCCAAAGGTGTTCTCCAGGAAGGAACGGAACATCGCTTCCCCAGGAAGGAGAGTTCCTGCATTGCCAGTTCTGGACAGATAATAAAGTGCTGCCACACCAAGCACTCCCGCAACCGCTACCCATAGCAGAGTAATCGGCATGCGAAGCCATTGGCGCAATTCCTGCCATACCGATGTACCCTGATATAGGAACACGTAAATGGCGATTAGCAAAATTGGAGCAAGGTGCAAGAGGCTAACTCCTCTGAACTGATCAAGCACCAGACTGTAGGTAATATTGTTAAGCAGCGCAATTACAAATGGTACCGCAGCCAATGACAGCAACGATGTCTTAACATATAAAACGATCGTATGAGTCAATCTTCTGCTCCCTGAAATTTCAGGATGAGAATGATTAATGTCTTTTACTTTACGTACTGCTAGTACCATCGCAATCGTCGGAGCACTAATAGCAACAGCCAGTGCAAGAGTTTGCTCCAATAGTGTAGTTTTTAGCACGTACAATCCTGCAGCTCCCAGCAGTCCGATAAAGAACGAAATCAGAGTTAACGGTGCAACATAGATCGACACAAGTAACGCACAGAAAGCAATTCCGCCTAGAACAACCAAGGCTTTCAAATATGTCTGCCACGATGAATCATAGACATGGAAAGCTTCTGCCTGACCAAATTCAAATCCGTTATTCTCAATACGTTTAATAGCTTTACCCGGCTCTTGAAGGGTATTGATCAGATTATCGATTTGGTTCGTAACCGCTGCTTTGGATGCATCCTTAGATGGTGACACATTCAAGTAGATCATGCGAATATTCCGGTCTTTAGTAGCGAGAACAAAACGATCTGATAAAGTAGCTGTATCCTGACTAGCATCAGTATCAGGCAGTGAATGCAAACGCACCACGTTATAATCAGTTAAATATGCCAATTTGTTAAAACCTTTTTGTGGAGCTTTCAAGCCCTCAATCACAGCAATTCCAATGTTATGCTCTTTTAGCAAGTCTGCAAATCCTTGCAGGCTGTTCATGGATTCATTATCCTTGTAGCCTTTTACGGCCTCGCCATCAAATAAAATACGTGTAACTCCCTGTTCAGCGAAAAACGAAAGTTCTTCTTCCATTTGTGCTTGATCATAGGCAATATTGTCTGACAATCTAGGTAAAATATTAAAGCCTTTTTCCCGCAGCATCGCTATAGCTACAGGATCAATTGGCAAGGGCTTCAGCAATGCTTCATCCATCCCCATCCCAATCACAAGACCGGAATAATTCTGATTGTGCCATGGCGACACAGTTACATTTATTTTCCGGAATGACTCCTCAATCATCGGAGAGAGCTTCTCCGCGTATTCAGGATCCGTAAAAGCAATGTATGTGTAGTTGCCATCCGCAGAAATAAGGGATTGATTCATTTTGGCAACATCAAGTGCACTGAAAACCATAATGCGCCGCGCCTTTGACAATTCATCAAGCGTGCTTTCAAACATCGCCATTGTGTTAATGCCAGCCTCTTTCAAACGATCAAGCTGTTCATCTAAATATGCACTCGGGTTTGCCTGATAGGTTGCTACATCTAACAAACCGCGATAATTGAAAACAAACTCTACCTTGTCTGCAGACGATTCCGTCTGCACCCGCTCATAGATCACAGGTAAGGAAGACACCATTCCGACAATAACAAGTATCCATAACCATTTGCGGGAAGCGTTATTCCACCGCTGCCAACGTTGAATCACAAAGGGTACCTCCTCAAGTGTGTAAAAAATAACTGCTAAAATCAAATTAGATCATGATGACTATAAAGACAATTTTTGTTGGAAACATAGGTGTTGGAGATGCTGGTTAAAGCAATAATAGTTGTCTTTGCTAATTTAACCAAATGATCATAAAAACATGAAATAGTGCGTGCAAAGCCATTACTGTAATCGCATTATCCCAACACCCTGAATCCAATTAAAACAGCAAATCAAGCGTCAACGCGTGATAATACTTCTTCCTGAAGACGGTTAATTCTGGCTTCAGCGTCCTCTCCCGAAGTGCCGCGAACAGCAAAATAGAATTTGATTTTTGGTTCTGTACCAGATGGACGCAGACAGAACCATGAACCATCCTCAAGCAAAAACTTCAATACGTTTTCTTGTGGCAAGCCATCAAGACCTAGCGAGTAATCAAGCACTTCAGAAACTGTAATGCCTGCGACTTGCTTCGGAGGATTAGTACGGAACTCATTCATCAATGCTCCGATTTGGGCCAGACCATCTTTACCCTTCAAAGTACGTGAAGCGAGCGCCTCGCGATAGTAACCGTATTGTTGGTACAATTCTTCCAGTACATCAATCAGCGTTTTGCCTTGTTGCTTGTAAAAAGCAGCTGCTTCACAAATGAGGGTGGAAGCTACCACAGCATCTTTATCACGGGCATAGTTGCCGGCGAGATAGCCATAGCTTTCCTCGTAACCGAACAAATAAGTGTACTCACCCGATTCATCAAACTGGTTCATTTTCTCACCAATATATTTAAATCCAGTCAATGTATTGAACACTGTAGCGCCATAATGACGGGCAATTGATGCGCCAAGTTCACTAGTTACGATCGTTTTAACTACTGCGCCATTAGCTGGAAGCTTGCCATGTTCCTTCATTTGACTCAATACATAATGAACGAGAATTGAACCGGATTGGTTGCCAGTTAAAATTTCATATTCTCCATCAGCCGTTCTAACAACCGCGCCCATACGGTCTGCGTCAGGGTCAGTACCGATCAGAATATCAGCTCCGATCGTCTTTCCAAGCTCAATCGCCATAGCGAATGCTTCCCGTTCCTCGGGATTTGGAGATTTAACGGTTGTAAAATTACCATCAGGAAGTTCCTGCTCTTTTACAATATGAACGTTATTGAAGCCTATTTTCTCAAGTGCACGACGTACTGGAATATTACCTGTTCCATGCAATGGTGTGAATACAACAACCAGATCATTAGCTGCACCAGATGCCATTAACTCAGGGTTTACACTTGCTCCTGCCACTGTGTCTGCAAATGCCTCATCTTCCGCTTCACCCAACCATACCAAAAGTCCTTTGGACTCAGCTTCCTCACGGCTCAAGCGTTTGACTTCCTGCAATGAATTCAATTTCTGAATATTCTCGATTACACGCTCTGCCTCAGACGGTACGAGCTGACATCCAGTAGCATTATATACTTTGAACCCATTATACTCAGGAGGATTATGGCTGGCTGTAATTACGATCCCACCTGTTGCGGATAACTTGCGGACAGAGTATGACAATTGTGGAGTTGGACGAAGTGATGGATACAGCTTGGCCACGATTCCATTGCCTGCCAGAACTAATGCTGATTCAAGAGCAAATTCCGGTGAAAAATGACGGCAATCATGTGCGATGACTACTGAAGGTTGACCTTCTTTGTCACCGTGTGATTCCAAAATATATTTAGCAAAGCCTTGAGTTGCGCGAGCGATCGTATAACGATTCATTCGATTACTCCCCGCTCCAATGACTCCGCGAAGACCGCCGGTTCCAAATTCCAAATCACGATAAAAGCGATCCTCAAGCTCTGCCTGATTACTCTCAAGATCACGCAGCTCCTGCTTGGTGTTTTCATCAATGGAAGCATCATTTAACCAACTATCTAGTTTATCTTTAACCGCTAAGCTAAGTTCAGCCATGGTTTGTACTCCTCCTTGGATTTATGTCTAAGTTTCTATCCAGTATTATTCTAATACAAATGCATGCAGCTCAGGACAAAGCAAACATGATTTCGCCTTCGGCTACAACCTTGTCTTCCACTTTAGCCACAGCATGGCCTTTGCCGATAGAGCCTTTGAGACGAGTAATTTCTACTTCGAGACGAAGCGTGTCTCCTGGAACAACCTGCCCGCGAAAACGGAATCCATCCAGCCCTGCCAAAAAACCGATTTTCCCACGATTAGCTTCTACATTTAAAATAGCAGCCGCTCCTACCTGAGCAAGGGCTTCAGTAATCAGAACACCAGGCATAACGGGATATTCCGGAAAATGACCTGTAAAAAACGGTTCATTGATGGTCACATTTTTGATTCCTACTGCTCGTTTGCCTTCCTCCATCTCAATAATGCGATCAACCAGCAAAAACGGTGGGCGATGGGGAATAATTTCTTGAATTTGTTTAACATCCAACATATGTAATTCTCCTTTCCAACTATTCTAATGTTCAAATTCATACTTGTCATTTCATGATCAGTCTTCATTGTATAAAGATTGTAAGGGACGGCAACACTGTAACTATCCTTCGTGCCTGCAGAAGCGAAGGTTAAGATAAGGGGCTTATCCGTGAACCGGTAATATACCGATGCTCGGATAGAGCCCTTTTGTATCATCTTGTGCATACAGTCCTACATCATTATACATTTTCCGCATATAAAAAGAAAACTCCCGTATTTCGGGAGTATTCGGTAACAAATGTCACATTTATTGTATTATTTATCATTAACAAATGCAGTTATGGAGCAAATACCAAATCGAATACATGCCTCCAAGTGCTCCATTGCAGAGCATCACTCATATCCTGTTTTCCAAACACAGTGTAACCTACAATCATACCGCCAACCAGTGCAATAATAAGAAGCAGCAAGACTAATACCAGACGCAAAAGCACTTTCCATCCAGAGCGTCTTGTGACTTCTTCATTTTTCTTGGCCATTAGACTACCACCTAACCGCGGAGGTTGTTGGCCAAACTCATCATCGTTTCACTAGAAGTCAGTGCACGAGCCGCAAGCTGGTATACACGCTGAACTTGCATCAATTCCGCCATTTCGTCTGTTAGATTTACGTTAGAGGCTTCAACGGCTCCCTGACGCAGTGAGGCACGCTGCTCTTGTGGCAACGAAGCTGTATCTACAAGAACATCCCCTTCATTTGCTCCAAAAGTCAGTGCATAAAGATTCCCATCCATTTGTTCCAGTGCATGAGGCCGAATAGGCGTAAGAAGCTGAATGCGACCAGCACTTACGACTTCCGTACCGGTAGCGGCCAGAACGATACCCTCGCTGCTAATTTGCAACTTGGAACCAGCTGGAACAGTGATACGATCGCCATCTGCATTCAATACATAATTGCCTTCTTTAGTAACCAGGTAAGCAGACTCTGGATTTTGAGGATCAGGCTGAATATGAAAATCACCCGCTCTAGTGTACGCCTTAACTCCGTCCCCTGTTAAAACCGCAAACAATGCGTTTCCTTCAATCGCCAGATCCGTCTCGTTGCCTGTCTCTTTAATTGATCCTTGAGTAAAGTTGGTTGCAATTGTAGACATTCGCGAGCCAAAACCTAAATTAAAACCTGACGGTGTCGCGCGGCCTGGCAGCTGCATTTCAGATGTTTGCTTCTGAACTCGTGTCAAAGTATCTTCAAAAGAAGCTTCTTTACGCTTGTAACCCACGTTATCCATATTCGCAATATTGTCGGAGAGCAAATCCAGACGTTGCTGGATTCCACTCATAGATACCATAGCGCTAATCATGGAATTATTCATTCGACACCCCCTAGATACGTCCTATTTCATTAACTGCTTTGTCCAAGCTCTTATCATAATATTGGATAATCTTCTGATTTGATTCATATGCACGCTGCGCGGCCATCAGATCGACCATAGCTTGGGCCGTGTCCACGTTGGATCTTTCCAAGTAGCCTTGACGTACTTCTGCAGCATCCGCTTGATCAAGCTGGCGAATCCCTGCAGCTTCCTCATTATCGGCTCGATACATGCCATTTCCCTCACGAACCAGCTCCTGTGGCTTATTGATGACGGACACGCCAAGAGTGGCAACTACTTGCGGCGTGTTGTTATCATAAGATATCAATCTACCCATGCTATCGCTCTTGAGATTATCAATACTTTGACCGGCAGCAAGTACAATCGGATTGCCAGCAGCATCAAGCACCTGATATCCCATCGCGGTAAGCAATTCCCCGGCTGAATTTACTTTAAATCTGCCATCCTTAGTATATCTAACCTGATCATTATTATCTAAAACAGAGAAAAAAGCTTCCGGCCGATACATCACTTCGCCATCCTCTGTAACATATTTGCCAGATACGTCAAACACAATCGGTTGACCTGTTGCCGGATCGGTCAATCCTAAACTGGAAATCAGTGAAAAATCCGATGTTTTGTTCGTTTCATACAGATCTCCCTGCACAAACATAGGCAGGCTCTCCTCAGCAAACACACCCATTCCCAGCTTGCCGATTTTGCGGCTGCCTCCTGCAGTTTGAGCATCACCCATTAACGAAATCATTACTTCTGGAAAAGTATGCGATACTGCATTCACCTGCTTGTACCCAGGCGTATTAATGTTTGAGATATTTTGTGTCACCGTATCATGACGCCGCTGCTCTGTGATCATGCCGGATGCTGCTGTATAGAGTCCTCTTAACATGGACAACCCTCCAAAACTCGGTACTGACTACCGGTTCTAATCAATATATGACAACAGCCACTACAGGCTATTTTCAGTCCTACTTATATTTATCGGCGGATTAGAACTTTTTCTTAATGACTTTGTCCAAATTGTCGAGCATAATGCCTGTCCCTTTAACGACACAATGCATTGGATCTTCAGCAATGAGTACAGGAACGTGCAGCTCTTCAGCAAGGAGCTCGTCCAACCCACTAAGCAGAGCCCCACCGCCGGTCAAAATTACACCACGATCAATAATATCTGCGGACAATTCCGGTGGAGTGCGTTCCAGCACTGATTTGGCAGCAGTTACGATGGACGATACAGGATCAGACAGTGCTTCCTGTATTTCCGAAGAAGTAATCGTAAGCGTAAGCGGCAGACCGGATACCATGTCCCGACCGCGGATATCCATCTCGGATATTCGTCCACCCGGATGTACTGTTCCGATACCAATTTTGATATCTTCAGCAGTCCGTTCCCCGATCAATAGCTTGTACTTCGTTTTAATGTATTTAATAATGGCGGCATCGAATTTGTCACCAGCGATTTTGATAGACGAAGCCGTGACGATGTCCCCCATAGAGAGCACCGCCACATCCGTCGTTCCACCGCCGATATCGACAACCATGTTGCCGCTCGGTTCATAAATATCCATTCCGGCGCCGATTGCTGCTGCCTTCGGCTCCTCTTCCATAAAGACCTCTTTAGCGCCGCTTCGCTCTGCTGCTTCACGAATCGATTTCTGTTCAACCGAAGTGATATTGGTTGGTGCGCAGATCAAAATCCGGGGATGGCTGTACCAGCTTCTTCCCCCAATACGGTCGATAAAATGTTTTAACATGGTTTCCGTAATTTCAAAGTCGGCAATAACACCGTCTCTGAGCGGACGAATCGCAATAATATTTCCAGGTGTACGACCTACCATACGTCTAGCGTCTTCTCCAACTGCAAGCACTCGCTTTGCATCGCTATCAATCGCTACAACTGAAGGCTCGTCGAGAACTACCCCTTTTCCCTTGACATGTATCAGCACATTTGCTGTGCCCAAATCAATACCAATATCCTTGCTTATCATCACGATGCTCCCCCAAAGTGTATTTTGTGGACATCTGAAAGTACGGTTTTCCTAAACAAGACACCGTTCTTCAATGTCATTAAGTACGTTTTCAAAAATGTAAGTTATGTGGAAAATCGAGGTGCGTTTTCATTATTGTCGACATTCGACAGAACGGTGTAAAAATCTTTTATTATCGCTAATTACAGATAATTATCCACAAACTTATACCATATTTAAAAATACCATACTTTGGGGGATGTGTTCAATCATATTCCTCGCAAATAAACTTAATACTTACCCATTAATGAGCGGAGCTAATCACCTCACGTTTATTTTGACCTTTTTTCTTATACTTGATTTTTGTCGCTTCTCCTCCACGGAGATGTCTGATCGACTTATGGTATTCGAGAATGTGCTTGACCTGGTCTGCCAAATCCGGATTAATTTCCGGCAAACGCTCGGTTAAGTCTTTGTGCACCGTGCTTTTCGATACGCCAAATTCTTTGGCTATGGTCCGAACTGTATGCCGAGTTTCCACGATACAGCGACCTATTTTAATCGTCCGTTCTTTGATGTAATCGTGCACGCTCCCGCCTCCCTACTCGAGATAGTTTGGTACATTATATGAGGGGCGTGCCTATATATTCTTTGTTTACAAGCATGACAAGCCTTAGCGAGGCCAATTATTTTTACGTGCATACTGTTTGACAGGACAAAAAAGCGAAAAGCCTAAGCTCTCCGCTTTCTTCAAGTGCCCTTAAGCACCTTATTGATTTTTTGGCAGCACGGCAGTCGGATTCACCAGTTCACCATTTTCATAAATTGCAAAATGCACGTGATTGCCGAGATCCTTTTCGATCTCATTACGTCCTGCACTTGCAATTACGTCGCCTTGCTTCACTTCTGCGTCTTGCTTCACCTTCACATCAGCAACGCTCTCATAGACCGTCTTGAGATTGTTCGCATGTGTAATTTCTACAACAAAACCAAGCAGCGGTACTTCTTCAACTCTTGTTACCTTACCGCCCATCGCTGCTTTGACCTCGAAAGTCTGGTTGTCTTTTCTAGCCAAGTCAATACCCGTATTCGGAGTAAACGTGTCGTTGTACTGAACGAGCGCTGCCTGATGATCTTCTGCAGTTCCTTCTTTCTCATAGAAAGGCTTTACTACTGTAATTTCAGCAGCATTAGCCACCGGCCATGTCAGATCCTCTGCTACCGCAATCGTTTCAGTTGCTTTTGTTCCATCTGTGCCGCTCTCTTCTGTCGTCAGGCCCTGTTTATCAGGCATCTCCACAGCATCTGTTACACTGGCAGGTGTAGAATCCATTGGCTTTTGGCTGGCATCCTGATAGACCCACACTAAGGTTAGTATAATTGCCGCTGCTGCCACGTACGCTGCCGGGTAGACCCATCTCTTCGACAATACTTTCTTCCATGCGGACACCGGTACTACCGGCTCTCCCATTACATTTTTAGGAGATTCCTCACGGGTTTGTTTTTTGTTATTTTGTTCATTCATTTGGTATCACCTCAGTAACCATTGTTACCGCGGCTACTTCTTTTATACTTGGTTTATATCATTTATTTTCGAGAGTGATAATGAGAGTCAGATTATTGACCTGCCTGCTGAAAAGAAATGCCTGTGTAATAGTGTTTGAGAATTTGAGTGGTAGTATATCCCTCCTTAGCCATACCATTGGCTCCCCATTGACTCATGCCAACGCCATGCCCGCTTCCGTAAGTCGTAATCTTCACTTCTGAATTGCTAGCCTTGATAGTAAATTGGCTTGATCTCAGGCCTAGCTTCTCTCTAACTTCCCGACCGGTATAAACTTTATCGCCAATCCGTATTTCGTTTACTCTTCCTCCCGGCGTGGTAGAGATCATTTGGAACGTTTTGCGAGAAGCCTCTTTGTTGTTTATAGCGGGCTCGGCAGGTATTTGCTGCCCCAGCTTTTCAAATACCTCCTCTAAAGATAGAGTTACTGTTACCTGGTTCTTCGGATTCATTTTGGCATCCCAAGGACTTGATACGCTGCGAAGATAGGGGACTTTCAGGTTCCAGTAATCCTCTGAGTTTTCAGTATAGCCCCCGCTGGCAGAGAAAAAGGCCGCCGTAATCGGCTTCCCTTTGTACGTCATAATTATTCCCTTTGTATCGGCCACTGCCTTTTGAAGCTTTTCTAGTTGAGCCTCTTTACCTTGCTGTGCCCATTTTTTCAATTCCGCTTGGGACAAATAGGCCTGGTGATCTACGCTATCCACCACATCGGCCTTGCCGTTCGGGACGCCGCTCGTATTCTTCGATTGCAGCCGCGAGATAATGTAGGTGCGAGCGGCGATGGCTTGCGCTTTAAGCGCATCAAGATCAAAGTCTGCCGGCATTTCAGCGGCTAGCACGCCGGTCACGTACTGCTCGAGCGGCAGCGTCTCGACTGTGCGGGTACGCGTCAGATATACGCGCACCTGCGTGTCGTCTGCAGGCGAGGCCTCCGCAGGAGCGAGCCGCCCTGCGCCGCCAGCAGCGCCTTGCTGCGGGGCGGCGCTATTCGCCTGCGCGGCGGCGGCCGCGGCCGCGTCAGGCACTTGCGCCGCAGGCGCAGGTGCGCGGCCCGCAAGCAGCGCAGGCAGCAGCACCGCGAGCGCGCTTAGCGCCGCCATGCTGGCGGCGAGCGCCCCGAACCTTCTGCCGCCGTGGCGGAAGGAGGTTCGGGAGCGTGCGCGCGGTGCCGGGGCGAGGCGCAGCCGCGCCGGCACCGGGCCGGCGGCACTATGTGCTGCCGGCGGCTGCATGGGCTGGCTCGCTGCTGGGCCAGCCCATTCATGCTGCGCTTCACGCACACCCTTGTGCTTCTCCGCCGTCAGTTTAACAGTGATGACATTAGTTTTCTTATCATCTATATTTCTTTCATTTTTCATTTCCTCCATCTCACCGTACCTCCATCCACCTTCACGCTGCATTGTAAGCGAATTGACCAGAGCATAACCCTATCTTTTTCCTCGTTATACTTTTTGCTCAATATACTTATAGATATGAGTGCGATGAATCTGATAGAACTCTCAGGAGCATAGTAATCTACAATATTGATAAAAACGGTCTGTCCCAAAAGTAGGTTTACTGTGTCAAAACTAGAAATAGCGGTGCAAGGAAGACGATCCCTGCACCGCTTGACCCCGCACATTTTATGACCGTATCTCAAGTGTAATAGTGTCATGATGCGGAATTTCTGAAATTCCTGCAAATGTGCAGGCTTTGTTTATGTAAAGTCTCTAAATGCCCTAAATTGCTGCAAATGTGCAGGCTTTCTCTAAGGATTCTCTTCAAACTAGTCTATTCTGAACCATATTGCTGCATTTTTGCAGGCTTTTGTTCATCCTTTCATGGCTGCTTTTATAAAATTGCATTTTTGCAGCTTTTCCTGATATCTTGCCCTTCCACTGCTAAAAAAGAAGCGCCCCTCAAAGTTATCCTAGATAACTTTTGGGACGACCTCTTCTGTAATTTACTACTAAAAAAAGACCATGAGAGCTTAAAACTAAGCTCAGCATGGTCTTCATTTGATATGATTTTATGCCATAGTTGGCTGTATTTTGAGAACTGGCTTTTCACCATGTGTGGATACTGAAACTTTAGCTGGTTCAGCCACTACTTCCTTCTCTTCAAAAATACGCCAAATGTCTGCGCCGAGTCCTGACAGTTTTTCCGCAAGGTGTACATAACCGCGATCAATATGATGGGTTCCGCTCACCTCGGTCGTTCCGTCAGCAACAAGTCCTGCTATAATTAATGCCGCACCAGCGCGCAAGTCGGTAGCACATACCTTGGCTCCGCTCAGCTTTGCTCCACCAGTTACTATCGAACTGCGACCTTCCACTTTGATCTCCGCATTCATTAGACGGAACTGATCCACGTGCATAAAACGGTTTTCGAACACCGTCTCTGTCACTACACTAGTTCCTTCAGAGACAAGCAGAAGCGCCATCATTTGCGATTGCATATCTGTAGGAAATCCTGGGTATGGCAATGTTTTCACATCCACAGCCTTAAGCGGCTTATCGGCAGTCACACGCACGCCATTCTCTTGCGCTTCAATTTTAACGCCCATTTCCTCCAATTTGGAGATAATCGGACCCAAATGATCCGCAATTGCGCCCTCAACAAAAACGTTGCCGCCTGTCATCGCTGCTGCGATCATAAATGTTCCTGCTTCTACACGATCCGGGATTACTGTATGCTCTACACCACACAGTTTATCAACGCCTTCGATACGAATAATACCAGTACCCGCACCACGAACGATCGCGCCCATACCGTTCAAATAATTAGCAAGATCGACGATTTCCGGTTCTTTTGCTGCATTCTCAATGGTAGTCGTACCTTCTGCCAAAGCTGCAGCCATCATAATATTCTCCGTTGCACCTACGCTCGCGACGTCTAAATACACTTTCGCCCCACGCAATCTGCCATTCGATCTAGCTTCAATGAAACCTTGACCCAACGTGATCTCTGCACCCATAGCCTCAAAACCCTTTAGATGCTGGTCAATAGGTCTAGTTCCAATAGCGCACCCACCCGGCAACGAAATCCGCGTATAACCGGTACGAGTCAACAAAGGTCCCATGACGAGAAAAGATGCCCGCATTTTCCGTACCCATTCGTACGGAGCCTCACAGGAAGCAATATTCTGAGCGTCGACCGTAATAACTTCCCGATCATATGTAACGGTTGCTCCTAACGCTTCCAATACTTTATTAATAGTCATCACGTCATCCAGTGGAGGTGCATCACGAATAATGCTGACGCCTTCCTCACCTAATAAAGATGCTGCGATGATTGGCAGCACTGAATTTTTAGCTCCACTTACTTTAACGTTCCCGGTTAGTACTTTGCCACCGCGGACGATAAATTTGCTCATCTTGGTTCCCTCCGCGCGTTCATTTTCACCTATTTTTCTACTCGTTAGAAAAATGGTATCCCGCTCATTCCCTAAACTTCATCATATCATCTGTCATTTAAGGTACACAAGGCTCTAATCCTGTCGAATAATCGCATATAACTGAAAAATTTGCAATTTCTAAAAGCCTAGGCCACAAAAACGTCTCATTGTCCTTATTCACCATTCTTGACACAATGTTTTGATGTTATTCGACATTGTTCTCCTTAGTTCATTACATTTCACAGTTACTTTACATCATTTCATACTTTACAACAAATTAACATTTTAGAACATATAGCGAAGCATTTGTGTGTAACCCCAGTAATCGAGCACAAAGGCAGCAACAAAACGCCCCAGCACAATAGCTAGTAGCAGTTGAAGCAGTTTCCCTTGTGGCCCCTTAGGTTGGCGAATAAACAGATCCAGTTTGAGGTTTTGCAACGCCCACCAGGACAGGGCAATACAGGCTAGCGATATGAGAATTCCTGCTAAACCACCCACGCCTAAAGATGTGGATACAGAATCGGCCGGATTCACATGAGTTTCCTCCCCGTCACGTTATATTTATGCCAATTAGGTACAATTGGTTAATCGACACATACAACGCCCCAAAATAATGATGTTACATCCGTAAGATGTAGACCTTATATATCATACTTGCCAACGAGATAATAATCCAGCCTTTCTTTCGCCTGCAAGTGCTTCCATTCTTAACTAGTTTGTAATTATTTTGTTTTCACAATCCATACTTGTCTTAATTTTTGAAATAATTTACATATTGATTAAATTTCTTAACATATACTTAACCCAAATACTAATATATAACTTACTTCTAAGAAAAACGCCTGACAGCGTCCTTTTGCTGATTCCGATTTCCATACTTGAGTTTGGAGGGATGGGTATGGGGTTTCATCCGTTGTTAAAGGCAGGCTGTAAACTTTCCACCCCACACCTATCCTACTTGTTGAGGTAAACGTAGTTGCACAAAGTACATCTAAATCAGTGAAAATCGCCAGTTTTCGGAATTTAAGTGCCACAAGTACAATTAATTCCCTAATTCGTGCTCAAGAGGGAGGATCTCCACATATTAGTTGTAGTTTCTGCAACTAATTCTCCCACGCTCACTGTTAAAAGGCACCTTGTCCGCATGTTGCTTCAGGATATCATGGATACTCTCCTTGTATTGATTGTAAATCGTTTTTTGCTATAAGCTTCACTACGATAACTGGCTAAAGCCATAATAAAAACCGGACATCGTGTAGATGCCCGGCTCTTGCGGTAACATTAAAACACATTACCGGATTAGATTTAATGTTTAGCCTTGTCGGATACACTAATCCGAGTGATCGCTCTTTGTAAAGCCAGCTCCGCACGGCGATGATCGATACGATCCTGATTGACGGACAATCTCCGCTCAGCCCGTTCACGAGCAGCGACAGCCCGTTCCACGTCGATCTCTTCCGGCAGCTCTGCACTTTCCGCCAAGATGATTACTTTATCGCTTTGCACTTCAACGAATCCGCCATGCACGGCAATCGTAATTGTTTTTCCCCCGGTCTTAACCATGATTGGAGCAACCTGCAGGGGTGTCACAAAAGGAATGTGGCCTGGTAAAATACCAAGTTCCCCTTCAAGTCCGCGCACAGTCAAGCTCTCCACATCTTGTGAAAAGACGATATGCTCCGGTGTGACGATTTCTAATAAAAAGGTGCTCAACTTCATCCCTCCTGTTCGTGGGACGTTCATTTCTGAAGCATCCACCTTAACGGTGCGTGTTACGTGACGCTACACTATTACAGTGTCTTCGCTTTCTCAACAGCTTCTTCAATCGTACCTACGAAGAGGAAAGCTGCTTCCGGAAGATCGTCGTGTTTACCGTCGAGAATTTCTTTGAAGCTGCGTACAGTTTCAGCAATTGGTACATATTTACCTTTAAACCCTGTAAACTGTTCTGCTACGTGGAAAGGTTGCGACAGGAAGCGTTCAACCTTACGTGCACGCGCTACGAGCAATTTATCATCCTCGGACAATTCATCCATACCGAGGATCGCAATAATATCTTGAAGCTCTTTATAACGAGCCAGAAGCTGCTTAACGCCTTGTGCTACATTGTAATGCTCTTCGCCTACAATTTCCGGAGTCAAAATACGTGAGCTGGAAGCCAGCGGGTCCACGGCAGGGAAAATCCCTTTCTCGGAAATTTTACGTTCCAGGTTTGTCGTTGCATCAAGGTGAGCAAACGTCGTCGCTGGAGCCGGGTCAGTATAGTCATCCGCAGGAACGTAGATCGCCTGAATGGACGTAACTGAACCTTTTTTGGTTGAAGTAATACGTTCTTGAAGCTGACCCATTTCTGTTGCGAGTGTAGGCTGGTAACCTACGGCAGACGGCATACGTCCTAGAAGGGCGGATACTTCTGAACCGGCTTGGGTAAACCGGAAAATGTTATCGATAAACAGAAGCACGTCACGGCCCTCTTGATCACGGAAATATTCCGCCATTGTCAGACCTGTCAATGCTACACGAAGACGCGCACCAGGAGGCTCGTTCATTTGACCGAACACCATCGCTGTTTTATTAATAACGCCGGACTCTGTCATTTCCATGTAAAGGTCATTACCTTCACGAGTACGTTCCCCAACGCCTGCGAATACAGAAATACCGCCATGCTCTTGGGCAATGTTATTAATCAACTCTTGAATTGTTACGGTTTTACCTACGCCGGCACCACCGAAGAGACCAACCTTACCACCCTTTGCATAAGGAGCGAGTAAGTCGATAACCTTAATTCCAGTTTCCAAAATCTCGGATTGTGTAGACAAATCCTCGAATTTAGGAGGTTCGCGGTGGATTGGATTTCTAAGTTCTGTTGCTACTCCGCCCTTGTTGTCGATCGTTTCACCAAGTACGTTAAATACCCGGCTAAGCGTCGCTTCACCAACAGGAACAGAAATTGGAGCTCCTAAATCTACTGCTTCTGTTCCGCGTACGAGTCCGTCTGTTGAGGACATTGCGATACAACGAACCAGATTGTCGCCCAGATGATTGGATGCTTCCAGAATCAGATCGGCAGAACCATCTTCAGCGCCCTGCTTCACTATTTTAATAGCGTTGAAAATTTCCGGTAGTTGCCCACGTTCAAACTCAATGTCAACGACCGGACCCATTACACTAACAACGCGTCCTTTGTTCATCTTGTTCCCTCCTAAATCAGCTCTATTAGCTTTGCGCGTTCGCTCCAGCAACAATTTCCGTAATTTCCTGAGTAATTGCTGCTTGACGTGCACGGTTGTATGTCAGGGTTAGTTCGTTAATCATTTTCGAAGCGTTCTTCGTCGCACTACCCATTGCTGTCATCTTCGCCCCAAGCTCACTCGCTTTACCTTCAAGTAATGCACCATAAATAAGCGTTTCTGCATATTTAGGCAACAATACACTTAATACAGCTTCCGGTGACGGTTCATACTCGTATTCAGCCGTTCCGCCATCGTGCTCGACACTTTCAAAAGGAAGCAGTCGATCGACCGTAGGTTTTTGCGTAATGGCATTGATAAATTTACTGTAGCAAAGATATACCTCGTCATATTCTTCAAGTTCAAATCCTTGAACAGCAGCATATGCGAGAGACTTAATGTCAGCGAATTTAGGTGTGTCAGACAACTCAGTTATAGATTGAACGACCGGCAAATTGCGACGGGTAAAATAATCGCGTCCTTTACGACCAATTACAAAGAGACCATACTCCTCTGTAGAGGAATGTCTTTCTTTAATAAATTCGATCGTGTTCCGGAGCAAGTTCGCATTATAACCACCAACGAGACCGCCATCAGAAGTAATAACAATATAAGCCGTACGTTTCACGGGACGTGAGACGAGCATCGGATGTCTGGCATCGCTCGAACCAGCTGCGATACTGGACACCACTTCCTTAAGCTTCTCAGCGTACGGACGTGAGGCTTGCGCCTTGTCCTGAGCTTTTCTCAGCTTAGCAGAGGCTACCATCTCCATCGCTTTCGTGATTTGACGGGTATTCTGAACACTTTTGATCTGACGCTTAATTTCGCGCATCCCTTTTGCCATGATTTCACCACCTTCAAGTTTTGGCGTAGCCAAAACTACTTCGTAAGGATTAGCTTAACTTTGGCAAAGCCAAAGTTACTTCGTAAGCATATATACCACATACTCATCTATAGACCGGCTATTAGCTATCTGCTGATCGCCGGTCTATAAAGCGAGCTATTCGTTATACGGAAGTTGCAAAACCCTTCTTGAACTTCTCAATAACTTCTTTAAGTTTTGCTTCATTGTCAGCAACCAAATCTTTTGTATCACGAATGGATTGCAGCACTTCTCCATGCTGATTCTTCACAAAGGACAGGAATTCCGATTCAAAACGACGTACATCGCTGAGTGGAATATCATCCAAATATCCTTTAACAGCAGTGTAAAGACTCACTACTTGCTCTTCAACAGCAAGAGGCTGGTTTACACCTTGCTTCAGGATTTCCATCATACGGGAACCACGAGTCAGACGCGCTTGCGTAGACTTGTCAAGGTCAGAACCGAATTGTGAGAACGCTTGAAGCTCACGGTATTGAGCGAGGTCCAGACGCAGTGTACCTGCAACCTTTTTCATCGCTTTAATTTGCGCGGAGCCACCAACCCGGGATACGGAAATACCTACGTCAACCGCAGGACGTTGGCCGGAATAGAACAGGTCGGATACAAGGAAAATCTGACCGTCCGTAATCGAAATTACGTTAGTCGGAATATATGCGGATACGTCAGAAGCCTGGGTTTCGATAAATGGAAGTGCTGTAATGGAACCTCCACCCAACTCATCGCTCAACTTAGCTGCGCGTTCCAACAAACGGGAATGCAAATAGAAGACGTCACCAGGATACGCTTCACGGCCCGGAGGACGACGGAGCAGCAAGGACAATTCACGGTATGCTGCCGCTTGTTTAGACAAGTCATCATAAATAATGAGCGCATGCTCACCTTTGTACATGAAGTACTCGGCCATAGTAACACCAGCATATGGTGCAATATACAAGAGTGGTGAAGGTTCAGAAGCGGAAGCCGTTACTACAATCGTGTAATCAAGTGCACCATGACGACGAAGCGTTTCAACTACGTTAACAACGGTAGATTGCTTCTGTCCGATCGCAACGTAAATACATTTTACGCCGTTACCTTTTTGGTTGATGATTGTATCGATAGCGATAGCGGTTTTACCTGTTTGACGGTCACCGATAATAAGCTCACGTTGACCGCGGCCAATTGGAACCATGGCGTCGATAGCTTTAATACCTGTTTGCATAGGCTCATGAACGGATTTACGTTCAATTACACCTGGTGCATTGTTCTCTACTGGACGGAATTCAGTTGTTTCGATTGGGCCTTTACCATCAACTGGTTGACCAAGCGGATTTACAACACGCCCAAGCAGAGCATCACCTACTGGTACTTGCATGATTTGTCCTGTACGTTTTACTTGGTCGCCTTCACGAATTTCGCTATATGGACCAAGAATAACGACACCGACGTTACTTTCTTCAAGGTTGAGCGCAAGGCCGTAAACACCGTTTGCAAACTCAAGGAGTTCGTTAGCCATAGCATTCTCAAGTCCGTGGACACGGGCGATACCGTCACCTACTTGAATAACTGTGCCAACTTCGGCCACTTCGATTTCTGATTTATATTGTTCGATCTGACTTTTAATCAGTGTACTGATCTCTTCAGGTCTGATACTCAAGTGTTTCACCCCTATCTACAGTGCTTGTCTTCGAAAAGACTTTTCAAGCCGTTCCAGCTTGCCTGCCAAACTACCATCATATAACGTATCGCCAATTCTTACTTTCATACCGCCAAGCAAGCTCTTGTCGATCACATTTTCAACACGGATCTTCTTGTTTACGAGACTACCGAATTCTGCAGCAACTTGTTTCTGCTCTTCATCATTCAGGGCATATGTGCTGTACACGGTAGCATTAGCTACACCTTGAGCATCACCGGAAATTTTGATATACCCAACCAAAAGCTCTGGCAATAGTTCAACGCGTCCCCGTTCAATAAGAAGCTTAGTCAAAGATATAACTGGCTTAGACAATTTGCCTTCAATAGCACGGGAAATAACTGTCCATTTCTCTTCAACAGAGATCTTGGGAGAAGAAAGGAAATGTCCAACCTCACTTTCATTTGAAAAAGAGGACACTAGTGCTTTCAATTCATTTTCGATCTCCAGAGTTTGACCATCCCGTGCAGCAATTTCGTACAACGCTTTAGCATACCGTTTAGCTGCTACGATGTCGCGACTCATGAGCGGCCACCGACTTCTTTCAGATATTGGTCAACCAGTTCGCCTTGTACTTTGTCTTCGCTTACTTCTTTTTCGATCAGCTTGGAAGCAATTTTCACAGATACAGCACCCACTTCGCTGCGCAATTGTTCCACGGCTTTGTTCTTTTCACTTTGAATATCACGAACCGCCTCGTCTTTAAGACGAGTTGCTTCATCCTTCGCGTGATCCAGCAATTCGGCAGCTTGCTTGGAGCTTGTTTGCTTGGACTGTTCAATAATTTCATAAGCTTCTTTGCGTGCCTCTTGAAGAGCTGCTTTCTGCTCCTCAATAAATACAGCCGCTTGTTCGCGAGTCTGAGCAGCCTCGTTTAGCTGCGATTGCACCAGTTCCTGACGTTTCTCCATTACGGAGAACAGAGGACCGAATGCGTATTTGTTAAGCAAGAAGTATAAAATCCCGATCGCAATGATTGCGATGACGGTGTTTTCCCATACGATTTCCAATCTAAGTCACTCCTTTCCGAAGCACATCCGTAATGCGTTCTCTTACCCATCATCAGGGCTAAAAAGAAGGCGCGGACGGCTGTGGCCTTCCCCGCCATTTCTTTTATAAATTCAATTAAGCCTTACCAAAGAACATGAACGCAAGAACGACACCGATGATCGGAAGTACCTCGATCAGACCAACACCGAGAAACATAGTTGTTTGCAAAGTAGATTTAGCTTCAGGTTGACGAGCCATTCCTTCCACTGTTTTGCTGATAACCATACCGTTACCAATCGCTGCACCAAATGCGCCCAAACCTGCTACGATTGCTGCTGCCAATAATGCCATTGCTCCCATTTGTATATCCTCCTTAAAATTAAAAATCATTTTTTATATGTTCAGTCAGGTTAGAAGTCTAGCTCCATTCCTTAACTTGAAACTCTTATAACTACAATAATTTATTGATTAATGATGTTCTTCATCGTGACTCTCAAGGTTTTGCGAAATGTATACCATCATCAAGATAACAAAGACAAAGGCCTGAATCGCACCGACAAAGATACTGAATCCTTGCCATGCCATGAGGAGTGGTACTGAGAAGATTGCCCCAATGATACTAGCTTTTGCTAATGTCATGATGGTAGAAATCAGAACCTCACCCGCAAAAATGTTAGCGTATAGACGCACGCCATGCGTCAACAGTTTCGAGAGCTGCTCGATAATGTTGATCGGCAGGAAGAATGGATACGGTTGGACATAGTGCTTCAGGTAGTTCTTCGTATTTTTGAATAATCCCAAACCATGGGATAACAAGAATACAATTAGAGCCAATCCCATCGTCACGCTTAGATCAGCTGTTGGCGATTTCCACCATGCAACTTCGGCGTGTGCTTCTTCACCCTTCTCATGTGCCGCTTTAAATACCTCAGTAACGCTTGTAATCTCGTGGCCAAAAATCGTTGCTTTAGCCGGATCGTGATATTCTGTAACTACACCGAACGGAAGCCCGAGCATATTGGCTACAAATATGAACAAAATCATAGTCATAGCAAGTGAAAGAAATGGTTTTCCTTTCTTCCAATCCATAGTGCTAGAGATCATATTGCGAATGAACTCAACTACCCATTCCATAAAGTTCTGTAGTTTGCCAGGGTTCTCCACGGACAAATTCCGTGTCGCAAGTCGGGCGACGACAAACACGATCGTACAGGTAACTAGCAGCATCAAAATGACAGACAGATCAAGATGCAACCCGCCTACTTCAATGACTGGAGCTTCATGCATGTTTTCTCACCCCCATTCCAAGGTTGAATTTCTACTTATGAATTACGAGAAAATCTAATACCTACGAATAAAAGAAATAACTGTGCAAAAGCAAGACTTCCGGCAACCGCATACAAATTGAAGTGTTGCGGATATTTCATAGCGACATATACTGACAGAACAGCCATTGCTGTCCTGGTCAAGAAGCCCATGCTGAGTCTCTTCGAGTTGCCGGCAATTGCCGCTTCAGATACTTGTCGTACCTTGCGACCAAGATAGTAAGCATTAAACCAGCTTACTCCACCACCAAGCGCCATCCCCAGAGCAATACTTTGGTATTCCGGCAGTAATGCTCCGCCCAGAAAACATAACATCAAGAAGCCTAAAGTTCCGACTGTCAAAGCACGGCTGTATTTCGCCAGCTCATCCATTTTTTCCCCCCATGACTGACTTAATCAGAGTGATAATACCTAGAATTCCTGCCACAATGCCCACAAGAACGCCAAGACCTATGCCAAGTCCGCTCCCTAGCCAATGACGATCTAGCCATGAACCTAGATAATAACCTCCGACAGTACATACTGCGAGGTTAGTTCCTAGAGCAGTTACTAATCCAATTGCTTTCCACGCGTTTCCATTATTATCAGGTTTTACAGGATCATTCATTTATATCACCCTAATAATCCCAATTTATTTTACTAATTGTGAAGACTCTTTGTCAATTGAGGTTTTTTAGTGATTTAAAGTAGCGAATTGCTAAAAACGTCCTTGAAATTCCTGAAACGAACGTATACACCGTACAGTAATACTGTATACTTTTTCACGGCTGTGATCAAAACTTATTTTTGTTATTTTGTGAACTTTTTGTGAAATTCCTCAGGACGTTGACTGATAATTCCGAAATGGTGACAAATAGCATTGACAATTCTCTCAGATGCCTTTCCATCTCCGTACGGGTTAGCGGCCCGACTCATAGAATCATAAAGTTCCTTGTCACTGAGAAGTGCTTTAGTCCGCTCATATACCATCTCCTCATCTGTGCCTACCAGTTCCAACGTACCAGCCTCAATCCCCTCAGGACGTTCGGTAGTGTCACGCAAGACAAGCACTGGAACACCGAAAGAAGGTGCTTCTTCCTGCAAACCACCGGAGTCAGTAAGGATTAGATGCGTATGCTGATAGAAGTTATGGAAGTCCACAACATCCAATGCATCAATAAGCTTAATACGTGGATGATCGCCCAAAGTTGCATAAGCCGGTTCTTTCACTGCAGGACTTGGATGAACTGGATATACGATCGCTACATCCTCAAATTCATCTGCAATCCTTCTAACCGCGCGAAAAATGTTCATATGCGGCTCACCTTGAGATTCTCGGCGATGGGCTGTCATGAGAATAAGCCGCTTACCTGCGGCCCATTCAAGCACAGAATTTTCATAATTAGGCTGTACAGTATATTGAAACACATCGGTAATTGTATTGCCTGTGATATATATGCTTGACTCTGGCTTATTCTCTTTGAGCAAATTACCCGCAGACCATTCCGTCGGAGCAAAATGAAGGTCAGCAAGAACACCCGTTAACTGGCGGTTCATTTCCTCAGGATATGGCGACATTTTGTTCCAGGTACGAAGACCTGCTTCTACATGCCCAACCTTAATTTGTTGAAGGAAGGCCGCATAGCTAGCCAAAAAAGTAGTTAGCGTATCACCATGTACAAGCACGATATCAGGCTTAGCTTCACGCAGAACGCCTTCTAATCCTTGCAGCACACGAATCGTTATCTCATTAAGGCTCTGATTCGACTTCATAACGTCCAGATCATAGTCAGGAACAATTTTGAAAACATCCAGCACTTGATCAAGCATTTCACGATGCTGAGCGGTCACACACACAATCGACTCGATGTGTTCAGGGTGCTTCTGCAGTTCCAAAATAAGCGGGGCCATCTTAATCGCTTCCGGCCGAACGCCAAAAATCGTCATTACTTTAATTTTCGACATGATATCCCTTCCCTGGTTCATTTCACCATTCATTCATTTTTATTTAGTTCCGTACAACCGATCTCCAGCATCTCCAAGTCCAGGAATAATGTAACCATGTTCATCAAGACGCTCATCAAGAGCAGCCACATATATATCAACGTCTGGATGGGCATCTTGTACTGCTTTGACTCCCTCAGGTGCAGCAATCAGATTCATCATTTTAATTTGTGTGCAGCCACGTTTCTTAAGCGCATCAATCGCTGCTATCGCCGATCCGCCAGTAGCCAGCATCGGGTCAATAACAATTAGCTCGCGCTCTTGTACGTCCGTAGGAAGCTTGATGTAATATTCAACAGGTTGCAAAGTTTGAGGATCGCGGAACAATCCTACATGTCCTACTTTGGCAGCAGGAAGCAATTTCAATACTCCATCCAGCATCCCAAGGCCTGCACGAAGAATCGGAATAAGTCCGAGCATTCGCCCAGAGATGACACGCGACTCTGCCTCAGCGACAGGTGTCTGTACAGTTATCGATTCCAGCGGAATATCTCTTGTTATTTCATAAGCCATCAGCGTAGCTACTTCATCGACCAATTCGCGAAAATCCTTAGTATTCGTTCTCATGTCACGAATAAAAGTCAATTTGTGTTGAATTAAGGGGTGATCACATACCACCAGTTTTGCCATAGTTTGTCCCTCCGGTTTATTGCTCAGTCTTCAATTGTGCGGCTACTTTTCCAATTTCGAAGCTCCACAAATCTTGTTTATTATATCATTGTCTTTTTGCGATTGCCACGTAACATGTCAGCCTGATTTCCCTTTCCCCGTGCAGAAACTTACAAAAAACTAACATGATAAATCCGAAATACTGTCCTATCTACAAAATACACTTCACAAAAGCAAAAGAAATGAACCTTCATCCTCATTTACATTTTGGTTTGAAGGTTCGTTTCGACTCTTGTTATTTCGTACTATTTTTTAAGCTTCTGATCCAAAAACTGTTGACCTCGTTCCTGCATGGACCCCATAGCTTCATCGAGAGTTTTAGCACCAACCATCACTGCCTTTGCTTCGGAATTAATAATTCCCTTCATCTGCGAATTGAACCCATCAGGGACAGCAGTCCAGTCCTTCTTAAAGTGTTCCAGCTTAAGCTTCTGATTATAGAAGGCTTCAACTCGTTTACCGTCTGGATTGTATAAATATTGAGTACGTGTCGGTGCTGCAAAACTGGTTGTTCGCGATTTTTGCTTAGCCAACTGATCACTGTTAACAAATTTAACGAGTTCCCAAGCGGCCTGCTTATTTGCCGAATCAGCATTAACTGTGAAGATATCACCAAAATAATAGTACGAAGAAACATCACGGCTAGATTCTGCAGCTGGGGCTGAAGCTAGGTCCCAATTAAGCTGGAATTCATCACCTTTCTCTGCTTTGGCCCAATAAATCTGGTTATTTAGATAATAGTAGTAATCCATAGTCATCGCGCTAGTTCCCGTTATAAAAGGGTCATAGACCTCAAATGCATCAGTATTAGGTAATACTAGTGCTTTAGAATCATAGGCATCCAAGATCATTTCAAATACTTTCTTATACTCATTGGTATTTATCGTCACTTTGCTATCCTTGGTATTAATCACACTAAGGTTTTCGGCTTGAGCTATTACCTCTTGCAACGAATTGAAGTCCCTCATAAAAAAGCCGTTTATCCCTTCCTCTACAGGGAACCTCTTCGCTAAATCCAGTACCTCTCCCCAAGTCATCCCATCCGTTGGATAGGGAACACTATACTTATCGAATAAATCTTTATTATAGAAAAGCGCCTGATTAATAAATGTAGGAGGCAACCCGTACAGCTTCCCATTCCCGTACTGTCTAAGCATGCTGACAATCTCTGGGTGTATACCCTCGAGATCGAATGCATCATTAGTGATGACATCGTTCAAATCATATAATCTATTGTCTTCCAGCAACTCTGCATATTCACCAATGCCCACCGTCATGACATCCGGTTTCTCTTCCTCCATAGTTTTCGTAAATTGATTCCAGCTAATATTAATAACGTTGAGCTCTATGTTAGGATACTTTGCTGCAAAAAGATCACCGTATTCCTTCATAAATGGTTCTTTACCACCTGGATACATAATTTTAATTGAAGCTTTCATTTGTGGGTCGCCTTCATATTGAATCGTTTCTTTGGTGGAGGAGCAGGCGGTAGTAAAAATTGATGCAAAAAGAAAGACTACAAGTATTGCTTTTAATCGAATTCTCATTTCAATAACCCCCAATTTTATATGAGTTGATTAATCCTTTTTCTTTGCATTTTCATCCAAAAACTTCTGAGCACGCTCTTGCATGGAAGCGATAGCTTCTTCAGGCGTTTTAACGCCTGCCCAGACGGCTTTACCTTCGGAATTGACAATGCCCTTTAAATTACTAAAAAATCTATTGGGAAATAAATCATAATTAATAAATGTTTGAATTTTCGGCTTTAGAATATAAAAAGCTTCCATATGTTTCCCTTCCGGATTATAAATAAATTCTGTCCTCGTAGAAGGAAGCGGCATAGATTCTATGGTTCTTGATTTGGCCTTAGCGAATTCCTCACTATTCACAAACTTGACGAACTCCCATGCAGCCTGCTTCTGCTCAGAATCTGCATTGATTGAGAATATTCCACCAAACATGAAGGAGGGTGAGGAATTACGATCAGATTCATCAACCGGAACCGTGACTATATCCCAATTCAAATGATAATCAGCCCCTTTTTTCATTTTTGCTCCGCCAATTTTATGATACATATAGTAATAGTAGTCAACCGTCATGGCACTTGTGCCAGATAAAAATGGATCGTTGATATCAAAAGGATCTAAACCGGGTACTACAATATGATTAGATTTGTAAGCATCAAATATCAGATCAAACACTTGTTTATAAGAATCTGAATTGAGAGTTACTTGCATGTCCTTTTCGTTGACCTTCCGCAGATTTTTGGTCCAGGAAATTTCGTCAACCAATGTATTGAAATCCTGCATATACAGTCCGCTAATTCCGTCCTCTGCAGGGAATCGCTTGGCTAACTGGATCACCTCTTCCCAAGTCATCCTATCTTGCGGATAAGGAATACCATACCTATCGAACAGATCTTTATTATAGTAGAGCGCTTGGGACTGAAAATTTGGCGGCAGCCCATATAGTTTGCCTTTTCCCATCTCTCGAAATGCGGCTACAATCTCCGGATGAATACCTTCTAAATCAAAATCATCATTTGCTAACAAAGTACTTAGATCGTACAGCCTGTTTTCCTCAGTTAATTGCATGTATTGATCCAAGAATAGTATTAGGACATCCGGTTTCTCTTCTTGTAGCTTCTTCATAAAAGCATCGTCTAGAAGGTAATTTATGTACTGTATCTCAATATTGGGAAACTTCGAGTTGAATATATCTATATACCTCTTCATATAATCGTCTTTACTGCCCAGAGCCATCAACTTGATCGTAGCAGTCATTTTCGGATCGCCTTCGTAATGAATACTCTCTTCAGTGGAGGAGCAGGCTGAAGAGAGAAGAGTAAGTAAAAGAACAACCATCAGTATTCCAATTAAACGTTTTCTCATGGAATAGCCCCCTATTCATTTTAAACAGAATTAGCCTGACTATTTATTTTGCTCTAGCAGCTGCTGTCCGCGTTCCTGTATGGAAGCAATCGCTTCCTCCAAAGTTTTTGTCCCCACCATTGTCGCTTTTCCTTCAGAATTGATGATATCCCTCATTTTTCCGTAAAATCCTTTTGGGAGCAGATCATAGTTGACCGGGGTCCAATTCACATCAGGTTTCAGCTTGTAGAAGGCTTCCATTCGTTTTCCTTCGGGGTTATAGACAAAATCGGCCCTGGAAGGAAGAGTAAATTGGTTCGTCCTGGATCTCGCCTGGGCAAATTCCTCACTGTTCACGAATTTCACAAATTCCCATGCAGCCTGCTTTTGCTCCGACTTGGCTTGAACCGAGAAAATAGCTACTAAATGAAAGTAGGGAGAAATCTCACGATTGGTCTCATTCACCGGAGCTGTAACAACATCCCAATTCAAATGAAGCTTATTACCTTGCTCAATCTTGGCACGGCCAATGTTATTATTTATGTAATAGTAGTAATCCATAGTCATGGCGCTGGCTCCCGTAACAAAAGGATCGTTTACATCTAATGCATCCAAGCCAGGCATGACAACAGCCCCCGATTGATGAGCATCCAGTATCATGTTGAACATCCTGTTATATGAATCTGTGTTTATCGTTACCCTGAGATCCTTCACGTTGACCAAACTCAAGCTAGTGCTCCGTGACAGCGCCTCGACAAAGGCGTTGAAATCTCTCATATACAACCCATTAACGCCATCCTCTACTGGGAATCGCCCTGCTAATTGAAGAACTTCTTCCCATGTCATCTGATCCTCCGGGTAAGGAATACTATATTTGTCGAATAAATCTTTATTGTAAAAAAGAGCCTTTGGCAGCAATTGAGGGGGTAACCCATACAATTTACCTTTTCCAGTCACTCTCAGATACTCTACAATACCTTGATGCATTCCGTTAAGATTGAACTCATCCTTATTCATAAGGGCATCCAAGTCATATAGCTTATTGTTCTGAACAAGCTGTTCATATTGATCCAGCGAAGTAAGCAGTACATCTGGATTCTCACTAGCTAAAACTTCATCGAAGTTATTTTCCCCAAAATTAATAAGCTCAATCTCAATATTAGGGTACTTGGCATTGAACAGATCACCATAGTCCTCCATAAAGCCCTTCTTACTATCAATTGCCATAATCTTTAGCTTCGCGCGCATCTGCTTGTCGCCCTCATATTGAAGGGTCTCTCCTGTTGATGAACAGGAGGTTAATATTACAGACAATAACACCAGCATATTTAGTAGTATAGTTTTTTGCACTTTTATACTCATCATGGCACCTCAAACTTTATACAAATACTGACCTATTTAGGTTCATTCCGTTCAAGCTGCTGTTCCCCGCGCTGCTGCATCGACGATATAGCTTCGTCTAAAGTCTTAGCTCCCACCATCGCTGCTTTACCTTCAGAATTAATGATATCCTGCAAGCTTCCGAAAAAGCCGTCCGGGAATAAATCAAAATTTACAAAGGAACGGTCCAGATCAGGCTTTAGCGTAAAAAAAGCCTCCATTCGTTTTCCTTCTGGATTATAGATATAGCCAGTTCTAGCCAGAGGAGAGAATCCATTCGTTCTTGATTTAGCCTTTGCATATTCTTTACTGTTGATGAACTTAACAAATTCCCACGCTGCCTGCTTGTTCTCCGATTCAGCATTGATGGATAGAAAACCACTAGCAACAAAAAATGATGAAACCTCACGATTTGATTCATCTACAGGAGCTGTAGCCAATTCCCAATTCAAATGATTCCCCTTTTCCTCTTTAGCCCAGTTAATCTTGTTATTCATGTAATAGTAATAATCCACGGTCATGGCACTTTCACCTATAATAAAAGGATCATACACATTAAAGGGATCAAGAAACGGCATAACAACTGCCTTCGATTCGTAGGCATCCATAATCATCTCAAAGATTTTCCTATAGGATTCAGTATTTAGAGCCAGCTTTTTTTCCTTCTCATTAACTGGTTTCAGATTCTCGCTTAATGCAATTTCATTAACGAAGGTATTGAAATCCTGTATATACAGGCCACTAACCCCGTTGTCCGTAGGGAATCTTTTAGCCAGTTGTATCACTTCTTCCCATGTCATCCCATCATTGGGATAAGGAATCTGATACTTATCAAACAGGTCCTTGTTATAATAAATCGCCGTAGTTCTCTTTAAATGATCTTTCACTTGTATTTGTCATAACCTTTAGTGCAGCTTGCATTTGGCGATCGCCTTCATATTGGAGGGTTTCTTTGGTGGACGAGCAGGCGGAAAACAGCATGGTTACAACAAGGGTTACTACCAGCAATGCCGTTAATCGAATCCTCATATAATAGCCCCCTATTTTTTATCCAGAAGCAACTGCCCTCGTTCTTGCATAGATACCATTGCCTCATCTAGAGTTTTAGCTCCCACTGTCACAGCTCGCAGTTCAGAATTAATAATCCCGCTAATATTAGTGTAAAATCTATCCGGGAACGAAGCATAATCAATTAATATACGATTGATGTCAGGATTCAAAGTGTAGAAAGCTTCCATTCTTTTTCCTTCCGGATTATATATATATTCTGTTCGTGCAGGAGGTACGAAACGAATAGCAACAGAACGGTTATTAAAAGAATTGAAGGTCTGTTTATCATTGTATTGCCCCCCAAAAACTCTATTGTCAGCTGGTGATTTAGGTTTAAATCTATAACAATCGATTATTTCCCTTCTGCATTACTCTTCTCCGCTAATTGTTTATCCAATTGTTCCTGACCACGCTCTTCAATAGACACAAGTGCCTCATCAATTGATTTAGCACCAACCGCAGCAGCCTTTAACTCCGATTCAACTATGTTGTAAAAAACACCTCCAAAATTAATAGGGATATTATCGTAATAACTATGACTCACTAAAGCCCTGTTCATTTTAAGATTTGAATAAAAAACTTCTATTCTTTTGCCATCAGGATTATATACATAATCAGTTCTAGTCGGAATACTATTTGTAGTCGTCCGAGAGTTAATTTTTGCGAACTCTTCACCATTAATAAATTTTACAAACTCCCATGCCGCTTGAACATTTTGAGATTTAGTGTTAACAGCGAATATAGTAGGAATAAAGAAGTATGGTGATGCTTCCCTATTGGATTCATCTACAGGTGCAGCAGCCACATCCCAATTTAAATGGAAATTATCCCCTTGCTCTTGCTTGACCCAATAAATGTTGTTGTTTAAATAAGTATAGTATTCAAAAGTCATTGCACTTTTTCCCGTTATAAATGGATCATTTTTCGCGAATCCATCATGAAAGAACACATTTAACGCTTGTGATTTATTCGCATCCAGAATAGTCTCTATTAACTCCTTATAGGAATCTGAATTCATTGTAACTTTCATATCTTTGGCATTGATTTTCTCAAGATTTTTAGTTTGTTCCATGTTACTTAGAAGATCACCCAGACTACGAGTATACAATCCACTTACTCCATCATCGATCGGGAATCGTTTGGCTAGTTGAAGAACTTCTTCCCATGTCATTCCATCTGTTGGATACGGAATATTGTACTTATCAAACAAATCCTTATTATAGAAAAGAGCTTGATTATTAAAGTAAGGGGGTAAACCGTATAATTTTCCCCTACCGCGTTGTCTAAGGATATCAATAACATCCTGATTCATACCCTCTAACTTAAATGAATCATCCGTAATTACGTTATTTAGATCATACAGCTTACCTTCATCCAAATATTCATCATATTTCTCCAAACTTAGCACAAATACATCCGGCTCATCTTGAGTTACCTTAACATCAATATTTGGATACTTTGCTCGAAATAAATTTCCATAGAAAAAATCGAATGTGCCCTGATCCCCATACCCCACTGTGATAGTGGCCTTCACTTGAGGATCAACTTCATATTGAATGGTCTCTTTACTAGATGATGAACAAGCTGTAAAAAAGACAGACATAACAATGATTACTGCTAACCATGTTGTTAATCGTTTACCCATTGATTAGCCCCCTATTTTTATTTGATTATCCCTACCTAACTATCCCTGACGATTATTTTCCAAAAATGTTGCATATTAACATCATATCCATAAAAAAATCTCCAGCCTCATCATTGAACATGACTGTTCTCTGATAGAAATCTGGAGATTTAGGTAATAAAAACTAATCTGATTATTTTCGTGGATTCTGATCTAGCACCTGCTGCCCGCGTTCTTGCATGGAAGAGATGGCTTCATCGAGAGTCTTGGCGCCAACCATGGCGGCTTTGCCTTCGGAGGTAATGATGTCCTTGACTTTTATAAATACCCCATCTGGAAGCAAGTCATAATTACCGATAAAGTTCACTTCCGGCTTAAGTTTATAGAAGCTCTCCATACGCTTTCCTTCCGGATTATAAATATAATCGATTCTTACAGGAAAAAAGAGACTGGATTTTCTTGAGCTTGCTTTAGCTAATTGTTCACCCGTTGCGAATTTCACAAATTCCCATGCTGCTTGTTTTTGAGTTGAGTCCTTATTAATTACGTGTATACCAGCAACAAGCATATAAGGAGAAATATCACGTGAAATAGTACGTTTATTCTGGGCTACAGGAGCCGTTACGATATCCCAGTTCAAATCAAACTGCTCCCCCTGCTTTTCTTTAAGCCCATAGAGTCTGTTAATGTAATTATTGAAATCTACGGTCATTGCACTTGTTCCCGTTATGAAGGGGTCATACAGTTCTGTAAATGGAATGTCAGGGAGTGTTACTGAATTTGAGTTATAAGCATCCATAATCATTTGAAATACTTCTCTATATGATTCAGAACCCACGTTCATCCGCATATCTTTTGCATTAATTCCAGCTAATCCCCGGCTCAGCGCTATATCATCTACCAAATCAGGGAAACTGCGCGAATAGAACCCGTATACTCCATCTTCAGATGGAAATCGCGCGGCTAACTGAAACACTTCTTCCCATGTCATTTGATCCTCTGGATACGGAACCCCATATTTATCAAACAAGTCCTTATTATAATAAAGTCCCTTGCTCGTAAATCGAGCTGGTATGCCATACAATTTCCCTTTTCCTACATCCCTTAGGTAATTCAGCATTTCAGGAACTATACCCTCGACATGAAATCTATCGTCAGAAAGCAGGGTATCAATATCACTTAATTGACCTTCCTCTATAAATTGCTCGTATTGACCCTTTGACACAACCATGACGTCGGGTTTTTCTCGATCGGCAACCTCCATATAATTCTCTGAATTGAATAAAACCACTTCAAATTCGACATTAGGATATTTTTGATTAAATAACTCCCCCACATTACTCATAAAATTTTCCTTACTGCTATCGGACATCACCTTTAATGTGGCCTTTATTGTAGGATCACCCTCATATTGAATCGTCTCTGCTCTATTGGAGCATGCACTTATGGCAACGATTAATACGACAAGTCCTAATAATCTTGTTAATCTACTCATCAACAACCCCCCGAGTAATTATTTGGTTGCGGCCATCGTTTATTGATCTTCTTTCTTACTCTTCTCAACCAATTGTTTGTCTAATTCCTCCTGTCCTCTCTCCTGAATAGATTGAAGAGCCTCGTCGATGGATTTATCTCCTCTACTAGCAGCCATGAATTCCGAATCCATAATGGCACCAAGAATTACATAAAAATTGTCGGGAATATTTGTTTTGGGGTTATTCTCCCTTAAGGCCCAATCCATATTTAGATTCTTATAAAAAATCTCCATCCGCTTTCCTTCCGGGTTATATATGTAATCTGTTCTAGTTGGGATCGAATTTGTCGTAGTTCGGGATTTCATCCTGGCAACTTCTTCACTATTGATAAATTTTACTAACTCCCAAGCGGCTTGAGCCTCCAAAGTGTCAGCATTTACAGTGTAAATATTTCCGAAAATGAAATATGGCGTTGCTTTGCTATTCGATTCACCTACCGGCGCTGTAGCGACATCCCAATTTAGATGAAAATCATCTCCACGTTCTGTCTTTGCCCAATATATATTGTTGTTAAGGTAATAGTAATAATCTACTGTCATCGCACTTTTCCCGGTAATAAACGAATCATACACCTCCTCTCCATAATCCTTTATTTCTAGCGTGCTGGATCGATGAGCATCTACCAAGGTCTCGAACAATTTTTTATAGGACTCTGTGTTGACGGTTACTTTCATTTCTTTACGATTAACCGATCTAAGACCTTGTGACGTCTCCATTTTGTATCTGAGCGAACTAAGGTGAGCTGTCTTAAAACCACTTACTCCATCCTCTACAGGAAAGCGTTTTGCCAATTGAAATACTTCATTCCATGTCATTCCATCTTGGGGGTATGGGATATTATACTTATCAAACAAATCTTTATTATAAAAAAGAGCTTGATTGTCAAAATGCGGCGGTAACCCATATAGCCTCCCCCCGCCACTTTGTCTGAGAAAATCAATAATATCTTGATTCACCCCCTCTAAATTGAATGCATCCTCCGTAATCATGTTATTTAGGTCATACAATTTCCCTTCACCTGTCAACTTTACATAATCTTCATAAGACAACAACAAAACATCTGGTTTCTGTTCCTCTCGAACCTTTTCAACATCTCTCCATGCACCAATTACCTTAACCTCAATGTTAGGATATTTAGCACGGAACAGATCCCCATAATCTTTATTAAAGAAATTTAGACCACCAGAATACATTACTGTAATCGTAGCCTGCATTTGCGGGTCACCCTCGTACTGAACAATTTGTTTCGGTGTAGAAGAGCAGGCTGTTAATACTATCGATGTAAGGAGAATTATTAACAACCATGTTGTTAATCGTTTACTCATTGAATAGCCCCCTATTTTTATCTGATGACCCCTACTATTCTTGACGATGATTTCCCAAAAATGTTTCATCTTAACATCATATCCATTAAAAAAATCTCCAGATCTGTCATTGAACATGTTTGTTCTTTGACAGCAGTCCGGAGATATAGGTTCAACGCTATAAGATTCGTTTATTTTCCTTCCTCAACACTCTTCTCAGCCAATTGTTTATCCAATTCCTCTTGTCCTCTCTCTTGAATAGATTGAAGAGCCTCATCAACAGATTTTTCACCTCTACTAGCAGCCATGAATTCGGAGTTCATAATATTACTAAATGCACTATTAAACTTGTTAGGAATCCTTTTATCTTGCCTATTATAATTTAAAGACCAATCCATATTTATATTTTTATAAAAAATTTCCATTCTTTTTCCTTCCGGGTTATACATATAATCCGTTCTAGTAGGAATGGCGTGTGTCGTAGTTCTCGATTTCATCTTGGCAACTTCTTCACTATTGATAAACTTGACTAATTCCCACGAAGCTTGAGCTTCCGAAGTATTCGCGTTAACAGCATAAATGCTGTAGAACATGAACATTGGAGCTGCTTCCCGATTGGATTCACCCACCGGCGCTGCAGCGACATCCCAATTCAAATGAAAATCATCTCCACGATCTGTTTTTGCCCAATAGATATTGTTATTAAGGTAATAATAAGACTCTGTAGTCATCGCACTCTTTCCCGTAATAAACGAATCGTACACATCTTCTCCATAGTCCTTAACTTCTAACGTCTTGGATTGATAAGCGTCTAGCAACGTCCCGAACAATTTCTTATAGGATTCCGTATTGATTGTAACTTTCATTTCTTTAGGATTAACCGTTTTAAGGCCCTGAGATGCTTCCATATTATACCTAAGCGCTCCAAGATAATTTTTATAGAATCCACTTATTCCATCCTCTACCGGAAACCGTTTCGCCAACTGAAATACTTCCTCCCATGTCATTCCATCTTGGGGATAAGGAATATTATATTTATCAAATAGATCTTTATTATAAAATAAACCTGTATTCCCAAAGTAGGGTGGTAATCCGTAGAGCTTCCCTCCACCACTTTGTCTAAGAAAACCGATAATATCTTGATTCATTCCTTCTAAATTGAATGCATCATCCGTGATCACGTTATTCAGATCAAGCAGTTTCCCCTCATCCATAAGTTTTACATAATCTTCATACGACAATAGTAGTACATCTGGTTTTTGCTCCTCTAGAACCTTTTCAATATTACTCCATGGACTAGCGGTAACTACCTTAACCTCAATATTAGGATATTTAGCCCGGAACAAATCCCCATAATCTTTATTAAAGAAATTTAAGCCACCAGAATACATTACTGTGATCGTAGCCTGCATTTGCGAGTCGCCTTCGTACTGGATGGTTTGTTTCGGTGTAGAAGAGCAGGCGGTTAATACTATCAATGCAAGGAGAATTATTAACAACCATGTTGTTAATCGTTTACTCATTGTTTAGCCCCCTATTTATTTGATGACATCACTATTAATGATGGTTATTTTCCAAAAATGTTTCATCTTAACACCTTATTTATTAAAAAAATCTCCGAACCTGTTATTGAACATGTTTGTTCTTTGACAGCAGTCCGGTTCAACGCTATAAGATTCGTTTATTTTCCTTCCTCAACACTTTTCTCAGCCAATTGTTTATCCAATTGTTGCTGCCCACGCTCTTCAATAGACACAAGTGCCTCGTCAATTGTTTTAACACCAACTGCAGCAGCCTTTAATTCCGATTCAACTATGCCGTGAAAAGCATTCAAAAAAGATATAGGGATATTTTCATAATAACTATGGCTCACTAGAGTCCTGTTCATTTTAAGATTTGAAAAAAAAGCTTCCATTCTCTTACCTTCCGGATTAAATACATAATCAGTTCTAGTTGGAATATTATTCGTAGTTGTCCGAGAGTTAATTGTAGCAAACTCTTCACCATTTACAAACTTTACAAACTCCCATGCCGCTTGAACATTTTGAGCTTTAGCATTAACAGCGAATATAGTTGGAATAAAGAAGTATGGTGTTGCTTCCCTGTTGGATTTATCTACTGGTGCAGTAACCACATCCCAATTTAAATTAAAATCTTCGCCACGCTCTTGCTTGACCCAATAAATATTGTTATTTAGATAAGTATAGTATTCAAAAGCCATTGCACTTTGCCCCGTTATAAACGGATCATTTTTCGCGAATCCATCATGTCCAAATATATTTAACGCTTGTGATTCACTCGCGTCTAGAATAGTCTCGAATAACTCCTTATAGGAATCCGTATTAACTGTAACTTTCATATCTTTGGTGTTGATTCTCCTAAGATCTTTAGCTTCTTCCATATTACTTAGAAGCGAGCCCAGACTAGGAGTATACAGACCACCTTCTCCATCCTCTATCGGGAACCGTTTAGCTAGTTGAAGGACTTCTTCCCATGTCATTCCATCTGTTGGATACGGAATAGTGTACTTATCAAACAAATCTTTGTTATAAAAGAGAGCACGATTACTAAATTGAGGTGGTAAACCATATAATTTCCCTCTGCCGCGTTCTTTAAGGACATCAATGACTCCCTGATTCATACCCTCTAACTTAAATGCTTCATCCGTAATTACGTTATTTAAATCATACAGCTTACCTTCATCCAAAAATTCTCCATATTCATCGAAGCCTAGTAGTAATACATCCGGTTCATCTTCTAGATTATTAATTAACTTAACATCAATATTTGGATACTTTGCTCGAAATAAATTTCCATATTCAAAATTAAAGACCTCTTCCCCCCCTGAGTACTTCACTGTAATCGTAGCCTGCATTTTCGAATCACCTTCGTATTGAATAGTTTGTTTAGTAGATGAACAAGCTGTAAGAAAGACAGACATAAGCATGATTACTGCTAACCATTTTGTTAATTGCTTACTCATTGAATAGCCCCCTATTTTTTTGATGACCCTACTGTTCTTGACGGTAATTTCCCAAAAATGTTTCATCTTAACATCATATCCATTAAAAAAATCTCCAGATTGCTGTCATTGAACATGTTTGTTCTCTGACAGCAATCTGGAGATTTAGGTTAAATACAATCATCTTTTATTTTTATTCTGTCATACTCTTCTCAGCCAATTGTTTATCCAATTGCTCCTGTCCACGCTCTTCAATTGACTTAAGAGCCTCATCAAGCGTTTTGACTCCGGCCATTACTGCCTTCACCTCAGACTCACTAATTACAAACAATTTAGACGTGAATCGAACTGGAATTGCACTTTCATCAACTAAAGCCCAACTCATGTTTGGTTTCTTATTGTAAAATACCTCTAATCGCTTTCCTTCGGGATTATATATGTAATCCGTTCTAGTTAATAAAGAAAGGTTAGGTGTCTTTGATTTTGCTTTAGCAACTTCTTCACTATTTACGAACTTGACGAGTTCCCACGCCGCCTGAGCTTGCCCAGATTTGGCATTCACAGAAAAGATATTCTGGAAAACGAGAGATTTAGTTGTCTCCCTATCACTATCATTTACTGGAGCTGAAGCTACATCCCAATTCAATTGAAAGTTGTCACCGCGTTCCTCTTTAGCCCAATAAATATTATTAAACATGTAAGAATAATACTTTACTGTCATGGCACTAGTACCTGTAATAAAAGGATCATATATACTTCCCCCACTCTGAACTGGGGAGACTACTGCTTTTGCTTCATATGCATCCAATAGTGTCTCAAAAATTTTCTTGAAAGATTCAGTATTTACTGTAACCTTCATATTTTTTTCATTGATCATACTAAGACTATTATTATCAGCTACTTCCTCTAAAAGTGAGGAGAAGGATTCCATGTAGAGTCCATTTATCCCGTCTTCCCCTGGAAAACGCTTGGCTAGCTGAATCAACTCTTCCCACGTCATCTGATCCTCCGGGTACGGAACATTATACTTATCAAATAAATCTTTATTGTAGTATATCGTCTTATTGGTAAATACCGGGGGTAGTCCATATAACTTTCCCCCTCCCTGCTGTCTAAGGAAATTTACCAGTTCAGAGTGCATTCCATCCAAGTTAAATGCATCGTTCGTGATTAGATTGTCCAAGTCATATAACAGATCTTCCTCAATAAGTTTTTTGTAATCCCAAAAGTTTAGTGCAAATACATCAGGTTTTTCTTTCTCCAAGACTTCCTTGTAGCGTCTATCCCAATTATCAATTACTGTAACTTCAATATTAGGATATTTCGCGCGGAACAAATCTCCATAATCTTTGGCAAACCATTCTTCTCCCCCAGGATACATTAATTTAATGGATGCTTTCATTTCTGGATCTCCATCATACTGAATCGTTTGTTTCGGTGTAGAAGAGCAGGCGGTTAATAATATCGATGCAAGGAGAATTAACAACCATGTTGTTAATCGTTTACTCATTGTATAGCCCCCTATTTATTTGATGATCCCTACTGTTCTTGACGATAATTTTCCAAAAATGTTCCATCTTAGCATCATATCCATTAAAAAAATCTCCGGATCTGTCATTGAACATGTTTGTTCTCTGACAGCAATCTGGAGATTTAGGTTCCATACAGTCATCTTTTATTTTTCTTCTGTTTTACTCTTCTCCGCCAATTGTTTATCCAATTGCTCCTGTCCGCGTTCTTGCTTGACCCAATAAACGTTATATCTTGATCATTGAACTTGATTACTTTCTGACAGAACCTAACTAAACCACCGCAACCGACTCATACCACTGAGACTGTGCTTTATACATCTGGGCATATTCTCCATGAAGTCGGAGCAATTCCTCATGAGTTCCCTGCTCCACAATTCGCCCTCCTTTAAGCACCAAAATCAAATCTGCATTCCTGCAGCTTCCCAATCGATGAGAGATCATAATGCTTGTTTTTCCTTCTACCAGCTCGGAGAATCGTTCGAACAATGCCGCTTCAGCTAATGGGTCCAGGGCAGCCGTAGGCTCATCATAAATCACAAGCTCCGCATCGGCATTAAAATAGGATCTGCTTAACGCTACTTTTTGCCATTGACCCTGCGACAGCTCTTTTCCCCCTTCATACTCATGTCCTAGCTGAGTATCATAGCCGCCGGGTAAACGCTGTGAAATCATATCTACTCCTGTCTTGGCAGCTGCGATCTCCAGTTGGGCTCCATTATCAATAGAGGTGATATTTCCAAATCCGATATTTTCCCGCAAGGTTAATTGATATTGCACGAAATCCTGAAAAACAGCGCTAACCGCTCTGGAATCATCATCTTCAAATATATCCTTACCTTTCCATAACATTTGCCCTCGTTGAGGTCTGTATAGACCAAGCAAGCATTTGGCTAGCGTGCTTTTACCCGCTCCGTTATGCCCAACAACCGCAACCCTCTGACCCGGTTTAATATGAAATTCAATATCCGATAACGCAGGTTCAGTTTGATTCGGATATGTAAAGCTGAGTCCGTTAACCACAAGCCCGCCAGATGCAAGTGCTAGCGGATTGATGTAGACGTCCTCCTTCTCCTGCGTCTCATCCTGCTTTTTATCCGGAAGGTGGAGAAATTGAATCAGGTCGCTGGTAAACAGCGCATTCTCATAAATGCCTGATAAATTGGCGGAAATTAGCATGATGTTGTCCTTGGCGGTCGTCACGGTCTGAATCATCGCTACAAAAACACCAACGGTCATGCTTCCCGTATAGCTAATGAACAAAACAACGATAGTAGAAAGTGCCGTAAAGGAATAAGAGAATAACTCAGTAAATCCGCCATACCACTGCCCCGTTTTCTCTAACCCTGCCTTTTCCTTGGCATTTTTCCAGTATAGCCTGCCCCATTTATCGATAATGTAAGGATAAAGCTTGAACAGCTTCATCTCTTTCGCGGATTCTCTTCTTGTCATCAATCCCATCAGATAACCCACTTTTCGATGTGTAGGAGTTTGGCGATACATTTGCTCATATCTTTTCTGGCCCAGCTTCATATTGATGATAAAGGAGGGGATGATTAAGCACAGCACACCTACTGACAGCATCCAATGAAAGCTTGTGAGAACGATTAAAAGCGAGATTAGTGTTACAACACTTTGCAGTACCAGAAAAAAATGATCCAGCACCGAAAGTCCGCGATAGGCAAGTCCTTGAGTTACTCTTTGCAGGCGATCGTAATATTCCGACTCTTCGAAATATATATAATCCAGCCTCGAGCATTTATCCGCAATAACACTGTCCATTTTATATTGAGCCTTTTGCTTAATGACCAGAAGAAGCATATGAGTAATTGATCTCAATCCTAAGGAGATCAGGAAAAATAACGCCTGCCAACCTACCGTTGTTAAAGCAGGTACAAGCATTTTCGAGTCGCCTTGAAACAGTACCGCAGCCTGTTCCACGAGTTGCTTGGTCAAATAGATTTGAACTGCCGGCTGGAGTGCTTCCAGTATCCGAATGACGATCATAATAAACAATCTTAGAGGAGAAGACTTCCAAATGAACGGAACAATTTCAAAAAATAATCCGCGAATGACTCCTTTACGACTCAAATCAGAACACCTCTCTTATACCCCTTGCAGCAACTCAAATTTATTTTTAGTTTTCACGTGGTTCACCATTTTTTCAATAGAATCCAAGAGATATTCAGCATCCTTCAAGCTAACTGATTCATGCAGGCTAAGTCTGATACTGCTTGAGGAGATCATTTCATCATTTGTAATGGCCATTAATACACGGCTTGCTTTTGCTTTGGAGGAACAGGCTGACTGAGAGGATACAACGATTCCCTGTTTAGCAAGAATCCCGATTAATATGGCAGAGGTGATCCCTTTTCCTATATATGAAAAATTAATGATGTGAGGTGAGGACAAAGGAGGTAGAGCACTATTCATGATGATTTCAGGGATTGTCACAAGCTTTGAATACACCAGATCATGCAAGGTAGTCAACACCCTCATCGTCTCTTCCCGATTTTTAAGAGTAAGCTCAATAGCCGTTGCCATGCTTAATACCCCGGGAACATTGGTTGTACCCGGTCTTATGCCACGCTCTTGTTCTCCTCCATACAACAACGGGGCAAGCTCAACGGTTTCTTTTATAATTAACAGACCAATTCCTTTAGGTCCGCCGATTTTATGTCCTGATAGCGTGTATAGATCAATATCTTCGATTAATAAAGATTGTTTGCCGAATCCCTGTACTCCATCTACATGAAAATGGATGTCAGGCTTATTTCTCAATAGCTTTCCGATCTCTTGAATGGGTTGAATAGCTCCTGTCTCATTGTTTACATGCATTACACTTACGAGTACAGTATTCGGTTGCATGGATTCTTCAATAGTCGATACACTCACCACTCCGTTGCGATCCACTGGCAAAAATGTAACCTCTACGCCCTCTGCCACCAATTGCTTGCAGCAATTGTAGACCGAAGAATGCTCAACTTGCGTAGTAAGCACATGCGGAATTTGTCCTGTTTTTTTTGCCCATGCTCGAACAACTCCCAAGATCGCCAGGTTGTTGCTCTCCGTGGCTCCTGATGTAAAAATCACTTCATTAGGCATCACCTGGAGCAGCACGGATATTCGTTCCCTTGCTTCTTCTACTCGCAGATTAGCTTCAAAGCCCATGTCGTGAACAGAGGATGGGTTCGCAAATATTTGTTTCGTTGAATGCATCAGCTCATCGTAAACCTCAGGATGGAGTGGTGTGGATGCACAAAAATCAAAATATAATGAATCCATTATGGCCGCCTCCCTATCACAGTTTAATGGAATAAATGACTAAACAGCTTCTTTAGCTTGCCTTCGCCATTCACACTTGCAAGATTGCTCACATCTTCCCCGCTATACACGTTACCCTTATTTAAAATTCGCCCATATTCATCAACTACGATACAGAACGGATGTGTTTTTACTTCAAATTCCTCTTCCATTTGCTCTGGAGATAGAGACACGATGCTCCATTTATTATGCAAGAAATCATCCAGCTCCCTATGATCCTCCTGATCACCTGTTGAAAAAATAACTACACCCGTATTAGGCAAACGTAAGTCTCTGATCTGAGGCAACAGCTCAATACAGCGCACACAATGCATGGACACAAACAACAAAATTTTTGGTCCCTTCATGTTATTCAGTTGAACCAACTGACCGTTCTGATCGCTGTATTCATTAATAGTCAGGAGCTTTCCCGGATTTGGATCATGATCTATTGTCATTCCTTTTTGCCCCCTGTCCCTGTAAATTGCACGTTTTCGATGCCCTTAATCCCCTTGTTTACGATTACAGCGACTTTCTCGACAGTATTCACCGTATCTTGTGCCAAAACAATTCCTTGATCGGAAAGAACATATACATAGGGGAAAATCGCCGTCTTATATAATTCGAACTGAGTCTGCTCGTATGGAATCATAGGGATTTCAATTTGGTGTTCTTTTTGAACCTGTCTGAACTCAGCATCATCCCCAAATATAAACAGAAGCATTTTCTTACTCGGCCATCTCTCTGCCAAGCTGTTAATTGTAGTAAAAATTTCAATACATGCCTGGCACGTCGTGGAGAGAAATAGAACGATGATTCCATCGTGCTCTTTTAAATCCATATGGGCATCAGCATCCACCAGGCCAGGAAATGGACTGCCTACAGGCAGACCCTGATTCCTTGGCATAAACGCATGATTCTTATTTTTTTGTGATTTCAAGCAATACACATACCTGTAGAGCTTCAAAAATAAACGGCGCATCACAATCATCCTCTCTGCTTAGTGGCAAAGTTGGATTTTTCTTAATTTTCCAAGTAACAGAATAAATTCTCAATGTCCGCTACCTCATCTACTCTCTCAATGATTCCCGTTGAATCCAGAGTTACAATCGTGGGAACTCTTTTAATCCCAAACAAATCAACGACCTTGGTAGAGCGTATAATAGGAAAATTATAATGTAAGTCCTTGTGGCTTACGTTTGAATATGTATCTTCGTCACCTTTAAAGACCAAATAATTGTAAACGCCTGATTGATTAGCCAGCATTTGCAGTACCTCAAAACATAAACCGCAGGTATCGCTTAAAAATACTAATTTCGTGACTTTACCTGGGACTTTTTCAGAAATAATCTTCTTTCCGAACTGATCTCTTACTTTAAAAAGAGGGATCAGATCACCCACTCCTCCACCTCGCGGCTGATCAGGGTCAGCACGATTTGTCTCTTGTGATTTGTTGCTATGGGTTAAAAAGAGTTTGTTGAATAGGGTAGATACCTTATTCATGGGATCACTCCTGTGGTAATACGATTATTTTTTTTCTTCATTGGTCTTCTCAGCTAATTGTTGGTCCAGTTGTTGCTGACCACGCTCTTCAATAGACACAAGTGCCTCGTCAATTGATTTAGCACCAACCGTAACAGCCTTTAATTCCGATTCAATTATGCCATCCAGAATGCCATAAAACTTACTAGGAATCTTATTGTATTTACTAAAATCCTTTATACCCATATTCATATTTAGATTCTTATAAAAAGCTTCTAATCTCTTACCTTCAGGATTATATACATAATCAGTTCTTGTCGGAATATTATTCGTAGTTGTCCGGGAGTTAACTTTCGCAAACTCTTCACTATTTACAAACTTCACAAACTCCCATGCTGCTTGAACATTTTGGGATTCTGCGTTAACAGCGAAAATCATTGGAATAAAGAAATAAGGTGTCGCTTCCCTATTGGATTCATCTACTGGTGCTGTAACTACATCCCAATTTAAATTAAGATCTTCTCCTTGCTCTTGCTTGACCCCATAAATATTGTTATTTAGATAGGTATAGTATCCAAAAAACATTGCACTTTGCCCCGTTATAAAAGGATCATTTTTTGCAAATCCATCATGTTCAAAAAAATTTATCGCTTGTGTTTCATTTGCATCCTCAATAGTCTGAAATAACTTCTTATAGGAATCTGTATTAACTGTAACTTTCATATCTTTGATATTGATTTTCTCAAGACCTTTAGCTAGTTGCATGTCACTCAGCAAATCGCCCAGACTACGAGTATACAGACCACTTACTCCATCCTCTATCGGAAAGCGTTTAGCTAGTTGAAGGACTTCCCCCCATGTCATACCATCTGTTGGATATGGAATTTTGTACTTATCAAATAAATCTTTGTTATAAAAAAGAGCACGATTGCTAAAGTAAGGTGGTAAACCGTATAATTTCCCTCTGCCGCTTTGTCTAAGGAGATCAATAACATCCTGATTCATACCCTCTAATTTAAATGCATCATTCGTAATTGCGTTGCTTAAATCATACAACTTGCCTTCATCCAAAAATTCTTCATATTTATCGAAGGTAAGTGCAAATACGTCCGGTTCATCTACATTATTAGTTATCGCAACCTCAATATTCGGATACTTTGCTCGAAATAGATTTCCATAAAAAAAGTCGAATGAGTCTTTATCTCCATATCCCACTGTAATGGTAGCTTCCGACAAAGGATCAACTTCATATTGAATTGTTTCGTTACTAGCAGAGGAACACCCAGAAGATATAATTGAGACCAATAAAATAACTAATATTAGTCGAAATTTCATTTACACACCCCTTTTTAAAAATTTGTTTATCATTCTCTCAATTTTATTTACCCCCACTGACTTCTCATTTAAAAAAATTTGATTCACTTCATCAGAATATTTAACTTGTTAATAACAAATGATTATTAAATAGTCTGCCGTTCTAACTGAACGGCAGACCTTTGTTCGTTTTAATTAATAATTATTGCCACAAGAATTCCTAACACAGTTGCATTCGTAGCAACCATCGCCATATCTCCGGCATGTTTCAGTCCCTTTGTAGCATGAGTTAGTATTACAGTAAGTATATAAATATGATGAAGTGCACATGTTTTTCACCTCCTTTCCTGGAATCTAATTCAATAAGCAGTTAGCCACTTAATACTCTTTTCTTTACAGCTTACTTATGCAGATACCCGCTCTTCACCGTACAATATTAATGATTGGACGTGTCCTTCATTATTCACAACCCCTTTTGCTTGGATAACTCCATCCTGCGAAACAAAATATCCAAATGGAACAAAAGGAGCCTGAAGATCTTTTAAATTATCCATTCTAACAACTGGTGCCTTAATGTTATATTCTTTTATTGCATTACTAACACTCTCTTCGGTCCCCATCATAAATATTAAATATTGATACAGAGGCTTATTTTTCTGGAAATCGTTAATAATTGGATACACTTTGGAACAAGTTAAACAACCAGTAGATGTCAAAAATATTAATGTTCCTATCTTTTCGTTATTCCTTATATTCATTGGACTTCCGTTAATGGGTATATTACTTTCTAAAGGAAAATCGCTGCCCTTCGGTAATCCCTCATGCTGCTCATATAGGTTACTTTTAACTTTGATAGCTTCTCGCAAAATTGCAAACACACTAATTGAGATAACTATTACAATGCACCATAGAATGATATAGGATAAATCCAATGTTCCAAGCATGTTTGACACCCTTTCATTAATTTATCGTTGCTCCCCTGGGAATAACTTAATGTATTGAGTTACCATTAAAACAAGTGAATATATAATTATTAAGCCAACGGAGGAAAATATGATCTGACTAATATCTGCTAAAGAATAGTTTTCAATCACTAAGGGATCTGGCATCACGATCATATATATACACATGATTAGAAATATTAAGTTTCTTAAATTCATTACAATACCAAATTGTTCAATGACTAATCCTCCAAACCAGTTGCATTTAACTAGTCTTCCTCTCGCTTTCCAAGACGCCAAAATATATAAACATATCAGAATAAGAGAAATTATTTTCCCAATTAATAATGTAGTTGGAACTACTAATAGCACACACGCAATCAATTCCAAAAAAGCAACAGCCAGTACTCCAGAGTTTGTCCGCGATCGATTAATTCCTAACTGCCTCATTGTTTCTGAGAATGTAGCTGGCTTGACCAACTTACCTAAAGCTGCCATAAAGAACACTACACTAAAAAAGAATTGAATAAAAATTAACAAATGCATATATTCCTTACATCTCCTCTCACTACTTTGAATGTAATCGCTACCAAAATTCTTTGATATAACTTGATGCTACTTGTATAAATACTATGTAAAATTCATGGTTTATTTACATGATCACAATAGTCTAAATCCATACTATAAAATATTTACAATTAAGTACCAGAACTCATATCATTCACCTCCTTCCAAGTTCAGCTCTATAGTTAAGGCAAATATCACCTTAACTATCACCTACAACAGGTCAGTGAAAACGTTTGCTTGAACGAGCAAAAAAAGATTTGTTATGTGGGATAACAAAACAACAAGCTAAATCCACCATTCAACACTTTAAACTATATGATATATCCTTCTCTTCCAATATTATGTAATCGTTTACTAAAGCAAGTATAGCTATATTTAATATATATGTCAATAATATCCTTTACTAGTATTATATAATTATTTTTACAAGTAAAAATCCCCCGGAATGTACCAGAAGCCCTGTAAGCTCTGATACAATTCCGAGGGAGATATATATTTTAAGCTATTTTATTTTGTGATACCCATGTCTCTAGATTAATATTTCAACTCAGAATACAACGGGAAACGATCTGTCAGGTTGGAAACTTGAGTACGCATTTTTTCTAGGACAGCTTCGTCCTTAGGCGATTTCAAGGTTGTTGCGATAATTTGACCGATTTCTTTCATAGCTGCTTCGTCCATACCGCGGGAAGTTGCTGCAGGAGTACCGATGCGAATACCGCTAGTTACGAATGGGCTGGTTGGATCGAAAGGAATCGCATTTTTGTTAACTGTGATACCGATAGAATCAAGTACGTGCTCAGCATCTTTACCTGTGATGTCCAGGTTGCGAGTATCGATCAGCATCAAGTGGTTATCAGTGCCACCAGATACAAGGTTAAGTCCTTCGCTGATGAGCGTTTCGGCCAATACTTTAGCGTTTTTCACAACGTTTTCTGCATAAGTTTTAAAAGAAGGCTGCAATGCTTCACCAAGAGCTACTGCTTTGGAAGCGATCACGTGCATAAGTGGTCCACCTTGTGTACCAGGGAATACCGCTTTATCGATAGCTGCTGCCCAAGGCTTACGGCACAGAATCATACCGCCGCGAGGTCCGCGAAGTGTTTTGTGAGTTGTTGTAGTTACAAAATGCGCATGTGGAACTGGGCTTGGGTGAAGACCCGCAGCAACCAGACCTGCGATATGCGCCATATCCACCATGAAGAGAGCACCTACATCGTTAGCGATGGAAGCAAGCTTTTCAAAGTCGATGATGCGTGGATAAGCACTTGCACCAGCAACGATCAGACGAGGGCGATGCTTGAATGCTGCTTTACGAACTTCATCATAATCGATGCGGAAGGTATCTTCCTGCACACCGTAAGCTACGAAATTATAGAAAAAACCGGATGCATTAACTGGACTACCGTGTGTCAAGTGACCACCATGCGCAAGGTTCATACCAAGAACAGTGTCTCCAGGTTTGAGTGCAGTCAGGTATACAGCAAGGTTAGCTTGAGCACCGGAGTGAGGTTGAACATTCGCATGCTCTGCTCCGAACAATTCTTTAGCACGATCACGAGCGATATCTTCAACGATATCAACATGCTCACAGCCGCCATAGTAGCGTTTGCCCGGATATCCTTCTGCGTATTTGTTAGTAAGTACAGATCCCATTGCTTCGATAACTGCTTCGCTTACGATATTCTCGGAAGCGATCAGTTCAATGTTGTTGCGTTGGCGTTTCAGCTCCAAATTCATTGCCTCTAGTACTGCCGGGTCCTGTTTTCTCAATTGATCCATAGTTCAACATCCTCTCTGGGTAATATAATAAAATATTCTGATTTCATTTACTGACATAAATGTGATTCCTGATTCTGATCGTTCTTCTGCGGAGCATACACTGCACGTTCCCCGCCAATCAGCTTGGGACGTGTCCACGCAGCAGTCACACGCGCTTTTCCGACAAAGCGCCGTGATGGCCGAAATGGAACAGCTACCCGCTGCAAATGCATGCCGATCATCGTCTCTCCGATGTCTATCCCGGCATGAGCCTGCACACTTTCAGCCAGACATGGCTCGGACAAATGAGTATAGGCAACCGCAGCCATCGATCCGCCAGCCTTAGGTACAGGAACAGCAGCTACTTCCGTTAATCCTAACCGCTCTAGAACATCTCTTTCCACAACAAGTGCACGATTCAAGTGCTCGCAGCATTGAAAAGCAACGTCAAAACCGTATTGCTGCCTGATCCGATCAATCCCTGCGAACAGCTCCGCAGCAATCTCCACTGCACCACCAGTTCCAATACGCTCCCCAGCTACCTCACTGGTACTTGCTCCAACGACGACAAGTTTACCTTTGCCAAGCTTTGCAATCCCAACGAGCTCCTGCAAAATCTCAGCAACCTGTTCCCGAATCGCTCCGAGATCTTCCGTATCCATTTTACATGCCCCTTTTCCAAAGATGCCTATACATTCGACACAAACTACTATTATTATACCCAAATTAGTAGCGTCATGACGACAAACTTTACATCTTAAGGAATGGATTGACTTTAAGTTCAAGTTCAAAAATCGGCTCCTCGGTGATCAAAAGATGATTATTGAACCTCCTTAAATGATGAAAAAAGAGCAGGACGCTAATAATAACGTCTTGCTCTTTGCCCAGGCGACCGGCCGTATGTTCCGATGCTCCATCGTGGTTTGATCCACTCTTGTCGCCAGTTACATCGGATCTTCATTATGGTATTAGAATAAAGCATAAGTCGAACAAATGCAACCCAATTTAATACGAAAAAAATGCTGGTAAACGGGAGGGGCGAGCGGCAAACGGGACAATGTGCATCAAAAGTGACGCTGAAATGGTGGGTGGAGTGGCAAATGGGAAGTTCATTAAATAAGGTAGTTATTTTCCCCTATTTCACGATTTCGCGCTAATTATCAGATAATAGGGGAACTTTTTTCCTTTATGATTAGTGAAACTACCCAAAGTTGACCCAAATGTGCCTTCATTCGGAAAATAAAGGAAAAATATTCCTCTATTATATAAATTTATATCAATTTCAATTGAATAGCGTACTTTTTTTCCTTTACCCTCCCTCTCTCGAGAGAGTTCCAGGTACAAGAAAATTAGTTGTCGTTATCCGCCCTGTCTAATTTATCAAGCAACTTGCCAAGAGCTTCCCGAATTTCTGTCGCTGTACGATCATATATTTCTCGCGACCCACCAAATGGATCGGAGATATCATAAATCGGCAATCGCCGCGCGATCTCATTGATCCGGCGTATTTTCGCCTCATTTTGCGGATTGCCCAGAGCTCGATCCAGTTCCACATCGGCTATCAACTGCTGCAGTTCCTCCTGATCCGCTAAAACCGATTTATTATCCTCGACATACTCTTTTAAAGAGTACACTTTATCAGCAGTTTGAGGGAACGAGTAGATGACTTGGCGCTTGTGGCTCTCTGTAAGGGTAAGGATCAAATCCGCCCACGATACCAGTTCCCCTCCGAGAGGAGTGGATGTAATGTTGTCCTTTATCCCTTGGTCTTTTAATACGGCTTCAGCGAGCAGCGACATAGACGTTCCTTCCAAAGCAGCAACCCCCGCAGAGCGTACCTCCACTCGTAGCCCTCGCTCCCGAGCCAGCTTGCGCAGCATACCTTCCGCCATAGGGCTGCGGCAAGTATTACCCGTACATACAAACAATATTCGCATCTATGTCCACCTCTTTATTTTTCGCAAAACTGCACTTACTCATATTGTATCAAAAGATAAACATCAGACCAAACGCCAGTAGTATAGCTCCACCTGCTGCTTCCCCATATTCACCAAGGCTTCGGCTTACACCACTACCCAGAGCCAGTCCGATAATAGACATCAGTCCTCCCAAAAGGCCGAATGCCAGCACCGTTAGCATCAAATTGCTGTGAAACATGCCCAGCGATACTCCTACCGAAAAAGAATCTATGCTCACACTAAGCGAAAATAACATAACTCCAAAATAGGTTCGATGATTGATGGGCTGAAAGCCGCTGCCTTTTATCGAGCTAATGATCATATGTGAGCCAAGCAGCAGAAGCAACCCACCGGATACATACCTGGACAAGTGACCTAACAATAACCCGACATACTGACCCGCAAAAATACCGAGCAGCGGCATCAGGACATGGAATAGCGCTACTCCGCTTCCGATGCGGATCACGTCTCTGCGCTGTACTCCACGCATTCCAACGCCGATCCCTAGAGAAAAGGCATCCATTCCCAGTGCAATCGCCATGAGAAGAATCGTCATTAGCTCCCCAAGCTGCTCATAAGCCTCAGCCATACCGCCATCCCCCATTGTCCAAGAATCTCTTGTACAACCATATGCAAGGCGGCCAAGCTTCATGACTCATTCTCAGACTTAAGAGGAAGTTCAAAAAGCTATCTTTTTGAACTCTCTTTTGAACATCTATGTCTTTACTCTTCTTCCTCGTGCTCTAGAATGCCTGCTTCTAGATAATTCATGTACTGTCTTAACTTAGTGGTCGAAGAAAAGCTAAGCTCACCTTTCTCGAACATGGATTGCAACTCGTTGCGCTGCGCTTGAATGGCTTTGATCCGAAGCTCATTTTTATACTGATCAAATGCGTCCTCATCATTTTCATCAATTACATTTTTATGTCCATTCTGAAGACGTGCGATCAATTCATTATAATGGGCTATAACAGACAATGCGGCTCCGCGATTGCTATCATTCATTTGAGCCTTGATTGCATTTACCGCAGCTGTACTTGTCCGCAGTCTCGTAGCTCGCAGTCTCCCAAGCTGGTCAGCCGAAAGCTTCTTATGCGTCTTTTTCAAAAACGGCTTCATAAATATCCGCTGAATGCGATAAAACGATACTAGAACTTGCATTTTTATTTTGTTCGACATGACGACTTCCATTTGATCTACGATTCCCTGAATCTTAACGGCCAGCTCATCACTTATTTCGCCGTGATCCAGCATTTTTTGAATCTCCAAACGCTCCGCCTGAATCCCTACAAGACGAAGATTCAACACTACTTTATTCCTTTTCGAATTCGACCAATCGTGGTCCTTCTCATTTTGCTGTTTGAAAATCTGACGATGGTAACTGGATATTACTTCTGCTGCAGCCGCACGATTGCTATCGTTAGTCGCTTCTTTAACAGCGGTGATGCCTGCTTTCAGCATTTCAATGCGTACTTCACGCTCGCGCGTTTCTTCATTGTCGCCTTCACTATCTGGTTTTTTCGAAATCAATGGTAAAAAGACACTTGCGATAATCAAAGAGACGAGAATAACTCCGGCAGCCAGAAAAATGATCAGATCACGCTCAGGGAATGGACTTCCATCCTGCAGCACATACGGAATAGAAAACGCCGCTGCCAAGGTAACCGCACCACGCACACCAGACAAAGAAATCAAAATGGATGAGGTCAGCTTTGGTCTCTCCATCTCTTCTCCGGTATCTAAAAGCCAGGATCCTTTCCAGAACAAGTACACCCATACAAAGCGTAATAAAATAAGACCCGCAAAAATAATCCCAATAAAGCCTACTACCTGCAAATTGCTATATTCCGGACTTTCAATTATCGTTTCCGTCGCTCCGGGAATTTGTAATCCAAGAATGACAAATACAAGCCCGTTCAAAATATAAAGAATAACGGACCATGTATTATTAGATACGACCTGCAACTCAGGCTGCAAGGATTCTGAACGATCCCGTTCAACAGCGTGAACAATCCCGCCTGCGACAACAGCCAAAATACCGGATAAACCAAATTCCTCCGTAATGATGTATATAAGGAATGGAGTTAAAATTTGAATCAGCATATGTATCGTAACGTCTTCCATCCCTAACCTACGAATGAACATACGTATCCATACGATAATAAAAGAAACAACCGCCCCGCACACAAGCCCCCCGATCGCAATCCACAAGAAGCTGAGTGCAGCATCAGTAATGGAAAATACGCCTGTTACTGTGGCAGCTACCGCAAATTTAAACGCCACAAGTCCTGAAGCATCATTCATGAGAGACTCGCCCTCTAACAGCCGCATGATTCCTTTTGGCAAATGAATACGTCCTGCCAATGCCCCAACCGCTACAGCATCTGTCGGAGACAAAATAGCCGCAAGCGCAAATGCAGCAGGCAGCGGGATACTCGGTATAAGCCAGTGAATGAGATAACCTCCAGCAAATACTGTGACAAATACCAGACCAAGCGCAAGCAATAAAATCGGTGATCTCAGATTCCACAGATCTTCTCTTGGCGTTCTTTTGCCGTCATTAAAAAGCAGCGGTGCAATGAACATCACAAGAAACAATTCCGTATTTAATTCCAGATGAAGCCCTAATGGCAGTAAGGCCACGAGCGTTCCAAGAATAATTTGAAGCAAAGGAACCGGAACAAACGGTATGAACCGATTCAGCACATTGGATACCCCAATAAGTCCAAGCATAATAAGTACTAGTTCAAAAACTTCCACTATTTGTCCTCCCAACGGCTGCCAAGCGTGTCATAAAAAAGGTTATTCATAGTAATAACATTTTTTAAAGTCCTATTGCAAGCAAGCGTGAACAAAAGGAGGCATTATTCATCAAGGCCGAATAGATCCAGTTGTTTAGGCGGTAGATCTACAGCAGCCATACCAAGAATCCCACTCATTTCCTTAGCATTGGAAGCGGCGTCTCCACCTGAATTGTTATTAAGAATCATGCATATTTCCTTCGTGCCTCTGGATTCCAATACAGCCAGATTATCGCGCCACTCTAAAAGCTCTTCCGTATTATACCGATACAGATTTCGTATTTCTCTCCAGTTCGGAGCGCTGCCCTGACTCCAGCCTTCAGCATTTCGCCCATGAAGACGAACAATGGTAAGGTCAGGGTTAGTGGGCTCAAGTACCGTAGGAACAGAACCCTGCCCCACTTGTGGTTCATCACAGACTATATGAATCCAGCCTTCTTTACGCATAAAGGATAATGTTCCTTCTTTAGTATCAGGAGTAAACCAGCTCTGATGACGGAATTCGAGAGCGAGCGGAAGATTTCCCATCCATCTTTTGACCGCACGAAGCTGACGTACATGTTCAGAGGTACAATCAAACCAAGGTGGAAACTGGAACATGATCGCCTTCAACCGACCTGCTTCTATTACGGGAGAAATCGAATCCAAATATGCCCGAAACATCTCTCCTGGCCCGTCATAAGGCGATTTACCGCGAGTATGCCCCGTCATTCCCTGATAAGCTTTTAGGATAAAGCTAAAATGCGGCGGTGTCTCACTCAACCAGCGGCGATAAGTATCCTGATTAAGTATGGCATAGAAAGAACTATCCACCTCCACTACAGGAAAATGCTTCGCATACATCGTGAGCTTTTGCCTTGCAGAAGTGCCAGGAGGATATAAGTCAGGGTGCTCCCCCCAGCCGGTAAGTCCGATGGAAATCATCTGCAACGCCTCCTTCTGATTATTCAGGTAGATTAATGGGTTAGATGGACTGTAAACGACTAAAATATGGACCAGAAAATTGTACGATATGGATACAGCTATGATAAAAATTAGGTTAGGACTGATGCAGGACACGATAAGAGTTACGCTGATTGGATGGATTGAGACTGCTGGAACTGACTGTGATGGACCGTGATAGACTGTGATTACTTCGAATGGGTGGGATTACTGCAACTGACCGGAACACTGCAACTATTTGGGATTACTGTAACTGATTGTGATTTGTGATGACTGCAACTGGGTGCGATTACTTCGACTGACCGCGATGACTGCAACTGGGTGCGAATTACTAGGTTAACTTTAAATTTGAATACTGATGTGCTTAGAGAATGCGGCTAACTAGATTAAAATTTGAGAAATTGCTGCAGAAGTGCATCTCTTTACCATCATGTTAGTCGGTATAGAAAAATCCCTGCGAAAATGCAGGAATTTTGTACTTCATTTCAAGTTTTGGAGCTAAAACAGTTAGATTGCTGCACTTTTGCAGGCTTTTCTACCTTGATGTACGATTGCAGTGCAAAAACCTGCACTTTTACCAGTTTTTTGTTCTATCAAGCTTATTTCAAGGAGTGATTACCCATAAAATAGGAAAGGGTCAAGTTGAAACGAGCTACACGTGAATCACGTTGTGCCCGGCTGCTTTTAACAGCCGGTTCATCACGGCCGAGCCAAGCCCGTCCTGCGGGCATGACTCGGCGAGAATGCACGTTACGCCGCGATCATCGAAGCGGCGTAACGCGGCATAGAGACGATGCGCAGCCGTCTCCAGCGCCGCTATGCTGCCGAGCGACTCCACGCAATCCGCGCGGTAGCGAGGGAGGTGCTCGTCAAAGGCGAGCACTCCCGTCGTCTCACCGCGCTCGGCCGCTGCGTCCAGCTCGGCCTGGATGCGGGCCGCCACCCTCTCGGGGGCGGCTCCCGCAACAATACGCATTGCGCCGCGGGGCGCATAATGCGTATACTTCATTCCCGGCGCACGCGGCGCCGGGATATCCACGCCGCCCGCCTCCAGCAGGGCGGCGTCCAGCCGCACGCCCGCGGTGGCTACGCGGGCGAGCTGCCGGGCCGTGATCCCGCCAGGGCGGAGCACGGTCACAGTGCCATCGGCGCCGACCTCGACAACCGTCGATTCGACGCCAACACCCGTTGGCCCGCCGTCGACGATTCCGTCGATGCGGCCGGCCAGGTCCTCGCCGACGTGGCTTGCCAGCGTCGGGCTCGGTCGCCCGGACCGGTTGGCGCTAGGCGCTGCCACCGGGCAATCCGCTGCGGCAATCAGCCGCAGCGCAATGTCGTGGGCGGGCATGCGCACGCCCACGGTGGACAAGCCCGCCGTCACGCAAGGCGAGACGGCGCCGGGCGCTACCGGAAGCACCACCGTCAGCGGCCCCGGCCAAAACGCCTCCATAAGCCGACGCTCCGTCTCGTTCACTCTTGTGACGAGACCATCGAGCTGGCTCATGGAGGCAATATGTACGATCAGCGGATTGTCGGATGGCCGCCCCTTTGCGGCAAATACCGCCTCCACCGCTTCCGTATTTCTCGCATCTGCACCAAGACCGTATACCGTCTCCGTAGGAAATGCGACCGTCCCACCTGAAGCCAGTATTTCCCCTGCTTCCTGCAAAGCAGCTGCAAGCTGGGCGTCATCGTCCTTCAGGATCTTTCCTGACTGTGACTCCACAAAAACCATCGCACCCGTAACATCCCACATTCGGGTGTCACGCTGCTCTAAATGCGCTAAACTCTCATTTTTTCCTGACTTCTGATTATTTCCTGTATGTCGAAGGTTATTGTCCACTTGTAATCATCCCAAACTGTAAAATATATTTGCCAGAACACAGAGCAACTCATTAACTACTCTATTATAACCTAACCCATCCGGGATCATAGATATTTTGCATCAGAATCGACCTGTTTTAGGCAAACAACCCTGTTACCCAATTCCAGAAACCTGTGAGCACATCCCATAAAAAGAATCGAACTTCCGTCTCCTCAGGATCAGCCTGAACTTGAGTCGCATCCCCTTCGGCTCCAGCAGCTGAAGCTGTCAATTTGGCCGAGGATTCGTTACCAGCCGAACCATCTCCTGCTTTTGCTTTCGACGCTTCAGCTTTTTTATTTTGTGCTAATGCATCACCGCTTCCAGCATCCACAAAACAAAGCGGAGGAAACAACACACACCACCAATTCTTCCCGTTCCCTTCACCAAGCGTTACACGAAGCGCTTCGTAATTTCCCGCAGGATAGATGGCACCGCCATACATTTTTGTAGGAAAAGGAACAACGCCTAATTCCACTGTGTAATCGTAGTTTTTGCCGCTGCTTCTAAGTGTTTGCTCTACGATTTTTTCGACTGAATCCAAATTTTCGCTAATCACGCGCCGAGCATCATCCAAGCTTTGAGGGTTATCCAATTGCCTTACCCAACTGTTCATTTGCTCCACAACAGCATCACGCACACGCCGCTTAACAATTTGATCGCTGGCTCTATCCGAATTTGCCAGAATACGAAGCCGAATCGAATCCTGAGGAATCACCTTTTGCCCCTCTACCGCAACTGCGGCCGAATCCACCCTCTGCCCTTCCCATGACATCAACAAAATAAAAATACTAAACATAATAAGTGCAATTTGGCGCCCAAGTCTATGATAATTTCCTGATCGACTGCTGCTTTCAAATCTGCCTTGGCTCTTCATGTGTCTCCAGCTCCCCTCACGCAACCTTCTGATGTCTATCAGTATGTCCGTAATAGAGAGAGTTAAACCTATGAATCTATAAATCTATGAAATAATCAAGTGGTATAGGTATAGTGCTTTTCAGATGGAGTTGCATTAAATACACTTAATTCCCCTATAAATAGCTTTTTTCCTAAATTAATTGCATAACATACAACTGCAGTATCTATTTTAAAAGAAGATGACTCTAATTCTCTAAAATAAGTGTATTTTGTACAGTTACTATTCACCGGAACCTTAACCGAGTCAGTATATACAAAAAAAAGATAACCCAGACGCCGATCACTACAGCAAGCGCCTGAATTACCGCTATATTTTTATTAAGAAGTTCTTCCTCCAACCTTTGATTTTAACGCATACCGCGAGACTGGGCGTGTGTGCTCATCCGACGCTTCTTGGCCATGAATACGTATGCTCATCGCAACGCCAATACTGGCCATATTGATTAAGAGTGAAGTACCACCGTAACTGATAAACGGCAGCGTAATCCCGGTAAGAGGCATTAGCCCGATGAACATCCCGATATTTTCAAAAATTTGATACAGGAGCATCGCCACGATCCCCACGATAAGATATGGCCCACTTCGATCCTTGCACTCCAGAGATATCAAAATCAGCCGATGAATCAACACAAAATAGAGCAGCAGCAATATCGAACTACCTAAAAACCCAAATTCTTCAGCTATGACGACAAAAATGGAATCTGAATACGTTAACGGAACACGTTCTGATTGTACCGTCTCCCCTTTCATGTATCCTTCTCCGGTCATACCTCCTGAAGCGATCGCAAGTTTAGCGTTTTTTGTATGGTAAATGGCTTTAGCCGTTGCCTTCTCAGGCACGAGCCAAGGGTCAATCCGTTCAATCCAGTGCTCACGCCCGATATCTTCAAAAAAAGTGTAAACTTCATCATGATACACCTTGTATGCGGTAATTCCACCGAACACCGACCCGGCAAAAATAACCAGTGCAATCAGCGCGTGGGTGTATTTGATGTTACCGATCCACAGCATCCCTGCTAGAATGATCACGTAGCTGAGTGCGTTACCAAGGTCATTTTGTGCCATAACGAGGACAAAAGGAATGAATGTGAACAAACAAATAGGCACAACATCCCGCCAAAAGGTCAGACGCGGCTTCCGTTTAATCAACAGCATGGATGCAAGGAACATTATCAGCAGTAGTTTAAAAAATTCGGCGGGCTGAAAGCTGAAGCCCCCTAGCTTGATCCAGCCTGTTGCATTGTTCAGTGTACTTCCGACAAACATGACGACGACGAGCAGCGCGATCCCAAATATATAAATATACAGTGCGTATTTTACAAACAACCGATAATCAATCATTGCCACTGCAAAAAAAGCGATAAATCCAAGCACATAATACAGAGCCATCCGAAGCTCGTAGCCATGAAACTTTGTATTAGATGTCGCACTATACAGCACCGCAATACTGATACCCATCAGGACCAGCAGAATGAACACGATCGTGTAGTCGATTTTCTTTAATTTGTTAAGCATTGATCCTGTCCTCCGTTCCTCCTACCTTGGAGTTCAAACACTCTGGCCATCGATAGTCTCCTCATTATTGTAAGGAAAACTCAGCTCGAAGTCTATTGGACCTTACAACCATTCTGCATCCACTTCAACTGCTTGCCTGCATCAGCAATTATTATCCTTTGCACATCGAATCTCTAGTGTTTTTTTATTCCAATTACATGGCGGTCGATGCCTGCCAAGTCGGGAATCGTTATGATTTTGTCCCAATGTCCAGCCGTACGCAACAGATCAGCGACATCTTCCGCTTGTCCCATACCCAGCTCAAAGCCTATCAGACGTGGCGGTTGCGGCAGCAAAGAGAGCTGCGCCATCATTTTGCGATACGGGGCGAGTCCATCAGGTCCGCCATCCAGCGCCCCGCGCGGCTCATGGTCGCGCACCTCAGGCTGCAGGTGCGCGATCGTCTCCGCCGGTATATACGGCGGATTCGAAACCACAATGTCCAGCGACTCGCCGCAGAACGGTTCAAGCAAGTCCCCTTGCTTGAACTTCACCTGCAGGCCGAGCCGCCGGACATTCTCCTGCGCCACCTCAAGCGCTTCCGGCGAGATGTCACTCGCCGTAATAGCCCAGGCTGGGCGCAGGTGTGCGAGAGCAGCGGCAATCGCGCCGCTGCCTGTCCCGATGTCGGCGACCTTCGGTGCGCCGCCCGGCCATAAGGAATCGCCCAGGTTGGCGATTCCTTCAACCAGCAGCTCCGTTTCCGGACGCGGGATCAGCACCGCCGGCTTGACCTTGAAGGTCAAGCCGTAGAACTCCTGCTCCCCGATAATATACTGCGCTGGTTCACCCGCCGCTTTGCGGCGGATCACTTCTTCCCATTCGGCCTTCCGGTCCTCCGGGAACGGATCGCGCAGCGCCATGAGATACGCCGCCCCCTCCAGTCCAAGCACATGGCGAATAAGCAGATCTGCATTTGAGTCAGGGTCATTAATACCGGCTGCCGCTAAAAAAGAAGAAGCCTCTTTTCGGGCTTCCAAAATATTGAGCGCTCCGGATAATACATATCCTTCACCATTCAATTTGTTATTCTCCTTTATCCATCAGCTCCGCCTGCTCTGCGAGATTCAGCGCTGAGATAATTTCTTCAATATCTCCATTCATCACTTGGTCAAGCTTATGCAGCGTGAGACCAATGCGGTGATCAGTGACCCGACTTTGCGGGAAATTATACGTCCGAATCCGTTCACTGCGATCCCCCGTACCCACTTTGCTCTTGCGCTCGCCTGCATATTTCGCTTCTTCTTCCTGACGTTTCATATCAGAGATACGTGCCCGAAGCACCTGTAGCGCCTTTTCCTTATTAGAGTTCTGGGATTTGCCATCTTGACATGTTGCCACGATACCCGTAGGAATATGTGTTACGCGTACAGCCGATTTCGTCGTATTAACAGACTGACCGCCTGCACCACTGGAACAGAACGTATCGACACGAATATCTTTATCCAAAATTTCAATATCTACTTCTTCCGCTTCCGGCATAACACCAACTGTTGAAGTCGAGGTATGAATGCGTCCGCCGGACTCTGTGGACGGAATCCGTTGTACGCGATGGGCGCCGCTCTCGTATTTCATTTTGCTATAGGCTCCGCGTCCGTTAATCATAAAAATTACCTCTTTAAATCCGCCAAGGTCACTCTCATTCACGTCCATCAGCTCTACACGCCAGCCTTGTGAGTCAGCAAAGCGAGTATACATACGATACAAATCAGCCGCAAATAAAGCTGCCTCATCCCCACCCGCAGCACCGCGAATTTCTACGATTACGTTTTTATCGTCATTCGGATCTTTTGGCAGCAGCAGTACCCGGATCGTCTCTTCCAGCTCCTGCTCACGCTTCGTCAGATCATCAATTTCCATTTTAACCATTTCACGCATTTCATCGTCCAGCTTCTCAGCCTGCATATTTTTAGCTGCCTCAAGTTCTTCGATAACAGTCTTATATTCAGTGTACGCCTCAAAAGCCGGCTGTAAATCCGATTGTTCTTTAGAATAATCCCGCAGTTTCTTTGTATCATTAGCTACGTCCGGGTCGCAGAGCAGCTCACTCAGCTTCTCATAACGATCTGCCAGGGATTGTAGTCGATCCAACAAGGGAAGCACCTCACTTTATAATAACAATCTTTAATCATCATTCATCCTGAAAAAGCGTCTATCTCCACTTTAAATTAGCAAGAATAAACGACTTTTTATTATATCATATTTTTTACTCAATGAACAGACCACAGGTACTTACAAATTCACACGATCCCGCCCAATTCCCTCTCACAACCCGTTTACTAACGCCAAAAAAAGCACGCCAGATATAAAAAGACCTCGTCATCGACGAGATCCTTTATCATAATTTCCAGATAAAAAGTTGAAATTACACGTTGAAACGGAAATGCATTACATCGCCGTCCTGCACCACATATTCTTTACCTTCAAGGCGCAGTTGACCACGTTCTTTCGCTACGTTCATGGAGCCTGCTGCTACAAGATCGTCATACGAAACAACCTCTGCACGAATAAAGCCGCGTTCGAAGTCAGAGTGAATTACCCCTGCTGCTCCTGGAGCTTTAGTGCCTTTACGGATCGTCCATGCACGAACTTCCTGAACACCGGCTGTAAAGTAAGTGTACAATCCGAGCAAACGGTAAGCCGCTTTGATCAGACGATTAAGACCGGATTCCTCAAGACCCAATTCTTCAAGGAACATCGCTTTATCTTCGCCATCAAGCTCGGCAATTTCAGCCTCTACCTTGGCACTAATCGGAACGACCTCCGCATTTTCTGCCGCAGCGAAATCCTTCACTTGCTGTACAAAAGGATTGCTATCCGCTTCAGTTACACCATCCTCACTGACATTTGCTGCATACAATACAGGCTTCAACGTAAGGAGATGAAGGTCGCGAACGATCAGCTTCTCATCCTCCGACAATTCAACGCTTCGTACCGGCTGATCGTTATAAAGCGCTTCTTTAATTCGCTCCAGCACTTCTACTTCCTTCTCATACTGCTTGTTGCCGCCCTTCATGTTTTTACGGGAACGGTCAATTCGTTTCTCTACACTATCAAGGTCAGCCAGGATCAGCTCCAGATTGATTGTCTGAATGTCGCTGATCGGGTTGATTTTACCATCTACGTGTGTAATATTCTCATCCTCAAAGCAGCGAACAACATGAACGATCGCATCCACTTCACGGATATGTGCCAAAAATTTGTTTCCGAGTCCTTCACCTTTACTAGCGCCGCGAACCAAACCGGCAATATCCACAAATTCAAACGCTGTAGGCACTGTACGATTTGGAACGACCAGCTCAGTCAGTTTATCCAATCGTTCGTCCGGTACTTCTACCACGCCCACGTTCGGGTCAATGGTGCAAAACGGATAGTTGGCAGATTCAGCACCCGCTTGTGTAATTGCATTAAACAATGTGGATTTCCCAACGTTCGGAAGGCCCACGATTCCCGCCTTTAAAGCCATATTTATGACAACTCCTATTCTAATAATACGTATTCAAGTACTGCCCTGATTGCGTAATGTTCTTCAACCATAGTACATATCAAAAGCACATATTTCAAGGACACACTTATCCATATCCAAATTTTCCTTGCCATGTGACTCCAATATTTCAATTATACCAGCAATTTGATGCCAGGTTTAGAAGGGATACCAGAATCCTTTTATAAACGATACTTTTACTGTTATAGCCAAAATAAGCAGTAATCCGCATAACAGGGCTGCGGTCTTGTCACTGCGGGACATTGGAGTTCCCATATACCATGTGCGTTTTGGCCTTGCTCCGAAACCTCGAAGATCCATCGCATCCGATACAGATTCAATATGCTGAAGGGATGATTGCAATAACGGCACGACAACGAGTGACAAATTTCGCATCCGACGCAATAAGCTTCCATCGCTACGCGAAATGCCGAGACCGCGCATTTGCATGGCATTTAAAATGTTTTTGAATTCCTGCGTCAAGTCGGGGATATACCGAAAAGCTATGCTCACTGAATAAGCCAGCTTGTATGGAGCCCCTAGCTTGTTGAGGCTTGCCGCAAATCGGCTGGGGTGCGTAGTAAAAATAAACAGCAGGGTGATCGGAAGCAGCGTTAAGTATTTTAAAGACAAAGTCAAAATATAAAAAAGCGTTTCTGTATTAATTGTATCGTATCCAATCGGGATTAGCGGGGTGTTGCTTCCAGTTAGCGTTGAACCAAATCGCGGGGTAATCAGTAGAATAAAAACACTATTAATGATCGTAAAAATCGCCAGTACCCAGAATAAAAGCGCCATTCGCTTGACCGGTATACGAGACAGCAGCAGCATAGTTACACCACCCGCCAGCATAACCACAAATATCCGCAAATCCAGGAACAAAAAGGTGACCACCGTCCAAGTCAACAGCATAATAAGCTTAACCGCTCCATCCATACGATGGAAAAAAGAGTCCCCCTCAACAAACAGGCTGCCTGCTTTACTCATGAGACGCTTCACCCTCTCCCATGTTCAGCATCTTGCTTCGCTGTTCCATATTAATAAAGGCTTGGACGAACTGAGCTGGCGAGGAAATACCCCAAGCTTTGGCAAAACGGGACAGGCTTGTCTCTCGAAGACGGGCTTGCTCTGTGATTGTCCTGTCTGAAAGCACATTAGCAACCGTATCCGCCGCTATAATCTCCCCATTAGCCATCACGGCGGCACGGTCCGCATATTCGAGTGCCAAATGCATGTCATGAGTGATGAACAGGAATGACATTCCTTGATCAGCCAATCCGCTAATAAAGTCCATAAACTCCGTGTAATGACGATAATCTTGTCCGGCAGTCGGCTCATCCAGAATCATCAGCTTCGGCTCCAGCACCAGAATGGACGATATGCTGAGACGCTTTTTTTGCCCAAAGCTCAGTGCAGACACTGGCCAGTTACGATAGGGATATAAACCACAAATTTGCAAAGCCTCATTAACTCTACGTTCCTTCTCTTGATCCACAATCCCTCTCGCTTGCAGGCCTAAAGCTACTTCATCACGAATCATATGCTGAGTAATCATATGGTTCGGATTCTGCATCACGTAACCGATCTCTTCGCCTCTTCGGCGGATGGACCAGTCTGCGATATTTTCACCTCTCCAGCTAATCTCTCCGCTCCTCGGCTTAAAAAGACCCGTAATTAGTCCGGATAACGTGGATTTTCCTGCCCCATTGCTTCCAAGCAGCGCTACTCTCTCACCTGCTCCAATGGAAAAAGAAACTTCCTTTACTGCATCCTTGGCATTTTTACCCGAAGAATAGGAGAAACTTACATCACGAATATCCAGCAAAATGTTCGACTTATCCTGCTCTCTGTTCTGATCAACAAAAGATATCCACGATTCAATTTGTTGTTTATAATCCTGTGAGACTTCCTTTTCAGCAGTAACAGCTTCAGGTGTGCTTAAATTATTCAAATGCTCCAGTTTGATTCCAGCATAACCTAGAGCGTTCAAGTATAGAGGCTGGCGAAGTCCATAATTCGGAAGGACACCCCCTCGCAACAGCTCTTCCGGCGTACCTATAGCCACGATCTCTCCTTCACTCATGATCACGATTCGATCAATAGGCTGCCCAAGGACATCCTCAACCCGATGCTCTATTAAAATAACCGTTTTCCCGCCAGTTTTGTGAATTTCATCGATCAGCCCCATGGCTCTCGTTCCGCTCGCAGGGTCCAGATTAGCAAGTGGCTCATCAAATAAAAGAATGTCTGCCTGCGTGGACAGTACACCAGCCAGAGACACACTTTGCTTTTGTCCTCCTGACAGGTCATGCGGGCCTTGTTCCTCATATTGCAGCATCCCTACCAAATCAAGCGAGGAATAAACCCTCGGCTTCATCTCCCCAGGAGCTACCTCTTCATTTTCCATTTGAAAAGCAACATCCTCACCCACCGTCTGGCCTACAAACTGGGCATCTGGATTTTGCAGGATCGTACCGACTCTACGGCTACGCTCAAAAATGCTGCGACCAGACACCTCCTGTCCGTTCAACAGCAATTCTCCAGTAATCTCGCCACTATATGAAAAGGGAATTAGCCCATTGATACAATGGGCTAATGTCGATTTACCGGAACCACTGGGACCGGCAATCCATATTTTTTCCCCGGGCATGATGTTCAGATTCACATTTTTAACCGTTGGCCGGGTTTGACTTTTATATCGAAAACTAAAATTGCGAAATGAAATAACAGGCTGCATAACTACAAGTAACCCCTATCTCTCTACTGTCAAATTCGTATTGCTCTGATTGCGCTTCGCATACGCCCATACAGCAGGAATGCCAAGAACAAAAAATACGCCAAGATTCGCAAGGCCTGCAGATACGATTTGAATCAGTATTTTATCGTTCGGTTCACCCATGACCACAATATCGAATAAACCCGAGAAAGCAAGCGACCCGAAAATACCTATAATGCCGTATATCAAAAACTGAATCAGATGCTTTTTCTTAATCAGACCTTCTTTGGGATTGAAATCCCTGGAAAGATAAATCAGCCCCATGAACGCCGCAGCGATCCCTGAACCAAGCGCCCAGCCCCACCATACGGTTCCGCTCGTAATAAAATCATTGATAATATGACCGATAAGTCCAGCAATAAAGCCTACCACCGGGCCAAAAAGTGCTCCAAAAATCGCAAGCAACGCAATAGCTGGTCGCAGTTGAGTGTCCGGAGCTATAGGTATGCCGATCCAGCTCGTTGCACCATATAATGCCGCACCAATTCCAATCGTAACAACTGTACGTGTACTCCATTTCCAAATTGATGGTTTCATGCTGCAATTCCCCCTTCATTTCCTCAGAATTTTCCATGTTGCCGCTTCAGTCATACAATCCTGTCACGCACCCGGCAACTCGGTCTTTATCCCAATATAAAGGGTAATATCATGAAACGCAATAGAAATCTTTGTATTCCGCTCGGAATTTATACATTTAATGGATTGGGCTGTCTTGGGATTACTGGGGTAAAGGGATTAAAGGAACTGAGTTACGAGCTGTTGGAGGTACATAGTTACTTGAGGTACATAGTTACTTGAGGTACGGAAGTACGGAGCTACGGAGTTACTGAGATACTGAGATACTGAGGATACTGAGATACTGAGATACTGAGATACTGAGATACTGAGATACTGAGATACTGAGATACTGAGATACTGAGATACTGAGATACTGAGATACTG
>NZ_FNBG01000027.1 GCF_900102215.1 Fontibacillus panacisegetis
CATCCCGAACACGACCGTTAAGCCCTCCAGCGCCGATGGTACTTGAACCGAAGGGTTCTGGGAGAGTAGGACGCCGCCAAGCACAAGGAAGAAGCATTGCCGATATAGGCGGTGCTTCTTTTGTTTGTGAAGTTGATTGGACAGGGATCAATCAATGAAAATAAAAAACTGCGAAAGTGCAGTTATTTTCTGGCCAAACTGATGTTCTGGAGATAAAGCCTGCGAATCTGCAACAATTTTACCGCAAAATGAGTTAAATGAAGAAGATGGAGCAAACAACCTGCACTTTTACAGGCTTTTTCCGTAAACGAGTTGGTAGTTTAGAAAAAAATGCACTTTTGCAGGTTTTTCCTCATTTTTTTAGTCATCTACTCAATACCAGGAGCGTCAGGCAATCAACTACTGTTATATAGTACGACATTACCCACTATAGCCGCTGTGCGTGGCTCAAACATCGAGAAATAGACGATGGTACTTGAACCGAAGGGTTCTGGGAGAGTAGGAAGCCGTCAAGCACAATGAAGAGGCACTACCGATATTCGGTGGTGCTTTTTGTATGCTCACTTGGTAGAAGACCAGATTCATTAGCGGGAAAAGCTCCCGTAAGCCCTTTGATAAGGTCGATATGGGACAAGGTATTCTCGGGATAAAGACACCCCAGGAAAACAATCTTACTCGATTACAAATGTACCCGAATATGCTGAAGCTACTGAAGAATAGCTCATTTGCACATTTTCATTCATAGGGCGGCACTCCCACCCCCATGAATAAAAGTGCAATTCCGAGAATGATGCCCACACCATCTTGCTTAAACTTCTTGGCTACCAGGACATGACGAGGTAAGGAAGGCAGGGGGATTCCCCACCTGCTATTCAATTTGCACGGATGCTCTTAGAGATGCAATTTTCCATTCTTGAAGTTACAGTATTCATATGATATGCTCATTAATCAGAATAGAGTGCATGTTTTTAATGCAAAAATGGTGGTGAACCGGAAAAGTATGGCTGCTACAATTAAAGATGTAGCCAAGCTGGCAGGAGTTGCAACTTCTACAGTTTCCAGAGTATTGGCTGACAGTGACCGCATTAGTAAAGAGACAAAAGAAAAAGTAATGGATGCGATGGAAAAACTGGAATTCCATCGAAACTATCATGCCCACACTTTAGCATCAAAACAATCGAATAATATTGCTATAGTATTGCCTCAATCAGATGTCTCGTTTTATAAGCATCCGTTTTTCCCTGAAGTGCTTAGAGGAATTAATGATTGTGCAATAAAAAAGGGATACAGTTTGGTGTTCTCAAATGGCATTGACAATCAGCAGCATTCACAAAATATTGTCGAGATGATTAAAGGAAGACGTGTTGACGGATTTATCTGGTTATACTCAGAGCAAACAGATCCAATGATAGATTTTATTAAAACTCAGAATGTCCCTTTTGTTATGGTTGGTAAACCCTCTTCCGATGATGGTTCTATATCCTACGTTACTAATGATAACGTTTTAGCGGTTCATGAGGTAACGCAGTATCTTATACAAATGGGGCACAGGAAGATTGCTTATCTTAGTGGCAGATTGAATTTTGTCGTTAATCAGGATCGTTTGATGGGTTTTTTACTGGCGATGGAGGAAGCTAAGCTACCAGTGGATTCTGCAAACTCGGTATCACGAGTTATTTTTGGCACTAGATCAGAAAGATTAAATAAGCTGCGTGAAATTATGTTATTGCCTGATGCTCCTTCAGCAGTAGTGGCGGTTGATGATGTAATTGCCATGAGTGTAATGAGTTTATTTCATGAACTGGGGATATCAGTACCCGAACAATGTTCAATTGCAGGTATTAGCAACATTATGTTCTCGGAAATTTCAGCCCCACCATTAACAACGATAGATCTTTATTCCTATGATGTAGGCTACCAAGCTACAGAGAAATTGTTGAAATGGATTGGGGGCGGGAAGCCGGATCTGAAACCAGTAATTATAAAACATCATCTGGTCAAACGCAAATCTACTGCACCACCAAAAAATAGTTAATCGCAATGGAAGTGCTCCCGGAAATAGCTCCCTCTCCATTTACCAATCTCTACACAATTTAGACTATAAACGTACTCGTAGCTGCTAACTTAATACTAAACCGACCAATTCACTTTGAAGGTCGGTTTAGTATTAATTGAGATTACTGCATATCCAAGATACGTCGGAAATTACCATCCCATATCTGGTATTTACAATCTACCTCTATTGTATTTGGAGAGCAGTTGGAATGGAAGTAGCATGCATCGATACCTACACGTTTTGCTCCCTCAATATCTGTTGTCGCATCATTACCAATCATAATAGCAGAAGAAAGATCGGCCTTAAATGTGTTCACTAGATAGTCGTAAAATAGCGGATCAGGTTTGCATATCCCCGGGTTAGATGAGATGGCGATGCCATCAAACAAATCATTAATACCCAAAGCACGCATTTCTTCTTCCACAAATGTTTTTTGTCCATTAGATAATAAATAGATTTTTTTATTCTGAGCTTTTAATATAATTAAAGTTTCCTTTACACCCTCATACAACTGCAAACGGCGAATGGACAGTCGTCTGAACCAACGCACCGTTTCCTCAATCCACTCCACATCTGGACATTGCCCTTTTCGAGAAGCGATAGTTTTGAATATTAAATGGACATCTATTTCAGGAAATTCGCATTTAACTGCCGGGTTAGAAAATTGCCGGGAAACTTCCTCGCGATATTGCTCTTTAAGTGCCTCAGGTTTTATGGGATAACCGCTGTATAGAAAATGATAACTTAGTCTCTCCCAAAATTCAGGTGACTCTTCATCTGTATGAATATCAATTAGAGTTCCATACAAATCAAAAATAAAAGTATTATACATGCTGATGCCTCCGATCAATGTTTAATAATTTACTGCCGAATGCTGCAATACTCCCCCTTTCAAAGATCCGTTTTAAAGCTCTCCTTTGTCGAACCGGTTGCACATACTTATTTCGGTATCTATTTCGTATTTTTTTACTGTTTAATGATCTGATGATAACTCATCATCATTAATGATACTATCATAAAACCATGTAATACCTCAATAAACAACGTTTTTTTTAAGAAAATATTAATATTGCGTAAAAAACAAACTTATTGTATATTATCGGTAAGCGCTTACTTACTATTGTGCAGACGGTTGCGCAGATAATAAAATATTATTGAAAGGTGGGTTTGTATTGAAAACAAAATTATTAAATGTTTTGCTGTTATTTGTTATTGTGGTTGCACTGGCAGGATGTGGCGGTACAGCAAGTCAGACCCCAACCACTGAGCAGAATCCTGATCCGACGGTTGCGCAGGAACCGAATGGAAATTCAGCCGCAGTGGAAGAAGAATTAAAGCCTGAACCAGGTGCTACACTGATTGTTTGGGATGGTGGGGAGGACAAGGCGTTAATTGAATCAGCAGGGAAAGTATTTGCGGAGAAGTATGGTGTGTCCATAACCTTCTCAGAAATGTCAGCTAGTGAATCTATCGGTCAAATGATTACAGATGGACCGGCAGGAATTGGTGCAGACGTGTTTATGGGGGTGCATGATCGAACAGGAAGCGGGGTTGATGCAGGAGTCTTCTTGCCAAATGACTGGTTCGAGGAAGAAACAAAAGCAAACAATAATGAATTGGCAGTATTAGCAGTGACGACAGACGATATTATGTATGGATACCCTATGTCTGTAGAAACTTCTGCTGTTTTCTATAATAAAGATTTGATTTCAGAAGTTCCGGCGGATTGGAACGGTGTTATCGAATTTGCAAAAACGTTTAACGATCCGAAAGCCAATAAATTCGCTTACATGTGGGATATTGGAAGCTCGTATTGGAACTATGGGTTCTTTGGTGGATATGGAGCATACATCTTTGGTAATGATGGTACAGATCCAACCGACATAGGTTTAAATAACGAACAAGGTGTTGAAGCAGCAAAATTTTATCAGAGTCTAAATGCGATTTTGCCACTTCAAACATCTGATGTTAACAAAGATATTAGAAAGAGCTTATTCTCTGACGGCAAGCTTGCTATGAATGTAAGTGGCCCTTGGGATACGGTCTCGTTCGGTAAAACTGTCAAAAATCTTGGCGTTAGTGTATATCCAAACCTTCCTAATGGACAGCCAATGAAACCTTTCTCCGGTGTTAAGGCTTACTATGTAAGTGCACATACCAAATATCCAAATGCAGCAAAACTGTTTGCTAACTTAATTACTTCTGAAGAATGGCAAATTAAAAATTTTGAATTAACAGGTGCATTGCCTGCCAACAAAAAAGCCTCAGAGAATTCAAAGGTTACAAGTGATCCGTTCGCATCAGTATTTCTGGCACAATTCAAAAATTCTGTGCCGATGCCTTCTATTGCAGAATATGCTCAATATCCGACTCCAATGGGTGCAGCGGTTGCTTCACTTTGGAATGAGGGCAAAGATCCTAAAGAAGTCATGGACAATATGGTTAATCAAATGAAAAGTAATTTTAATCAGGTCAGCAATTAATATCTGAGCTATTTAGCGTAACATCTTTTCTCATAAACACTGGGAGGAGATGTTACCACCCTTTTATGGGGAAAAGGAGAATATTTATGGGTAAACACGCAAAAATGGCTGCTCTGTTATCCGTATTATTTATGGGTATTGGTCAATTGTATAATAAGCAAATTATTAAAGGAATAATTTTTATTCTCACAGAAATTTTAGCGTTGTATTTAATGGTGACCATGCTGATCGAAAAAATATATGGTTTGATTACTTTAGGCTCCGTTCCTACTCACCTCGAAAAGGTGGGAAGAGTCTATGTAAACATTCCTGGTGACCATTCCATTTTTATGTTACTTGAAGGTTTGATATCACTTATTATCCTTCTTCTATTTATTTCTATGTATGTTTCAAATATTAAAGACGCCTATAAAAATGGTCAACTTAGGGAAAAAGGCCTTAATGCCCCCAATTTCCACAATACAATTCGCAATATTAACGACAATAGCTTCCCTTACGCTATGTTATTCATACCAGGGTTAGGAATATTGTTGTTTACCATAGTTCCCATTATTTTTATGATTTTTTTGGCATTTACAAATTATACTGCCCCCAATCATATCCCTCCCAAAAGCTTGGTAGATTGGGTAGGATTAAGCACTTTTAAAGATCTGTTGTTTCTGAAACAATGGAAAAATACCATTATAGGGGTATCAATGTGGACAATCGTATGGGCAGTTCTTTCCACATTCACTTGCTACCTAGGCGGTATTCTTGTCGCGTTGCTTATTCAACAAAAGAGAATCAAGTTTAAAGTGATGTGGCGCATGATTTATATAATTCCATATGCCATACCACAATTTATTTCGTTGCTGGTAATGCGTAATATGCTTAACTATCAGTTTGGTCCGATCAATCAATACTTAAGATATTTCGGGCTTGGCGGACTTCCTTGGCTTAATGACCCGTTCTGGGCAAAAGTCACCATAATCATAGTCAACATGTGGATAGGTATACCATCCTCGATGCTATTGACTATTGGTCTTTTGGGTAATATTCCCAAGGATCTTTACGAGGCAGCGGATGTTGATGGAGCGTCAAAGTTTGCAAAATTCAGAAGCATAACTTTACCGTATATTTTATTTGCTACTGCACCGCTTCTTATTATGTCCTTTGCATTTAATATTAACAACTTTAACGTAATTTACTTGTTAACAGAGGGACTCCCGGCCAATGGTGACTATGTGTTTGCTGGAAGTACTGATTTGTTAGTTACTTGGTTATACAAGCTCGCGTTAGATAATCAAAGGTATAATATAGCATCAGCGGTTGGACTCATTGTATTCATTCTTATAGCCAGTCTCTCCATATACAATTTCAGAAGAACAAAATCTTATAAAGAGGAGGATATGGTTCAATGAGAAAGGGAAATATATCTTTAACATTAAGTTATTTGATGCTTATTATCCTTGCCATTGGTTTCCTCTACCCGGCGATTTGGGTTGTCATGTCCTCCCTTCGAGTGGGTGATTCACTTTTTAGTGATTCACTAATTCCGAAACAATTAACGTTTATTCATTATCGGGATCTGTTTATTGAGCAAAGCGATAAGCAAGTGTTTTTCATGAGATGGTTTTGGAATACTTTAAAAATTGCTACTACTAGTATGGTTCTAGGTACATTTATTCAAATACTAACAGCTTATTCTATTTCACGTTTCCGCTTTTATGGCCGTAAAACGATTATGTCATTAATTCTTATTTTAGGCATGTTTCCTGGATTTATGAGCATGATAGCTATTTACATCATTCTTTTGCAATTGAATTTGCTAAATACCCCCTATGCTTTAATATTGGTCTATACAGCAGGAGCGGCACTGCATATGTTCGTAGCAAAAGGATTCTTCGACACAATACCGCATAGTTTAGCGGAGTCGGCTCAGCTCGATGGAGCAAGTCACATGGATGTCTTTATGAAGATCATGTTACCCCTCTCTAAGCCGATGATCACATATATCTCTCTAACAACGTTTACGGGGGCATGGGTTGATTTTATATTTGCACGACTTATTCTTCGTTCACGTGAAAATTGGACTCTTGCAGTAGGGTTGTACGAATTGGTAAATTCATACTCTAGTACAGAATTTACTCTGTTTGCAGCCGGTGCGGTTCTCTCCTCTATTCCAATTGCAATACTGTTCTTATTCTTGCAACGTTTTCTAATTGAAGGGATTACTGCAGGTGCAAATAAGGGATGAGTATTCCGATGGTACAGGAGCTAAAGATTCCTAGTCTGGAATAGCAAGAGACTGTAAAGCAAACACCTAACCTACAAGCTGACGCCGATACTTTATCGCGTCGGCTTTTTAGTGTTCTTTACAGATGGGGCTTGTTATAGAACGCGATATAAGAGAGTGATATGGACTCTTGTAGTCCACTTGGCAAACGAAAAAATTATGCTATAATACAAATAAAGTCAAAGAAAGTCAAAGTCAACAAAGGTTACAATGTTAGTTCTGCTCGATATCAAATAAAGCCTTATGGTTAATACTAAAGTGTGAATCATTTGAAGCAAGTCGGCTATGTGCTGGAGAATGAGTGATGGAGGATGGGTGATGCGTAATATCTCCGATATTATAGAAAAATATCTCAAGAGTATTTTGCACGAAAGTCCTGAAGGAGCTGTAGAAATTCAGCGTAACGATTTGGCTGATAAATTTTCCTGTGTACCATCACAGATCAATTATGTGATAAGTACAAGGTTCACCGTTGAGAAGGGGTACTTGGTAGAGAGTAAGCGTGGGGGCGGAGGTTACATCCGAATTCGAAGGATTGAGTTTCCTGGTCCAACGTCCTTGCATACACACCTGCAACAGACCATTGGTGACGAAATAGGCCAGACGATGGCAGAGGGGCTTATTTATCAACTGGAAGAAGCGAGGTTTATAAGCAAAAGGGAAGCAGGATTAATGCGAGCGGCTGTAGCCAGAGAAGTACTCATGGTGAAGCTGCCGTATAGAGATCAGATACGCGCTCAAATCATGAAAGCAATGCTGATTTCTTTATTAGCTTAATATTTAATTAGGTTATTTAGTCTATCCACCCGAGGAGGGACATCCTATGCAATGTCAGGAATGCGGTAAACGCCCCGCTTCGCTTCACTTTACGAAGATCGTAAACGGGGAGAAGACGGAATTTCATATATGTGAAGCGTGCGCAAGAGAAAAAGGAGAGATCATTCCAGGTACAACGGGAGGTTTCTCCATCCATAACCTGTTGTCGGGTCTGCTTGATTTTAATCCCGGTTTGAAAGGTCAAAATACAGGCACGAAACCCGCTGAAAACTTGCGCTGTGAAGAATGCGGCTTAACATACTCGCAATTTAGCAAGATTGGTCGCTTTGGTTGCAGTTCCTGTTATAAATATTTTAATGATCGATTAGATCCGCTCTTCAAAAGAGTTCACGGCAACACGGTTCATGTCGGAAAAATACCTAAACGGGTAGGCGGACATATCGAAGTAAAACGTAAGCTGGATGACCTTCGTCGTGAACTGCAGTATCGGATACTTCAGGAAGAGTTCGAAGAAGCAGCTTCGCTACGGGATCAAATTCGCGAGCTCGAGAAGAACATTTCCGCAGAGTAGGAGGGATGCATGATGGTAAATCTACGCTTTACAGAACAGCCGCTAAGCGAATGGATGAGCCGTGAAGGCAAGGAATCAGATATTGTAATCAGCACACGCGTGCGGATTGCCAGAAATCTGATGCATCAACCTTTTCCAATGCTTGCGACCAATCAACAATCCGAAGATGTGTTGAATCAGTTGCGCGAAGTGTTAAACGATGAGAGAATGACGGCATACGGGAAGTTATATCCAATTCTTCTCAATGACATAGAGGATCTGGATAAACGGGTGCTTGTTGAGAAGCACCTGATTAGTCCAAATCTTGCAGGAGAATCGCGCAGCGGTGCGGTATTTATAAGTGAAGACGAAAGTTTGAGCATCATGGTGAACGAAGAGGATCATTTACGAATTCAATGTCTATATCCCGGGTTTCAAATTCAGGATGCCTGGGAACGGGCAACTGCCATTGATGATGTTTTTGAGGATCATGTGGATTATGCATTTGATGCGCATCGTGGTTTTCTCACCAGTTGTCCTACAAATGTCGGCACAGGACTTCGAGCTTCAGTTATGATGCATTTACCCGCACTTGTAATTACACAACAGATTAACCGCATATTATCTGCTGTTACGCAGGTAGGTTTGACTGTACGCGGCATATACGGTGAAGGCAGCGAAGCGATGGGGAACTTGTTTCAAATCTCAAATCAGATTACACTGGGACAAAGCGAAACGGAAATTATTGAGAATTTGTACGGCGTCGTTTTGCAAATCATTGAGCATGAGAAGACAGCTCGTGAGAAGCTGTTATCTGATTCCCGTCTTCATATGGTTGACCGTGTAATGCGCTCTTATGGTACTTTGTCATATGCGGCAATCATGGATTCAAAAGAAGCAGCTCAACGGTTATCTGATGTCCGCCTCGGAGTGGATCTCGGATTAATTGATACTTTGTCCCCACAAGTGCTTAATGAGCTTAATGTACTGACACAGCCCGGTTTTTTGCAGAAAATATATGGTGAGAATTTGTCAGCAGGTGAACGGGATATGTATCGTGCAAAATTGATTCGGGAAAAAGTGGGTAAATAAGGGTAGAAAATAAGGATTTCATCAACAGTGGAGGTGTAGGAGAGATGATGTTTGGTAGATTTACTGAGCGTGCACAGAAAGTATTGGCTTTAGCTCAAGAAGAAGCAGTAAGACTGGGACACAACAATATCGGTACAGAACATATTTTGCTCGGTTTGATTCGTGAAGGTGAAGGCATTGCGGCCAAGGCGCTGATAGGCCTGGGGCTAGGTCTTGAGAAAATTCAGGATGAAGTAGAGACCTTGATTGGTCGTGGACAAGAGCAGCCTGCCAATATCGCTTATACTCCGCGGGCGAAGAAAGTTATTGAATTATCTATGGATGAAGCTCGTAAACTGGGCCATACCTATGTAGGAACAGAACATATTCTGCTTGGTCTGATTCGCGAGGGTGAAGGCGTTGCTGCACGTGTACTTAACAATTTGGGTATTAGCCTGAATAAAGCACGTCAGCAAGTGCTGCAGCTGCTTGGCAGCAGTGAAGCTGTATCCAGCCACCACGGCGCTCCAGCAAATGTAAATACGCCTACGTTGGATAGCCTGGCTCGTGATTTAACTGTTAGCGCCAAAGAAGGCAATCTTGACCCTGTCATTGGACGAAGCAAAGAGATTGAGCGTGTAATTCAGGTGCTAAGTCGTCGTACGAAGAACAATCCGGTGCTGATTGGTGAACCAGGGGTTGGTAAAACCGCTATCGCTGAAGGCTTGGCACAAAAAATTATTAACAATGAGATTCCTGAAACTCTCCGTGATAAAAGAGTAATGACACTTGATATGGGCTCAGTTGTTGCGGGTACCAAGTATCGTGGTGAGTTTGAAGATCGCCTGAAAAAAATTATGGACGAAATCCGTCAAGCAGGTAACATTATCCTGTTCATTGATGAGCTGCACACATTGATCGGTGCAGGGGGGGCAGAGGGTGCTATCGATGCCTCAAACATTTTGAAGCCGGCACTGGCTCGCGGTGAGTTGCAATGTATTGGTGCTACAACGCTTGATGAATATCGTAAGTATATTGAGAAGGATGCAGCTTTGGAACGTCGTTTCCAACCGATTACGGTCGACCAGCCTTCTGTGGATGAGGCGATTCAAATCCTTCACGGACTACGTGATCGTTATGAAGCCCACCATCGTGTTAAAATTACAGATGAAGCTATTGAGCAGGCTGTTAAATTGTCTGATCGCTACATTCAGGATCGTTTCTTGCCGGATAAGGCGATTGACTTGATCGATGAAGCAGGCTCCAAGGTAAGGCTGAATACGTACACCGTACCACCTAATCTGAAACAGCTTGAGAACCGTCTCGAAGATATCCGTAAGGAAAAAGACGCAGCAGTACAAAGTCAGGAATTCGAGAAAGCGGCTGCCCTTCGTGATACGGAACAGAAGATTCGTGAAGAGCTTGATGTTACGAAGAACCAGTGGAAAGAAAAACAAGGACGCACTGATTCTGAAGTAACGCCCGAAGATATTGCACAGGTTGTTGCCAGCTGGACAGGAATTCCGGTTAACAAGCTGAAAGAAGAAGAGACCGAACGCTTATTGAATATGGAGCAAATCTTGCATGAGCGCGTTATTGGTCAGGAAGAAGCCGTTAAAGCTGTTAGCCGTGCGATCCGCCGGGCTCGCGCCGGGCTCAAAGACCCTAAGCGTCCGATGGGATCTTTCATTTTCCTTGGACCAACCGGCGTTGGTAAGACAGAGCTTGCAAGAGCACTTGCAGAAGCGATGTTTGGCGATGAGAACGCCGTAATTCGTATCGATATGTCTGAATATATGGAAAAGCATTCTACGGCTCGCCTTGTAGGGGCGCCTCCAGGATATGTAGGATATGAAGAGGGCGGTCAATTAACGGAGAAGGTTCGCCGTAAACCGTATTCGGTTGTGCTGCTTGATGAAATTGAAAAAGCGCATCCTGAAGTGTTCAACATCCTGCTTCAAGTTCTTGAAGACGGACGTCTTACAGATTCTAAGGGCAGGGTTGTCGATTTCCGCAACACACTGATTATTCTGACTTCGAATGTTGGCGCTGAGGCCATCAAACGCAACACAAGACTTGGATTCACAGCAGTAGAGGATTCCGGGGCTGATTATGATAATATGAAGGGTAAAGTGATGGAAGAGCTCAAGAAGAGCTTCCGTCCTGAATTCTTGAACCGGATCGATGAAATAATCGTCTTCCATTCACTCGAAGAGAAGCATATTGGCGAAATCGTGTCTCTGATGTCCGACGAGCTGCGGAAACGGCTGCAGGAATATGATGTTGACTTCATCTTGACGGATAAAGCAAAAGCATTCCTCGCCAAGGAAGGATTCGATCCTGCTTATGGTGCGCGTCCGCTTCGCCGAGCAATCCAAAAGCATATTGAGGACCGTCTGTCCGAGGAATTGCTGACTGGACATGTGAAGAAGGGTGATGCGCTCACAATCGATGAGGAGAATGGCGCTCTCACTGTACAGATAACGGGCAGTTATTCGAACAAAGGATAAAAATAGTGGATCGTTCAAAAAGTGAACTTTTGAACTACCGCCATAGGATAATTGGATTAATGGTTTAGCGAAAAAAAACCGATGAAATATAGTAAGGCAGCTTCCACAGCGATGCTCTGGAAGCTGCTTTTTTTTCTAACAAGATTGTACATAGGTAGATGGGTATATATAACATAATAAGGTAAATGTTTTATTTGCTTCGCCCTAACAATTCGAACAGGGAAATAACTTTACGTCAAATCTTAAACAATGTTAAACTTTTATTGTATTGTTTTTGATTGGCACGTATAGGTTCAGACTTCCGTATACTTTATGAGTGGCAGTTTGGACAAGTGTAGAATAAGGGAGAATATTGCCTCCTTTTTACCTTATTTCCCAATATGTTAGTTTTTAGCATAATATAAGCATGGAAATGAGAAGCAGAATGAAAAGGAGAGATAAATGGTTAAAGTAAAAACAAAATTTTTCTGTACAGATTGTGGATATGAAACGCCGAAGTGGTACGGGAAATGTCCGGGATGTGGCGCATGGAACTCCATGGTCGAAGAAACGGAAAAAGTAGTCAAGACACAGGGTCTTTCTTCGGGTTTATTTCAGACGAAAGAAAAACCACTTCCGATCATAAATATAGAGAGTGGCAAAGAGCCGAGGATCCAGACGGGCATCAGTGAACTAAATCGTGTGCTTGGTGGCGGTGTTGTACCTGGTTCACTTATTTTGGTGGGAGGAGATCCCGGTATAGGGAAGTCAACATTGTTGTTGCAAACCTCACATGAGATGGCAAAGGCTGGTCTCAGGGTGCTGTATATATCAGGGGAGGAGTCTACCCGTCAGACGAAGCTGCGGGCGGAAAGACTCGGAGCATTATCCCAGGAGTTGTATGTACTCTGTGAGAGTAGTATGGATGGGATAGAGGACGCTATCGACAATGTGAAACCGGATTTTCTCGTGATTGACTCGATCCAGACTGTGTACTTACCGGAAGTGACAAGTGCGCCAGGCAGCGTCTCTCAGGTAAGAGAATGTACAGCCCGATTTATGCGCATAGCTAAAGGGCAGGGAATTGCCACGGTTCTGGTTGGACATGTGACGAAGGAAGGCGCTATTGCAGGTCCACGTTTGCTTGAGCATATGGTGGATTGTGTTCTTTATTTTGAAGGGGAGCGGCATCATTCCTACCGCTTGCTCAGAGCCGTTAAGAACCGTTTTGGATCGACGAATGAAATTGGCATTTTTGAAATGAATGAATCCGGGCTCGACGAGGTCATAAATCCCTCGGAGCTATTTCTTTCAGAGAGACCCCTTGGAGTTGCCGGATCAACAGTTGTAGCCAGTATGGAAGGCACGCGGCCTATGCTTGTGGAATTACAAGCATTAATCGCTTCTACCCATTTCCCTGCTCCGCGTAGAATGGCGACTGGAGTCGACCATCACCGGATGAACTTGATTATTGCGGTATTGGAGAAGCGGATGGGGCTATTTCTGCAAAACCAGGACGCCTATGTTAACCTTGCCGGAGGAGTAAAGCTGGATGAACCGGCTGTAGATTTAGCAATCGCCGTAAGCATTGCTTCAAGCTTTCGTGATATGCCGACAAAACCTTATGATGTGTTTTTTGGAGAAGTTGGATTAACTGGAGAAGTCCGGGCTGTCTCTCGGGCAGAACAGCGGGTTAGAGAAGCTGCCAAACTTGGATTTAAGAGAGTTATTCTCCCTGAGAAGAGTCTCAAAGGTTGGAAAGGGCCTGAAGGAATTCAATTAATCGGTGTAAATACCGTTGCAGATGCATTAGCTGTTGCGTTAGATTAGGGGGCACTAAATGATGAAGGAAACTACCCAAGCGGAAAAAATGAATGATTTGCTTAAGTTAGTTGCGCCGGGGACTGCTTTTCGTGATGGTTTAGAAAATGTGCTTCGGGCGAAAACCGGTGGATTGATCGTAGTGGGTTACAGCCCTGAGGTAATGGAAGTCGTAGAGGGCGGTTTTTCCATTAATTGCGACTTTTCACCAAACTATTTATATGAGCTTGCCAAAATGGACGGCGGCATCATTTTAAGCGAGGATTTGAAGCGGATATTGTATGCGAACACGCAGCTAATACCGGATTCCTCAATCACGTCTTCTGAGACTGGAATTCGCCACCGGACAGCGGAGCGTGTTGCCAAGCAGACGGGCAAGCTTGTTGTGTCAATATCTCAGCGCCGCAACATTATCACGTTGTATCAAGGTGGACTCAGATACGCTCTCAAGGAAATAGGTGTAATTCTCACCAAGGCGAATCAAGCGATTCAGACGCTCGAGAAGTATAGGTCCGTTCTGAATCAAGCCTTGACGAATTTGACTGCTTCAGAATTTGAAGAGCTCGTTACAATTCCTGAAGTAATCAACGTTATGCAGCGGGTCGAAATGGTTATTCGGATTAAGATGGAGATCAAGCGGTTCATCAATGAACTGGGTACAGAGGGACGTCTGATCAGCATGCAGATGGAAGAGCTCGTCAGCAACATGGAGGAAGAGGCATGGCTACTGTATAAGGACTATGCCAAGGATGACGATGATGAAGCGATCAGAGAAATTATTCTCGGACTCAAACGTTCTAGTGATGACGAGCTGCTGGATGACAATCATCTTACTAAGCTGCTTGGTTATCCAACCTCTGCTGCAACGTCTGAGGAATTGATAGCACCAAGGGGTTACCGGGTATTGAATAAAATACCTCGTCTGCCTAACGTAATTATTCATAATCTTGTTGAACGATTCCACCAGCTTCCCAATGTATTGATGGCATCAATTGAAGAGTTAGATGAGGTTGACGGTATTGGAGAGGTGCGTGCCCGTGCGATTAAAGAAGGATTAAAACGTCTTCAAGAGCAAGTGTTCATTGACAGACAAATATAATTCTCCTAAAATCAGAGGGTAATGTAAGGAATAACTATTAGAGGTGAAAAGATGATTACTAAATCAATTCCAAACATGTTTACCTTAGGTAACTTGTTTTTAGGAATGTTAGCTATTATGCTGACTTTTGACGGCAGATATAGTCTGGCTGCGATTATGGTTATAGTAGCTATGCTGCTCGATGGCCTTGATGGGCGTGTTGCCAGAGCTCTTAACGCTCAAAGTGATTTTGGCAAAGAACTCGATTCATTATCTGATATTATATCTTTTGGAATTGCTCCTGCACTCATTATGTATACATTATCCCTGCACTTGATTCCACAGCCAGGCGTTGCCTGGATCATTACAGCGATTTTTCCGATGTGTGGTGCTTTGAGACTTGCCAGATTCAATGTGCAAAAGGGGATACCGGGTTATTTTATCGGATTGCCTATACCTGCTGCGGGCGGTGTTCTTGCGACAATTGCTCTGTTTCATAAAACTATAACGACACCGTATTTTATTGTCTCGATCTTATTGTTATCTTATCTCATGGTCAGTAGCGTAAAATATCCAAACTTTAAGAAGATAGGACTGCCAAGACAGGCAGTTGCTGTTGCTCCTTTCGTTGTTATTTTGGCTGTCATTATTGCCGTCATTTTTCCGGAGGAGCTTTCCAAGCTGATTTTTGTACCGCTAGTTATTTATGCCGGTTACGGACTAAGACAGAACGTAAGAAGGCTCCTGCGTCGCAAACGTCGTGAGGAGGAAGAATCGGAAGAGCTTTACAGACCGAAACGTTAAATCAAAAAGGCATCGTTCCTTCCATCAGGGAAAGGAATGATGCCTTTTTATTAATCTTATAAATGCTTGCGAATGCGACGAATCTAAGACATATTGAACAATCCAAGCGTTGAGCATTTCTGTGATTCAAGCTCGACAACTTCATCCATATCGATGCCTACCAGATTACAAAGCGCGGACATATAAAATAAGTTACGCCCTAGTTCATTGGTGATGGCGTCTCGACAATTCTCACATAATTCGCCCTGGACATGCTTATGGATTGTTTCTTGGGCTTGCTCTAAATTCATACCTGGCTTAAAGTCTTGTTTGGTGGCGTGCAGCTCAATACAACCGCACTCCGTGACGGCTTTGGTCACACTACGGACAGCAGCGGCATTGGTTTGTCCCAACTTGGACATGACATCAAGCAGGCTGCGGTGACGGAGCAACAACTCAGAAACTTGTTCTTGAAAAGATTGAAGACTTGGTGCGCTCATTATCCATCCACCTCAATATTATGAATTGAGTCCATTATATGCCACATTTTCCCCACTAATCAACCTATAATCCAGCTAAGCTGCGACTCTTACACGATTTGTTCGGTATATATCACTTGAAAAAAAGTTCCTCTTCCCTACGATTATGCAGTAAAAAAATGGATCATACTGGATAAAGAAGATACTATTAGGAGGTGGAGAGAGGCATGTTGTTAAAAAAAAGTTTGCTGATGGCTTTCGGACTTGTAGGGGCTTGGTTCGGTTATACGCTTGAAGGAACAGCTCTGCTATTACCGGAGCCGATCGGAACATGGTTTGGAGATATGAATCCAATATTGTCCCATTTGATTATGGCAGTGGCCGGTGCATGTCTGTTCTTGTTATTGTTTTCCCTTGTCGCGGAAGTGGTGGCAGCAAAAATTAAAAAATGGATTTCTAGTTTGACACGAATTCCGATGAATGAAATGGCAGCAGGTGCAGCCGGACTGACTGCAGGACTTCTACTTTCTCTAATGCTCTATCCCGTATTGTCCTGGTTTGGATCTCTTGAGGAACTGGCAAGATTAGCTCTATCAGGCTTGCTCGGTTATATTGGACTGTATGTTGGACTTGAGAAGAAGGAAGAGCTATCATCGTTATGGAAATCGGGATCATGGAAAAATGGGGCCGGTATTGAAGAAGAACGGAAACTGGAAGAGCACAAAATATTGGATACCAGCGTAATCATTGATGGTCGCATCGCTGATATTTGCAAAACGGGATTTATTGAAGGGACTATCGTCATCCCGGAATTTGTCCTTGAGGAGCTGCAGCATATTGCAGATTCTTCAGATTTGCTCAAACGCAATCGCGGACGGCGTGGGCTTGATATTTTGAACAAGATTCAGAAAGAATTGGATGTCAATGTAATGATTTATGAGGGTGATTTCGAAGAAATATCTGAAGTGGATAGTAAGCTTGTCAAGCTGGCCAAGGTGCTGCAAGGCAAGGTGGTAACGAATGATTTTAACTTGAATAAAGTTTGCGAGCTTCAGCGAGTGTCTGTCCTTAACATCAACGATTTGGCTAATGCAGTTAAACCGGTTGTATTGCCAGGTGAGGAGATCATGGTTCAGGTCATCAAGGACGGCAAGGAGCATGGTCAAGGAGTTGCATATTTGGATGATGGTACTATGATAGTAGTAGAGGGTGGACGTGACTTTATAGGCAGCATTACTGAGGTGCTTGTAACAAGCGTTCTGCAGACCTCGGCGGGTCGTATGATTTTTGCCAAACCAAAACTGTTGGAAAAAGCCCAGTAAATTCGGTATGATGGAAGTAATGCGCAAAGCCCTGGGCTAATATTTTGCTGATAGGCGCTATCGCATAATTTCGGGCAGGGTGAGGCAAGGAGTACATGGTAACTGTAAATGAAGCAGGTCCAGCAATAGGGGTTATCGTGGTGGCTGCCGGTCGTGGTACGCGAATGGGTACAAAAGAGAGCAAACAGTATCTTAAGCTTCAGGACAAGCCGATCGTCATTCATACACTGGAAGTGTTTGAACGTCATCCATTAATAAGTGAAATCGTGCTGGTAACCGGAGAGCAGGACGTTGATCGTTGTGCTGTCTGGGTCGGGGAATATGGCATTACCAAGTGCGTAAAAGTTATACCGGGCGGCGCTGAGCGTCAGCATTCAGTACATCGGGGGCTGCTTCATATCAGCACACCTTGGATACTGGTGCATGATGGCGTTCGCCCTTTTGTCACGGAGTCTCAGGTAACGTCCTGTTATGAGGCGGCTGTAAAGCACGGTGCATCTATTTTGGCTGTGCCAGTTAAAGATACCGTGAAGCAAGTAGACGGAGAAGGATGGGTTACAGCCACTCCGGACCGTCGCAGCTTGTGGGCGATACAGACCCCGCAGGCTTTTCGGCGTTCTGATCTGCTTATGGCTCATGAGCAGGCAGAACAAGAGGGCTTTATCGGGACGGATGACTCAATGCTGGTTGAACGTCTCGGTGTTCCTGTGCTGGTGGTAGAAGGCAGTTATAGTAACATTAAAATCACCACGCCGGAAGATCTGGATTATGCGGAATGGATTCGTAAGAAGAAGGAACTTTAGGGGAGAGAACATGTTATGATAGCTGTTGGTCAAGGTTTTGATGTTCATCAACTGGTAAAAGGAAGGCCGTGTATTATTGGCGGAGTTACGATACCCCATGAGAAGGGGCTGCTAGGACATTCCGATGCTGACGTATTGCTCCATACGATTAGTGACGCTATTTTGGGAGCATTAGCATTGGGGGATATCGGCCGTCACTTCCCGGATACAGACCCAGCGTTTAAGGATGCAGACAGCCTTGTTTTGTTGAAGCGTGTATGGGAAATGGCTAAAGAACGTGGTTATCGTCTTGGCAACCTGGATGCTACGATCATTGCCCAGAAGCCTAAAATGGCTCCATATATTCCGCAAATGGTAGAGGTGATCGCCAGCGCTCTCGAGGCACAGCCAGAACGAGTAAATGTGAAGGCTACAACAACGGAGCAGCTTGGTTTTACTGGGCGGGGCGAGGGTATCGCTGCACAATGTATTGTGTGTCTGGTCAAGGATATGCTTCGGTAGAAATACAAGAAATCTATAGTATGATTCATTATTAACAGGAGGGGATTGTTATGACGGAGGTTCGCGTGCGTTATGCGCCGAGTCCAACGGGACATTTACATATTGGTAATGCTAGAACGGCGCTGTTTAACTATTTGTTTGCAAGACATCACGGCGGGAAATTTATCATTCGGATTGAGGATACTGATGTAAAACGTAATGTTGAAGGCGGAGAGGAAAATCAGTTGACTTATCTCAAATGGCTTGGAATAGATTGGGATGAGAGCATTGATGTAGGCGGCGAATACGGTCCATATCGTCAGACAGAGCGCCTTGATATTTATCGTAAATATTGGCAGGATCTGCTGGATCGTGGTCTGGCGTACCGCTGCTATTGTACGGAAGAAGAGCTTGAGCAGGAGCGCGAGGAGCAAACTGCACGCGGTGAAATGCCTCGTTATTCCGGCAAGCATCGGGACCTGACGCCGGAACAGTGTGCTGCATTTGAAGCAGAAGGTCGTGTTCCAAGTATTCGATTCAGAGTACCGGAAGGTCGTACCTTTACGTTTGATGATCTTGTAAAAGGTCCGATTTCTTTTGAATCCGATGTGAGCGGCGACTTTGTTATCGTCAAAAAAGACGGCATTCCGACTTACAACTTTGCAGTTGTGCTAGATGACTATCTTATGAAAATCACACATGTACTTCGCGGAGAGGATCATGTATCCAATACACCGCGTCAGCTTATGATTTATGATGCTTTTGGCTGGGAGCCTCCCCGGTTTGGTCACATGACGCTGATTGTTGGCGATAACCATAAAAAGCTTAGTAAACGCGATGAATCAGTCATCCAGTTCATTGAACAGTATGACTCGCTTGGTTATTTGCCTGAGGCACTGTTTAACTTTATTTCCTTGCTCGGCTGGTCTCCTGAGGGTGAAGAAGAGATTTTCACTAAGGAAGAGCTGATCTCCATTTTTGATGCGAATCGTTTGTCGCGGAGTCCTGCGGTATTTGATAAGCAAAAACTGGCTCACTTGAATAATCATTATATTAAGAACGCTGATCCTGATCGAATTGCTGCGCTTGCGATTCCTCATCTTCAGAAGGCTTCCCGCCTGCCAGAGAATTTGACGTCGGAGCAGGAAGCATGGGCTAAATCGCTGGTTGCTCTGTATCAGGAGCAAATGGCATCAGCATCGGATATCGTTGAGCTATCCGAGATGTTCTTCCGTGCCGATTTGAATTTGGAGGAAGAAGGAGCCGTTGTTCTGGCTGAGGAGCAAGTAAACACTGTGCTGAGCGCCTTTCTTGGTAAAATAGAGGAGCTCACGGAATACACTCCAGAGAATATTGCTGCTCGTATCAAGGAAGTTCAAAAGGAGACGGGGGTTAAAGGCAAGGGATTGTTTATGCCTATTCGTGTTGCTCTGACAGGTCAAACCCACGGCCGTGATTTGAATCAGACGATCTACTTGCTGGGGAAGGATCGCACAATCGAACGTCTTAAGGTGCAAATAAAGTAAATAAAAATCGTATTGTCAGTTTCATATTATTTCAGGTAATATATAGACAATATTGTTAGTTTATCGGCATTGATCGGGAGAAGTACGTAGTAGATGTATCGCTCAGAGAGGATAATATGGGGTGTTTTGTCATTCCAGGCTGAAAGTTATCCCGATACACACGCGGAAATGCACCCGGGAGCTGTAGAATCGAGCGTGTTATATAGAGACACACAGGTAGATTCTTCCGTCTGATCCGCGTTAAGGATACCATGAGGGATCATGCATCATGTCCAATAGAGCTTTGTAGTGAGTGAGCAGTTGGGACAGACTATGATCCAAAGCAGAGTGGGACCGCGCACAAGGCGTCTCTGCAGCGAAAGCTGCAGGGACGCCTTTTTTTGCATGGGGAGACCGGTAAACCGGATTAGAAAAGAGGGGGACATTATGTTCAAGAGAATGAAGTCGGATATCCAGACGGTATTTGAAAATGACCCTGCTGCGAGAAGTAAATTTGAGGTAATTTTTACTTATTCCGGCTTGCATGCGATTTGGAACCATCGGATCGCCCATGCTTTTTATCGGCGGGGATGGTTCACACTTGCTCGAATTGTATCCCAGAGCAGCCGTTTCTTTACTGGTATTGAAATTCATCCGGGCGCGCGAATCGGAAATAGACTCTTTATTGATCATGGTATGGGGGTCGTGATCGGGGAAACTTGCGAAATTGGGGATGATGTGGTTATCTATCAGGGAGTGACCCTTGGGGGAAGCGGTAAGGAAAAGGGGAAACGTCATCCGACGATTGGCAACAATGTCGTGATTGGTTCAGGTGCAAAAATATTAGGCTCATTTAAAATTGGAGATCAATCCAATATCGGTGCAAATTCGGTTGTTCTTAAGGAAGTTCCTGCAGGCAGTACTGTCGTAGGTATCCCTGGCAAGGTCGTTCGTCAGGCTGGCAAACGTCTGGATCGACTAAATCATCAGCTTCCGGATCCGGTTGTAGATGCTATGGGCGGACTTCAGCAGCAGATTGAGCAATTACAAAATGAAATTAAGGATCTAAAGAAACATCAATAGGTGAACCTCGAACCTCTTAATATTTAATGAAAGGACAGGGAATATGCCACTGCAAATTTATAATACGTTAACCCGATCAAAGGAGACTTTTGTGAGTCAGGAGCCGGGAAAAGCGAAAGTTTATGTATGCGGACCAACCGTATACGGATATGTTCATATCGGGAATGCGCGTCCAATGATCTTTTTTGATGTGGTACGCAGTTATTTGGAGAATCAAGGCTACGATGTGAACTATGTAGTGAATTTTACAGATGTGGACGACAAATTGATCCGCAAGTCTGAAGAAATGGGATTAACTGTGCCCGAGGTGGCCAGCATGTTTATTGATGCGTACAACGAGGATCTAAACGGACTTGGCATCTCGAGAGCTACTGCGAATCCTAGAGTTACTGACAATATGGATGTGATTATTGAGTTCATTTCCGAACTGGAGCGTAAGGGTTTTGCCTATGAGAATGGAGGCGATGTTTTTTATCGTACGAATAAGTTTGAAGATTACGGTAAGCTTTCTGGACAAAATATCGAGGAGCTGCAGTTTGGTATTCGGATCGATGTAGATGAACGTAAAGAAAATCCTGAGGATTTTGTGCTTTGGAAAGGCGCTAAGCCTGGGGAAATCCATTGGAACAGTCCATGGGGCGAGGGTCGCCCTGGATGGCATATTGAATGCTCCGCAATGTCTCGTCATTTGCTTGGCGATACGATTGATATTCATGGCGGCGGACAGGACTTGAAGTTCCCTCATCATGAGTGTGAAGTTGCACAATCGGAAGCTGTTACAGGGAAATCTTTGGCTAACTATTGGATGCATAATGGATATATTAATATCGATGGAGAGAAAATGTCGAAATCTCTGGGGAATGGCATCCTTGTTAAGGATTTACGTTCCCGTTACAAACGTGAGGCGTTGCGTTATTTTATGCTGTCGACACATTATCGCAATCCGCTGAATTTTTCGGATGACACGATGGATCAAGCAGAGCGGAGTGTAGAGCGCATTTCCAATGCGGTGAACAATTTGCGTTATCGACTGCAGGAAGGGGAAGGAGCTTCCAACGGCGGTGATCAAGTTAATGTAACTCCTGAATGGAATGAAAAGCTCCAGCACATTAAAGCAACATTCCATGCCAAAATGCAGGATGATTTCAATACGCCTGATGCCATTACAGCGATTTTTGAATGGGTGAGTGAAGTAAATGGTCTTCTCCAGCGTACGGATGTCTCACACTCCGATTTGGAGGCTGCTGAGAAATTGTTTGCAGAAATGAATGGCGTATTGCGTATTGCGGCTGAAGCGGAAACCGAGCTGTTGGATCATGATATCGAAGCGTTGATTCAGGAGCGTGTGGATGCTCGTAAAGCAAAAAACTGGGCCAGAGCTGATGAAATCCGTGATCAACTGGATGCAGAGGGGATTTTGCTGGAAGATACACCACAAGGTATGAGATGGCGGCGCAAATGATGGGGCCGAAGTCAGATGAACTTAAACCAAGAGGTGGCGGAGCTGCCGAAGAGAACGGATTAGCTGATGATAAAGTCCAAGGTGATATTCAAACTAGCTGGAGTGCGGGAGCTGTTCCTGCACCCCAGCCTCTCTGGTTCCCTGAAGCGCCTTCCAAACCAGCACGCTTATTGCCCCCGCTGGCTCTGGCATATATCGGAGATGCTATCTTTGAAGTAGCTGTACGTCAGCATGTAATGGCACGGCCTAACTTGAGACCGCATCATTTGCATGGTCAATCGACAAAATACGTCTCCGCTAAAGCTCAGGCAAGGCTGCTTGCGCTCCTTGAACCAAGATTGACAGAGGATGAGAAGGATATCGTCAGACAGGGACGTAATGCCAAATCAGGTACAGTTCCCAAAAATGCGGACGTACTTGATTATCGACATGCTACCGCGTTTGAGAGCCTGATCGGCTATCTGTACTATAAAGGAACGCATGAACGGCTCCGGGAGCTTATCGCCAGTGGATTTGAAATGCTGGAAGAAGAGAGTAGCAAGTAAGTTAGACATCAATAAAAGGCACAATTAATATTGAGTCTCCACAGGAGGATACACATGGAAGATCAAGAATGGATCGCCGGGAAACACTCGTTGCTTGAAGCGCTTCGGGCCGGACGTACAATTAATAAAATATGGGTGGCTGAAGGTGCTCAAAAGCATTTGACTCAACCTATTTTGGCAGAAGCTAAAAATCGGGGTATCATTGTGCAATTTGTAGACAAGCGAAAGCTGGATCAAATGGCACCAGGTATGCAGCATCAAGGAGTTGTAGCTCAAGCTGCGCCTTATGCTTATGTTGAAGTTGAAGATTTATTGGCTAAGGCAGCCGAACAGGGGGAGCCTCCGTTTTTGCTAATTTTGGATGAAATTGAAGACCCTCATAATTTGGGCTCTATTTTACGTACTGCTGAGTGTACTGGGGTCCACGGTGTTATTATTCCGAAACGACGTTCTGCTGCGGTCACTGCAACTGTATCCAAAACCTCTGCGGGCGCTGTAGAATACGTCCCTGTTGCCAGAGTGACCAATTTGGTTCAGACTATCGAACAACTGAAGCAGTCTGGAGTTTGGGTAGTTGGTACAGATGTTGAAGCTAAGGAAGAGATGTATCAGGGCGGTAATATTTTTACGGGATCTGTTGCTATTGTGATCGGGAATGAGAATAAAGGAATGGGGCGCCTTGTTCGCGAAACCTGCGACGTCCTCTTGAAGCTTCCGATGAATGGGCGATTGAATTCATTGAATGCTTCTGTTGCTGCGGGTGTCGTTATGTATGAAGTGCTGCGCAGACGCCGCGCCGAGGGATAGGCAAGATGCGCGAAATGCGCGACGTACTGCTGGTAGATGGCTATAATATGATCGGTGGATGGCCGGAGCTCTCAGCTTTGTCGAAAATGGGGCTGCAGGAAGCACGTGATCGTCTGCTGGAGAAATTGGCTGATTATCAGGCTTTTTCAGATAGAAAGGTTATCGTCATATTTGATGCGTATAGAGTCCCTGGACTTGGTAAAGCTTTTGCACAGAACAAAGTTGCCGTTTATTTCACTAAGGAGAAAGAGACGGCCGATGAGTGCATCGAACGACTGGTTGGAGAATATACACATCGTCGCAGGCAAATCTATGTTGCTACTAGCGATATGGTAGAACAGCACGTCATTTTCGGGCAAGGTGCCTTGCGTGTTTCGGCACGTGAGTTACTGACACAGGTTGAGCAGGGTGAGAAAGAGATTCAGAACACAATTGCTGAACGCAGCAGCAGTACTGGACGCAACACAATCGATGCAAAGCTCAGTCCGGAAATGAGAAAGCTGTTCGAACAATGGCGTAGAGAATAGAGCGTTTTCACATAGCTTCCTTCTAAATACTCTTGACAAAGTTCGACTTTACATCTTTTGGTACTTTTTTTATTGACGCTAATATGCACCATCATATATACTGTTCGTATTACTTGACTGAGTGACGGGGCACCGTGCGTTGCGGCCGGAGGGATTAGTTGTGAGTGTCAACCTCGAGACATGGGTAAGGTTTGACTATGAGATCCAGAGTGACGAAGAAATTGTCGAAGCGGTCCGCGAAGGCGACAGCGAGGCACTGGAGTATTTGATTAACAAGTACCGCAGTTTCGTTCGAGCTAAAGCTAGATCTTATTTCCTGATTGGTGCTGATCGCGAAGATATCATCCAAGAAGGGATGATAGGTCTTTATAAATCGATTCGGGACTTCCGGGGGGATAAGCTGGCATCGTTCAAAGCATTCGCCGAGCTGTGCATTACGCGTCAGATTATTACGGCGATTAAGACAGCGACGAGACAGAAGCATATACCGCTTAACTCTTATGTATCCTTGGACAAGCCGATATATGATGAAGATTCAGATCGAACGCTGCTCGACGTGATTTGTGGTTCCCAGGTATGTGATCCCGAGGAATTAATTATTAATCAGGAAGAGTTTGTTGGTCTTGAAGATAAGATGTCGGAAATTCTTAGTGATTTGGAGCGAAAAGTTCTAATGTTATATTTGGACGGGCGATCCTATCAGGAAATAGCTGTCGATTTAAACCGTCATGTGAAGTCGATTGATAACGCCCTGCAACGGGTAAAACGTAAATTGGAACGATATTTGGAAGTGCGCGACGGAGGATTCTGATTTGATTGATGTTCTAACGTTAGCATGGTGAATATAGTGATTCTATTGGAGATCGACTACAAGAGTAGTCGTTCTTTTTAGTTTTATTTTGTTAAGAGGATGTTGATGCGGTTTAATAGAAATAAAAGGGTATATCAGATGTGATAGCGAGTGATAAGGTTACTTTTCTGAATTACTAGGTTTATTGTACCGAGCACTGAGTTATACTAAATTTAGATGGCTCATAGGAATAGGGAATCATACTGAAGATTTATCCAATGATTCTCAAATGATTTTTTGAACGTACCAATAATCGAAGATATAAGGTGGATGGCTCGTTGACACGGGTAGGGCCTTATGATAAAGTGTTTTAGGTAGGCCTAAATTCGTTAATGATTTAAGGTCAATTTATGAGACTTCTCACTTGAAGATGTCTTCGGGAGGTGCACATCATGCGGGTAATTATAACGTTGGCTTGTACGAACTGCAAACAAAGAAACTACACGACAACGAAAAACAAGCGTAACCACCCCGACCGCATGGAGATGAAGAAATTTTGCAAGTTTTGTAACGAGCAAGTTCCTCATCGCGAAACCAGATAGTCCTTGGAGGTGTAGTCGCGGATGAAAAAAGGTTTCAAATCGTTGTTCACTTTTTTCTCTGAAAGCTGGGCTGAGCTTAAAAAGGTTCGCTGGCCTAATCGTAAAGAGCTGACTAATTATACGCTGATTGTGCTCGGTACAATTGTAGTTGTCGCGATTTATTTTTGGGTTCTTGATATCGGCATTTCTGCTGTAATCGAAGCGATAATTTAAGAAGGGTCCTTAGGTGGCTTGATATGGAAAAAAGATGGTACGTCGTTCATACCTATTCCGGGTATGAGAACAAAGTCAAAGCCAATTTGGAGAAGCGCGTCGAATCTATGGGCATGGAAGACAAGATATTCCGAGTTCTTGTTCCAATGGAAGAAGAAGTGGTGAACAAAGATGGTAAGAAAAAAACCGTCATGCGTAAAGTTTACCCGGGTTATGTCTTGGTGGAAATGATCCAAACTGATGATTCTTGGTATGTTGTTCGCAACACGCCTGGAGTCACTGGATTTGTCGGCTCTACGGGTTCGGGCTCCAAGCCTACGCCTCTGCTTCCTGAAGAAGTGGAGCAGATATTGCAGCATATGGGCATGGAAGAACCGAAACCGGTTGTTGAGTTCGATTTGAAAGAATCGGTACGCATCAAAGTTGGTCCGTTTGCCAATTTTGTTGGTTCGATCGAAGAAATTTTGATCGAAAAAAGCAAGCTGAAGGTTCACGTCAACATGTTTGGACGAGAAACCCCACTTGAGCTTGATTATAATCAAGTGGAGAAAATATAGGTTTCTTAGGGTTTTACGTGGGAGGGACTAATGGTTCCGTCAACCACTACTAGGGCAAGGAGGTGTCTTACATGGCGAAAAAGGTTATCAAAGTAGTAAAACTGCAAATTCCTGCAGGGAAAGCGAATCCTGCACCTCCGGTAGGTCCGGCGCTCGGTCAAGCAGGTGTCAACATCATGGCATTCTGTAAAGAATTCAACGCTCGTACTGCCGATCAAGCAGGTTTGATCATTCCGGTTGAGATTTCGGTGTTTGAAGACCGTTCATTCACATTCATCACCAAAACTCCTCCAGCAGCCGTTCTGCTTCGTGTAGCTGCGAAGATTGAGAAGGGTTCTGGTGAACCAAACAAGAAGAAAGTTGCTACCGTTAAACGCGACACTGTTCGTCAAATTGCGGAGCAAAAAATGCCTGACCTTAACGCAGCTTCTGTAGAAGCAGCTATGCGTATGGTTGAAGGTACAGCTCGTAGTATGGGCATTACAATCCAAGACTAATTCTTGGAATGTACAAGCAACTAAGTTGCATGACAACTAAGAATAAAGCATGATGAAGCAACTGAAGTTGCTTGGATGGAAATTTGCATCGCGATTCAATTTTCATCCACGGTGGGAGGAATTTCCGCTAATACCACAAAGGAGGACAAATTCATGGCTAAACACGGTAAAAAATACCTTGAAGCTGCTAAGCTGATTGACAGCGAAGCAACATATGAGCCTTCAGAAGCCGTTGATCTGGTGAAAAAGGCAGCGACTGCGAAGTTCGACGAAACCGTTGAAGCAGCTGTTCGTTTGGGTGTAGACCCTCGTAAACAAGACCAAGCCGTTCGTGGTGTAGTTGTCTTGCCGCATGGCACAGGTAAAACACAACGCGTATTGGTATTCGCTAAAGGTGAGAAAGTGAAGGAAGCGGAAGCTGCTGGAGCTGATTACGTTGGCGATCAAGACATGATCAACAAAATCCAACAAGGCTGGTTCGAATTCGATGTCTGCGTAGCAACACCGGATATGATGAGTGAAGTTGGTAAACTCGGCCGTCTGCTCGGTGGTAAAGGTCTTATGCCTAACCCTAAAGCAGGTACAGTTACGTTTGACGTAGCTAAAGCCGTTCAAGAAATCAAAGCGGGTAAAATCGAATACCGTCTTGATAAAGCGGGTCAAATTCATGCGCCAATCGGTAAAGTATCCTTTACTGCTGAACAATTAAATGAGAACCTTAAGGCTCTTATTGACGCATTGAACCGGGCTAAGCCTGCCGCTGCTAAAGGCGTGTATTTGAAAAACATCGCGATTTCTTCGACGATGGGCCCTAGTGCTCGCGTTAATACAGCTGTTTACAGATAATACCGTTCGCTACTAGCGAGAAATGGGATTGACATAAAGAAGATCCCTTGGTAAACTGATTGAGTTGTCTTAATGTGAGGTTGAAATTGAATATGTTTACCGTAGACAGTAGGTGCCTAGTGCTTAATTTCCTACCGAGGTGTTGTGATAGAATGTCAGCATGATGCAGTTCTCTGCAATGTTGAATCGTCAAGCCTTCGTGATTCTACGGAGGCTTTTTTCATGAAATGAAAAAGCCGCGTAATTTTAGCGAAATGCTTCCGAAGTCAGTTTTGTATGGACGTACGAACAGGGAAGTAGCGCTCACAAAACTCAGCGTATGCTTTCGAAGCAAGTTTTGTACGGAGTACAAACAAGGAAGTAACGCTTACAAAACTTATAGGAGGTGTACAGTTTGGCAAACGCAAAAGTAATTCAAGCAAAACAGGAATCTGTTGATGTCGTGACTTCAAAGTTGCGCGAAAGTGTAACGACAGTTGTTGCTGACTATCGTGGACTTAACGTTGCACAAGTTACGGAACTTCGCAAACAGCTTCGTGAAGCTGGTGTAGAATTCCAAGTGCTTAAGAATACGCTCGTTCGTCGTGCTACAGCTGCTGCAGAGCTTACTGAACTGGATGAAGTATTGACTGGTCCTACAGCCATCGCTTTCAGTACAGATGATGCAATTGCTCCAGCTAAAATCCTTAACGATTTTGCTAAGAAGAACGATGCTCTTAAACTGAAAGGTGGCGTGGTTGAAGGCCGTGTAGTTGGCGTCGACCAAATCAAAGCACTCGCAGAACTTCCTTCTCGCGAAGGTCTCCTTTCTATGCTCCTCAGCGTGCTTCAAGCTCCAGTGCGCAACTTCGCACTTGCAGTCAAAGCCGTTGCAGAGAAAGAAGAAGAGGGCGCAAGCGCGTAAGTTTCTTCTGAAACAAGCAGTATAAGCAAATAAAAAATAAATTAATATAATGGAGGTTCTACCATGAGTAAAGAAAGCATTTTGGAAGCAATTAAAAGCATGACTGTTCTTGAATTGAACGATCTTGTTAAAGCAATCGAAGAAGAATTTGGCGTAACTGCAGCAGCTCCAGTAGTTGTAGCAGGTGGTGCAGCAGGCGCTGGCGAAGCAGCTGAACAAACTGAGTTCGACGTAATCTTGACTAACGCTGGTGCATCCAAAATCAACGTTATCAAAGTTGTTCGCGAAATCACTGGTCTTGGCTTGAAAGAAGCAAAAGACTTGGTTGACAATGCTCCAAAACCACTGAAAGAAAAAGTGGGTAAAGAAGAAGCAGATGCTGTTAAAGCTAAATTGGAAGAAGCAGGCGCAACTGTAGAAGTTAAATAATTTCACTTTTGCTCTTATAGCGAACCCCTTGAATTTGATTCAAGGGGTTTTGTTTAAGATGTCAGAAAGTAATAAGCTTCGAAGCTAATGCTTCCTGATATCGCAAGAAAAACTTCCGCTGAACGTGGTCTGTCTTCTTTGAGTGTACGTCGATAGACGTTTTTCTTATAGGTCTTTAGTTTTTGGACCTGGTGCTCGGTTGCTCCCTGATTCAATTAATTTAGCATCTATCTAAAGTTAAAGTCGGATCGCAAAGGAACCCCAGTTCCAAAAACTGCAAAGAATTAAAGATGAAGGTAATTATAACGGAGGTAGCCATAAAATGCCTGATCACTACTATACCAATCGACCAACAACTGCTCATGATCGCAAGGTGTGGGACGCTGTTCTTAGAGGGCAAAGACTTCGCTTTATAAGTGACGCTGGGGTGTTTTCCAAAGGTAACGTAGATTATGGGAGCCGTACCTTAATTGATGCTATGGATTTTTCGGTTGATGCAAATGTGCTGGATGTGGGTTGTGGCTATGGTCCAATCGGACTTGCCGCTGCTCGAATAGCAAGCAAGGGCCATGTTACGATGGTAGATGTAAATAGTCGTGCAGTAGAATTAGCGCGAGAAAATGCGCTTGCTAACGGGATTCATAATGTTACCGTGTTGGAGAGCGATCTGTTCGAGGCTGTAGAAGATAAGGAGTTTGACGTCGTGCTTTCTAATCCGCCGATACGTGCTGGTAAAGAAGTAGTACATGCTATTTTTGAAGGTGCATATGAACGATTATCTTCAGGTGGTGCACTGTGGATAGTAATCCAGAAGAAACAGGGGGCGCCATCAGCTAAACAGAAGCTGGAGTCGTTATTTGCAGAGGTTGAAGAAGTAACGAAAGATAAAGGCTATCGGATTTACAAGGCAACAAAAAAATAGGTTGACTCGACAAAATCATTGTGTTATTATTATAAAATGTCAGTATTAGGATGCCCTCTGTGGCTTTAGTTAACTGAAATGTCAAGCATTTTTAAATGGCGATGTATAAAACTTCGTCGTTTTACGTATAATAAGTACATTTCGGGTAAATCTACTGAATAGAGGGACATCAGGGCAGAAATGACACAGATAATGGTGCTCTTTTTTCGAAAGATTTCGATAAGGGCTTTTCTTTATTTGTGGATCAATCCGTAGTTCATGAACCTATTATAAGGGTACAAACACGGGTTCGCAATGTATTTTTAAGTGAGTAGACATGAGGGGTGAGTTTAAGTTGGCAGGACATCTTGTTCAATATGGTCGACGCACTCGGCGAAGTTATGCACGGATTAACGAGGTACTCGAAATTCCGAACCTGATCGAAATCCAACAGAAATCTTACGAGTGGTTCTTAGAGGAAGGTCTTCGGGAAATGTTCCAGGATATCTCTCCAATTCAGGATTTCACTGGTAATTTGGTGTTGGAGTTTATCGATTACAGCCTTGGCGAACCGAAGTATACGGTAGATGATGCGAAAGAGCGTGACGTTACGTACGCGGCTCCGCTTCGGGTAAAAGTCCGGCTCATTAATAAGGAAACCGGCGAAGTCAAAGAGCAGGAAGTATTTATGGGAGATTTCCCTCTAATGACAGAAACTGGCACATTTATTATTAATGGTGCGGAACGGGTAATTGTCAGCCAGTTGGTTCGCTCTCCTAGCGTCTATTTCAACACAAAAGTGGATAAGAACGGTAAGAAAACTTATACAGCTACGGTAATTCCGAACCGCGGTGCGTGGCTGGAGCTGGAGACGGATGCTAAGGATATCGTCTATGTTCGTATTGACCGTACCCGTAAAATCCCGGTTACTGTGTTGCTTCGTGCACTTGGTTTCGGTACAGATGCTGAGATCTTAGATTTGCTCGGAAACGATGAATATATTCGTAATACACTGGATAAAGACAACACAGATTCAACAGAGAAAGCTCTGATTGAAATCTACGAACGTCTTCGTCCGGGTGAACCGCCAACTCTTGATAATGCTAAGAGCTTGCTGGTTGCCCGTTTCTTCGATCCAAAACGTTATGATCTGGCTAATGTTGGTCGCTATAAAATCAACAAAAAGCTGCATATCAAGAACCGTCTGTTCAATCAACGGCTGGCAGAATCACTGATCGATACATCGACGGGTGAAATCATTGCTGAAGCTGGGAAAATGGTTGACCGTCGTTTGCTTGATGAGATTATTACGAACTTGGAAAATGGCGTAGGTTTTAAGACCTATCATGTAGCAAACGGTGTGCTTGATGCTGAAGATGTACCGCTTCAAACGATCGATGTATTTTCGCCGATTGAAGACGGTAAAGTAGTAAAAGTCATCGCGAACTGCAACATTGACAAGTCTGTAAAACACATTACTCCTGCTGATATTATTTCTTCTATCAGTTACTTCCTGAACCTGCTGCACGGAATCGGCAGCACAGACGATATCGACCATCTGGGTAACCGTAGACTTCGCTCTGTGGGCGAATTGTTACAGAACCAGTTCCGTATCGGTCTGTCACGGATGGAACGCGTTGTTCGTGAAAGAATGTCAATTCAGGATGCCAATGTAATTACGCCACAAGCGTTGATTAACATTCGACCTGTTATTGCTTCGATTAAAGAGTTCTTCGGTAGTTCACAATTGTCGCAATTTATGGACCAAACGAACCCGCTTGCAGAGCTTACACATAAACGCCGTCTGTCAGCACTCGGACCTGGTGGTTTGACTCGGGAGCGCGCAGGCTTTGAAGTACGTGACGTTCACCCTTCCCACTATGGTCGTATGTGTCCTATCGAGACACCGGAAGGTCCAAACATCGGCTTGATTAACTCTCTGTCCACATTTGCTCGTATTAACGAATATGGCTTTATCGAAGCTCCATATCGTTGGGTAGATCCAAAGACAGGTAAGGTTACTAATCAAATCGCATATTTGACTGCAGATGAAGAAGATAACTACATTATTGCTCAGGCGAACGCTGTTCTGAATGAGGACAGTACGTTTAAAGATGAGAATGTTATCGTTCGTTACAACAAACAGTCCGATAATATCTTGACGATGCCAAGTGAACGCGTTGACTATATGGACGTATCTCCTAAACAGGTAGTATCCGTTGCAACGGCGCTCATTCCGTTCTTGGAGAACGATGACTCCAACCGTGCGCTAATGGGATCGAACATGCAACGTCAGGCGGTTCCTCTCCTTATTCCTAAAGCTCCATTAGTCGGAACAGGGATGGAACATAAATCTGCAAAAGATTCCGGCGTTTGTATTGTGTCCAAATTTGACGGAATCATTGAACGCTCTGCGGCTAACGAAATTTGGCTGCGTCGTGTTGAAACTATCGATGGCAAGGAAGTTAAAGGCGACCTTGTTAAACATAAATTACACAAATTTATGCGTTCGAACCAAGGGACTTGTATAAATCAACGTCCAATTGTTAAACGCGGAGATGTTATTAAGAAAGGTGATATCCTTGCGGACGGGCCGTCTACTGAAATGGGAGAATTGGCTCTTGGGCGTAACGTAGTCGTAGCCTTCATGACTTGGGAAGGTTATAACTATGAGGATGCGATCTTGCTTAGTGAAAAATTGGTGAAAGAAGATGTATACACCTCGATTCATATTGAGGAGTACGAATCTGAAGCCCGTGATACGAAGCTTGGACCTGAAGAAATTACACGCGATATTCCAAACGTTGGGGAAGAGGCGCTCCGCAATCTTGACGAGCGTGGTATTATCCGCGTTGGTGCTGAAATCGGTGCTGGTGATATTCTCGTTGGTAAAGTAACGCCAAAAGGCGTAACTGAACTTACAGCAGAAGAACGCTTGCTGCATGCAATCTTTGGTGAGAAAGCACGTGAAGTACGTGATACCTCATTGCGTGTACCACATGGTACCGACGGTATTGTCGTTGATGTGAAGGTGTTCACTCGTGAAAACGGAGATGAATTGCCTCCAGGTGTTAATCAGCTCGTTCGTGTATATATTGCTCAAAAACGTAAAATCTCTGAAGGCGATAAGATGGCCGGACGTCACGGTAACAAAGGGGTCGTGGCACGTATTTTGCCAGAAGAGGATATGCCGTTCTTGCCGGATGGTACACCAGTACAAGTCGTGCTCAACCCACTCGGGGTTCCGTCACGGATGAATATTGGTCAGGTTCTCGAAATCCATCTAGGTATGGCTGCACTTCGTCTAGGTATTCATGTTGCTACACCGGTATTTGATGGGGCAAATGAATACGACGTATTCGATACGATGGAAGAAGCAGGCATGCAGCGCAATGGTAAGACTGTGCTTTATGATGGCCGTACCGGTGAACGTTTCGAACGTGAAATTACGGTTGGTGTCATGCACATGATCAAACTGGCGCACATGGTTGATGATAAAATCCATGCCCGTTCGACTGGACCATACTCTCTCGTTACGCAACAGCCGCTGGGTGGTAAAGCTCAGTTTGGTGGACAACGTTTCGGGGAGATGGAAGTTTGGGCGCTTGAAGCATACGGCGCCGCTTATACACTGCAAGAAATTTTGACAGTCAAATCAGATGATGTAGTCGGACGTGTTAAAACCTACGAATCCATCGTCAAGGGTGAAAATGTACCGGAACCTGGTGTGCCTGAATCGTTCAAGGTATTGATCAAAGAGCTTCAAAGTTTGGGTATGGATGTTAAGATCCTTACTGAAAACGAAGAAGAGATCGAGATGAAGGAAAGTGACGATGAAGATGATGCGTCAGGAGATAAGCTGAGCCTGAATTTGGAAGGTTCGGAAGTCGGAGTAGAATAGACATCACTGGCGGCCTGCCGCCTTGTGATGATGATAACCGGAATTTGTCAATATCAGGACTTGGTTAAGGAGGGATGCTCCTTGTTGGACGTCAACAACTTCGAGTTTATGAAAATTGGGCTTGCTTCCCCAGATAAAATTCGTTCTTGGTCCCGCGGAGAAGTAAAGAAACCAGAAACGATCAACTACCGTACATTAAAACCAGAAAAGGAAGGGCTGTTCTGCGAGAAAATTTTTGGCCCGACCAAAGACTGGGAATGTCATTGCGGTAAATATAAACGTGTTCGTTACAAAGGCGTTGTCTGCGATCGCTGCGGCGTTGAAGTAACTAGAGCAAAGGTTCGTCGCGAGCGGATGGGTCATATTGAACTCGCCGCTCCGGTATCCCACATTTGGTATTTCAAAGGGATTCCTAGCCGTATGGGCCTTGCGCTTGATATGTCTCCTCGTTCGTTGGAAGAGATTATCTATTTTGCATCTTATGTTGTTACAGATCCAGGTGAAACTCCGCTTGAGAAAAAGCAACTATTGTCCGAAAAAGAATACCGTAGCTATCGTGAAAAATATGGCTACGGATTCCAAGCCGGCATGGGTGCTGAAGCGGTCAAAAAATTGCTGCAGGATCTCGACATCGAGAAAGAACTGGAATTTCTGAAGGAAGAATTGCGCACAGCACAAGGCCAACGCCGTAACCGTGCTATCAAACGCCTGGAAGTTATTGAAGCATTCCGTAACTCTGGTAATGAGCCAGAGTGGATGATTCTCGACGTACTTCCAGTTATTCCACCGGAACTTCGTCCGATGGTACAACTTGATGGCGGACGTTTTGCAACGTCTGACCTCAATGATCTGTATCGTCGTGTAATTAACCGTAACAATCGCTTGAAACGTCTGCTTGATCTTGGTGCACCGGATATCATCGTGCAAAATGAAAAACGGATGCTTCAAGAAGCGGTAGATGCATTGATTGATAACGGTCGTCGTGGCCGTCCAGTTACTGGACCAGGCAACCGTCCTCTTAAATCTCTCAGCCATATGCTGAAAGGTAAACAAGGTCGTTTCCGTCAAAACTTGCTCGGTAAACGGGTTGACTATTCTGGTCGTTCCGTTATCGTCGTAGGTCCTTATCTGAAGATGTATCAATGCGGCTTGCCAAAAGAAATGGCTCTTGAGCTATTTAAGCCGTTCGTAATGAAAGAGCTGGTTAACAAAGGATTGGCTCATAACATTAAGAGTGCAAAACGAAAAGTTGAGCGCGTAAGTCCAGAAGTATGGGACGTTCTTGAAGAAGTAATTAAAGAGCATCCAGTTCTTCTGAACCGTGCACCTACGCTTCACCGTCTCGGTATTCAAGCGTTTGAACCAATTCTTGTAGAAGGACGCGCTATTCGTCTTCACCCACTCGTATGTACGGCTTATAATGCCGACTTTGACGGTGACCAAATGGCTGTTCACGTACCATTGTCTGCAGAAGCTCAGGCCGAAGCTCGCATTCTGATGCTGGCATCCGGTAACATCCTGAACCCTAAAGATGGTAAACCAGTCGTAACTCCTTCTCAGGATATGGTCCTTGGTTCTTACTATCTGACTATGGATAATAAGGAAGACAAAGGATCAGGCATGATTCTTGGTTCGATTAATGAAGCGGTATCTGCATATCAACGTGGTACAGCTTCGTTGCATGCGCGTGTAGCGATTCCAGCGAAAGCTTTAGGCAAAACAGGCTTTACAGCTGAACAACAAGAAGCATTGCTTGTTACAACAGTGGGTAAAATTATCTTTAATGAAATTTTCCCATCTAGCTTCCCATACATTAACGAAGCGACCCGTGCTAATCTTTTCCAAGGTACACCTGATCATTACTTTATTAATGAAAAAGGTGCCAATGTACTTGAACGTATGATGGCAGTACCTTTAATGAGTGGTGTGGGTAAGGAGTATCTTGGCGAAATCATCGGCCGTTGCTTTGAAATCTATCACACGACAGAAACTTCTATGATTCTTGACCGCATCAAACAAACTGGTTTTACGTACTCAACTCGTGCCGGTGTAAGTATTGCGGTGTCGGACGTTATCGTTCCGGAAGAGAAACAAGAAATTTTGCGTGAGTCAGATGAAAAGGTTCAAGTTATTACAAATCAATATCGTCGTGGTCTTATTACAAACGAAGAGCGTTACGACCGTGTTATCGACATTTGGTCTAAAACCAAGGATCAAATTACAGATGTCCTCATGAAATCGATGGATCGCTTTAATTCCATCATGCTCATGGTTGATTCCAAGGCGCGCGGTAACAAATCGCAGATTACACAGCTCGGTGGTATGCGTGGTCTGATGGCAAACCCGTCAGGTCGTATTATCGAACTCCCGATCAAATCGAACTTCCGTGAAGGTTTGACAGTCCTCGAGTACTTCCTGTCGACTCACGGTGCCCGGAAAGGTCTGGCGGATACAGCGCTTCGGACTGCTGACTCGGGTTACTTGACTCGTCGTCTCGTAGACGTTGCACAGGACGTGATTGTTCGTGAAGAGGATTGTGGTACAGATAAAGGCTTTACTGTCGGTGTTATCCAAGACGGTAAAGAGGTTATCGAAGGATTGTATGATCGGATTGAAGGACGTTATGCCTTTGAAACGGTTAAACATCCGAAGACTGGTGAAATTATCATTCACCGTAATGAACTGATCGATTCCGACAAAGCACATGAAATCGTGGATGCTGGTGTCGCAAAATTACAAATTCGTTCCGTGCTCAGCTGCCGTGCTCGTCATGGTGTGTGTAAGAAATGTTACGGTCGCAACCTTGCAACAGGTAAATTTGTTGAAATAGGGGAAGCTGTTGGTATCATTGCTGCACAATCCATCGGTGAACCGGGAACACAGCTCACCATGCGTACGTTCCATACCGGGGGCGTTGCGGGTGACGATATCACTCAAGGTTTGCCGCGTATTCAAGAGCTCTTCGAGGCTCGGAATCCTAAAGGTCAAGCCACAATCAGTGAAATTGACGGTGTTGTAAAAGAAATTCGCGAAGCTAAGGACCGTCGTGAAATCGAAGTCCAAGGTGAAGCTGAAACTAAAGTATATTCCGTTACTTATGGTTCCCGTCTGCGCGTAAGCGAAGGACAGGAAATTGAAGCAGGTGACGAACTTACCGATGGTTCCATTGACCCGAAAGAAATATTACGCATCAAAGGTATCCGTGGCGTACAGAACTATATCCTTCAGGAAGTTCAACGCGTATATCGTAACCAAGGTGTAGAAATTAACGATAAGCACATTGAGGTTATGATCAAACAGATGCTGCGTAAAATCAGGATCGTTGATGCTGGCGATACTACTTTGCTCCCTGGATCTTTCTGCGACTTGCACGAATATGAAAGAGCAAATAAAGAAGCAATCTTGTCCGGTAATGAGCCCGCTGTTGCTAAACCTGTTTTGCTTGGTATTACCAAAGCATCTTTGGAGACAGATTCGTTCTTGTCTGCAGCATCCTTCCAGGAAACAACACGTGTTCTTACCGATGCTGCTATCAAAGGTAAAGTGGATAAACTTCTCGGCCTGAAAGAGAACGTGATTATCGGTAAACTTATACCGGCTGGTACGGGGATGAACCGTTACCGCAGCGTTCAATTCGAAGAGCCTGAGCAAGACGAGACTACTGAGGAAAACTTGGAACCTGTATCTGTTGAATAAGTGAGATAGTATGACGTCGATGCAGCACCGATAACATTCGGGGCAGCATCGGCGTTTTTTTATTAATGATGATTTGGAATTTCAAACGAATTTGTTCAACAAGCTCATCATCGTGGTGTATTTATCGAATGCGATCCAGCAGTTATGGCTCTTCACCTTTATTCTCCTTTGTTTATGATGTTGTATATGGTAGATTTTGAGCCTATGACGGTATCCTTGAGTTACGGGGAAATGACATATGTGGATCTAGCGAAGCAAAGGAATGCCGATCGACGCTGAAATCGTAAATCCGGATATGGCGAGAAATTATGAGCATTATCCGTACGAACCCGTAAACGCGCGAAATTTAAACGCCTTATACAGGAGGACGTATCAAATGAGCTACGCTAAGAACCGTGAGTGGGAAAAAATTCAGGAATATCTTCCTATTAAGAACCGAATGAAGGTCGATATGGAACCGCAGGAATATTTTATTTCCATTCAGAATACTGAAGTTCATATTGATCACTATAAAGTGGACAGGCCCAGGGGCAGAGTCATTATGTTTCATGGAGTAGGAGGCAACGGGCGATTGCTTTCCTTTATGGCTATTCCTCTTATGAAGTGTGGTTTTGAGGTGATTTGCCCCGATTTGCCACTCTATGGATATACGAAATATCGGGGTATTGTGACCTACGATATGTGGGTGAGCTGCGGAGTGGAAATCGTGAATTACTTCCGGCGGGAGAAGCGGGATACATTCCTGTTAGGTTTAAGTGCAGGCGGAATGCTAGCTTATCAGATTGCAGCACTGTGTCCCGAAATTACCGGTGTTATGGCTACTTGCATTCTTGACCAGCGTAACAGGATTATCACGAAGCAGACGGCTGTAAATCCTGTTATGGCTGTTGTTGGAAACGCAATCCTTTCCATGACGCATAGGGTAATCGGCTCGTGGAAAATTCCTATGAAAATGATCGCCAATATGAAAGCAATCACGAATAATCAGGATTTGGCAGACATCCTAATGAAGGATACAAGATCTTCCGGTACAAAAGTATCTTTGGCTTTTGTTTATTCTATGCTGAATCCTCTTCTGGAAACAGAACCTGAGAATTTCACGAAGTGCCCGTTTCTGTTAGTGCATCCGGAAGACGACCGCTGGACTGATGTTGAGCTGAGCCGATTGTTTTTCGATCGCCTGGCCTGCGAAAAGGAACTGCAAATATTAGAGGGAGCGGGGCATTTCCCGATTGAGTCGAAGGGATTGGAGCAGATGCAGAGGTATTGCGTTGCATTTATGGAAAAGTGTCTTACTGAATAGTACTATCAAAAATGAAATGAGGTGACTGCTTGTCGAAATCTCTGCATGATATGACCAATGGAGAGCTATGGGAGTTATTCCCTATAGAGCTTAGCGGGCATACATAATGTCAGATTACCTGAAAAACTCATACATAATAATTCGCTTGACACTGCCTATGTGGAGTGATACTATATCATAGTGCGTGAGTAAGAAGACTACCTGTGCTTTGGAGGACGATAACATGTCTGAACATAAAGAACTACAGGACGCTCATGTCAAAATCGGCACCAAGCAAACTGTGAGAATGGTAGAGCAAGGACTCGCCGAGGAAGTATATGTAGCTGAAAATGCAGATCCACGTCTTACATCCAGAATCATCGCATTATGCAACCAGCATTCTGTCAAGGTTACCTTGGTACACACGATGGTCGATCTCGGCAAAGCGTGTGGTATTGATGTCGGAGCGGCGATGGCAGTGATTGTAAAACCATAGTAAATAGAAATGTTTTTGCACAGAGGGTCTAACTCTCGGGCAAGAACTTTTCATTTGTTCTTTTATGAACCGCCTGGGTCTGTGGGCTTAATCAAAAGGTTTGTAAAGATATTTGAATCCTAAGGAAGGGGGTGGCAACAACATGCCAACAATTAACCAATTAGTCCGTAAAGGACGTCAAGACAAAGTGTACAAATCCAAATCGCCAGCACTTCAAAGAGGTTTTAACGCTCTGAAACGTGAGGCTACGGATATCAGTTCTCCACAAAAACGTGGGGTGTGTACTCGTGTAGGTACTATGACTCCTAAGAAACCGAACTCCGCACTTCGTAAATATGCCCGTGTTCGTTTGACGAACCGCGTAGAGGTGACGGCTTACATTCCAGGTATCGGTCATAACCTGCAAGAGCACAGCGTTGTATTGATTCGTGGCGGCCGGGTCAAAGACCTTCCGGGTGTGCGTTATCATATCGTACGCGGAGCTTTGGACACAGCTGGAGTAAACAATCGTATGCAAGCTCGTTCCAAATATGGCGCAAAACGTCCAAAAGCTAAGAAATCTTAATTTGATTTCTAACTGGAAGACGACTTTATAACGACGAATAGGTTGTTATTAATACTGAAAGGGGGATTCACATGCCACGCAAAGGTCCAGTTACAAAAAGAGACGTATTGCCAGATCCGGTGTATAATAGCAAACTTGTTACTCGCTTGATCAACCGCATTATGCTCGACGGTAAACGCGGTGTTGCACAAAGTATTTTGTACAATGCGTTTAACCTTATCCAAGAACGTACAGGCAATGATCCAATGGAAGTGTTCGAAGCAGCAATAAAAAACATCATGCCAGTTCTGGAAGTTAAAGCTCGTCGTGTAGGTGGTGCTAACTACCAAGTGCCTATCGAGGTTAAACCAGAAAGACGTACTTCCCTTGGATTACGTTGGCTCGTAAACTACTCTCGCAACCGCGGAGAGAAGACTATGGAAGAACGTTTGGCTGCAGAAATTATTGATGCGTCCAACAACACGGGTGCTTCCGTTAAGAAACGTGAAGATACACATAAAATGGCTGAAGCGAACAAAGCGTTTGCTCACTACCGCTGGTAGGATTCAGTCCATCCTAATAAATTTATATTTTGAAGGGAGACAAATTCATGGCAAGAGAGTTCTCCTTGAAAAATACACGTAATATCGGGATCATGGCGCATATTGACGCCGGTAAAACTACCACGACGGAACGTATCTTGTTCTACACAGGCATTACGCACAAAATCGGTGAAGTTCACGAAGGTGCGGCAACAATGGACTGGATGGAACAAGAGCAAGAGCGCGGAATTACGATTACGTCCGCTGCGACAACCGCTCAATGGAAAGGTCACCGCGTAAATATCATCGATACCCCGGGACACGTTGACTTCACAGTAGAAGTTGAACGTTCCCTGCGTGTATTGGACGGGGCAGTAGGCGTGTTCAGTGCGAAGGAAGGCGTAGAGCCTCAGTCTGAAACTGTATGGAGACAGGCTGACAAATATAGCGTTCCTCGTATTGCTTATGTCAACAAAATGGATATCATCGGTGCTGACTATCTTAACGTAGTTAAAGATATGCGCGCCCGTTTGCAAGCAAATGCAGTTGCAATTCAGTTGCCAATCGGTGCAGAGAATGATTTTGTCGGTATTATCGACATCATCACTCAAAAGGCTTACATGTACAAAGATGATTTGGGCCAAAACATCGAAGAAGTTGAAATTCCTGCTGATTATGCGGCACAAGTTGAAGAGCTTCGTGCAGAGCTGATCGAGAAGGTTGCTGAACTTGACGAAGATTTGACTATGAAATACCTTGAAGGTGAAGAAATCACTGTTGAGGAATTGAAAGCAGCTCTTCGTAAAGGTGTAGTAGAAGTTAAAATCTTCCCTGTTGTGTGCGGATCATCTTATCGTAACAAAGGTATCCAGCTTATGCTGGATGCAGTTATTGATTTCTTGCCAGCGCCAATCGACGTACCAAGTATCAAAGGACATTTGGACGACGGTAGCGAAGTGGAACGTCATTCTTCTGATGAAGAGCCGTTCTCAGCGCTTGCATTTAAAATCATGACAGACCCTTACGTTGGTAAACTTACGTTCTTCCGTGTATACTCCGGTATTTTGCAATCCGGTTCGTATGTACTGAATGCAACGAAGAATAAACGCGAACGTATCGGACGTATCCTGCAAATGCATGCTAACAGTCGTAAAGAGATCACTGAAGTTTACTCCGGTGATATCGCAGCAGCTGTTGGTTTGAAAGATACAGGTACAGGTGATACACTGTGTGATGAGAAGGCTCCAGTAATTTTGGAATCAATGAACTTCCCTGATCCGGTTATCGAAATCGCTGTAGAACCTAAAACTAAAGCTGACCAAGATAAGATGGGTGTTGCTCTTGGTAAATTGACTGAGGAAGATCCTACTCTTCGTGCTCACACTGATGAAGAAACTGGTCAAACAATCCTTGCTGGTATGGGTGAGCTTCACCTTGATATCATCATCGATCGTATGCGCCGTGAATTCAAAGTTGAGACTAACGTAGGTAAACCTCAAGTTGCTTACCGCGAAACATTCAAAACTCCAGCTCGCGTTGAAGGTAAATTCGTTCGCCAATCCGGTGGTCGTGGTCAATACGGTCACGTATGGGTTGAGTTCGAACCGCTTGAAGCAGGTACAGGTAACCAGTTCGAAAGTAAAATCGTTGGTGGTTCCGTACCAAGAGAATACATCGCTCCTGCACAACAAGGTATTGAAGAAGCTATGAAGAATGGTGTCTTGGCAGGCTTCCCGCTTGTAGACGTTAAAGCCACAATCGTAGACGGTTCATACCATGATGTTGACTCCAGTGAAATGGCGTTTAAAATTGCAGGTTCCATGGCTTTGAAAGCAGCTAAAGACAAATGTGGAGCTGTTCTCCTCGAACCTATCATGAAAGTTGAAGTTACGGTTCCTGAAGAGTACATGGGTGATGTAATGGGTATGCTGAACTCCCGTCGTGGCCGTATCGAAGGTATGGACGCTCGCGGTGGTGCTCAAATTATCCGTGCTAAAGTACCTCTCTCCGAAATGTTCGGTTACTCGACAACACTTCGTTCCGGTACGCAAGGACGCGGCGTGTTCTCAATGGAACTTTCTCACTATGAAGAAGTTCCAAGAAACATCGCTGAAGAAATCGTATCCAAGAACAAAGGCGGAGAATAATTATTGTATCTACTAACTGGGGAATCTTAACAGGCTTTTTGTCTGCGGGATTTCCCTGGTTAGTCCAACATAACAATCCATATATTTAAGGAGGAAATGTTTAAAATGGCAAAGGCTAAATATGAACGTACTAAACCGCATGTTAATATCGGAACAATCGGTCACGTTGACCATGGTAAAACTACTTTGACTGCAGCAATCACAACTGTATTGTCCAAAACTTATGGCGGTGCTGCTGTAGCATTCGACCAAATTGATAAAGCTCCAGAAGAACGCGAACGCGGTATCACAATCTCAACTGCACACGTTGAGTATGAAACTAACAACCGTCACTATGCACACGTTGACTGCCCAGGTCACGCCGACTATGTTAAAAACATGATCACTGGTGCAGCACAAATGGACGGAGCGATCTTGGTTGTATCCGCAGCTGACGGTCCAATGCCACAAACTCGTGAGCATATCCTTTTGTCCCGTAACGTAGGTGTTCCTTACATCGTAGTATTCTTGAACAAATGTGATATGGTTGAAGACGAAGAGCTTCTTGAACTTGTTGAAATGGAAGTTCGTGACCTCTTGAACGAATATGAATTCCCTGGTGATGACACTCCAATCACTCGTGGTTCTGCTCGTGAAGCTTTGCAAAACCCAGAAGGCGAATGGGCTAAGAAAATCGTTGAAATGTTCGAAACAATCGACACTTACATTCCGCTTCCAGAACGTCCAGTTGACAAACCATTCCTTATGCCTGTCGAGGACGTATTCTCCATCACAGGCCGTGGTACAGTTGCTACAGGTCGTGTAGAGCGTGGTACTGTTAAAGTTGGCGATGAAATCGAAATCGTTGGTATCCAAGAAGAAACTAAGAAATCCGTCGTTACTGGTGTAGAAATGTTCCGTAAATTGCTTGATTCCGCTCAAGCGGGCGACAACATCGGCGCATTGCTTCGCGGTGTAGACCGTAACCAAATCGAACGTGGTCAAGTACTTGCTAAACCAGGTTCAGTTAATCCGCACACTGAGTTTTCTGCTCAAGTATACGTATTGACTAAAGAAGAAGGCGGACGTCATAAACCTTTCTTCACTGGCTACCGTCCACAATTCTATTTCCGTACAACTGACGTAACAGGTATCATCAACCTGCCAGAAGGTACTGAAATGGTTATGCCTGGTGACAACATCGAAGTTACAGTACAACTGATTTCTCCAATCGCGATCGAAGAAGGAACTCGCTTCTCCATCCGTGAAGGTGGACGTACAGTAGGTTCAGGTGCAGTTGTTAACATCAGTAAATAATTAGGTTTTACTGCCTGATTACAGAGCTGTTCTAGTCATTAGACTGGGGCAGCTCTTTTTATTTTTAAAATACATAAAGTAATTGTTGCAATTAGTCTATCTTTTCTATATAATAATGAATGTTGTTCTGTGACGTTGCGATGATGTGAGAGGTTACTGACACACCCGGCCCCTTTGCCATGGAGCAGTGGTCAGAAAATTTTCACGGAGTATGTCCGATACCAAATTGGGCGATAGAAGGAGGGACTAAAATGGCAAAGCAAAAAATTCGTATTCGTTTGAAAGCTTATGACCACAGAATTCTTGATCAATCCGCAGAGAAAATCGTTGAAACGGCAAAACGTTCTGGTGCTGGTGTATCCGGGCCAATTCCGCTGCCAACTGAAAAACAAATTATTACTATTCTCCGTGCGGTACACAAGTACAAGGATTCCCGGGAACAATTCGAACAACGGACGCACAAGCGTCTGATCGACATTGTTAATCCGACTCCACAAACTGTGGATGCCTTGATGCGCTTGGACCTGCCGTCCGGTGTAGATATCGAAATCAAATTGTAATATCCATTAAGTAATGGAATCAGGAAAGGAAAAGAGGTGTCAACATGAAAGGTATCTTAGGAAAAAAACTTGGAATGACTCAAGTGTTTACTCCGGAAGGGAATGTTATTCCTGTAACGGTTATTGAGGCAAGTGCCAATGTTGTTCTTCAAAAGAAAGATGTAGAGAATGACGGTTATGAAGCGATTCAAATCGGTTATGCCGATAAAAAGGAATCCAGATCTAACAAGCCTGAAGCAGGTCATGCTAAGAAGGCAAATACAACGCCTAAGCGCTACGTTCGTGAAATTCGCAATGTTGATTTGGCAGGATATGAAGTTGGCCAAGAGGTCAAGGTTGATATCTTCGCTGAGGGCGAATTTGTTGACGTAACAGGTATTTCGAAGGGTAAAGGGTTCCAGGGTGTTATCAAACGCTGGGGACAAAGCCGCGGCCCAATGGCGCACGGTTCCCGTTATCATCGTAGACCAGGTTCCATGGGTTCCATTCAAGCGAACCGCGTTCCTAAAGGCAAACGCCTGCCAGGACACATGGGTAGTGAAACAGTAACTATTCAAAACCTTGAAGTGATCAAAGTGGATGCAGAACGTAACGTAATCCTCGTTAAAGGTTCGATCCCAGGTCCTAAGAACAGTTTTGTAAAAGTGAAACAAACTATTAAGAAATAATTGATTGAAGAAAGGAGGAACAAGAAATGCCAAAAGTAGCACTTTTTAATGTTAGCGGTAGCCAAGTAGGCGAAGTAGAGTTGAACGATGCAGTATTCGGTATTGAGCCGAACACTCATGTGCTTCATGAAGCAGTTGTTATGCAACGTGCATCCCTTCGTTTTGGTACCCATAAAGTAAAAGGACGCTCCGAAGTTCGCGGCGGTGGCCGTAAACCTTGGAAACAAAAAGGAACAGGACGCGCTCGTCAAGGTTCCATTCGCTCCCCGCAATGGGTTGGCGGTGGTATCGTGTTCGGACCAACTCCGCGCAGCTATTCCTATAAATTGCCGAAGAAAGTTCGTCGTTTGGCGATTAAATCGGCTTTGTCTGCGAAAGTAATTGATCAAGACATTATCGTGCTTGATGCACTTACTTTGAATGCACCAAAAACTAAAGAGTTTGCAGCGATTTTGAACAACCTGAAAGTGGAACGTAAAGCATTGATTGTAGCACCTAGCTATGACGATAATGTAGCTCTTTCTGCTCGTAATATTCCAGGTGTTAAATTCGTAGCAGCTGACGGCATTAATGTTCTTGATGTGCTTACGTACGACAAGCTGATCATTACGAAAGAAGCAGTTCAGAAGGTAGAGGAGGTGCTCGCGTAATGAAAGATCCTCGTGATATTATTAAGCGCCCGGTGATTACGGAACGTACGGCTGGATACATGGATGGCATGAAATATGTGTTTGAAGTGGACATTCGTGCTAACAAGACCGAAATCAAACAAGCTGTAGAAGCGATCTTTAATGTGAAAGTGAGCAATGTAAATACCTTGCGCGTTCCTGCAAAACCAAAACGTTATGGCCGTCATTTCGGATACAGATCCGAATGGAAAAAAGCGTTCGTAACATTGGCTGAAGGCAGCAAACCGCTCGAGTTTTTTGAATCGGTATAAATCGTTGAAGTAAGGAGGGAAATCTAGTGCCAATTAAAAAGTACAAACCGACATCACCTGCTAGACGTGGTATGTCCGTGTCAACTTTTGAAGAAATCACAACGAATCAGCCTGAGAAATCATTGCTTGCACCACTGAGCAAAACGGCTGGACGTAACAACCAAGGTAAAATTACAGTTCGTCATCATGGCGGCGGACACAAACGTAAATACCGTATCATCGACTTCAAACGGAACAAAGATGGAATTCCAGGCCGCGTTGCTACGATTGAGTACGACCCGAACCGGACTTCTAACATCGCTTTGATTCATTATGCAGACGGTGAAAAACGCTACATTATCGCTCCGAAAGGGCTTAAAGTTGGCGACGTAATCGAATCTGGAGTAGGATCCGACATCAAAATCGGTAACGCTCTTCCACTGGAAAACATTCCGGTAGGTACAGTTATCCACAACATTGAGTTGAAACCTGGTAAAGGTGGACAACTCGTTCGTGCAGCTGGTACTGAAGCTCAATTGCTTGGTAAAGAAGAAAAATACGTAACAGTTCGCCTTTCATCTGGTGAAGTTCGTAAGATTCTTAAAGTTTGCCGCGCTACAATTGGTTCTGTAGGTAACGGTGATCACGAACTTGTGAAAATCGGTAAAGCTGGCCGTAATCGCTGGCTCGGACAACGTCCAGAGGTTCGCGGTGTAGTTATGAACCCTAACGATCACCCTCACGGTGGTGGTGAAGGTCGCGCTCCTATCGGTCGTAAATCTCCATTGTCTCCTTGGGGCAAACCGACCCTTGGTTACAAAACGCGTAAAAAAGGCAAGGCATCTGATAAATATATCGTTCGCCGCCGCACGAAGTAATCCGCCTTTTGCGGATCGCTTCGCGGCTGTGGATAAAAGATGGAAACGAGCAGCGTAACGAAGGGAGGATATCTTAATGGGTCGCAGTCTGAAAAAAGGGCCATTTATTGATGGTTACCTGTTGAAGAAAGTGGAAGAAGTGAGCGCTTCGAACAAGAAAGTTGTTATCAAAACTTGGTCACGTCGTTCTACGATTTTCCCGCAATTCATTGGTCATACGTTCGGAGTTTATGATGGCCGTAAACATGTGCCAGTATATGTTACTGAGGATATGGTAGGACATAAGCTGGGCGAATTTGCTCCAACCCGTACCTACAAAGGTCATACGGACGACGATAAGAAAACGAGACGTTAATTAATAAGTTCTTCGTTTGAGAGGAGGTAAAACAGATGGAAGCTAAAGCACATGCAAGGTCAATTCGCATTGCTCCACGGAAAGCTCAACTCGTTGTTGATTTGATCCGCGGCAAGCAAGTTGGCGAAGCTATCGCAATTCTCCGTCACACTCCAAAGGCGGCTTCCCCGATCGTGGAAAAGCTTTTGAACTCGGCGATTGCTAATGCTGAACATAATTATTCTCTGGATGTAAATAAATTGGTTGTATCTCAAGCTTTTGTAAACCAAGGTCCGACAATGAAACGTTTCCGCCCTCGTGCAATGGGACGCGCAAGCCGGATCAACAAACGCACCAGCCACATTACATTGGTGGTATCCGAAAAATAAGGAGGGAAAACGTGTGGGCCAAAAGGTAAATCCGGTCGGATTACGAGTAGGGATTATCCGTGATTGGGAATCTAAATGGTACGCAGGCAAAGACTTTGGTGATCTTTTGCTTGAAGACGTAAAAATTCGTGAACATCTGAAAAATAAATTGAAAGACTCCGCTGTATCTCGCATTGAAATCGAGAGAGCGGCTAATCGTGTGAACGTAACGATCCACACTGCCAAACCAGGTATGGTAATTGGTAAAGGTGGTTCTGAAGTAGAAAATCTGCGCAACGAAATTACGAAAATCGCAGGTGGCAAAAAGGTTCACATTAACATCTCTGAAATCAAACACCCTGATCTTGACGCGATTCTTGTCGCAGAAAGCATCGCACAACAATTGGAACGTCGTGTTTCTTTCCGTCGTGCGCTGAAACAAGCGATTCAAAGAACTATGCGTTCAGGAGCGAAAGGGATTAAAACAGCAGTCAGCGGTCGTCTCGGCGGTGCTGAAATTGCTCGTTCGGAAGGCTACAGTGAAGGAACTGTTCCACTTCATACGCTCCGCGCCGACATCGATTATGGTACGGCAGAAGCGCATACAACTTACGGCCGTATCGGCGTAAAAGTATGGATCTATCGTGGAGAGGTTCTTCCTACGGCTAAGAAACAACAAGCTGCTCAGGAAGGAGGCAACTAATCATGTTGGTACCAAAACGCGTAAAACACCGCAAGCAACAACGCGGTAATATGAGAGGCCAAGCTAAAGGCGGCACTGAACTTAACTTCGGTGAATACGGTCTGCAAGCTCTTGAGCCAACTTGGATCACAAACCGTCAAATCGAAGCAGCGCGTATTGCAATGACGCGTTACATCAAACGTGGCGGTAAAGTATGGATTAAAATTTTCCCTGACAAACCGATTACTCAAAAGCCTCTTGAAGTCCGGATGGGTAGTGGTAAAGGTAACGTAGAAAAATGGGTCGCAGTTGTGAAACCAGGCAAAATCATGTTTGAGCTTGCCGGAGTATCTGAAGAAATCGCACGTGAAGCTATGCGTCTTGCTGCTCACAAACTGCCGATCAAAACTAAGTTTGTGAAACGTGAAGAATTGGGTGGTGAAGCAAATGAAAGCTAATGAACTTCGCAACTTAACCACTGCTGAGATTGAACAAAAAGTCGCAGGATTTAAAGAAGAACTCTTTAACCTCCGTTTTCAACTGGCTACTGGCCAACTTGACAACCCGACTCGTATCCGTGACGTGCGTAAGGAAATAGCTCGTGCTAAAACCGTATTACGTCAAAGAGAACTTGGGATCATTAGTTAATAACGCTCTCCTAGCTAAGGAAAGCGCCTAATTCTAGGAAGGAGGCTAACCATGAGCGAACGTAATGCCCGTAAAGTGCAAATTGGTAAAGTCGTCAGCGACAAAATGGATAAAACCATCGTTGTAGCTGTAGAAACCTATAAGAAACATGATCTGTACCATAAGCGCATTAAATACACTAAGAAATTTAAAGCGCATGATGAAAATAATACAGCTAAAATCGGTGATATCGTTAAAATTGCTGAAACTCGTCCTTTGTCCAAAGACAAACGTTGGAGACTTGTTGAAGTGGTAGAAGAAGCGGTAATCATCTAATTGCTCGGTAGCTTAGACTGAAAGGAGGAAATATCCATGATTCAACCATTTACACGTTTGCATGTTGCTGACAACTCCGGCGCGAAGGAATTGATGTGTATCCGCGTTTTGGGTGGTACCGGTCGTCGTACAGCGCAAATCGGTGACTTGATCGTTTGTTCTGTGAAACAAGCAACACCAGGCGGCGTTGTCAAAAAGGGTGACGTAGTCAAAGCGGTTGTTGTTCGTACAAAACGTTCGGTTCGTCGTAAAGACGGTTCCTACATCGCATTCGATGAGAATGCAGCAGTTGTAGTTAAGGATGACAAGAGCCCACGCGGTACTCGTATTTTCGGACCTGTTGCTCGCGAACTTCGTGATAGAGATTTCATGAAAATCGTTTCCTTGGCTCCGGAAGTTATCTAAAACCTAACCCCGATTATTAAGCTGAAGAAACAGGAGGTGTACGAAAATGCCAAGACTGAAAAAAGTTCTTGAATCCCATAACAATAAGCTGCACGTCAAAAAAGACGATACGGTTATCGTGATCAGCGGTAAAGACAAAGGTAAAAAAGGCCGTGTTATCGCTGCTTATCCTCGTGAAAACCGCGTGCTTGTGGAAGGCGTCAACATGGTTAAGAAGCATCAAAAACCTAACCAATTGAATCCGCAAGGCGGCATTATCGAGAAAGAAGCTCCGATTCATGTATCGAACGTTATGCACGTTGATCCTAAGAGCGGAACAGTAACTCGTATCGGTTACAAAGTATTGGACAACGGTAAAAAAGTTCGTGTTGCTAAGAAATCCGGAGAAGTAATCGACTAATCCAGGAACGTAAAGAAAGGAGGTCCATGATTCATGGCAGCTAGATTGAAAGAACGTTTTTTGAACGAAGTGACACCTGCTTTGATTCAAAAATTCAACTATTCGACTGTAATGCAAGTGCCTAAAATTGAGAAGGTTGTTATCAACATGGGTGTTGGTGAAGCTGTATCTAACTCTAAGGTACTTGATTCTGCGGTTAACGATTTGCAACTGATCTCTGGTCAAAAACCAGTTATCACTCGCGCTAAAAAATCCATCGCAGGTTTCAAACTCCGTGAAAACATGCCAATCGGTGTGAAGGTAACTCTTCGCGGCGAACGTATGTATCATTTCCTCGACAAACTGTTTAATGTTACGCTTCCTCGTGTACGTGACTTCCACGGTGTATCGACGAAAGCATTTGACGGACGTGGTAACTATACACTCGGCCTCAAGGAACAATTGATCTTCCCTGAAATCGAGTATGATCAAGTTGATAAAGTACGTGGTATGGATATCGTTATCGTAACTACGGCAAAAACCGATGAAGAATCCCGCGAATTGTTGACCGGGCTCGGTATGCCATTTGTGAAATAAGTTGAGTTTTAAATTCTCCGAAACTATTTAGGAGGTGTCAGGCTAAGTGGCAAAAACTTCGATGAAAGTTAAACAACAACGTGCACCTAAATTTAAGGTACGGGCATATACCCGTTGCGAACGTTGTGGTCGTCCACATTCGGTGTTGCAAAAGTACAAAATTTGCAGAATTTGCTTCCGTGAATTAGCTTATAAAGGCCAGATTCCTGGCGTGAAAAAAGCAAGCTGGTAAACAATCAACAACGGGAAGGAGGTTTACACGTATGACTATGTCAGATCCAATTGCAGATATGCTTACACGTATTCGTAACGCGAACACGGTTCGCCACGAGACTGTAGAGTTGCCTGCGTCAACGATCAAAAAACAAATCGCTGAGATCTTGAAGCGTGAAGGTTTTATCCGTGATGCAGAATATGTTGAAGATAACAAACAAGGGATCATTCGTATTTTCTTGAAATACGGCCCTAACAATGAGCGCGTCATCTCCGGACTTAAGAGAATCAGTAAACCAGGCCTTCGCGTGTACACGAAGAGTAATGAAGTTCCTCGTGTTCTCGGTGGTCTTGGAATCGCGATTATCTCGACTTCCAAAGGAGTTATGACTGACAAAGAAGCTCGTCAAGCAAAAGCTGGCGGCGAAGTTGTCTGCTACGTTTGGTAATAAACGTCACAAAACAAGGAGGTGCAGCAAATGTCTCGTATTGGTCGCAAACCAATTACAGTACCAAGTGGTGTGAATGTCACACTCGATAATAGTGTAATTACAGTTAAAGGACCTAAAGGTACCTTGACTCGTGAGCTTCATAAGGACATCAAAGTAACGGTTGAAGAAAACCTAATTACAGTTGATCGTCCTTCTGATAATAAATTGCATCGTTCACTTCACGGTACTACTCGTAGCGTAGTGAACAACATGGTGAGTGGAGTAACCGATGGCTTCTCCAAAACACTCGAACTCGTTGGCGTAGGTTACCGTGCAAGCAAATCTGGTGAGAAACTCGTTCTTAACGTTGGTTACTCTCATCCAGTTGAAATCACTCCTGAGGCCGGTATTGTATTCGAAGTTCCTTCAAATACAAAAATCATCGTGAGTGGGATCAATAAAGAACGCGTAGGCGAATACGCTGCGAAAATTCGTGCTGTACGTGCACCTGAACCTTACAAAGGTAAAGGTATCAAGTACGAAGGTGAACGCATCATTCGTAAAGAAGGTAAAGCCGGTAAGAAGAAATAAGTTTCTTCTTAGCGGGCTTTTACTGGCGTGTTGATATGAACAGCTTGTGAAGGTAAACCGAAAGGAGTGAAATGGAGTCATGATTACAAAAGGTGATAAAAATAAAGCACGTCTGAAAAGACATTTGCGTGTACGGAAAAAAATCCAAGGAACGGCTGAACGTCCAAGACTTAACGTATACCGCTCTTCCAAACATATTTATGCACAATTGATCGACGATGCTGCTGGCGTAACTCTTGCATCTGCTTCTACAGTAGATAAAGAAATCAGCGCTGATATCAACAACGGGGGCAACGTAGAAGCTGCTCGTAAAGTCGGCGAATTGGTTGCCAAACGTGCTGCAGAAAAAGGCCATAAAAATGTTGTCTTCGACCGTGGAGGATACCTCTACCATGGACGTATTCAAGCATTGGCTGACGCTGCCCGTGAAGCAGGTCTTGAATTCTAAAATATTTGCTAAAAGGAGGTTAACGACTTGCGTGTAGATCCGAACACTCTAGAATTGTCTGAAAGAGTTGTAAATATTAACCGCGTTGCTAAAGTAGTTAAAGGCGGACGCCGTTTTAGCTTCAGTGCTCTTGTAGTTGTCGGCGACGGCAAAGGCTGGGTAGGCGCTGGTATCGGTAAAGCTGGCGAAGTTCCTGATGCAATTCGCAAAGGAATTGAAGATGCTAAGAAAAATCTTGTGTATGTTCCACTCGTAGGAACTACTATTCCTCACCTGGTTACTGGGCATTTCGGTGCTGGTCGTGTACTGTTGAAACCTGCATCTGAAGGTACAGGGGTTATCGCTGGTGGACCAGTTCGTGCGGTTCTCGAACTTGCTGGCGTAGGCGACATTCTAACAAAATCTTTAGGTTCTTCGAATTCCATCAACATGGTTAACGCGACTTTAGAGGGCTTGTCCCGTCTGAAACGCGCTGAAGATGTTGCGAAATTACGCGGTAAATCCGTCGAAGAACTTCTCGGTTAAGGAGGGAATCTCATGGCTAAACTGCAAATTACCCTCGTGCGTAGTTTGATCGGTCGTCCGGAGAACCAACGTACTACCGTGAAAACATTGGGACTTCGCAAGATCAACCAAACTGTGGTTCATAACGACAACCCAGCCATCCGTGGTATGGTGAATCATGTAAGCCACTTGGTAAAAGTACAAGAAATTTCGGAGTAATCCTTTGGACTAACTGCGAAACGTCACTTTGATCCATAGAGTTAACCCGGTTAACGGGTTAACGATATGCTCAAATGTCAACAATAAATAAGGAGGTGCAACGAACGATGAAGTTACATGAGCTCTCCCCAGCTGCTGGATCACGTCATGAACGTAAACGCGTAGGTCGTGGTACAGGTAGCGGTATGGGTAAAACATCTACGCGTGGTCACAAAGGTCAAAACGCTCGTTCCGGCGGTGGTGTGCGTCCGGGCTTCGAAGGCGGCCAAAACCCGCTGTATCGTCGCTTGCCAAAACGCGGATTTACGAATCCAACGCGGAAAGAGTATGCGATTGTGAACATCGAGGAACTTAACAACTTTGCGGCGGATACGGAAGTAACTCCTGAACTGTTGTTTGAACAAGGAATCGTGAAAAACGCGAAGAGCGGAATCAAGATTCTTGGCAACGGTGAAGTTACTGTCAAATTGACAGTGAAAGCAAATAAGTTCTCTCAATCTGCGGTAGAGAAAATCGAGGCTGCCGGCGGTAAAACCGAGGTGATCTAATGATTAAAACCATTAAGAACATATGGCATGTTCAGGACCTGCGCAATCGAATTCTTTTCACGCTGTTTATTTTCATTATTTACCGGATCGGTTCCTTCGTTCCGGTTCCGGGCGTTGATACGTCTGTATTTGAATCAGTAAATAGTGCGGGAAGCGAGTTGTTTGGGCTCTTGAATACCTTCTCGGGCGGAGCGCTCAAGAATTTCTCGATCTTCGCGCTCGGGATTATGCCTTATATCACGGCATCCATCATCGTCCAACTTCTCTCTATGGATGTAATTCCAAAATTTGCGGAATGGGCAAAACAAGGGGAGCATGGTAAGAAAAAAATGGCTCAGATTACTCGTTACGGTACAGTAATTCTAGCTATCATTCAAGCCTTTGCTACTTCAATTGGTTTCAACCGCTTGTATGGAACGGACATGGTGCCTAATGCAACCTTTGCTGATTATCTTGTAATTGCAATTGTATTGACTGCAGGTACATCTTTCTTGATGTGGCTTGGTGAGCAGATTACTGAGAAGGGTATTGGCAACGGTATTTCCTTGATTATCTTTGCAGGGATCGTTGCTGCTATTCCATCTCATATTCAGAGTATCGCTCAATCCGAGTTTATCGTTGAGGGTCAAAACTTCATGAACGTAGTTAAATCGATTGCAGTCGTTCTTGTATGTGTATTGATCGTTATCGGCGTTATCTATATTCAGCAGGCTATTCGGAAAATTCCGGTACAGTATGCTAAACGTGTTGTAGGTAACAAGATGTACGGTGGACAAAACACGCATATTCCGCTCAAAATCAATGCAGCGGGTGTTATTCCAGTTATCTTTGCTGTATCGTTGCTACAATTCCCTGTTGTAATCGCGAACTTCTGGTCGACACATAATTGGGCAAAATGGATCAGTGATAACTTTGCTATAGACCGTCCTTTGGGAATGGTGCTTTATATTGTCATGATCATTGGCTTCACATTCTTCTATACTTTCGTACAGATGAATCCACAGCAAATGGCTGAAAATATGAAGAAAAATGGCGGTTACATTCCAGGAATTCGTCCAGGTAAAACAACCGAGAAATACCTGACTAAGGTATTAACTCGTCTGACAATGACGGGAGCGATTTTCCTGGCTGTCATTTCCATCTTGCCAATCGGTTTGGGGGCGCTCGCTAATTTGCCGCGTACTGTTCAAATCGGTGGTACTTCGATCCTTATCGTTATCGGTGTTGCACTGGATACGATGAAGACAATCGAAGGACAATTAATTAAGCGTCACTATAAAGGCTTTATCAATAAATAGTCGATAGGTTCCGGGCCGAGTTGGATTCTGAACTCGCCTGGCACCTATTGTGCTGTTTTCTAAGTAGAATCAGTCTTGGAGGGAGTGATAGACATGAACATTTTATTCATGGGACCTCCTGGGGCAGGTAAAGGAACACAAGCAGAGGCCATCGTTAACGAATTCGGTATTCCTCACATCTCCACTGGCGATGCATTTCGTCTGGCGATTAAACAGGCAACACCTGTAGGAGTACAAGCGAAAGAGTATATGGATAAAGGTCTTCTGGTTCCCGATGATGTAACGGTCGGTATCGTTCGTGAGCGTCTTCAGCAGTCCGATTGCGAAAAAGGTTTTTTATTGGACGGTTTTCCAAGAACCCTTTCTCAAGCGGAAGCGCTGGAAGAATTGCTTAGCGGGTTAGGTAGAAAACTGGAACATGTCGTCAACTTGAAAGTAGATCGCAATAAATTGCTAGCTCGTCTAACAGGACGTCGAATTTGCAAGTCTTGTGGATCTACATTTCATGTGCTCTTTAATCCGCCTGTTCAGGAAGGTGTTTGTGATAAGTGCGGCGGCGAGTTGTATCAGCGCTCCGACGATAATGAAGAGAGCGTAGGAACACGTCTGGACGAATATATCAACAAAACGGCACCTCTCCTCAAGTTCTATGAAGATAAAGGATTGCTTCGTCAAGTAGATGGAGAACAGGAAATTGATACGGTAACGAAAGAAATCGTATCTATACTGCGAGGTTAGGTTAATGATCATTTGTAAATCCGAAACGGAACTGGGCTTTATGAGAGAAGCAGGGCGTATCGTAGCTGAAACGCACAGACTCATGGCGAAATCGATTGAGCCTGGGATTACGACGGGCGAGCTCGATCACATTGCCGATAAGTTCATTCGCAGTCAAGACGCTTTGCCGTCTTTCAAAGGCTACAACGGTTTTCCTTATAGTATTTGCGCATCGGTTAACGAAGAATTGGTACATGGATTTCCTAGCAAACGCAAATTGAACGAGGGCGACATCGTCAGTCTTGATATTGGCGCTGAATATCGTGGTTTTCATGGTGATTCAGCCTGGACTTATCCAGTTGGTGAGATTTCTGAAGAAGCGAAGAAGCTTCTGGAAGTAACCGAAGGATCGCTATATGCAGGTCTAGCACTTGTCAAACCTGATGTACGCTTGTTCACCATCTCGCATGAAATCCAGAAATTCATTGAAGATGCAGGTTTTTCTGTTGTTCGCGAATATGTCGGACACGGCATAGGATCTGAATTGCATGAAGAACCGCAAATTCCTAACTATGGCACTCCGGATCGTGGTCCACGCCTGAAACCAGGAATGGTGCTTGCGATTGAACCGATGGTTAACGTTGGGAAACGGTATGTCAGAACACTGGAAGATAATTGGACGGTCGTCACTGTGGATGGATCACTATGTGCTCACTTTGAGCATACAGTGGCTGTTACAGCGGATGGCATGGAAATTTTCACTAAGCTGGATGCGTAGGTGATGAAGGTGAAGCACCTCAAGGAAGCACAGCTCGGTCAATTGGTGAAAGTTCTGAAGGGTAGAGATGCAGGTGACGTTTACGTGATCATTGGAATCGTCGATGACAAATTTGTGATGATCGCGGATGGGGACAGACGGAAGTTTGACCAGCCTAAACGTAAAAATATACAGCATCTTGAATTTCAGCCGATGATCAGCGGCGAGGTAGTTCAAAGTTTGCAAGAATGCGGCTTCGTAACAAACGGTAAACTGCGTTTCGCAGTGAACGCTTATGCGGAATTCGCCAATTCTAATGCCGAATAGAAAGGAGACTGACTGTGGCTAAAGAAGATGTCATTGAAGTCGAAGGCACGGTTTTAGAACCGTTGCCAAACGCTACATTTAAAGTTGAGCTAGAGAATGGTCATCAAATTCTTGCTCACGTATCCGGGAAGCTGCGTATGCACTTTATCCGGATTCTAACTGGTGATAAAGTAGTTGTTCAATTATCGCCATACGATCTTACAAAAGGTCGTATTACGTATCGTAAATAGATTTAGTACCATTTGTAACAAATGTGTGTTATTATATTCAGGTTGAGTAAAACTAGAATTCCTTACGAAGAGAGTTTTGCTTCGCAAAACAAGCATAGGTGATAATGAGAGTTTTGCTCTGCAGAACAGCATACGCTTACGATGAAAGTTTTGTTCGGCTTAACTTTGAGGGGGTAATCAACATGAAGGTGAGACCTTCTGTAAAGCCAATTTGCGAAAAATGCAAAGTCATTCGTCGCAAAGGCAATGTCATGGTGATTTGCGAAAATCCTAAACACAAACAAAAACAAGGTTAAAGAAGGGGGTGTAGCGTAAAATGGCACGTATAGCTGGTGTGGATTTGCCACGTGATAAACGCGTTGAGATCGCCTTAACTTACATTTTCGGAATCGGTAAAACGACTTCCCAGAAAATCCTGAACACTACAGGCATCAATCCGGACACTCGTGTTCGTGATTTGACGGAAGATGAGGTTAGCAAACTACGCGAAACGATCGACAAAACAGTCAAGGTTGAAGGCGACTTGCGTCGTGAAATTTCCTTAAATATTAAGCGGTTGATTGAAATCGGCTGCTACCGCGGTGTTCGTCATCGCCGTGGCTTGCCTGTTCGTGGACAACGTACTAAAACGAATGCCCGTACTCGTAAGGGTCCTCGTCGTACTGTAGCGAACAAGAAGAAATAAGAAGGGGGGATAACAGACAATGGCTAAACCAAAAAAAGTCGTACGTACTAAACGTCGTGACCGTAAAAATATTGAAACTGGTGTGGCACATATCCGCTCTACCTTCAATAACACTATTGTTACGATTACTGATCCACATGGTAACGCAATTTCTTGGGCGAGCTCCGGTGGTCTTGGATTTAAGGGTTCCCGTAAATCCACTCCGTTTGCTGCACAAATGGCTGCGGAATCTGCTGCAAAAGCAGCAATGGAACATGGTATGAAGAGCGTTGAGGTTATGGTTAAAGGTCCTGGAGCCGGTCGTGAAGCCGCTATCCGCTCCTTGCAAGCTGCCGGCCTTGAAGTTAACATGATTAAAGACGTTACTCCAATTCCTCATAACGGATGCCGTCCTCCAAAACGTCGTCGTGTATAATGAAGACGCCTTTTGTGTGGTATAACAACGGCATAAATTGGTAACAATGGATGTTTAGGCATACTACATGATCGACTTCGATGAACATGACAGTTTTTGAAGGAAGACGTTTTGAAGGAGGGGTAATTTCGTGATAGAAATCGAAAAGCCGAAAATTGAGACCGTAGAAGTTAACGATGAAGGCACCTATGGGAAATTTGTAGTAGAACCGCTCGAGCGTGGGTATGGAACCACACTCGGTAACTCGCTTCGCCGAATTTTGCTCTCTTCTCTACCTGGTGCAGCGGTAACCTCGGTCCAAATCGATGGTGTTCTGCATGAATTTGCGACAATCCCGGGTGTAATGGAAGACGTTACGGAGATCATTCTGAATCTGAAGGCACTTTCGCTTAAAATCCATTCCGATGAAGAGAAAATTCTCGAAATTGATGCTGAAGGCGAAGGAGTCATTACGGCAGGAGATATTCGTGCGGATAGTGATGTGGAGATTTTGAACCCAGATTTGCACATTGCAACTCTTGAACCAGGTTCTAGACTTCATATGCGCATATATGCGGGCCGTGGTCGTGGTTATGTTCAGGCAGATAAGAATAAACGCGATGATCAACCAATTGGTGTCATTCCCGTCGATTCGATCTATACCCCGATTGCTCGTGTCAATTACGTTGTTGAAAATACACGTGTTGGCCAAGTAACCAACTATGACAAGCTTACGCTTGAAGTATGGACCGATGGTAGCATTAGACCTGAAGAAGCGGTAAGTCTCGGTGCTAAAATATTGACCGAGCATCTCTTCCTGTTCGTGGGACTCACGGATGAAGCGAAGGACGCTGAAATCATGGTTGAGAAAGAAGAAGACAAAAAAGAGAAAGTTCTTGAAATGACGATTGAAGAGCTCGATCTCTCTGTTCGTTCTTATAACTGCCTCAAACGTGCTGGTATTAATACCGTGCAAGAGCTGACTACGAAAACGGAAGAAGATATGATGAAGGTTCGTAACCTTGGTCGCAAATCTTTGGAAGAAGTTCAAGAGAAGCTTGAAGAGCTTGGTTTAGGATTACGTGCAGAAGAATAATCTCTTTTGAATCGTTCTAGCGAAGGAGGGAAAACTCATGGCATACCAAAAGTTGGGTCGCGATTCCAGTGCGCGTAAAGCTTTGTTCCGTGACCTGGTGACTGACCTGTTCTTATACGAACGCATCCAAACGACTGAAGCTAAAGCGAAAGAAGTTCGTTCTATCGCTGAAAAGCTGATCACCAAAGCAAAGCGTGGAGATCTTCATGCTCGTCGTCAGGTTGCAGCATATGTTCGCCGCGAATCTATCGACGGACAACAAGATGCAATCCAAAAGCTGTTCTCGGAATTGGCACCACGCTATTCCGAACGTCCAGGCGGATATACACGTATCATGAAGCTGGGACCACGCCGCGGCGATTCTGCGCCTATGGTTTACTTGGAATTGGTAGACCGGGCTTAATTGCGGGGGAACTCTCCGCTTATAGTTAAACTCTCTGACGGCTTGCCATTTAAGGCATAGCTTGAAGAGAGTTTTTCTATTGTTATCGGCTTTAATTATTCTATGAACATGAGAGGAGGAGTTCATTTGAGAAATATACTGATGACGGTCAGCTATGATGGGACCAATTACTTTGGATTTCAGACTCAGCCCGATGGTAACACGGTTCAGGATTATTTGGAATCGGCTATCGCGGGATTAACAGGGGAAATCGTAAAGATCCACGGTTCAGGCAGAACTGATGCTGGTGTACATGCCCGTGAGCAGCCATTCCATTTTCAGACGAATTCGCAAATTCCGATTGAAAGATGGCGTCTGGCTCTCAATGGTCGTCTTCCTTCCGATATTAGGGTAATTACAGCTAAGGAGGTTCCACTATCGTTTCATTCAAGACGGTCTGCTAAGCAGAAGACTTATCGCTATACGATTAACGGAAATCGGATTCCAGATGTATTTCAACGGCATTATCAAACCCATCATCCTGGTCATCTTGATGTCGAGGGTATGAGAGAAGGACTATCTTTATTGACGGGAACTCACGATTACACCTCATTCGCTTCGCGACATTCTACTAAGGCTAGTCATGTTCGAACGATCTATCATGCTTGGATCGAAGTAGATCATTCTCCTGCTAATTCAGGAAGCGACGAACAAGGCGTGATTCACATCTATATGACAGGTAATGGCTTTTTACAGCATATGGTTCGAATTATTGTGGGAACTTTACTGCAAGTAGGTGAAGGTAAACGACAGCCTCAAGATATGAAGAGGGTTCTGGAAGCACGAGATCGTGCGGCAGCTGGACCTACAGCAGAGAGTAAAGGGCTTATGTTGTGGAAAGTAGAATACGAGGATGCAATCTTAATGGATTAACACAGACTCTACTGAAACCAGGCTTCGTTTTATACGTAATAAATCAAGAGCTTACATGAGAACCTGGGAGGCGTAAGAATATGAAATGTCCAGTATGTAATGATGTTCGTATGAGAGAAGTGGAGAAGAACGGTGTATTGATAGATGTTTGTCCAGATTGTAAGGGTGTATGGCTGGATCGTGGGGAACTAGAAAAACTGCTGCATGAGGTTAGTGAAGTTGAGGCTGCATACCAATCAGCACCAGTGTATCGTAACACTACCCATTATGGTACAAGACATGTTCAACAACCAAGTTATAAGAGTCAACACAACCCGTCGTATTACAATTCACACAGTAAATACAGCAAATATAATAAACATCACTATAAGAAGAAAAAGTCGGTTATGGACGTATTAGGAGATCTGTTTGACTAAACTGATTTTGTTGTAAATAATACTTGCGCAATTATATTCCTTGCTGTAAAATATAAGTTGTGTTTTCTTATGGCTATCCCACAGCCCCCAATAAGATTTACACCAACAATGTAATATAAATGCTAACAAGTAAATGAAGAACGATCGAAGATAAATGTGCTGAAAGTCCTTGCGACCCGAAGAGCGAGATCGTTTTCAGCATTTGAATCATTTTGGACGAGAACGAAGGAGGATCTTTACATGCGTACCACTTATATGGCGAAGCCAAGCGAAGTTGAGCGCAAATGGCATATCATTGATGCCGAAGGCAAAACGCTGGGCCGTTTGGCAAGCGAAGCTGCTGCACTCATTCGCGGTAAACACAAACCAGGTTTTACACCACATGTTGATGGCGGCGACTTTGTCATTGTAATCAACTCTGAGAAAATCAATCTTACTGGTAAGAAACTTCAAAACAAAAAATATTATCGTCACTCGATGCATCCAGGTGGTTTGAAAGTAGCAACTGCTGGAGATCTTTTGAAAACTAAACCTGAACGCGTAATTGAGTCTGCTGTTCACGGCATGCTGCCTAAAACTCGCCAAGGTGAGAAAATGAAGCTTAGATTGAAAGCTTATGCTGGCACTGAGCATCCACACGTAGCACAAAAACCTGAAGTTTACGAACTTCGCGGATAATTAAAAGGGAGGACAGTTTCATGGCACAAGTACAATACTATGGGACAGGTCGTCGTAAACATTCGGTAGCTCGTGTTCGCCTTGTACCGGGTGAAGGACGCATTGTCATCAATAAACGTGATATCAATGAATATTTCGGTCTGGAAACTCTTAAGCTGATCGTTAAACAACCACTGACTTTGACAGAAACTATTGGCAGCTATGATGTTATCGTCATCGCTCATGGTGGTGGTATCTCTGGTCAAGCAGGTGCAATCCGTCACGGTATTTCCCGTGCATTGCTCAAAGCAGATCCAGAATTCCGTCCTGCACTGAAAAAAGCAGGATTCTTGACTCGTGACCCACGGATGAAAGAACGTAAAAAATACGGTCTTAAAGCCGCTCGTCGCGCGCCACAATTCTCGAAACGTTAATATTCTTTGGATATCAAAGAATTACAGCCTTCGGCCTTATTGGCCGAGGGCTTTTTATTAGTGGTTTAAGCGAGTTGAGCACGCGCGTAGCCTGCGAAACAAAAAACAACCTGATGCGAACGTTATCAATGGAGTTGTGGTTATGATTTGCATAGGGGGATATCTTGATCTGACATGAGTATTTTTTCACAATATATGTGATTGTTTTCACTTAAGTTTATATCAGTAAATGTTAAACTTCGTATGACATTATAATTTTTCAGTGGGGGTAAAGAAGTGAGAAAAGGATTATTAATAGGGACAATGGTATTCCTTATAGCTGCTTTAACCGCGTGTGGCGGGAATAAAGCAGCAAATAATGATGCCAATAAAGGAACAAATGCTGATAGTAACCAAACTGCTGTCACAGAGAAAGGCGAATATGTAGACGGTACGTATAAGGCGAGTTATGATCGTAAAGACGTTCGTAACTGGATTGCGTACGTTGAAATTACTGTTAAGGATGGTAAGGTGGAAAAAGCTTACTACGACTACACAAATGAAGATGGTAAATTGAGAACAAACGATGAAGGATACACTACTGCGTTTAAAAATGCAAACAAAATGACCCCACGCGAAGCATTTGATCAGTTAGGAGAAAATCTCGTAAAAGTACAAGTGGCCGATAAAGTGGATGTAGTATCCGGTGCAACTCACTCTTCCAGAAACTTTAATGAATTGGCTGCAGCAGCTCTTGAAAAAGCAAAAGCTGGCGACACGAGTGAAGCTACCGTGCATTTGTATGACGATGGGACATATAAAGTTGAGGCAGATGCTTTTGATGATCATGGCTGGAAACCATTCGTGGAATTGGTTGTAAAGGATAACAAAATAGAATCCGTAGATTTTAACTATGTTAATGAGGAAGGCAAGCTTAAGACCGATGATGCGGAATACAAAGCTGCGATGGAGCCTAAATCAGGGACATATCCTCAAAAATATACGGAAGAGCTTGAGAAGCAACTGATCGAAAAACAATTAATCGGTGATGTGGATGTAGTATCTGGTGCAACGACATCGTCGAACAACTTCCATGCGCTTGTTGAATATGCCCTTGATGATATGGCGGAAGTTGGAGATACATCTACAAAAGCAATTAAAATCGAGGAATAATTTTCATATCCTGAATATAATGAAGACCTGTAGCATAATGCTCAGGTCTTTTTTATTGACATACCGTAGGAATCCTTTATACTTTTAACTAAAATCTAATCTGTTTAGTTGGTATAAATTTATGGTAGTTCTTCATAATTGAGGGGTGGAACAATGAATTTACTTGAAAAAGAGAAGCTAATTGCTGAAAAAGCTGTTGAATTGGAGTCTGCTACACCGGAGGAAATCATTGCATGGGCTGTCGAGACGTTTCCGAACATTACTTTTGCTTGCAGCTTTGGAGCTGAAGACGTTGTGCTGGTTGATATGCTGCAGAAGATTAGTCCATCTACCGATATTTTTTATCTGGATACCGATTTTCATTTCCAAGAAACTTATGTAACCCGGGATATCATCACTGATAAATATGATCTCGAGTTTGTTCGTGTGTCTCCACTTATCACCCCGGAGGAACAAGCTGCTCAGCATGGAGAAGAGCTTTGGAAGTCGGACCCTAATGCATGCTGCAATATTCGCAAAGTAGAGCCGCTTACCCGTATTTTATCGCAGTATGAGGCGTGGATTACGGGAATTCGACGCGATCAGGCACCTACTCGGGCTAATTCTAAAAAAATTGAATATGACAATAAGTTTGGACTGGTTAAGTTTAATCCGATTGCAGGTTGGACTAGCGAGGATGTATGGAATTATATTCGTGAGAACGAAGTGATCTATAATCCGCTGCATGATCGGAATTATCCGAGCATTGGCTGTGAGTATTGCACTCGTCCTGTTATGCCTGGGGAGGATCCTAGAGCGGGTCGTTGGTCTGGTTCTGATAAAACCGAATGTGGTCTTCATAAGTAATAAAGTAAGTTCAACTAGTCGAGATTAAGGAGAGAATTTGAAATGGCGATTTTACCGCATGGCGGATCACTTATAGATCTTATTGCTTCTGGTGAAGAGAGAGAAAGACTATTAGACGAAGCTAAAGGACTAAAATCACTTCGTATCAATACCTGGACCATTTCTGATTTGGATTTAATTGGAGTGGGAGCATTTTCGCCGTTAACCGGATTTTTAAATGAAGAGGATTACCATTCTGTTGTTGATCATATGAGATTGGCTGACGGAACGGTATGGAGTATTCCAATCACGCTGTCCATAAGTGAGGAAGAGGCGAAGAATCTTACGATTGGTGAACAGGTATCTCTCATTGGTGAGCAGGATGGCATCATTTATGGTTTACTCAACATTGGCAGCATCTATAAGGTTGATCAAGGTGAAGAGGCGAGAAAGGTATTTAAAACGGACGACCTGGAGCATCCGGGCGTTAAAAAGCTAATGGAGCGTTCTCCAATTTATGTTGGCGGTTCTATAGTGGTATTAAATCGTCCGAAGCCGGAAAGATTTGGTGAGTTCTATTATGATCCGGCGGTGACTCGTCGTTTGTTCGAGGAGAAAGGGTGGAAATCCGTCGTTGGTTTTCAAACTCGCAATCCTGTCCATCGTGCTCATGAATATATCCAGAAAAGTGCAATGGAAATAGTAGACGGTTTATTCCTGAATCCACTCGTCGGAGAGACGAAGTCGGATGACGTTCCTGCTGATGTCCGGATGAAGAGTTATCTAGTTTTGCTGGAAAACTATTATCCTCAGGATCGTACATTTCTAGGAGTATTTCCGGCAGCGATGCGATATGCAGGGCCAAGAGAGGCTATATTCCATGCTATGGTACGAAAAAACTACGGATGCACGCATTTCATTGTTGGTCGCGACCACGCAGGCGTAGGTGACTACTATGGTACGTACGAAGCGCAGGAAATATTTTCGAACTTCACTTCTGAGGAATTGGGAATATCCCCGCTATTTTTTGAACACAGCTTCTTTTGCACGAAATGCGGCAACATGGCTTCAAGCAAAACCTGTCCTCATTCGAAAGAGGATCATTTAACTTTATCAGGAACAAAGGTTAGAGGTTTATTGCGTGATGGTGTATGCCCACCGCCAGAATTTACACGTCCTGAGGTGGCTAAGGTATTAATTGAAGGCATGAGCCATCAAGTTGTTATTTAACGTTTATACGTCATATTTGTCCACCTCGTCCCATATGATGATTAGTGTCATTATGGGATGGAGGTGGATTTTTTATGGGTTCCAGGGACAAGGTCACCGTATGGATCTCTTTAAACAGCATCAAAAAATTAATATTCGGCATTGGATTGTTTGCGATTGTTATAGGAATAGTAGCTTATGAGATCCCAACAACAAAAGTATGGAAATATTGGAGCCTGCCGCTTGCAGGTGTAACTATAGCGATTGATCCTGGACATGGAGGTCCTGATGGTGGCGCGGTAAGCAAACAAGGTGTTATTGAAAAGGAAATAAATTTGGCGGTTTCCCTGTATTTGCGAGACTATTTACAGCAGTCAGGAGCTGTTGTGGTCATGACGAGAGAAGAGGATCAGGATCTGGCTGATGAGAATACGAAGGGCTATAGTAAGAGGAAGACTCAGGATTTGAAACGTCGTGTTCGGTTCATTGAGGAGCATCAAGCGAAGCTGTTCGTCAGCATTCACATGAACGCTGTTCCTTCATCAAGATGGAGTGGAGCGCAAACCTTTTATTCCAGCAATAATGGGGACAGTATAAATCTAGCCGAGATGATACAAGAAGAGCTTAAACGAAATTTAGAAAATACGGATCGGGTTGCAAAACAATCTGATAAATCTATTTATCTTCTGGAAACTTTAAAAATGCCGGCAGTACTTGTGGAAGTTGGTTTTTTATCTAATCCGGATGAATCGGCACTGCTAGGTGATGAAGCATATCAACGGAAAGTAGCCGCTTCAATCTATCAAGGCATTCTTCGTTATAGCTCAGGAGAAAAGGGCAAAAAAGGAGCAGATATTAATAAGTGATGCTATAATATTTGTCATAATAGATGAAGCTTAAAGACATACCATTCAACAAAGATGAGATGAAGTCGAGGTGCTGTCAATTGTTAACGAAGGAACAACTTCAAGCCATATTGCGTCCGATTGCTGAGCCCGTACTAGAGCGCAGTTTAGTGGACCTGCAGTGGATTCGCGATTTGATGATCAAAGAAGATCGGGTATCGATTACAGTAGTTTGTCTTGAAAAAGAAACGGAGACGCAAGCGGCAATTGAAAGCGAGATTCGTGATCGACTGGCTAGTGCCGGGGTACATGAGGTACATATTCGTTTTCGTGAAGCTTACGAACATGAGCGTGAAGAGGCTGGACTGTCCACTAGTGTCTCTTCAGGGACTGAACCTGATCAACAACAGTCTTCACAACGAAGTGAATTAAAAGGACATGGTGCTGGACTTGAGCAGTTATCCATTCTGGATCCTGAATCAGGTGTACAATTTATTGCTATCGCCAGCGGTAAGGGCGGGGTAGGTAAATCTACAGTTTCCGTAAACCTTGCTGTTGCGCTTGCTAGGCAAGGTAAACGTGTAGGATTGATTGATGCTGATATTTATGGATTCAGTGTTCCTGACATGATGGGGGTTGAAAGTGCTCCTGTTGTGGAAGACGGAGAGATCATTCCTGTTGAACGATTCGGAGTCAAAGTTATGTCTATGGGATTTTTCATTCAAGATAACAACCCTGTTATTTGGCGTGGACCTATGCTCGGTAAAATGCTGCGCCAGTTTTTCAATGATGTGAACTGGGGAGAGCTTGATTATTTACTGCTGGACTTGCCCCCGGGCACTGGAGATGTCGCGCTTGATGTACATCAAATGATTCCGCAAAGCCGTGAAATCATCGTAACTACACCACATGCGACAGCGGCTTTTGTTGCAGCACGTGCTGGTGCTATGGCGCTGAAGACAGAACATGAGGTGCTTGGAGTCGTAGAAAATATGGCTTATTACGAGTGCAAAGGCTGCGGACAAAAGGATTACATCTTTGGGCGGGGCGGTGGAGCACGGTTAGCTGAAACTTTGCATTCAGAACTTCTTGCTCAAATTCCTATTGGGGCACCAGACAACCATATTTCGGAACGGGATTTTTCACCTTCTGTATATAAAGCAGAGAGCAGCACAGGAATCATTTATAATGAATTGGCCATGAGCATTATATCTAAATGCGAAAACTGAGGCATCGAGTCTTTGTTAAGCTGGAGTTAAGCCAAAACAAAGACTCTGGCCATATTCAAAGGTTTTGAATCGATATCAATACTTATGTTGGATCTTAGGATTGCCTTAAGATCCTCCTTCGCCTTGACTGCTGCTTTGGCCGCCTTTGCCTCCTCCTTCTCCACCACCAGCACCAGCACCACTAGGTTTCTCCAACTTTGGCTCAAGCTGCTCCTGTACAACGGTTTTAAGAAGCTCCATAACCTCCATTTTAAAAATTGGACTTTGCATGGATTCCTGCATCACTGTCATCGACTGCTTGCGGAAATCAGTTGTTTTCGTCAAATCGAGGAACATTTTCATCATTTCCGGTGATTTCATCATTTCGTTAATGGATTTTTGATAGGTCGGGTCTTTGATGAGATCCAAATGCAGCTGTTTGCTCTGAGAATTGATTGCTTTGGCAAAATCACCGGCAAAGCGAGGATCAGTCATTATTTTTTCGATTTCTTTTTTATATTCAGGTGAAGTAATTGTATCCTTAACGGCCATTCTTACTTGATCAGATGATTGAGGAGTCATCAACATCTTGATTCCAGTTCCACCACCGCTTGATGAACCAGATCCCTCAGATCCGGAGGTAGATCCTTCCGAACCGCTGCTTGAACTGCTTTGAGGAGAGCTCAATGCTTCATATATCGCTTTTTTACCCTCGTCCGTTTTTAAGATATCAATGACCATTGATTTGGTTTCCTTATATCCTCCTCCGGATGATGAGGAAGAGCTTTGTTCAGAACCGCAGGCCGCTAACGGAAGAATTAATAAAATGCATAAAAAACATCGATACCCGAGCCACTTCATGGTTCCTTCCTCCTTGTACTTATTACTGTCTGTAGTATGCGGTCGTAAAAAAGGAATTATCCAACCGAAAACAATGGTTTTTTATTAAAATCGTTGGTAAAATATTTCGATAATGGGGGTGTAGGCTTGAATTTAAAAAGCTGGTTATATTTATTTTGGACAAGCCTGGTCGTCGGTGCCGCAGGCTCGCTTGTCATCGGACTGATCTTACAATGGACCGATACGGTCACGCTGAACGGAACTGCCGACTTCTTTGTAAATATTGCTGTTTTACTTGGTGTAGGCATAATGGTTAGCGTATACTCGCAAATGGGATTTTTCGCTTATATGATGGTCAATTACATGGGAACAGGTGTGTTTAGCAGAAGAACATGGCAGTATATTCAAATTGTGCTTACTTCGCTGGCATTGCTGGAATTGATGTTTTTTCGAGTGTTTGTAGGCGGGGAACAGGCTGGCAAATCCGATATGTTGCTTGGAATTATTATTCTAATTGTCGCTTTAGTTGTTGCTTCCTTTAAAGTTAAGATGACGAATGCATCAGCGTGGATTCCGACCGTGTTTTTTATGATAGCTGTGACTATCGTTGAGACAGTCGGAGTGCTTAAAATTGGAGTCAATGAAGCTACAGCCTGGATTGCAGGGCCGTTAATTGCTTGCAATGCGTATCAGATTCTTATTTTGCACCGCGTATTGAAACCTAGAACAGCATAACAATAAACGAAACGGATACCGCCCGTCTGATGGGAGTATCCGTTTATTATTTGGGTAGATGTCTGGTTATAGTCCTGCCGCAGCGTCAATATGCTGCTGAACCCATGCTTGATCACGTACTTCACTTCCCTTGACGGATGCTTCCTCAAGCAGATCAGTAACTGTAACGAATTCATACCCTTTTTGACGCAATTGATCGATAATAACTGGAAGGGCCTGATGAGTCTGTTTAACAGAATCGCTGGCATGCAGCAGAATAATATCGCCCGGATGAGCTTTGTCTACTACTCTTTTTACAATAACATCTGTTCCTTTGTTCATCCAGTCTTGTGAATCAGTATCCCACTGTATTACCTTATATCCCATACTGTCAGCGATTTTGAGGACACGACGGTCGAAATCTCCATTTGGCAATCTCAGCAGGTTTGGTGTTTTTCCTGTAACATCGGTTAGAATAGAATGTGCTGTACTAATTTGTTTGGTTATTTCTTCTTCGCTAAGTTCGCTGTAGTTCGTGTGCTTATGACCGTGACTTCCGATTTCATATCCAGACTCTTGAATCGTTTTAACAATATCCGGATGGCTTTTGGTCCACGGTGAGGATAGAAAAAAGGTTGCTTTCTGGACATTTTTGTCCTTTAGCACTTTCAGAATCGGTTCAGTTCGTTTGTCTCCCCAGCTGATGTCAAAGGTAAGGGCAATTACCTTTTTTTCGGTCGCTACGCTATAAATAGCCGCAGGACTGCTCTCCTCGGAGAATACAGTGATGTGATTCTGCTCCACATAAATTATGCCAGCTGCAAACAGTGCTGCTGTAAAGACAAAGAAGAACCTTTTGATTTTCTTTCCACTTAGCACGTAGAAGTAATTGTTCATCGATTTATAGCCCCTCTCGTCATCAGAATGAATTAGTTCCGCTTGTACTACTCTATGCTCGTACCTTTTTGATTTATTACTGATGAGGGAGTTCAAAAAAACTATGTAGGAGGTTATTTTCATGTTGTCATGGCGGTTGTTTATAAAAGACTTAAGGCAATTTAAAGTTGCTATGGGTTTAGCTTTTGTGTTATTTACGATAGGAGTTATTCTTGGAGCAGCAAATTCGGATGCACTTGTATCCCTGGTGTCAGGGGATGTAGAGCAAATACGGGAGCTTAGTCGCAAATTGTCTGAGACAGCTATTCCGGAGCTCAGCTTTTTTACCTTTATTTTTTTGAACAATGCAATTAAAAGTGTAGTTGTTATTTTTATGGGAGCCATATTTGGTGTTATCCCGCTTATATTTCTTTTGATGAACGGAGTTATTCTGGGATGGGTTGTTGCGATGACAGCTTCGCAAGGCGCGGACTTATTCGATCTTATCGTTCGAGGGTTGCTTCCACACGGAATTATAGAGATTCCAGCAATTATCATAGCCTCAGGCTTTGGACTGCAGTTTGGTTACTTAGTTTTGAAAGGGCTGGGTGAATTGGGAGCCAGAGACTCGTCAGAGCGGACGATTGATTTAAAAGCTTTTATGAGGTCGGCGGGAAGAGGGGCTTTCTGGATTGTCATTTTGCTTCTGGTTGCTGCTGTTATTGAGAGTACTCTTACTTTTTATCTCGTTCGTTAATAAGGTTGTCATATTTTTCCCTGAAAGTGTGCATAACATTAAAGCGGTCCAAAGGAACAAGTCATCAAGAAGACCAAATCGAGCATAGTCCTTGCAAGGTCAACGGAACTTAGTGTATAGAGGAGCTGTTAATGTTATGTTGGGAATGTTGTTCAGTGAGAAGGAATGCAGAGAATTAGATTATGTATTGCGCAAAGAGCTTGATGAGATGTTGCTTGACTTGAGCGACCAGCGATTGGATTTGGATATTCGCCATGCGATTGCCAGTAGATACAAAACAATATTCAGAATGTATGCACGTTTTGCCCCCTCCAAGGAGCTTTCCAAGTATGCTAGAAAAGCACGCTTACCCCAAGCGAAAAATTAGGTAAAAATTGGATTTGACTTCACGGCCCAGCTTATGATAAATTATGAAACGTTCCGCTTTTACGGAATACATAGAGCAACATGGGAGAGCATGTAGGGTAACAAAGGTTAACTAAAAAACTTTTAAAAAAACTCTTGCAAAAACCTAGCACTCTATGGTATATTATAAAAGTCGCCGCTGAACGAAGGCGATGACAAAAAATGAAGTTGATCTTTGAAAACTGAACAACGAGTGAGTATAAAAATGAGAATGAATAATTCTCGTCAGTTTTTCTAAATGAGCAAGTCAAACACTTTA
>NZ_FNBG01000030.1 GCF_900102215.1 Fontibacillus panacisegetis
CAGGAATTCCGCATCATGACACTATTACACATGAGATACGGTCATAGAATGTATCTTATACAGAAATTATCGATCCCTAAGCCATGATTTGGCTAACATAAGTGCACCCCTCGCTGCTTGTGTATCGACCAGAGCATTCAGCATAACAAAGTCATGAATGATCCCCTGGAACCGGACTGTGATCACAGGTACTCCTGCTTCACGAAGATGATTTCCATACGCTTCTCCCTCATCACGGAGCACGTCAGCTTCAGCTGTAATAATAAGCGCAGGCGGCAATCCTTCAAGCTGTTGTTTGGTCGCATGAAGCGGAGACGCTGTAATTTCTTTTCTCTCATTTGGGTCATCTGTGTATTGATACCAGAACCACTGCATGGCATCACGTCTCAGATAATAACCAGTTGCAAATTCGTGATAAGAATCCGTATCAAATGCAGCATCGGTAACAGGATAGAACAACAATTGCTTGTGAATTTTCGGTCCTTTACGTTCCTTAGCAAGCAAGGTTAAAGCGGCTGTCATGTTCCCTCCAACACTATCGCCTGCAACAGAAATATTGTTAATGTCGAATCCCTGCCCCTTACTATTACGTTCAACCCACTTTAGCACCTCATAAATTTCTTCAATAGCCGTAGGATATTTAGCTTCCGGTGAAAGACTATAATTTGGAAAAACGACACAAGCCTCAGCTCCTACTGCCAGCTCACGGATTAGGCGATCATGAGTATGCTCGTTGCCAAACACCCAGCCCGCTCCATGAATGTATAGGATAATCGGCAGCTTTCCAGTCGCATTTCGCGGGCGAAGCAATCGAATGGATACCCTCCCCTTCGGTCCGCCCTCTATTGTTAAATCCTCAATATTTACAGGGAGCTTATCAGCCTCGCCTAATTGTATTTCATTAACGGCATGTCGTCCCTTTTCAGGGCCTAACTGAAATAAAAATGGTGGTTCTGAGGTATCTTTAACGAAATTCATTGCCACTTCTTCCAATATTACGTTCTTTTTCACAGGAATCATCCCCTCGTATTTTGTTCGAAGCTTATTATTCTATTACCCATTATTCTTGATTTGTTGATCTAAAATACCTATTATTGTTTCACGTTGAACAAGATTAATCTTCTGAATTCAACAAAAAAACATCCCTTTTTTCAAAGGATGTTTGTCTTTGTGATGTTTATTTTTGCTTTTCGACAGGTAATATGATATGAAACACTGTTCCTTTGCCAATTTCGCTCTCAGCTTGAATCGAACCTTGGTGAGAATCCACGATATTTTTCACAATTGACAATCCAAGCCCTGTTCCGCCATTCTCACCGCGAACTCGTGCCTTATCGGCTTTGTAGAATCGATCAAATACATAAGGCAGATCATCAGGTGGAATTCCTACACCGTCATCCTGAATGTAAACATGCATCTCAGGGCCGCGTTTACCTTCCTTCAATTTAGCAGCGATAGTGATTTGTCCGCCTTCATGTGTATGTCTTAATGCGTTATCAAGCAAATTCGTTAACACCTGCTCAAGTCGATCCTCGTTAGCTTCCTGTAAAGTAAGCGTCCCGGCATCAAGTTCAAGCTTGAAATTAATTTCATTCTCCTTCGCGCGAACCAGAAACTTACGATACACCCTTTCAGCAAGCTCGCGAAAATCCATCGGTCTCATTACCATATCGGTATGACCCGCTTCCATGCGTGCTAAATCAAGCAAATCACGTACAAGTCTGCCCATCCGCAGGGATTCATCGTGAATGACCTGTACGAGCTCCTCTCTCTCCTCTGGAGATGTCGCCATGCCATCAAGCAGAGCCTCACTGTAGCCTTGCATCATAGAGAGCGGCGTCCGAATTTCATGAGAGACATTTGCAACAAAATCACGGCGCATTTTCTCAAGTCGTACTTCCTCGGTTACATCCCGCAGAACGGCTACAGCACCACGTACCTCTCCATCAGAAGTGAGCGGAGCCATATGTACAGACCATACTCCCTTTTTGACGTGAACATTCATGCTCTGGTCTTCTTCCTCATCAAGCACACGAGTATACATCGATAAGAGTGGTGTAGGAGCTTTAGTTAACGAAGAATGTACACTATTAATATTGACCTCCTCGAGCTCCTCTTCCTGCAAATCGCCCCACAAATGAAGCAATTCATCACCCGGCGGATTCGTCAAAATAACATAACCATCGCCATCAAGCGTAATCACCGCATCGTTCATGCTACGGAGTATGCTCGATAAATGCTCTTTCTCATGATTGAGACTGCGAATTGTATTTTCAAGCTCCTCAGCCATATGATTAAATGTACTGGCCAGCTGTCCAATTTCATCACTTGTTTTAAGCGACAATCTGGTATCGAATTTTCCTTTTCGCACAGAATCTGTTGCCCGGATCAATTGCTGCATCGGCTGTGTGATTTTGGTAATTAAAAATAGTGCAAAAAAAGTTGTAAGGGAGAAACCAATGATGCAAACAATCACAAACAGCTTCTTGATCGCTCCCGGATTTGTAAAATTGGTATCGATATATGGCAGCAAGAACAGACCTAGCAGCATTAATACACAGGCTACTAGACATATGATCGTAACCCAGAGTTTACCGACTAGCGTCCTCCAGAACCTCACGTTACTTTGCTACCTCCAATTTGTATCCTACACCCCATACAGTCGTAATCATCGCCGCTGATTCGGGAGACACCTTGTTAAGCTTTTCGCGCAGACGCTTCACATGCGTATCTACCGTTCTTAAATCACCAAAAAACTCATAATTCCATACGTCCTTCAGCAATTCCTCACGAGAGAACACTTTATCAGGAGATACAGCCAAGTAATGCAGGAGTTCATACTCTTTTGGAGTCAAGCTAACTTCCTGGCCACTTGCAGTCACCCGATGGGCGTCATGTTCAATTATAAGATGAGGAAAAACAATATTGTTGCTCGCACCAGTCTCTTTAGTCAAATAAGCTGTAGCTGAAGCGCGGCGCATAATTGCTTTTACCCGGTATATGACTTCACGTGGGCTAAACGGTTTGACAACGTAATCATCGGCCCCAACTTCAAACCCTTGTACGCGGTTAATTTCTTCACCTTTTGCCGTTAACATAAGTACAGGCGTTGCTTTGATCTGTCTCAGACGGTTACATACCTCGATTCCATCGATGCCTGGAAGCATAACATCCAGCAAGATAAGACCGTAATCATTTGTGCTTGCCTTTTTCAAAGCAGTCTCACCGTCTTCTGCCTCGTCAATTTCATATCCTTCTTTTTCCAAATACATTTTCAATAGACGGCGAATCCGTTCTTCATCATCTACTACCAAAATACGGTTCTCTTGATCTGACATGAACAACAACCCCTTCATCATCTTACCCATTCATTATAGAACATATGGATACGGTTATATCATTAATCTGTCCCTGCATATGAATGCAAACCGGCAATAATTAGGTTAACCCCAACAAGCGTAAACATAACCACTAGAAAACCAATAACAGCGAGCCAGGATGCCTGACGCCCCTGAAAGCCGCGTGACAAGCGGAGATGCAGATACGCACTATAGTAGAGCCAAGTAATTAAAGCCCATACCTCTTTCGGGTCCCAACCCCAGAAACGGCCCCACGCCTGCTGTGCCCAAATCATTGCAAACACAAGCGCTCCAAGCGTAAAGATTGGAAAACCAATCGCAATCGCCCGATAGCTGATCTCATCCAGATCATCTGGATCGATTCCATTTAAAGTTGGCGCGAGTACTTTACCAAGGGGACGACGACTAACCAGTCTGAGAATAACGTATAACAATACACCGGTTAATACTGCCCATATTACCGTATTAAACTTGCGGCCCGCATGAGCACCATTCATCCAGGATGGAGCTTCGAACCACGGTTTATCCATTCCTAGGAACGGTTGAATGCTCTCTATTTGGCTATTATAAGGAGCCACAATAGGGGGCAATTTATAGACCTCATTGTCTATTGTACTATTTTGCTCCACTTGGCTGTCAATGGTTGTCGTATTTTGTGTAAAAACAGCTTCATAACCAGATGCTCGGAAAGCGAAAACAGAAATAATAAAGCCCAATACTATAATAATAGAAAACATAGTAAATTCAACCCACCATTTTTGTCGGCGAGCTAATTTGTCAGTTCCATTGAAATCAACAGTTCTTAGCAAATACATAAATCCGGCGGCAAAACCGACCGCAAAAAACGATTCTCCGACAGCTGCCAAAGTAACATGGATGTAGAGCCAAATCGATCTCAGCGAAGGTATAAGCGGCTGAACATCCTGTGGAAACACAGCTGCATATGCCATAATAATAATTGCAATTGGAAGTGCGAACATACCAAGCAATATTTTGCGATAAATCAGAAAAATAATAGTAAATGCCGTCATGATCATCATCGACAGGAACGTCATAAACTCATACATATTACTTACCGGAATGTGACCGCTATAGCCCCACCGTGTTCCGCAATAAATCAAATGTGCAATGAGCCCCAATGTTGAGGTCGTGAATGAAATTTTACCCCATTTGCGTTCATGCTGCTTCGGATCACGATTACTCCAGGTACGTCCTGTTACAGCTATTACATAAAAAATAAATGCTCCACAATATAAATAAAATGCCGTGACAAAAGCGTACCTGCTAATTTCCAATAAACTCATGACCGGTTACCTCCGTTATCGAGTGACTTCTCTTCCACATCAATTCCCATGACCTTCAGTAACGAGGCCACTTCGCGGCGCATTCCGAACCAGTTTTTGGTCGTATGCCCCCCGAGTGTTAACACCCCGCCATCGATACGAAGCCAAATTCGCCGGTGCTGCCAATAAAATCCCATAATCAGGCCGAGCATAACAATACCAAGACCCGTCCATACGTAAGGCATCGCACGATCGATTCTTATGTTCAAATAACTGGAGGACTGTATGAAATCCACATCTTCCATTCCAATTACGTCTAAAACGAGCTTATTCTGCAAACCGCCTAACTTCTCGTTAATGGAATCCTGTTGAAATCTTTCTTTATCGATCTGTTTAGGAAAATAAATGTATTGACTGCCTTCCTCCGGTAAATCGGGACCTTTGATAACAAAAAGAAATGCCGGAGCATTAGGGTCCTTTGATTTAGAGATCGGTTGTCCCTGTTCATTCAAGGAGAAATCCATGAATTTATTTTTTAGCTCCAAAGTATATGGTCCTACATCAAAATTACGCTCCGGATTCGTCATCTCAAGCTTGAATTTACCATACTGTTCTCCGGTTACTTTATCTACCAGCATCGGTTGAACAGAGCGTAGTTTAGGAGTTAGATCATAATCGAACTGGTAAGCCTTCAAGCCCTTAAAATTGAGAGGATCATTAACCCTTATGGCATGCTGCTTAACCTCGGTTAACTGCGGTTCCCTGGAAGGATCGTCACAATCTGCGGTACACTCATAAAGTGTAACTTGAGTCTCAAACAGCTTGGGAACAATTTTTCCTGTGCTCCGAAACTCCTCAGACATTTCATCCTCCGTGTAATACTCGACAGTGAACTTCTCGTTCTTCATATACATCTTCGTATCCGGGATTTTCGTAATTTCACCCTCTGGAAACCAGTAATGCTTGTCAAGATGAAGTCCTGGAAGACCACGAAACAATACCGCTAACAAAAAGACAATAAGTCCAATATGAATGACATATGGCCCCCATCGACTGAATCTTTGCTTCTCAGCTAGCAGAGCATCATGCTCCACGTGCACCCGGTATCTTTTTTTCTTTAGTACAGCTGCAGCCTGCAATACCCACTGAGCCGCATCTCCATGAATCGGCCCTTGATACACAATCTTTTGACGGGTTAAAAACTGCATATGCTTGTGTATTTTTTGTTTTGAAAGCGCTTTGTAAAGTGGCAACACACGATCCAGGCTGCAGATTACAAGTGAGGCCCCGATCATCACGAGCAGCAGAACGAACCACCATGATTCGTATGTATGTGATAACCCTAGATTGTAGTAAATATCTCCGATCGCCCCGTACTTTTCTTTATAAAATGTTGAAGGGTCAAAATTAACAAAATTGCTCTCCTGTTCAAAAATCGTCCCGAAAATAGCTCCGATCAAGGTGATGATAATGAGATAGATAGCTACTTTTACTGACGAGAAGAAATTCCAAATCTTATCTATAAAATTCGGATTACTTCGTTGAGATCGTCTAGCGACACCATCATAACGCATCTCCAGCAATTCATCGGGATTCGAAATTTCATAGAGCGGTTTGCCACAAGCTTCGCAGAGCACCGTCCCTACTCTGTTCTGATGCCCGCACTCGCATTTTGTATTTTTAATCAAGATACGGCCCCCTTATATTCATCAAGGCTTCACCAGCTGCTTAATTTGATCATCTAAAGTAGTCAAATTAAGCTCCCCTTCATGGATAGAGGCAATCTTACCCTTCTTATCTACAAAGAAAGTCGTAGGCATCGGAACGACACCATATCGTACAACGGCTTCATTATTGGAATCGTATAAAACAGGAAAATCGACGCCCATTTGCTCTGTAAAATTCTGAACCGTCATCTTGTCTTCACCCGTATTAACGCCAAGAATCACTACTCCCTGATCACGCCACTTCTCCCATTGCTGCTGAAGAGCAGGCATTTCCTTGACACAGTAAGTGCACCATGTCGCCCAGAAATTGATAACAATGGCGTTGCCCTTGTAATCATCCAGCGTATGTACTTTGCCATCCAGACCAAGAAGCTTGACAGCTGGAGGTTTATCCCCAATCTGCGGCTTTTCGCTTCCATTGCCAAGAACAGCAGAGCCGATTGCATAACTCCCAAGGATAACAATAAATATGAGTATGATGATCTGTACGGGACGTCTCGCTTTCCCCATTGCCAACTCTCCCTTACCATGACATTAATCATAATTAATGGACAAATAGTGAATATCCTATGAACATTATAACGAAAAATGACACAGTTTCAGCAAGGAAAAATTTGAATATTATGTGTCCTTATAAAAAAATGCGGTGAAAACCGAAATAATTTGAGCCTTTTTACGGCAACCACTCAGTTGGCTTCAAATATTCCGCTTGTTCACCGCACTATTTATTATTATCGTATCAAAAATTATCTTTTCGGCGATTTGCCTGATCTTCCTGGATTGTTAGTTCTTCTGCTAGAATTATTGTCTGATTTATTTGGGCGATTCGGCTTATTGTTTCGTACGCTTGATTTATCTTGGCTCTGACTATTCGGCCTGGCAGATGACTTGCTCCAGTTGTTTGTTTTTGGCTTTCTTGTTCTTCTAGGCAGGGATTCAATTTGACTACTCGTACTAGAATCGGCTGATTCGGCTGGTGCTTCAGCCTTGTTATACTTACCGGCGAGTCGAACCTGCTTCAACAACCCTTCAATTTCTTCCTTCGTCAAATGGCGATAAGATCCTCTTTTTAAATTGCCGAGGAATAAATCGCCAAATGAAATTCGTTTCAGCTTATTTACTGGATGATTAATAGCATCAAACATGCGGCGAACCTGACGATTCCGTCCTTCATGAATAGTAATGGAGATCGTTGATTCTTTTCCTTCAGGATTAATATCGTGATATTCAACCTCAGCCGGTGCTGTCATGCCATCCTCCAGCATGACCCCCTTCTTCAGCTTGTCCAGCTCGCTGCCGTGAGGCACACCTTTTACAGTGGCGTGATATGTCTTGGGGACATGGTGCTTCGGATGAGTTAGCATATGAGCAAAATGTCCATCATTCGTTAACAGAAGCAAACCTTCAGTATCATAATCCAGGCGACCTACCGGATAGAGCCGCTCAGTTATTCCCTTCAAATAATCGGTGACGATTTTTCTGCCTTGCGGATCAGACGCGCTCGTAATAACGCCCTTTGGCTTATTAAATACAAGGTACATCTTCTTCTCGGCGCCAACAGGCTTACCGTCTACTGTAATTTCATCTACTGCAGGATCAGCTTTCGTTCCAAGGGTGGTAACCGTCTCACCGTTCACTTGGACTTTGCCGCTTAGTATCAATTCTTCGCATTTGCGACGCGATGCTACGCCCGCTTCAGCCATTATTTTTTGCAATCTTTCCATTGTTATTAAGTCACCTCATACACATGATACCTATAAGAGAACAAAATCACAATAGCGGCAACGATCGACAGCACAACAAAACAGTCAGACGAAGTAGATCGCCTGACTGCATAAATATTAGCCGAATAAGAGCAAACACACGAATATAGCGGCAACAAAACCGATTAAATCGGAGAAAAGCCCTACTTTCAGAGCATATCGTCCATTTCTAATGCCTACCGCTCCAAAATATACGGTTAACACATACAATGTAGTATCTGTACTGCCCTGCACAGTTGAAGCTATTCTTCCGATCATCGAATCCGGTCCATAGGTTTTGATCAGGTCTGTTGTGAAGGCCAATGACCCTGTTCCTGTCAGTGGCCTGAGAATTCCGAGGGGAAGCACTTCTGGCGGAATATGTAAGCTCTGTAGAAACGGAGTCATCCAACCTACGAAAAACTCAAGTGCACCAGATGCACGAAATACGCTGATAGCGACCATCATACCGACCAGGTGAGGAATTATACTGATCGCGGTGGAGAATCCATCCTTTGCTCCATCCACAAAAGATTCGTATACAGGCACTTTTTTAAAATGGGCATATAACGGTATAAAAGCGATCATGACAGGCACTGCCCAGGCGGACAATATATTAATCCATTCCAGCAAGGAGACTCACCTCTTTAGTGTTAAGGTCGGAGGAGGAGCAGCTACCGGTGGTTTTTTTCGCAAATCACGATGACGATACCAACGGTCCGCCACAATGGCAGCGGTTGTTGCAACAGCTGTGGCGAGTAGGGTCGATCCAACGATTTCGGCAGGATTTGCAGAATTAAAATTCAGGCGGATCGCAATGAGTGTGGTTGGGATTAAAGTAATACTGGCGGTATTTAGTGCAAGCAGTGTACACATAGCAGGTGAAGCGGTCTCTTTATCCGGATTCAATTCCTGGAGCTCCTGCATAGCCTTGATCCCCATGGGTGTTGCGGCATTTCCGAGTCCCAGCAAATTAGCGCTCATATTTGTTAGTATATATCCCATTGCCGGATGATTTTTCGGAACGTCAGGAAATAAGTAGCTAACGACAGGACCGAGCCATCTGGAAATGGTTTTGACAAGTCCCGCATCTTCTGCAAGCCGCATAATGCCAAGCCAAAAAACTAATACACTGATTAGTCCGAAGCATACTGTAACCCCTGTTGCAGCTCCATCAAAAGCAGCTTGAGTGACAACATTGATGTCTCCTTTGATTGCGGCGAATGCAAAGCCAATTATGATGAGTGCAAGCCAAATTTTATTCACCATCGCTTCCCAGCCCCCCCGTCATAATCACATTAAATTTATCTAGACTTCAATAAGAAGCTTCCTCATGATCAATCTAAAGGAATCGATCCAGCTGCCTTTCTGCTGCTCCAGAGCCAGTGACTCCGTAGCCTTTTGATCATATATAGGAACCGATCCAATCTCCTTGCCATCCAATGAAATAGTTATTTTTCCCTTGTATCCGAAATCATCAAGTCGTGATGTTTTCTTCAGAATAAGACGCCGCTCGATTTGTTCCGTCTCTCCTTTGGATAAGGCGTAGTTGAATTCGCTTCTCGTCACTAAACCGCTCTGTACTCGCTGTCCTTCACCTATTAGCTCAGTTAAAGGATAATTCTCGAATCCGTAATCCAAAAGCTTTGCATGGTCGTTCCAGTCATCCCCATCGTTAATAGTTACGGCAACAAGCTGCTGTCCATTTCGAGTAGCGGAGCTGACAAGACAACGCCTTGCAATTTTCGTATATCCTGTCTTTACACCATCAGCTCCCTCGTAAAATCGCAGCATTTTGTTTTTGTTATCCCATTTATAGTCCCAAGGATCATTGGGATTGGGTGCTTTTTTGGCCTTCGTTCGCACAATTTCTTTAAATACCGGATTATGCAGCGCATATGCCGTCATTGCGGCTAAATCATTAGCAGAGGAGTAATGTCCCTTGGCATCAAGACCATGAGGGTTTTGAAAGCGAGTATGCTTTAACCCCAGCAATTCTACTGTTTCATTCATCAGAAGCACAAAACCTTCTTCTGAGCCCCCGACATGCTCTGCAATTGCTGTAGCCGCATCATTACCTGAACGAAGCATTAATCCGTACAGCATATTTTCAAGGCTCATTTCCTCTCCAAGCTGCAGATAGATTGATGATCCTTCTTTTCGATATGCTTGATTGCTTACCTTGACGATCTCGTTCATTTTTCCGTGCTCAATCGCAACAATTGCTGTCATTATTTTGGTCAGACTCGCAATCGGAAGCTCCTCATCTCCATGACTGCTGAACAAAATCCGGCCCGATGTTACATCAATCAATGCCGCAGCTCGTGCATGCGTAGACGGGGGGACAATAGTTTCTTCTTTAGCTTGTACCTTTTGCATTTCTATTTGTGAAGCAAGTATCAGACTGAGTGCCATGAGGCAAAAACTGCGAATCAAAGTTGGTTTCCTCATTTCGATTCCCTCCGACCTTCGCTTTCGCGAACTAGTTTAACTATATGCATACCCATACAAAAGTATGTCCAAGCCCAGGCTTATCCATTAAAAAAAGACCCTTTCCGATGTACAGGAAAGGATCAATTGTCATCGCAGTTAAAGTGTGGGTTGAAGTCGATTTTACAGTTCCGGTGTTCCCCCACTGTTGTTTTTACCGCAAGATGCGATCATGTTCTCGATTCTGTCGATTACTCCAGGAACCGAATCAATCACTTTTTCCATAAGATGTGTCTGATTGTCAAGCGGTACGATATTAACCCCCTGCTTACCGACGACAAGAAAAGCGATCGGGTTTATCGACACACCACCCCCGCTGCCTCCGCCGAACGGACGAAGTCCGCCGTTATTGGAAGCAGAATCGGAGTCAGAGCCTTGACTGGATGAATTTTTGTGTTGTCTGTCATCGACATTAAAATCGCTACCTCCAGCTGCAAAACCGAACCCGACACGACTGATGGGAAGAATGACGCTTCCGTCCGGTGTTTCAACCGCTTCCCCCACTATCGTATTGACATCGACCATATCCTTAATGTTTTCCATTGCCGTCTTCATTAGGCCTTGAATAGGATGCTCAGCCACTTACGGATTCCTCCTTTCACTTTTAACACGCGAACTATGAGTACCAGTCCAGCATGTATAGCATAACCGCAGCGAATTTGAGCTATGCAGTGTATCTCCGTGGTAAATAACGGCCGACTGCCAAAGACGGGAACAACAAAAATTTTGGGTCTTTGCAGCAGGGTAACATGGTAACTTAAAAACCCGACCAGGACAGATTTGACGCCCCATAAAACTCCAGTTAACGTGGCAGTATGCGCTGCATCAGATAACGCTATATTCGTTGACCAATCCAGTTTGCGAATCGCGACTCGGTCCAGCGTGTTACGCATCCATTTTTTTAGCCCTTTCGTAGCTGAGAGTATCTCTTTGAACTCTTTAGTCCATTGATGCACTTTTTCCTGATCAATAACCTGCTCCTCATTTGAAGTATGTCCTTTGAGAATATTATCGCTTTGGCTTTTTTCTACCCACACACCTTCCTGCAAGCTCTTCAGTACAATTGCAGGCACTTCATAATGGAGAGTAACAAGCCCATACAACATCTTCACATCAACAATTACTGAATCATCCCAATTTTTCTTAGTTACACTTAGCCGAACCGTAATTACAGATGTCAGGAGCAAGGCGATGATAATCAGCAACAGGAGCAGGATGCTTCCGATCCATATCCACACCGGCAAGCCCTCCATTGCCATTGTCATTTAACAACATTCTTTTATTATGTCTATAGGCTCAGAAAACATTCCAGCTTTGGCATCGATAACTAATAAAAGAGGGGTGTCACCATGCGGATAAAAATCCACTTATGGGACACCCCCCTTGCTTAGAAGCCTATGCTATCTAAAGCAAAGCAAACAATTATTCTTCACTTGATAACAATACCGGATCAGAATCTACATTCGACTCAATTGCCTCACTATCCACATCATCAAACGTCAATTGCTGCTCCTCGAGCTTTTGAAATAAGAGCTGTGTCTCCTCTTCAAGCTGCTCCGAGCTTTCAAAATCCGCGAGGTCTGGTAGATCCTTAAGACTGGCGAGAGCAAAATAATCAAGAAAGGCTTTCGTTGTTCCGTACAAAATCGGACGCCCAATCGCCTCAGCTCGTCCCACTTCCTCGATCAAATCTTTGTTAACGAGAGTATGAATCGCTCTTTCGGACTTGACTCCGCGGATTTCTTCCACTTCAATCCGTGTAATCGGCTGACGATAAGCTACGATAGAAAGTGTCTCTAATGCGGCTTGAGATAAGGACGAGCGAGTAGGTGAATACGCCAATTTCTCAAAGTAAGGAGCATGCTGCGGCAGCGTAGTTAGTTGATAACTTCCCGCAATCTGCACGATTTGAAGTCCACGCCCCTCCCTTTCAAAAGAATTCTTCATATCTTGAAGCGCATCGAGAATCAAATCCTGACGTTGTTCCGTCACTTCTACTAGTTGTTTTACGCTGATTCCTTCTTCACCCGCCAGAAATAATAATCCCTCAATAATCGATTTCAAGTCCTGAAAATTCATTGACCGTTCCTTCCCCTCTCCACTCCATAACGATGTCATCAAACAGCTTGTTCTGATAACATACAATTTGTTTCATCTTCATGAGCTCCAATATCGCCAAAAAGGTAACTACGATCTCATGACGGTACATTTCTTCGTGCAACAGCTTAGAAAAAAGCAATCTTCCACCTTTTCCTGCGCTCTCAAGCGCGGATACTACTTCCCTAATCCGATCCTTGACCGATATTTCATCCCGGTGAATACGGGCTACTACATTGCGTTTTACCGCTTTTCTTAGCGCCTTCTGAAACACCGCGATCAAATCTGCAGCGTGAAGTCCTTTTACCGGATTTTCCACTACCTCTGGCAAAAATGGAGTCAAGTCCTCAGGCTCTTTAGAAAAAATAAGACTTCTTTCCCACTCGCGTTCATGCAAATGCTCGGCAATTCCTTTATATTTACGATACTCAATCAGTTTACGAATCAGTTCGTCTCTTGGATCTTCTTCGTCATCCATTAAATATTCGAAATCGTCATCAAATTCAATGACAGGCGGTTTAGGAAGCAGTTGCTTGCTCTTAATAGACAACAAAGTAGCTGCCATAACAAGAAATTCGCTAGTCACTTCCAGCTCCAGTTCTTTCATATTATGCAAATATTCCAGATACTGATCTGTTATTTCACTAATGGAGATGTCCTGAATGTCAATCTCGGATTTATCGATCAGGTGCAAGAGCAAATCCAGCGGGCCCTCGAACGTCTCCAGCTTATAAAGTACAGTCGTCAATGAATATCCTCCACCCATACATTGCATATGGCCTATTGGCCCACAACGTAAAAAAATGCAGTACCCTAAAAATAAGGGTACTACATTAAATAAGCACTATTTTAGCTGATTCGTCAAGTTCGCCATTTCAATTGCTGCCATCGCAGAGTCCCAGCCCTTGTTTCCGGCTTTAGTTCCGGCGCGTTCAATGGCTTGCTCAATATTTTCAGTCGTTACCACGCCAAAAATCGTTGGTACTCCTGTTTTTAGACCGACTGCTGCTACACCTTTTGCAACCTCGTTGCAAACGTAATCGTAATGGGTGGTTGATCCGCGAATAACAGTTCCAAGCGTAATTACTGCATCGTATTTGCCGCTCTCTGCCAATTTTTGGGCAGCAAACGGGATTTCAAAAGCTCCTGGAACCCAAGCCACGCTAACTTCCTCATCTTTAACGCCATGACGTTTCAATGCATCAAGCGCTCCGCTGAGCAGCTTGCTCGTAATAAATTCGTTAAATCTTCCAACTACGATACCATATTTTAGACCTTCCGATACGAGATTTCCTTCAAATACATTTAACATAATGATCCTCTCCTCATCAATTATCGAATTTATTTAATTTCATCCTGCTCTAAATCATCAAACTTCAGCAAATGCCCTAATTTGGCTTGCTTGGTATGCAAATAGTTGGTGTTGTCTGCATTTTCCTTCATTTGAATGGGTACGCGTTCAACAACTTCCAGCCCGTATCCTTCCAGGCCTTTGATTTTACGCGGATTGTTGGTCATAAGACGGATTTGGCGCACTCCAAGATCCTTCAAAATTTGAGCGCCAATCCCATAGTCCCGTAGATCTGCAGGAAAACCCAGCTTCAGGTTCGCATCCACTGTATCCAACCCCTGCTCTTGCAGCTTATATGCTTTTAGCTTGTTAATCAGGCCGATTCCACGACCTTCTTGACGCATGTACAGCAGTACCCCTGAGCCTGCCTCTTCGATTTGACGCAGAGCCGCTTCAAATTGTGGTCCGCAATCACAACGATGTGAATGGAACACATCCCCGGTCAAACATTCCGAGTGCACACGAACGAGTACTGGGTCATCGCCGTTAATATCGCCTTTTACCAGAGCAACATGCTCCTTGGAATCTACATCATTCGTGTAAGCAATCGCACGAAACTCGCCATAATCTGTTGGCATCCGCACCTCTACCTCACGATGCACAAGCTCCTCTTTTTCATTCCGGTAATGTATTAAATCTTTAATTGTAATCAGCTTGAGATCATGTATTTTGGCAATTTCCGCAAGATCAGGTAGTCTTGCCATCGTGCCGTCTTCCTTGATGACTTCACAGATGACTCCAGCCGGATAAGAACCACATAATCGAGCCAGATCAACTGCAGCCTCTGTATGGCCTGCCCGTCTCAGAACCCCGCCCTTCTTGGCAATAAGGGGAAACATATGTCCAGGACGACGGAAATCACTTGGTTTTGCCGCAGGGTCCATAATCCCACGGATTGTTAAGGAACGTTCAGATGCAGAAATCCCGGTCGTTGTCGAATGATAATCAATGGACACCGTAAATGCTGTTCCATGATTATCTGTATTGTGAGAAACCATTGGCTGGAATTCAAGCTCTTCCGCACGCTCCCTCGTCATTGGCAAGCAAACTAATCCTCTTCCGTGTGTAATCATAAAATTAATGACTTCCGGCGTAGCTTTTTCTGCGAGAGCGATGAAGTCGCCTTCATTCTCACGGTCTTCATCATCTACAACGATGACAACCTTGCCTCGCATCAAATCATAAATGGCATCCTCTACTCGATCCAATTTTATTTCGCTCATTTTTTTAACCTCCTACTCATTCCGGAGCTGCATCAATCGTATCTCTGTTCCAATATCCAATCACATAAAACCATGCTGTGACAAAAAAGGAATATCAATGGTCTCCCCTTCGGCATCACCCTGCTCATTACTGTCAGAAACTGGTGAAGCGCCAGCGAACTTTAACAGGTGCTCGACATATTTGCCTATAACATCACCTTCAAGATTCACCGTATCACCAGAGTGCTTGTAAGCGAGAATCGTCTCGGCTAATGTGTGTGGAATGATCGATATTGAAAAACGCCCCTGAGACACTTGTGTTACCGTCAAACTAATTCCATCAATCGTTATGGAGCCCTTTGGAATGATATATTTTAACAATGCTGAATTTGCAGGCTCAATTTCATACACGACTGCATTCTGGTCCTGCTTCTTACCTATAATTTTGCCCGTACCATCGATATGGCCTTGTACAATATGTCCTCCAAACCTTCCACCTGCCAGCATCGCTCGCTCCAAATTCACTTTACTTCCAGGCTTTAAGTCCTTTAAGTTAGTGTTTCGAAAGGTTTGCGGCATGACATCAACGGCAAAAGAAGTATTGTCAAAAGAAGTAGCCGTCAGGCATACTCCATTTACTGCGATGCTATCACCGAGCTTGATTCCGTCTGTGACTACTTTAGCCGAAATATGAAGCACCATCGCTTCTCCCTTACGGCTAATCGATTTCATTGTCCCGATTTCTTCCACAAGTCCGGTAAACATAGACTTCCCTCCTTGTCTGCCAGGCTAATCCTTATCTTAATTTCCTAGTCTCAAGCGGAATAGATCGGTTTACCCGAGACACAGATGTTGTCGCCAATCTGTTCAACAACAAGATTCTGTAACGTAATTGCATCCTTCATTAGTTCATATCCTTCGAACATAAAGCTTCCCGGGGCATCCAGCCCTCCGATCAGCTTAGGAGCCAGGAACAATACAATTTCATCTGCCAGTGCATTCTGAAGGATCGCCCCGTTCATGCGGCCGCCGCCTTCCACCAGAATTGATGAAATGCCGAGTTCACCTAGCTTCTTCATAGCCTGCTGCAAATCAACTTCAGGACCGTCTCCACAGAAGACAATCTGAATTCCACGCTCTTGCAATGCAGCTGCCCTGGATTCATTTGCCTTAGTCGTCGTAAGCAGGATGGTTTGTGCCAGTCCATCGGTCAATACATTGCTATCATCGGGAATTCGCAAGCTGGAATCAACCACGATCCGAACAGGTGATATTCCTGGAACCGCAAGTCTTGTCGTAAGCTGAGGATCATCCGCAACGATTGTGCCGACGCCAACCATAATACCTTGATGCCGATGACGCATCGAATGTACGATTTCTCTTGCAGACTCATTCGAAATCCATTTACTGTCTCCGCTTTTTGAGGCAATCTTGCCATCAAGAGTGCTTGCGGTTTTGATGGTGATATACGGAAGGCCAGTCGTAATGTACTTAATAAATTTTTTGTTAAGCTGCAATGCTCGTTCTCTGAGAACTCCTACCGCAACCTCTATACCGCTATTGCGAAGCATTTCAATTCCTCGCCCAGCAACCTGAGGATTGGGATCTTCACACGCAACCACAACTCTTGCTACCTTCTCATTGATGAGACGCTCGGAGCAGGGTGGGGTAATTCCGTAGTGGCTGCACGGCTCCAGCGATACATACACCGTACTTCCTTCAGCGCGTGATCCTGCCATGTTAAGAGCATGAACCTCTGCATGGGGTGTTCCCCTCTTCAAATGTGTCCCTACGCCTACAAGCTCACCATCCTTGACTACAACAGCACCGACTACCGGATTAATTCCGGTCTGTCCTTGTGCCCGCTCCGCCATGTCGAGCGCAAGCCCCATGTAATACTCATCATTGATGTTGTTCATGCCGCAATCTCTCCCTTTACAAACCAATACAGCTAAAATTAATAAAACAAAAATAACCCTACCTTTATTCCTTGGCAGGGTTGATCTCTATGAGAGTTGTCGTACGCAAATAAAGTGAGCCTAGCTTCCCAAGTTACCAATAGAACTTCATATGTGAAATTTGGAACTTGAAAAATATACTCTATCATGAAGCACACTCGTACAAGAAACGTCGTGTGCTCTGCGCTCTCCTTCTCCCATCCAGACTTTACTGTCGGTCCCGGAATCACACCGGCTCAGCCATATGCTTAATATATGCCGCATACGGGTCACGGACTTATGCTTGCCTTGAGCTGCAGAATTACTTAATTGCTTCATGGCTCAGGCTCGCCATCACCGTCGGTAGGGAATTTCACCCAACCCCGAAGGATAACTAATATGCTGTTGTCCATTCATTACTTTGCTTACAAACCGAATGTTAACACTATTAATCCTAAAAATCAAGGTGGATACTTATATTATCAATTTTCCCGGATTGATTTACCACGATTTCCATTGTGAAGAAGTAAACCTTATGAAGAATAAATGCGCTAAGAAATTGGAATTTTAACAGAGACGTCCTAAACACCATACCAGGAGGGATTTAAGTGGCAAAACCAGATGACCGCTCAGATAATGTAGAAAAACTGCAGGAAAGTGTACAAAATACAATTGAAAACTTTCGTGAAGCTCAAGATTACTTAAGCGAGCATGCGGACGAAATTACAGGTGATGAAAAACAACAAATCGAAAGTAAAAACGCCAAACGATTAAGAAGTATTGAAGGTCAACGTGCAGAAATAAAGGATGAGGCTAATCACTCTAATCAATAGGTGTTGAGGAAGAAGAGGCGGTGTAGGAGATGTTCTATGCATCGCCCCCCTCAAACCCATGTATTTACCATAATAATTTCGAGTGTATCAGTCAAAAGAAAAACCACCTCTTCGTATGAAAGTGATCAATTAAAGCTTCACTTTATCCAACGAAAAGGTGGTTTATTATTTTACAAATTCTGTTTTTGAGTTCCTATTCTTCGTCCCAAACAGATACTTCTTTCATTTTGTCGCCAGGGCGAACTTGATCGATCAATTCCATGCCAGTGGTTACTTTACCAAATACAGTATGCACACCATTCAAATGTGGTTGTGGCTCGTATACGATAAAGAATTGGCTGCCGCCAGTATCTTTACCTGCATGAGCCATTGAAAGCACACCACGTTCGTGTTTTGTAGTATTTGTTGCGGTTTCACATTTGATGGAGTAACCTGGACCACCAGTACCAGTTCCATTTGGGCAGCCACCTTGAGCAACGAAACCAGGAATTACACGGTGGAAACTAAGTCCGTTATAAAATCCTTCGTTCGCTAATTTTTCAAAGTTTGCTACTGTACCTGGGGCTTCTTCAGGCAGAAATTGAATTTCAACCTCTCCGCCTTTTTCCAATACGATTTTACCCTTTTTCATATACTAACACTTCCTTTTCTTCTTATAAGGTTGTTCAATAAAATCAACAGACTTCTTACAGTTTACTATGAAATTACGTCAGGAGCAAAAAAACAGCGCCAAAGATATCAAGCCCGCTAATTCAAGGCCTGCTCGTTCGGCGCTGATTCCTAAATAATTTTATTTGTATGAAGGTTGTTTAGCAATTCGCTCAGGGATAACGTCGCCTGATACGATGTCCTGCAGCGTCTCACGCTTAACTACAAGATCGCTTTGACCATCCTTAGCGAACACGACTGCCGGACGACGAATCCGGTTGTAGTTGCTCGCCATCGCGTAATTGTATGCACCTGTACAGGATACAGCTAACAAATCGCCACTGTTCACTTGCGGCAAGTCCAAATCCCAAATCAGCATATCTCCACTTTCGCAGCATTTGCCTGCAATAGAAACAGTCTCTTCATTTGCATCGTTGGCGCGATTAGCGAGCATCGCCTCATACTTGGATTCGTACAAGGCTGGACGAGGGTTGTCAGTCATACCGCCATCAACAGCAACATATTTACGTACGCCAGGAATGTTTTTACTTGTACCAACAGTATAAAGTGTAGTTCCAGCATCACCGACAATACTACGGCCTGGCTCTACCCAAATCTCAGGAAGCTGAGCATATGCGCCTCCAAAAGATTGTTTCACAGAATCTGTAATTGCCTTCACATAATCAGAAACTTTGAGCGGAGTATCACCTTCGGTATAACGAATTCCGAATCCACCACCAAGATTGATCACCTTAAAGACTACTCCGAGCTTTTCTTTTACTTGAATGGAGAAGCCCGCCACTCTCTCCACGGCCATCTGGAAGCCTTCAACCTCAAAAATTTGCGAGCCGATATGGGAATGCAACCCAAGCAGGTTAAGATTCAGACTGATAGAAGCCAATTCCACTGCTTCGAATGCCGATCCGTTACCGATATCAAAACCAAATTTAGAATCCGTTTGACCCGTTGAAATATACTCATGAGTATGAGCCTCAACACCTGGTGTCACACGAAGTAAAATGTTAACCGAAAGACCTTTTTCGGCTGCAATTGCCTGAAGCATATGCATTTCCGTGAAATTGTCCACAACAAAACAACCAATGTTAGCGGAAATAGCCATTTCCAATTCTTCCGGTGTTTTGTTATTGCCATGAAAATGAATACGGTTTGCAGGGAAACCTGCTTGAAGGGCTGTATACAATTCACCTTCAGAGACTACGTCAAGAGATAACCCCTCTTCTTCAACCAATCGGCACATCGCCATTACACAGAAAGCTTTGCTGGCATACGCAACTTGAAAATTCAAGCCAGATGCTCTAAACGCTTCCATATATTCGCGGCTTCTTTGCCGAACAAGGGCTTCATCCATAATGTACAGCGGCGTTTCGTAAGTTTCTTTCAGTTCAACTGTATCGCAGCCGCCGATCTCAAGATGACCTTTTGTATTAATTTTGCTGGTACCGTGTAAATACATCTATACAGTCCTCCACAATCAATTTTACACCAGTATAGCAAACAACCAGCCGCCTGAAAAATGGATTTTTTGAAATATGATTTGTGTTTTTTTACTGACAAGCCCGTTGTCTACCGATTGCTATTCTTTTTGAGGCATCCGCGTATTGTCTCTTGTTTTGTTAAAAGACGGTCTTAGTTTTGAAGTTATGACAGGCACACGAAACAGAATCGCTGCCATAGCCTTTGCATTAAATGGAATAAATGGCCACATGTAAGACGAATTGTAGGAGCGCTGCGTCGTAAGATAAATGATAAACACGGTTGTGCCCACAATTAATCCCGGTGCGCCAAAAATCGCAACTGCCACTAACAGAAACAGCCTTACCACTCGATTCGCGAGACCTAATTCATAGCTCGGTGTAGCAAACATTCCGATTGCAGCCACCGCCATATACAGCACTACCTCGTTTACAAAAAGCCCCGTCTTCACTGCGATATCCCCGATCAAAATCGCTGCAATGAGGCCCATGGCTGAAGCAAGTGGTGTCGGAGTATGCACCGCGGCCATTCGCATCAAATCTACCCCAAATTCTACAATCAAAAATTGGGCAATAAGCGGTATTTTCGCTGTTTGCTGTGGTCCGATGAACGAGAGAGCGACTGGCTTTAATTCAGGATGAATAACAACAAGGAGCCACATAGGAAGCAAAAACAGCGATGCAAAGATCCCGAAAAATCTCACCCACCTTAAATAGGTACCCATAAACGGAGTTTGCCTGTTTTCTTCCGCGTGCTGACACAGATCGAAGAAGGTTGTTGGAAGAATAATTACGCTTGGGGAAGTGTCTACAAAAAGAACCACTCGTCCTTCAAGCAAATGAGATGCCACGACATCGGGACGTTCCGAATAACGAACCAACGGGTAAGGATTCCATCCTTTTTTCACTATCGCTTCTTCCAGTTGCTTATCGGCTAACGGGATGCCATCGATATCAATGTTTTCAATCTTTTTGCGAACGGCATCCACTTGAGCCTTATCAACGATATCATCGATATAAGATATGCAGACATCTGTCTGCGTTCTCCTGCCAACCTTCAAAACTTCAAACTTTACCCCGGGATCTCGCAGACGTCTGCGGACAAGAGATACGTTGGTAAGCATCGTTTCTGTAAATCCGTCTCTTGAACCACGCACTACTCGCTCCAACGATGGCTCCTCCGGACTTCTTACCGGATAGGAACGTGTATCCATGATAATCGCAATCCGTTCACCCTCAATAAACAATGCGCTCATGCCAATCAGAACATCATTAATAACCTTGCTCAACTTTTCAGTTTTTTCAACCTGAATATGCGGGATATACAAATCAAAAAATGAATGCAATGCCCCGGAGTCCAGGCTTTCAGGTGTCAGATAGGTTAATCTTTTTATAATTTCTTGCATAATATAGTCTTTCGCAAAGCCATTAATAAAAAACAGCCCCGTCTTCACACCGCCAAAAGTCATCTCGCGAAAGACAACATCAAAGCTCTCACCGAGTGCCACCACTTTATCCAGCGTTTTTTTTGTTGTTTCAAGACTGCGGCTGATTGCATCACTCTTTTGCCAATAGGCTACTGATTCCTCAACTGTATCGGACATCTCCGATTGTTTCTTGATCTGTTCCGCCCTATTAACCGAATTGTCCTCCTCATGGTGTTCCAGCTCATTCGTGCCTGGGACATATTCAACGACATGCCGGGGCTCTTGTTCATTTTCGAAGCCCGTTCCGCCCTGATCTTGATTCATCATTCTTTAAGTGCCTCCTCTTCAAAAAATTACTGTCTATACACAAACCATTCAAATAATGAACCTGCTACCTTTCCGCATACCATAGCGAGCAATAAACCGAACAAATAACGTTGCATACGAAGTCTCTTGGCGAGAACAGGCAGCACATTGAGCACCTCAGTCAATGCTGCTGCGAGCATCCCGACAAAAAAGCCGTCAAACAGCCCTACAACACCGCTTCCGATCCATGGACCGTGAAAGTGCCAGTTCCAGAAATCCGCCACCGTCCCCACAACAGAACCTCCTACCATGGCTCCTTCGTACCAATGGACCTTATCATATGATCTCGTTACCTGTGCCAGTCTTGGTATCATATCCAGCACAATATACAAAGCGATAACTCCACCCCCTACAGCAATCCCCCCCGCCAAGCCTAAAAAAAGAGTTACGAGTAATGCTGCTGGCGACATCAGGACGTGTTCCCCTTGGAGTTTCGTTCTGCTTCACGTTGTTTTTTGAATTCCTCGGCAATTACATATTGATTTAGGTTTTCTTGATACAAGTACATTTCAACTTCCAACGGGGTAGGCTCCTCGTTCCACTTTTTTTTGAACAAATGATTGAAAAAAACAATCATCCCCAACCCGATCCCTATCGAGTAGGCTGCCTGGAACAAATAAGGATGCTCATCCTTTTCTCCAGTAATCATCTCGACAATACGAATTTGTACAGCAGGCATACTGACATCCGCATGAAAATTCATAATGGTTAGTGCGGCTCCAAAAAACAGCAGCAGCCATACTGCTATGAACAAAATAACCGAAGGCTTCTTTTTCTCGGCAATCATCTCTACCAGCACATGTGCTTCTCCAATGATTTCCACCTGAACATCAGGGAACAGCTCTTTGATTTTGGCAATCACCTGAAGCATGTCAATCACAATCAAATTGCCATCACTGCACTCAGGCCGATCCATCACAATGTCAAGCAGCTTATGTTCAATTTGGGGCTCAGCCAGCACATGCGCAATATCCTTTAGCCGGATCAGTGATCCCAGCGGGATCGCAACTTGTTTACATAGACGCAAATACACATAAGAGGCGGACTTTTTCTCCATCCCGGTCACCCCTTTACTTACGTAATGGCCATAGTATGCCAAGACAGGCGTATATTTACTCTAAAAGAGATTGTTCAAAAAGTCATCTTCCCATGACGAAGCAAATCATGAAGCGGACTCGACATCGAATCTTGAATTCAGCCGGGCCTTCCGGTGCTCACGTACCCAAATGTACGCTCCGCTCCTCATGCCCTAGCTTCATCCAACCTTCTCGGTCCTGAGAACCTGACTTTTTGAACTCGCACTAAAACTAGTACACAAAAAGGACGAAGCAGATCAAGATCTGCTCCGTCCCTTTGTAGTGATTGGCTCTATGGTGTCGATTCCCTACCGCGCCGCTTATTGTGCTATTTGATCACGAATGCTTCGCAATATTTTTTTCTCAAGACGTGATACCTGCACCTGGGATATTCCGAGCCTTGCAGCCACTTCAGACTGAGTCTGATCACGATAATATCGCAGATACACGATCAATCGTTCCCGCTCGTTCAAACCATGAATCGCATCATGAAGCGCGAGCTTATCAAACCAGCGGTCCTGGGATTCATCGGCAATCTGATCCATCAGGGTAATCGGATCACCATCATTTTCGAATACCGTCTCATGAATAGAAGCTGGCGGTTTATTCGCCTCTTGAGCGAAAACGACGTCCTCAGGGGTTACGCCCAGTTCCTCAGCCACTTCCTTCACGGTTGGAAGTCTGTTCAAAATTTTGGACAGCTCATCCTTCTTCTTGCGTACTTTATTCGCCATCTCCTTCAGCGAACGACTGACCTTAAGCGTTCCGTCATCACGCAGGAAACGCTGGATTTCTCCGATGATCATCGGTACAGCATACGTTGAGAACTTCACATCATAGCTGAGATCAAACTTGTCGACCGATTTGAGAAGACCGATACAGCCGATTTGAAACAAATCCTCCGGCTCGTATCCCCGGTTCATAAACCGTTGAACGACAGACCAGACAAGCCGGATATTACAACTTACGAGGCGATCCCGTGCTGCGGAATCCCCGTTTTGACTTAGCGCAATCAACCGTTTTACTTCACCGTCATCCAAATACTCTCTCGAGGTTTGCTTCACTTCGGCATCCATAGATCCAACCCCTAATTATATAAAGCTTTCTTAGATACAATCCTCTTCTTCATTCGAATGGAGGTTCCGCCGCCAATTTCACTGGCGACCTCGAACTCATCCATAAAATTCTCCATAATCGTAAAACCCATCCCAGAGCGTTCCAGCTCCGGCTTGGATGTATACAAAGGCTGCTTAGCCAATTCAACATCTTCAATTCCATAACCCTTGTCTTCAATGACCAAAGTTACGGTATCACCTTCGATTGATGCGGAAATAGTTACAATCCCCGCAGGATTACTATCATAACCATGAATAATGGAGTTCGTTACTGCCTCCGACACAACTGTCTTCAAATCAGTAATTTCATCCATGGTAGGATCGAGCTGTGATACAAAAGCAGCGACTGTTACCCTTGCAAAAGATTCATTCTCCGATTTAGCGGCAAACTGCAGTGACATAAAATTGCTGTCCATTTGGTTCATTGAGCAACCTCCAATTCAGAAAGCGCGCTGCTCTCATTTTCGTATGTGGACATAATTTTGAACAAGCCCGACATTTCGAATAGTCGATACACTGAAGGATTCATTCCACATACAACGGTCTTGCCGCCCTTTTGCTTAATCAGCTTATATCTGCCGAGTATTACTCCAAGCCCTGAGCTATCCATAAATTGAAGAGACTCCAGGCTCAGAATGAGATGGCGGCAATCGCCGCGAGCAATCTCTTCATCCATGCGCAGTCGTACGTCATCAGCCGTATGATGATCCAATTCCCCATTCAAACGAACGATGAGCGTATCACGATGTCTTGTCATTTCTAAATGCAGATTCACTTCTGTTCACTCTCCTCCCTGACATGAACACAACATTTCTACAACCATGAGAATTAATCCTGCTCGTTGACAAAACTAGAAGAAAAAACCTAAGAATCTACAAAAAACAATTGTGATGTCGTCCGCTTAAACAATGTCCAGAAGCCAGCTTTTTCAATTGTGGTTGATGCTCTCAGTTCGAACTCCGTGATCGGTTTTCCGTCCTGATATACTACAAGCTTGCCAATCACTTGTCCTTCTTTAACTGGAGCCACCAGCTTATCCGGCAATTCCAGCTTCTGAGTAATGCTCCCAGGCTCAGAACCCTTCTTGATTAACACACTCATCGTTTTAGAGGCGGCTAATTCAATATTGGAAGTCTTTCCCTTCTTTATCTTCACTTTACCGATAACTTCTCCTGTTTTATAAATAGGCTGAACTGAATATTGAGAAAAGGCATAGTCAAACATCGCCGACACTTCACTGTTACGCGTCTTCGTATTCGGTTCTCCGAGAACAACAGCGATCAGTCTGAGTCCATCTCTTTTCGCTGTAGCTGCGAGACAAAACTTCGCTTCCGAAGTATACCCTGTCTTAAGTCCGTCAGCTCCGCTATAGAAGCGAACTAATTTATTGGTGTTTACTAACCAAAAGGGCTTTTCTGTCTCTTTACGCAAATAATCCTGATAGGAGCCAGTGTACTTCGTAATCCCTTCATACTTGAGAAGTTCACGACTAATCATCGCAATATCATGAGCCGAGCTGTAATGATTCTCTACAGGCAGGCCGTTGCAATTCTCAAAATGAGTGTCCTTCAACCCAAGCTGCCTGGCGCGATCATTCATCATTTTTACAAAGTTTTTTTCCGTGCCTGCAATTTTCTCCGCCAGTGCTACAGAAGCGTCATTGCCAGATGCCATAGCTACACCTTTGAGCAGCTCATCAACCGTCATCTGTTCGCCAGGTTCAAGAAAAATTTGCGATCCACCCATAGAGGAAGCATATTCGCTCGCCGTCACTTTATCGGTCAGCTTCAGCTTTCCTTTATCAATCGCTTCCATCGTGAGCAGCATCGTCATGATCTTCGTAATGCTCGCCGGAGGTAATTTCTCATGACTCTTCTTCTCGAATATTACTGTTCCCGTATCTGCATCGATCAGAATTGCAGATTTGGAATTCTCTGCGAGCACTGCTTCATCACTAGATACCTCCGCCCCAGCATCATGCGGCCCTCCATGATCAGCATAGGTCACAGATGACCATAAAGGCATTGCCAGCACTAAAGCTAGCAGCCCAAGCACCACTTTCTTCAAGATTAGTCCTCCTTTAGACAAAACTCTGGATTCTGGTAACCTAGTATGGGCTAAATGATGTCATATTATTCCACTATGAAGTGTAATGGACAAAAAAAACTAGATACCTCGAAAAGCCTGCAAATCTGCAGTTTATTACAAGCAAAACTGCTAACTTCGAGCAAAAGCCTGCAAATCTGCAGGAAATCTACCCCTTTATTCAAAGTTTAGCTAATTTCCGCTAACAAAGATGCACATTTGCAGGAACTTCACCTCAACATGACAGTCGTTCGAGAAAAAATGTATTTTTGCAGCAAAAAAGCAGCAGCTGAGAATTCAAAACGAAATTCTCAAGCTACTGCTCTGCTATAAGTTACTATTTACAACGAATCAGAATCTCTTAATTCCTTCCGGTGTTACTAGAGCGAACACTAGAGGTCTTTTGGGAATCCTGTCGTTGGAGAAGCCGTAAGCACCTAATACTTTGGATCTAGCCTCTTCAAGCCCTTTCTCATGCTGGCGATTCAGATGAAGGACGGCCAAAACCTCGCCAACGCGCACAGGATCACCGATCTTTTTGTGCAAATCTACTCCCGCAGCAAGATCAATAACAGAATCCTTCGTCTCTCTACCTGCGCCAAGCAGCATTGCAGCAATTCCGATTTCTTCGGCCTGAATCGATTCAATATATCCGTCTCGATCCGACTTCACTTCAATCTTAAGCTCAGCCTCCGGTAAAAGTGAAGTGTCATCAATTTGTGTGACATCGCCGCCTTGTGCAAGAACCATTTTTTTCAGCTTATCTAAAGCCTCGCCGCTATCGATCTTTTGCTGCAACATTTCTCTGGCCTCTTCTTCAGAAGCAGCCTTGCCGCCAAGCACCAGCATATGTGATGCCAGTATTAGACATACCTCTTGCAGATCATTAGGTCCTTTACCCTGCAAAGTAGCGACCGCTTCTTTAATCTCCATCGCATTTCCTATCGCATGACCCAAAGGCTGATCCATATCGCTGATTACCGCAACTGTATTTCTTCCTACCTGAGTTCCGATATCAACCATCGCTTTAGCTAATCGTATGGAATCATCCAGTGTTTTCATGAAAGCGCCGCTGCCAGTCTTCACGTCAAGAACAATCGCATCAGCACCTGCGGCGATTTTCTTGCTCATGACCGAACTTGCAATGAGTGGAATGGAATCCACAGTCGCCGTCACATCACGCAAGCTATACAACTTTTTGTCAGCTGGTGTCATATTCCCGCTCTGACCAACCACAGCAAGGCCGATCTCATTCACCTGACTGTAGAACTCTTCCTTTTCCAGCTCCACATTGAAGCCCTGTATGGCCTCCAGCTTGTCTATCGTTCCACCGGTATGACCAAGTCCACGTCCTGACATTTTCGCAACGGGAACACCTGCAGCCGCTACAAGAGGACCGATTACTATGGTAGTTTTATCGCCGACTCCACCAGTAGAATGCTTGTCGACTTTTACACCATGAATCGAGCTCAAATCAATCGTATCTCCGGAGGAGGCCATATTGAGCGTAAGATCAGCCGTTTCGCGTGCACTCATCCCTTGATAGTATACGGCCATCGCCCATGCGGCCATCTGATAATCCGGTATCGTTCCCTCACTATAGCCACGGATTAGAAAAGCGATCTCCTCACCGCTCAATTCCAGTCCGTCCCTCTTTTTTCGGATTAGATCAACAGCTCTCATCAGTATTCACCTCTTATGATTACAATTCTGGAATAATAGCTAGCACAAGATTAAGGAACTTCTCACGAACACGATCAGTCGTCTCCATCACTTCCGCATGAGATAGCGGTTGATCCAGGATACCTGACGCCATGTTGCTAATGCATGAAATACCGAGTACATCAAGCCCTGCATGTCTCGCCACGATAACCTCTGACACGGTGGACATCCCGACAGCATCTGCTCCAATCGTACGAAGCATTCTGATCTCAGCCGGAGTCTCATAGGAAGGACCTAATAGACCTGCGTATACTCCTTCTTGTAAAGGAACATTATGTTTGCCGCCAATTTCTTTTGCCAGCTCACGAAGTGAGCGGCTATATGGCTGGGACATATCTGGAAAACGTGGGCCTAGCTCAGGATCATTATGACCGATTAACGGATTTCGACCCGTCAGATTGATATGGTCGGAGATTAACATCAGATCACCAGGATTGTAGGAGGTATTAACTCCGCCTGCCGCATTCGTTACGAGCAATGTTGTGACACCAAGCTCCTTCATTACTCTTACCGGAAATGCCGTCAGCTCAGGGTCATAGCCTTCATACATATGGAAGCGGCCTTTCATGAGAACTACAGGAGTTCCTTTCACCGTGCCGATCAGCAGTTCACCAGCATGTCCTTCAACTGTGGATGTTGGAAAATGCGGAATATCCTTATAGTCAATCTCAATAGCTTCCTCAATATAGTCAGCCAGTACGCCGAGACCCGATCCAAGAATGAGTCCAACCTTAGGAGCTACATCTCCGCGAGAACGGATGTAATCCGCCGCCTCCTGAATCATTGCTTTAGTTAACGTATTAGACAATGCAATCTCTCCCATCTCATAATGTTATTCGTTCATATCGATTACTTCAGTTCACGTAAAAAGCTCTTGCCATGATCACTGCCGTGCACTCCAAAATTGTCTGCTATCGTAGAGGCCAAGTCAGCGTATGTTCCTCTAACCCCCAAGTTTCCCGGAGTTTTGAGATTTTTGCCATACACAAGAATTGGAACATATTCCCGAGTATGATCTGTACCCGCATGAGTTGGATCGTTACCGTGATCAGCCGTGATGACCAGAAGGTCATTTTCACCCAGATTGTCCATTAGATCCGGCAGAGCAGCATCAAATTCCTCCAATGCACCAGCGTATCCCTCAGGATCACGGCGATGTCCAAACAAGGAATCGAAATCGACCAAATTCGTAAACAGCATTCCGGTAAAAGGCTCCTGAATCAGACGCAGCGTCTCTTCAATGCCATGTGCATTACTTTTTGTCGGATAAGAAGCCGTAACCCCTTCACCTGAAAAAATATCGTTGATCTTCCCCACAGCAACTACCTCTTTGCCTGCATTTTTTAATGCATTAAGCACCGTTGGTTCCGGTGGAGTAACGGCATAATCATGACGATTCGGAGTGCGCTTAAACTCTCCGGGCTGTCCAACGAATGGGCGTGCAATCACCCGACCTACCGAATGCTCCGGCTCTAGTGTAAGACGTCGCGCCACTTCACAAGCCTTATACAATTCGGATAATGGAACGACATCCTCATGAGCCGCAATTTGAAATACACTATCAGCAGAAGTATAGACGATCCATGACCCGGTCTTCATATGCTCCTCACCAAGCTCCACGAGAATTTCTGTACCTGAAGCTACTTTATTCCCGATCACCTTGCGTCCTGTCTCATGCTCAAAGCGTGAAATCAGATCACGCGGAAAACCGCTCGGATAAGTCTGAAAAGGAGTTTCGGTCTTAATTCCCATCAGCTCCCAGTGACCCGTCATCGTATCTTTACCAGATGAAATTTCTGCCATTTTCCCATAATAACCAGCAGGAGCTTCAGCAGGCTCCAGATTCGGTAAAGGAGCGATGTTTCCAAGTCCCAGCTTCTGCATATTAGGCAGCTTAGTACCAGGTACAGTCTCCAAAATGTGACCTAGTGTATGCGAGCCTTTATCTCCAAATTTCACAGCATCCGGCAATTCACCGATCCCAACACTATCCAATACAATCACAGTAATTTTATTAAAATGTTGACTTGCTCCCATTCCTATCACTCCTTAATTCTTTGCTGTTATTTTATCCCAGTGACAAGTCATATCATTCGGATTCTTTACTATTGCTCCTATCCCTTGCCCTGGGATGGTATGCATCGTATACGGACTTAAGATTAGGTCTCGTTTTATTCAGATACACCTGAATCGTTGACACATCGGCATGTCCGAGCATCTCCTGTACAGCCCTTACATCAGCACCTCTGTCGAGTAAATGTACGGCGAACGAGTGGCGGAGCGTATGAGGAGTAATGTCCTGCTCTATTCCGGCTTCCTTTCCGTATTTCTTGAGCACTTTCCAGAAGCCCTGACGGCTAATGCGCTCTCCAAGGCGGTTGGGAAACAGTGCTGCATCCTGTTCCTTAGAGATTAAATGCGGCCTACTCTCATTAATGTATCGTTCTACCCATTCAGCAGTCACATTACCGAAAGGAATAATTCTTTCCTTCCCCGACTCACTGCAGCAGCGAAGAAAACGCAAATCGTTATCCACATCCCCCAAGTTCAGCGAAATCAATTCACTTACTCTTATTCCGGTAGCATATAAAAGCTCAAGCATCGCCTTATCTCGAAGTCCAAGCGGAGTGCTGGGATCGGGCATATCCAGTAGCTTCTCCGTTTCTTCTACAGATAACGTCCGAGGAAGCTTCTTATCTACCTTCGGTAATTCCACCATAACCAATGGATCGTGTTCGATAATTCGCTCCCTTACCAGGTATTGAAAAAAGGCCCGTAAGGTTACGGATATACGAGTTATCGTTGCAGGAGCTTTTCCACAATTTTTGAGCGTGGAGAAATATAGCAGTATCCCTGTACGGGTCACCTCATGAATGTCCGTCGTATTTCGATCCTGCAGGTAACTCAAAAACTGCCTCAAATCACGATTGTAGGATTCAAGCGTTGATTCGCTTAACCCCCTCTGCCGGGCTAAATATGAAATAAAAGAGGACGCATATTGCTCCATCTCCCGCGCCTCCTTTCACTTATTTTACTATTCTACACATTAGTGCCTATTCCCTGCCTAAAATACATATGTTCAAAATTACTCTCCGTACCACAAGAACAACTTTAAGCGATCGCTCATTTCCTCGAGTCTGGAGCCAAACTCGTTATCGGTCTGGAAAGCTTTTACCGCTGAGCCTTCAGGAACCCGATACTTGTCCAAAGTGAATACATATTCATCCAACAAACCGAGCATCTGATACATTACATAAGCTAATACGATAAAAATGATTGCATATATTGCTGAACCTAACCATTTTCTCAGCGATATTACCATGCTTCCCCCTCATTTCATATACAGATAGAATTGAAAATGCAGCAATTCGTTTATATCAGTATATAAATGAACAAGGATGAATATGAAAACTATGTAATGCTATCATGGTATGTGAACAATCGATGCCAAAAACGCAAAAAAGCCCCTCACAGCGCTTGGCTGGATGAGCTTTACTACTTAAGATTTCTTATCATCGTTACCGGAGGCATCGCCCTTCTTATCACGACAACGGTAACAGATACCTTGAAAATCTAACCTGTGGTCAAGGACTGTAAAGTGAAACTCCTTCTCCAGACGTTCTTCAAGCGGGCCAAGCCAATCCTCACGGATTTCATCCATCGCTCCGCATTGGACACAGATCAAATGATGATGATGATGTTTGGTTGTATCTGTTCGCAAGTCATATCTGGCAACTCCGTCACCAAAGTTAATCTTCTCTACAACATGAAGCTCACTAAGCAGCTCAAGAGTCCGATACACGGTCGCCAGACCAATTTCCGGAGCTTTATCCTTAACAAGCATGAACACATCTTCTGCACTTAGATGATCGTCTTCATTCTCGAGCAGTACGCGAACCGTAGCTTCCCTTTGGGGCGTCAATTTGTAACCGTGGGATTGTAACTGCTGTTTGATTTTCTCGATTTTTGTTTCCATGTTCTCCCTCCCCCAGGACTAAGCCGCACATATATATAAATACATTAATATACGGATTTTCACAAATATCCACTTCTTTCATTATAGGGGGAGAGATCAGGCAAAGTCAAACATTTTACTAGAGTTGTACAGGTGACAGAAGCTATTCACAACTCGGTATGACTGGACTAATCGTCTGTATCGTATCTCACATGCTTTGGGACCATTTCTTGTACAACTACTCGCTTCCACCAAAATTATCATTTGAACCAGATTGATGCCTGATAATCTTCACACCTGTCACGATCGGGTACAAGATAGTGCTTATTTTCACTTTACTTATTTTGTATTTGGAAATATAATTTGTAATTAATATTTAATATAATTTATTCCAAGGAGAATTATCTATGAACCGTCGTTTTAAAGCAGCACTTCTGTTACCTGTTATGCTATTTGCAATTACCGGTTCCGCCTTTGCTGAAGATGCAGCAATTTCAAACAATGGTGAAGGAATACCTTTAAGTGCTAGTGCTCGCATTTCTGAGGATTTAAAAAATTCCGAACTGCCTGTTAGCTTACCTAATGAATTGACTGTTTCTTCTGAAAACATAGTGATTCCAAATTCGGAAAAAAATATTACAGTTTCAAGAGACTTTGCTGCAAATGAGGATATTCACGCATTAATTAACTATTCAGAGGCCAGCGGATCTTTAGGCAAATGGAGCGGAACTCTATACAGAACAAATAATCCTGTGCCTGTAGCACTTCCAGATGAAGGCTTTAGAGTTTATTTCAAAGGCACCGTTTATAAGGATTTAAACTAAATAAATCATAAAATTAATAAAAAGAGGCCGTCCCAAAAGTTATCTAGGATAACTTTGAGGGGCGCTTCTTTTTTTGCAGTGGAAAGGCAAGATATCAGGAAAAGCTGCAAAAATGCAAAAATGCAGTTTTATATAAATAGCCATGAAAGGATGAACAAAAGCGTGCAATAATGCAGGAATAAGGTTCAGAATAGACTAGTTTGAAGAGAATCCTTAGAGAAAGCCTGCACATTTGCAGCAATTTAGGGCATTTAGAGGCTTTACATGATCAAAGCCTGCACATTTGCAGCAATTTCAGGAATTCCGCATCATGACACTATTACACATGAGATACGGTCATAGAATGCGGCAGGATCAAGCGGTGCAGGGAGCGTCTTCCCTGCACCGCTATTTCTAGTTTTAACAGTAACCCTACTTTTGGGACAGCCCCTTATATTTGCATCTATTCAGACTTCCAGGCTGCATTATAGGATAATTGCGATCAACCCGCCAGAGCCTTCATTAATAATTCTACCCAGTGTTTCTTGCAGCTTATAGCGGGCATTATCCGGCATCATGGCTATTTTACCCTGGATACCTTCTCTAACGATGGAATGAAGCGAGCGACCAAAGATGTCAGACTCCCAAATTTTGATAGGGTCATTCTCAAAGTCCTGCATCAAGTAACGAACCAACTCTTCACTCTGCTTCTCTGTGCCGATGATTGGAGCAAATTCAGACTCTACATCTACTCGGATCATATGAATCGATGGAGCCGTAGCCTTTAATCTTACGCCAAATCTTGAGCCTTGACGAATAAGCTCGGGCTCATCCAACGCCATTTCTGCAAGTGAGGGAGCTGCGATTCCATATCCTGTTGTTTTGACCATTTCCAGCGCTTCTGCAAAGCGATCGTACTCCCGCTTGGCGTGAGTGAACTCCTGCATCAGTTGCAGCAAATGATCCTTACCACGAATCTCTACACCGACAACTTCAACGAGGATTTGGTCATAGAGCTCATCCGGTGCGTACAAATCAATCTCTGCTACACCTTGCCCCATATTCAGACCGCTTAGACCTGCCCTGTCAATAAAGTCGTATTCCATGAAATTGCTGACGACTCTATCAACATCACGAAGACGTTTAATGTCTTTTACGGTATCGCGTACAGAGTTTTCATAATTGCTGCGGAGCCAGTGGTTCTCGTTGAGCACCATGACCCAGCTAGGAAGATTGACATTGACCTCATGAACCGGAAATTCATAAAGCACTTCCCTGAGCACACCTGTAACATCCTCTTCAGTCATAGTAGCTGCACTCAAAGTGATGACCGGAATATCATACTTGGCAGCCAGTTCACCGCGCAGCTGTAATGCTTCATCACTGTTTGGCCGCGTAGAGTTAATTACTAGCACAAAAGGTTTACCCACTTCTTTTAATTCTGCTACTACACGTTCTTCCGATTCTACATAGGAGTAGCGCGGAATATCAGCAATCGTACCGTCAGTTGTGACTACTACACCAAGTGTGGAGTGCTCTTGGATAACTTTACGTGTTCCAATTTCCGCAGCCTCCTGAAAAGGAATTGGCTCTTCAAACCAAGGTGTGGAGATCATACGCGGGCCATTTTCATCCTCATAACCCTTGGCACCTTCCACAGCATAGCCCACACAGTCTACGAGTCTTACATTAACATCAAGTCCTTCAGCCACCTTGATCTGCACCGCGTTATTTGGTACAAATTTTGGTTCTGTCGTCATAATCGTCTTGCCAGCCGCACTTTGCGGGAGTTCGTCTATTGCCCGAATTCGGTCGGACTCACTGGCGATATTCGGCAATACCACGGTCTCCATAAATCTTTTAATAAATGTCGATTTCCCTGTGCGAACAGCTCCGACAACACCCAAGTAAATATCCCCACCGGTCCGTTCGGCGATGTCCTTAAAAATGTCTACCTTCTCCAATACCAATGATATCCCCTCCTCAAAATTCACCGAAGGAAAAATGCCTTGAGAGCATCCGCTTCGTTATTCAACATTATTTTCAAAATCATTGCTACGGCAGGAGCGGCAGCTCCCCTAACGCCCGTGTCCGCCGCCGCATACCACTGTGGAGAGTGCCTGAACGAAGCGGCGTAACTCGTACATGCATTTGGACTAGTAACATCATATGTACCAGATGCGGAATTATGACGGTATTACCCGTCCGAGCCTGCTTTTTTTTCAAAAACGCTTCGTCACGAACAAGGCGGGCTTTTTTCCGCCATATTACAATAGTTATGATCCTACGGATTCATGTATTCCGGAAATTTGATATTGAGATAGAGTGATTGATGACCACTATAAGAAAAGATATAATGACTCCATAGGCAGAAAAGAACACGCCGCATGAATGCAACCAAGCTCTGGATGAGATGGCTGTATTTATGCGGCGTTTTATTTTGGCAGAGAAAGGTGTAGGGTGCAATGTCACAATTTGAGTCAATGTACGAGGAATGGCTACAGTCAAATACCTTAGAACCCGTTTTTGCACAAATAAGAGCACGACTAGGTTCATAGCATCGGTTCAGGAGCCTTATCCACCCACTGATAAGGTAGCGATTTTACGGGCACAAAGTAAGATTGCTCTGTAAGCAAAATACGCAAGTCCTCGTATTCAGCAGGAGCAGCTCCAAATTTATCGATAGCCTGCATAATATCATAAGCATAATCGATGTATACTTGTCCTTCATTATCCACTAAATACGATAGTTCCTGTCCGCTAAACACACTTTTTGCTGCAAAAGACTCTGCGCTTGCGAGCTTCAAATCCACTGTATACAGGCCGGGATATGCTTCAACCTGATCCAGAACAGGGAGCTTATTGTCATTTGCAATTCGATATTTGCTGACCTGACGCTGAACATCATTCACTTTTTGTACAGTAGTCAAATCCATTACTTTAACAGTCGGCTTCACCTCTTCATTCAATAAAAGGAAGTAGGCGCTGCCTCCATTCTCAAAAGCAGTGGCCGGGATCTCGTCGATGTATCCCATTTTTTTAAGCTTATCGAGATCAATTCGAAATTTCTCATAACGTGGTATCTCTTCTCCGGCAGTATGTATCGGTAGAATCCCCTGAACCGCTTGAAATTGATCGATAGCTCTCTGGAGCCTGTCCACACTTTCACGGTAAGATACTTGCTCCCCCTGACTTTTTCCTCCTGAATAAAGACAGCCTGACAGCATAGTGGTTACGATAGACAATAGTAGCAGTGTGAAAAAACTTCGCGAAACCGTTGAAATTTTATATTTTGTACGCAGTTTTTTACGTAATTGATATTTCAAAGCACTTCTCCTCTTTATTTACATTATCAATGTTAGTGTTATTACCACAAATCATCGCTGTTGTTCTGCTCCAGCTGCTTACGGATCGCAGCCTTTAAGGGGTCCTCCGGCAATTTGACTTCAGCCTGTCCACATATGGATGCCTGACAAGCAAGTCGAACACCCTCCTTCAAAAGAGGTCCCAGCTTACGGTGCTCAGCATCAGTTGGCGGCGTAAGCGCTGAAGTGTACTCGGGATCGACTTCTACCTTACACATCAGACAGCCGGCATTTCCGCCGCAGCGCGTCTTAATCAGCACTCTGCCTTCACGCGCAGCACGCAACACACTTGTTCCCGGGCGAACCTTGACGATTTTACCTAGCGGCTCAAATCGAATTTGTACATCCACCGCCGATGACCTCCTTATTTATGACCATTCCGGCATTCCTTCCATTGTCCTGACAATAATGGTTGATCCAAAATTTCAGCCATTCTGCTAACGTACTGGGCATTCCATTCGTTTCTCTCTAACAGATTGGACAAAAGTGGCAGATGTTTTGCAGGATGGTTGCGAATAATTGTGGCAATAGCCAAATATCGATCCGGACGATTTCGCAAAATATTAAAAACAAACTCATGAGCCAACGGCATCAACGAAATCACGATATTGCCTGATTTCCATTGAGGAGCCTCTGAAGACAATACATCTGTAACCTCTGTCCGATAGTAAGCTCCCTCTGTTCTAACTTCAAAACCGCCAACCAATTCCATCGGCAGCTCATCCAAACTGTAGTGACTGAGACAAGAGTGATACAGCCCCGTATCATCCAAATACGGCTCATCCAAAGCAAATCCCGATAATTTCGTATGGATTTCCTCTACATCCTTCATATCAACATAAACATCAATATCGTTAGGTGTTGCCGTAATGGATACATCCTGCAGCCATAAGCTGCAGCTCCCTCCAAGCAACCAAGTACCTTCTGAATCCTTACATTGAGACGCAAGCTTTGTTAGCGCGGGGATCACCTTGGAAAATATTTCGTCATGACCATTGACCCCAATTATCATGTTATTTCCTCTTCTCTTAAGTAATGGACACTAGTCCGGTCAAAAATCCTGCTAACATAATTATAAAAGCAATCAAGGACAAAATACCTCTGAGGAATCCTTTAGTTTTCGTACGTGCAAACGTAATCAAAAATACGGACAACCCCATTACAAGAATTGCCGCTATGGACAACCACATTTTTGTCATTGCATCCATGAACGTAACACTCCCACTATTCAATTCCATAGATTAATATGATCAATATTATAGCATTTACATGTTGATCAAGCTACGCACAGAAATAGAACTAAAAAAGAGGCTGTCCCTCAAAGTTATCTTAGATAACTTTGAGGGACGCTTCTTTTTTAGCAGTGGCAAAGCAAGATATCAGGAAAATCATGTAAAAATGCAGTTTTATAAAAGTAGCCATGAGAGGATGAACAAAAGCCTGCAAAAATGCAGGAATATGTTTCAGAATAGACTAGTTTGAGGAGAATCCTTAGTGAAAGCCTGCACATTTGCAGCAATTTAGGGCATTTAGAGGCTTTACATAAACAAAGCCTGCACATTTGCAGCAATTTCATGAATTCCGCATCTTGACACTATTACACATGAGATACAGTCATGGAATGCGGCGGGATCAAGTGGTGCAGGGATCGTCTTCCTTGCACCGCTATTTCAAGTTTTGGCAATAAATCTACTTTTGGGACAGCCCCCACGAGATACATACTATCCCTTTTTAACCAAACCGTTGTGTTTTATACCATTTGCTCTGTCTTCCCGTAATTTTGTCCACCAGCATACTATAGAATGCTCTAATTGATAACACTAGGAATAGCTGAGCATAAGTGTAAAACGACACGCATGAAAGAATAAAATTACGAATTGTACTTTGCCCGAAATCCGAAGCTAATGCCAAATTAATCTGCAGTACATAAATGAAATACATAAGTCCGCCTGAAATAAGCAAATACACTAGCACATCTGGAGCAAACTGGAAGGGAGATATCACTCCAGGGACAAATAGCTGCACTATGAAATAGCCGATGTTAATAACAAAAGCAAGGTCCAAAATAATTACGGCTAGCAAGAACCAGAAATAACTTGCCGCATAATAGGCTACAAGCACTTTGATTCGCCAGTGGGACGAGTCAAACAGATGATGAAAATTGTCCAGAACCACTCGTAAATTCCCTTTACCCCAGCGTTCCCGTTGCTTCATATAGACAGTAAGATTTTCGGGCTCTTGCTGATAAGCTTCAGCCTGTGGCGCTAGGGCAATCAACTGTCCCTTTGCCATAATTTCAAACGACACAGCAGTATCTTCAGTAATCGCCTGAGTGTCCCAGCCGCCAAGCTCCTTTATAAGCTCAGTTTTAATAATGTAGTTCGTACCCGGAATAGTTCCAATCTTGAAGAGTTCCCACAATCCAGTATGATAAATACGTTGGCTCGTCACCAGCTCCAGATTGATACATTTAGATAAAAAGTTCTGATTGCGATTTCGCGCCTTGTTCCGTCCAAATACAGCTCCATATTTTTCAGGATTCTCCAGAGATTTTTGAGCCAGAAACATCAGTGCATTCTTCTCAGGAGCCGCATCGGCATCATAAATACAAATCCATTCGCCTATGGCAAACTCGATTGCATCATTAAGCGCCCCTGATTTTCCTCCTGTGCCCTTTCGCTCCATAATCATAAAGTCACGTTCAGCATATTGAGGATTAGCCTTAAGCTCTCTCAATCTTCCTGCTGTATCATCGGAGCAATTATCTGCTATAACAATGACCTGCACCTTTTCGGGCGGATAATTCAAATGCAAAATATGCTTTACTGTTGCTGCTATAACGACTTCTTCATTATGTGCTGGAACCATCACTGTTACGGTGGGTAGTTGTTCATTATTATCGGGGAAGGCAAGAGGTAGTTTATTTTGTCTATGTATAAAACGAATAGCTCCCATCATAATAACCACGGCTTCACTTGATGCAATCCAAATACTAATAACACAAATGATCAGCAGGATATCAAGCATTGAGCTTCCCCCGATCATATTTTTTGTTCACTTTAGCCCTAATGATTAAGGTCACTACTGATAACGCAAATGTCATGATAGCGAAAATTATGGTCACGGCAATACTTATCGGAACAAACCAGCTCGTGTACGTCTTTAACACGCAGGAGTCACCTCTCTCTCTTTAAATACATTAAATATACTCTCCAATCAGATCTGTCTCGGTTTTTCTCTCCAGTGCAGCTATCACACCATCGATGTTCTCGTATTTATCAAATTGTTCTTTATGAAACACTACTGCTCCCGTGCGCACCACAAGCTTGAGGGGCTGTTCCTTCTTATCTAGAAAATCTTTATCCATCATGGACGTTTTAATTCGGTCTGTAAGCATTTGTAAATAGTCATGGTTCATCATGGGACACAAAATAATAAATCTTCCTTCTTCAATAAAAAACTTATAATCCTCGTACCGAATCTGCTTTTGAATCGTATCAGATAAATCCAATAATAGCTGAGCATAACGTTCAGAACCTAATGATTCCAAAACTATTGGTAAAAAGTCGATTTTAAACATCGCCATACAAAAGCCATATTGCTCAGAGTAACGTTTTGCCAAATTAGACTGCTTAATTACCGTATCTGCCAATGCTTCCTTATTACCTAACGTCGTATCCAAATCAATGATCGGATTCATATCCTTGAGGTCATTAAGCCGTTGAACCAGTATTTTATTTCGGATGAGCAGCGTTTTAATCAGGGTTGCGATCAGAACATTTGCAGGAATAAGCAAAATCCATGACAACGTCAATAAATTTATTTCACCGTAGATTGCGAGCCATACAAAATAACTCACAACGAACAAAAATACTCCTACTACCGATACGCCGGTTGGCAACAAAAGTCCTACCAGAATAGCGACCGTAGTTGCCACACTGAAAATCAATTCTACCGTAGAAAAATTCTGATCCCAATACACATTTAAATACACAAATAATTGCTGAACAATAGCTAATCCAATTAGCGCTGTATAGCCCCAAGTAATACGTTTGGTAGTTAAATCTTGATTCATTAACCGAACACCTTTCTTAGAATTCTTTTTCTATTTTTATTTTTTGGAGTAAAGAGATGCTTCTGCAATTAACGGAAACATATTGTCAAAAATATGTGTGTTCTTATTAAAAACATAACCGCCAGGGTATGCAGCATCCTTGCCTCGTAATGAAAGCATCTTATTATTTAACTGCTTTGCCAACGTTTGATCATCACATTTTAGTGCAAGAATAATTCCCAGTCCGTACACGGCAGACGATTCATAGGTTACAGTAGGCTTTAGAGTCAACCTATTATAGCGACCGTACAATCTTTTTTGTTGCTTAAATTCTTTTTTCAAAAAGGAGAGTAGTTCCTCTGGCTCTTCACCCATTGCAGTCAGATGAATACCTACAATCAATTGATCAATTAAACTAACATCGTCTTCATATGAGTACTTATTACTGTCTACATCAAATGATTTAGGGAAGAAAGCTCCTTCCTTAGGCATATAAAGCAGCAAGTTTACATATTGCTCGTACGTTGCAGCATCAATTAGTTGATGATCACGCATAAGCTGGAGTGAAGTAATATCTGCATATACAAGACTCAATGTCGATGTTGATAAATTCAAATTAAAATCATGAAAATCCACGAAGTAACCATTTTTCTGAACCGAATTTTGTAATGTCTCTGTAATAACTCTCGCTGTAGTTAAATACTTCTCCTCCGGCCATTTTTCGTAACCTTTTAATAAATTCCCGACAATCCGAAGATCATCTCCCAGTGCATTTGTTTGAACATTTGCCACCCCATCAGCCTGAAGTTTCCATACGATATAATTTTGTGGTGTGAGAAAATGTTTGGTTAACAAATCATAACCCTGATTGAAATTGAGTTGATCTTGCTTTACTTCTGAATACTGTAGCCATAATCCTAATGACTCTGATAATGCCTCTTGTCCTGCAACAATGTCTGGATTATCTGACGTATTTGCTTTTAAGTAAGTTGAAAAAGTACCGTTAGTATTTCGCATATTTTGTGTAATGAATTTTTCTGTAGGGGAGTTGAACTTTTTAGGTGGGATTGCCGCATAAGTTACACCAATAGCAATTGAAAGGCCTAATGAAGTTACTGCTAATACACCTAGAAATGATTTGTGCTTTAATAGACGCGTCATTATGATGTAACCACTCCTATCTTTTTTTAGAACTTATTTCCTATAACCCCATTACCATACTATACCATACTATTATTTGAAAATAATCTCTTGTAAAATTAAAAATCATAATTTTTAAAAATAATGTGCTCATAAAAAAACGCCCGACAATCTGTCGGACGGTTTATCTCTACTTCTTTATCATTAATTTCATTAGAGCTTCCATATTGCTTGGATTCATTCCGCTTTTTTTAACGGCCCCTACAATTTCTGATATGGTGCTCTCTGTTACAGGTAATTTTGCCATCGCAGCTACCTGCTTGATGAGCTTGCGTAATTCAGCTTCGCTTTGCATAGTCGATGGTTTTACCGAGCTGGCCAGTTTTTTTACTGCACCAGGTGTTATATTTTTACCCGCTTTTTTATTGATCGCTTTCAGGGCATCATTAGAAATTTTGTTCAACACTCTCGCCTCCTCCGTTGTCCTCCCCAACATAGTATGAGAAGGTAACAGAAAAAGTGAGTAGGCCTGTGCGGAATAACCAATTTACGTATGCCACTGTTCCCAGGTTTCAAGCGTAATAACTTCCATCTCCGTCTTCCGATCACGTCCCATTAATGCCTCTACAGCTGTTTTGGGATCTAGATTTTCGAACAATACATTATATAGCTGGTGGGCAATCGGCATTTGAACCTGATATTTTTCCGAAATCGTATGTGCGGCTTTGGTCGTCCGAATACCTTCCACAACCATGCCCATGGAACTCAGCACGGTATCCAAAGATTTGCCTTCGCCAAGCATGAATCCAGCCCGCCAGTTACGGCTGTGACGGCTTGTCGCCGTTACCACCAAGTCCCCTATTCCTGCTAGTCCAGCAAATGTAAGAGGATTTGCACCCATTTCCACACCAATCCGAGTAATTTCCGCCAATCCACGTGTCAGAAGAGCTGCTTTGGCGTTATCACCATAGCCAAGACCATCCGACATCCCCGCACCCAGTGCGATGATATTCTTTAACGCTCCTGCCAGTTCAACACCAAGCATGTCCCGATTCGTATACACTCTAAAATACGTATTCATGAACAAATCCTGAGCTCTTGAAGCTTGTTCTTCATCGAGGGAGGCAACAACAACAGTAGTTGGGCAACGTTTGACAACCTCTTCAGCGTGACTAGGTCCAGATAGAACCACAATTTTCCCTTCTTCACAGCCAAGCTCCTCAGAAATTACAGTAGAAATACGCTTAAGGCTTTCCGTCTCAAATCCCTTAGTTGCATGAACAACGAGCATGTCTTCGTGCCAATAAGGCTTCAACATTGAGGCAACCTCGCGTACTGCCGAAGAAGGAGCTACAATAACCACGGCATTCGTCCCGGTTACCGCTTCCTTCATATCAGATGTAGCAACGAGATTAGGTGACAAATCTACACCTGGCAGGTAACGATCATTTCGATGGTTATTGTTAATCTCATCCCGCTGAGCTTCATTACGTGTCCAAACGGCTACTTCCATATTTTTGTCGGCGAGTACACTTGCTAGTGCGGTTCCCCAACTGCCAGCCACCAGTACAGCAGCTTTATTAGACAACGCGTGTACCTCCTTTGGAGCCCAATTTATTTTCTTTCCCTTGGGCAAGCTTTACAATGTTTGTACGATGTCTCCAGAAGGCAAAAGCACAAATGATCAGACTAGCCCAGAAGTAAGGTCCAATATCATTTGTGAAGACGAAAAATATCGGTGTCAACAACACAAAAATCAATGATCCCAGCGAAACGTATCTTGTAAATACGATGGATAGAATGGCAATGATTCCAGCAAACAGAGCCGGAAAGAAAATAAGTGTTGCCATTACTCCAATCGTCGTTGCAATCCCTTTACCTCCACGAAACCGGAAGTATATCGGCCAGTTATGACCAATAATTGCAGCTAAACCGCAAAGTGCTGCTACCCATGCCGAATCTCCACCAAGCCAGCGACCGATCCATACAGCAGCAATCCCTTTCAATACATCAAGAGCTAATACCAGTATCGCCGGACCTTTACCTAACACACGCAACGTATTTGTTGCTCCGGCATTTCCACTGCCATGCTGCCGAATATCGATCCCTTTAAGCGCCTTCGCCAGCACAACACTAAAACTAACCGAACCAAGCAAATAACATATGATGAAAGCTATGACATTTAAAGCCACCTTGTTATTCTCCCCTAACCTTCGTCAGACTTGCGCCGAGTAAACAATCTGATCGGCGTCCCTTCAAAATCAAAAGCGGCCCGGATTTTATTCTCCAGATACCGTTCATATGAAAAATGCATCAACTCCGGATCGTTAACAAATACGACGATCGTTGGCGGTTTCACGGTAACCTGTGTGACATAATTAATCCTCAGGCGACGCCCCTTATCTGTCGGCGGCGGGTTAATTGCAATGGCATCGGAGACAACATCATTGAGCAAATGTGTCTGTACTCGCTTGGAATGCTGATCAGCGACATGTTGAACGACTGGAAGCAGCTTGTGCAAACGTTGTTTCGTCTTCGCAGAAAGAAATACAACAGGAGCATAAGTCATGAACAGAAAATGATCTCGTATTTTCTGTTCAAATTGATGCATCGTTTTGTCATCCTTTTCAACAACATCCCACTTGTTCACGACAAAAATAGTTGCCTTGCCAGCTTCATACGCATAACCTGCTATGTGCTTATCCTGCTCTATGATGCCTTCCTGTCCATTAATCAGAACAAGTACAACATCCGCACGCTCAATCGCTTTCATAGCGCGCATAACGCTGTATTTTTCGATATTTTCGTATACCTTGCCGCGTTTCCGCATACCGGCTGTATCAATCAGAACGTACTTCTGACCATCTTTTTCAAACGGAGTATCAATCGCATCCCGGGTCGTTCCAGCGATATCACTTACAATAACGCGTTCCTCTCCCAAAATTGCATTGACCAATGAAGATTTCCCAACATTTGGTCGTCCGATGAGCGCTACCCGAATGACATCATCCTCATAAGCAACATCCGACAACTCAGGCAGATTTTCAGCAATAGCATCCAACAAATCACCGATACCAGTTCCATGACTACCAGATACGCCTATTGGTTCACCAAAACCCAAATTATAAAATTCATAAATGTTATCCATTCGACCGATATTATCCACCTTGTTAACGGCAACAATAATCGGTTTACCACAGCGGAATAACATACTAGCGACTTCTTCGTCGGCTCCTGTCACCCCTGTTTTTCCATCACACATGAAGACGATTACATCAGCCTCTTCAATCGCCAATTCTGCCTGCATACGAATTGATTTGAGAATCGGCTCTTCATCGTCCAACTCAATACCACCAGTATCAATAATGCTAAACGCCTTGCCGTTCCACTCAGAAGCACCATAGATCCGGTCACGGGTTATCCCCGGCTTGTCTTCTACAATAGCCAGTCGGTCGCCTATAATGCGGTTGAATATAGTGGACTTCCCAACATTAGGTCTGCCGACGATAGCCACAACAGGTCTTGCCATAGACACTCCTCCATAAAATTTAGATTTATATTCGAGTTCATTATTATCTACAATTATGTCTTGCACCAAAATCATCATAGCAAAAAAAACATGAATTGGCTAACACATACCGTAACGCCAAAATACTACAAACTACGCAATCTACCATACATTACAACAAAATCGGCGAACCCGCTATTAGGGGGTTCGCCGATTATAATGCCTGCTTATATCCCGCTTATTTCAATTTGCTAAGCTTGTCGCCGAAACGTTCCCCCAGCGTGATACTTAATCCTTGATTGCTCAGCGAGACATTCGGGTTGTCACCCAAATCTTCTTTTCTTACACTGCTGCCTTTAGATGGTTTTTCAGCCTTTGGAGCAGGTTCTGGAGCTTCCTCTGTTTCTTTGATGCTGAGGCTAACCCGTTTCTCAGCTGGAATTACATCCAAAACTTTCACTTGGACAGTTTGTCCTTCTTTCAGCACTTCATGAGGTGTGCCGATATGTTTATGAGAAATTTGGGAGATATGAACGAGTCCTTCAACTCCAGGAGCAATCTCAACGAATGCACCGAAATTAACAAGGCGTTTTACTTCACCACTAACGATGTCGCCGATATTAAATTGATCTGCAGCAGTATCCCAAGGTCCTGGTGTAGCAGCTTTGATACTCAAGCTGATTTTACCTTTTTCAGGATCAACTTTCAGAACTTTAACTTTAACTTTATCACCTTCGGACAATACGTCAGCAGGTTTATCAACGTGATTCCATGCGATTTCGGACACATGCACCAAACCGTCAACTCCGCCTACATCTACGAAAGCACCAAACTGTGTCAGACGTTGAACTGTACCTTCAAGGGTTTGGCCTTCAGTAAGCTCATTCATTACTTTCAGCTTGTTAGCTGCAAATTCCTCATCCAGAACGTCTTTTTGGGACAGGATGACTTTATTGTTCTCACGATCGATTTCCTTCACCTTAACTCGCAAAGTACGGCCTTTGTAATCGCTGAAATCTTCAACGAAATGACGTTCTACCATAGAAGCAGGAATGAAGCCACGAACGCCTACGTCCGCTACGATGCCGCCTTTTACCACATCAGCAACCGTAACTTCAAAAATTTCGCCGTTATCAAAGTGTTGTTGGAGAACTTCCCAAGCATTTTCACTATCGATCGCACGTTTGGAGAGAACAAGTCGCTCTTTATCATCGTCGATGCTTACTACTCTAGTCTCCACTTCTTGACCTACTTGAACTGCTTCTGCAGCATTGTCCAAGTGAACGGAAGACAATTCACGAATAGGAATCACACCGTCATATTTATATCCAATGCTCACGTAAGCCTGGTTATCCTCGATTTTGACGATCGTTCCTTTCACGGTGTCCCCTTTTTTCAAGGATACGATTTGTTCCAATTCATCTTGGGTTGCCGTTTCAGCAGCTTCTAACCCGTTTTTTGTTTCTTCCGACATGTCAATACCCTCCTCAATTCAAAAAACCCATTTATTTAAACCCGCCTTTAGCGAGGTTCAAAACAAACAATAATCCTATCTTTCCAAATGTCCCCTGCCTTCATGCATGAGTCCGGCATACATCATAATTCATTATTTTTGATTCTTAACTCAGCAATCCTGGACATGATGAGATCAGTAGCTTTTTCTGCGGCATCCGGCACATCTTTGTCCATAAAAGGAGTCATATCGATCGGTGCGCCATATACTACTTTCATTTTTTTAAACAGCTTATAATTTCCGATAATAGCTACTGGAACAACTGCAGCGTTACTACGAAGCGCAAAAGTTGCCGCACCCCTCTTGCCTGCAGCCCCATCTTCACCCTTCGAACGAGTGCCTTCAGGGAAAATACCCATTACATTTCCCGTACGAAGCAAGGTAAGAGAAGTTTTAATCGATTCCTTACTTACTCCTCCGCGCTTGACCGGAAATGCACCGAGCTGCTTAATAAGCCAGCCAAATCCAATAATGTCGAATAATTCTTTCTTAGCCATAAAATGAACCTTGCGCTGCAGCAAAATACCAATTGTTGGCGGATCAAACAGACTGATGTGATTGGAGCAGAGCAGAACGCCACCCTCTTTAGGGACATGCTCAATTCCTTTTGCTTCAAGACGAAATAAAAACTTATAAATGAGGCGAAGCAAGCCCCTGCAAAAACTGTAGATCATTCAAATTCTCTCTCTTTCTATAGTTCTGCACAGAGAAACGATGGCTTCTACGACCTCATCAATCGTCATATCCGTCGTATCCAGCAAGGTTGCATCATCTGCTTTTCGTAAAGGGGAAATTTCCCTTTGTTCATCCTGACGGTCACGTTCTGCGATGTCTCGCATAAGCTGTTCAAGACTGATTTCACCTTGTTCCTTCATTTCCTTGTACCTGCGGAGCGCACGTTCTTCGACAGTAGCTGTCATAAACACCTTAACTTCAGCATCAGGAAGCACCATTGTTCCGATATCGCGTCCATCCATTACAACGCCTTTACGCAAAGCCATTTGCTGCTGTATAGAAACAAGTTTTGTACGCAGCCCCTCGATTTGCGCATATCGGGATACTTTAGCATTTACCGCTAGAGAACGGATAGCCTCAGTCACCTCGTGACCATTTACGAGCACCCGTTGTCCATTTGCTCCCGGTATTAATTCAATAACCAGATCTGATACCATTTGAAGCACATCTTCTTCTTTTTCCGGTTCGATTCCGAATTTGAGACAATACCATGTTGCCGCCCGGTACATAGCTCCGGTATCCACATAGATATAGGACAACTTGCCAGCAACCTTGCGGGCAATTGTACTTTTGCCTGCCCCGGCCGGACCGTCGATCGCGATGTTGATCTTATCACTTGATGTTGACGTCACATTTGCCAAAAGGGCATTCCTCCTCAAATTCGCTTCTCAAGAAAAAAGCAGGCATTGCCTGCGACGTGAAAATTATACCACACATAGCAAAGGGATGCAAAAAGGTTGACGCCTTTCCCACAGTGGAAAAGTTTGTTATGGTTCGTTTTTCCTGTGAATGGAAGTTCCTTCATACTTATCTGCAGATGCAAGCCACTGCCGGATTTCCGGAACTCGAAGCACAGCCTGAAAGAGGCACAATCCAATAACTAATACTATGACAATTCTTCGCAACCAAACCTCAATGCTATCGCTAAAAACAACAAACATCTCACTATATTCACGAGCCGCTTCTTCATCTTTTTTCAAGGTAAAAAAGCCCCCTTGGTAAACTTGGATACCTATAGCTTATCCAAATTTGTAGCAAGGGAGCCTGTTGTTTTTATTAATTAGCGATTCTTAAAATCAAATTGACGTTCAAAGCAATATCGAATCAAGGTTTGTCTCTCCAGATTGGAAATGCTGACAAACTTCAGCATAACTGTAGTTCTGCCTGATTCCAAGCTTTTAGTTCTGACTACTTCAGCTTCAAACGGCACATGATCGATCAGCCCATTTTTAAAAGGAAGCAGCAGCCAGCAATAGATAAGATCACCTTGGTTAAGTACATACTTGCTATCACAAATGAAGGAGACACCGCCACCCCCAACATCCTCTGTATGAGCGATGAATTGGGTACTGTCCTTCAGCTTAACCGCTAATTCCAACTCTGCGACCACACGCAAAAAATTACGCCGTTGGATTTTACTAATTGTATCTTCTTCCGGTTTACGAATACGAACTAATTGCACCACATCTTCGGCGAATCCAAGAACATATGTATTGAAGTAATTTTTAACTCCGGTATCAGACAAAAAATATACAGACAGCTCATCTCCGATGAATAACCGTTTGACTTTACCAGTATCACTTTCGATCGGAATTTCAATCAAAAAAGATTCTTCTTCTATGTCTGCAATACGGGACTTGCACTCTTTCTCCGCTTCCTTCTTGCTAGCAGAGGCGACTTGGATATATACCAGATCATTTACTTTTGGAAACAAAGCCTTCCACCCACCTCAAATTGATATAGAGCCATGTACTACACGATTATAGCATGCTGTCGTACATTTGGAGTGAGATTTTTTTAGCTATGCACAAAAAGAAGGAAGCGCCAATATCCGCGCCTCCTTCTCGGCTTTATTTTGCAGTAGCATTTGGCTTGGCGCTCCGAATCTCTTCGATGCTCTCTTCGTTACCGTTCTCGGCATTAATAAAAATCTTATAATTGGACCCGTTGATCGACCCTCCGAATTCATAAGCAAGTATCTTTTCCGACTGGTCATTCTCAATCAATGCAAGACGCTGATACTTCTCTTTATAATCCGAATTCAAATATTTGCGTGCTTGCTGAAGTGACAATTTTGGTTTAGTTACTTTAGTTTTGTTCTCACGTTCATAGACATAATCACTTGCTTGCATGCCAGTCACTTGCCCATTATCCAGAGCAACGCGTACCGTTAATTTCTCAGGATAAATTAGCACCCCATCCTGCTTGCTTACGAACGTGAAAGTACCGATATTGTCATATTCATCGTAAGAAACCGGCGTCAACCCAGGATATCCCTTATTACCTAAAAACCGGTCAGCTTGCCGTCTCGCCTCACTGGAAGATACACTTTTGGGTCCAATATTCCGATCATGAGTATAGGAGATTAAATGACCACCATTTTTGGTGAAATCAAGACTCCAGAATTCATTCTTCTTCCCCTTAACATTTGCAGTATAAGAAGCCCACTCCGTACCGCGTCCATTTTCAATTACCTTAATGGCATTCTGATTGGAATTTTCGGTAAACTTAGCTGCCTTCTGTTTAACCCCTTCAATCGTCACAGGTGTCCCGCCTAATTTTTTAACCGAACGCTTGTTATACATACTGGAGATGGAAGGCCCCCAGTCGAGCTCTGGATATTCTCCAACTTTTTTGTCTACGGTTTTAAAACCGTCAATAATCGTATTATCCAACGGCTCTTTTTCACTCGCCAGCGCAGTTTCTACATCCATCCAACGCAATCGACTGCCGATTACTTTTTCCTGAACTCCCTGAAGATCCTTAGAAATTTGAGCCGAGCTGCTATACAACTCCTTCAAATTCTTTAGCTCTCCGTCACTTAACGGTTTTTTAGTCAAATCCCGGATCGCTGTTTGATATGAAAACTTGGAAATTCTGGATAAAAACTCTTCCGTTTTATTAAATGGCAGAAGAGTCAGGGGCAGCTGATTAATTTCATTTTGAGCTTCACTCGTAATTCGCCATACGTTAACCAATCCTTTACGCTGTGATCCAGTGGAAGCAGAATGAACAGCAAGCGTATTGCCTAATTCGCTGTGAAGCTTGTCTACATGAAAACTTAAATCATGAAACGCCCGCTGATACTGGTTCTCCGCTTTGATCAATATCGCATTTTTCTCTTGATTCTCCTGATAGCCCCATACTAACGCACCGATCAATAGAAGCGTCGCAATCGGAAATAAAATGGCGCTTAATCTCTTATACACCTTGTAACGCACTCCTTTCATCAACTGTCTGACGTTAGTTTGACTAGAAGAAAGGAGCTTTATTCATCAATATTCCAAGACTGGATTCATGCTCAGAGCAATTCTTCTTCAATATCGAAGTTGTGTTTATTGTCACACAGACACTGCTTGAAACCAGTCTCGATCATACCCTTATCTTTTTTGCCACGAAGAATGAATTTTTCACCGCACGATTTACAAACGATTTTCACTTTTACGCGCACCAAAAAGGCACCCCTTCCAGTTGGCTAACGTTAGCCCATTATCAACTAGAATCAGGATGCCCCGAATGATTAATATTTAGTCCCGTCGACCAGCCTCTGTGAGTCTGAAAGGCGAACGACTGTTAGCACGATACATCTTGCCAATCCCGCCGTACCAAAGGAACGCCATGAGCGGAACGATGTACCATAACCAATATTGAGTCACATTATCGAGGACCCAATCGTAAACCCCATGCCAGAAAAACGGAAGTACAAGCGAATAAATCAAAAACTTACGACTTTTCCATCCAGTTGAGAACTTAGCGCGTCCCAAATAATATCCCATCATTACACCAAACATCGCATGTCCTGAAACCGGAAGCAATGCACGAATCAACAGCGTGGTTATGGATGCATGACTGGCAAGAGCAAAAATTACGTTCTCAACGGTCGCAAAACCGAGTGAAATCGCTGCAGCATACAGGATGCCATCATACGGCTCGTCAAATTCAGTATGATTGTATATCATATGAAAAAGTACAAACCATTTTAATGCTTCCTCAACCCCTGCAGATATTGCGAATGCAGTCACAAATGATCCGTCACCTAACCACATGCTGAGACCACGTTGCACAATCATGACCGGTAGTACTATTAAGAAGCCAAGACAAAAAACTTTTATTACCATGTGTAACGGTTCAGCATCATACTTGTCCTTGAGATAAAAGTAAGTAAGTAAAGCGATACCGGGAGCAACCGCTGCAGTTGCTATAGAGAAAAAGAGCAACGGTTATCCCCCCTTATCCATTGTCAGCCGTTCTTTATCTCTCATGCTCCAACAGCCAATGCAACTTCGCACTATTCCTGACGCTTGAAGTGATTGCAAATCAAATGCACCGCATTCTCCGGCATTACCAGGTTACCGTATTCCTCCAGCATAGCCGGAGTAACCGAGGTAGCCTCACCAAATTCAGCAAGCACAGCAATAACCGCTGGAACTTTCACTTCCTCAAGCTCCTCTGGTTCCAATTGAAGTACCCATTTCCCATTATATTTATACAGCCTGCCAGCATCTTCAAGCATATGCTTAAGAACATGAGCTGCTTCAATTAAAATCTCAAAATCATCAAAAGAATATAGAATGGTATCACTCTGTTCCATCGTAACTTCCATTTCATATACTTCTTCTGGTAACTCATCATCATAAGGTGCTCCCAACCCTGAATGATGATGATCATATTTCCCTTTAGTTACAACTACAATCATCCCTTGTGCCGGGAGAGCATAAACCTCTACTGCTAATGGGCCTGTTGCGTCAAAACCAACCTCATTATAAGCTTGATCCATCATTTCAGTGAAAAGATCGTGAACTTTAGGAACTTCCTGCCACATATCCTCTTTCTGAATACCGCGTTCGCTAAGATCGTCAAACGTGAGGAAAATCCGTATCTTATCCTGGCCAAGTCGTTCAATCCTCATACAGGATCCTCCTCTCCATACCTTGTTATAACAGATTATGAAACCTGCTCTAATATGTGCTGGAAATGGTTCTTTGTATGTATGTTATCATTTATTCTTGCTAAATGCACGTAATAAAATAGACAAAAAAAGAATCATTTTCCGTATGCCTGCGCACAACCAGAAAATGATTCAATAAATTATTCAGAGAAATAATCAATACGACATTTATATACCTGGAATTACTGTGTTTGTTTCTTTAAGAATAGCCTCAACTTCTTTACGAACGTCCCCATTTCCTTTAATAAAATCGGTGATTTGCTTCAGATTGTATTCTTTCGAATGATTCGCTGCTGCCGAAGATACCGAACTGGGATACTCCTGGGCACTCGTCACGGGCCCTTTGTAACAATTTTGATGATGCGTATAACTGGCTGAGCTATGATTTGCACTCTGATCAATTTTATCCTGCTCCGCAAATTTCAACGCCGTACTCGCGCCGCCCATCAGAGACATCAATCCCGTACCAGCCTTACGACGTGATGCCCAGATGGCAGCTCCTGCGCCAAGTAAAACCCCGCACAAAAATGAGGAAGATTTCACCTTAACAACCTCCTTATATATGATAAAATCAAATTTAGTGTTCGCGCTTCTTCACATTCTCATGCGGCATAAAAACAGGAAAGCGAGATGATACACTTGATCAGCAAGAAAATCGTAGCATTAGCCACCGCCTGTATTTTGTTAAGCTCATGCAGTCAATTACAATCTAAACAGGAGAATAATAACAAAATGAACTCATCTGACCCATCTATTACCGCCCCTGCAGCTGCAGATTCCTCCTCGGATACAGACCAAACAAATACGGACGGATCTCCTGATAATTCATCTAATGTAATCGAAGAACCGCAGATAGAAGCAGCACCTGTGACTCAATACCATATCAACAAGGCCTATAATGTCGTACCGAACGATGAAAGCATTAGCAAAAAAGTAGTTCTGTTAACCTTCGATGACGGCCCTAAAGAACAGGATATGATTAACGGACTGCTGGACACATTAGATAAACACCAAGCCAAAGCTATATTCTTTGTTAACGGTTATCGAGTTAAAGCCAACCCTGATTTGCTGAAGCAAATTCACGATCGCGGCCAAATTGTTGGCAATCACAGCTGGGATCACATTGATCTGAAAAAAGAGAACTCCGATAACGCACGCAAACAAGTCGAAGACGTCCAAGAGATTGTGGAAGACACCATTGGGGAACGTCCAAGGTTTTTCAGACCACCATTTGGCTCAGGCAACGAAAACCTTCACAAAATTGCTGAGGACAACGGCTTGATCTACATGACCTGGTCCAATGGCTCCCTGGATTGGGATTCAAAGAGCAAAAACAAACCTGATGTTGTCATTCAAAACGTAATGGATCAGCTTCATAACGGAAGCAACATCTTGATGCATGAGCTTCCTTGGACTGTTGAAGCATTGGACGAACTATTAACGAAGATTGAAGAAAAGGGCTACAGCTTTGTCGATCCACGAACTATTAGCGAAGCTCCATAAGAGCAACAAAGCTGAGGCCTATCCCTTAATTAGCTTAGCTAATGGATTATTGAAACTATTGGGTGACAGGAATTAGCATTTCCCGGTCACCCATATATTTTCTAAGCGCCTTGGGAACGTAAATAGAACCATCTTCACGTTGATGATTTTCCAACAAAGGAATTAATATTCTAGGTGAAGCTGCTGCAGTATTATTTAAAGTGTGACAGTACGTTGTTTTACCCTCTTCATCTCGACACCGAATATTGGACCTGCGTGCCTGAAAGCTACCTAAATTTGACGATGAATGAGTCTCCCCATAAGCCTCTCTGCCAGGCATCCATGTCTCGATATCGTATTGCTTATATGTTTTTTGTGACATATCACCCACACATACCGCCATAACCCGATAAGGCAGCTCCAACAACCCCAGCAGTTCTTCGCTGTATTGCGTAATTTCACGATGCAGTTGATCTGATAATTCAGAATCAGGTTCACAGATCACGACCATCTCCACTTTCGAGAATTGATGTACCCGATACAGTCCACGCACATCCCTCCCTGCCGAGCCTACCTCACTTCGAAAACAGGTTGATATCGCTGCCAGCTTCAGCGGCTGTTTAACATCAACAATTTCATCTGCAAAATAGGAGACAAGAGGAACCTCAGATGTGCCGGCAAGCCACAAATTTTCCTCCTTGATCGCATAGGCTTGATCCCTGCCCGTAGGAAAATACCCCGTATTAACCATTCGCTCTTCCTTTACGAGTAGAGGAACTTCAAAAGGGATAAATCCATGACCCATCAAAAGATCCATAGCCAGCTGCTGCACAGCTCGGTGGTAGAGATAGCCGTCCCCTTTTAAAAAGTAGCTGCGACTCCCACCAGTTTTAACTCCCCGCGGAATGTCAATCATCCCGTGTAACGTACCTAATTCCACATGATCACGCGGCTTAAAACTCCATTGAGGCAATTCCCCCACTTGGCGAACAATAACGTTATCCGCATCCGATGTTCCTATAGGACTGTCCGAAGAAGGAACATTAGGCATCAATAACATCAGACTGCTATACTCCTGCTGGATTGTGTCCAGCTCCTTAGATAATTTTTCAATCGCCATATTTATTTGTTTCAATTTACTGCTCATTTCAATTGCGAGCTCATCGTTTCCGTTCTGTCTTAACAAAGCAACCTGCCGGGAACCCTCGTTTCGCTGCTGCCGTAATTGTTCACTTTGATAAAGCAGCTTTCTTCTTGTATCGTCGCAATTAAGCAATTGCTCGACAGACACATCGATCCCTTTCATAGCTGCTGCTTCCTGCACCTTAGCCGCATTAGCGCGAATCCACTGAATGTCTAACATCGTCACCGCTCCTTTTGAGATATAAAAACACAAAGAGCGCCCTCATCCTTTGGGACGAGGAGCGCTCTGCTCGCGGTGCCACCCAACTTATTAAAGCATACATGCTTTAATCACTTGGTTCCGCGATAACGGGCGGGCCGGTTAACTTAAAGGTTTCCCTTTTGGCGAAAACGCCTCCGAGTTGGATTCTCTTCATAGGCATTTTTCGAATTTTCGATTATTTGTCACATTATACACAAGTCACTTTTAACAATCAACTCTAATTTCCTGATCAAAAGCTGATTTTAGAACCAACCCATTTCAATCAGAGGTTCTAAAGTCAGCTTTTCAGCACCGAGAAGGTTGGATGAAGCTGGGGAACTGAGGAGCGGAGCATAGTGATAGCTATGTGAGCACCGGAAGTCCCTAGCTGAGTTCAAGATTCGATGCCGAATACACTACAGCGCACAACTTCGTGATCAAAAGCTGACTTTAGAACCCTCCTCTTCAATCCGAGGTTCTAATGTCGGCTTTTCAGCACCAAGAAGATTGGATGAAGCTTGGGACTGAGGAGCGGAGCATAGTGATAGCTATGTGAGCACCGGAAGTCCCTGGCTGAGTTCAAGATTCGATGTCGAATACACTACAGCGCACAACTTCGTGATCAAAAGCTGACTTTAGAAGTAACCTTTTAAAAGCCTTGGGTTTTGCCCCAGGGTGAGTCTTGTACAGCCCACCACAACAGCAATCCCATAATTACGATAAAAATATATAACAAAGAATTAAAAAACCATCTAGTCAGCTTTAATCTTTGTGAAGGAAAAAGTTCTTTTCTGGTTGGTAAATCTTCAACCTTGATCTCTTCTTCACTTTCACTGTCACTATCACTTTCTAAAATGGGCACAATGAGCGGCTCATCCTTCGAATCACTGTTCGTGTAAGTATCATCTGCTGGCTTGTATCGTGATCTCCGTTTTGTTGTCTTACGTTCCTGTGCATGCCGCTCCATTCTGCTTAATTGTTCGTTCATGATTCCCTCCGATATCTAATCACAATTCCTGAGACAAAATCAATTAGAAAGTGACACAAAATCGGCGCCCAAAGTGTACCTGTCAATATATAAATATAACCGAGACCATAGCTACTGATAAATACCCAACCTGTCGGAATCCAATGCTTCAAGTAACGAATATGAATGACTGCAAACAAAATACTTGTCCAATACGGTCCAATACCATGCTGAATCGCCCCGCGGAACAGCAGTTCCTCACATATTGCAACAATGATCGAGATTAATGCAATATGCCAAAGCGGCCTTTTTTTAAATAGCATTTCATTAATTCCGCCATCATCCATACTATCTTCAGATACAAATTTCGACAAAATCATATCGACCAGAAACATAATACCAGCGAGGCCCAAGCCGAAATAAATAAAGTTTACATTCTCGGGCAATTTGAATAGCAAAATAGGATTTCTTTTCTGAAAAAAAAGGATCACCAAGCCGATAAATAAAGTAAGTCCCTGAGTAATGTATAAATTGATTAACAATAAACGCTCATTTAATTGACCAGGTTCGATCTTTTCAATTTTTATGTTACCAAGCTTAAACTTTTTCATAATTTTGTCAAACCCTGTCCTTTTATAATGTTCTTTGTGGTGTAACCTGAATTTAAGTAGCAAGTTTTCAAACTCAGTGACTAATACATAGAATTAAGGAGCGCAACGGCATGAATACCAAAAAATCAACTCGTTTTGAAGTATTATACGTACTAGGATTCCTGTTCACACTCATCGTCGCGTTTGGCACGTTCTTTCTAGGGTTTCGCATGGGAGTTAATCAAACTGAAGATAAGTATGTTAACTTAAAAAAATCGCTGATTGTAATGGAATCCAATGACTCTTCCTATAGTCAGCAAGATCTCGTATCCTTTTATTACGTTGTATACCAACCTTATCTTCAATTCAAGGACGATTATTTGACTCGTATTGATTCACTGGACAATAACGGCAACAGGTGGGCAGACAATGCATCAATGAATGAAATCCGTAAATCTGCTCAGGACAAATATGATCTTATTTCATCTTACTCTGTTTCCGCCAATTCACCGCTTCTGAAACAGGCTCATAGTGATATTTTGAAAAGCTTAAAGCTGTTTGACGAAGGTATTGATCGCAATATCAGCATTATAGGCAATAAACAAGGTGTCCAGCTGGCAAGCAGTGTTACCAGTGATGAATTTACGACAAATGCAATCAATTACGGTTTACGTGCCCAGAACAAATTCTATACGTCGATGATGAAATGGGCGGCGAAAGATGATCAGAACATTCCGGAGGAATATACATTCAACCCTGATACCACTGTAAAGCAATGGAACAATTACTCTTTAACCTTGAAAAACAAGGCGATTGCGGACATCATGCTTGGCAGCAATCTATATGTATCTTATATGCCCCAAGACTTGACTGCAAAAATCGATCAGATGATTAGCAGCGGCAAAGCTACAGCATTAAATTTAAATTCTGTATCTTCCATTGTGAAAGTTGTCACAGAAACCGGAGCTGTACAGGGTAATGATTTTATAAAATGGAAACCGACATATTACGCTAGTGAATCACTGCCTGCACTCCCGTTTTTCACGGAATAACTCGATTTTTGGCAACAATAAAATCATAACCAAAAAGAGTATCATATTCAAGACCACGGCCCTCGACACATTTTTGTTGAACGCAATGCTATTGACACCTCTCACAGGGCATGATACATTATGGAAAAATTGAATTTGCAAAAAACGTTGAAGGAAAAAAGTCGTCTAGAAACTTTCAGAGAGCCGGTGGTGCTGAAAACCGGTAGTGGATAGATTGCTTTAGCGATCCTGAGTCATTGTGTTGAAATTTGAGTAGACACAGTCGGATGAATACCGTTATACATTCTGTCATTATGACAATGAGGTTGCTTCTGCGAAGAAGTAACGAATTAGGGTGGTACCACGAGCTAAACTCTCGTCCCTTACTACAGTAGTAGTATGCGGATTGAGGGTTTTTTTATTGCGCATCTTTCCGCAGTAAACCGTGGCTTTCTTTATCGTTATCCTTTGACACAGTATAACGGCAATGCAATGCAGTAAGCTCATGCTTTCGAAGTAGTTTTGTACGATCTCTACTCAGGAAGCATTGCTATACAAAACTTAAGCTCATGCTTTCGAAGTAGTTTTGTACGATCACTACTCTGGAAGCATTGCTATACAAAACTTTTAGGAGGAAGAAATCATGTTTAAAGTATTAGTATCGGACCCAATTAGTGACATGGGGATTCAGCAACTGGTTGACGCAAGCGACATCGTAGTAGAGAAAAAGACTGGTCTTAGTGAAGATGAGCTCGTAGAAATCATTGCTGAGTACGACGGCCTGCTTGTTCGTAGCCAAACAAAAGTTACAGAAAAAATCATGGAAGCTGGTAAAAACCTTCGCGTTATCGGTCGTGCCGGCGTAGGTGTTGACAACATCAACCTTGAAGCAGCTACAAAACGTGGGATTATCGTAATCAATGCTCCAGATGGCAATACTATTACTACATGTGAGCATGCATTCGCAATGATGATGGCTCTTGCTCGTCATATTCCTCAAGCGTATGCTAAAACAATCCAAGGTACTTGGGATCGTAAATTCCTTGGTGTTGAGCTTCGCAACAAAACTCTTGGCGTACTCGGTATGGGTCGCATCGGTAGCGAAGTTGCTAAACGTGCCAAAGCGTTCGGTATGGAAATTCTTGGATATGACCCATTCTTGACCGAAGAACGTGCAGAGAAAATCGGTGTTAAGGTAGCATCTGTAGATGACATTGTTCGTAACGCTGATTTCATTTCAGTGCACACTCCATTGACACCAGAAACTAAACACATGATTTCCCGTCCTCAATTCGAGGTTATGAAAAAAGGTATGCGTATCGTTAACTGTGCTCGTGGTGGTGTTATCGACGAGATGGCTCTTGTTGAAGCAATCGACCAAGGCATTGTTGCAGGAGCAGCGTTTGACGTATTTGAGAAGGAACCGCCTGAAGCGGATCATCCATTCCTGCACAATCCAAAAATCATCGTAACGCCACATCTTGGCGCTTCCACAATCGAAGCTCAAGAAAACGTAGCAATTGATGTATCTGAGCAAGTATTGCACATCCTGCGCAACGAACCGTTTAAAAATGCGGTTAACATGCCTCCTGTTGCACCAAGCGTGATGAACAAATTACAGCCTTACTTTGAGCTTGGTGAAAAAATCGGTACTTTCGCTGCTCAGCTTAACAATCAACCTGTGAAGGAAATCCTGGTGGATTATGCTGGTGATCTTGCTGAAGTGGATACTCAGCCACTTACTCGTTACATTATTAAAGGCGTATTGTCCCGCCATTTTGGCAGTGACGTAAACATCGTAAACTCGATGCACCTTGCTAAGGTTCGTGACATCAACGTTGTAGTATCAAAAGCTTCTGCAACTAAAGGCTTTACTAATTTGGTCAGCGTTACTCTAAAAGCTCAAGATGGTACTGAGCATCGTTTTGCAGGTACATTGCTTAACGGCTATGGTGCACGCGTGGTTCAAATCGATAAATTCCCTGTCGATATTTCGCCAGAAGGTCATTTGATCTTTATTTCCCATAACGACAAACCAGGTATTATCGGTAACGTAGGTACATTGCTCGGCAAAAACGATGTTAACATCGCTGCCATGCAGGTAGGTCGCAAAGTAATCGGCGGTGAAGCGATCATGGTTCTGACTGTTGATAAAGCTGCTCCAAAAGAAGTGCTGGACGATTTGACCAAGCTTCCTGAAATTAATAAAGCTCAACAAATCATATTTGAATAAGAGATTTAGAATAAATCCCATAAGATTACAAAGAAGCGTCCCTCAAAGTTATCTGAGATAACTTTGAGGGACGCTTCCCGTTTAGCAGTGGAAAGGCAAGATATCAGGAAAAGGATGCAAAAATACAGTTTTTTTAAAGTAGCCATGAAAGGATGAACAAAAGCCTGCAAAAATGCAGGAATAAGGTTCAGAATAGACTAGTTTGAAGAGAATCCTTAGAGAAAGCCTGCACATTTGCAGCAATTTAGGGCATTTAGAGGCTTTACATGATCAAAGCCTGCA
>NZ_FNBG01000029.1 GCF_900102215.1 Fontibacillus panacisegetis
CTGCAAATGTGCAGGCTTTCTCTAAGGATTCTCTTCAAACTAGTCTATTCTGAACCATTTTCCTGCATTTTTGCAGGCTTTTGTTCATCCTTTCATGGCTACTTAAATAAAACTGTATTTTTGCATCCTTTTCCTGATATCTTGCCTTTCCACTGCTAAACAAGAAGCGTCCCTCAAAGTTATCTGAGATAACTTTTGGGACAGCCTCTTTCCCCTATTTAACAAGGGATATCCTCCAAACGTGCTAGCGACGCCCCACCAGGTCGATGGCTCCAAGTACGATGTGAGCGAGACCAAAGCCAAGGACACCAGTTGCGGCAAGCTTATACCTGCTTCCAAGCAGTGATGCGGCAGAAGCAGATACTACGGTTCCAAGAACTGTAGGAATCAAACCTTCACGCATGTGTAACACCCCTTTGGATTTGTTTGGAAAGACATTGTTAGTCTGGTGTTTCGGGGAGTTAATTATTCGTATTTTTTAAAGTGTCGAATCCAGATGAGGTTGTTCAAGATAGCTAAAAGGATTCTAAAAGATAATGAGCAGCAATACTAAAATAAGCATCGCGAGAATGGTTACTCGTCGATGCTTATTCAAGCTTATAGCTGCTATAGCATTTCTATAGCTATATAGTAACCCGTGCCCAACTGTACACGTGAAGGACACTTGCGATGTTCCTGCTTAGACTACAACTGCAACTGTAACTGCATGTAATTTTCTAAAACAACAAAAGCCCTACCTCTCATTTGTCCTTGCGGCTCCGATGACCGCGCCAGCGTGAATCAGAATTACTTGAAAAATCCTTACTTTTCGTGAGAGTTTAAAAAGGAATTTCATACCGAACTGGTAATAAGGAGAGTTATAATCTTTTGAGGAACTACATTAATGAGGTTTACTTTCTTATTATAGTGAAAACAAAATGAAAATGCAAGAAAGTTTTCAAGGGTTATAATAAAGAACCGCTCGTTCATTCGAAACTTCAAAACGTCGAGACGTTAAAGTTTGTGAACGACGAACGGTTCCAATGGGTTGAATGACTTTATAGATTAGTTGTCGAATTCATAGCTGTCATTGGTTTTGTTAAGCATTTCTTTAAAGCCGGAAGAGGCAAAAAGCTTCTTGTCCTTGGAGATGAACAGCGCTTCGGTGTCTTCCGTATTTTCAATGAACTTCAGTCCATCTTCAATCCCAAGTACAAACAAGGTAGTAGACAGCGCATCAGCGTTAGTAGAAGAATTTGTTACAATCGTTACGCTGCTTATCCCATTATCGACAGGGTATCCTGTTCTAGGATCAAGAATGTGCTGGTACAGTTTGCCGTCTTCGATGAAAAATCGTTCGTAGATTCCAGAGGTGACGATCGTTTTGTCTTCGACTTTAATCGTTCCGATTGGATTTCCACGTTCCTGGTCGGGATCCTGAATACCGATATTCCATGGAAGGTTGCCTGGTTTTTGGCCCATAGCATATACGTTGCCGCCAAGATCTATAATTGCACTGTTAAAGCCTTGATCAGCCAGATACTCATAAATTTTATCGGCTGCATAGCCTTTACCGATGGAACCAAGGTCAATGGACATGCCTTTTTCCTGTAAGTAGATTTCATGATTTGCTTCATTTAACTCAATTTTACGGTAATCGCATAGTTTTTGGGCTTCAGCGATCTCTTCCGGCTCAGGCACATGAGCACCCTCATGCCCAATATTCCAGAGACTTACTAAATTACCGATCGCAGGGTCGAACATACCATTTGTACGCTTCGCGTAATCCATTGCTTTGGCTACGAGATTATAAGTTTCTTCAGATACCTGAACTGCGGCAATTCCGGAATTTTCGTTCACTTTATAGATTTCGCTGCCTTCAAGCTGACGGTTAATCTTTTGATCAATATCCTTGAGCAGCGCTTCGACATCCTCAAGATTTTGCTTGGTAGCACGATTATCATATATTTTGACGTTAACAATCGTATCGAAAATAAAATAAGTTTCAGATAGGGGTTGAACCACCTGAGATTGAGTCTGGTGTTCATTAGTTCCTGACTTAGTGTTTGGAGTCTCGTTTGCTCCGCCACAGCCGCTAATCAAAGTCCCAAGCATAGTCATAGCGACTAGTAAAATCGCTGTTTTATTCATTCTCATAAGTGCAGCCTCATTTCATTCAGTCATTTCGACCTTGATTTTAGCAGAAAATCTGTTCTACTAAAAGTATTCCTATTCACAAATAGTTAATGTACTATATATATTCAATTTAAAATGGTAATTCTGTGAATTATACACCCAATGAGACATTTGTCACGCTTCTATTCATAGGGTAAAATGTATAATGAATTCGTCTAAGATTTACATTATTAAAAAATAAGGGAGTACATACATGAAGCGCGGAGATATTATTCTTATTGGAATTGTGATAGCTATTGCTTTGGCATTTATAGTCCCTCGATGGCTTAATGAAGACACAAGTGAAACAAATCACGAAGAGGCAAGAGTTGCAAAAATTACAGTGGATGGCAAGCTGTTCAAAACCGTGTCTTTAACTAAAGAAGAGCAGACGGTTGAGGTTAATACGGAGTTTGGTTCTAATACTCTGAAAATTCATGATTATGGTATCGAAATGCACGATGCCGATTGCAAGGATAAAGTGTGCTTCACCTTCGGTTTTGTTGATCGCAATGGGGGCACGATTATTTGTTTGCCACATCGACTCATGGTAGAAGTAGAGGGGCCGTCCGGGGAAGGGGATGACGTCGATGTCATCGTTAAATGAGCATTCTAGCATAGCATTGAAAAGAACTGTCATCGTCTCTATTTTTGCAGCGGTAGCCGTTGTTTTAAGTTTGGTAGAGGCCTTGATCCCAGTAAATATGAGCGTGCCGGGTGCAAAGCTTGGTCTGGCTAACATTATGGTGCTGACGTGTCTGTACTTTCTGCGTCCAAGAGATGCTTTAATGATGGTAGTACTGAAAACGCTGCTTACCGCATTTATTTTCGGGACATTTTCAAGTTTGCTTTTCAGTATAATGGGAGCTATGTTTAGCTTTGTAGCGATGGGGTTTCTGCTGCTGGTTGGACGTAAGCGGCTTAGCTTGATTGGCATTAGTATAATTGGAGGTATTGCTCATAATATCGGTCAGCTTACAGCGGCTACTCTATATTTTAAGACTTCCAAAATATTTTACTATTTACCGATGCTTATGATCATGGGAGTACTCACTGGAATTGCTGTCGGTATAGCAGTTCGTTACTTGGTACCAGCATTATCGAAACTGTCGCTGTTCGAGGATTTTTTAAAGGAAGAGACAGCATAGGGACAAGACTGGAAGGGGGAGAACGACGATGTCAGGAACCGAAAACGCTTATGAGCTGCATCAGGTGTCTTTTGCTTATGAATCAGAGCAATCGGTACTAGACGGCATAACACTTAGTATCCCTTCTGGAAGCTGGGTTTCGCTCGTTGGCCCTAATGGCTGCGGCAAGTCGACGTTAGCTAAATTACTAGGCGGGCTGCTTGCTGCTAATGCAGGGGAAGTTGTAGTAGAAGGCACTGTGCTGAATCGCGAGACAATCCACCAGATTCGTCCTCGGATCGGCATGGTATTCCAGAACCCGGATAATCAATTCATCGGATCTACTGTTGAGGAGGATATCGCTTTTGGATTGGAAGGACGTTGTCTGCCAAGAGAAGAGATGATCCATCGGGTACGTAAGTATGGGGATAAGCTGGAAATAGGTCATTTGCTGTCCAAACACCCTTCTGAATTATCTGGCGGGCAAAAACAGCGGGTGGCCGTTGCTGCTATTTTGGCGATGGAACCAGGAATTGTTATCTTTGATGAGGCATCCTCGATGCTTGATGAGAAGGCACGCGGCGAGCTGCTCGACATAATAAAGGAAATGAAACAGTCCGGTGAATACACGATAGTATCCATTACGCATGATGCTGAAGAGATTATGTACTCAGACAGAGCAATTGTGCTTCTTGATGGTGGAGTTGCAGCTGATCTTAGTCCAGAAGATTTGTTCCATGATGATGCTCTGTTACAATCCTGTCGTCTTATCGCTCCTTACCGGATTCAGCTAGTACGGGAGCTGGCTAAGCTGGGCGTACAGGTCCCACCTTTGCAGCGTGAAGAGGAGGTGACGGAGGCGTTATGGCAATTACACTTGAACAAGTAAGCTATGCATATGATGATCGCAGCCTTTGGCGCAATGGTGCGCTGGAGGATATCAATCTGAAGCTGGATCAAGGTGTGTTTGCTGGTATCGTAGGTGCTACCGGATCGGGAAAATCTACTCTGTTGCAGCATTTTAACGGAATATTGAAACCAACCTCAGGGAAGGTGCAGGTTTTTGATTACATTTTGCAGGCCGGGGAAAAGAATCCTCCGCTTCGTGAACTGCGCCGGCGAGTTGGACTTGTATTTCAATTCCCGGAGCATCAGTTATTTGAGGATACTGTCGAGAAGGACATTTGTTTTGGACCTCTTAACTTTGGAATGTCTAAGGAAGAAGCGAAAGAGCGGACAAGTCGTGCATTAAATATGTTAGGTCTCGATGATTCGTTCCTCTCTCGAAATCCGTTTCATTTAAGCGGAGGACAGATGCGCAAGGTAGCGATTGCCTCCGTGCTGGCGATGGACCCGGATATTATCGTGCTGGATGAGCCTACTGCGACTCTTGATCCACAGAGCAGGGCTGAGCTGGCAGAGCTGCTGTTCCGCCTGCAGCGCGATCTGGGCAAGACCGTCATAGTTGTTACACATCGGATGGAGGAAATGCTTCCATATGCCGATACGTGGATCGTTATGAAAGATGGACGGAAAATATTTCAGGGTTCGAAGATCGAGCTAGTACGAGAAGCTAATACACTTGCCAAGTCAGGCCTTTCATTGCCAACCTGTATAACAGAATGGAATCAGCTTGCTGCCCGATTTGGTCTGGAGCATGAGGAGCCGTGTCTGACCGCGGGATCGGCAGCTGTAAGGATCGCGAAGCTGCTCACAAATCGTATGGACAAGGACACTGATCCTGGTAGCAATTCAACCAGTCCGGACGAAGGGGGCGAGCCGTATGCGTAACAAGCTTCTGTTTGGCCGCTGCATTGATACCGGATCATGGGTTCATGCTGTGGACCCGCGGGCCAAGCTTACAGCTATGGTGCTCTATCTGGCGGCATTATTGGCTGTGGGTTCATGGATACCGCTTGCTATTGCCGCGGCTTTTTCGTTAGCGTACATGCTTGCTACCCAGATTCCCTTGAAATATTTTGTGAAGGCGGCAAAGCCGCTTTGGGTTCTCATGGTGTTCATCTTTGTCATTCAATGTCTTACGGTGGATGAAGGCGTGGCCTTGTGGCAGATCGGGTCATGGACGTTGTATAGCGAAGGGCTTAGCAAAGGTCTGATCGCAGCTTTACGGATGGCATTATTGGTCTCTTTTACCGCGATTCTAACCTTTACGACTACACCTGGTTTGCTGAATCAAGGGATGTCCGGCGTACTGAAGCCGCTTGAGAAGATTGGGATTTCTGCAGAGCGTTTGACGCTCATGATGAGCATAGCGCTGCGGTTCATTCCAACGATTCTTGATGAGACTCACAAAATAGTAAAAGCTCAGGCAGCACGTGGTGCGGATCTTAAGGAGCTGCCGTGGAAGGAGAAAGGGAAACTGCTGGTTTCACTGCTTGTTCCGGTGACGGTAAGTGCTTTTCGCCGTGCGGAAGACCTTGTGCTTTCGATGGAATCCAGAGGGTACTTGATCGGCGCTCCGCGTTCGGAGTATCACTTGCTGGTATGGCGAAGCAGGGACACAGGGTTTATCTTGTCTTTTATCGTACTGGTAGCAGTTGTTGTTGTTCTCAGATTTATATAGTTCGTATTGCAAGTCCAAGTGAAGGAGCGGATATGTTATTTATGATCCTAGAACATCATCCGCTTCCTAACTTCACCTATTCCTGACGCATATATGTGTGAAAAAAATCACATTTTACATCATAAATTACTACAGCGATTTGAGGGGGAAGCGCTATGGCACGTTATTTTAATGGAAAAGAAATTGAACTGCTCGCACCAACGGGAACGTTTGAAATATTCAAAGAAGTGATTCATGCGAATTGTGACGCCGTCTACTTGGGTGGGCCAAGTCTGAATATGCGTCTTATGCGTAAAGGGTACAACTTCACATTAGAACAAATTACAGAGGCCGCTGAAATCGCACATTCCTTAGGCAAAAAGGTGTATGTAACAGTAAACAATTTGCTGAATGAAGGAGAGCTGAATGAGGCCCGTACTTATTTGAAATTTCTTGAGAACGCAGGCCCGGACGCTATCATCGTTCAGGATTTTGCCATTCTTGCTCTGATTCGTGAAATGGGGCTCTCGATTCCGGTGCATTCCTCCGTCATGATGAACGTGCATAATGTGGAAATGGTCAAAGCGCTTCAAGAGTTAGGAGTCACTCGTGTCGTAACATCACGTGAAATGGATTTGATGACGACTCGATACCTGCAGGCGGCTACTGGCATGGAGCTGGAGTACTTTGTTCACGGTGATATGTGCTCTGTTCATGGAGCAAATTGCTATTTTAGTTCGATGGTATTCGGTATGAGCGCTAACAGAGGAAAGTGCCTTAAGCCTTGCCGCTGGGATTATCGCGTGAAGAAGGATGGTCACGTCTACCCTGCAGAATATCCTCTGGCCGCAAAAGATATGTTCATGTACGAGCATATTCCAGAACTGATTCATGGCGGGATTACTTCGTTCAAAATCGAAGGACGCATGCGTGATGCCAATTTTGTGCTGATGCTTATTAATGCTTACGGAGATGCGATTGATCGTTATATCGAAGATCCGGCCGGATTTAATCGCAGCAAGGATACCAAGCTGCTGTATGATAACCGCAAACGTGATTTCTCAACGGCATATGCATTTGGAAAACCGGGTCTCTCGTATATTAACAAACGTTATGAGGGAACAGGTAAATTTTATAGCACAGGCAAGGTATTCAGCACACCAACGGAAGAGCGTGAGCTAAGCGACAAACGCCTGGAAGACATTCGTAATAAATGGACTGCTGCTCAGACGGATAAGGTTCATGGCATGAATAAATCGGAGCTTTCCGTTCATGTGAACAATATGGCTCAGGCGAAAGTTGCAATTAAGGCGGGGGCTGACCATATTTATTTGTCGGGTGATGTGTACGAACCGGATCGTCCTTTTACTAAGGATGAGATCAAAGAGCTTGCAACAATAAAAGGTAATGCAAAAATATATCTATGTCTGCCACGGATGATGACCGAGCTGCATTTTGAAATCTATGACGGGCTGTTGTCGGGCGAGAGATTGCCGATTGATGGTGTAATGGTAACGAACCTTGGGGCGATTCACAAATTTGCTTCCAAGGGTTATTCGCTGATCGGTGACTTTAATCTGAATGTATTTAACCCGCTTGCAGTACAATTCTATGCAAATTACGGGGTAAAACGTCTTACTGCATCAATGGAATTGCCATTGAATGATTTGATGGATCTGCTCAGAAATGCAAATGCGCCACTTGAGGGCATAGTGCACGGATCTCCTACAATGATGTATATGGAGCATGACCTGTATGCAAATACTGAAGCTTTTGAGCCGATTGATGAAGAAGATAATCATTATGTAGATAACAGCATTCTTGTGCTGAAGACTGATAAGGGAGAGAATCCGGTGTATCGCGATACACATGGCCGCTGCCATTTGACATTGGCAAAGGAGCTGTGCCTGTTACCGCTTGTGAAGGAGTTGACCGAAGCAGGCCTGTCCGTCATCCGTATTGAAGGTGCTACCTATAAGCCAGAGCAGCTTGAAGCTGTTGTGGGGGCCTATAGAGCCGTACTGGATAACCCGGATATGGCGGCTGAGGAATTCTCCAAACTGGCTCCTGTTTATGCAGGATACACGCTGGGCGCGTTGCAATTTAACGGGGGACGGACGGCAGAAGCTGATAAAAGTGTAGAGCAAACAGAGGCCTCACAGCTAGTAAAGGAACCGCAGCATGTTTAGCTTGGTAGGGTAACTCGATTTGATAGTGAAAGCCGCTAACATGATGGCGAAATTCCTGCAAAAGTACATCTTTATACTAAGAGCTTCATTCATCAGGTAAAGTTCCTGCAAAAATACACCTTTTTATTCTCCAAACGTTGGTTTGGGGCGTAATCGTTTGAAATTACTGCACTCATGCAAGCTTTTTCATAAATATGGTTATTTCAGCTCGAAAAAACTGTATTTTTGCTGCTTTTTCTGGAGTGGGAGAGACTGGCCAATCGGATTAGGCTACCTTGTATTCAAGTGTAAATAGGAGAGGAGAGAATGAACATGCAGCAATATATCGGACCGGAGGGTATTCTCTCAAAAAGAGGGCAGTATTTCTATCCTTGTACCAGTTATTTTTATCGGAATCCGCCCCAGCTAGTGAAAGGAGAAATGCAATATCTATATGGTCATGATGGAAAATGCTATACTGATTTTTTTGCAGGCGTTTCTGTCGTGGCGAGCGGTCATTGCAATCCAGAAATTGCGGAGCGAACAGCAGAGCAGCTAAAGACGCTGCAGCATACGTGTACTATATATTTGACTCAGCCTAATGTAGATCTTGCGGAGCGTCTTGCAGGAGTGCTGCCGGGTAAGCTTAGCCGGACGTTTTTTGTAAACAGCGGGTCTGAAGCTAATGAAGGGGCATTACTGCTTGCCCGTCTTCATACGAAGCGGCGCGGTTTTATTGCGCTGGAGCAAGGACTGCACGGCCGTACCTATCTGACCATGAGCGTGACAGGCTTAAAAATGTGGCGTTCAGACCCGCAGCTAGCCGAATCAGGTGAGGATGTGACCTTTATACCTCGGCCTTATGAGCCTGGGCTTAGCAAGGATGAGGCAGCTCGTCGCTCCATCGGTGCACTCAAAAAGGTGCTTGAGGAGAAGGGACATGAAATTGCAGCTATGATCGCTGAGCCGATTCAAGGGAACGGCGGGATGATCGTGCCTCCGGATTGGTATTTCCCTGAAGTGAAGTCACTCTTGGAGCAATATGGTATACTGCTCATTGCTGACGAAATTCAGACAGGATTCGGTCGTACAGGACGCATGTTTGCAATGGATCTATGGGGAGTAGAACCTGATATAGTGACGATGGCAAAAGCGCTTGGAAGCGGCATTCCAGTGGCAGCATTCGCTTCTACAGATGAAATCGCGGCAAGCTTCAATAAGCCGTCAGCCTCCACCTTTGGGGGAAATCCGGTTTCATCTGCAACTGCACTCGCAGTGCTGGATTATATTGAGTCACATAGCCTGGCAGAGCGCGCTGAACGTCTTGGCGACTTGTTAAAGAGTGGGCTTCAGGAGTTGGCTGGTCGTTACCCTGATATGATCTCTGAGGTGCGTGGAGCAGGGTTGATGATCGGTGTGGAGCTGTGTGCGGAGGACTCCGAAAGGGGGGCCGTGCTAGTTGATGACCTTCTGGAGGAAATGAAGGACCGCGGCTTTATCATCGGTAAAAATGGCGTTGGACGCAATGTGCTTGCTTTCCAGCCACCTCTCGTCATTACAGAGGATGATATCCGCGAGATGCTGTCTGCCCTCTCAGCTTCACTATCAAGCGTGTAAATATACCTAAGCAACCTCTTAAAGATTTGGATGATTTAGCCGTTAAATTAGCATGGACTTCATTTCAGTGGAGACAGTGTAGATGAACACAGGCAAGGAACGTTTCAAGGAGAGTGGATGAAGATGGAATATGCTCGGAAAATCGGTACAAAAATAAAGCTGTACAGCCAGCTGGTGATGTTCTCGCATACATTATTTTCACTGCCATTTGCGGTGATCTCGATGATATGGGCTGCTGAGGGATTGCCCTCCTGGCATGTGATGCTATGGGGATTGATCGCGCTTGTGGCTGCGCGTAATGGTGCTAATGCGTTTAATCGCGTTGTCGATCAATCATTTGATGCGATGAACCCTAGAACCGCTCATAGGCACCTTCCCAAGCGTCTGCTGGCGTCTAAAGAAGTGCTGTGGTTCGTGGTAGTGAACTACGCGATATTTATTTTTGCAGCGGGCATGCTCAATATGCTGTGCTTTATTTTATCGCCAGTAGCTATTTTTCTGATCTCATCTTACTCGTATACAAAACGCTTCACCTATTTGAGCCATCTGTATCTTGGCTTTACGATAGCTTCAGCACCGATTGGAGCCTGGTTTGCGGTCACCGGACAATTCGCCTTTACTCCGTTTATTCTGGGTACGATTGTGATGCTGTGGATCGCCGGGTTTGATATCATTTACGGCTCACAGGACATCGAATTTGACCGTAATCATGGACTCTGGTCTATTCCTAGCATATTCGGCCTGAAAAACGGTCTGAGAATAGCTGCAGCACTTCATAGTATCATGGTGCTCCTGTTGATTGTCCTTATTCCAATTCGTCAGCTAGGCTGGATCTATATTGTCGGAATTATAGTTTCTATCTTACTGCTGCTAACGGAGCATAAAATCATTAAGCCTTCCAGTCGAAAAGTAATGAAAGTTGCCTCCTATAACTTGAATCAGGTTATTAGCATGGTTATTCTGATCTCAGCCCTATGTGATTTTTTCTTATTATAAAAAAAGCTGCTCTATCCGGTCACATTGTACGGTGACCCGAAGAGCAGCTTTTTTTTATCTATTCATTTATTTATCCCGACCGCTGAAAAAATGCAATAACGCTTGCAGATCCTTGTGCGCCGGGTACATGTCCAGTTCATTGATAATGGCCTGAGCTTCGTCCAGATATTGATTGCTAAGGGCCTCTGTTCTTATGAGAGCGTCTGACGCCTGTATGCTGGCGATGACAGCATCGATTTCGGATGAAGGGGTATCTGAGTTAATAGCCCTTATAGAAGGGGCGAGACGGCTGTCCTGGAGGGCATAGAGTACAGGAAGAGTGACTTGACCCTTACGCAGGTCGCTGCCTGCTGGTTTTCCGAGCTGCTGTGAAGACTGAGTGAAGTCCAGCAGATCATCGAGAATCTGAAATGACATTCCGAGCTTCTCTCCAAAGCTATATAAGAGATTAAAGACTTCATCCTTTGCACCAGCTGATTGTGCACCAATACGCAGGCAAGTAGCCATAAGCTGTGCTGTTTTGTTCTTTGATTTCTCAAGATATTCTTCAGCCGTTACATCATAATCGTAAAGATGGGACAGCTGTTGGTATTCTCCAAGGCACAGCTGTGTTGTGGCTAGCGATGACAAGTCATATACGAAGCGCTCCCGCTCTGCAGAGTAAGCAGCGATGAGCTCAATTACCCGTGCTGACATGTAGTTGCCGACATATATAGCTTCCTGAACCCCGAGCTTGACATGCAGTGCGGTCTGCCCCCGTCTAACAGGGGAATCATCTATAATATCGTCGTGGATCAGGGAAGCGGCATGAATAAATTCTGCTGCTGCGGCAAGGCGCCACACCTTGCGTTCATTGGGGGTGGGGCCGAAACGGCTGCCGACAATGACCATCAACGGACGAACTCTTTTGCCACCAGAACGAACGAGATCAACAATACTTTTGGCAAGTGTGGAGGAGCGAGGTACATCCTTATCGAATTTGACCATATTCTCAATTTCCCGATCAACAGCGGCAAGAGAAATGTCTAATGCTTCATTGAGCTTCATAGCTGAACCCTCCCTTGATTCCATTCCTGGATGTCAAATTTACAGATGTGTACTAGATCGCCTTGCTTGCACTGTTACGGCTGTGATCCAGCTTCAGGAATAATTCAAAGGCTTTTAAGAGTTTATCATCATCTGGTTTGCCGTCCATCCGCTTAATCTGGATTTGTTTAATGACGGGAGCGAGATGTGTGATCAGGTCGTATTCGTTCCATTCGAGACATAATTGAATATACATGCTATATAGGTAATCGCCGTCCAGCACCAAGCGGGTGAGTGTTTCGCCAGTAATGGATTCATCACAACTACTGTGGCGTAGAAGGGCGACCTTGATTGCAATGTAAATGGATAACAAGCGGCGCGCACGAAGTTGATGGAGATCATATTGCTCCAAAAGGTCGGTCATGGGCTGCACGTCATCTTCTAACAGATTCAGGTGAATGCCGGCCTCGGGCGATATTTCGCCCTGCAACAAGTGACAAGCGTCTTGGATGAGCTTAGATTTCATAAGGACACACTCCTTAAAAAACAGGTAGGCTTGCAGGGACCCGAACACCGAGTTCGGCAAGGGTGTAAAAATATAGAGTAATGCGCGACTAGCGCACATTACTCTATTGTAAATCGGTAATTAAGGTGATTGATATGATATTAGTCCGTGTATAAGTACCATCTTCTTACAATCGGAATTTTCTTCCATTGTTTTTTGAGCCAAGGAAGAACATAGTAATCGAGACCAAGCATGCTGCCTGAACCACCGATTAGAGCCACACCTGCAGTCATGTACCAGAGCATTTCGGTAGATGCCATGCTGGAGGACCAGATCATAACGCCAAGCGCGACAGTAACTGCAGAAGCTACTGCGGTGAACAGGCCGAGAATCAACAGGATGCCGATTGCGATTTCCGCAAAAACCATAAAGAACTGGAATACGGTAGCAAGCGCGGTATATCCGCCGTCTGCTGTATAGAAGAATACATCCATGAACCAGCCAACGATACTCTTGATGAACCCAGGTACAGGCAGTGCTGTAACAGCGGTAGAAGCACTTTCAACGGCAGAAGCTGCAGTTTGTGCGTCTACAGTTGAAGTTACATTTCCAGCCGCTTCACTAGCCGCTGAGATTGCGTCACCAGCATTTGGAGAAGCAGGGATCAGGAATATATTGTTCGGATCTTTCAAAATCTTAGGAAGCTTGTCGATACCTTCCTCAAGCCATTTGTAACCCACAAAAATACGGAGCGGGAACAACCAGAAGTTTGGTGAACGCTTGGAGAAATGACCGCCCAGGAAGCTTCTGCGATTGTGTACATGGAAAAATTCGTGCATCATGTAGGTCCACATTTGGGTAAAGCCAGCAACAGTAAACAAATAGTACATATTAATCATGTGCTTACTGAGCATAGCCATAAATCCGCTAAGCATGAACATTTTATTCGGAAGACCAACGTTGGCTACGCCATAGCGGCTACCGATACATACCATCGTTCCGTGGAATCCTGGTTTGTAAGATTTTTTTGGTTTATTATGCACATCTGCATAAATGTTGTGAGCGATGAGCGGACCTGCTTGCTCAGCATTCTCAACCATTTGTGGTACAGGACGTGTTTCACCCTCAGGAATGAAGAAGATGTTGTCGCCTACAACGTAGACATTGTCATGATCTACGCTTTGCAACTTGTCGTTAGTTACAATCCGTTTGCGTCCTTCTTGCTTGACATCAAGCTTGCCAACGAGATCAGAGCCTTCTACACCGGCTGTCCATACAATAGTATCTGCTTCAAGCTCGGTATCACCGAGAATAACACTTGATTTAGTAACTCCGGTAATTTTGGCGCTAGTGATGATTTCAACATTCATTTTGTTGAGACGTTTAGCAGCCTTTTGAATCAGTTTGTCAGGAAGAATTGGCAAAATCTTAGGAGCCATATCAGCAACAACGAGACGAACCTCACTGCGATCAATGTAGAACTCCTTGCACAATTCATCACGGAATTCTGCAAGCTCTCCGACGAGCTCGACACCGGTAAATCCGGCACCTACTACAACGAAGGACAGCATCTTGCGACGTTTTGCAGGGTTGTTCTCTTTAGCAGCTTCTCCGAATTTATTGCGGATCTGTTCTTTCAGACGAACAGCATCCTCATAGGACCAGAGAGTAAGAGCATTCTCTTCAGCACCAGGGATGCCGAAGAAAGTGGGCTTACAACCTGTACCGATAACAAGGTAGTCATATTTGTAGGTTTCGGTTTCAGAGCGAAGCTGATTGTTGGCAAAATCAATGTTGTCGATGGAATCTAGTACAACATCAACCTTTTGGCCAGCAAAAATCTTTTTCAGCTCAATTTTGACAGAATCTTCCGGAGCCCGGTTAGCTGCAACCTCGTGTAACTCGGTTAGAAGCGTATGGTACGGATTCCGGTCAATCAGCTTGATTTCTACGTCTTTGTCTTTTTTGAACAGTTTGGCAAGATGCTTGGATGTAACGACACCGCCATAACCGCCGCCTAGGACGACTATTCTTTTCAAGAGATTCACCTTCTTTATTTAGGGTGGTAATCATGAAGTAATATATTGCTAAAAACCGATATTATTTTGCTTGTTCCAGAGCTTTTGCAGCAAGATCATAGTAGGATTGCAAGCTGATGGATACGCCGGAAATTGCGTCGGTTTTACCTTCTTCGTTGAACGTTAATGCTGCTGGATCTTGTTTTTCTACAAGGTATGCTTCAGCTTTTACAGCTTGTTCGTGCCATTCAGCTTGAGCGCCACCTTTTTCCTTCATACCGTATTTACCGTCGATGGAGTTTTGTTTCTTGTCTTCGCCAGCTGCGTTTACACCGCTGAAGTTAACTTTGATTACTTTGCCTGCTGCTACTACAACATCAGCAGTTTCTTTCCAGCCGGATTTAGCATCGAAATCAGCTGCTTCGGCATGGTAGGTACCATCTTTGTAAGTACCAGCTTGAACTGGTCCAGCAGTCAATGCTTGATCTGCCAATGTAAAGAATTCATTAACGTGTACGGATACGCCAGTGATTGCGTCAGTTTTACCTTCGTCGTTCAAAGTAATGTCTTTAGGATCTTGTTTTTCAATGAGGTAAGCTTCAGCTTTTTCAGCTTGCTCATGCCATTCGGATTGAGCGCCGCCAGCTTTCATGCCGTATTTACCTTCCTTGGAATAAGTAACCTTATCTACTCCAACGTTAGCATTAGTTGCATTCCATTTAGCTTCAGTAATTTTACCGCCGGAAACAGTTAATGTAACAAAAGCTTGCCAACCAGTTTTTGCATCAGCTTCGCCTTGTGCAAAATACACGCCGTCCTGATATTTGCTTTGTTCAGCTGGTGCGTTAGTGCCTGTGTTCGTGCTGTTCTCTGTTGCAGGTGTGTTGTTAGCTTTGTCAGCTGTGTTTCCTTCATTGCTAGATCCACATCCAGCAAGAAGACCTAGTAACAGGGCACTGCTTAGAATGATAGATGCTTTTTTCATGATAGATGACCTCCAAGTAATAAAATTATATATATTAAAATGTGAGTACATTTTAATAACAGAGTAAAAGAAAAATGCATAGATATAAGGATTATAAGCCATTTTATATAGTTCGAAAAGCCTTGTTCGATGGAATTTTAGCATATTACTATATAGCTTTATGTGAAAAAAGTCACATAGATTGTGACATAGGTTACTACCTTGATGGGCGTGGGCCCTTTCAGGGTAAGGGATGGCAGGGTTTGGAACGGGTATATAAATTTTTTAATTATTTTTAAGAATATAAAATTTTCTGTATCTTGAGACTTAACAACATAAAAAATTTATATTATAAAAATTATCTTGAATTGTTATACAAAAAAGAAGAATATATAAACAAGTCGGAATGGTTGGTCAAGGAAATCGTTTACGTCTATGAAATGTATATCATTATTAGCCGATAATTATAGTAAATAAATTTCTGTCTACTACTATTTGCGAGATGGAAGGAATGAAGATTCCCTGTGACAGTGTATAACACATTTATTTCTCGCTTAAAAATGAATTATGCTGTAGCATCTGTCCTGACGATTATAGCTATTGGCAGTTTGATTATACTGTCACCTTTGCATATCGATAGCAAGGAATACTTCTGGTTGTTCAGTGTTTTGTTCTTGTCGCTGGTTCTCATGCTCAGTCTTGAATGGCTGGTCTTTACTCTGCAGATCAGGCCGATTCGGGTCTGCTTCGAGCATGAGATTGAGAGTTTTTCTGCTTTGCAAAATGTTTACTTAAGAACCCATCGTCTACCCTCGCTTGCGGTAAAACGCATACTAGGACCGCATTTATTCGGAATGTTGCTGCCAGCATGCGGTTTAGGCTTCTATTTTATACATATCGGTAAATTGTCTATACCTTATTATTATGTTACTTTAGCTATTTTGGGGGTTGTGCTCGTAGTTGGAATGCGAGCGATGATAGAGTTCTACTTGACTTCTTATGCGATTCGTCCGCTTCTGAATGAGCTATGTGAATGGTCCATCCGATTGTTCGGCAAAGAGCTGACTCTTGGCGGAAGAGTGCTCATATCGATTCGGCGCAAACTGCGGTGGAGTTTCTTTATGATCGGAGCCTTTCCTATATTATTGTATAGTTTATTTGTTCAACTTCAGTTAGGTAACTGGAGCATGGCGGATAATACATATTGGATTAATGCTGTATTCATTTTGATCGTTGGATTAGGTTTTGCCTTCATCGGCTCCCGTCTGTTGACTCGAGAGATTGAACTGCCGATTCAGCACCTGTACGAACGAATGGGGGAAGTGAAGATCGGGAATCTGCGGACTGGGGCTTTCGATCTGTTCTCAGATGAATTTTCTCGGCTTGTATCCGGTTTTAATCATATGCTTCGAGGGATTAAGGTTCAGGCAGCCAGAAACAATCAATTGCTGGAAAGCTATTTTGCCACCTTGGCAGCCGCGCTGGATGCGCGAGATCCGTATACAGCAGGCCATTCATTGAGAGTAGCCGAATATGCCGTTAACATTGGGATTCTTGCAAAGCTTCCGGATGATCAATTACATGATTTAAGAAAAGCAGCGCTTCTTCATGACATCGGGAAGATTGGGATTCGTGATGATGTACTGCTAAAAGACGGCCGACTAACGGATGAGGAATGGGAGCAAATTAAACAGCATCCGGTTTTAGGGGAATCGATTCTGAAGCAGATTGAGCCTATGGATGCAATGGCCCCATTTTTGCCGGGCGTGCGTTCGCATCATGAACGCTATGACGGTCAAGGATACCCGGATGGACTTCAGGGTGATGAGATTCCATTGTTTGGACGAATCATTGCAGTTGCAGATGCCTTTGATGCGATGACCTCGGATAGGCCATACCGGAAGGGAATGGATAAAAGTACCGCAATAGGAATATTAGAGGAAGGCCGGGGAACACAATGGGACCCGCTTTTTGCCGACCTGTTCATTGAAGCTTATCGTAAGCATTTGAAGAGTTAGTGAGAAAGAAATGCCTATAGATAAAAAATAAGCTACAATAGAAAGAAAACAATAAGGTGGAGATGTTCCATGGCAAAACAAGTTATTTCTACATCTGCAGCACCGGGCGCGATCGGGCCGTATTCTCAGGCTGTACAAATCGGAGATTTCGTCTTCACTTCCGGTCAGCTTGGTCTCATTCCTGAGACAGGACAGCTTGCTGAAGGAGTAGAAGCTCAAGCGACTCAATCATTGCGCAACGTTAGCGCTATATTGGAAGCTGCAGGTAGCAGTCTGGATAAAGTGATTAAAACGACGGTATTCCTGAAGGATATGAATGATTTTGCAAAGGTAAATGAAATTTACGGATCATTTTTCGCTGAGCCCTATCCAGCACGTAGTGCGGTTGAAGTGGCACGTCTGCCAAAAGACGGTCTTGTAGAGATTGAAGTTATCGCAGCAAAATAAAATATGATTGTTAGCTAGAGCAAGCCGGATCGAAGAGGACGATAACGTTCTGCTCGTCCGGCTTTTAATATGGTGTAAAATGAAATGAGATTAAATTCAGTGACATCCCGAGAGTGCTTTGGTTTTATTGTATGGCAGTTTCGTATAAGATATTATTATGAAACTGGATGGAATTAGAAATGACGGGAGATCATCATGAATCAACGTCTTTATGGAATATGGCTTGGAGAAGTTTTGTTCTGCTTCTCTGGTGAAATATCAGAATCAAAAGTGGATGCCTGGACGGCCTTGATTAGACCGCTGGAATTTTCTTCAGGAGGACGTCCCTTTCAACATGCAGCTCTTCGGCTTGCGGAGTTAAGATATCCGGTATCTACAATGCGCAGATCGGCTAAACCAGGCGAACGTAGAGGTTTGATCGGAAGGACTTTGGAGGGCTTGGCTTTACCGGTACAAGAAGCTTGGTCTCTGCTGTTAAACTATGATGAGACTGAATTTATAAGTCAGGGAATACAGCCTGGAGCAGAATTCGGATACTGGAGTATAGCAGCGCGGTTTGCTCTAGGGCTTATGTTGAGAGGGAGAATTACACCTGGGGCAAGGGAAGTAGCAGCTGGTCCAGGAAGACGGCGTGGACAATCGTCGTTAGACTCGGTATGGAAGCCGCTTCTAACTGAAGGTGGCGATATGGAGACCTTTCGTCAGCTTGCAGGTGCGATGCCGCCGATTTGTTTGGCAGCTATACAAGGTGGATCTGGTGCAGAAGAGGGATCAATAGCAAGTCGTCAGATGGCGCTACTGTACTCCTTTTTGACTTCGATGATTAATGCCGAGACCCGAAAGGCTGTTAGCGATCTGGGAAGAAAACTGAACTCTGCTCGTGCGGATTATCGCAGAGGAACCTCGCCTCTTACTGAATTATGGTGGAATGGTGTATTAACAGGCGGCAAACCTCCCGAAATACAGGGTAGTGTTGCGGAGATGGAGGATCTTGAACAGGAAATATCGTCTATGCTTGGAGATTGTCCCAGTGATGAAGAGGATCAAAAACTGGTTAAGGGTGAAGTGCCCGGGACTGTTCGTCTTTGCCTGCGAATTGAGCCGCAGCAAGAGAGTCGTGGGCTAATGGGCGAAGATAACAATGGTCCGGTATGGCAATTAAGTATTTGGTGTGAAGGGGCGGAAGATCCGTCGATGCTGCTTCCAGCGGAATTGATCTGGAGCTATCCCGATAAAGATATTATCTTTAGAGGCAGACGGTATAAGGATGTACAGGAGAATCTCCTTCTTCGTATAGCTAAAGCAGCAGCTATGTCAGTAGAAATAGAATCTGCACTGAACATAGAGCGTCCTGCCGGGAAATTACTTCGTTCGGAAGAATTGTATGTTTTTTTGAGCAAATCAGTATCAACTCTGCGCAAGCATGGAATTACAGTACAGATGCCTTCCAGTTGGACGAAGGAAGGAAGACGTTCTGCGGGAATCAAGCTGAAGGTTTCCGGTTGGAGAGATTCTGACAAGCATAATAAGACTGAAAATCGAGTTCATCGTCTTGGAGTAGAGCAATTGCTCTCTTTTGAGGCGGAAGCCATGCTGGGGGACAAGGAGCTGGCTTCAGAGGAGCTTGCCGAGCTCGCATCCTCGAAATCCCCGCTAGTCCTGTTTCGTGGCGAGTGGATTGAGATTGATGTGAAGGAAATTCGCCAAGTGCTGAAATACATGAAACGTCAAGAGAACGGAAATATGACGTTTAGAGAATTAATGTATTTGACTTCGGAAGAGGAGCAGGATGCGCGATGGGACGGTTTGCTGGTTGAAGGCATCGAGATCGAAGGCAAGCTGTCGATGCTTGCTAACAGCGATGGAGGAGCAGGTCGTTATTCCACTATCCATACGGTACCTGGCTCTTTGCAGGGCATACTCCGCCCCTATCAGGAGCGTGGGTATCAATGGCTGGCCTCTATGAAGGATCTTGGCTTTGGTGCGCTTCTCGCAGATGATATGGGACTCGGTAAGACCGTACAGGTTATAACCACGTTGTTGGATGGATTAGATCGTTCCGATCATCCATGTTTGATTATTTGTCCAACCTCGTTGCTGGGCAACTGGCAGCGTGAGTTTGCACGTTTTGCGCCGGAGATGCTCCTTTATGTGCATCATGGCGGCAACAGGCTGCATGGAGATCAATTTCTGCAGGAATGCCGTCGCTGTGACGTCATTCTGACCACGTATCAGTTGGTTGGCCGAGATAGTAATGAATTACGTTCACTTGAGTGGTCTACGATCGTGCTTGATGAAGCGCAATATATTAAAAACTACGGGACAAAGCAGACACAGAGCGTTATGAAGCTGAACGCACCTCACAGAATCGCGATGACAGGAACGCCCGTAGAGAATCGCCTAAGTGAGCTGTGGTCTATTTTTCAATTTTTGAATCCGGGGTATCTTGGTTCGTATTCGATGTTTAGATCGAGATATACCGGTTCTGGCGAGCAGCAGACTGCGGAGTTATCCAAATTGCGAAAATTGGTATCCCCACTTTTGCTGAGACGACTAAAGAGTGATCCAGACATACGTAAGGATCTTCCAGAGAAGATCGAATTGAAATCGTATTGTTCAATGACGGTGGAGCAGGTCAGAATGTATGAAGCGATTACTGAGGAACTGATGACCAGAATATCCGGTACTGGCGGCATTGCACGCAAGGGTCTGGTGCTCTCTTCGCTAACGAAGCTGAAACAAATTTGCGACCATCCCCAGCTGGCTGGGGGCAGAGTTAGAATGATCAATCGTCCCGAGAGATCAGGAAAGCTGGAACGCCTATCTGAACTACTGGATCTTATAGTGGATAATGGAGAAGCTGCGCTTATTTTTACACAATACGTACAGATGGGAGAGCTGTTGAAGGAATTTTTAAGTGAACGCTATGGGAAGACGCCGTTTTTCTTGCATGGTGGAACTGTTAAGCAGGAGCGGGATGATATGGTTCATGCTTTTCAGGAGGGAAGCAGTTCTCCGTTGTTTGTACTCTCGTTGAAAGCTGGCGGTGTAGGGCTGAATTTAACGAGGGCGAATCATGTGATTCATTATGATAGATGGTGGAATCCTGCGGTAGAGAATCAAGCAACGGATCGTGTCTTCCGAATCGGGCAGAAGAGAAATGTAGAAGTGCATAAGCTGATATGTCAAGGAACGCTTGAGGAACGAATTGATGAGCTGATTGAAAGGAAAAGGACCCTTTCGGAGCAGGTCGTAGGTTCTGGTGAACAATGGCTGACGGAAATGTCCAATGATGAGCTCCGCAGCCTGATTACGCTGCATCAAGGCAGCTTTCTGGAGGAGAATCTATGATGAGCAGACATATCAATATTCCGGACAATGTTCATATAGAGCTTGTTTCAGATGGCCTTAGAATCGATATTCCGAGGGTGGCGCAGTGTAACGATGGAGAGCTTCCGCAGGTCGTATCGTTGCTGCTTCCAAAGGCTTCAAAGGACGATCTTCAAAGCCAAAAACTGCTGCGTGATCTGCGGTGTCACCCGTTTGATTTAGCAGCTTTGATTGAGAAGGGACCAGAGGCTCTGGCGCCAGTAAGTAAACGGTTGGATCTTGTGCCGCCATGGCGATATGAGGGTGACAGCGATGGCATGGCTAGTGATGTCCACACGGGTGCAATAGGTCAGCGGTTAACACCTGATGAGATTCTGGCGATGGATTATGGGGATGTCTTGTGGAAAAAAGACATGAGCCTGCAACTCGCACTGCTTAGCTGGACGAAGGAGTCGCTGATTGCAGCGGTATGGGAAGCTTGGGCGCAGGCTGCCCCTCTTCCTGACGCCGAGCTCGCGCTTCGTGAGGCGGCAGGGCAGCCTGAGGAGCCGCCACGCGGTGCGGCAAACGAAGGGCCGAGCATAGCTGAGTGGCTGGCCGAAATGGCCGAGCAGGGAAGACTTCACCTGCCCGGCCCGCAGTTCCACGATGTGGAGATAGGACTCCATATCGTGGGACAAGGCAGCGAGCCTGCGGCTGATGCCTCTCAGTCGGATGGGCTGGCTGCGCTGCTGCCTGGCGTTCCCGGGGCGGCCAGGGGCTTGAGCCTAGTCGCCGCTGTGTTGATGCAGCGAGCCGAGCAGCTGGCGGCCCCGCTTCGAGGAACTAAGATGTAGTGAAATAATAAGGCTACCCTGGTCATATAATGACATATAGGGTAGCTTTATTTTGATGCTTCGAATATTTTTACATTAGCGCAGCAGGTTAGTGTTAGTTTTTTGAGGTAGAGCAGCCTCACTCACACCCATAATTTCTTTTCGCAATCGGTGCATTTTTTTATCCAGCGAGTCTGCTGCTCTGGCTGCTTCAGTCAGCTCCATGACAACGTGGGAAGGGACTTGCTTCTCATACTTATAGAACAAAATATGCTCCATACTGGCCCAGAAATCCATAGCAAGGGTACGCATTTGAATCTCAACCTTTATCCACCGTTGTCCCTCAAATAAAGTGAGGGGAACCGCGACAATGACGTGCAGACTTTGATATCCGTTTGGTTTAGGAACTGCAATGTAATCTTTTATTTCGATGATTTTTAGGTCGTCCCTCATCTTGAGATGGTCCAGCAGAAGATAAATATCCTGTGCAAAGGAGAATACAATTCTCATTCCAGCTATATCATGTATATTAGCAATCATGTTCTCTACGGTTAGATCAAATCCCTTGCGCTCCAGCTTTTCCAGTATGCTCTTAGGTTCTTTAATTCTTGTCTTGATATGTTCGATAGGGCTATAGCCGTTAATCACTTTCCATTCTGTCTGTATGAGCTTGATTTTGTTTTTTAATTCATCCAGAGCAAGCTGATACAGCATAGGGAGCTTTTTCCACTCCTCCAGCTGACGGATTTCTTTTTCTCCGATGTCATAGTGGTATAATTCTCGCAAATCCAACTGGTTCAGCAAACTGTCGCTTTCATTACTAGAATTGTTTCCATTTGATTTACTCAGTGTGATCTACTCCTAATAAGATTGGTTATATATATTTATTGTACATTGAATAGTTAATTAAAATCAAAATTTGCATTAAGCCAAAGGGCGGTTTTCCCTAACCCTTTATTTCTGGTATGATTATGTCAGATTTCGAGAATTGGGTATATAATTTGATACAATAGTTGATTTGCGAAGGGATATGGCGAGCAAATGGATTGGAGGACTACAACTATGAATTTTTTACAGAAGATTAAAAATGGTGCCGGTAAAGTAACCGATCGTGCTCAGAATGTTGTTGAGATCGGCAAGCTTAATACGCAAATTTCTAATATTGAACGTGAAATGGGACTGTACTATCAACGAATGGGTGAAGTATTTTACGAGGGATATCGTCTAAAGGACATGTCCAAAGCGGAAAAGGAAATGGTCGAGCTAGCCAAGACCTGCGATTTGCTGGCTGAAGAGCGAGACGATATTCGTTCAAAAATTGCTAATCTAAAAAATGAACGTTTATGCTACCAATGCGGTAAAGTTGTAGCAGAGGACGCTATGTTCTGTCCTTATTGCGGAGAGAAGCTTCTGAAGCCTAAAGCGAAGGAATTTGTCAGCTCGACTGAAGCAGTCAAAGAGCAATCCGCTTCAATTCTCAGCCCGGTACTTGAAGATGATGATATATTCAAATCATTGTACAATTCGACTTCAACAAAAATAGAAGACACTGTGCTCGTTACAGAGCCTCAGGCTACTCCCGCTAACAATGTTGTGGATCAGGAAGCCGAGGCTAGAAGACAGCGGGAGCTAGACCGCGAACGTGAACGGCAAGAGGAGCTGGATCGCCGAATTCGCACATGGAAGGAAAATGTGAATTCGAAGGAACCGGCAAAAACGGTAGTTGAGACAGCGATTCCGACATCAATCTGTCAAATATGCTCGACTGCGTTAGTTAAGGGGACGAAATGGTGTCCGCACTGCGGTTCAGAACAAATTTAGCTATTATCTTTCAGGTACTACAAAAATTATTCACCAAGTTGTAATAAGTTACGTCATACTAACGGATAATATATCCGTACTAAGTAGTAGGCGTACCAAACATTAAGAGGCACGCTGGATCAGTTAGCGAAGTTGGCTACAGATCCCGACGTGCCGTCGCTTTTTAAATGGTGTTTCGTGAAACTTTAATATGGGATGAGGAGCGTTTAATTATGGAATGTATTGTATATTTCGATGTAACGCATGGTAGTACGGTTAAGGAATTAAGGGGGCTAATCTTTTTGGATGAGGGTCAAATTCCGACCGAAAGTGATTTCCTGAAAATGTTTGAAGAGATGGGATATAAGTTGAGACTAGAAGATCGTGATAACCTTGTATTTAAGCCGATCGAATCGGGTGCAAGTTATAGCCAGATTCGAGTTCGCAGATTGGATACAGGTGAAAAAAGCTATAAGGAAGATACTGAATTGAAATCAGTTCTTACCAATCTGTTACCACGGGAGTCTAGACCAATATAATAAGGACCTGATTCTCATATGAAGTGAAATGTCCTATGAGAATCAGGTCCTTTGTACCGTAATGATTACTATTGTGGTGTCCCGGCATGCTCTTCAAGATGGGAAGTACAGTGAGAACAGCGAACGGCTTTAATAGGAACTTCTGACAGACAGAAGGGGCATTCCTTTGTTGTCTTTTCAGGCTTCGCTTGCTCCTTTTCTTGACTGCGACGCAGGAAATTAATACCTTTGACGAGTAAGAATACGCAAAAAGCGACGATAAGAAAATCAAGCAAAGTGTTAATGAATTGTCCGTAAGCAACAACCGCTGCCCCGGCTTCATTTGCTTGCTTGAGCGAGTGAATTTCTCCACCGGATGGCAATGTTTTATCGGGATCCAGATTTATGAATAAGTCACTGAAGTTAGCGCCCCCGAGCAATTTACCAATAGGAGGCATAAGGATATCGTTAACGACGGAAGTAACTATTTTTCCGAATGCTCCCCCGATAATGACACCGACTGCCAGATCAATTACATTGCCTCGTACAGCAAACTCTTTAAATTCTTTGATAAAGCCCATAATAGAACTCCTTCCATGTGAGGTAGATAATTAAATACTATACCCTCTTAAGTGTAAATCGCAATGAAATTGTCTGAAATATTTCAAGAACACCACGAAATACCTCTTTATTTCCGCTATAATTTTGCGTTATACTTCTAACGTTACATGATTCGACATATATTTATATATCTTTTCTCGTATATGTGCAGGAATGGGCCTGCATGTCTCTACCTGATCACCGGAAATGATCGGACTACGAGGAGAATCTATATCTGTGCCTGTTTGCAGAAGTACGGAAGACAGATGGTGGGTTCTACCTTTTAAAGTTCATTATTCCTTTGGGGAAATGGGCTTTTTTTATCTGGGGAGAATGAATAGGGTTTAGGCATTGGAGGAGGAAATGAAGTGAAATTGTTAAAAGAAAAAGTAATGACAGAAGGAATTGTCCTGGGTGATCAGGTTTTGAAGGTAGATTCTTTCTTGAATCATCAGATGGACCCGGTGCTTATGAGAGAAGTGGGCAGTGAGTTTAAGCGTCGTTTTGCGGGAGAGGGTGTAACGAAGGTGCTGACGATCGAATCTTCGGGTATTGCTCCGGCAATTATGACGGCATTGGAGCTTGGTGTGCCCATGATTTTTGCGCGCAAGCATAAATCTCTGACCTTGAAGGAAGATATTCTGGTAGAGAAGGTTTACTCATTTACGAAACGTGAGACAAACGAAATTACGGTCTCAAAAAAATTTCTTCATCCAGAAGATCGGGTGCTAATTATCGATGATTTCCTCGCGAATGGTGAGGCAGCCTTTGGTTTGGCACGCATCGTTGAGCAGGTTGGTGCTAGTGTAGCAGGTATTGGTATCGTCATCGAAAAATCGTTTCAGCCTGGGGCCAGATTGCTAGAAGAGGCCGGTTATCGTCTGGATTCACTAGTTCGAATTGCTTCGCTTGAAGATGGAACCGTAACTTTTGTGGAAGAAGTTCATTGAACTTGAACACATAAATAGATAGAGACGTGGGGGGCAATTACTTATTATGGCAAACGATCGAATTTTTCAAAAAAATCGACATCCGTTCAAAACTTTTTCTTTAGGGATTCAGCATGTATTGGCCATGTACGCAGGGGCTGTTATCGTACCGCTGATTGTTGGTGGAGCACTTAATTTATCGCACCAGAATCTTACGTATCTAATAGCTATCGATTTGCTTGCTTGCGGTATTGCTACATTGCTCCAGGTGTTCGGAAATCGCTTTTTCGGTATAGGACTTCCGGTTATGCTTGGCTGTGCTTTTCAGGCAGTATCACCGATGATTGCAATCGGACTAGAGGATGGAATGGGCATGAGGGCGATTTATGGCGCGATCATTGCCTCAGGCCTCTTCGTGTTTCTATTTGCAGGTCTGTTCGGAAAACTAATAGCATTCTTCCCACCTGTTGTAACCGGATCGGTAGTGACAATTATCGGGGTAACCTTGATTCCAGTCGCATTAACGGATCTTGGTGGGGGTAATGTGCAAGACCCCAATTTTGGTAGTCCGCTGAATTTGGCGCTGGGGTTCGGTGTATTTCTGTTTGTTATTTTAATGAACCGATTTGCCAAAGGGTTTCTTCAATCCATTTCCGTCTTGCTTGGCTTGATCTTTGGAACTATTGTTGCTGCTATCGTTGGGAAGGTAGATCTGGCTCCTCTAAAAGAAGCAAGCTGGTTCCACATGATTCAGCCGTTTTACTTTGGAGTGCCTACTTTCCATGTGACGCCGATCATTACAATGATACTTGTAGCGATCGTCAGCGTTGCAGAATCGACAGGTGTTTTTATGGCGCTTGGAAAAATCGTGGACAAAGATATTACCGCAAAAGATTTGACTCGCGGATATCGGGCTGAAGGTCTGGCTATTATGCTCGGCGGTATCTTCAACTCATTCCCATATACAACATATTCGCAAAATGTAGGGCTCATCCAAATGAGCCGTGTAAAAACTCGTGACGTTATCGTGGTGGCAGGTAGTTTGCTTATTCTGATCGGTTTTGTACCTAAAATTGCTGCATTAACTCAGCTTGTGCCTACATCCGTACTTGGTGGAGCCATGATTGCGTTGTTCGGACTTGTATTGTCCTCCGGTATTCGAATGCTTGGTGAACAAGTGGATCTGAATCGTCATGAAAATTTGTTGATCATTGCATGCTCCGTCGGTATGGGGTTAGGTGTTACGGTTGTACCGCAAATTTTTGATGCCTTGCCTGCATGGCTTCGTATTCTTGTTGATAACGGGATTGTAGCGGGCAGCTTTACGGCTATTGCTTTGAACCTGTTGTTTAACGGTCTAGGCAACAAAAAGAAAGACGCAGCTTCGGTGTAACGATTTACATTCTGTTCAGCTGTTTTTCAGCCATGTCACCGATCAGGGGGAGCTTAAGCCATTTGCCCTGCAAGGAAGCCAGCATCATAATAACCCAGAGGGTTACCCCCAGTAAGGTAAGCAGTAAATTGACTACAATGCCGATGAAGGGTAAAAAACCTGAGAGCATATGAAAGACCATTAAACCTGCAAACATCATGAAGGATTGCAAGGCATGAAACAGCACAAAACGGCTTCTTCGTTCGATAGCTATAAAAAAGACACCACCAACAAAGGCGAACAAGTAACATAAAAAGCCTGCAACATTCTCATAAAGTCCGATTGATGATTTAAATGGTGACAAGGCCAAGCACCTTCTTTCGTGAGCGTAGTGATTTCTTAACATAATGTATGACGAGCCCCCTGCAACAAGAACTGCCTTTTAATTCAGCTTGGCTTGTTAAGTCAACTAATGATCACGAGGTTACAAAGCACTGCTCCATAATATCGTTAACGATGACCTCCGCAGCTTCGGGCTTGCGGAGGTCATTTATTTTGTGCTGGATTTCCTGAAATCTCGTTTCGTCGTGGAGCATAGAGTTGATTTGCACCATCAGTGAATCTACGTTATGAGCGATCGCGGCGATGCCCTTTCGTTGCAAATAGAGAGCGTTGTTCAACTCTTGACCGGGGACAGGGCGATACAGAATAAGCGGAAGGCGGCATTCGATCGCTTCTGATAACGTTATTCCACCTGGTTTGGTAATCATACAGTCACTCATGGTCATTACATCAGCTACATTATTTATATATCCGTAAATATGAACATCAGGACGATTGCCAAAGCGATCATTTAGTTGACGGTACAATTCCTTGTTACGCCCGCATACTACAATGAGTTGATATTGACTGCTTGAAGTTAGCGCTTCACAAATGTCATGGTTTCCCTGCATAACTCCGTACGCACCGGCCATCAATAAAATTGTTTTTTTATTTTTGTGCAATAGATTATTAAGGTGGCTGCTCTCCTGCTGGATACGGTTAAAATCAGGCTGGATCGGTATTCCGCTTGCCATGATACGCTCCTCAGGTATACCGAGATCTTTCATTTCTTGCTTGAGATCGTCAGTTGCCACATAATAACGATGAATTTCCGGATGCAGCCATCTTCCATGAAGATCAAAATCAGTAATAATGTTGATTAGAGGAATCGACATCCCTGTCTTTTTCAGAAGCCTCGGCAAAGTTAATTGTGGAAAAGTATGAATGACCAAATCTGGATCAAATGAAGTAACTGCCTGAAGCAGTGTGCTGGTTCCGAATGAATTGATTAAACGGAGCAGGGCGGTTTCTGATTGCATTTTTCTGGTGGCGTTATATATCCATCCATAGATAGATGGGAGTGTCTTGAAGCTGTTGAGATACACAAATTTAGTGAATTCATTGATCAGTGGGTGGGCTTGTGCCATCAAATCAAGGAGGACAATGTCAGTTACGCCCTTCCTGCGGAAAACGGTCTCGATCGCTTTGGAGGCTTGATAATGACCATTCCCGTAGCTAGCGTATAAAATCATTACTTTGAGCGTTTTCGAATTCAAGTGAGATTCCTCCTGTATAGGGTAGTCTTAATATACATTCCCTCTATTTCGAGAATACTGTACTTTTATCAGCTCTTGATAAACTTCACGTCAAACTGCATACTAAAGAGAAAATAGTTCCATAGTATATTTTAACCAGCTAATAAGCAACTATAAAAATAATTTCTAAATTAATAAATTTTAATTAGGTGTTTGGAAGAAAGCTGTAACTGTTGGCTGAATATGATACAATATGGAGGGTAGAGGTCTTTTTCCAACAAATTGCATTCACTGCAAAGACCGGCATACACTGCAAGGCGCTTTTCAACCGTGCTTGATCAATCGAGATTGAGCTTGCAACTTCATGAGCAGTCTACTTTGTCGCTTTTCTCGATTTTCGGAGCATTCATTTACAAGCGTTCTGGGAGGGAATTGGTATGGCAACTAAAGGTCACAATGAAGTAAAGGAAAGTTTGCGGGAAATGACCCGGATTTATAAACCTAAGGACCCTAAGAAATTCGTTAAGGATTATGTTCGCAAATACCGGATTACGGGCGGGTATGAAGAAGAATTGACCCATCTTGTTGAGCTTGAATTAGGTAAACTGGATTCCTCTGTCTCCTGATACATACTCGGGACAGGCATCATAGTAATCCGGCTGACAACAATTTGTGTTTAGTGATAATCGTCCTGGCGGATTGATCGCTGGGGCGTTTTTTTTGTTAGGTTCAGACATATATTATATAGAAATTATTTTGTATTGTAGATCTTGCAGTAGCCGCGAAAGGAGAGGCGGACATGAAAATTAATTTAAAGTCCAAAGAAGAAATAGCTAGAATTGGAGAGGCAGGGGGAATTCTTGCCGAGTGTCATAAAGAAATTGCCAAAATGATCGCTCCAGGGATCACAACACTTGAAATTGATGAATTTGTAGAATCATTTTTGGCGGACAGGAAAGCTACACCTGAACAAAAGGGATATCGTGGATTCCCATTTGCAACATGCGCTTCAATTAATGATGTGGTGTGCCATGGATTTCCGAGCCAGCAGCAATTACAGCCAGGAGATATTGTAACGATAGATCTCGTAGTTAATAAAAGCGGATGGTTAGCGGATTCTGCATGGTCATATCGGGTGGGAGAAGTCAGTGCGGAGGCTGACAAATTGCTTAAAATGACGGAAAAAGCACTTTATGCAGGGATTGCTCAAGCTTTACCGGGTAAAAGAATCGGGGACATAGGCTACGCTGTGCAACGTGTCGCTCAAGAAGCGGGAATAGGCATTGTCAGACCTTTGATCGGTCATGGGATCGGTAAAACCATGCACGAAGCACCAGACGTTCCTAACTTCGGACGGCCTCATAGCGGAGTGAAGCTTCAGTCTGGAATGGTCATAACGATTGAACCGATCTTTACCCTTGGTGAGACAGGGGCGATTATATGGGAAAATGATGGATGGACGATACGCTCCGCAGATCGAAGCTTGGGAGCTCATTATGAACACACATTAGCCATCACAGATGAGAGGCCAGTTATTTTGACTGCCTGACTCTAGATAGAATTGGAAAAGTAATAGTTTGTGAAGGAGTAGGAACCTCTTATAAAGGAGGTTCTTTTTTTTGCGTGATTAGATTCCAAATTCCTGCAATGGTGCATCTTTTTTTTCGATATGTTAGTCAGTATCGTACAATTCCTGCGAAAATGCAGTTTTTCAGCATACTTTTTGGTTTACTGGACTAAAATGATGAAATTACCTGCACTTTTACAGTTTTTTTGCATAGACGAGAGACATAGCTTTATAAAGCTGCACTTTTACAGGTTTTAGCATTTGCATCGTGAGAAACTCGAAGACAGAATCACGAAATTCATAAAATGAACAGACCCAAAAAGGCGATAATTAGCTTGATTGTTAAACTTTGTAATTCGGAATTTTACCTAAAAAAGTAAATTGAGACCATGTACCAAGCTATTTTCATAAAAATATCAAACAAAGTTAAAAGAAATGTCAAAAATGAATTAAGGATGAATATACCGATAATTTGGAATTATTATGGAAATATAAAAAGGTGTACGAGAGTATTAATAATAGCTGCAAACGCTAACAAAGCCTTTAACGACGCGGGTTTTCGGATTTTTGAACAATTTGTGAACTTGGTTGTGATCATTGACAAAATGGGGGTTCAATCATATATTTAATAGGTGATTGTGTTAATTGACAGGGTGAAGTTTCCGTGATAAAGCAGGTAGGTTTTTGGCAGGGTGTGTAGAAATGCCTGTACATAATCGGGAAGAAAACGTAAAAGTGGGGTAGATGAATGATGAAACCGTGGAAGGCTGTAAAGCGGCTCTTACCTTTGTTCGTCGGGCTTTCGCTCTTGCTGTCCGCTTGCGGTCGTGAGGATTTATCGGTGCTCAGACCACAAGGACCGGTAGCAGAAGGACAATTGGGCTTGATTAAACTGGCAATAACGATCATGGTTGCCGTAATGCTGATTGTGTTTGGGATCGCGGCTTATGTGTGGGTCAAATTCCGCCGTAAACCCGGACAAAATGAAATTCCGAAGCAAGTCGAAGGTAACTTTAAGCTGGAAGTCATCTGGACGGCTATCCCGCTTGTACTCGTCATTATTTTAGGCGTATTCACAGTTCAGAAAGTATTTGCTTTCGGAGAAAACTATTCCTCTGATAAAAATGCGGTAAAGGTGAAAGTTACTTCGCATTTGTTCTGGTGGGAATTCAGCTACCCGGATTATGGAGTAACGACTGCTCAGGATTTAATTATTCCTACAGGAAAGAAAATCGCTCTTGAGCTTAAGACTGCCGATGTGCTTCACTCCTTCTGGGTTCCTTCCTTGGCGGGGAAAACCGACACGAATACCGATGGGACAATAAACAACGCCTGGTTTGAAGCGTCCAAAGAAGGTGTTTATCTGGGTAAATGTGCTGAGTTGTGTGGACCATCCCATGCATTTATGGAATTTAAAGTGAAAGCAGTTAATCAGGAATCGTTTGACAATTGGGTTGCAGCGATGAAGGCTCCGGCAGTCCTTCCAGAAGAACCGGCTGTAGCTGAAGTGTTCAAGACACAATGTCTGTCCTGTCATGCTGTTGGTGATCAAGGACTTCCGGTTGGACCGAACCTTACAGGGATCGGAAGCAGAGAGGCTATCGCAGGTATCCTCCTTAATGCTGAGGGTGAAGGCAGACCGGAAGACGGCAAGCCAATTAGAGATAATCTCGTTGACTGGCTCAAAGATCCTCAAGGAGTTAAGCCAGGCAACAAAATGCCTGCTCCAAAAGAAGATCTTGGTCTAACAGATACGGAAATCGAAGCGATTGCAGATTACCTGGCTGATTACAAACTAACTTATTGATCTTTGGTGCCTCTGACGGCATTTGCATTAATGTATAGGAATTTAAAGGGGGTACAAACCTTGGCTCACGCTCACAGTGTCAAGCGGCACAAGGGTTTGATGGACTGGCTTACTACAGTTGATCACAAAAAAATCGCAATCCTGTATTTATTGGCGGGAGGTTTGTTCTTCGGAATAGGCGGTATTGAAGCGCTTCTTATCCGCGTACAGCTAGCTAAGCCGATGAACGACTTCGTAACAGCGCAGCAATTTAACGAATTGATTACGATGCATGGTACAACAATGATTTTTCTTGGTGTAATGCCTGTCATTTTCGCGCTAATGAATGCGGTTATTCCGCTGCAAATAGGAGCGCGTGACGTTGCATTTCCCTTCTTGAACGCGCTTGGGTTCTGGACCTTCCTGTTCGGTGGTTTGTTGCTGAACCTTAGCTGGATTATGGGGGGAGCTCCTGATGCGGGCTGGACATCTTACACTCCCTTGTCATCGACAACCTACAGCTTGACTCATGGCGTTGACTTTTACACGATTGGTCTGCAGATTGCTGGTCTCGGTACTCTGATCGGGGGGATCAACTTCCTCGCAACGATCATTACGATGCGTGCACCTGGAATGTCCTACATGCGGATGCCGATGTTTACATGGACGACTTTTGTTACTTCGGCGATGATTTTGTTTGCATTCCCTGCGATTACCGTTGGGCTTGTATTGCTTACTTTTGACCGGATACTTGGCGCTAACTTCTTTAACGTAGAGGCTGGCGGTAACCCTGTACTCTGGCAGCACATTTTCTGGATTTTTGGACATCCTGAAGTATACATTTTGATTTTGCCTGCGTTCGGGGTTATTTCAGAAGTAGTAAGTACATTTTCACGTAAACGTCTGTTCGGATACAGCTCCATGGTATTTGCGACGATCCTTATCGCATTCCTTGGCTTCATGGTTTGGGCGCATCACATGTTCACAACAGGAATGGGTCCAGTAGCTAATGCGCTGTTCTCCATTGCAACGATGTTGATTGCGGTTCCGACCGGTATTAAAATTTTCAACTGGCTGTTTACCATGTGGGGCGGTCAAATTACATTCAATACTGCGAATTTATTCGCTTCGGGTTTTATTCCGACCTTCGTAATGGGCGGGGTTACCGGAGTAATGCTGGCTTCTGCTCCTGCTGACTACCAATATCATGATACTTATTTTGTCGTAGCTCACTTCCACTATGTTATTGTGGGTGGTCTCGTACTTGGACTTTTCGCTGGCTTGCATTACTGGTGGCCAAAAATGTTCGGACGTATGCTGAATGAAAAGCTTGGTAAATGGGAATTCTGGACGTTTATTATCGGCTTCCATCTAACCTTCTTTGTACAGCATTTCCTTGGTCTGATCGGTATGCAGCGCCGTGTATTTACTTATTTACCGAATCAAGGTTTTGACTTAATGAACTTGGTTAGTACAGTCGGTGCGTTCTTGATGGGTGTAGGTGTTATTATTTTCCTTGTTAACATCGCTATTTCATTCAAGAAGCCAGTTGGGCTTCCGGATGATCCTTGGGGAGACGGACGTACTCTGGAATGGAGCATCCCATCGCCGCCACCGGAATATAACTTCAAACAAACTCCGCTTGTACGTGGAATTGATGCTTTATGGAAAGAGAAGGTAGCAGGACATACTGAAATGACTCCAGCGGAACCTGTTGGTCCGATTCATATGCCTTCACCAACGATCCTTCCGTTCTTGATGTCTGTAGGTCTGTTCATTGCCGGTCTTGGATTCATGTTTACGAGTGATGATTTCGGAAACAGCTTCTTGAACTTCATTTTCAGTAATTACATCGTTACAGGTATTGGTCTTGCGATTACTTTAGGCTCGATGCTGCTTCGTTCGCTCTTTGACGATCATGGCTGGCATATCGAACCGGAAGAACTGAACAATAAGGGGGTAAAAGCATGACGAATCCTCATGTACAGCACGCTTCAGGCGATCTTCCTCATGAACCGGAAAAAGCGACGCTTGAAGGACGCAATAAGGTGCTAGCCTTCTGGCTTTTCCTCGGCGGTGAAGCGGTATTGTTCGGTACGTTGTTTGCAACCTTCCTGACACTGCGTAATCAGATTGCTGACGGCCCATCTGCGAGTGAGTTGTTCAGCCTGCCGATGACAGCTGCAGCTACCTTTATTTTGTTAGTCAGTAGTTTGACGAGTGTATTTGCGATTCAAGCAATGCATCGCGGTAACAAAAAAAATCTGCAAGGTTGGCTTGCTGTAACTGTACTGCTTGGTCTTGCGTTCCTCATTCTAGAAATTTACGAGTTTTACGAGTATATCGTTCATGAAGATTATGGAATGACAACTAGCGCTTTCAGCTCTGCGTTCTACACGTTGGTAGGCTTCCACGGAGCGCACGTATTGTTCGGTATTCTGTGGATATCCATTCTCATAGGTCAATTGTCGAAAAAGGGATTGACTGTGGTTACGGCTCCAAAAGTATATGTATCTGCTATGTATTGGCACTTTATCGATGTAGTGTGGGTGTTCATTTTCACTGTTGTATACCTGCTCGGAAAGGTGGTTGGTTAGAGGATGACAAATCACGATTCCAATGGGGGCGCTGCTGTTAAACATCGTCACCGTCATGAAGGACCACAGAAGCACGTAGTAGCTTTTATATTTTCGATTGCCTTGACCTTGATCGCTTTTGCCGCTGTAGCAGCGGGTGGTGTGAATACCGCATTTACAGTTCTGATCCTGCTCGTAATGGCAGTGCTTCAAGTGCTGGTGCAGTTAGGCTACTGGATGCATCTGAAAGACAAAGGCCACATGATCCCGATCATATTTATGGCTGGTGGATTTTTTGTAGCGGCTACTGCTGTAGTTGCGGCGTTATATTGGATGTGGTGGTAAAGTTGAAAGAGGTGGGCTTACATCAAGCCCCCTCTTTTGCATTATTTGAGATGTAGTTCAAAAAGTCGGCTATGAAAGCTGGTGGAAGGAAGGTAAAGCGTGCTTGGGCTAGAATATTTTAAATTTGCGCAAGTGTGGAGTCCTGTCGCTCTAGCGGTGACGCTGCTCTTAATCGCGGGATATTTCATATTGATCGGCCCCATCGGGGACAAGTATGGCCAAGGAGAGACGGTACCGACAGGACGAAGATGCCTTTTTGTTGCGGGTTTGTTATTTCTTTATTTGGCACAGGCTGGGCCGATAGAATTGCTAGGTCATATGATGTTCAGTTTTCATATGGTCAGTATGGCATTATCTTATTTGGTAGCTCCTCCGCTTCTGATGCTTGGAGTACCGTTATGGATATGGAGAGGACTTGTTTCTTGGCTGAAACGCAGTCCGCTTCGACATCTTAAATTTATGCTCCATCCAGTTGTAGCGGCTGTAATTTTTAATGGTCTTTTCTCGTTCTATCATATCCCGGCTATTCATGATTATGTCATGCTGCATTTTGGGGTTCACAGGCTGTACTATATTGTCTTGTTCATCACTTCAGCTATGATGTGGTGGTCCTTGGTAGATCCTTTGCCGAAGCAGGGAGAGGCCCAAGGTCTCAAAAAAATGGGGTTTATTTTTCTAAATATGGTGCTGCTGACTCCGGCATGCGGGTTAATCATTTTTGCAGGTGAGCCATTATACGCGACATACAGTGATCCGATGATTTGGGCTAAAGCGATGGGATATTGTATCCCCGGTGATTCATCCAATCTGCTGGAGCGGTTTGGCGGTCCGGAGTTTTTTGGTTATTTGGAGCCGAAAATTGATCAGCAGGTAGGCGGGATCTTGATGAAATTTTTCCAGGAGATTATATTTGCAACTATGCTTGCTTATGTGTTCCTTCAATGGTATAGACAGGAGAATCGGGAGGATGCTGAAGAGGAATTGGCTTAGATTAACAAGAGAATGCAATCGATGGCTCCTGTGCGATTAATCACAATTGTGAATAAATGATGGATTATTGCAGAATTCCTTGAACTGTAGAGCTCAAAATCGTTATAGTCTATGTATGAGATTCTGTTGGTAGCTTCTGTACTGTAATACTGAGTTGTGAACAACTATAGGAGGATACGTATGAATTTGGATGTTTTTACAGTGTTTCCCACCATAAGCACATCATTTATTGTCATTAGTGCTGTGCTTGTAGCAATTGGATGGTGGCAGATCATCAAGGGTAAAAGAAATGCCCATAAAAAAACGATGATTGCGGCTGCCGTTGCTGCGCTCATTTTTTTCATCGTATACATGTCCAGAACAGTATTCATAGGGAATACTTCCTGGGGCGGTCCTGATGATTTGAAAGTATACTATCAGGTGTTTCTGATTTTTCATATTGTTCTTGCGACTGTAGCAGCTGTATTTGGAATCACGACGCTTGTCCTCGGTTTTAAAGAAAAGTATGCTAAGCATCGTAAGTGGGGGCGTGTTACCGCGGTCATTTGGTTCATTACAGCGATAACTGGTGTTGCTGTATATGTACTGCTGTACCTATTGTATCCTGGCGGACATACAAAGCCGGTGTGGGAAGTAATTTTAGGGGCCTGACGAGAGTCGGGTTCTTTTTTTACTATGAAAATGATGTTGAAGACGCTTAAATTAATTTATATGATTAACTATATCTGGGATAAGGCGTTAAGACATGGGAGGGGCTTATTCAGGCTGGTGTGAGTAGTTCATTAAGAACTGTTCCCGTCTCCAGTAGGTTATGGGTGTATCTCCATTGATGAAATCCTACACCGTCTGATCGCGGATGGATATAACGACATCGTGGCCATTGAGCATTTTGATGCTGCAGATGAGCTTTCCTATATACAAAGATCTGCTGAGTGGCTCCGATCCAGGCTGTCAGGTGGAAGAACGTCAAAAGTGACGTAGAAATGGTGGATAGGGCATCGAACGGGTGAATGAGTCGAGCCACCCGTATTCATGAAAGAGCTTAAGCATCCAATGCTAGAGCTTTTTTTTGTTCTCAGCAGGCATTAAAACGGCAATTTCCATAAACAGGGTTGACGACATTACGAGCACAGTATATACTGTGTATAAAGATATAAACAGTAAGCACAGTGAATGTTAATCAGAGGAAGGGTTGGATGGCCTTGAAAAGCTGGCAGGATGCGTGGTTCATTTTTTTTAGGGATATACGGAGAGACTGGTTGTATCTCATATTTACAGTATTATTCATGATTTATACAGGCATTATGCTGGGTAGTATGATTCATTCTCGAATAGAGGCGCAGTTTATACTGAACCCAATGGTAGATATGTTGATGATGATGCTGAGTCCGATGATTGGATTTTATTTTACAAGAAGATCATTAAGTTATCTGAAAGAAGATTCACACTCTCAGATGCTAATGTATTATCGTAGCCTTCCGATTCCGACTGAAATAGTTGTGATGAGCAGATATGTTCAGATGGGAACTGCGATCATAGTTAACGGGATTGTTTTGTACGGTGCAATGTACGTTTTACCGTTTGGGCTGGACGATATGAATTTTTCGAATTATCTAGTATTCGTTCTTACATGGATTGGGTTCGCAATGATGATTAATACCATTTACATTCACTTTGAATTATTGAGTAATGGTCGAGTGTATATGATGATGACATTGCTTATCATGGTATGTACGATAATCCTGGCTTTAATCATTACAGTATTTGATGGTAACGCTGTGATGTATTCGATAGAGTGCTCACAGCGATATGGATTTGCATCTCCGTTGATGTGGGGCAGCCTGATTTTAGGATTTATTATGATTGGAACGTTTGGGAAGAAGACGAAATACAGACTTGCTCAGCGCAGTTTTGTTAAATGATAGAGCACGGAAGGGGTATGTTGGAGGTGAATGTAAAAGGTGTGGATTCCCATTCAAATTAATGAAAACAGTACTGAGCCATTATATCACCAAATAGAGACGCAGCTTAGGTCACTGATCGTTAGCGGGCAGGTAGAGGAAGGGACGCTTCTTCCTTCAATACGTGAATTTGCAGGTAATTTGAATTGCAGCGTCATTACAGTCCGGCGTGTATATCAGGATTTGGAGAATGAAGGTCTGCTTCGAACGAAACAAGGTACGGGAACTTTTGTTGCCAGGGTTGGAAAAGATGAGCGTGATGAATATCGCCGAAATGTAGTGCTGGAAGCGGTAGAGGTTACGGTAGACACTGGTTTATCTGTGCAATATCCAGAGGATGATCTTAGGGATCTGTTCCTGGAAATTCTAAAGAAGAAATACGGTGAATCTCATAATAAGGGGAATTCCAAATGACAGAGTACTTAATGGAACAAGATATAGCAATCGAACTTACTGGGGTGAAGATTACGCGAAGACGGAGAAAAACGATCGGACCAATCAATCTCCGAATTCCACAAGGACACATTGTTGCCCTGGTTGGACCAAACGGTTCTGGTAAAAGCACTATCATTAATATGATACTTCAGACGATTAGTCCAGATGAGGGAAGTATAACTTGGTTAGGCGAAACGTCAAAGACTGCTCTTCCGCTAGAAATCAGACAGCAGATCGCTTACGTTCCAGAGCATCCAATTAATGAAGAGAATTTCATGACTGCGGATGAGGCGGCACGCTTCAGATCACATTGGTATCCAAACTGGGATGAGGTACGATTTGATCAATTGATGAGTCGATTTGAAGTGTCTAGACATGAAAGGTTAAACCGTTTGTCCAAAGGTGAAAGACGGAAATTTGAAATAGCAGCTGCATTTGCGGCTAAACCTAAAATTCTTTTACTGGATGAACCTTCATCAGGGCTGGACCCTTTTGCATGGAAGGATATGATCGAGCAGCTCCGATGCTTCATGGAGGGTGAGGATGTTACCGTCATTTTGTCTTCTCATATTGTGGAGGAAGTGAAACGTCTGGCGGATTATATTGTGTTGGTCAACTCTGGTCAAGTATTAGGGATGGCTGAGAAAGACGCTTTGTTTGCTAACTGGAAGGAAATTTGGGTGCGCGGTGAGCTGGAAGGATTGGATGGGCTTGAGGCAGATATCCTGAGACGTGATTATGGACCAGCGATGACCAAATTGATTGTACGAGAAAGTGAAGCATTGGAACTGTGGCAGCATGAAAACCGTATACAAATGGTGAAGAGCCGTAGTCTGGAGCTAGATGAAATTTTAGAAATTTGGATTCAAGGTCACACACCGGATGTTTTATCAAAATAGGAAAAGAGGGTGCCATTATGTCAAAACCTTTAGTTTTGCAGCAGGTTGTTAAGCAATTTGGTGAAAAAACAGCAGTGGATCAAATATCTTTTCAGGTTGAAGAAGGGGAAATATACGGATTGCTCGGTGCAAATGGAGCGGGCAAGACAACAACGATGCGGATGGTGCTTGGTCTGATCTATCCGGATGGTGGAGAAATCACATATAACGGTAAGCCATATGGTAAAGAGCTGCAACGAGAATTGGGTTACCTGCCTGAAGAGCGCGGTTTATATCCGAAAGTAAAAGTTAGCGATCAAATTATTTATTTGGCTAAATTACGTGGAATGCCTGCGGCTGAAGCGGATAAAAATTTACGGTACTGGCTCGATCGATTTGAGGTGCCGGAGTATTACGATAAAAAAATTGAAGAATTGTCCAAAGGGAATCAGCAGAAAATGGGTTTTATCGCCGCAGTTGTGCATAAGCCGAAAATCGTCATCATGGATGAAGCATTTAGCGGACTGGACCCAGTTAATGTAGAGTTGCTTAAGGCCACTGTAAAAGAGCTTCGTGATCAAGGAACAAGTATTTTGTTCTCAACACACCGAATGGAGCATGTCGAAGAATTGTGCCGCAATATTACCATTCTGGATCGTTCCAAGACCGTGCTTCAAGGAAATATTCGGGAGATTAAGAAGCGGTATCCGCGAGAGGAAGTTTTGCTTCATACGACAGGTGAAGTAACCGGACTGGAATCAATATCCGGAGTAGACTCGGTAGAACGTAAGGAACGGGGATATTTGGTCAGAATCTCAGAAGTAGCAGCGGCTAAGTTGATCCTGCGTAAAGCGATGGAAGATAGCGAAGTGGAACATTTTGAAATCAAGGAACCAACCTTAAATCAAATCTTTATTAAAGAAGTAGGTGAATCTAATGAATAGAATGGGCGCAGTTATTCGTTTTACATTCATGAATAAAGTAAAGACAAAGTCGTTCCTTATAACGACGTTAGTATTGCTGCTTCTCGTAACTGTGGGTCTTAATATACCATACTTCATTGATAAATTCTCAGGCAATGATGATTCTGGAACGAAAATAGGAATTGTGCTTGAAAATCAACCGGAAATTGCTGCGTCATTGAAATCATATCAGGATAAAGCAAAGGCTGCTTCCTATACTTTTGTTGAATATGACAAGGGTGATGCACAGGGCCTGAAACAAGAGATTGATAAGGGGAATATTGACGGTTATCTGTGGTTTGATAATAGTGAAGGCGGAGTATTTCCTGCGGTAAGCTACGTTTCCAATGATGAGAGCTTAAGTAATGGAATCTACACATTTCTGCAAGCTGCTCTGCAAAGCGTAAAAGCAGAGTATATCACGAAAGGGGCGCTTAGTGATGAGCAGATCGCCGCACTTACAGCGCCGGTAAACATAGAATCACAGCAAGTGAAAAATTCAGTAGATGGCGGAAGTGCAAATGATCCGAAGTCGGATAATGAGCCAACAAAAGCTATAAATTACGGTGTAGTTTATATACTGATCATTTTGTTCTTCATGACCAGTATGATGACCGGAAATATGATCGCTGCTGAAGTGACGGCAGAGAAAAGCTCGCGAATTATGGAAATTTTGATTACGAGCGTATCTCCTTTAGTTCAAATGTTCGGAAAAATTCTAGGTATGTTCCTTGTAGGGTTATTTCAAATCCTGTTGTTTATCGCGGTGATCGGAATCAACGTTTCACTGCCGCATAATCAAGGTGTGTTGGCTGAGTTTGATCTTAATCTCTCACAAATTAATCTCGAAGTACTTATCCTTGGCCTGATCTTCTATGTTCTTGGTTACTTCTTGTATGCGACACTGTTTGCCGCGGTTGGCTCTTTGGTCAGTCGGACTGAGGAATTAGGACAGGCGGTTATGCCGATAACGATGATTTCGCTGGTAGCATTCTATATTGGTATTTTCAGCATGGGGGCGCCAAATTCACTGTTGCTCAAGGTATGCTCATATATTCCGTTTGTTTCTCCGGTCTCTATGATTATTCGAGTAGGTTTGGGAGATACACCGGTATGGGAAATTATAATTTCACTTTTGATTCTTGTCGCAGGTATTTTCGTATTCGGATGGTTGTCGGCTAAAATTTATCGCACAGGCGTGCTGCTTTACGGTAAACGTCCTACATTCAAAGAGCTTCGCAAAGCTATGAAGGCTTATAAAATTTAGGGAAATTGAGGAGGAGTATAAAATGAAACAAGGAATGAAACAGATACATTGGACACTAATTGCAGGTATGCTACTTTCGTTGGGAGCTATTGTGATTAGACGTACAGATCTAGAAATTGGTGATTTCACCTCTGGTATGTTAAGCGGATTGACGATTGTGCTTATCATTAACGGCATTGTTCAATTTGCTAAGAATCGGGCAGTGGTAAAGTAAAGGATTTGGGGTAATACAATAACGTCATGTGATTACTGTAAGACGCAGTGCGGAAAAGTGGTTGGATTTCAGCTTATCTGCACTGCGTTTTGCTCGAACTATCTATTCTAGCATTAAGCGAAGCCAACTTCCCCTTTCGCCAAATCTTCCTCGCTTTCCAGCAGCATTAGCGAATATCTCATCGTAGAAGTTCAAACAAATCCGAGCGATTTCTTAAAAATTCAATGAATAACCGTAAAAAGTTCACTTTTTCATTAAAAAGTGAACTTTTCCGTTTTATGATCGAACTATATTCAGCAACATCATCAATATAAGTGAATATCGAATAAGAAAGTGCAGGATTTCGATAGTAATTGCATTAAGAGCAAAAAAAAAATGTTCTATACTAATTTCAGTAAATAAAATTCATCATTTGGAGGGCAAAAATGAAGAGGCTCACGAGAATACTTTCATTGATGCTGGTTGGAATCATGATGACAGGTCTTGTCGCAGCGTGCGGTAATAATTCATCGTCAAATTCCCCGGCCAATTCGCCAAGTTCAAGCAATGCGTCAAGTTCCGACGAGACGAAGGAAGAGCCGGTCACAATTAAAATATTTTTGGATTCGGCAAAATCCAAAAATAATGTGTATCTGGACACGATCTCAGAATACAATGCGCTTGGTGGTGACCAGGTTGAAATGAATGTGTTGCCTGGAGATGGAGTAGCGGCTGTTCAGAAAATGAATATTTTGATGGGGTCAGGCGATTCCACAGATGTAGTCATACTTGATAATCCGATCATTCAGAAGAAATATGTAGAGGCAGGATATCTTGCTCCATTGAATGATTTGGCTAACAATGCGAGCGTCGATCTGGGGAAAATCTATGGTCAATATCTTCCTAAAGAGGATGACGGAAATTCCTATTATCTGAGAACGGATATCGGTCAATGGTATGTCTTTTACAATAAAAAAATATTTGATGATGCCAACGTACCATATCCTTCCGGCAAATGGACGTGGAGTGAATATATCGAAACGGCTAAAAAGCTGACAAACGCTGATAAAAAAATCTATGGTTCCCTTATGCTGGACTACGATAATTATCTATATTTTACAGCAAGACAAAAGGATGTGCCAACTTATAAGGAAGACGGAATGTCAAATTACGACGACCCGGCTTATAAGGAAGCATTGCAATTCTTTGCGGATTTGGGCAATGTTCACAAAATTCAACCGAGCTGGCTCGAATTTAAAACGCAGAGGGTTGCATGGGATGCCTTTATGACTGGAAATTATGGCATGCATCTGATCGGAAGCTGGTACATGGGAATAATAACCGATATGGAGACGTATCCGATTAACTGGAAATGGGGTATTACGCAAGTACCTGTACCGGATTCTGGCGATGGAGACCGGACATTAGTGGCCGGAGCGGCGTTCGGAGTAAACAGCAAATCCAAGCATAAAGAGGCTGCGTTTAAATTTATCAACTACATGTCGCAAAACATATACAAGAAAAACAAGGCGATTCCACCGATGGAAAATGTAAGCGATGCTGATAAGACAGCATTACTTCAAGGAATTGTGGATTCCTCCAATGGAAGTGTCACCGTTGACGAACTGAACAAAGTCATATTTGATAGCGGCTTGGGCGTTGCAGATGAAAAGATTTCCGGGCCGGGATCTTCTGTAATCAGCCAAACGGTTCTCCAGGAAGGCGAACTTTACATGGTCGGGCAAAAATCGCTGGATGATGCCATTCAAGCGATCAAGAAAAAATCCGATGAGGCCATACAATCAGAAGAAGAATAAAACAATCAGCACCATATTTTAGAGGAAATAAGCACCAACAAGGTGAGAAATTGATCAACTTCTCATCTTGTTGGTACAAATAGTGAGGTTTTCGTAATGAGTAAAATAAAAAAACCATCGTCTGAGGAATTATCCGCCATACTTTTTTTAGCACCGATCTTTATTGGGTTTTTCATTTTTATTCTGATACCTATTCTATTCACAGTTGTTCTTAGTTTTGTGGATTATAATAAGGTCGGACCTTTGAATATGGATTTTGTCGGTTTGAAAAATTATATAAATGTATTTTCCGACGAACAAGCTATGAACGGCTATCTGCAAAGTTTGTACTTCTCAATAATATACGTGCCCGTGATGCTTATTTTGTCCTTATTGCTGGCGATCTTGATTAACAAGAGCTTTTACTTTAGGACAGCAACTCGAACGTTGATCTTCATGCCGTATGTATCGAATGTTACTGCAGTGGCGATGGTATGGTCATTAATATTTGATCCGCTCAATGGGCCTATCAACCAGTTGTTAGAGCTCATGGGTGTATCTAACCCTCCACTTTGGTTTGGCGGAGTGAATACTTCCTTGATCTCGGTCATTATTGTCAATGTCTGGATCAACCTGGCTTTCCAAACTATTGTCTTTCTGGCAGCCTTGCAAGGGGTGTCAAAGGACCTTTATGAGTCAGCCTCTATCGATGGGGCCGGAACATGGAGAAAATTCATAAGCATTACAGTTCCTTCAATATCGCCAATCACTTTTTTCTTGGTCATTACAACTTTGATAGGGTCGTTTCAAAACTATGCTATCGTCAAGTTGCTTACAAATGGAGGTCCTGGCACGTCCTCAAGGGTAATATCGTTAAACATCTATGAAGAAGCCTTCACCTTTAATAGATACAGTTTTGCTTCAGCACAAGCGATGTTACTGTTTCTAGTTATTCTTATTATCACTCTAATACAATGGAAGTGGCAAAAAAAATGGGCACAAAATTGACTTTAAAAAGTTCCTCCATGAACTATAAAAAGCTGCTTTTTTCCGTGATTATGCTTCTCGTTGGAATCCTGATGATTGTACCTTTTATCATTATGATTTCGTCATCATTCAAAACCCAGGCCATGGTCTTCGAAAGTCCATTCACCACAATTATTCCTGAAACAATCACTTGGGAAAACTATTCAAGCATTTTTAAAGATGAATATTACTTTGGTTGGTACTTTAATAGCCTTCGAGTTGTCGTTTTGACGATTGTCCTAAGAGGAATATTTGTAACGATGGCAGCTTATGCCTTTGCAAAAATTGAATTCAGGTTAAAAAATGTATTATTCATGGTATTTATTTCAACCATGATGATTACGCCGGATACTACGATAGTATCAAGGTTCCTGTTTTACAAAAATATCGGTCTGACCGATTCGTATTGGGCACTTGTATTGCCGGCAGCATTTGATGTTTATTTTATCTTTATGCTAAGACAATTTATGATGGGTATTCCCAAAGAATTATCTGAAGCAGCAGTTCTTGACGGGTGCGGACATTTCAGAATATATTCCAAAATTATAATGCCGCTTATCAAGCCTCCTCTGGTAACTATGGTCCTGTTTACGTTCATTTGGTCATGGAATGATTATGCCAACCCGTATGTTTTTATTAACACTATTAAAAGCCAGACTTTAACTGTCGGACTGACAACTTTCCAGGGACTGGGCGGGGCGAACTACGCTTTGCAAATGGCTGGCGCCACCTTGGCAGTCATACCTACTGTGGTATTATTTAGTTTCCTCCAAAAATATTTTGTGGAAGGCATTGCTTCAACTGGTGTAAAAGGTTAGGTGCATTCCGCGATAGCCTCATGATGTGATGACGGAGGGCTTTACACGTACCCATCCCGAACACGACCGTTTAGCCCTCCAGCGCTGATGGTACTTGAACCGAAGAGTTCCGGGAGAACAGGAAGCAGCCAATCAAGTAGAAAGCACTGCCGAATATGGGTAGTGCTTTTTTTCTAGTGGTTTTAGCCATTAAGCTCGTGAAGCGGAAGAAGATTGACTTGTTTATCTCGAACCGCGCCAGATTCATATATGTCCTGCTTGCAGGCCAATAATTAAACAATTGAAATATCTTAAATCACTTTTTCCTAGGTATTTACTTTGATAAAATATACATATGTTTTGAGAGCAAGCCCTTTCGTATTCTTCGTGAATAATCTGACTTTGCGAATAGATTTTAAGGTGGAGGATATCTTGAAAATTGAGAATTTATTTAACATGAAAAAAAGCATTCAGAGCAGAATATTTGTCGCTTTTTTATTTGCTTTGGTTGTACCGACTCTTGTTATTAGTCTGAGTTCTTACTATATTTCAGTAAAGGTGCTTAAAAATAAAGTAAGCTCTTCCTACATTGAGACTGCTATGTATATTGGAAATAGTATAGAGAAAGACTTGTTTCAGTTGGAACAAATGAGTGATTATTTTTTTTCAAATTCAAGAGAATATGATTATTTGTCTAATTATTATGGCAATACTGCCGAATTATACTCCGGTTTTAATAAAATGAATCAAAGTGTAGATAATTATTTTTCTTATGTACAAATCTCTCCATATGTATCAAGCATTGCAATGTTAGGGAGGAATGGGAATTTATATTTATATGGGAGCGATTCTTTCAAGTTCGAACCAGAAAGCATGAAACAATCTGCATGGTTCAATCAGACTATAAGTTTAGATGGTAAAATTAACTGGATTGGGGTTCAGAATCTTAAAACAACTACCGGATTATCCAAAACAGTGGTTTCGTTTTCTCGAGTAATCAAAGACAGCGACTTCAAAAAAATGATAGGTGTTGCTTATTTTGCGGTCTCTAATGATGTGTTTTCTAATTCGCTTAAAAAAGTGAATACAAATTCAAATAATCAAATTATTATCTTGGATAATAACGGTAGTGTTGTTGTGCATCCTGATACCAGTCAGGTACATCAATCTTTTAAAGATTTGAGTAAACTGGATGCTGAAAACGGAAGCTTCATCTCGACCGAAAACGGTAAGCGCTATCTAGTTGCTTATCAATATTTGAATCAATATGGCTGGTGGGTTGTAGAAAAAATTCCATATAGCGAATTAATCAAGGATAACAAGCAAATTATTAATGCTACATTATACGTTTTTTTGATTTCGTTAATTATTTTTACTTTTATATTGTTTTTTGTATCATCGGCTATTGTTAAGCCTATAAAGGGACTTACAAAAATAATGAAAAATGTGAAGAACGGAAAATTGGACTCCAGGTCAACTTATACCAGAGAAGATGAAATCGGTATAATGAGTCATAATTTCAACTACATGCTGGATCGAATTAATATGCTTTTCGATACCATTATAGAAGAACAAAAAATGAAAAGAGATGCCGAATACAAAGCCCTTCAATCACAGATCAATCCTCATTTTCTATATAATACGCTAAATACGATCCGATGGATGGCCATTATAAAGAAAGAAGACAATATTAAAGCAGTAGTTGAATCGCTCGGAAGACTACTAAAGAATACAACGAGCAAGATGGATCCATATATTTTAGTGAAGGACGAGCTAAATAATCTGAAGGATTATGTTTTTATTCAAATGCTAAGATACAAAGATAAGTTTGAAATTATCTATGAAGTAGAGGAAGAATGTTTGGATTGCCAATGCATCAAATTCATTTTGCAGCCTATTATTGAAAATGCTATTTTTCACGGAATTGAGCCGAAGGAAGGAAGAGGGACCATTTGGATTAAAGCTGAAATCCACAATAATGAGCTCATATTTACGATCAAGGATAACGGTGTTGGAATACCCTCTCATAAAATTAAAGATTTACTGTCGGATGATAAAAAAAGGTTTAACGGTATAGGAATAAAAAATATTAATGATCGAATTAAACTGGAATATGGTCAACAGTACGGGGTTCAAATTGAAAGCAGGGAGAATGAATACACGATATATAAAGTCATCCTGCCATCGATAACTTTGAAGGATGAAACAACGCAGAATTGAACGGAGGAATTGGATTGCACAAGGTGCTTATTGTTGATGATGAAGTGCTGGCAAGAGTAGGAATAAAATCTTTTGTTCAATGGAATGAAGCAGGGTTTGAAGTTGTTGGGGAAGCTGAAAATGGTAAAAAGGCATTTGCTATGATTATGGACTTGCAGCCTGATATTGTAATTACCGATATTCATATGCCTGTTATGAACGGGATCGAATTGATCAAAGCGGTAAAAAAGGAAAACATTCCGGTAGAATTTTTAGTCCTAAGCGCTTACGATGACTTTGAATATGTCAAGGAAGCAATGAGACTTGGGGCTAATGATTATATATTAAAACTTGAAATGGAACCTAAAGCTTTAACTGAGCTATTGAATAAATTGAGGGAGAAAATTGAAACAGAACATACGAAAAAGACGGCAGAAAAATACTTCATGCGTTCAAAAGAGAATATATCGACCATTCAGGAAAAGCTGTTTAAGGAAATGGTATTCGGACATAAGTACCGGAATGACGAGTTTGAGGGAAAATTAAAAGAGATTCAGATTACTTTGCCAGGGCAAAATTTGATTTGCCTGGTTCTGAACCTGGATAACAAAGGCCGCTTTGATGAAAGGAATACAAAGGATGTTTACCTTTTAGATTATGCGATAATGAACATTATTAATGAGGTTTTGGTAGACTATCAATATGGAGTTGTATTTTGCTCCCGACCGGAAGAATATATCATTATATTTTCCGCCGGAGAAGAAAAAAATCTCGATCAATATGATCATAAGGTTGCAGAATTGGAACGATTAATAAAACGATTTTTGAAGGAATACCTGAACATTAGCGTTACTATAGGGGTTAGTAATTTTTTTCAGGAATATGTAAAATTGCCAATTGCGTATCAACAGGCATTGTATGCAGTTAACCAGAATTTCAATCTACCGAGGGGTAGTACAATAAGATATAAGGATATTATTCCCGAGTCGTCGGAGGATGACGACTTATCTCTTGATTTAGATCTCAAAAATTTGGAAAGACAGTTTGAAGCAGCCGATGTTCTAGGGATTGGTAATTCATTTGATATGATGATCAATTATTTTCTTGTGGACGCTAAAAAAATTACAAGGGAGCATTTAAAAGCCACCTGTGCTGCACTGATTTTTATGATCAATTCTTATCTGGATAAATACAAAATGGAGAAAGGAAAGTTATGGGAAATTGATCCGTATAAGCAGCTTGAGGAGTTAAAAACACAAAGAGATTTTATCTCTTGGATCGAACAATTAAAAGTGAAATTATTGAATGAGCTTGACCATGCCGACGAACCGAAACGGATGATCGCCAAAGCAAAGCAGTTTGTAAATCGAAACTATATGGAAGAGATATCATTAGAGTCTGTATCCAAGTATATCAATTTTTCGGCTAATTATTTTAGTGCGGTGTTTAAAAAGGAAACGGGTACTAATTTTATTGATTACGTGACGAATGTTCGCATTGAAGCTGCGAAACGGCTTCTTACCGAACAAAAATATAAAATTTATGAAATTTCACAGATGGTCGGATATGAAAATGAACATTACTTTAGTAGAGTTTTCAAAAAAATCACGGGCGTTTCGCCCAAAAGATTTAATGGATAAACCGTAAAAAGTTCACTTTTTAATAAAAAAAGTGAACTTTTCTGTTTTTTGCCCGAACCCTAATCAGCAGCAGCGTCAATATTAGTGAATATCTAATAAGAAAGTGTAAGATTTCGGTAGTAATTGCATTAAGGGCACAAAGAAAGTGTTCTATACTAACTTTGCAAATAAAATAAACAGCTAGGAGGCAATAAAATGAAGGGGTTTATGAAAGTGCTTTCATTGATGCTGGTTGGAATCATGCTGACAGGTCTTGTCGCTGCGTGCGGCAATAATTCATCGTCAGATTCCTCAGGCAATTCGCCAGGTGCAAACAATGCGTCGGGTTCCGACGGGACGAAGAAAGAGCCGGTCACCATTAAAATGTTTTTGGATTCGGCAAAATCCAAAAATAAGGTGTTTTCCGACATGATATCGGAATATAATGCGCTTGGCGGAGATCAGGTTGAAATGAATGTGTTGCCCGGAGATGGAGTAGCAGCTGTACAGAAAATGAATATTTTGCTGGGTTCAGGCGATTCCACAGATGTAGTCATCCTTGATAATCCGATCACTCAAGAGAAATATGTAAAGGCAGGATATCTTGCTCCATTGAATGATTTGGCAAACAATGCGAGCGTCGATCTGGGGAAGAGCTATGGTAAATATCTCCCGAAAGCGGATGACGGAAATACCTATTTTCTGAGAACGGATATCGGTCAATGGTATGTCTTTTACAATAAAAAAATATTTGACGATGCCAACGTGCCATATCCTTCCGGTAAATGGACCTGGAGTGAATATATCGAAACAGCTAAAAAGCTGACAAACGCTGAAAAAGGAATCTACGGATCCCTTATGCTGGACTACGATAATTATCTATATTTTACAGCTAGACAAAAGGACGTGCCGGCTTATAAGGAGGACGGAACATCCAATTATGACGACCCGGCGTATAAGGAAGCGTTGAAATTATTTGCGGATTTAGGTAATGTTGACAAGATTCAACCTAGCTGGCTCGAATTTAAAACGCAGAAGGTAGCATGGGACGCCTTCATGACCGGGAATTATGGCATGCATCTGATCGGCGGCTGGTACATGGGATTACTAACCGATCAGAAGACGTATCCGATTGACTGGAAATGGGGTGTTACGCAAGTACCTGTACCGGATTCCGGCGATGGAGATCGGACATTAGTGGCCGGAGCGGCGTTTGGAGTAAACAGCAAGTCCGAGCATAAAGAGGCTGCGTTTAAATTTATCAACTACTTGTCACAGAACCTATACAAGGAAAACAAGGGAATTCCACCAATGGAAAATGTAAGCGATGCTGATAAGGTAGCATTACTTCAAGGAATTGCGGATTCCTCCAATGGAAGCGTTACCGTTGACGAACTGAACAAAGTCATATTTGATAGCGGATTGGGCGTTGCAGATGAAAAGATTTCCGGGCCGGGGTCTTCTGTAATCAGCCAAACGGTTCTCCAGGAAGGCGAGCTTTACATGGTCGGGCAAAAATCGCTGGATGATGCCATTCAAGCGATCAAGAAAAAATCTGATGAGGCCATACAATCAGAAGAAGAGTAGAATCAATCAGCACTATAATTTATGGGAAATAAGCACCAACAAGATGAGAAACTGATCGGCTTCTTATTTTGTTGGTGCAAATAGTGAGGATTGAAAAGAATCTTCACTTCACATTAGTGCGCGTGAAGGTCTTATTATGGTTTATATGAAAGCGCTTGCGAGTATTTAATAATGAATCGTGAGTTTTGGGTAAAGGAGATGAAAGTGTGTTGAAGAGTTTGTATTTTAGCAGAAGTATAAAAAGACCTGGTGTGATGTTATTGGTGTTTGCAATGCTAGTATCATCCTTACCGGTATTGTTAAGTTTTCCGGCCAAAGCTCAAGCGGCAACTACATTAGTGACGTATCCTGCACCTGAGGGGGTCACATTAAATAATACCTATACGGTAAAAGTCCGAGAACCTGGAGGCGAGTGGAACGATTTAGACGAATATAATACAAGAGTAGGATATGGAGCTACAGCCTCAAATGTTTCATTTGTTTATTTTGATACAAATGGTCCGGTAGAGCTATCTGTTACTGATAATACCGGAAACATTGAATCAGCGGAAATTCGGCCATCACATAATAACATTATTCCCGATATCAACGGCAATACAATGACCTTTACCATATCGGGTCCTGTGAAACTTTCGGTTGAGGTGAATGGCAATGTGCAAGACAACTTGCATATTTTTGCCAACCCGTTAGAGGTTAACCCGCCAAATCCCGATGATCCGGATGTGCTGTATGTAGCTCCTGGCACTACGTATACCCCAAGTCCCAGCGACCCAAGCATCATTTATGTTGCCCCGGGTTATCATACACAGGATTTTGTAGTGAAAAGTGGTAAAACACTTTACATCGCAGGTGGTGCGGCTATCAAAGGTGGAATTGTTTTGGATAATGCCACTAATGCCAAAGTCATCGGTCGTGGTGTACTTGATAGACCCTTGGAAAAAGCCATTTCAGCTGACTATACCAACCAAATCGTGATAGATGGAATCATTGCTAACAATTACGGAGTCGCAAATAATGGTGGCTACGGCGCTACATTCGGCAATGCCACCAATGTTCTCGTCAATAACTATAAAGCTTTCAGTTACATGAGATGGGGGGATGGCATTGATATATTTTCCTCCCACAATATCACCATCAATGATGTCTTTATGCGTACTAGTGATGATTCGATTGCAATATATAACGCACGTCCTAACGGCGGTAGAATCTGGTCGGGGAATTCAAACAATATCAACGTAACAAACTCGATTCTTATGCCCGGACTTGCTCATCCGATCAATATCGCGACTCACGGGGATCCAACGAAACCTGGAGAAGGCGAAACACTTGATACACTTAACTTTTCGAATCTGGATGTTCTGCTCGATAAGCCATACGGGGTAGGTCCGATTCGTCTGGATGCCAGTGACGGTAATTTGATAATCAATGTGAATTTTTCGGATATCCGGATCGAAGATCGAACTGTGGGGCTAGGCAAAGCTGTAGAGCTGCGTACAGACAAGAACGGTGGTTACGGCCTTGCGCCGGGGCGTGGCATTAACAACGTTTATTTCAAGAATGTTACCTATAATGGAACCAATGCAAACGGATCTAACATCTATGGTTATAACTCTACTCGTCTGACTCAAAATATAACATTTGAGAATTTGGTGATTAACGGAACTGTTGTTGAGAGTGCCGAGGCCGGAAACTTCAAGATTGGCAACTACACTCAGAATATTAATTTTATTCCTGGTGGAGGAGTTGCACCTAAATCGGCGGCAGAGATTCCTGCCCCTGTGCCGATTGATCTGGCGATTAATAAGACCGCAACTGTGGATAGTTCCGGTCATTCGTGGACAGTGGATCTGGGCTCGAGCATGAATATTACCAATGGCACTCAGGTCACGTGGGGAAATAGCGGAGTTGCCTATCCGTACAAGATTGAGACTTCCAATGACAATACCAACTGGACCTTAAAATCTGACAAGACCGATAATACTAACACGGATCAGGTTCAATCTGATGTCTTCCTTGATACCACCCGGTATGTCAGAATTACCGTGACCGGTCAGCCAAGCGGTGCTTCAGAAGGGCTTGTCGGATTCAAGGTGTTGGGGGAACCAACCAATCTGGCGCTGAGCAAGACCGCAAGTGCAGATAGTTCGGAATCGGAAAATCCGGCTTCCAATGGTAGCGATGGCAATCCAACCACCCTTTGGAGAGCTGCTGACGATGCAGTCGATCATTCGTTTACGGTTGATCTTGGCGTGAACAGGAATATTACCTATGGTACGCAGGTATCATGGCTTAATAGTGGCGTTGCCCACCAGTATAAGATTGAAACCTCCAAGGATGCTGCCGACTGGAACGTAGTGGTGGACAATACTGGTAATACCAGCACGGATCAGGTTCAAACTGATTATTTTATCGATACCGCCAGGTATGTAAAAATTACGGTTACCGGATTGCCGAGCGGTGCCAGAGCGGGCTTCTATGATTTCAAGGTATTCGGTGAACCTATCAATCTGGCGTTGAATAAACCCGCAAGTGCGGATAGTTCAGAGGCAGGCTATCCGGCTTCCAATGGGATTGATGCCAGTACGACGACTCGCTGGAGCGCTGCTGACCGTAAGACCGGCCATTGGTATATGGTTGATCTGGGCTCGGTTATGAAAATCACCGAAGGTACGCAGATCATGTGGGAGCGGCCTGAAGCTATCTATAAGTATAAGATTGAAACATCTACAGATGGTACTAATTGGACTACGAAAATTGACAAAGAGGCTAGTCAGTATAATCAGGGCAATACAAAAAGCGCCCAGGTTCAAGCCGACTACTTTACCGGAACAGCCCGGTATGTCAGACTTACCGTCTCCACTCTACCAGACGGTGCCAAGGCCAGCTTCTATGATTTCAAGGTATTCGGGGAGTCTGAGCAAGGAAATTACCAAGTCAGCTTTGATACAAATGGCGGCGAGCCTGCACTTGATGCTGTTACTGTACCGGATGGCTCTCTGGTTAATGAACCAACGAATAGCATTGAGAAAGATTACTTTACTTTTAAGGGATGGTATAACGGAGAGCAGAAGTGGGATTTCGCAAAGGATATTGTTACGAATGATATGGTATTAAAAGCGCATTGGGCGCTTGAATCGCCGGAAGATATCACGAACGTCGAGGTCATTGAGGATTCGACGGTTGTTAAGAAGGAATACCGGATCAACGATTCATTAAGCGTCGAAGGTTTAAGCTTGAAAGTATCCTGGAGCAATGGTAATGAGATTATTATCCCTGTAACTATGGATATGGTAAGCGGCTTTAACAGCAGCGCTCCTGCTGAAAGCCAGACGCTTACTGTAACCATTGATGACCGTACAGCGACTTATACAGTTTCGATTGTGAAACCGATTAAGATTGATGTGTATAACGAAGCAACGATTGTAGCCTCGCATCCACAGTGGGCACCCAGTGGCACCACTCCTGAGCCGAAGGAAGTAGTGGGATATCGTTTGTTTGACGGAGATACGAACACGGCTGGCGATTTGAACGCAGGGCGATCCTACTATGACATCGATTTCGGGGAGCTTCGCTCTGTTAAGCTTACTGACATCCGAATGCTGCCTCGTAACAAAGCCGACAATGTAAACAGGATGAACGGTGCGTATCTCCTTGGCTCCAACGACAAACAAACCTGGACCCGACTGACGAACAACGTCAGCAATGCAACATTGGGTACGTGGACAATATATGAGCCGGATGACATATTGGATCACGGAGCATACCGTTATTTCAGGCTGACAAATGACAGCAACTGGTTTGGTAACGTTGCGGAATTGGAGTTCTACGGCAAAATTATTCAGCCTCAATCTGTTGCAGTCAGCAGCGAATCAACGTATAAGACTCAATATCAGGTGGGCGAGCCGATTAGCGTAGAAGGATTGTCGCTTGCGGTAAACTGGAGTGACGGAAGCAAGACAACCGTTCCGGTAACAGCAGACATGGTCAGCGGCTTCAACAGCAATGCCGCGGTGGAAAGTCAGATACTGACTATCACATACGGAGGTCTTACCGCTACGTATACCGTCAGCATTGGGGCTGACCCTGGTGAAAAGGTCATTACCGGCATCTCGGTAAGCGATTCAGTCTACAAAACTGATTATAAAGTAGGAGAACCGCTGAATGTGACGGGACTTGCTCTGAATGTCAGTTGGAGCGACGAAAGCACAACAACCATTCCGGTAACAGTGGAAATGGTGAGCGGCTTCAACAGTAGCACTGCGGTGGAAAGTCAGATACTGACCATCACATACGGAGGCTTTACCGCTACGTACACCATCAGTATTGAGGAACTCCCAGCGGAAAAGGTCATTACTGGTATCACGGTAAGCGATTCGGTTTACAAAACCGAGTATAAAGTAGGAGAACCGCTGGATGTGACGGGGCTTACGCTTGATATCGCCTGGAGCGACGGAAGTAATACAGTCGTTCCGGTAACGGCGGAAATGGTAAGCGGCTTCAACAGCAGCGCCGCGGTGGAAAGCCAGATACTGACGATCACATACGGAGACTATACCGCCACGTACACTATCAGTATTGAGGCGCTCCCGACCGAAAAGGTCATGACCAGCATTGTGCTGAACAATTCGGGCTACAAAACCAGCTACTGGGTCGGCGAAGCACTGGATGTGACAGGACTTTCTCTCATTGTCAACTGGAGTGACGACACGACTACTACCGTCCCTGTAACAGCAGAAATGGTAAGCGGGTTTAATAGTAGTGCTCCTGCAGCCAATCAGACGCTGACCGTGAATTATGAAGGATTTCATGTCGTGTATACAGTATCTATTGTGTCCAGACCTGTCGTACAGCCGTCATCGGTTGTAGTTCAGCCGCCAGTTGTATACTATGTCGTCAGCTTTGATGCAAACGGAGGAACGCCTGCAGGAAGCGTAAAGGTTCAGTCGGGCTCAATGGTATCTTCGATGCCGACAAGCGAACGCGAGGGATACATTTTTGAAGGATGGTTTACGAACGGCGGAACGAAGTTTGCGAGCTCTACAAGAGTGTATTCCAATTTAACGCTTGTGGCTAAATGGAGCCGTACGGGAGAAAAGGCCAAGCCTGAAACTCCGGTAGTGCCGGGAACGACGGAGAAACCGAAGGTTCAGTTTACGGATGTGGCTGAATCGTACTGGGCAAAAAATGAGCTTGAACGTCTGATTGAAATGGGAGCTATATCCGGTTTTGAAGACGGAAGCTTCCGACCTGATGACTCTATTACGAGAGCGGAATTTTTGAAAATTGTAGTGACTGCGCTTGGCTTGAAAGCTTCTGGGACCATGGTGTTTGAGGATACCAACCAACATTGGGCTAAGGATTATATTTCTACTGCCGGTGCTTTGGACATTATCTCTGGCAGAAGCAAAGAAACTTTTGCACCGGATGCAAAAGTTACCAGACAGGAAATGTCGGTTATTCTGGCTCGTGCTGGTAAGCTGACCCCGAAATCCGAGGATTCGTCAAACCGTTACACCGACCAAGGGGAAATAGCTGATTGGGCAAGCAAAGCCATTAACGCTATGACAGATGCAAGCATAACGAACGGCTATCCGGATGGAAGCTTTAAGCCTGACCAAACGGCGACAAGGGCGCAAGCTGCTGTCATGATCGTAAGATTGCTGGATTACCTCCAATCTCAGAAGCAGTCCGAGTGACTCTAACCAAGGAATAGTAGTCCTGCTGCCAAAAAGGCTGCAAGTGGATGGAAATTTCGGGCTAATGTATTATTACTAAGCAAGATAGGGCTCTCTTTAATAGATAGCCCTATTTTTGCTTTCTCTGTTCATGATTGAGGTAGAAGGGGGTATATCGTAATTTTGTTTTATTAATATAAAAATTCTGCTATTTTAGTTGGGTTTATTAACAATTATAATAAGAATAAAGTTGAAGTACATTGCCGTTCAGCAGTGGGCCATTGCCTTGCTCAAGGTGGGTAGTAGCGTGAAAGGATGAAGAGAATTGAAATCGTTCGCTAACCGGATTGAAACATTGATTAATGATAGCTGGAAATTTTCCTATGGAGACTGTATAGAAGGCAAGGATAAGGATTTTGACGACACGGCTTGGTATGATATCGGTATTCCGCATTCATTCGGTACCCCCTATTTTATGGAAAATGAATTTTATGTAGGCTATGGCAGCTACCGCAAGGAGCTTCAAATTGATCGGGAATGGATAGGGAAGACGATTCTGCTTGAGTTTCAGGCTGCCTTTCAAGAAGCAGAGATTTATCTGAACGGACAATTTGCCGGCAGCCACAAAGGTGGTTACACAGCATTTGTGATCGACATTTCCACTCTGGCTCTGGAAGGGACGAATCTGTTGTTTGTAAGGCTGAATAATCTATGGAATCCACGGCTTGCTCCGCGCGCGGGAGAACATGTATTTAATGGAGGACTCTACCGGGATGTCAGTCTTATTATCACGGATCCTCTGCATATCGAGTGGTATGGCACTCATGTGACCACACCGGAAGTATCGGCTGACCGGGCCGTCTTGAACATAGAGACTGAAGTCGTCAATGCGAACCTGCATCCAGTGAAGTGCAAGCTGGTATCGAGAATTGAATATGAGGGAGTAACTGTGTTTGAAACCGTAGCAGAATCGGATGTCCTGCAACCTGGACAAAGCCTGATTTTTAAGCAGACGGGAATTGTAGATCAGCCAAATCTCTGGCATCCGGATACTCCGCATCTGTACACGCTAACCAGCCAATTGTATGAGAATGGCTTGTTAAAAGACGACTATACTACGACATTTGGTATCCGCTGGTTCTATTTCGATGCCAAGAAGGGTTTTTTTCTTAACGGCAGCCACTATGACATTCTGGGAGCCAACGTGCATCAGGATCATGCGGGGTGGGGCGACGCTGTTACCCGTGCGGGAATGCGGCGTGATGTGAAGCTGATCAAGGATTGCGGGATGAACTTTATACGCGGATCACACTATCCCCATCATCCTTATTTTGCGGCAGAATGCGACAAACAGGGCATTCTGTTCTGGTCGGAGCTGTGCTTCTGGGGAGTAGGGGGAGCTAATGTTGAAGGGTATTGGACAGCAAGCGCTTACCCGATTCATGAAGAAGACAAAGCCGAGTTTAAAGAGAGCTGTTTGATGACACTCCGCGAAATGATCCGAACGAACCGGAATCACCCAAGCATTATCGTATGGAGCATGTGCAACGAGCCTTTCTTCAGCAATGAAGAAGTCATGGAAGATGCGCGTGCATTGATCGTTCGTTTAGTGGAGGAAAGCCACCGGTTAGATCCCGCCCGTCCGGCTGCTGTCGGAGGCGCCCAGAGAGAGGGGGTTGACGCATTAGGCGATCTGGCTGGCTATAACGGCGACGGAGCGTCGCTGTATATCGATCCCGGATTTCCGAGTTTTGTGTCAGAATATGGCAGCACAATCGATTGGCGGCCAGGGGAGTATACCCCGAGTTACACGGATAGGGTTGAGCGGAATCCGCAATGGCGTTCGGGCAAGGCTCTATGGTGCGGATTTCATCATGGAAGCTTTGTCTTCGATATGGGCTCTATGGGGATGATTGATTACCACCGACTACCTTTGGGTTCCTGGTATTGGTACCGAAACGAGCTTCTGGGAATAGCTCCTCCTCCTGAAATCCGGGAAGGGGTGCCGTACGCGCTCAGGCTTACAGCCGACAAGTATGTGATGGGAACCGACGGTACGGACGATGCGCATTTAATCGTTGAATTGCTGGATGAGCAAGGAAATCGGATAAGCAACACGATTGAAGTTACATTAGAAATCGTGCAGGGCGGGGCTATTTTCCCTACCGGAAGAACGCTGGTGCTTTCCCCGGAGAATGGCAGCTTCCTGGATGGAGCGGGTGCGATCGAAGTGCGTTCCTATTATGCGGGAAATAATCAGATCGTGGCCAGAGCTGAAGGGGTTCAGTTCGCATCAATTGATCTGATGACTGAAGGTGAACAGGCATGGTCAGGACAGATGATCCACATTCAGACAGGACCACCCGATGTACAGAAAATACCAAGCAGCGGTGAGAGCACAAATATAGCGAAAAGTCGTCCCGTATTTTGCAGCAGCTATGCACTGGAGCATCCGGCGATGAATGTTGCGGACGGAAGAGAGGACACATGCTGGGAAGCGAATGATTCCGATTCCGGTCAATGGGTTATGGTGGACTTGGAAGGAAGGAAAAATGCAGAGGGGGCTGTTATCGCTTTTGCGGAATCTTCTCAGGATGATGTGGAGGTTTCTTATTCGTATGACGGCAAGCTGTTCAAAAGATTATTTTTCGGTAATCTTTCGGATAAGCCTTCTATCGAAGTGGATTTATCAGGAGGGCTCAGGTATCTGAAAGTTTATTTTCCACAGAATCCGGTTGCAGTGAAGCATATTGAGATCTTTGATTGACTATCAGACGAGTTCAAAGAAAAAAGCAGTGCATTAACGAGATACCCGTACTACTGCATGGCTAAACCTCGTTAGCTATTGATTTAATGGTCTTCTGATCCTACGGATTGGAAGGCTTTTTTTATTTGGATAAAGGCGGTCAGCCTCTGAAGCATTGACAATATTAATGGGAGTCCCCCAGTGAGTTGGGTAGACTCCGTCCACGCTCACTTGAAGTGAATATTGCGAAATTCGGTCGGCGTCATGCCTTCCATATGCATAAAAGTTTTGTTATAGTAGCTGACGCTCGGATAGCCGGAACTGATGGCAATCTCCTTAATTGCCATATCAGGATGTCCAAGCAGCAACTGTTTGCTGTGTTGAATACGGCATTTTGTAATGTAGGAAAGAGGCGTCACACGGGTTACTCTTTTGAAGAGACTACAGAAATAATTGGGAGTTAAATTCAGCTTGTCCGCCCATTCATTCAATTCAAAAGGGAGGTGGGCGTTTTTTTGCATAGTTGGAAGAATCTGAATGATTTTATCTACGTTTTGCGTTCCTCTTTTGCTGCTGAAAGGAATGGCTTTACTGACAAATTCAATAAGCACCGCGTAAGTGAGGGCGGATAATTTGGCCGGTTGCAAAAAATTGTTTGCTTTCATCTCGTCCAGCAATTCGCAAAAAGCTTGTTCCAGCCAGTTTAGATCGTTCATATACCATATAGAAGTTTCATGGAACCCTCTTTCGAGTAGAAAATCTGAAAGATTGCTTCCATTGAACTGCATCCAATAAATTACCCAGGGGTCGTTCTCTGATGAGTAATAACGCATGTTCTGGTATGGACAATGAAAAAAGATATCTCCTTGTTTTAAGGTATGGACTGAGTCGTGAAGCTCGATATAGCCTTTCCCGCTTGTTACGAAATGTAAGCTGAAATCTTTGACTCCCCCCGGACGTGTGACATTATGATCAATAGTTCTTGTATATTTGCCGGCAGAGTGAGGGAAACAGAAAAAGTTGTATTCCTCAAAAGAGGGCAGAAAGTAATGGCAGTACAAGAGGTGTTCACTCCGATCATTAACGTAATTTTATTATAGTATCTCTATCATATTCATTTCCAATATACGTTGCAACACGAGCTTAGGTGAGAAGTTATTTTATTAATATTGTTATATTTTATAATTAGATGAAAAATCGAGTTGATTCCTAATTAAATAGGCGGTGAAAAACGCTGACAATCTAATAACTATCTCCTTGTTAAGCGGATTTATTTTCTTTTAAAAAAGTAATTTTGTTATATCGTTTGTAATATTATATTATTTATTCAACATCACAAGGAAGGTTATAATGGAAGAAAATCATAATGTAGTGTTACTGAAGACAACAGATTTCAGTTGATCGAAATTAATGTGGAGGTTACATATCAATGAACATTCAATTTTCTTCCCCTGCCGCGTATTGGGTGGAGGCGCTTCCTGTTGGCAACGGTAGACTTGGTGCAATGATCTTCGGTGGGATTAAGAAGGAACGGCTTGCCTTGAACGAGGATACGCTCTGGTCAGGTTATCCAACAGATTGGGATAATCAGAAAGCGAAGGAAGTCCTTCCAAAGGTAAGAGAGCTTATCAAGCAGCAAAAGTATAGAGAAGCCGACCAGTTGTGCAAGCAGATGATGGGACCTTATACGCAATCCTACCTACCGTTCGGAGATTTGCACATTTTGATGGAACACGGCCAGTTAAGCGGAAGTCATTACAGCCGAAAACTGGAGCTATCTTCTGGAATCGTCACCGTTTCGTACACGATCGGTGGGGTTCGATACACCCGTGAAATCTTTGCGTCTTATCCCGATCAAGTCATTGTTGTACGCTTGTCGGCTAGCAAGGAGGGGAGCCTCAGTTTCCGTGCGAGACTGGACAGTCCGCTCCGTTATTCAACAAAGGTGGACGGGGATCACTATACGATATCGGGAACAGCTCCGGATTATGTGGCTCCCAATTATCACGACGTCGAAGATCCCGTTCGCTACACCGCCCCTGAATCCTCTCCAAGCTTGAAATATCATGGCCGGCTGGCTGCTGAACAGAAAGGCGGTGCATTGGAAGTCGATGCGGACGGCCTCCGTATTGTCGATGCGACGGAAGCAATCCTCTATTTCAGTGCAGCGACTACATTTGATCCGTGTACTGGTGCAATCAGTGCGGTGCGGAATCCAACTAAGCTGACTGCAGAAACTATTGGTGCGTTAAAAGGGGAAAATTATGCTGAGGTTCGCAGCCACCATGTGAGCGATTTTCGCAAATTGTTCGACAGAGTTGAACTGCATTTAGGCGAAGGACTCGCACCTGACGACTTACCAATTAACCGGCGGATTGCAGAATATGGAAGTAGCGACCCGGGTCTGGTAGAGCTTTTGTTCCATTACGGACGTTATCTGCTGATTGCATGCTCTCGAACGGGAACCCAGCCGGCCAATCTTCAAGGTATATGGAACGAAGAGACTCGGGCGCCTTGGAGCAGTAATTATACGCTCAATATAAATGTTGAGATGAACTATTGGCCAGCGGAGACCTGCAATATGGCCGAATTGCACGAGCCCTTGATAGATTTTATCAGCAGGCTTGCCGTTAACGGCAAGAAAACTGCAGCGACGAATTACGGTGCCAGAGGATGGGTAGCTCACCACAACTCCGATTTGTGGGCACAGAGCGCTCCAGTAGGAGACTATGGCGACGGAGACCCTGTTTGGGCATTTTGGCCCATGGGTGGCGTATGGCTAACTCAGCATCTTTGGGAGCATTATGCGTTTAGCGGGGACGAGTTCTATTTGAGGGATACGGCTTATCCGATTATGAAGGAAGCGGCTATGTTCTGTCTGGATTGGATGATTGAGAGCAAGGACGGATATTTAATCACATCTCCCGCCACGTCTCCTGAGCAGAAATTCAAGATAAGGGAGGACCTTTGTGCCGCTAGCGAAGCAACAACCATGGATCTTTCCCTGATTACGGAGTTGTTCGATAACTGCATTCAATCGTCGGAGGTATTAAACCTGGACGAAGAGTTTGCCAAAATCCTCCAGAAGGCTAAAAGCCGGATGCTGCCACTGCAGATCGGAGCACAAGGACAGCTTCAGGAATGGTCTAATGATTTCGAAGGTGAAGACGTCCATCATCGACATGTCTCTCATCTGATAGGTGTGTACCCCGGACGGCTCATTACTGAGAAAAGAACTCCTGAATTATTCCAAGCCGCGCGACGCTCACTTGAAATACGCGGCGACGGGGGAACAGGCTGGAGTCTGGGCTGGAAAATCGGCCTGTGGGCGAGATTCAAGGACGGCGACCGGGCAGAACAGCTGATTTCCAATCTTCTGACGCTGGTGAAACCGAATGAACCGATCCATCGTGAGCAAGGCGGTGTGTATCCTAATTTGTTCGACGCCCATCCTCCATTCCAAATCGACGGCAATTTTGCGGCGACAGCGGGAATCGCTGAGATGCTTTTGCAGTCCCATCAAGGCTATTTTGAATTTCTGCCCGCATTGCCCAAACGCTGGCAGGAGGGCTTCGTTAAGGGGCTGAGAGCCCGCGGCGGATTTGAGGTCAGCTTGAAATGGAAAAACGGCCAGGTAGCAGAAGCAGATATCGTTTCTCATCTTGGAGAGGTGTGCTCCGTTCTCAGCAGCACGCCTGTGTCGGTCGGGGAAGGCGTTTCGAAGAAGCGAGTAGAGGCCGCTTCGAACGGGCTGATAGAATTTCCGACAAAAGCCGGAGAGAAGTATGTACTGACCTTCATGGAATAAGCGGAGCGGTTTGTAAGCTTGTTGAATTCAGGATCAAGCCTGCATGAGTATCTGGACATCATCAAAATGGAGTGGAAGTGATCTGTCAAACAAGTGTAAGAAGCGAGAGAATACAAAGAGCGTCTCAGAAGAGGCTCTAAGATTGTCGAGAAACCCACATCTTTCAGTGTAGGGTTTCTCTTTTTAATAATATTGGTTGAAAAACAACTTTTACCCTATCATTAACGGCATTGTTCAATTTGCTAAGAATCGGGTAGTGGTAAAGTAAAGTCTGGGGTAATACAAATAACGTCATGTGATTACTGTAAAACGCAGTGCGGAAAAGCTGGGCTTCAGGCCTATCTGCACTGCGTTTTTATTTATTTCTAAATTGGGATATATTTACTCAGTATATCTATTCAAGTATATTAAATGGAATAGATTGAATTAGCTATCTTATCGTGATTAACGGGGGGCAGTTTAAGATGCGACAAAGCAAGTTGTTACTAAATACATTACGTGAAGCACCTTCTGAAGCAGAAGTCATTAGTCACCAGCTCATGCTGAGAGGAGGCTTCATTCGGCAGCTGGCTGCGGGTATTTATAGTTATCTACCTCTTGGCAGACGTGTACTTCGTAAGGTAGAACAAATCATTAGGGAAGAAATGGACCGGACAAGCGCACAGGAAATTCTTATGCCTGCCATGCAGCCTACAGAGCTGTGGAAGGAGTCTGGAAGATATTCGATATATGGGCCTGAATTAATTCGTCTGCATGATCGACATGATCGTGAATTTGCACTGGGGCCGACTCATGAAGAAGTAGTAACAGCATTAGTGAGGAATGAAGTTAGTTCATATCGGAAATTGCCGGTAACCCTGTATCAGATCCAGACTAAATTTCGTGATGAACGAAGACCAAGATCCGGTCTGCTGCGGGGAAGAGAGTTTTTAATGAAGGATGCGTATTCCTTTGATACAGATTGGTCAGGATTAGATGAGTCCTATCGAAAAATGTATGAGGCATATCATCAAATTTTCAATAGAATTGGACTGAATTTCCGTGCTGTTGAGGCTGATGCCGGAGCGATTGGTGGAGAAGGAGAGACACATGAGTTCATGGCGCTCACAGAAATCGGTGAGGATACCATTGTGACCTGTAATTGCTGCGATTATATCGCCAATCTGGAAAAAGCTGAATCACGAGCACCGCTATCATCCGATTTAATCATTTGTGCAGATAGGGTGAAGGAAAAGGTACATACTCCGAATGCTCGTACAATCGAAGAATTAACAGAATTCCTGAACGTAGAGAAACAGAACATAGTTAAAACGATGATTTATCTGGTAGATGGTAATCCTGTAGCGGTTTTAGTGCGGGGTGACCACGAAGTTAATGAGGTTAAAGTGAAAAACTATTTTGGTGCAGAAAATATTGAAATAGCTGACGACCATGCCATTAGCTCAAAGTTAGGGGTTCCGGTCGGTTTTATCGGTCCAGTTGGTCTGCAAATTCCTCTGCTGGTTGATGTTAATGTGGTGAATATGCCTGCGATTATCGTTGGAGCGAATGAACAAGATTTTCACTATATAAATATTCAACCTCATAAAGATTTCGCGATGGAGCATGTGGGTGATTTCCGTAATGTGTCTGAAGGAGACAGTTGTCCTAGATGTGAGCAGGGTAACTTGCAGTTTTATCGTGGAATAGAGATAGGGCATGTCTTTAAGCTAGGAACTAAGTATAGTGAAAAGCTTGGCGCGACCTACCTTGATTCATCAGGCAAGGAGCAAACTATGATTATGGGATGTTACGGGATAGGAGTCTCCCGGATTCTCTCAGCGGTAGTAGAACAAAGTCATGATGAGCATGGCATGGTTTGGCCAATCTCCATTGCCCCTTTCCATGTGCATTTGGTTCCAATATCAGTTAAAGATGAAGTGCAAATGAATGTGGTAGAGCAACTGTATCAGCAATTGAGCAAACATGGGGTGGAAGTTTTAGTCGATGATCGGGAGGAGCGGCCTGGAGTGAAATTCAAGGATTCCGACTTGATTGGAATACCGATCAGAATTGTTATAGGAAAAGATGCGGCTCAAGGATTGGTGGAATTCGTAGAACGTGGAGCGGGGCACAAAACAACCATCGAGGCAGATCAGGTGCTTCAACTTTGTCTTGAACGTGATCCTATAGCCCCGAGGAGGTAATCATTCTGAGGAAAATAAACATGATGATACTACTTTCCATAATTATATCTTGCTCGGTTCTTCCGTTCTCTAGTGCTGCAAACAGCTCTAATTATTCGGAATGGCTTCTCGATGAGAGCGCCAGCGTACTTTCGCTAACACCAGAAAAAACTTTGCTAGTAGATAAAATTAATAAGCAAATTCAAGTGCTGGACTTAGCACAGGAAAAGGTAGTGTGGAGCAAAAAGTTCCCTATTATTTATGATAGTCAGGTATTGTTGAATCCTGCGAAGATCGTTGTAATTACCGCTGAAAACAATAAGCTGAAAAAAGTAACCCTCTCTACAGATGGGCGTGTGATCTCCGAGCAAGTATTTTCTAATATCCAATTGGCTGGAGATGCGAAAGTTAGTTGGTCTCCAAAGGCGGGGCAGAACAAGGAAGCGATAGCAGTAGCGTTGGATGGGAAATTAAACATCTATCAATATCCATGGAAAAAGCCTGACGTTATGTAACGCGCAACTTCACTTCAACAGAATCGAATTGGAGCGCAAGTTATTTTAATCATCGACTGACCTTAATAGATTCTGAGCAGAACAAATTATCGGTATTGGATCAAAAAGGGAATGTGATTAATGATATTCCGTTGATCTTTTCTAACAAGGGATTAAGCGGGAAGCTTATCGGTTATTATGAAGATCAATTCTATATGTTAGCTCGTGGAGAGGGTGGACATATAGAATTGATAGAAACCTCTATGAAATAATGTGATGGGACAAAATGCAGAAAGGGTGTCCAATGAGTAGAATTTTATGCACATGTGTTCTGTGTTCGAAGTAAGTATTTTTTCTGGTAAAGATGCAAAAATGCAGGAATTTTTTGTGAAATAGGCTTGTGTGGAGCGAAAAAATGCAAAAGTCAGGCTGTTGAGATACCCCTACTTTTAAACTTAGTATCGAAAGAAAAATGAAAATGAAGATGTAAAATACTATACGAAATCTTGTGCATATTCGAGATAGTCCTTCTGGAAAGGTGGAGGGCTATCTTCTTAATGTTCTGTGCAGTTGCGGTTAGCAACGCTTGAATCTGTACATTTTCTCTGCCCCGAAACCGGCAATAGCGAAGCCCGTGGAGCACTTTGGCATCCGCGAAGCTTCGCTCTATAGTTTGGCATCGTATGGCGTAAGCGGCTTTTCCTGCATCACTTTGCCGGTATTTTGCTACTTTTTCCTTGTCGCTCTCCCAAATGTGGCGTTGTACGG
>NZ_FNBG01000074.1 GCF_900102215.1 Fontibacillus panacisegetis
CTGGTTGGTCGCTATATTGAACGGATTGCAGACCACGCAACAAATATTGGCGAAAGTGCCGTGTACCTCGTAACAGGGCATCGTCCTGATTTGAATCAATAAAAGCATATAATGAGTATAGAGCAAGGCTACCTGGTTACTAGGTAGTCTTTTTTCTTATTCCTAGAAGGGGCATATAAACATTTTAGGGAATCATTGACAAAGAAAGAATGTGAAATTATACTCAACCTTATGACTTTTAATTGCCGATTGAGGGGATGGTTCACTAGTTTGAAGTATATTTTGAAAAAGAAAAGGAGAAGGTAATCTGTGGGAAAATTGAAGAGATTTTTATTGTTTTTATTAATTGTAAGCGTTTTAATATTTGGATTAGGAGATGTCCAAGTAGCTGTAGCAGAGATTGGGGAGGATTCAGCCGAAGAGAATATTCAAATGAGTACCGTGCTGAATAACAATAAGGAACTCGAACTGATTGACCTACAAAAAGAACTACAGAAGGAACCGCAAATAGTCAAAGAGGTTGAAGATAAACGTACAGAATTTTCTAAGCAATATCTAATGAGTGATAATACATACCAGATCGAGTATTCGATGATCCCCGTTCATTATGAAGATACTAATGGTAAGTTCCGCGAAATCTCAAATAACATAATAGATCGATGCCAAGTATGTTCGTAAGTGAATTAATACGTTGTTGATGGAAACAAGGGATGAAATACATTTAATAGCAATGTAGCTAATAGATAATATTGAATTTCATACAATTACAAATTTGGTGAAATTTTATCAAAAAGTCGAAATTTGGGGGATAGTTATGTCGAAAAATGTATTTGTTGGTCGAATTGCATCGGCATTGATTTTGGCGATATTTTTAAATTTAATTTTGCTATCAAGTGGTACAGATGCTGTAGCAGAAGAGGATATTCTATCAGAATTGTCTATCGTAAACGAAGGAGTTAATGAAATCAATAATATTCAAACCGGTGTTACTGATCAATCAATACCAACAGAATTGATGCCTACTTCTGAGTTTGAACAGCAGACACATAAGGAAGTATTTGGTTATTATGCACCTTATGATACAGCTGGATATGAAAGTCTTACTCAAAACAGTTCGTACATGGATAATTTATTATCGGCAACGTTCGATATCACGAGCACAGGCGATGTCGTTGGAAATAATCCCACTAACGTGTTGGAGTTTTCAAGTCAAAATGGGATTAAAACCTACGCAGTGTTTCAAAATAGAGAGCAAGGTGGATTTAGTCCTCAAATTGCTGAAACCGTTGTATCATCTGAAACCTTAAGACAAACGCTTATTCAAAATATCTATTCAATTGTGTCGGCAAATGGGTACGAAGGGGTCAATATTGACTTCGAAGGATTAAGTTCATCCTACAAAGAATCATTTACGCAATTTATTCTGGAACTCGCCGATGTTTTGAGGCCAAGTGGCTATAAAATCATTGTCTCAATCTATCCAATTACTTCAATTTCTGAAGAAAACTCTATGGTTTATGATTTAGTGCAGTTGGGAAATTTAGTTGATTACGTTCAAGTTATGGCGCATAACCAACACGGACCTTGGGGATTACCTGGACCTCTTGCAGGATATCAATGGGTAGAGAATGTTCTGCAGTATACGTTGAGTAAAATTACTAGCGAAAAGATATTATTAGGCTTAACAAACTATTCATACGATTGGAACTTAGAAAAACCATCAAGAAATGTTCTGCTTCCACTAAAGAAAATATTGTGGTTATCTTCAGTTTCTGGAGGTTTCCATACCTGGGATCCAGCTAGTCAGTCACCCTATTTTACTTATGAAGGAAGTAATGGTAATGATCATAATGTATGGTATGAAAACAGTGCTAGTATACAGCTAAAAACGCAACTCGTTTTGAAATATAATCTTGCTGGTGTCAGTGTTTGGAGGTTAGGATACGAAGAAACGGAGTTTTGGAATGCTGTAATGGCAGGTCTAGATTCAAATAATCATATTGAACCCAATATGAGCCCGATGCTCGGATATCAAAATTTAGAATTATTAGATAATCATGAAATGAACGACGACTTTCCGGATGCTGTTACCGTTGTGACCGGGGGCACTTACGACTCTTATATTTCCATTTCGGACGATAAAGATTTTTATGAGTTTACATCTCAACAAGGAGGAAGACTCACAGTTAACCTTACTTCACCTGCAGGAAAAGACTTTAATGTGGAGGTTTATGAAACCGCTGATTGGTCCAAATGGTTAGCTGGATCGACAAATGGGGCTGGTCAGGAAGATACGATGACATTCACGGTAAAGCCCAATACGGCATATTACATCGTCGTGTATGGAGCAAGTGCTACTGAATTTGGTCCAGACCCCTA
>NZ_FNBG01000055.1 GCF_900102215.1 Fontibacillus panacisegetis
GATACCTGTGAAAGCTTAGATCTTATACATGAGCGTATTCCACCCCGGTCCCCCAATATGAACGCCTACATTGAGTCATTTCACAGCGTTCTGGAACGCCATCTGTTTAGCCGAAGGGACTTTATGACCCTTGATGAAGCTTACGAGGCGCTAGACCAATACATGGACTTTTACAACAACCGAAAAATTCACGGCAGCTTAAGACGAATGTCCCCCATGCAGTTTTCGACGTGGGTAAGGACGCTAGAAGACACCTCTGCCTTTCATAGAGCGGTGTGATACGGCAGAATAAGGAGCAATCCTGTGAATTCATAAACATTGTAGGGCAGGACTCCGATTTAAGGGGGCCTAGCCGAATGTGCAGGCATTCTCTAAGGATTCTCTTCAAACTAGTCTATTCTGAACCATATTCCTGCATTTTTGCACGCTTTTGTTCATTCTTTCTTGGCTACTTTTAAAAAACTGTATTTTTACATGCTCTTACTGATATTTTGCCTTTCCACTGCAAAAAAAGAAGTGTCCCTCAAAGTTATCTTAGATAACTTTTGGGACAGCCTCTTATTCTACTGCTTATATATCATACAAAGATGCAGTAGATCTTGCCTCAGCCCGGTGATCCGGCGTAAGTACACGATCCAATATCACTTGTTCAAAATGTGCAAATCCTGCGTCTCTAATCCGTGGTCGTGGTAAAGTTATTTTAATATCCAGGGCAATTTTCCCATTTTCAATCAATATAACCCGGTCCGTTAAGCTTACCGCCTCACTCACGTCATGGGTTACCATGATCGCAGTAAACCCTCGCTGCTCCCACAAATCCTCGATAAGCCTCTGCATTTCAATTCTAGTCAATGCATCAAGCGCGCCCAGCGGTTCATCAAACAGCAATAAATGAGGGTTTCCCACTAATGCCCGAGCTAATGCAACACGCTGACGCTGCCCACCAGACAATACAGATGGCCATTCTTCTGCACGATCTTCAAGACCTACCAGCTTCAATGCTTCAAATGCTCTTCGATGTGCTTCGGCCGAGTGAACTCCTGTTAAGCCCAGCTTCACATTGTCCAGTACCGTATTCCATGGCAACAAACGAGCGTCCTGAAACATAAATCTCGTATCATGGTGAACTCCCTTAACCTCTTTATCCTGCAATTTTAGGGAGCCACTACTCACTTGATCCAGCCCTGACAGCAAACGCAACAATGTGCTTTTTCCGCAGCCGCTTCGTCCAACAATAGCTACGAAGCTTCCAGGTTCAAGGGATATATGAATGTCTTCAAGCACTTTCTTATGTCCAAATTGCTTGGAGACAGCCTCCAGCTCAATCGAAATTCCATTGAATTGCTTTGATGAACTTACTTCAGGATAACGATCATAAACTTCATCATTACTTATTGTATTTGCGATTCCTGCAGCCCTTCCTTGGCGAAATGCGGATGCCATTTCAGCCACCTCCTCTCAAGTCCTTTTGCCAACAGATCAGACAGCTTGCCGAGCAGCGCATACAACAATATGCTCAGTACGACAACATCCAGCTGGAAAAATTCCCGAGCATTCATCGCCATATATCCAATCCCGGAATTTGCCGCAATCGTCTCTGCTACGATGAGTGTCAGCCACATGATCCCTAATGCAAATCGGAACCCTACCAAAATTGAAGGAAGTGCGCCTGGTAAAATGACTTTACGGTATAACTGCCAATGACGCAGACCATACACTTTTCCCATTTCAATCAGACTAGGATCTACAGAACGAATGCCATGCAAGGTGTTAATGTATATAGGAAACAATACCCCAAGTGCAACAAGGAAGATTCTCCCCTCTTCACCAATACCAAACCAAGCGATAACAAGCGGGATCATAGCTAAGTGCGGTACATTCCGTATCATTTGGATCGTTGAATCGGTCAGCTTCTCACACAATGGAATAACTCCGTTTAACAGACCAAAAGCAAACCCCAGCAGCCCGCCAATTACGAAACCAATCAAAGCTCTCCATGTACTGATACCAATCGCTTCGAATAATTTCCCGTTCGTTGTTAATTCCCAGCCCGCTTGAAAAACCTCTAACGGCGATGGCAATGTTCGATCTGATATGATTCCAACACTTCCCAGCACCTGCCATACAATGAGGATGAATAAAGGAATATACCAAGGCAGAGCCTTGCTGTGCCAACTTTTCTTCAGCATACGATCTATTCCTTTCTTAATGTGCTGATGCCTTTGGTGTTGGACGAACGTTGTTTGCGATAATTTCGCCAAATGGACTTATAGAAGTGGGCCCTACCGTCTCGATTCTTTCATCCAATGGTAATAGAGGGAACAATAGATCAGCCACACGGTACGCCTCCTCCAAATGAGGATATCCTGAGAAAATAAACGTCTCAATCCCTAAATCAGCATATTCTTTCATACGCTCGGTAACGATCTCAGGGCTTCCAACGAGCGCCGTACCTGCGCCCCCGCGAACCAGACCAATACCCGCCCATAGGTTCGGACTAATCTCTAAATTGTCCCTGCTTCCACTATGCAGAGTTGCCATCCGTTTCTGACCGACGGAGTCAAAGCGGTTAAAGATTTTTTGGGCTGCCGCAATTGTCTCGTCATCTAAATGACGAATCAGATGGTTGGCTGCTTCCCATGCTTCCTCCTCTGTCTCACGAACGATAACATGAAGCCTGATGCCAAATTTAATCTGACGTCCTTGCTGCTCTGCCAACTGACGCATTTCTGCAATTTTTTTCGCTATCTCAGCAGGCGGCTCCCCCCAAGTCAGGTATACCTCTGCGTGTTCTGCTGCAACCTTATGACCTGCTGCGGAGGAACCCCCGAACCATAATGGTGGATGCGGCTGTTGAATACTTGGATATAAAATATGGCCACCTTCCACACGGATATGTTTACCGTTAAAATCCACGTTTTCTCCAGATACCTCTCTACGCCATACCTCCAAAAATTCACTCGTCAATTCATAGCGCGAGGTGTGATTCAGAAACAACCCATCTCCTGCTAACTCTACCGGGTCGCCTCCAGCTACAACATTTAACAGAAGCCTTCCACCTGAAATGCGGTCAAGCGTAGACGCCATCCGCGCAGCAAGTGTAGGGGATGTAAGTCCTGGACGTAATGCGACAAGGAATTTCAGTCTCTCTGTTGCAGGAACTAATGCCGAGGCAACGACCCAAGGATCTTCGCAGGAAGTCCCCGTCGGAATCAATACTCCTTCATAACCTAACCGATCGGCCGCCACTGCAATTTGCTGCATATATTGAAGATCTACAGTCCGCGCACCTTCGCTTGTGCCAAGGTAGCGACCATCTCCATGCGTCGGAATGAACCAAAAAACCTTCATAATTCCTCGCCTCCTAATATTCCTGAAATCGTTATTTTAAAATGGCATCATTAATATCCAGCTTCTTCGGAATTAATTCCAAATCCAGGAAGGTATCCGCAATGGCTTGCTGTGCTTTAATCAGCTCAGCATCTATGGACTGAACACCATAATTTCGGCGTTCTGCTGCAAGTACAAGGGATTCTACATCAATTCCTAATTGTGGTGACAGCTTCTCGGCCAGCTCCTGTGGATGCTCCTTCGACCATGCATCGATCTTGTCTGCTTCCTCCAACAAAATATTAACCAGATCAGGGTATTTCTCAGCAAACTCACGGGTCGCCAAATAAAACTCATGATTGGATACGACACCTTCACCATCTGCCAGCACTCTACCACCAGTAGCTGTCTCAGCTGCAGCCAGGAATGGGTCCCATATCACCCAGGCATCTGCACTACCTTTTTCAAAAGCAGCACGTCCATCAGCAGGAGGTAAATATTTTACCGTTACGTCTTTATATGAAACACCGTGCTTTTCAAGCTGTTTGACCAATAGATAATGCACGTTAGATCCTTTATTTAATACGATCGTCTTCCCCTTCAAATCAGCAACGCTCTGAATCGGCGAATCCTTCGGCACGATAATTCCTTCACTCTTGGGACTCGCTGGCTCATGAGCCAAATACACTAATGGCGCTCCTGCAGCCTGTGCAAAAATCGGCGGAGCTTCACCGGTATGTCCAATATCGATACTACCTACATTTAGAGCCTCTAACAGCTGTGGACCGCCAGGAAATTCCGTCCACTCAATCTTGATGTTTCGCTCGTCAGCCAACCGCTTATCCAATGAACCGTCAGCCTTAAGAATATTAATCGTTCCATATTTCTGATAACCGATTCGGATCGTAATATCTCTTGTCTCTGAAGGCGAGGCTGATGAAGGTGTCTCCACCTTTGTCTCACTAGTATTCGAATTGCTGCTATTACTGCCTTTGCTGTTACTTGCACTATTTCCATTGCCGCAAGCTGTAAGCACCAGTGACACTAGTAATATCAATCCTACAACCCACTTAACGTCCCATTTTTCTTTTCTCTGCTTCATACGCTTCAACTCCCATTATCATTTGCAAACCCCTTAATAACCTTAAAAAAACACAAGGGTCTCCCTGATCGACAGCACAGCGTAAATAAATAGATTAGCTGTATATAGTCGATTAGAGAGACCCTCCGGTTGTCCGGTTAAGTCGGCTATTTTATTGAACAATCCAATTATTCATACTAAACAACTTGGATTAATTGAATATTAACATTGCCATAAAATGGTGTCAATAGATATATAAATTTAATTTTTGCTTTTCATTTTTGAAATATATACGAGTGAGTAACTGTACAGAAAAATGTCCTTTATCCATTATTTTATCGGTACCATTATTCGTTCGCCTTTCCTGAATACGGCCAGTTCTGTATAACCTGCAGCCTCCGCAGCAGCTCTCGCAGTATCCAGCAGCATGCCGATGTCATCCGGAAAGTGAGCATCTGAAGATAAAGTAAGTGGAACCCGATATTCAGCCAGCACAGACAGGAACAATGGACTTGGACAGCTCTCTGCTATCGGGTATCGATAAGCCAGACCAGTATTAATCTCTGTAATGACACCGCTATGCACCATCTCCTCAGCAATTCTCCGGTAATACGGAAGCAGCTCCCGCTCATCGTGTGGACGGAAACCAAATACCTTCAGATTGTCCGGATGGGCGATAATATCGAACAGTCCTGATACACAGGCTTGTCGCAATAGCTCGTAATAATTCACATAAGTTTCAACGGGATCTCTATCATTAAATTCAGCCTTCGCCTCCGGATTATCAAAACCCCATCCATCTAGGAAATGAACTGATCCAATAACGTAATCCCAATCGTACCCCGATAACATTTGTCCGAGCTCTGCTTCACCTCCAGGAAAAAAATCAGCCTCAATCCCAAGTGCCAAATCTGGACGAGATTTTTTCGCTTCAGTTACGAAGCTGACAAAATCGGATAATGAAGCCACACAGACCTGATCCAGCCAAGTACGCTGCAGCCTCCCTACAGGACTATCATCAAGCAGCATATGCTTCTCGTAATATGATCGACATTCCCGAAAACGATATAAATGATCCACTACACCAAAATGTTCAATGCCACGTTCGCGTCCAGTCGTTAAATACCGATCAAGCCACTCTTCGCTATAGCAGCCCTGCTGCATTCTGCTAGATAACAGCTGCGACATTTTCTCTGCAAATTGAAGCGTATGATGGCCTGCTGATAAATCCGGCGTAGATTCCGTAGAAGTCAACGCCTGCATAGTGCGTAATAACCAGCGCAACGAATACGGGCCTTCCTCTAGATGAAAATGCATATCAACCTTCACTAAGTTATATCCCCCTTGCTTTAATCCCATTTCAGCATAGCTTCTGAAGGCTCGATTCCAAGATAATGACACATTAACGGAGCAAAATTAAGCTGTGATAAGACCTGCGAATTGCCCAACATGGAAGAAGGGATCGGTGTCTCACCAAATATGTAAAGCGGGACGTTCCGTTCCTCAGGCTCTGTCCCACCATGCTGTCCCATGGCATTCATTCCATGGTCAGATGTAACGATAACATGATAACCCTGTGATCTCCATAACGGCACCAAGGTCGCGAGCATGCCATCGATTGCACGTACAGAACCTTCATATTGCTTACTTTCTCCTCCGTGCTTATGCCCCATATCGTCGATATTCATAGAATGTATATATAGAAAATGCGGATCAAAAGCTGTCCGTAAATACTCGGCATCTATAAACAGATGGCTGTCTGGATAATGATCCTCAAAATAGAAAATGCCATGCTGGATCGGTTTGCTATCATCATGCTGATGTCGGTCTGTTATCGGATTAAAAGGAGCGGTGTTGTATAGCTCACTTACCCAATGATAAGCGGCAGCAGCAGTTCTTAACCCAGCTTCGCGAGCGATATGAAATACACTCTGCTCATGACTAAGCCTTGCGATATGATTGGCCGTAATACCATTTCTCGCTACTGGTGTGCCGGTAAGCAATACTTCATAGAGTGGACGCGAGAGGCTGGGCAGTTGGGATTGAACCTGGTAGCAGGTGACCTCACCTTGCTCGACAAGGTGCTCCATATAACCCAAAAACTTGCGTGCGGAATCGTATCTTAATCCATCCAAGACAACAACTACTAGCTTTGAAGCTGTTTCCGACATTATACTCTCCCCTTTTACTTTGCTTCGATCCATTGGATATGATTGCTTCTAAGCATCTGCAGCCACTCCTTCGGTGGAGCAACATCACTAACAATAGTGTGAATCTTTCTTAGTGGTACAATTTCGACAAACGCTTCTTTATCCAGCTTGGACTCATCTGCTAACACGATTGTTTGGTAAGCTGCCTCCACCATCCTGCGAGACATTCCAGTCTCGTTCAGATCGTAATCGCTAATTCCGCGGTTCAGGGATATTCCCCCGATGGATATAAAAGCCTTGTCTACCCGAAACTGCGAGATTACACGTTCTCCAAGCGTACCTGACATGGACTGCTGCTCTGGATTCAATTCCCCGCCGACTACAAAAATCTTCCCGGAGAACCTGCCGCTGTTCAACGACTCCATTAAATGATAGGCAACTGCAAGAGAGTTCGTCAGAATCGTCAGTCGTTCCCGCCCAGCGATGGCCTTAGCCAGCTCAAGCGTCGTAGTGCCAACATCGATGGCAATGGTGTCACCGGATTCGATCAGCTCGGCTGCCAAGCGGCCAATTCGCTCCTTCTCCTCCGACTTTACCTTTTGACGCTGCAAATAAGGTGGCTCGAAGCTGGTCGGCTTCATCAGAACGGCTCCACCATATACCCTTTTAGCTAACCCTTCCTTTTCCAATATTAAAAGATCGCGGCGAACTGTCTCCTCCGAAACAGCAAATGTAATTGATAATTCAGGTACCTTGACTTGACCCTGCTGTTTTAATTGCTCCATGATCACTCTTTTGCGTTCTTCTGACGAAATTGACAAGCTTTAAGCTCCTTCCCTCTCAAGCTGCAGAAGCTGGGAAGCATCCAGAGCCAAGCTTACAGAGGCTTGTTCTCCCAGTCGCAAGGATCGACCGTCATTAAGAATATCTACCGTCAGACTTACTCCCGCAGCATTTATTACATAACGAATAATGTTGCCTAGAATAGAAACTGAACCGATTGTGCCATCAACGATCTGCTTGCCTGCATATTCACCCTCGATTCGTGCGCGCTCATCCATAAGTACAAGTGCTTCAGGACGAATGGCGAAGCTCTCAGCATCACTAATCATTCCTCCAAACAGCCGCAATACCTCAGGTCGGGTCAACACATTATAGCTACCCATAAACTGAGCGACAAACTCTGTTCTTGGAGCTGTGTAGAGCTCTTCCGGAGTACCTTGCTGAACGATCCTTCCTTTATTCATCAGACATACCCGATCGGACAAGATCAACGCCTCCTCCTGATCATGGGTCACAAAAATGGTTGTCATATTGAATTTTTTCTGAATATCCCGGATTTCCGTTCGCAGGTTTTTGCGAATTTTCGCATCCAAAGCGCTAAGCGGCTCATCCAGCAATAGAACCTTGGGCTGAACAGCAAGTGAACGTGCAAGCGCTACACGCTGCTGCTGTCCTCCTGAAAGATGCTGCGGATAAGCATCACGCTTATCTCCCAGATCAATAAGCTCCAGCAATTCATCAGATCGTTTGCATCTGGCTTCCCTGGAAGCTCCTCTCATTTTCATCCCGTATTGAATATTTTCACTAACCGTTAGGTTCGGGAATAAAGCGTACGATTGGAATACCATACCGATCTCTCGATTACGGGGCGGCAAGCTCACAATATCCTTACTATCCAGCCAAATCTGTCCGCCATCCAGATCCGTCAGGCCTGCGATACAGCGCAGCAGCGTGCTTTTTCCACAACCTGAAGGCCCTAGCAACGTTACGAGATCCCCCTCACGGATATCCAAATTCACATTATTCAGTACCGTTGTATCACCAAATTGCTTACGGATGCCTTCCAGTTTCAGATACGGTTTCATCATGATATCCCCTTGTTCACTTTTTTACCGAGCTTCATTAGAATCATAGACAGCACTAAAATAAATACAAAGTAGGAAATCGCAATTGCACTGGCCAAATGCCCACTTTCGTTCACCCTTTGATACAGATAAACCTGGATCGTCTGGATATGCCCTCCAACTAACATATTTGTTAATACAAATTCTCCAAAAAGCACTGAAAAAGATAGTAATGTCGAGGTGACAACGCCAGGCCATATATTAGGCAAAATAACCGTAACGAACGCTTTATAGCGACTAGCTCCCAGCATCTCCGCGGAATTGAGCAGCTCAACTGCTGACACAGTAAGCAGGCTATTACGTATCCCTTGATACATGTAAGGCAAAATTATAATGAAATAAGCCCCGATCAAAATATAGGCTGTTCCTGTAATATTGATCGGCCCTGAGGAATAAGCGCGAATAAGTCCAACCGCTGCAACAACACCAGGTACAGCATAGGGAAGTACAACGATCCCCTTCATAAATGTCTCTAGCTTGGGCAAGTAAACCGTAATGATGAACACAGCAGGAAGCATAACAACCAGACTGAGCACGACACTAATTATGCAAAGATACAGCGAAGTCCAAAGTGCTTCCAAGAAGCGAACGTCTAGAAACATCTCCTTGAACCATTCCAATGTCCAGCTCTCCGGAAGGATCGTCGCCTGCCATTCCTTAGCGAATGCATATATAAACGTAGCAAGCAAAGGAAGGAGCAAATAAATCATTAAGATGAGCATAAGTGACCGATGTCCCCAGCCTGCTTTTTTCGTCTCAGTCTTCACTACAGTTCCTCCTTCACTGCCGAGGCCTTAAGCTTGTAAAATTTCCTCCAACCGCTTGCTTTTGGTGACATCCCGTTCGATTGAAACATATGAGAACGCTGGGTCATCTTATGATTAAGATACACAGCGAGCAGTGTCGACAAAGCTAAAATAACTGCAAGTGCATTGCCAAGCTGCGGCTCATTCACCACATCCCCCGACACTAAGGAGCCAATCCGTACAGCAAGCAAATTGTAATTACCTCCAACTAAGGCATACGCTGTTGCATAAGCACCCATACCGTTAGCGAATAAAATTCCCATCGTCCCAAATACAGCTGGCGTTAGCACAGGAATACCGATCGTTCTCCAAAACTGCCACTTACTCGCTCCCAGCAGAGAAGCCGCTTCTTTCCACTGCTCACGAATCCCGTAAAAAGAAGGGTATAGCAGCAATAAAGCAAGCGGAACCTGAAAATACACGTATACCAAAACAAGCCCGGTCCAGCTATATAAATTGAAATCGGCGAACACGCTCCAGCCCCATTGCTTAAATAGCAAAGTAAATACCCCATTACTACCCAGCAGAATGATATAAGCAAAAGCAAGCGGAACACCGGCAAAATTCGATGTCATATTAGACAGCATTAATAGCCGATCCCTCATCTTTGGAGAGAATCGCGTAATCGAGTATGCACAAATAAGTCCTACAACAATCCCAATCACACTAGAAAAAATCGAAATCAGCAAGCTATTCTTGATAGCCTTGAGATAATAATCGCTTTGTAGAATTCTAGAATAATAACCAAACGTAAAACCTGAACCGTCTCCCTGACTAATACTTCCCGTCAGCATTGACAGGATTGGAGCTAATTGAAACGCTACGATCATCATTACAAAGGGAACCAGCCCTAGTAAAAACCATCGTTTTCTTCGCTTCACGTCTTTCACTCTCCTTCTTATAAAAAGAGGCGCCATCGTGCAGGGACGAGACGCCACTTCTCGCTTACGTTTATCTCATTAGTTCATGTGCACAAGAACACGTTCCTGCCAGAGCTGTGGCAAAGTTTTAGCTGTTTCTTCCCATACCTTATAATCACTAACTGGTTTAACATTTGTATACGCATCAGCAGGCAGAAGCTTGGCAGCTACATCTTCAGGAAGCTTTACGCTTTCGCGAATCGGTCTGGCATAGCCTTTAGCAAGATTAATCTGACCTTCGTCGCTTAAAATGTATTCACGTGCCAGCTTTGCCGCATTTGGATGTGGTGCATATTTGTTAATAATAGTGGCATAACCACTTACGACGCTGCCCTCTTTAGGAATAGCTACACTAAATTTATCTGAACCTAATTGATCTTTATAGTTAAGAGCATTAAAGTCCCATAACAGCGTTACTTGAACTTCACCCTTCTCAATATTTGCAAGTGAAGCTTCTGCATTGGATAGACGGCCCTTCTTGGCAAGCTCCTCGAAGTAAGCAATACCCGGCTCGATATTCGATTCATCTCCACCAAAAGCAATCGCAGCAGCCAATACCGCCATTTGAGCTTGGGCTGCCTTTGTTACATCACCAACGATAATTTTGTAGTCACCGTTCTTCAGATCCTCCCAGCTTTGAGGTACCGATTGAACAAGCTGCGTGTTCGTAAAGAATGAAATGGAGCCCTGATAACCTACGATCCAATGTCCATCACTATCCTTAGCCCAGTCAGGAATTTCTCCCCAGTAAGAGGTTTTGTAGGCTTGTGTTACACCCTTCTCAACAGCTACCGGACCAAACGCAATACCTACATCACCAATATCAGCAGTTGGCTTGTCTTTCTCTGCCTCAAACTTGGCGATCTCCTCTGCACTCGACATATCAGTGTCTGTGTGTGCAAGAGAATACTTGCTTTGCAGATCCTCCCATGTATCTTTCCAGTTCGCCCAGGAATCCGGCATTCCGACACTTACGACAGATCCTTCTTCCTTTGCCCTCTTCTCTAAATCCGCTACAGATATCTCTTCTTCCGCAGCATTTGTACTCGCATTTCCATTTGCAGCTGCCTCTTTGCTGTCTGAACCTCCACAAGCTGCCAGCATCAAAACAAATAAGCAGAGAACAAGACCCAGTGCTAATTCTTTCTTTAACCAGTATTTCATGTTTTTTTCGCACTCCCTGTGGATTATTGTGGGTTTATTGTGTATTCACGTTGTTTTCAACCCACTTAAAGTATAGGTAGTGACTATTTCCGCGGGATTAACTAAATTGATTACGTTTATTAAAAGCGGGTAAAAGAAGTGGGTTTCGTATATGGAGGGTAAAGGGAGTGTTAAGAATCAAGGCCACTGAATACTGAATATTTTGAATTTTAGTAATTCGCGTGTAATTGGTATACAATGGAACTAATATCCCCATGAAGGAGTGGTCTATATCATTCAAAAACTTGGACAAGTTATGCTGTATGTCAACGATCAAGCAGGAGCCGTTTCATTTTGGACAGAAAAAGCTGGCTTTGTTGTCATTGCGGAAGAAGATCACGGTCAGGGCATGCGCTCTATAGAAATTGCACCTGCGGCACAATCAGCAACCACATTGGTGCTGCACAATAAAGAGCTGGTCGCTAAAATGTCGCCAGAGTTAAATCTAGGCACACCTTCATTAATGTTTTTTGCTGATGATGTTGAACGGCTATATGCAGAGTTCACTGAGAAGGGCATTACAGTTGGCGAGCTTGTAGATTTGCCTATGGGTAAGGTGTTTAACTTCGCGGATGACGAAGGAAATTACTTTGCTGTTTTGGAGAAGAAATAAGAGATACTACGATAATATGACGATCAAAAAAGGTGCTCCAAATGCCGCAAGATGTGCTTGGAACACCTTTATTACATATGTGCATAACCGGCAGGTACGACTATCTGGTCATAGCCCCGTCATGTAGACAGTATAAAAGTCTTTGAGTTATGCGGCGATCGATTCCCGGTAATCCACCGGGGAGAGGTCGCCGAGTTTATTTTGGAGCCGCTCTATGTTGCAGAACAGGATGTATTCGGCAATGAGTTTGCGGGATGTCATGATGCGGAATTTCAGAAATTCCTGCAAATGTGCAGGCCTTGTTTGTGTAAAGCGGTAGCGTCAAGAAGTTTGTGTAAAAGAGTAGAGAGTAACTTCTCGGGTGTTCGTTAGTCGGTGTGGGTGTTCTTTGGGGCGGGGGAACCCCCCCCCAAAGAACAAGGGAATTAGGCTACTTTTCTTCTGTCTCCCGCACTGGATATCGTGCTTCAAACATCTCATTTAGTTTCTTCTTTACCTCCAGATCACCGAAGCCACGAATGACACGTTCGCTAAAACGTTCATTGTAGTCTATCACGTCGAGGTAGACAATCTTCTCTGCCGCATCCATATTGGTGAGGCTGTTCATCGGCTTCAGACGTTTACGAATTTCCTTGTTCATCCGCTCAATCGGATTGGAGGTGTAGATCGCCTCCTTGATCAGCGCCGGGTACTTGTAGAACGTCAGTAACGTGGACAGTTGTTCCTCCCAGGACTGCATTTCCTTCGGGTACAGCTTGCCCCACTTGGCCTTCACCGTATCAAACGCAGCCAGCGCCAGTTCGTAGTCTGCAGCGGTGTAAATCGTCTTTAGATCTTCAATGACTTCTGTTTTGTGCTGAATCCGGA
>NZ_FNBG01000041.1 GCF_900102215.1 Fontibacillus panacisegetis
TTTAAAAAACTGTATTTTTGCATCCTTTTCCTGATATCTTGCCTTTCCTCTGCTAAACAAGAAGCGTCCCTCAAAGTTATCTTAGATAACTTTTGGGACAGCCTCTTTGTGGTCAATCCCGTAATTATTTGCGGTGCTAGCCCTGTTGTATTCCTGGACCACCATTACCTAGACCTGCTGTTATTCTCGCAACATGCGATGTAAAATTCATCTTCACTTTCGGGTTGTTTATAGATATGTTTCACCACATCCATTGATTCTAGGACACTCAGTTGGTCTCTGGTTACTGACATATCATATGTTCTATAACTGACCCTTTCATATTTCAGCTCTTCTTCAAATTTAAGAGTTAATTGTTTTTCAAACTTTGCTTCATTTACTCCAATGTTCTCTTCGCTGTCATCATCCTTTACTACAACACGAACTGGAATTAAACCACCATGACCCTCCAATTTTGACTTTTCCTCTTCCTCTTGGACATCGAACATAATTTTACTTTCATTTATTAATTCCAGTGCTTGCTTGTTCGGACCCAATCCCCGCGGCTGGATAGGCTGCAATTGAACTGTATTAGACTTCACATCTAACGATTCCTTGATTGTTTTCTTATTAATCTTTGAGGGGTCAATTTGAATCTGCTCTGAATCTCCATAGGCGTATGATATGTTGGAAAATAAGACAGTTAACACAAGCGAAATTAATGTTACCGGATTTCTCGATACCATGATCACCTTCCCTTCCATTTTATTACATATTACGTTCTATAGCGCTTAAAAAACCCGAGACATCTCACCTTGTAGAGGCTACTACGATGTCCCGGGCGTAATCTTCTGGTTTACTTCATTTCGTAAACTACGTTCAATGTTGTTTTCACAGTAATTTCACCAGGTTCCACTGATGTGCTGGCAGCTCCAGAATCCGCTGTTCCAGCCATCACTTTGTAATTCTCCATGTATGTCGGAGTTTCTACTGACGCCTGCGTCACGCTAAGCACAAGACCTACCTGACGTTTAGCTGCCTTGGCGATCGCCGATGCCTTTAAGTCTGCATTAGCCATAGCCTTCTGGATCACCTGTTCTTGATATTGATCAGGGTTTTCCGTACTAAACCGAACATTATCAATTCGATTAGCCCCTGCATTCGACGCAGCGTCGAGCAGTTGTCCAATTTTGGACAGGTCACGATATTTCACATTTATAGTATGGTAAGCTGTGTATCCTTTTACCTTTTGACCTTCTTTTTCACTATAGCTGTAGTTTGGCTGTACATAAAATTGGCCTGTCTGAATGTCTTTCACATCGATTTTCCAAGTATCCTTGAGCAAAGTGTTTAGCTTTGCCATTTTAGTTGAATTCGCGCTTTGTGCCTCCTTAGCCGTATCCGCCTGAGTCTCTACACCAATTGTCAAATACGCAATATCGGGCTTTACAGAAATTTCTCCGGACCCTACCACGTTAATGATATTTTTCTGCAGTGCAACACTTTCGGCGTAAGCCTTCTGAGGTGTGCCTAGTGCTCCGGTAAAAAATGTTCCTCCAACTACCAGCGTTCCAGCTAACAAAACTGCACCAACAGGTTTTAACCAAGCATTTTTATTATTCATCATTTTGACCCTCCAATTATTGGCGATTTATCTACTAAACGCAGACCAGAATAAAATGTTGCAGCTGTATTTACAAAAAATCAAAAAGAGGACTATCTCGCCCTAGTTTGACGAAATAGTCCCCTAATTTGTGATACTGAGTTAGGCCAAAAAAGAGTGTTATTGGTTCTCCAATTCTTCTTTGCTGACCAAACTGATTAAAGCGTTTGCAGCCTGTTCAGCATCCGCACCTTCAGCACTGATATAAATTTCTGTACCTGTGCTAATCGCAAGGCTCATAATTCCCATGATACTTTTGGCATTTACTTTTTTATCGTCTTTTTCAACGAAGATTTCAGACGAGTATTTATTCGCTTCCTGAACGAAAAGCGCAGCCGGCCGAGCATGAAGTCCCGTTTTCAAACGAACGGTAACTGGGTTTTTTACCATGAAAACTTACCCCCTATAACGAATTCAATCCACGTGTTCATTTTGTCAACATAATAATTTATATTATTATACCATACACAACATGCAGCACACTAGCAAAAGAAATTCAGCTCCCACGAATTTTTTCTGCAAGCTCATCAATTTTACGCAATCGATGATTGACCCCTGATTTACTAACCGTGCCCTTGAGCAGCTCGCCAACTTCCTTAAGGTTCATATCCGGATGTGCGAGGCGAACTTCAGCCACTTCACGCAGCTTATCAGGCAAGCTCTCAAGCCCTACCTCTTTTTGCAGGAGCTTGATGTTATCAATCTGCCGAACTGCGGCCCCAATGGTCTTGTTCAAATTGGCTGTCTCACAATTAACGATCCGGTTGACGGAATTACGCATATCGCGCATAATTCGTACATCCTCGAACTTGAACAGAGCCTGATGTGCACCGATAATATTCAACAGCTCGATAATTTTTTCGCCTTCCTTGATATAAAAAATAAAGCCCTTCTTACGTTCAATACAGCGCGCATTCAGGTGAAATTCATTCGCCAGATCTACCAGTGCCTGGCAATGCTCCTCATACATTGAGGATATTTCCAAATGGTACGAGGATCCTTCCGGGTTATTGACCGAACCACCAGCCAAAAACGCGCCGCGTAAATACGCACGCTTACAACAGTTTTTCCGGGTGAGGTCTGGATTAATCCCCGATGTAAAAATAAAACCCTCCGATACGATGTTCAGTTCCTTTAAAATTTCCTGAACTCTTGCCGGAATCCGCACGATGTAAACATTGTTCTTCTTGAGACGCATTTTCTTACGAACAAGCAGTTCTGTATGAACCTGAAAATGCTTCTTGATCAAAGAATATATTCGCCTTGCTATCGCGGCGTTTTCCGTTGAAATATCCAGAACAACCTTTTTGTTCGATACCTGTACCGAACCATTCATTCGAATCAATGCGGACAACTCCGCTTGCTCACAGCAAGATTCCGCTTCGACCAAGGTTAATTCTTTTTTGGTTTGCGCCGCAAACGACAAGGGACTCACCTACCTCTTTCGTAAAATCCAGTTATGAACTAATTGATAAATATGATGACTCAGTTTATCAGCATCATGACGTAAATACCGGCGAAATAGCACCAACGTATCGGCAATCACCTTATATCCCCGTCCTGTTACTACGTCCCAGTCGACTTGTACAGGCTTTGCACCCTTTTCAGCGTAGAAATCCTGGACTTGCCCCGGAATGTCTCCATCATTAACGATAACATAATCAAACAGATGATGGCCAACGTGATCATACACCGCCTGCAAATGGTCGCTGACTGTATAGTCATCCGTTTCACCCGGCTGGGTCATTACGTTGCAGACAAATATTTTAATAGCTGTATCATTCTCCAAAATTGCCTCCGCTAATTTAGGAACCAGCAAATTTGGAATAATACTTGTGTATAAGCTTCCTGGCCCAATGAGAATAGCGTCTGCTTCCCGAATTGCTTGAACTGCTTCAGGCAAAGGTTCAACTTCTGTAGGCTCCAGAAAAATTCTCTCGATCTTTCCCCGAGCCTCAGGAATTTTTGATTCTCCGGTAATAATGCTTCCGTCTTTCATTAGCGCATTAAGCACAACAGCCTGACCAGCAGCAGGAAGAACGCGACCACGTACCGCAAATACCCTGCTGAGTTCACGAACAGCCGTTACAAAATCACCAGAGATATCTGTAATGGCAGCCAAAATCAGATTGCCCAGACTATGGCCTGCGAGACCAGAGCCAGAAGAGAACCGATAATTAAGCATATCAGACAAAAGCGGCTCAACGTCTGCCAGAGCGGTTAATACGTTGCGAATATCCCCAGGAGGCGGCATCTGCAGTTCATTGCGGAGAATACCTGAACTACCCCCGTCGTCGGCTACAGTTACAATAGCCGTAATATCGAGCGGCTTTTCTTTCAATCCGCGAAGCATGACAGACAGTCCCGTACCACCGCCCATCACTACAATCCGCGGAATCCTTTCTTCCTTGGCTCCACTCATTACCGTATGTTTCACCTCTTACCATCAAGTCCAACAAGCGTTAGCTGATTGGACAATCTTTCTGAATTACATTTAATAAAGGTTCAAAAAGTGGAATTTTCAGCACCGGAAGGCCCTTGCTGAATTCAAGATTCGATGCCGAACATGCCTCATAGAATCACTTCGTGATCAAAATTCTACTTTTTGAACTACATTTAATGCCGGTCTCTTCCTTCGTCCCGGTGACTGACACGAACCGTCTCCGTTTCGCTAGTTCCGAGCATCCGACCTAAATATTCTGCAATCGCCACCGAGCGGTGTTTACCTCCGGTACAGCCGATAGCAATAATAACCTGACTTTTTCCTTCTTTATGATATTGAGGCAGCAGGAAGTGAAGCATGTCAAGCAACTTGGTCAAGAAGCTCTGCGTTTCCGGCCATTTCATAACATATTCATATACATCGCTGTCTTGTCCTGTGAATGGACGAAGCTGTTCAATGTAATGAGGATTCGGCAAGAAGCGAACGTCAAACACTAAATCCGCATCAATGGGTATTCCATATTTAAATCCAAAGGAAGTAATATTAACAGATAAATTGTTACTCTCCAAATGAGAGAATCGGGAAATGATCTTATCTTTTAACTGCGCCGGCTTCATATTGCTAGTGTCAATAACCTGGGTAGCGGAGATTTTAAGCTCCTCAAGCATCTTGCGTTCAAGACGAATACCGTCAAGCGGCATTCCCTCCGGTGCGAGCGGATGGCGGCGGCGGCTCTCTTTATAACGCTGTACTAGAATCGAATCGGTAGCATCCAGGAACAAAATTTCACTATGAATCGTAAAATGATCCTTGATGTATGCGAGTGACTCCGACAGGGCCGTAAAGAACTCTCGACCGCGCAAATCGATAACGAGTGCAACTTTAGCAATTTTTCCCTTGGATTGCTCGATCAATTCCGCAAACTTAGGAATCAACACTGGAGGTAAATTGTCTACGCAGAAAAACCCAAGATCCTCCAGGCTTCGGACAGCAAGCGATTTTCCGGCCCCCGACATACCTGTAATGATGATCAAATTAGCAACTGAAGCATTATCCTTATCCTTGTCCGGCATCTATTTCCCTCCTCGCAAAGTCTTCTACTCCTATATCTATATATAATTATACCCTAAATCTAAAGCAGATTTTTAAGCTCCTCTTACAATTAAGGCTTAAAAATCTGCATTTCAGCGCCGGAAGGCCCTGCTGAATTCAAGATTCGACGTCGATTATGCCTCGAAGCATTACTTCGCGATCAAAAGCAGATTTTTAAGCTTCCCCTATTATGAGCGGAGGAACAGGCCTGCCGCTCCTACCATCCCTGCATCATTGCCCAAAATGGCCGGAACAATTTTAAGTCCTTGTTGAACTGGTTCAGGCGTTAATTTAGCGAATACGCTGCGAATTTCATTAAACAAGAAATCCCCTGCTTTCGAAACTCCGCCACCAACGATATACAATTCAGGATTAAGTACTACTGCAACAGCCGCAAGAGCTTTGCCCAGGTAGAATGCAGCGCGATTGACGATACGAGTGGCTACTTCATCCCCAGCCTTGGCACTATCAAATACGTCTTTTGCTGTAATGTTCTCAACGAGTGACAAAGATGTGCGTTCCCCACGAGATACTGCATCGTTAGCCATACGAATAATACCCGTAGCAGAAGAGACGGTTTCAAGGCAGCCTATTTTGCCACATCCACACTGAATTGCTTCCAGATCAGGTACCACCGAAATATGACCCAGTTCGCCAGCCAATCCGGAGAATCCTTGATAGATTTTGCCATCAATAATAATTCCGCCGCCCACTCCAGTACCGAGCGTAAAGCAGACGCAATTATCGATACCCTTACCAGCACCGCTCCATGCTTCACCAAGTGCCGCCACGTTAGCATCATTGTCTATTTTAATAGGCTTGCCGAGACGGTCTTCCAAAATTTTGCGAATCGGGAAGTCCTTCAGACCTACATTTGGAGCCAATAAAATAATGCCTTCGCGAACGTTAGTAAAACCAGCGACCCCTGCACCCACTCCAGCTACTTGTTCCCATTCAAATGGAGACTGTTCCACAATCAGACGGACATATCGTTCAATGTTATCAACGATCGTCTCGGGACCCTTTGCAACTTCTGTAGGCCCTTCGTAGGTATGAAGAAGCTGTCCCTCTTCATTACAAATGCCAACTTTAATTGCCGTTCCGCCAAGGTCAACACCAATGTAGATCTTTTCAGACATGTTATACAAGCCACCTTTTTCTCTATTAATAGAAATAAAAATATTAATTCATTTAAAAAAATAAAAAAAGATTATCCTACGTACCAACTATAAGCGAACCCACCTTTTCGGTCAAGTAAGTAGGGCATTCCAAGAACCCTGTAAATACAAGGCTTTCAGGCGATGAAACACCCACTGGACGGGGTAAAAAAAACAAATCGCCCTGAAGTTCACATAGAGCTGACTTCAGGGCGATAATTTAGCAATTTTATGAAGTTTTTCTAGGATAAAATCCGTTTTTGTCCTTCCAGAGCCCGGATCGGAGCAATATTTTGCGTGAATTCCAAGGTGCCCAAATATCGCCCGTCCTGACTTCTAACGGCAAAATAACGAATATAAACGAACATGTCCTTGATCGGAATCCAGAAATCCTCGGCATCCTTTTTGCCGGATTTGAAATCTGCGAGCAGCTCATTCACGACATGAACACTTTGTGGCGGATGGCAATTTTGCACTGTGCGGCCGATTACTGCCTTGGTGCGCGCAAATATCCGCTCTTTACCGTGCGAGAAATAACGAACTACATCGTTTTCGTCGATGAAAGTTAAGTCTACCGGCAAATGATTCATCACAGCTTCCAACTGCTCGATTGATAACATACCGGTTTGGAATTTTACAAAGCCTTGAGGAGCGTCACCGCTACTGCTGCTATCTGTTGACGAGTCCGCAGGCGCATTATTGAGTGGAACTCTTTCCGGTACCCACTTCTGATCCGGAGCGATCAAGCAAAATCCGATTTGGTCGCTCTCTTCAGCTATTTTTACCCATTCATCCTCAGTTAGCTTATCGAGGGCCATAGGCAGCAAAATATTTTCCTCTTTAAAAATCATTTCATTAACTTCACTAATAATACGCTCCAGATCAACACACATTATATTCTTGTCACTGTCAGCATTAAATGAAATAAGATTAGCTTTAACTTCCTTAATCATGGCTCGAATGCCATCATCCACTCCCCACATCACCTTCGTAGGTCCGTAGATTCCGTATTTTTCAAGATAAGGGAAAAGCAGATTCTCTTTACGGCTATAATGCTTATCAAGATCAAGCAGCAAATTCAAATCCTCAAGCAGCTTGAACACAAGTTCATTAGATCCCTCTGTGGATAGCTCCTGATCTTGCGCTTTACGAAATTTGTCCAGATGTAGCTGCAGCTTGAAATTCACGAGCCGTTCAATCTCTCTATTTTCCTGCTTGAAGGTGTGTACTGGATGTCCAGGCTGCTCCTCCGGTGTGGAAGAGCGATGTATTTGCTCAATGGAGCCTTTAAAAATCGCCGTATGCACCGAGCAAAGCCGTTGAACCTCCGATACCGGAATACCTTCCTCCTCCATTAAGGAATGCTCCATAGCCGAAATTTCCGCCACGGTCACATCCCCGACCGCTTCTTCAAAACGAGCCTTCACTTCTTCTACGCTAGCTCCCGCGTGCAGCTCCTTGATGATCTGTTTTAACATTTCCTGACGATGAGACTGTTCTAACTCTGTTGCTGCATGCTCCCGATTATTAATTAACTCGCTCATTGTACTCCGTCCTTTCTATCCTTATTCAATAATGGCATAGCCTTTGGAACGAAAAGTTGATTTTATTAATTCAGGGTCTATTTTCTTCATCTTTGCACCCTTAGCCAATGTCATAAAGCGACCTGCTGTCTGGAGCATGCCAGGTTCAGCAATACTCTTAAATCCTAGCTCCAGCATAATCTCCATTGCATCAGGATGCGATGAACATAATTCATATACCGTTTGGTTCATATCAAGTACTTTATCCATCGTTCACGCCACCTTTGGATCGATAAATTTATAAAATTTGAATGATAACCGTTCTCATAGAAAACGTAACATAAGAGCATTTCCTGACTTGTGATTACAATCACTAATGGTATGCTTAAGGAAATATAGTTTATTTTTGATTCACAATTTGCCACAATAGAATCGAGTCGGAAAGGAGCTATAAGACAATGTCAAAATTAAACATAAACTTGTTATACATAGAGGATGATCGCGAGATCGGGGAATGGGTTAGCCGTGATCTCAAAGAGCGGGGATACAATGTGACTTGGTTAACGAGTGGAGAGACAGCAGTAGAGCAGGCCGCTAGCAGCAGTCTTGTCATTCTTGATGTAATGCTGCCAGGACTTGATGGATTTACGGTTGGACAACGACTTAAAAGGCAATATCCATCACTCCCCGTATTAATGCTGTCTGCTCGCACGTCCATCGACGATAAGTTGCAAGGACTAGAATTTGGTGATGATTACTTGACCAAACCGTTTCATCCTGACGAGCTGGCCGCCAGACTTGAAGTATTGCTTCGTCGTCATGGGGCCGCTTCCGCGGAACCGCTGCAGCTTCGTCATTTGCTTGTCTATGAAAAAGAAAACCGGATCATCAATCAAAGCTCAGGCGAGGAAATTATGCTTACCGGCAAGCAGTTTCATATCTTCCAGTACCTGCTTCGCCATTTAGGTCAGATCATGACCAAAGAACAAATCTATGAAGCTGTATGGGGAGAACCTTATTTTGATGGAGATAAAACCTTAATGGTCCATATTCGCCATTTACGGGAAAAATTAGAGCAGGATCCTGCTGCCCCGGAAATCATTGAGACGATTCGTGGAATCGGCTATCGAGTGAGGTCATGAAATGAAAATGCGGGCAAAAATCAAATTTCGCAACTCCTTGTTATCACGATATCTTGTGATTATTGGCATTGCCCTCGTCTTTATCCCGATCCTGATCCCTGTCAGCTTTCTGGCATCATGGGGAACTAATCAGCTATTGCATTGGGGCGAATTCAAATCGCCGCATAATCCATACAACAAACTCTACGGATCAGGCAATAACCTAGCTGCCGCTTGGCATAAAGAGGCCGGACTCCTGAATGATAAAACACCGGAAGAAATCGATAGCAAACTGCGAGATCTAAAGCAGCTCTATCCCGAGACTTCTCTCTTCTGGGTAGATGCTGCAGGAAACACCCGTCTGCAGCTGCCTGAACAGGATACCTTGCCCGAAGTATGGTCTTTGAAGGACACCATTACCTTCATGAAGGCCCGTGTAGATGCCGATCCTTTTACAGTTGTAGCTTTTATCGGTGGAAACAGCACTACAGATCAGGGTTTTATGGTTTTGGAGCTGCCTCGAAAATATATGATTAAGAGCACGGTCAACAGCCAAGGAGATACTCGCTTTTACGGATTTTTTCTAATGCTGATGCTTTCCTTTTTTCTTCTGTTATCCTATTTTTTCATTCGTGACATTCGCAAGCGACTTCTAAGACTGGAATCCAGCACGACTCAAAGCAATAATAACGGACTTCCCTCCAAAACGATCGTTGGTCGCCCTGATGAGATCGGACGGCTCGAACAAGCCTTCAACCGTATGGTCGATGAGCTGGAGGTTAGTCGCAAACGCGAAATTGAAGAGGAAACGCTCCGAAAGGATCTGATCAGCAACCTGTCCCATGATTTGCGGACACCGCTAACTGTCCTTGGGAGCCATCTGTATTCCTTGCGAAAAGAACCATTGTCTGAACAAGGACAGCAGTCCCTGTTCCTTATGGAATCCAAAATGGGCGATCTTGATAGCCTCATTGACCATCTGCTCTCTTACAACTTGCTCAGCAGCGGACGTTACAAGGTAACTCGCGTAAATCAGGATGTACTGCGAATTGTACGAAGCAGCGCTGCTGCCTGGTATCCGCTATGGGAGAAAAATCATCTCGAAGCCGACATCGATCTACCGGATATCCCTCTTCTCTGGGAGGTTGACGAGCAGGGCTTTCGCCGTGTACTCGATAATCTGTTTCAGAATCTGATTCGCCACGCCAGCTCCGGCGGCTATGTCGGACTAGCTACTGCCGTGAGGCAGAATGCTACCGCGCTTGTCATTTCCGACCATGGCCCAGGGCTAAATGCTAAATCATCTGCCAAAGGAGCGGGACTCGGCCTACTGATAGTAGATATGCTGCTGCATGAAATGGGACTTACAAGGGAGACCGAATCATCAAGTTCGGGTACGCGCATCTATATTTATCCGACGTCATTGTAAAAGTCATTGGGGGAAGTAAAGATATGTTAGCTGCATTAATTCACGGGATCGCATTAGCTTTTGGACTAATTCTCCCGCTAGGCGCTCAGAACGTGTTTATCTTTAACCAGGGAGCCTCGCAAGCCAGATTCAGAAAAGCCATCCCCGTTATCGTCACCGCTTCATTGTGTGATACCCTGCTCATACTGTTATCCGTGCTCGGAGTCTCAGTCATTGTGCTGACCATTCCGGCATTGCAAACGGCTCTCTTTTCTATAGGGATCTTGTTCTTGATTTATATGGGATGGTCCATTTGGAAAAGCGAACCCGCAAGCTTAAGTCAAAAAGAAAAGGCCTCCGTGTCTGTCAAAAAAGGGATTATATTCGCTATGTCTGTCTCCCTCCTTAATCCCCATGCCATTCTTGATACCGTTGGCGTAATCGGCACTAGCTCATTAAATTACCAAGGCTCGTCCAAAGTTGCATTCACGCTTGCATGTATTCTTGTCTCGTGGATCTGGTTCTTCGGATTGGCTCTTGCGGGAAAAATAGTAGGGGATTTCGATAACGAAGGCAAGTTTATGCGAATCATAAACAAGATCTCCGCCCTCATTATATGGGCTGTAGCGATCTATATTGGTTTTCAGCTATATGATTTATTAAAATAGCAGGATAAAAAGGGGCTCAATTAGGGCTGCTTTTTTCATTGATAGAGTCCTGCAAACGCCACGGGAGCACATATAGTGCAAACAAGGTACGTTCGTTCTAAGGGTGAGCGAGGGAAAATTAGTTGCAGAAACTACAACTAATATGTGGTGATTATCCTCTTTAGCACGGATTAGGGGAACTTAAGTGTACTTCTGCACTTAAATTCCCGAAACTAGCGATTTTCACTGATTTAGATGTACTTTATGCAACTACGTCTACCTCAACAAGCAAGAAAGATACGTTCCAGCACGTTCCGGCCTAAGAGGGTCATTGAGATGTTTTAAACAAAACTTAAACTTGCCCCTACTTCACACTTAAACTTCGAGCGATATGATCGTCATCGAGGTGATAAATCGTGAAAGAACTCATAATTCAAACTGAGGAATTAACGAAAAAATATCGTGGACGTTGTGCTGTAGACCATTTAAATCTGGAAATTACTAAAGGTGATATATTCGGTTTTCTAGGACCTAACGGAGCCGGAAAAACAACCACCATCCGTATGCTGCTGGGATTGATTCAGCCTACGTACGGCTCCATTCAAATTTTTGGACGCGATCTGCATAAAGACAAGCTTTCCATCCTTCGCAGAATCGGATCACTTGTCGAATACCCTTCCTATTACGGTCATTTAAATGCCGTAGACAATTTGGAGGCCATCCGCCGGATTATCGATGTCCCTAAATCCCGTATCGATGAAGTGCTGCATATCGTCTCTCTATCGGACGAATCCCGCCGCCCGGTGAAAGGCTTCTCTCTCGGCATGAAGCAGCGTCTTGGCATCGCAGCATCCCTGCTCGCTAATCCCGATTTGCTCATTCTCGATGAACCGACTAACGGACTTGATCCTTCAGGAATTCACGAAATTCGCGAGCTCATCAAAAGCCTGCCCAAGCAATATGGCATTACCGTGCTTGTCTCCAGTCATTTACTCGGAGAAATGGAGCAGATGGCCAACACCATAGGCATTATTCGTGAAGGAAAAATGGTGTTTCAGGATACCATCCATAATTTGAGCTTGAAGTCCACACATGATATTGAGCTGGTCGTGTCGGAGCCGGATGCAGCATTATGGTTAGCTCGAGATTTGGGTTCTCGGGGATTGCTGCACGATGGTACGCTTACTTTTCCAGATATGAATGATCCGCAAATCGCGCTTCTGGTCAAACGCCTTGTTGAGAACGGACATGACATTTATCGAGTAGAAATGAAGAAAAAATCGCTCGAGGATATATTCATGCAGGTCATCGGGGAGGGTTCTATATTATGATGTTCCGATCGCTTTCCGCAGACTTTCTGAAAATCCGCGGCAAAGGCATTTGGCTGCTGATTTTAATAGCACCTATCGGACTTGTTGCGATGCAGGCTCTTAACTTTGGTCTTCGTTTTGACTACCTAATGAAACAATACAGTGATGATCCATGGGGTGGGCTAATCGAAAATATTGCTATGTTTGTACCTATCGCACTCTATCTCGGTTGTACACTTGTGAGCTCTCTGGTTGCCGGAGTTGAGTATCAGATGAGCTCATGGAAGCAGCTGCTTGCTCTGCCGATTTCTCGTACAGCTGTATATAGCGGTAAGTTCTCCCTGTGCTTTTTACTGCTCACGGTATCTTGTCTGCTTCTCTCCATTTTCACACTCGCATTAGGGTTAATCTTTGGGTTCGAAATGCCTTTGCCGATTGCAGAATCACTTCGTCTTGGATTGTATCCATTTCTTGCAGCCCTGCCCATGTTAGCTCTGCAGTTATGGCTATCCTTGAGCTTCCGAAATCAAGCCGTTCCTGTATCCATCGGAATTTCTGCAGCCATCATCTCTCCATTCGCGCAGCAGTTGTCCGAGTGGTTTCCGCTTAATTGGCCTGTTTTTGGATACAGCGGACCTAACCAGGCTTATTTCATCATCGCGGGTCTAGTCGTCGGTATGATCATCATGCTCATCGGTCTGATACATTTCAATCGCAAGGATGTGGATTAAATTGAGAACCTTCTTTCGAATTTTATCGTCAGAGCTTCTGAAAATATCAAAATCAAAGGTCTGGCTGCTGATTGTGGTTAGTCCCATTCTATCCACTCTGGTTGGCATCTTGGCAGAGCCCTACGAAGGGATTGATCCATGGAGAATAGTACTGGGAACAATGGTATTTCTTCACGGAATGCTGTTTTTGCCGATTCTGGCTGGGCTATTCCCTGCTTTTATTTGCCGATATGAACATACTGGTGGCGGTTGGAAGCAACTGCTTGTCCTGCCTGTATCGAGAAGTGCCGTATACTTAGCCAAATTCACCATCGTTGCAGGGCTGCTGGCTGTCTGCCAATTGCTTTTCCTCGCAGGCATGCTTATAGCCGGATGGATTCAGGGCTTCACCGATCCAATCCCGTGGGGGATAGTAGCCACTTGCCTATTTGGAGGCTGGTTCGCTTGTCTTCCGCTGGCCGCACTACAGCTCGGTATATCTTTAAGCTGGTCCAGCTTTGCTGCCCCGCTTGCTGTTAACGTCTCGCTTACCATCCCGAATATGTTAATCATCAACTCGAAGGATATTGCTCCATTCTATCCATGGGCCCAGCCTGTTTTAGCTATGATGCCATTGGGGGAAGCCGATTTTGGAGCCTTCAATCTGCCTCTGGAGAGCCTGATGGTTACTGTTCTCGGCAGCTTCCTAGTTTTCTTTGCGGCTGGACTAATTCATTTTCGTTGTAAAGAAATATAGAATTGCCAGCAGACTATAGGCGAATTGCCCCTTTGAGACAGTTTCTCAAGGGGGCTTTGCATCTGAAACATCAAGAGTGGATTGCATAATATACAAACAATGGCGTAAACCCACAGGATTGTATCACTTTCGTGATAGTCATAACGTAAATATATAAGATCACCAAGAAAACATACCATTAGGATACATCCTCGATAAATTATAATAAAAGCTAACGTTTCACTACTTCATTTTCAAGAAAAAATAACTCCCTTTCGCAGTATTCCATGTCCAATGCTATATTTTCAAAATTGTAATTTAGAATAATGAGATGCCCCGCCGAAGCGGACTCGATATTGCGGAAGAGCTTCATTCTATAGCCTTTCCTTGCCGAGTCATTATACTAAACTATTTTTGCGCGGCCGGGTTATTTTGAGAGAGCTATCAAAGCCTGACAGCATCCTTTTTCTGAATCTGACTTCCACAGATATCGGATTTCGCCAGATTCTATGATTGTCGCTCATCTCTAATCGACTTATGATATGAAATTCCTGCAGATCTGCAGGCTTTGATCATGTAAATGACCTGATTATGCTAAATTACTGCAATTGTGCAGGTTCTTTCTAAAAATCCTGTTCCAAGTAGCCCTTCCGAAAAACATTCCTGCACTTTTGCAGTTTTGTACTCATATCCTTCATTTCCACTATAAAAAACTGTATTTTTGCAGGCTTTGCTTGATATCATGATATTACTCCCGCCATTGAAAATTATACTTTCTAATATTGAACAAAAAGGCCAACCCTCAATTGTGGTTGGCCTTCCCTATATTCCAAACAGCGCATCAGAGCATACCGCTCCAATCATGCACCATACTTCCTTCAAGATATTTCTCACAATCCATCGCTGCCATGCAGCCCGATCCCGCTGCTGTAACCGCCTGACGATAACGAGTATCCTGTACATCTCCGCATGCGAATACCCCTTCAACGTTCGTTAGAGTCGTCCCTGGCTTGACTACGATATAACCATGGTCATCCGTCTGAACCTGCTCCCCAAGGAATTTGGTGTTTGGTGTATGTCCGATTGCGACAAACACACCTTCAGCCTCCACCAGCTCCTCCTGATTGGTAGCATTATTACGGACTTTTAAGCCTTTAACAATCCCGTTCTCATTCGTTACAACCTCAAGCGGGGTTCGATTCAACGCCCACTTCACCTTTTCGTTGCTTTGTGCACGTTCCTGCATAATTTTGGATGCCCGAAGCTCATCGCGTCTATGCACTAGTGTAACACTGGAAGCAAACCTCGTGAGAAAGTTAGCTTCTTCCATAGCAGAGTCTCCACCACCAATTACGATGATTCTTTTGTTTCGAAAGAAAAATCCATCACAGGTTGCACACGTACTAACCCCTCGTCCAACATTATCCTGCTCGCCCGGGATACCTAAATACTTGGCTGATGCTCCGGTCGACAGAATAACCGTTTCCGTCTCCAGTTCCTCGCCCCCTTCAATCTGAATCTTAAAGGGGCGCCCTGAAAAATCAACCTTGTCTACCCACCCAGACCTGAACTCAGCTCCAAAACGCTCAGCCTGCTTGCGCATATGCTCCATTAACTCCGGTCCCTGAATCCCATCAGGAAATCCCGGAAAATTCTCTACCTCTGTCGTAGTCGTTAGCTGGCCTCCTGGCTGAGTGCCTTCAATAACAAGTGGATTCAGATTAGCGCGGGCCAAGTATATAGCTGCCGTAAGACCAGCAGGTCCGGTTCCAACTACAATTGCTTTGTACATTGGCTTCCTCCTCAAGTATAGTAATCAAACAATGGTCACTATTCTAAGTTTTACCCAAGTTAAGCTTGCTTACCCAAGGTCAGAAGGAAGTCTGACATTTTTGCACTACTGTACTGACGGAAAAATATTTTTCATTTTTTCTTTAACACCGCACACTTCATCAATCCGGCTAGCATATCTGCGCACGGTAGAAGCGGAAATACCGTAACGCTCCGCAATCGTTTCATAAGTAACTGAACGGCGATGCATTTTAGCTATCAGATATTCTAGAGCTGCCGCCCAGCCCTCTATATGGGTAATTGCCGGAGTATTCGGATATAGCAAAGTTAGAAACTCTGCCCAAAGAGTCTCTAAATCGAGCTGTTGGCTTAAATCACAGCTGCGCTTCATCTGCTTCATAGCCAGATCGACAACCTCTTGCCACTCACTTTTCCATATCGGCAGCTTTGAAGCCACTCGGCTTGGGTCCACAATCGTAGTCGTCTCACCCCAGCATACGGGCAGCGGTTTATTAACACCGAGACTGCGAAGTACAAACAACGCCGCATCTTTCAGATAAGGATCTTCTTCAGGCTCAAGCAGAAAATCCTTCAATGCTTCCTCCACTTCAAGGTCAGCGATCAATCCAAAGGCCTGAATGACCTGGAGCTTTGTCTTTGAATCCCCATGACGCAGTGCCCAGAAAAAAGAAGACCTCACCATCGGATTTTCCCTAATTTCAGCAGGAATTCCATCTATCCCGCTACCCCATTGCTTGAACTGTTCTTCAAATGGAAGATGATATTGATAGCTGATCGGATACGGCTCTGCACCCGCGTTAATCAATTCAAGTCGATGGATATAAAAGTCTGCAAGCTCACCGTCCGGATCAAGTCGCTTAACCTGATGCCATAGAGAATTAGCAGCCTCGTAATTTCCCGTATTATAAGCTGCAACGGCAGCATAATGAGATAAGGAAGGGTCGTATTTCATATCTTCATTTTGAAGAAGACGTTTAAAATGGCCGTAAGCAGCACCATGCTGACCTAAAATTCCCATTGTCGTTGCCAATTTAAATAAATGCTCCTGATGAAACGGCACAATTTTGCTTAATCGTACCGCTAATTCACTCAGCCTTGCCAGCTCTCCTGCATGCTGATACAGAATAGCAAGATTGCATAACCCATGCAGATTGCCTGGCTCCGCCTCAAGAACCTCATGTATGGTATCAAGCGCTTTAGGGAACAATCCTAAATAATAGTAGCCTAGTGCCAGATTGTTGCGAGCCGCCATAAAATCAGGCTTCTTCTCAACGATGTCTTCCAGCAGCTTCACAGCCTGAGTGAACTTGCCCTCTTCCAGCAACTCTCTAGCTTTATCATGCTCGACTACGCCTTCCATTACTTTAATGCTCTTTATTTGTGTCGGACGATCCAACTCGTACTGAAGCAGATCCATCATTTCCTCAGCTTCCAGCAAAAACTGCCCGTTCGAATCCTGTTCCAGATAAGTAATTAGCGCTTCCTCAGCCTCTTCAAACATGTCCATATTCGCATAGTTGTTTGCCATGTAGAAATAGCATTCCGTCATAGATGGATCAATCTCTTCCAGAACGACTGCTAACGCAGCATTCGAATCCTCATAGTTACCCATTTCAGACAAAATACCCGCCATATTGCAATGGTTTACCGGATTATTCGGTTCAAATTCTACCGCTTTGCGAAAATATTTTAATGCCTTGTCATAGTGACGACGGTCAAGTGAAGAGACAGCCCTCTCAAAGAAAAAGCCCGCATCCATTGAGATCGGCAGCACTTTCCGCTGCATGTTCTCTTCAGGTTGTTGTTTCTCTTTCAAACAAGGCACCTCCCAACATACTTCAATCTTTTTTTATCCTACCTCACAGTATAACATAGTGAAAGCTGTCCTCCCACGACGAAAACGGGTAATAAATATTAAAAAATCTATAATTAGGAAAAATTGATCTTGTTACCTAAAAATAGAATAGGGACCATTCGCACATAGCGATCGGTCCCATTATCATGCTTAGACGATATATTCGCATCAATATTTCAATCAAATGCCCCTGTCCTTGAACAATGCCGCAATAGAACCGCCTTCCATGATGAACTGAGTAGCTTGCGCAAGCATCGGAGCAACCGACAACACTTTGAAATTAGCTGGAAGCTGCACAGGCTGGGCAATAGAATCCGTAATGACAACCTCTCGAATGTTCGGATGCTGCAGTTTTTGAATAGCATCAGCCGAGAACAATCCATGTGTTGCGCACACATACGCATCCTTGGCTCCGCGTTCCTTCAGCCCCTCAACAACGTTAACGATTGTCGTACCTGTATCGATAAGGTCCTCTATGATAATTGGTGTACAGCCTTGAACATCACCGATGACATGCGTAATAACGGATTGGTTATGAGCAGGACGCTTCTTAATCATGATAGCAAATGGTGAATCCAATCCATCAGCTAAGTTCTCCGCAGTAGAAGCCCGTCCAGCATCAGGTGATACTATGACAGGATTGCTAATATTTTGAGCTCTCAAATACTCTGTCATCAGATCAAGAGCTGTTAAATGGTCTACCGGAATGTTAAAGAAGCCCTGAATAGCTGGAGCATGTAAATCTATTGTTACTACTCGGCTAGCACCAGCCGTCGTAAGAACGTCCGCCAGCATTTTAGCTGAGATCGGCTCACGGGGAGCTGATTTGCGCTCCTGACGGGCATATCCGTAATAAGGCATAATGATATTAACCGTTCTGGCCGAAGCCCGTTTGGCTGCATCGATCATCACCAGCAATTCAACGAACAGCTCGTTGATGGGATGCGCGAGTGACTGAATAATGAACACATCCGAGTTACGTACACTCTCCTCATAGTGAACATAAATCTCACCACTTTTGAACCGTGACAATTTTACTCTACCCGGCTCTACACCCAATCGCTCACAAATTTGCGCCGTCAGCACTTGATTCGATGAACCTGAAAATATTCGCAGCTTGGCCCCCATAATACCTTATACCCCTCCTGAAATTTCCGTATAAATTATACTATAACAGACTCAATTGACTTGATATACACATTATTCTAACGGAATCATCGTTCTCTTTCGTTGCTCAAAGGTGGCAAGCTCCCTGACACCTATGTTATGAAGCAGCCTTCTGGCATGATCCAAATTATCACTCAGCTTCAGCGGATCATGAGCGTCTGAGCCTACTGTAAGCGGAATGCCGATTTGCAATGCTGCCTCCAGCATTCGGCGACTAGGGAACATCTCTGCACAAGGCTTTGATAAGCCTGAAGCGTTAAGCTCCATCGCAACACCCGCCTCTGCCACAGCGGATAATGCCTGATGTTCCAGTCTGATCGTCTCCTCCTGACGCGAGATATCAGGATGATTGCCGAATCTTTTAATGACATCAAGATGCCCCATAATGTCATAGAACCCGGTTTTTGCTGCCTTAGCTACTGCATCATAGTACCGTTCATACACAGCAAAGACGTTTTGACCTTCCCAGTTATGAACCTGACGGAAGTCTGAAACGTCCCATTCTCCGAGAAAATGCACCGATCCTATCACATAATCCCAAGGATAAGCCTTTACGATTTTTTCGATTTCCTGTTCCCAGCCCTCAATATAATCTCCTTCGAGACCTACACGCACTTCAATTTGTCCGCGGTACTTCTCTTTAAGAGCAAAGGCTTCCTCCACATAACGCGGAAGCTCTTCCATCGGCATGGCCATTTCAGGATAATAGGTGGCCGGATCAACGTGCAGCAGCGGCATATGATCGGACAATCCGATTTGGGACAATCCGATCTCAATTCCTCGCTGTACATATTGCTCCAGAGTACCTACTGCATGCCCGCAGCGTTCATGATGGGTATGATAATCAATAAGCACCTTGGACCACCCCATTAATCCCGGCGTGGGCGCTCATGACGCCGCTCCAGCTCATGCATAATGTCATCCAAAGGTAAATTTCGCTCACGCAGCAGCACCAGCAGGTGATAGATCAAGTCGCTGACTTCATACCGCAGCTCATCGTTGTCGCCATTTTTCGCTGCAATGATCGATTCAGCCGTCTCTTCGCCTACTTTTTTCAGAATTTTATCGATCCCTTTATCAAACAAATAAGTTGTGTATGCACCTTCCGGGCGCTCTTCGTAACGATCAGCAATTAGACGCTCCAGCTCATCCAATACAGCAAAACGGCCCCCAAGGACAGATAGATCAGCTGAAGATGACCCAGCCTGTTCATTAGCTGCTGCAGTTGCCGCTGTACGATAGAAGCAGCTATTTTCACCAGTATGACACGCTGGTCCTTTACGATTGACCTCTACGAGTAATGTATCTCCATCGCAATCATAACGAAGAGAAGTAATATCCTGCGTATTGCCAGAAGTTGCACCCTTATTCCAGAGCTCTGCACGGGAACGGCTCCAGAACCAAGTTTGCCCGGATTCAACTGATTTGCTCAAAGACTCTTGATTCATATAAGCGAGCATTAGCACTTCCTTGGATTTAGCATCCTGAACAATGGCCGGTACTAGCCCATTCTCATCCCACTTGATTGCTTCTACTAAACTCTCTAATGACAAAGATAATTGCAACGATTGACTAGCTGTCATCGAATTTCCACCCCTTTTGATTTCAGATCCTGCTTCAGATCCGGTACAGAAATTTCTTTATAATGAAAAATCGTCGCAGCAAGTGCGGCGTCTGCCTTACCTTCTGTGAACACATCATAAAAATCTGAAGTCTTACCTGCCCCGCCTGAGGCAATCACCGGAATTCCTACCAAGCTGCTTACTGCAGAGGTTAAAGGAAGATCAAAGCCGTCCTTCGTCCCGTCAGCATCCATACTCGTCAGCAGAATTTCTCCTGCACCGCGCGATTCGGCTTCCTTAACCCAGTCCAGCGCTTTTATACCCGAAGGCTTACGCCCACCATGAGTATAAACTTCCCATTCTCCCCACAATTCATTGTATTTGGCGTCAACCGCCACAACAATGCACTGCGAACCAAATCGGCGCGCCCCATCCGAGATCAATGCCGGATTCAGCACAGCTGCTGTGTTAATACCGATTTTGTCAGCACCTGCCCGCAAAATACGTTTCATATCGTCAACCTGGGAGATCCCCCCTCCTACTGTAAAAGGAATCGCGATTTCCCCGGCAGTCTGCTTGACGACTTCAATCATCGTAGCCCGGCCCTCATTTGAGGCAGAAATGTCAAGAAAGACAATTTCATCTGCTCCCTCGCGATCATAGAGCGCGGCCAGCTCTACAGGGTCTCCGGCATCGCGGAGATTGACAAAATTAACGCCTTTTACAACACGCCCATCCTTCACGTCAAGACAAGGAATTATTCGCTTTGCGAGCATCGTGTTCGACTTCCTTTCCGTTTACCTGTTATTACTTACATTCTTCTCGTATCACAAAGGAATAAAGCCTGCATTAGTGCAGGAATTTTAGACTGAAAGCACCCGTTTGCTAGAAAAGCCTGCATAAATGCAGGAATTGAACGTTAGACCAGCTATGATTAAGTCAATGAGTCCAAAAAAGATGCACTTTTGCAGGTATATTCCAATCATCTCATCTACTCTAGTAAAAAAGATGTACTTATGCAGTAATATTCACAACGAATATTACTTCAAATCCTTAATCGCCTGAATCGCCTTAGCCAAATCGATATTACCCGTATAGAGTGCTTTACCCACGATCGCTCCGCCAATACCCTTATCCGCGTATGCAGCTAGTTTAAGCAGATCATCCTGTACGGTTACACCGCCGGAGGCAATAACCGTTTTACCAGAGGCCGCAGCAAGGGAGGCAATCGCTTCTACGTTTGGTCCTTGCATCATGCCATCTCTTGAAATATCAGTAAAAATAAACGTCTCTGCACCTTTAGCCGCAAGCTCCTTCGCCAATACCTCTGCCTGAACCTCGGAGGTTTCCAGCCAGCCGCGAGTTGCCACAAAACCGCCCCGTGCATCAATCCCGATCGCAACCTTATCACCGTATGTGCCAAGGGCTGCTTCCGTAAACTCGCGATCCTCAATCGCTGCTGTACCGAGGATTACGCGGCTTACCCCAAGCGAGATCAGCTTTTTCACATCGTCAATCGAACGCATACCGCCGCCTACTTGAACAGGCACCTGCACACTGCGGGCAATTTGACCGATCAGCTCGTGGTTCACAGGAGTTCCCTCTTTAGCTCCATCCAGATCTACAAGATGAATAAAAGATCCGCCTTGAGCTTCCCAATCTTTAGCAACCTCAATCGGATTATCATTGTATATAGTCTCGCGATTATAGTCTCCTTGTACGAGGCGTACGCATTTACCTCCCCGAATATCAATCGCCGGATAAATAATGAATGACATAATGACCTTCCTCCCGCTCTTAGCATAGCAATAACAATTCGTAGCTTTTATATCTGGCCCTGATCATAACCTTAGCTCTCTAGCCCTTTGAATTCTCCGAGCCTTTAGCAAGAGACAGAAAATTCCGTAACAACGCCATGCCAAGCTCACCGCTCTTCTCCGGGTGGAACTGCATGCCGAACACATTGTCACGCCCAACAATAGCGGTGACAGGATGGCCGTAATCTGTAACGGCCACCAGATCGTCCTTACGCTCCGGCAGCACATGATAGGAATGTACGAAGTATACATGTCCTTCCTTAAGGCCTGCCAGAAGCGGACTATTCGGCTGTAGAAACTCCAGCCGATTCCATCCCATATGCGGCACTTTAAAGCCTTCGCCGCCTTTAAAGCGCACCGCACTGCCCGGCAAAATACCAAGCCCCTCGTTCTTGCCATGCTCTTCGCTCTCGCTGAAGAGCAGCTGCATGCCGAGGCATATGCCGAGCAGCGGTTTGCCGCTTGCGGCTGCCTGCCGCACTACCGCATCAAGGCCCGTCTCGCGAAGATGCTCCATCGCATCGCCAAAAGCGCCAACGCCGGGCAGCAACACGCCGTCCGCGCCAAGAATAATGTCGGCATCTCCAGTCACGATGCCCTCAAATCCGAGCCGCTGCACAGCCTTGCTGACGCTGTGCAGATTACCCATGCCATAGTCGACAATTGCTATCGCCACTGCTATAGCACTCCTTTCGTCGAAGGCACACCCGTCACGCGAGGGTCAACAGTCGTTGCCTCATCAATAGCCCGTCCAAGCGCCTTGAACACAGCTTCAATCATATGATGCGTGTTCTGCCCATAGTGGACGATAACATGCAGCGTAATCCGTGCTTCCAGCGCGAGTTTCCACAGGAACTCATGCACGAGCTGTACATCGAAGCTGCCCACCCGATCTGAAGGATATTCCGCTCGATATTCAAAATGCGGGCGGTTACTTACGTCGATAACAACTTGAGCAAGCGCTTCGTCCATCGGAATAAACACACTGGAGTAACGCTTGATTCCGCGTTTATCACCAAGCGCCTCACGCAAACATTGCCCTAAGCAAATCCCGATATCTTCAACAGTGTGATGATCATCGATCTCAATGTCGCCATGCGCCTGAACAGACAGATCAAAATGTCCATGCTTCGTAAACAAATCCAGCATATGATTCAGAAAGGGTACATCTGTCTCCAATTGGGATTGCCCGCTTCCATCTACAGCAAAAGCAAGCTTAATATCCGTCTCATTCGTTTTGCGGCTGATTTCCGCACGTCGTTCCCGCACTTCACCATTATTTGTTGTCATCGTTAGCCCCCGCCTTTCCCTCTTTAAGCAGCCGAACCTCAATCGCCCGGGCATGACCTTCCAGCCCTTCCCGACGTGCCAGCTCCATTATCGTATCGCCGTTACTGAGTAAAGCTTCCTTACTATAGTAAATCAGACTCGATTTCTTAATAAAATCGTCCACCTCAACTGGAGATGAGAATCTGGCGGTTCCGTTCGTCGGAATGATATGATTCGGTCCGGCAAAATAATCACCTACAGGTTCAGAGCTATAAGGTCCTAAGAATATCGCCCCGGCATTACGAATGCTGGCAAGGTATCCCATCGGATTATCCACTATCAGTTCAAAATGCTCCGGTGCTAATCTGTTAATAACCTCAATACCTTCTTCAATAGTACCAACTAGAATAACAGCTCCATACTGCTCAATTGAGGCTCCTGCGATATCTCGCCGCGGCAGTTCCGCCAGTTGACGCTGCACCTCCGCCTGACAAGCCTTCGCAAATTGCTCGGATGGGGTGACCAAAATAGCGGATGCCATCTCATCATGCTCGGCTTGTGACAACAGATCAGCTGCCACATAGACGGGATCAGCACTATCATCTGCCAGAACTGCGATTTCACTCGGTCCTGCAATACTGTCAATATCAACAGCTCCGAACACTTCACGTTTTGCGAGCGCCACATAAATATTGCCTGGACCACAGATTTTATCGACAGGTGCGATACTCTCCGTACCGTAGGCCAAAGCAGCTATCGCTTGCGCCCCGCCAACCCGGTAAATTTCGTTCACACCCGCCTCAGCTGCTGCTACTAGAATGTACGGATCAATCCCTGCTTTCCCACCCGTAGCCGGAGGGGTAACCATCACAATTTCCGGTACGCCAGCGACTTGAGCAGGAATAACGTTCATAAGAACTGAAGAAGGATAAGCCGCCTTACCGCCAGGTACATATACACCTACCCGATGTAACGGCCTGATAACCTGCCCCAAGAGGCTTCCATCCGGCTGCAGGTCCATCCAGGAGTTCCGCTTCTGCTTCATATGAAAAGCCCGGATATTATCAGCAGCTGCTGATATTGCCTCAACAAATGAAGGCTCCACTTGTTCATAAGCGGCGTGCAGCTCCTCCTGCGTTACTCGAAGCGAAGCTGCTTCCAGCTTCATTCCGTCAAATTTCTCCGTGTAACGAAGCAGCGCTGCATCCCCTTCTTTTTTGATATCCGCCACAATTTTGCGAACCGCTTCATTTTGCTCTGGCGATCCATATTCAACCTCTCTGCGCAAATCAAAATCCTGTGCCTTCACAATTTTCATTCCTTAGTCCTCCTACCCGTTCGCTCCGTATCTTCATTGCCTGCCCAATTACTTTGCTTGAATTACTTTACTCAGCGCATCGCATACCTGCTGGATTTCCGCGTTCTTCATCCGGTAACTTACCCGATTCGCTACAAGTCTGCTAGTAATCTCAAAAATACTCTCCATCTCAACCAAGCCATTCTCTCTAAGCGTCTGTCCGGTCTCCACCATATCGACAATTCGGTCCGCCAGGCCGATAAGTGGCGCAAGCTCTATCGAACCGTTCAGCTTAATCACTTCAACCTGCTGACCCTGCTCACGAAAATATTGTGATGCCACATTAGGATACTTGGTCGCGACCCGTTGATGAATAGCCGGCTTCCAATCAGGTAAACCAATGACTGACATACGGCAGCGGGCAATACCGAGATCAAGTAGCTCGTACACATCCCGATTTTCCTCCATTAGCACATCTTTGCCAACAATCCCGATATCGGCAACCCCATATTCTACATAAGTCGGTACGTCCACTGGCTTAGCCAAAATAAATTCCATTCCGATCTCCGGCAGCGGAATCACAAGCTTGCGAGTCTCATCCACGTCAGTAGGAATTTGAATCCCGGCCTCACGGAACAAGGCAGAAGCTTTTTTATAAATACGCCCTTTAGGCATTGCAACTTTAATTATCTCACCCAAAATAATCTGGCCCTCCCTTCAGCCTCAATCCTTAACTTTTGCTTACAAAAGAGATCGTTTCCCCGTAAGATGGTCCTAGTGGACCCACTCGAGTCTCCGCTTTAGTCAACACTTCCTCCGACTGATCAACATGCCTCATCATGACACTACGTCCTGCTGCGCGAAGTTTCCGCGCCTCTGCAAGAGCTTCCTTCCGATGAGCTGCATCATATTGCAAAAGTACAGGCAATTGCGGAGAAAATTCGATCCCGTCGACTCCGTCCAGAATACGGTTGGTTTTAAGCGCAAATCCCGTAGCTGGTGCAGGCCGTCCGAATTGCTGAAGCAAGTTGTCATAACGTCCTCCACTACATACCGGGAAGCCCAGATCCGCAGCATACCCTTCAAATGTCATGCCTGTATAGTAAGAGAAATCCCCAATCATAGTTAGGTCAATCATCACATGCTGTGCTACACCGTGATCTTCAAGTGCATCCCACACCTTGCCAAGATGCTGCACCGAATGTTGTGCAAGTGGACTATGGCTCAGTTCCAACGCCTGTCCGCATACTTCCTTACCACCACGGAGTCTGAGAATTCCCTCCAGCTCCTCTTTCTTCTCCGAAGGAATTGATAGCCCTGCTAGCGTCTCTCGAAATCCTACATAATCACGATGAAGCAGACCCTCCTTCAAAGCTTCACGATCACCCTGCTCAGGAATAGCTTCCTCGATCAAGCCATTCAGAAAACCAACATGCCCGATTGCGATCTTGAACGATACTACTCCTGCAGCTTGTAACGAAGCTACTGCTAGAGCAACCACCTCAGCATCTGCTTCCGGTGAATCATCCCCAACCAGTTCAACACCAGTCTGGAAAAACTCTGCTTCCTTACCCGCCTCTTCTTCTATAGAACGAAAAACATTAGCGTGATATGACAATCGAAGCGGTAATGGTTCTTCCTTCAATAAAGATGATACAACCCGCGCGATCGGCGATGTCATATCGGATCTTAACACCATCGTTGTTCCCCGATTGTTCAGCAGTTTGAACAGTTTCTGGTCCGATGTGGAGCTTGCCACCCCCACCGTATCATAATATTCCATCGTTGGTGTCATGATTTGACGGTATCCCCAGCTTGCCATGCAATCGAGAACACTGCGTTCAATCGCTCGTAGCTTTCCTGCTGCATAAGGAAGATAGTCGCGAACACCAATCGGTTTTTCAAATCCCTTCGGTTTCGGCAAAACCTTCACCTCTTATCATCATAGTTAAGTATCAAGTAATGTAAGATATGACTCATTTTTACTTTATTATATTAAAGTACTACCATGCTACCAAATTAAAGAATATGGCATATCTTATCATATTTACTCTTCATGCGTCAACGCTCACTATCTCTTAGTATAGTGATAAAAATCGTAACTGTCATGACTTCTGGAACTTTGCTATAACCTAACATAAGAACAAAAAGACCTAGCCTATGGGCCAAGTCTTTTTCATTTAAATTTTCATTACATATTCGTATTAACTGAGCGCTTTCCTGAGGTGCTGCCGTCCTTCACAGGCTTCTTCTTCAATGAGCTTGGCTTGCTGCCAAGGAACCATGTCGAAAGTGGAAACCATTTGAAGCAATACTGTACAAAAACCCAAGATACAAGCAATACACATATTACTCCTCCAACAATGTACAGCAAGTATAGCGGCGAATCACCAGACATCCCATTCCCACCGGTAAAATTACGATAGTACATAAGAACAACCGGATGGAATAGATAAATACCGAACGATAATTCTCCGATCCGAGTCAACGCCTTGATCCAGAATACTGATCCTTTTCGATATACTACAAACGACAATCTTAGCAGCACTATCGCTACTAACAAAGTCTGTATTTCCCAAACAATCTCAAACAATGTAGTACTCGGTCTGCTCAACCCTAGACGGAAGCTATACCATAGCTGGGCATGAATAAATGTCGCTACAATCCATACGCCCCATAACAATGCTGTCCAGATTTTGCTCTGTCTCGATAAATCCCTCCAGTCGCTATTAAGCCAGCCCTTGATCCGATCGAAAAACACGGCTATTATCGCACCCATCAAATAATAACCAATATAAGAAATCGCGTAGCTTCCCTTGTTCGAGATATGTAGCTCATACTTGTTCAGAAAATAGAAACCTAATTGCAGAGCAATACCAATAGGTATGATCATAACCTGCCAGGTTGTTCTGTTGCGCAGCTTCTGAATGATCCACAAAATCAGTGGAAACAAAATATAGAACTGAATACTAATAAAGATAAAATACAGATGTGTGTAAGCTGTTCCAGTGAGCAGCTTCATCCCAAGGGATTGCAGCTCATACATTTTAGAATTGTTGACAAAATCCCCTCTTTGCAAGGCTAGCAGTGTAAAGTAGCAGATAGAGACTAATATATATGGGATAATGATAAAAGTGAGACGTTTCTTATAGAAACGGCCAATAATTTCCCGATTCAAAGGTCTGTCGTAGTAGTTATAGAATAAGACAAATGCGCTAAGAAAAATAAAAGACGTCGTACCCATCCTAGAAAAGATGTTCCACCAATTGTAAAAATAATAGATCGAAGAATTTAAGGCTTGCCCAGCCGCTGCATTCGAGGTTGCATGAACCTGAATTACTCCCAAAATGGCGAATGCCCGAAATAGATCCAGTTGTGGCAAACGTTCCTTCCCTATTAGCTGCTTCATTGTTTACGCTCCTACAATACTTTTTTGTACCATCAATAATAATTGACTTAACTGAATCATAGCTGAATATGAGCTTAAAAAATAGAAATACCCTTAATTAATTCCGTCTTTTATACCATCTTATCCTAATTTGGACATTTTTTATAGTTTCCTTGGTCCCGCGTCTGTGCCAAAAATGATAACTGTTTAAAATAAAAAAGACCGACAGTGAATTATCGGCCTTCCCCTTTTCCTCAACACAATATTTATTCTTCTGGATTTTTCCGTTCCAATACTTGCAGCGGATTTCCACCAACAAATGATCCGGGAGCTACATCTCTATGCACTACTGATCCGGCAGCCACTACAGCACCGTCTCCAATGGTTACACCAGGCAATATCGTTGAATTTGCTCCAATTAGTACGTCATTACCAATATGGACTTCCCCTAGCCGATATTCCTTGATTAGATATTCATGCGCAAGAATAGTTGTGTTATATCCAATAACAGAATTCCGTCCAATCGTAATCAGCTCAGGGAAAAACACATCCGCCATCACCATTAGTCCGAAGGCAGTATGCTCTCCGACTTTCATGCCGAGTATCCGGCGGTAGATCCAATTTTTTAATGAAAGTATCGGACAATATCTCGCGAACTGAATAAAAATAAAATTTTTAATTCCCTTCCACGGACTTACAGTCCGATACAATTGCCATAAAGCGTTCGGACCCTCAACCGGATAACGTTGAACCTTTCTCACTTCTTCTCTGGCTCCCATCCCAACACGCGATAAATATCTCTCATATCATGAAGAATATAATCAGGGTTATACTTACTCAGCACTTCTACACCCTTCAGTGACCAAGCTACAGCTGCGGATTTCACACCTGCCGCATTCGCAGATTGTATATCAGCCGCACTATCCCCTACCATCAGTGTGCTTTCCGGATCAACATTCAGCTTCGAGATAGCCATTAATACCGGTTCAGGATGAGGCTTAGGATGCTCCACATCCTGCACGGTAACAATGGTTTCCATATACTTCAGGAGCCCGAACATTTCCAGTGCACGCATCGTTGTTGGGCGAATTTTTGTTGTAACGACACCAAGATGAATCCCTCTCTGATGAAGCTTACTAATAACTTCATTTACATGAGGAAACTCTCGTACCATCGCGTCATGCTGTGCATTATTATACGTACGGTAATCCTTGATCAGCTCCGCAACATCCTCTTTTCCTGAGAAAACTCTGAACTGCTGTTCCAATGTCGTACCCATATGTGGAATAATACGTTCTCTTGTGTACGGCTCCTCCGGGAAGTGCCTGCCCAAAACATGCATGAACGTGGAAATAATAAGCTCGTTAGTATCAATAATTGTGCCATCAAGATCAAATAACACCGTAGTTATCATCTGGCTGCTGCTCCTTTAGTTGGTGACTCCTTTAGCTGATTCATAAATGGTTGCTTCCTGTTTTGTTGCTATTCCTGCTTGTTAGTTGCATCCTGCTCTTCAGCAGAATGTTCATTAGTTGTAGCTTTAACAACAGGCTGCTGATCTACAACAACTGATTTTGTACAAACGATCGGATCGCTATACCGCGGTAAATTGCGGACCGTCTTGCGTCGAACAATAATCAATGCAATAGCGATGACAATGATAAAAATAGCAAGCAACTGTGATATCCGAACATTCCCATAAGAAGCATCCAGATTGCCTTGTTCAAAGCCCATCCAGGTCATTGGAGACCAAAGTGTGTTTACAAAGCTAGCAACCCAAGCCGCACCTTGAAATGCCAAACTATCTGTACGCAACGCCTCGATAAAGAAACGTCCGATCGAATACCATATAAAATACGAAAGGAACAACTCTCCTGCACGCATAAATTTTCTTCTTCTCAATACGAGTAGAAGGATCAGACCTGCAAAGTTCCATACCGATTCATAAAGAAATGTTGGATGATGGAATGTCCCTTGTACATTCATTTGATTCACAATAAACGATGGTAAATGCAAATAATCGCTCAAAAAGCTTTCGGTTGTTGGTCCGCCATAGGCTTCCTGATTAACAAAGTTACCCCATCGACCGATCATCTGCCCGATAATAAGTGATGGAGCACAAATATCTGCAATTCGCCAAAAATCGTAGCCGCGTCTTTTAAATAATATTACCGCACATATTATGGCCCCGATCAGAGCGCCATATATTGCGATTCCACCATTCCATATTTTGAATACATCCCAGAAGTTATCCTTGTAGTCCTCCCACTTAAAAGCTACAAAATAAATTCTTGCTCCAACTATTGCTGAAGGGACACCGAGCAATAACAAATCCATAAAGAACTCTTGGGGAATGTTAAACCGTTTTCCTTCCCAAATGGCTAACAATAAACCAGCCAATGCTCCAGCGCCAAGAATCAGGCCATACCAGCGCACTGTAATAAAACCGATTGAGAAAGCAACCGGGTCCAGCAACATGGTGTCCATTATTCACTCTCCTAATCTAAATCGTCTACATCTTCTGCAATTGTCTCTGTCAACTTCGTTGTAAATTGCAGTGCAGCGTTATAACCCATCCGTTTCAAGCGGAAATTCATCGCAGCTACTTCAATGATAACCGCAAGGTTACGTCCAGGACGAACTGGAATAGTAGCCAGTGGTACATCAGTGTCAATAATGCGAGTCGTCTCTTCATCAAGTCCCAGACGATCATATTGCTTTTCTTGCTGCCATGCTTCAAGTCTTACAACGAGTGAGATACGCTTATTGTTACGAATCGCCCCTGCGCCAAACATTGTCATCACATTAATAATGCCTACACCGCGAATTTCCAACAGGTGACGTATCAATTCAGGTGCAGTGCCATGCAATTGATTATCTGAAGTTTGGCGAATTTCAACCGCATCATCGGCAATGAGTCGGTGTCCCCGCTTAACCAGCTCAAGAGCGGTTTCACTTTTCCCGATACCACTGCTTCCTGTTATCAACATACCTACACCGTATACATCCACCAAAACCCCGTGAATAGTTGCGCTTGGTGCTAATTTCTTCTCAAGGAAGCTGGTAATACGGCTTGATAAAATTGTCGTCGCCATACTGCTGCGTAATACCGGAATATCCTTCTTGGCACTGATTTCTATAAGCTCTTGCGGCACTTCCCATGATCTAGTGACAATTATACACGGTGTCTCCTCACTGCTGCACAGCCGTTCCATACGATCCTTGCGTTCCTCTATAGGAAGCATTTCATAGAAAGCAAGCTCTGTCTTTCCAAGAATTTGTACACGTTCTGGCGGATGATATTCAAAATATCCGGCCATCTCAAGACCAGGACGATATAAATCATCTACCGTTATTACTCTTTTAAGCCCTTGCTCGCCGGAAACAACCTCAAGTCCAAACTGGTTGACCAATTCCGATACTTTTACTTTTTTAGCCATGCTGTTCTCCCTTTCCCAGACCGGCTCTCAATTCACATACACCACCGGAATGCCCTTACAAGTGTTATGTAAATAATCTCTGTCAGCTTCATTTCAATAATCTTGTATTCATCGTAAAGGAAATTGCCTCGTAAATCAATCACAGACCCTCTGCTCATACAAAAAACCGCCCTGGAGGGCGGTTTTATTAAGAAATCGAGCTGATTAGTTAAAGAATACGTTCAATTCGGATTCCTTGTCGAAGATATGGATTTTGTTCATATCAATCGCAAGTTTAACATTGTCGCCTTCACGAGTATTGGAGCGTCCATCAACACGAGCGATCAGGCCGTCAGTACCTGCACCATTCAAGTACAATTGCATTTCATGACCAAGGTTTTCAGTCAAGTATACATTTGCAGTGAATGCGGTTTGTGGAGAAGCTTCCAAGAAAACTGGCTCTTCATGAATATCTTCAGGGCGAATACCCATGATAACTTCTTTACCTACATATCCTTTATCTTTCAGAATAGTAGCTTTACCTTGAGGTACTTCCAGGTTCAGGTTAGAAGCTTTGAAGCGGATGGAGCCGCCTTCTTCAGCCAATGTACCGTTCACAAAGTTCATAGTTGGGGAACCGATGAAACCTGCAACGAACATATTTTTTGGTTGGTTGTAAAGTTCTTCTGGAGAAGCTGCTTGTTGAATTATGCCAGCTTCCATAACAACGATACGATCACCCATCGTCATAGCTTCGATTTGGTCATGCGTTACGTAGATACAAGTAGTTTCAAGACGTTTAACCAATTTAGTGATTTCCGCGCGCATTTGACCACGCAGTTTAGCATCCAAGTTAGAGAGTGGTTCATCCATCAAGAATACTTGTGGATCGCGGACAATCGCACGTCCCAAGGCAACACGTTGACGTTGACCACCGGAGAGAGCTTTTGGTTTGCGATCAAGCAAATGCTCGATGTCGAGAATTTTTGCAGCTTCGCGAACGCGTTGATCGATTTCTTCTTTCTTCACTTTGCGAAGTTTCAAACCAAATGCCATGTTTTGATACACGTTCATGTGTGGGTACAGGGCGTAGGATTGGAATACCATCGCGATGTCACGGTCTTTAGGAGCTACGTCGTTCACAACGCGGTCGCCAATGTACAATTTACCTTCGGAAATTTCTTCGAGACCTGCGATCATACGCAGTGTAGTTGATTTACCGCAACCGGATGGACCAACCAATACGAGGAATTCCTTATCTGCGATATCAAGATTAACGTCTACTACCGTTGCTTTGTCGGAACCTGGGTATTTTTTGAAAATATGCTCTAAGCGTACACCTGCCATGAATATTTCCTCCTAAAAATTATAATTTGTTGTAGTTCAACATAGTTAATGTAATCGGATACATTTCATATATTTATATTACCGAACTCAGCCTAAAATTAACATACACAAACTGCACAAAAAAACTAATCCCTTTTTGTCACTTTGTACAATAACAGTTTTAACTTAACTAAAACCGCATCCTGAAAGGTCCTTACATCCAGACCCGTCTCCTGTTTGAATTTATCAATACGATAAATCAACGTGTTACGGTGAATATACAATCGCTTTGCTGTCTCACTCACATTACAATCTAATTGAAAAAAAGTATCTAATGTAGTCAGAGTCTCCTCATCCTCAAACAGCGCGTCGTGCTTTCTGGTTTCTTCAATAAAGCGTTGCCGCTGATGACCTGGAATGCTATATACAATTCGCTCTAACTGCAATTTCCACGGTAAATGAATATGCTCTGTAACATTAAACAGTTTGCCTATCTGGAGGATTTCGCGCAAGGATACCGTAACTTGTACTAAGCTATGATCCGCTTCAATTGGTTCGTAGGCAGCTAGATGATACCCCCCTCCACCCCATTCATTTGAGATTAGCTCATAAAGCCCCTGACATAAAGCGTCAAGAACGTCATCTTCAGCTTCTTCATCGTTATCTTCCCGAAGATCCATCAACAAGCTCTCACTCACCAGGATCAACCAATCCTCACGCAAAGGAATCAGCACCATCTCTCCGCCAAAAAAACTACGAAGCAGCTTGTTCAATTTCGAAAAAGAAATTCCTTGTCCAGTACCGTGATCACAGCTTAGCATAAAGGGCAGCATCGATGACTGTATCTTACTCTTCAGGGCTATATAATCCGGAACAGGATTATTATATTGATCTCGCTCAACTTCCCCCAAAATCCATTCCCCAAGCTGCAAACTACGCGATTCATCATCACGTTTTGAGGAGGTTTTATGATCGGATTTATGACCCTCACGGATCGATGCAAGCAGAAGGTCAATAAGCGATGCTTCATTCTCAGTTATGACCGAATTATCAGCCTCAAGTACATGTACTGAAGATGCGGTTCGCTCCCATGCCCACAAATATCGATCCTGTAACCTAAGAGAACCTGAGGGTAGCATAACTGATTGCTCTGTTTCAGTCAGGGCGCTCCATGCTGAACGGTCCATTTCCGATAACGTTATAGGAATTCCTATAATTTGCTCCACTTGTTGCTTAAGAATTTTAATCTCCATAACGAAATGCCTCTCCGTCGAGTATTATTTCAAAGAATTCATGTTTATTCTATCACAATCTATCGCTACGACAAAAATCATGTGAAAAGTAAAAAAGCCGCCAACCGTAGTTGACGACTTTTGAGATGAGCCATGAAGGACTCGAACCTTCGACACCCTGATTAAAAGTCAGGTGCTCTACCAACTGAGCTAATGGCTCACAATCTGGTGGAGGCTGATGGATTCGAACCACCGAACTCGTAGAGAGCAGATTTACAGTCTGCCGTGTTTAGCCACTTCACTAAGCCTCCAGATATATATGTCTCCTCAATCCGAAGTTTGAGTGACATAAAAGTGGCTCGGGACGGAATCGAACCGCCGACACGAGGATTTTCAGTCCTCTGCTCTACCGACTGAGCTACCGAGCCATATGTATTTGAAAATGGTCAAAAAAATAAAGAGGTCCAGTTGATAACCTTCCCACTTCCTTGTGGAAACATACATAAAATTGAATGGCGGAGTCGACGGGATTCGAACCCGCGGTCTCCTGCGTGACAGGCAGGCATGTTAGGCCTCTACACCACGACTCCGCGATAGATAAAAATGAAAATGGTGCCGGCGAGAGGACTTGAACCCCCAACCTACTGATTACAAGTCAGTTGCTCTACCAGTTGAGCTACACCGGCACACTAAGAAATATAAATTTATAGATGGTGGAGGCTAACGGGATCGAACCGCTGACCCTCTGCTTGTAAGGCAGATGCTCTCCCAGCTGAGCTAAGCCTCCGAAAAAAATATGGTAGCGGCGAAGGGAATCGAACCCCCGACCTCACGGGTATGAACCGTACGCTCTAGCCAGCTGAGCTACACCGCCATATATAATATAAGCTTGTTCAAATGGCGGAGAGAGAGGGATTCGAACCCTCGCACCGCTTACGCAGTCTAACCCCTTAGCAGAGGGTCCCCTTATAGCCACTTGGGTATCTCTCCAAGCCTAATCCAAGGCCTTAATCCTTGAAAACTGGATACGAAACTAGATTTGCAAGTTAGACCTGAATATTCAGGAATTTGGATAAGCCCTCGACCGATTAGTACCTGTCAGCTCCATACATTGCTGCACTTCCACCTCAGGCCTATCAACCTCGTCGTCTTCAAGGGGTCTTACTAATTGGGAAATCTCATCTTGAGGGGGGCTTCACGCTTAGATGCTTTCAGCGCTTATCCCTACCGCACTTAGCTACCCAGCTATGCTCCTGGCGGAACAACTGGTGCACCAGCGGTGCGTCCATCCCGGTCCTCTCGTACTAAGGACAGCTCCTCTCAAATTTCCTACGCCCACGACAGATAGGGACCGAA
>NZ_FNBG01000033.1 GCF_900102215.1 Fontibacillus panacisegetis
GGAAGATGATCCTGCACCGCTTGATTCCGCCACATTCTATGACTGTATCTTACGTGTAATAGTGTCATGATGCGGAATTCCTGAAATTCCTGCAAATATACAGGCTTTGATCATGTAAAGCCTCTAAATGCCCTAAATTGCTGCAAATGTGCAGGCTTTCTCTAAGGATTCTCTTCAAACTAGTCTATTCCGAACAATATTCCTGCATTTTGGCAGGCTTTTATTCATCCTTTCATGGCTACTTTAAAAAAAACTGTATTTTTGCATCCTTTTCCTGATATCTTGCCTTTACACTGCTAAACAAGAAGCGTCCCTCAAAGTTATCTTAGATAACTTTTGGGACAGCCTCACTTATGAAGCTTATTTAGTTGTCCGCAGTGCAGCAAGCCCCAATGCCAGTGCCCCACATAATCCGGCTTGCTGTCCAAGGCCCGGGGGTACAATGTACTCATCTATGTGATCCAAAATTTCGCTTGCGCTCACATAGCCGTTCAGATTTTCCTTCACCGCATCCCTGATCAGTGGAAACAGTTGGGACTGCTGCATCACGCCACCACCAAGGATGACTTTCTCCGGAGAATTCAGGAGAATAGCTCCTGTAATAGATTGAGCCAAATAAAAAGCTTCTATCTCCCAAGCCGGATGATCCACTGGAAGCTCATGCCCTTTCAGTGTCCAGCGGGCCTCGATTGCTGGTCCGGCCGCCATGCCTTCAAGGCAATCTCCATGATAAGGACAAATGCCTGCAAAATCATCATTGGGATGCCTCCTTGGCAATACATGTCCCCCTTCGGGATGAACTAAACCATGGACGAGCTTACCCTCCGAATAGACGCCGATGCCGATGCCCGTTCCTATTGTGTAATACAGGCAACTGCTCAATCCCTTCGCTGCTCCCCAGGTAGCCTCGCCAAAGGCCGCTGCATTCACATCAGTATCCCAGCCGTAAGGAACATCAAACTCTCGCCGCAAGGTGCCCAAAAAGTCATAATTTTCCCAACCCGGCTTTGGGGTTGTTGTGACATAACCGTAGGTCGGACTCCCGTGACGGATATCGATCGGCCCAAAGGAACCGATACCAATCGCATCTACCTGCTTGTCTTTGAAATACGAGATCACTTTATCGAGCGTGATTTCCGGATGTTCTGTCGCAAAGCTAATGCTATCCCTAATCTCGCCTCGTTCATTCCCGATTCCGCACACAAACTTGGTTCCACCTGCTTCGATCGCTCCAATACGCATTATTAGACTCCCCTTCCTGAGCTTACTCCAAAACCTTATCAGACGTTGTCAAAGAATAAACCGACATTGAAGCAAGCAAGAGACGTTCATTATCTGTAGCCAGAGAAATCCCCATGGAATCACCATCCGGGAAAATCAGGTCGGTGATAACTGCCTGACCATGATTTGCGAATACTTCAACTGAAGAACGATCCACAAAAATGTGAAGATCGATCATCTCCCCCTGAAATTGAGTTTGCAGCTTTGCAGTTTGAATCCCGCTGAATTGTTCATGGAAATCTTGCAATCCGGACTTCGTCCGGTCCACATACAGCTCCCCGCGATCCGCATCCACGCCGACCACAGTCTCTACACGACCGCCCTTTCTCACCTTAAATGCAATGGATGTACCGGAGGCGAGTACAGTTTTCAGTTCATAACTCTCCAAACGTAAGGTGGATAATGCCTTTTCTGCTTCTTGAAGGGAGACATTTGTAAGCTCCAGTACCGGAACACGATTGTTTTCCAGTTCACGTACAGGCTTTTGCACCAAAGTAACACTGCCGTCTTTTCCCGATTGAAGCTCAATTTCCCGCGGGATTGTCATGGCGCCACGAAACTCCTCCGCCGGAGTACGGTTAGCATACTTCCAATTGCTCATCCATCCGATAAAGAGGCGTCTGCCATCCTCCGCCGGAATATCGGACCAGCTTACACCCGCATAGTTGTCCCTACCGTAATCCAGCCAGCGAATCTCTTTGGAATCCACGTCGGGAATAAACGTCAGACCGTCAAAATCACCGGTGAAATACTGTGTTCTTGAACCCTCGACATAGTCTTGAGAATCACCAACACTAACCAGCATCACCCATTTTTCTTTCGATGGGTCACCGTCGACATTCAGGGGGAATAAATCCGGACACTCCCACACTCCGCCATGGAAACCTATTCCAGTGCCAAACTCACTTCCGAATGTCCACGATTTCAAATCAGGAGAATGATACAAGCATACTGTCTGTCCGCAAGCCAGAATCATAACCCACCGCTGTGTCTGCTTGTGCCAGAACACTTTAGGATCACGAAAGTCAATGAAGGTATCATGTTTCAGCACCGGATTCCCTTCATACTTTGCCCAGGTTCTACCGTTATCCTTACTATACGCAAGGCTTTGGGTTTGGACAGGATGACTGCCTTTCTGTTCAAGATGATGCGTAAAAATTGCGACAAGTCCAGGTTCATTCTCAAAAAATCCAGTTGTATTATTCCAATCTACCACAGCGCTTCCCGAGAAAATCATGCCGTTCTCATCGGGCGCAAGTGCAATGTCAAGCTCCTCCCATACGACCAGATCCTTGCTGACAGCATGGCCCCAATGCATCAGTCCCATGGTCATTTCATAAGGATGATACTGAAAGAAAAGATGATATTCTCCTTTATAATACACCATCCCGTTCGGATCGTTCATCCACTTCTCTTTAGGTGAGAAATGATATAATCCTCTGTAAGTTTCCTTAATACTTGTAGTCATGGATATCTCCTCTCCTTTTCCTCACAATTCAGATCCGGCAGTATTATGCCAGCGATTGTTTCTATTTCTAAATGATTTTATTATTTAGTGGCCCGATCATAACCGGACTGTTTGATTTCAAGCCATTCCTGCAGCCCCAAACGGTCCAGCTCTTTCAAATATGCATCCCATTGCTGGTCGATCTTGCCGTTTTGGTACCATTCTGTGCGCATTCTCAATACATAAGCGAATAAATCTGTCTCAATAGTAGTCAGGCGATCAAGCTCTTCTATCGAGTTAAATACGCTAGGCATCACGTTTTCCGCTTTCATATGAGGGGCCATAATTTCCTTGACGATTCTCATTCTTTCTTTGGCATCATCCGGCAATGTGGTATATTTACCGTAGTAGCTGTCCAGAATGGCGAGCGGACCACCGACACTTGTTTTCTCTCTCAGCTCAACCGGTGCCATTCCGTTAAGGGGCAGATGCTTCAGCGTATTTTTCTCTGCATCGTACTCAAAAATGTTTTGCTGCTTGTCATCACCATAGGTTCCCCAGTTGTTCTGAACGGATTGAATCGGATCATACATTTGATCGACCCATTTTGCTGTCGCCTCCAGGTTTTTGTTAGCGCTCGTAATTACCATTCTTCCGCGATGGAAGCCGAGGGCGTTCGTCCGGGTGACGTTAATCTCGCCATCAGGGCCAGCTAATGGTGACATTACGTCATAGCTGTCATCAGCACCGGAAATATTCGCTTTATCCCATGAAAAGTAAAGTCCGTATTTATGATCCTTCCCTTTGGCAAGGTAAGTACTCCAATCCTGCGTATAAGCCTCCACATCGATAAGTCCTTCTTTATAAAGCTCATTGATGAATTTCACCGCATTTTTGTAATCTTCTTCAGCTGGTGTAAATACAACTTTGCCGTCGTTCGTTACAACTGCGTGATCCGGATTTTCTCCAAGGCCAAATGACGCGAACAGAAATGCAATGTCCTCAGCACCCGGCTTGTTAATAAAGGACAACGGAATCTCATCCGCCTGACCGTTTCCGTTCGGGTCCTGCGTTTTAAAGGCAATCAGCACTTTTTTCAGTTCTTCCGTCGTTTTTGGCATTTCTAGCCCAAGTTTTTTTAACCACTCCACATTAATCCACGGAACCGCATCCACAGCCTGAATGCGCTCTTTGCCGCTTCCGAGCTCCTCTATCCACGGAAAGGCGTAAATATTACCATCCGGCGCCGTTATCATAGCTTTGTATTCAGGTGCTGCCTCCAGCACTTTATTAAAATTCGGCATATATTGTTCAATGAGGTCATTCACCGGAATTATAGCCCCGTCCTTGGCCAGCTTTAAGAGCTCATAATCACCGTATCCCGCATCAAAAATCGCATCTGGCAAATCACCGCTCGCCATGGCGAGATTTCTTTTTTCCACAAACACATCCTTCGTGAAGTTCTTCCAGTTGATGTGAACGTTTGTCTTTTCCTCCAGACGCTGATTAATGAGCTTATCATTAGGATCAGAAGGAGCGAGTGCAGAACTCTGCGTCATAAAGTTTAACGTCACCTTCCCGTTCGGGTCTTGCTCCTTGCTGGCGGAACCCCCGCCTCCCCCGCTGCTGCATGCAGAAAGCAAGAGCATTGAAGCAATTACGGACGCTGATAAGGCCTTCAGGGCAAATCCCGGTTGTTGTTTGATCTTTGTCATGTTTTGACCTCCCATTTATGTGTGTATTAAAAAAATCTATGTGCAGTTGGCCTCTATTTAAGAGAACCAACCATGACACCCTTCTCAAAATATTTCTGGAAGAACGGATACATAATGACAAGCGGAAGACTGGATATCACGATGGCAGCGTATTTGATAATTTCAGACAAACGTTTCATTTCCGCCATAGCAAGCTGATCGCTAATCATGCCCGGATCCACCTGATTCTGTATAAGAATGGACCGAAGGACAAGCTGCAACGGATGCAAATTCGGGTTATCCAGATAAATCATTGCATCAAAATAAGAGTTCCATTGTCCCACAAAAGCATATAGCGCAAGGACAAAAATAATCGGTTTGGAAAGCGGTAAAACGATTTGAAAGAAAATTTTCATTTCCGAGGCACCATCCACATTGGCTGCTTCCTTCAATTCATTGGGCACCCCTTTAAAAAAGGTGCGTGACAAAATAATGTTCCATACATTAACGGCACCAGGGATAATAATCGCCCAGATCGTATCGAGCAATCCGAGATTTTTGACAAGAAGGTATGTAGGAATCAGCCCTCCGCCAAAAAATAGCGTGATCAGGAACAATGTCATAAAAAATCGGCGGCCTTTTAGTCGCTCATCCGACAAGGCATATCCCGCAAAAACAGAAACGATCACTGTTATAAAGGAAAAGGAGATGGAATACAGAACTGCATTGCCAAACCCCCGAACCATAGCCGGATTGGACAAAATCTTTTGATAGCCGTCCAAGGTCCAATCCGAAACTTTAAATGATAATCCGCGGCTAAGCAGCACGGAGGGGTCCATAAATGAGGCAACAACAATGTAAAGCAGCGGCAGGACCACAATAAGTACAGCCAAGGTCAACAGGATGGCGTTTAATGCAAGCAGAAAGCGATCCAAGCCGGAATGTTTGATAGGCATTGCATTTTGCTCCTTTCTTTAGTAGAGACCTTCGCCCTCGTTCAGTTTTTTGACAATGAAGTTCACAGTAACCAGCAGAATCACATTGATTACTGCGTTAAATAACCCAACGGCGGCAGAATAAGCATAATCACCCGATTGCAACCCAATTTTATAGACATAAGTGGGAATGATTTCGGAGGTCGGCAAATTCATGGACGTTTGCATCAGATAAGCCTTCTCAAAGCCAATCGACATAATCCCGCCTGCCGCAAGAATGAACACTATCGCCATAATCGGACGTAGGGTCGGAATATCAATGTGGCGAATCCTTTGGAACAGGTTAGCCCCGTCAAGGCTGGCAGCATTGTGCAACTCAGGGTCAACATTCGCCAACGCAGCCACATATATAATGGACGCCCAGCCTGCTCCCGTCCAAATATCCGACAAAATATATATCCATCTGAAATACTCTGGCCTCGACATGAACATGATCGGTTCGCCTGTTATCGAGGTGAACAACTGATTGATCGGGCCGGTTGGTGACAAAAAGATAAACAACATACCGACAACAACGACAACAGAAATGAAATTAGGGGCATACAGAAACAATTGAATATTTTTCTTCATCCTCGCTCTGCGAACCTGGTTTAGCATCAGCGCCAGCAGGATCGGTACAGGGAAGCCAAGGATCAGTCCGAAAAGGCTCAAATTAAGCGTATTCATAAAGATCAATTCGAAATTGGGCGAAGACAGAAACTTGTCAAAATGCTTGAAGCCTACCCATTCACTGCCGATGATTCCTTTAATCGGGCTAAAATCTTTAAAGGCAATAACTGCTCCATACATAGGACCATATTTAAATATCAAGGTCAGGAGCAACGCCGGGGTAAGCAATAAATATAGAAAATAGTGTTTTTTCAAATATTCTAACGGGCTTTGCCGGCTGTGATTTCTAAGCACCGTGCTGCCTTTAGCGGACTTAATCGAGTTTTGCAAAAGTTTGCCTCCGTTCTTTAATAAAGTTTACATTTGTCAATCGGAAAAGGCTTTCATAAATAGATTATTATTTCTGCATCCCCTGCTGTATTTACAATTTATCAAATCAATTATCATTCGTCAATACATTATGTAAAATTATTGTTGTGCATTTGACAATTTATCGGCCGCATTTTCTAGTAAAAATATTTACATTTTGGCGATCATTGTTTCATTTATCTTGATATTCGAAATAAAAATGCTTTTTTAAGGCTGCAAAAAACAAATATAAATTATTTTTTAGTAATATATGGATGTGATTGATGTGTATTTTGTAAAGTTTCGGTTTGCAAAATGTAAACTTAATTTCACATTTGTAATGTTCTTATTGCTATTTTGCGTAAACTATAATACATTTGAATGAGATATCATAAGAACAAGTCTACTTTTGTAGAGATGGTTCAGAACATAGATAGTAGAGGTGAAATTATGGCGAAAGAAAAGGTAACTATTCAAGACATCGCCGATGCTTTGGGAATTTCCCGAAACACTGCCTCCAAAGCGCTTAACGGAATTGAGAGTATTCCTGATGAAACCCGAAATAAAGTCATCAAAAAAGCGATCGAGTTAAAATATAAACAGTTTGCTTTTATAGAAAGTGATAGTATTTTGACCAAAAGCCCAAAAAATATTGCTTTATTAACCGAAAACCTGCCCAACACATCTCACTTTGGCTCCACCTTAATAAGTGGTCTGGAGAAAACAATTAGTGCAGAGGGCTATAATTTATCGATTCACATTGTTAGAGATTTTGAACAGAAATCCCTGTCATTGCCTAACAATTTTGATGAATCGAATGTTGACGGAATTATATGCATTGAGCTTTTCGATCTGGAATACAGTAATCTCATTACGAGCTTGGGCATACCCACCATTTTTATTGACTGCTCCGCTTTTATTTGTTATCCGGATTTTCAGGCTGATATCCTATTGATGGAGAATGAGCACAGTACATACCAGCTCACCAAAAAATTGATCAATGGCGGATATAAGAGTTTCGGGTTTATCGGGGACTACAACCACTGTCGAAGCTTTAATGAAAGATGGGCAGGCTTCAATCGCGCCCTGAACGAGGCAGGGATCAGACTTGATCTTGCCCAGTGCATCGTAGATGAGGACCGCTTGTTTTCCTCCAAGCCGGCATGGATGGATGAACGGCTGAAAGAGATGGATGAGCTTCCTGCCGCTTTTGTTTGTGCCAACGATTATATTGCCGTGAGCGTGATGAAATCGCTGAAGAACCTCAACCATTCAATTCCGCAGGATATTGTCATTTGCGGCTTTGACAACTGGCCAGAATCCATGATTGTCGAACCCCATTTAACAACGGTCCATATTTATAGCAACGAAATGGGGATCAAGGCTGCAGAAATGCTTCTTTCCCGCATCAACAAACCGGATCAACCTTATCAGGTTTCCCATATTTTTACCAAACCTTTGATCCGAGGAACCACTCCGAATCTCAGTTAAGCTTTTCAGAAGCCTGGGACTATTTCTTGCCATACTTCATGGCTAGAGGTAGTCCTGTTTTTGTGATCCTTGCAAAAGAACTGGTTAGAGAGAAATGATATTGGATTAAGCTAACGCATTAATGACCAATATGCTTCTGATTGACGAAATCCCGAATTTTCATTATGGTAGGTCTAGCTCAAAGCAATAGGAGAGGATCGATTTGAGAAAAGCTAAACTAGAGGAGATCGAAATCTTAAGAGGAATTGCCTTCTTGGCAGTAGTGATGCAGCACACTATCGCAGGTATATTTTATCAGCCTGGCCTCAGTCCTATGGCGTTAAACGTCGGTACAACGTTACTAGGATTGATCCGGTTTGCGGTTCCGTTATTTGTGTTTATCACCGGAGTCGTGCTGTTCTACAACTATGATGCCAAAGTGAACTATAAAGATTTTCTGCGAAAAAGATTCAAACAGGTTATTATCCCCTATCTGGCCTGGACTGTTTTTTATTATGCATGGGTCGGTTTTCTAAGCGGGGTCGAGGCAACAAGCACGTGGAATCAATTGGCTGATGTCATCCAGCTTGCTTTTACCGGAAAAGCCTCCTACCACTTGTGGTTCATGGTTATGATTATTCCGTTTTATGTGCTGTTCCCGTTATGTAAATTACTAATCTCTAAAAACAGGAAATGGCCGATCAACCTCGCAGTGGTTGCGACTATATTCGTTATGAATATGCTTCTGGTTTATGCACTATCCAAAGGTATGATTACGAGTGATAACCCTAATCTGGGATTTATCTTCAATTATTTGGACCGTAATTTTCTATTCTGGATCTTTTATTTCATGTTAGGTGGACTCGTGGGGCTATACTATGACCGCTGGAAGACCTTCGTGCATAAAACCTGGGTGTTCAGTTTACTGCTCTTGGGAATTTGCATGTATTATATCTGTGTCAAAATTTTTCGGATCAATGAAGGGGTCACCGATAACCCCTATCTGTTTAGCGCTAATGTAACAGCTCCGCTGAAGCCATTCATGATGGTCACTATTCTGCTTCTACTCGTTATGGTATTTTACTTGGCGGAAAAAATTGCAGCAAACCGGAGCCGTCCAGCGAACCTGCTAAGAACGTTTGGAAAATACTCTTTTGGTGCATACCTCATTCATGCCTTTGCTTTGAATATAGTGAACAATCTGGTTATCAGTTACTTAGGCGTGTTGGGAGCATTTGCGCAGACGATCATATCCTTCGTATTGTGCTCGTTGTTGAGCTTGATTCTATGCGTGGGGATCAGCAGAGTGAAAAGTTCGTTTGGTGAGGTGTTGGTGGGGAGGGTGTAGGAGTGGGGGAGACTTTCGGTAGTATAAGGGAAACGACTTCCCTTATACTCTCATATTCATTCCATTCTCGAAAAATAGAGAAGGCATCTCCCGCTATTCAAAAAGTTTACTCCGAATCTCCCCCCGCTTTTCTCGCAAACTTGGCAGCTGTCGCCAAAAATCAATCCAGGCTCCAAGCACCTTCGGTTCCTTCAACAGCATATAGCCGTGAACGGCCACCTCATATGCCAGCAACTGCGGCAGGCTTCTAAGCCAGCGATATCCTGACAAGTTTTTGTACATCATTTTATAACGGTTAATGAAAGAATGCCTGCGTACAAAAAGGGGCTGAGAGCTTCTGCTACCTTTTTTCCATCCACGTTTGTGGACTCCAACTGCATTAGCACAGTAATAAGCTTTCCAACCAAGTTGTCCCGCCCTCCATGCTACATCTACATCTTCCTTGTAAGCAAAAAAGTCAGCATCAAAGAACTCACCTTGAATAGAAATGTCTTCGATCATTTTTCTCGAGTACATTGCAGCTGCACCTGATACACCGAAAACTTCAGCTGAATCCATCCATTGATGGACAGGTTCTCCGGCTCCACGATCGAAGGCTCTCCAAATTTTATTTATTACTAATCCTGTACTGTCTATCGTCTCGGAAGAAGATTGAAGTATTAATCTACCTGTCGCGCTACCGGTCTCAGGATGTTGTTCCATATAGCTAATCAGGTGCTCAACATATGTCTCTCCAAGGACAACATCGGGGTTCAGTACCAGCACATAGTCCGTATTGGTGAGATGAATTCCTTGATTATGTGCAGGTGCAAACCCTGTATTCTGGACATTCTTAATAACTTGAATATGCTCACCAAACGGCTCAGCAAAGCTACGTACTTTTGATACTGTATGATCTGAGGAAGCATTATCGATAACAAGAATGCGTTCAATATGCCAGGTCTGCTGCAGAACAGCAGTCAAGCATTCTTCGATATCCTCAGAACTATTGTAGGTTACGATCTGTACACTGACTGTTGGGGTCATAGTTAATATTCCTTTTCCAATGTGATGAATTAAAAGAAAAAAAACACTATTGTTTAATAGTGTCCTTAATCTACTCTATTATAATAAAACAAGCCCCGTTTCTCTAGTCGGGTTCACTAACTAATCACTTTCAGCAGCTTGCAGTTCCTTCAAAAAATCCCGAAGCCCTTCTCTCCATGATCTTATATCCTTAAAACCATTCGTACGAATAGACAAATGCTCCATCACTGAATTCCGGGGTCTGGGTGCTGGTCTCGGGAAATCTTCAGTAGTGCATGGATTAACTTGAATTGAAAAAGATTTACCTATAGCCGCAGCCTCTTCAAAAATCGCCTGAGCGAATTCATACCAGGTACATTCTCCTGAATTGGAGGCATGGTAAACTCCGTACTTTTCTGTACTGATAAGCTCCAGCAAAAATCCCGCCAAATCAACGGTATAAGTTGGTGAACCTTTTTGGTCGTTAACAACGCTGATCTCAGGCTTTTCAAAGCCTAAGCGTAACATCGTTTTAACAAAGTTATTACCATAAAGGCCATACACCCAGGAAGTTCGCACAATGAAATACTTAGAGGACAAACTCTTGACTAATTCCTCGCCAGCTCTTTTGGACTTACCGTAAATGCTTTGCGGATTCGTATTATCGTACTCTTGGTAAGGTAGAGTTGATGTCCCATCAAACACGTAGTCTGTGCTGATATAGCAAAACTTAGCTCCAGTGCATTCCGCAGCTACTACCATATTTCTAGTACCTACTGCATTTACGGCATAAGCACTATCAATGTCACCCTCCGCCTGATCCACTGCTGTATATGCAGCACAATGAATGATTGCATCAGGTTTAAGATTGAGCACTTGATCCAAGCAGGCTACCTGATCCGTTATGTCTAATGTATCGCGATCACAGCCTATAACATTATGGTTAGCCTGCTCCAAAATATTCACAAGATCTTGACCGAGCTGACCTCTAGCTCCCGTTACCAGTACCCTCATTTGCCTTCACCCAGACGTTCGCCATATTGCTTCGCGTAATATTCCTGATAAGCACCGGATTGAATACGAGTCCACCAATCTTTATTTTCTAAGTACCAGGCAATAGTCTCCTTAATACCAGTCTCAAAGGAATGCTTCGGCTTCCAACCAAGCTCTGTCATAGTTTTAGTCGGGTCAATACCATAACGTCGGTCATGTCCAGGGCGATCCTTCACATAAGCAATCAGGGATTCAGGCTTACCCAGCTGTTCCAAAATGGTTTTGACGATGTGTACGTTCGTACGCTCGTTATTTCCACCAATGTTATATACCTCACCATTTCTTCCCTTATGAATGACAAGATCAATCGCACTGCAGTGATCCTCTACATACAACCAGTCGCGGATGTTTAAACCATCACCATAAATCGGAAGCTGTTCATCTGCCAGAGCTTTGGAAATCATCAATGGGATCAATTTTTCAGGGAACTGATATGGTCCATAGTTATTTGAGCAGCGTGTGATGTTTACAGGTAGCCCGAATGTCTCGTGATACGCACGAACCAGCAGGTCTCCGCCTGCTTTACTAGCAGAGTATGGACTATTGGGCTGAAGCGGAGTTTCTTCCGTAAATAATCCCGTTTCTCCAAGTGATCCATACACTTCATCCGTCGATACTTGGACGAATTTTGTAACATTATGTTTCCTGGCAGCATCAAGCAAAACTTGAGTACCCAGAACATTCGTTTTAACAAAAACATCCGGTTCAAGGATACTGCGATCTACATGAGATTCAGCAGCGAAGTTAACTACAACGTCGACACCTTGACCGATGAGCTCATTCATTTTTTGAACATTGGTAATGTCCGCTTTGACAAAGGTATGATTGGGATTGCCCTCGATTGATTTGAGGTTTTCCAAATTTCCAGCGTAGGTAAGTGCATCTACATTGATAATATGATAATCAGGATGCTGCTGTAACATATATAATACGAAGTTGCTGCCGATGAATCCGGCGCCGCCTGTGACGAGCAGTTTCATGGATGGTGACCTCCTAGTTCTAGTCGAAATTCAATTCCGCTTCCGCAAGTGTCGGATGACGGCGATCCTTGTCCGAGAGCAATGGCTCACTCACAGGCCAATCAATATTAAGGGCAGGATCATTCCATAATATGCCGCGATCGTTCTCTGGGGAATAGTATTCATCCACTTTATAGAGAACTTGGGTGTTTGGCACAAGGGTACAGAAGCCGTGGGCGAAGCCTTTGGGAACCAATAACTGACGTTTATTGTGCTCGCTAAGGATGACTCCAACCCATTGACCAAAAGTAGGCGATCCCTTGCGGATATCCAGGATTACATCGTAAATAGCTCCCGTAAGCACTCGAATTAACTTCGACTGGGCTTTAGGATTCAGTTGATAGTGTAATCCCCGTAAAACTCCCGCTTCAGCAGATAATGACTGATTGTCTTGAATAAAATTATATTTAACTCCAATTTGCTTCATCACTTCTTCATTGTAGCTTTCCATAAAAAAACCCCGGTGATCTCCGTGTACCACTGGTTCGAGTAAACAAGCGCCCTGGAGCTCTAAAGGAGTTATTTTCATAATAACATATCCTCCCTAATAGAAGATCATAATTTCAATTTACCGAATTCTTCACCGAACACTAAACTTTGAGCAAGTTCATTGGCTTTAGCCAGAGATGCATGTGTTCCCGCATCTGTCCACCAACCTTTAAGCACATCAAAGCTTAACTCTCCTCGTTCAATATATGCATTATTCACATCTGTGATTTCCAATTCACCGCGTGCCGAAGGTTTTAATGTTTGAATGATCTCAAACACCTTATGATCAAACATATAGATTCCTGTTACCGCATAATTAGACTTTGGCTGCTTCGGCTTTTCTTCAATCGAGACTATACGATCACCTTGAAGTTCGGGGACTCCGAAGCGTGTTGGATCTTGTACCTCTTGAATCAGAATTTTCGCACCGTTTCTCTGTTCACGGAAATGTGAAACATAAGGAGTAATATCATCCGAAAAAACATTATCACCAAGTATGACAACCATTTGATCATCTCCGACAAATTGCTCAGCCAAACCAAGTGCTTGAGCAATTCCTCCAGCTTCGTCTTGAACTTTGTAAGTAAAGGAAACTCTCATTTCGCTTCCACTGCCGAGTAAGCCTACTACATCGCCCATATGTTCCTTACCAGTAACGATGAGAATATCAGTGAGGCCCGCTTGTTTGAGTTTGTTTACACTATGAAAAATCATAGGATATTTGCCGACAGGAAGTAAATGCTTATTTGTAACCTTAGTTAATGGGTATAAGCGCGATCCTGTACCTCCGGCTAAAATTATACCTTTCATGTTACTCCACCTGAACCTTTTTTTTAGATTTAGTATTAAATGCCCAGTACTTATTCAATATAAAGTTCAAAATAGGAACGACAACTATTGAAATAATTTGACCGATCATATAATGCATGAGAAGAATATTTTCAAAAATAAAAAGTATGGTTATATTAACAAATAACCCAAATGAAGAAACAGTGGCGTATTTTATAAAAAACTTCAGGGTAATACTTCTTTTAAAAGTCAAAATACTATTTAAATAATATGAGATTAGTAATGACAACAAGTAACCAAATATAGATGATAACAGAGGATTTAATCCCGTTTGTTCAGTAAGTAACCACAATATACCGGTATGAATTACAGTACCAATTATACCTACAAACCCATATTTAAAAAATTGGCCTGACAGCAATCGCTTAATCTTGCTCATTTTTCTCGCATACTTCCATGATTTTTTGTTCCAACAAAGCATTTCTTTGTATTAGTTCCTTAACATTATTAGTTAGAATAGATATTTGTTGTCCCTGTCTTAATAACAAAATTAAGATAAACATCATAGCGCACAAAAATAAAAGTGAAGGTGGGTACTCAATACCCAATATGCGAGAAAACTGATCTATTACTTTAGGAAAGATAGAGAGAATAAAAACTACTACTGCTCCTAGCATCCAGAACATACTTTCCTTTTCAGAAAATAAGTTCTTCTTAACACGATTGTATACATAAAATATTACCAACAATCCTATTAAAGCAAAAAATATTCTAGTAATCATTGATCTATTCTCCTAAATTGAATATAATGTTAATAATTGGAAATTGTCCTTTGTTTGCTTATAAGTATAAATATGATCGCATAGAACATTTTTATCATGTACTTTATAGGTTTAATGAAACCACTATGCATACTTGTTCCAAATTCTCTATTTCTCATTTCCACTTGACACTCTGCTATACTGTACTTTTCAAGCAGCATTTCAATGAGTAAATTTGCATCTGGATACTCAGGATAATTGTTCATCTGAGCATACTTTTCAAATACAGATTTTTTCAACACTTGAAAGCCTGAAGTTGGATCTGTAATATTCACCTTACATATTTGTTTAATAATGCCACTAAAAAAATGAGTACCAATTTTTCTAAAAAAACTATGATTATACTTATTTTTTGTTTTGAATCTAGAACCTATAACTATATCTACATCTTGTTCCTTCAAAATATTTAGTAGCTTTTCTGCCTCTGATGCTATATGTTGTCCATCACCATCAAATTGTATGACAATTTCATAATCTTTCTCTACCGCATATTTAAATCCTGTTTGAAGAGCGCCGGAGTACCCTAGGTTAACAGGAAGTGAGACAACGACTATATCTTTAATTAACATCAACGTCTGTAACGTATCATCTGTAGAACAGTCGTTTACTACTAGAATATCTACATAACTCAAATCTTGTTTTATTTCATCAATAACATTAGCAATATTTTGCGCTTCATTATATGCTGGAATAATCAGAAGAATCTCCGACATAGTGCAGCTCCTTCGTAATTGTTTTTTTAAATTCTAGTTTTTTATATGTTTCTAATAATCCCTGTTCAATTGTAAAGCTCGGTTTCCAATTCAATTGTTTGAACATTTTTGAATTATCTAAGTAACTATCTTTTATATCACCTTCACGTGCAGGTCCATAGACAGGCTTAATTGAAGCGTTCGTTATTCTAGAAATCTTTTTAGCAACTTCTTTAATATTAACTGGGGTATTGGTGCTGACATTAAAAGTTTCATTATCGCCTTTATTCATAGCAAGAATATTTGCACTCACTATATCCTTAACGTAAATAAAATCTCTTGTTTGAGTGCCATCTCCATATATTATAGGGGTTTCGTTATTTAAATATTTGTTAAAAAATATTGATATAACTCCTCCTTCTCCTTGATAACTTTGACGTTCACCGTAAACATTTGCAAATCTTAATATTGTATACTTTATATTATTCATATTAGAAAATACTTTTATATAATTTTCAGGTGTATATTTTGATAGACCATAATAAGATATAGGTTTACTATCAAATTCCTCATTTATAGGTAGTTTCTTGGGGTTACCGTAAATCGCCGCCGAAGAAGCGTAGACAATTTTATTTACGCCATATTTGATGCATTGCTTTAGTATATTTATTGATCCATTAATATTAACATTTGCATCGAACTCTGGCATATTAATAGACTTCTGTACATCTACTTGTGCTGCTAAGTGGTACACTAACTCAGGACGAAACTCTTCAAATACATCACTTATCGTTTTATCACAAATATCAATTTCAACAAATCTAGCAGCTATATTCAAGTTTTCAATAGAACCCGATGATAAATTATCGACAACAACCACTTCATGCATTTCTTCTATCAGCCTATCCACTAAATGCGAACCAATGAAACCACACCCACCAGTGACCAGTATTCTCATTGAAAGTAATCTCCTCTTTTAATGCCTATTTAACAGTTCTATACTTATAAAGAGTTGCGCCTTCTGTCTTATAAACTGTATCAAATAAGCTCAGATCAACATTTTGCTCCTTAACCCAATTATCACTTGTCCCATGAATTAATACGATATATGAGTTTTTGTTTGGGTCTGATTTCCAAGCATTATAGTCCAATATATTGGGCTCGTACATTGCGGCTAGAGCAGTATTGTTATATTTAGGCCATATTTCTGTATATGAATAAAACCATAGCTGCTGTAACAAGTCCCCTATAACAGGTAAATATGAGTTTTCCCCCACATATTCATCTTTATTCGCTAAAATGTAGTCCATAAATTCCCGTTGCTCATTAGTATATATAATACTCATGTTTTTAGATACATCCTTATTAAACTTTTGTACTTTTGTGATATTTCTCTCAATTTCTATATTAAACAAATTATTTTTTTTTTGTATAGGTTCATCAAAAGCAATAGATGCTAATCCCAGAAAACATATAACACCTATATAACATATAAATAATGGTTTAAACTTCTCCTTCGTATAATTCAAGCCTATTGCAAATAGTAGGATAAAAATATTTTCTAACAAATAATAGTTTTTATAAAAATAATAAGAAGATGCTATTCCTAGCATACCAAATATAAAAATTACAATCGCATAACTAAAGTACGTGATTGAACTTGCAAGAATTAAAGATTTTTGTTTTTCTCGCAGTAAATAAAATAAAGCGACCCCAGAAAAAAGTAAATAGGGTTTAAAATCCGAATATAGTTCCCTATATATAAAACCTTCTGCTGAAATAGAACCAACACCCCCAGCTTCCACTGTGTGATTTAAAAAAACTAGATATACACAACCAAATAGAAAGGTAAAACCACAAACAATTAAATTTTCAAGAGTAGACATTCTTTTAATAACTGTTTGAATATTTAAATCTGGCTTTTTATATCCATCTTTCAATAAATTAGTGAGTACGAATCCCATTATTGCAGGTGGAATAAAATAATAATAAGCAAACATTAGCCCTACTAAATTTAAGGTGAGTAATACTATTCTTAGAGTACCTTTTTCTATTCTATCTGCTATGAAAATAAACGCTAACGCTAATAAAATACCTGCCATTTGGCTGGTAAAACCGAAAAGTATACTATTCATGTTATAGCCAATTGCTGTTGCGATACTCAAAATAGTAATTTGCAAATAATCAGTTTTTTTGGTTATACTTATATACATGTTATATATTGTGATTATTGTAAAAAAATAGAAAATGAAATTACTAGTGAGATATATTCCCAAATTCAAAGAGTTAGAGGTAGAAAAACTCATTAACAAACCTGTATTCACATAAGATAAAAAAGGATAGCTCGACATGTGCATATAGGAAATCATATCATTTATGCTTAGTAAGAGTCTTCCTGTATGAGAGAAGTACTTAGAAAACAAGTAATGTACAGAAGGATCTGTCGTAAGAAAGTTTATATTCATTGAAGAAGTGTACATATGAAAAAAAACAAAAATACTAAAAGCTAAACTTAAAATACAAACATATATATCATGCGTGGTAAATTTTAATTTTGATATTTTCAAGTCTATTTTTCTTTTTCTATATAAAGTAATTAAAAAAATAATTACTAAAACATTTATAATAGAAATTGTTACTCCAGTCGTTCTGATGTTAATCAAATCTAAAATAAGGCTACACAAGGCAATATAAGATAAATATGAAACAAATAAAACGTTAATTACCATTATGATTCTATCAATTTCGTGAGAAATGATAACAAATGCTATACTTAATAAAGCAATTGATGTTAACAAAAATAATATTAGTTGCATTGATTTACATCACCCTTTAATTGATTAGCGCTACTGTTGCTAGTATTTTTTTTAAACTTCAAAGCCTGTTTTTCTACTAGATGCCACGAAAAAAATGCAAACATTAAAGTTATTGGTAAGGAAATCATAAAATTAATAAATGGTGACGTTTGATTATTTAGTTTCCACTGTACAATTTGTTGAACAGGAAACGCATATATGTATATGCCATAGGAAAGGTCTCCATATTTGGATACTTTACTAAAAATAGATTTACCGTAAAACGCAAAAAATACTATTAAATAAGACCCGCAGAATAAAAAGGCACCTTTAAAGTTTCCTAATTGCATTGTTATAATCAAAACTACTATGCAACCAATTGCCCAAATGGGTTTTAATTTTATACTTTCACGGTAAGAATAAAAAATCGCTCCCATTAAAAAGTATAATATCAATTCTAAAAGGCTGCCCAATAAAAAACCATGTATATTAGTATTAAGAAGTTGCTGAGGAATGATGCTATTTAAAATAAATATGATAATAAATAATAAAAGTACACCTTTACCTTTTTTTATAAGTCCATAGTATCCTATAATTGCCAGTCCTATATAACATAGTATTTCATATGGAAGTGTCCAAATTGATCCATTAATGGCACTTGGATATACATTATTTTCAAACACCCCTGGTAATCCGTATTGAATACTTATTAGAAATGCATTATTAAAGTAACTCCATGTCGAATAATTTCGGAAATACTCTGATAATGTTAATGTTGTTAATAATGGTCCTAAAACTAATACTGTTAAAATTGTAACTATCCATATGGCAGGAAACAATCTTAAAATACGATTTAATATGAATTGTTTTAAATTTGAATGTTCATAACTCTTACTTATTAAAAACCCGCTGATTACAAAAAATATTGATACAGCAATTCCACCAAAGGTCCATTGTCCTCTAGAAATAGAAGAAAATAGTTCAGTTTGCTGCCCAGTAATCGGATAGCTGTGAGAAACGATTACTAAAACTGCTGCAATCAGCCTTATAAAATCCAAATTATTAGATCTTGAATGTATTTTCTCAATAAGCAACTCACTTTTCATTTATTCACCCTCACCATTTCAATCCTATTTCAGTATCTTTTTACCATAATAAAACAACTTGTTTTTCACTTTAAATAAAAGAGTCCTAAAACTCATTCCCTTAATCTTGTAAATAATAGTTGGTGGTTTCTCCATTAAATATTCCACATCTTTAAATATAGATGCCATATCAATTTGAAATTTATACTTCAGATTTTTTTCTCTTACGATAGATAAGTATTGATCAAAGAGAGCTTGCCTCTCAGTGTTATGACTTATATTAGACGGAACCCGATATAAGGAGGTTAGTTTCTCAACATATAGGAAATCATATTTAAAAGCATACCTCATCCATAAATCCCAATCCTCCAAAACTTCCAAATCAGGATCTATCCCCCCCAAATCCTCATATATTTGTCGATCAAATAAAACTGTTTGAATTGGAAAATAGTTATGATGCATAAGTACTAATCTATTAAAAGGTTGCCTATGTTGTACATTATGGAATATTTCTCTATAGATATAGGGTTCTCGAGAAACAACCTCTGTTGGTACTTCAAAGCTAATGGAATATGCTGCTTTACATTCAGGATGCTTTAAAATGCTAGATACTAGGACTTCCACATGATCCGCATAAAGCAAATCATCATCATCTAAAAAATTGAAGTACTTTCCTCGTGCTAATTCTAACGCCATATTTCCTACAATGCATCTTCCAACTTTATCATTTGTAGACTTGTAAACTATATTTAAATCTTGAAATTCTTCATGCAGTAAGCTTTCAGAAATCGGTGGGCCATCCTCGACAATAATCACTTCAATATTTTTATATGTCTGATTTCTAACACTAAGCAACGCTTCTCTAAGAACATTTGGTCTTCCACATGTACGAATTAATATCGATACTAAAGGAAAACCATCTGGTTGTTCATTAACATAAAAAGCTCCATCCCTATTAATCTCATAATCCCAAAGTTTAAAATCTGGTCTAAATTGACTTTTATCAGCCTTCCGCTTCCATTTTCTATATTTAACTCCCTCAAATGGACTTTTCAATAGTTTTTTTAATATTGTACTTTTATGGCTTTTAGCCGGTCCATTAATAAATAATAGGCCACTAAACATTACATGTCCCTTAATAATATCCTTAATACTACCAAACTTATAACGGAGCATCAGATTCATGTAAGTACTATTATAAAATTGGTTTGGTTTTACTTCTCCCGCGCTCATATAAGTGTAGTGGTGAACCACACTTTTAGGTACATAGTTTAATTTATATCCTTGGGCTCTAAATCTCCAACTTAGATCCACATCTTCACCATACATAAATATTCTTTCATCAAACATACCTATTTGTATAAAATAATCTCTTCGTACTAAGCAACACGCTCCACTGGACCAACTTGTTTCCATAGTAACAGGATTATATACCTTAGGATGTTCATATGGAAATTGCCTCGATTCCCATAACCCAACATTATCATCAGAACTATCAATTGCATTTATTAATTCAGTAATACAATTGCAATCCACCTCAGTGTCAATATTCAGAAAGAAAATATAATCCTGTTTTGTATGATTAACACCATAATTATTAGCCTTCCCGAACCCTAAATTCTTATCCAAAAAAAAGTGTTGATAGCCACCAAATAAATGTTTGTTTTCATAAGACTCTATTATTTTTCTACTATTGTCTTTAGAGTTATTATCTACGAAAGTAAGATACAATTTTTCTAAAGGATAATTCTGATTAGTCAAACTTTTCAATAGTCCTGAAATCCACTTTTCAGAATTATAAGAAACAAAAATTATGTCTATCGTACTCATTCTTATCTCCTTATGCTCACCACATAATTTATTTCATGTCATTATTTCTATTTTCCAGTTCACCTTCTAGCCACTTTATACCTTCATCCTTTTCTTTTAATTGAGCCTTCAGCCACTCTATACCCTCATCCTTTTCTTTTAATTGTGTCTTCAGCCACTCTATACCCTCATCCTTTTCTTTTAATTGTGCCTTTAACCACTCTATCCCTTCATTCCTTTCCAGTAACTGATTTTCTAACCACTGTATTCCTTTGTCCTTTTCCCCATTCGTATTTTCAAGCCAATTAATATATTTTTCTTTATCTTCAATTAGCATATTACTTTTCTTATAAGCATCTTTATAGAATGCAAGCTCTGCATAAGATATCATTTTATTGTTTGCTTGATCTCGCGAGTGCTGTCTATATTCAAGCAGGGGCTGATTTACCTTTTTAGCAAGCCACCCCTGACTTATCATTCTGGAAAATAAATTAAAGTCCTCTGGAACTGTACTCTCTTGAAGATATCCTCCTACTTCTTCAAAGGCCTCGCGTCTATACATTGAAGAACCATGTATAAAATTTTTTCCTTCTTTAATTGTTTCAATTGCATTTGTATCGAATTCCGGAAAATTAATGATATAGAATTCATTATATTTTATTGAACCCTTCCATTCTTCATTAAAACTATCATAGACAATGCGAGCTCTCGGACCAAATAGCGCAAAATCAGTATAAGCAATTCCAATTCTAGGGTTACAGTCTAATATCTCAGAAGTCCTTTCAATATAATCACTTCTGAAACGATTATCTGCTCCCAAAAAGCAAATATAATCTGACTTAGTTAAAGAAACTGCCTTATTAAAATTCTGGACAATCCCCAAATTTGTTGGATTTCTATTAAATTTTATAAGGTCAGGATACTTTTCAACGTAAATTGAGGCAATTTCTTGTGTATTATCTTCAGAGCAATCATCAGTAATAAGAATTTCATCTGGCAGAAATGTTTGTCGCAATACTGATTCTATTGCTTCTATTAAAAAGGAGCCATAGTTATATGAGGCAATAATTACTGCAGTGGTCTTCTTTTTAAAGTTGCTATCATTTTTAACTAAATAGTATTCTCCATTATAAGTGAATCTTTCATGTACATGAATCTGGGTGTTCTTCAGAAGATTTTCTAACTCATTCTCGACTAAAACACTTCTAACTTTCTCCGATATAATAAATTCAAAGGGATAGTTAAACTGATTGCAAAGAAACACAACTGCCTTCAAATCAGTCTCTCCTGTAATGTTAATAAACAAAACTACATGATTAATATTAAAAGCATCATAATTCGAAAATGGAACAATTTCTTTTGTCCTTAATTCGAGAAGTTGCTTATATAATTGATCCATAGTTACTTGACAGTTATCATTACTTTCATAATAAACTCCCTCGTATTTAAGGATCATTTGATATACACCTCTAATTTATAAATGTCATTCTCATTATCAAAATAAAGTTGATTCTTCAGCAAGTAGGGGAACCTCATTCTATAGTAATCATCAACATGACATGTAATTACAACCCCATTTTCATTTAATATATTGTCGATAATCTTATATATTAAATTGCATGAACCGCCTATATAGGGTTCATATAACACCTCAGAAAATAGAACAAGATCATACTTAGAATTTTTTTCATCTATAAGATCAAACAGGGAGTGTTTGGAAAATTCCACATTCCTCGTACAATTTTCATCTGCCTTTTGTATAACAGCATCCGAAATATCAATACCCAAGATATGATTACCTCTTATTTTTTTAGTTATATATCCATCGCCGCAGCCGATATCTATCACATTGTCAAAACTTCTAAAACTGGACTCTGCTATAATAATATCCCTTTTATCATTTAAAAATTTTGCATATTTATCAGAATCGGTTATAGAATTTTGAATATTCAAATAATCATTAATAGCATCAATACCCATTATCTATCCTCTCCCAACCTAAAGCAAAGTTACATCCATTGGGATCCCCATCAATGACCATCTGGTCTGATTCGGTGGATCGTTACTTTTGAAAAGAGCAACATTGTCAATTCGATCAAAAAACTTGTTAGTTGGAATATTATCTACTAATAAAATTGTAAAAGTATAATAACCAGACCTCAGATAATTAGCAAAACTGAACTCTATAATATTTAACTTGTTTGCTCGAACATTTTTAATATTTATGCCCTCATACCTAGTGTTCGTTCCAACTAATTCAACCTGATTTTTGTCTCTTACATGCATACCAACAACAATTTCATCTAAATCTATTTTTGAAATTACTTCAATTCTTAACGTCATTTTCTGATTAAAATCAAATTCATTACATGGTTCCCCTTTAGCGTTATAAAGAGCACAATATTGAACTATAGCCTCACCAGTTCCACTTCTAGTATTTGAAACTGCTTCGGCGAATTTTTTTGCCGCCTTAGAAGATTTGCTTGCACTTTCAATAGGATGTATATTGTTTACTCTATTCAGCAATCCTTCATTACTACGCAAATCATTAATATATATATCTGAAACAGTCCCAGCGTCGCCCTCAAGTTTTATTTTTCCATTTTCTATATAAATGACTCGATTACATAAAGACTTAATTGCTCCTGTATCATGGCTAACAAACAAAATTGTACAACCTTGTTCCATCAAGTCACGCATTTTTTTCATACATTTGGCCTGAAATGCCGCATCTCCAACACTCAAAGCCTCATCAATAATTAGGATTTCTGGTTCAACATTAATAGCAACGGCAAATGCCAAACGTGCAAACATACCACTTGAATATGTCTTAACTGGTTGGTATACAAAGTCTCCTATATCAGCAAACGCTAGTATTTTACTGATTTTTCTATCCATTTCCTCCTTTGAGTAGCCCATAATTGTTCCATTAAGGAAAATATTTTCCATCCCTGTATACTCCGGATTAAAGCCCGCACCCAATTCAAGAAGAGCTGAGACTTTGCCATTTACAACAACTGAACCACTAGTAGGCTGTAATACTCCCGTTATCAACTTTAATAAAGTCGACTTTCCAGATCCATTTTTTCCAATAACCCCAACTATCTCCCCTTTACTTACTTTGAAACTAACTCCATCTAATGCCCTGAATTCTTTATGCCACTTTTTTTTACGAGGTAATATAGCCTCTTTAAGGCGGTCTGAGGTCTGGTTGTAGAGTTTGTAAATTTTAACTACATTCTCCACACTAATTATTGTATCATTTTCTTCCATATTACCATCTCCTAAAGTACATCCGCGAAATGGGGCTTCATTCTTTTATATAGAACTATCCCTGTACCTGTTAATACACAAATTAGAGTCCAAAAGTATATCGTAAGATTATAATGATGCCAAAATCCAACATGGTGAATTAGTGAATCACGATAACCCTGAACAATATAAAATAAAGGATTAATTTTGAAAAAAAACTGGTATTTTTCTGGTACAATATCGAACGACCAAAAAATTGGTGTTACCCAAAATAACACCTGTAGTATCATAGTAATGAACTGCGCTATATCCCTGCTAAAGACTACAAGTGTAGAAGTAATAATTGTAATACTAAATACCAATGCTACGGTTGCTATTAAGTAATATAAAATTTGAAAGTGGTATACACTTGGTGATACTCCATAGCTATATGTTAGAACAAGTAAAATGACTATAAAAAACAGATGAGCGAATAATGAAGAAACTATCTTAACAATTGGTAACAAACTGATTTTGAACACAACTTTTTTTACTAGGTAGCTATTTTCCAAAAAAACACTCGTCGTATTATTAATTGCATCAGAAAAAAAATACCAAGGAACTATGGCAGCCATTAACCACAATAAAAATGGAAAATCATCTATTGGCATATTCCTAAATCCCAGTTGAAACACAACCCAATAAACTAGAATCATAAATGCAGGCTGAATGAAAGCCCATAGTACACCGAGATATGATCCCAAGTACTTCGATTTAAAATCCTTAAGAGATAATGCAACAATCATATTTTTACTTTTGTACAAGCTGAATATGCTATTAAAAACCTTCTTAATTAAAACCATAACGATCCTTCCTTGATTCCAAATAGAAACCCCAACTGCTTTAATAAATTCATATTAAATATGCATTAAGTTAAAATATCCTTGTATCTTACTAAAAAAGTTCAGGAAACTTGTCTAGTTTATACGGTAAGCAGGTGAAAAGATAGAGTAATGACGAGAATAATCTTTCACTGTTCAAATTAATGAGTAACTTTTCATTTGGATTAATATTGAGTGTCTGTGCACCATAATATTATGGGTCAGTATGTTCGAAGCAATCATCTGTTTAATCAGGTCGTTGAAGTTGTAAGCCATGTAGCAGTTACGCTTTATGCTCCTGTCGATCATCCAACTATTCATTTCAGGAATTCCCTATGAGGATTTGCTATTCCAACAGAGCAAAATTACGTTTAACATCACAATATTTTGTCAATTCTTTCTCTCCTACCATTGCTATGATAAAATACTAACGTACCAACTAGCAAAGGAGATAAAAACGTGTCGAATCCAGTATACGGGAAAAAAGCCATTGAGTCGAGGAATGGAAAAAATTTGTCTGCGACGATGTGGGTGTTAATTGTTGGTTTAATTCTATTTTTTGTCTGGGCTCCGTTCCAAGCAGGTGTGTTTAACGGTCTTGTATTAATTTTTGAAAAATCATTATTTCAGGCTGTATTAATTGGTAGTCTTTTATTGATTGTTTGGATCGTGGCATATTATAAAAGGATAAAGCTTGACGATCAGAGAGATTGGTTGGCAGTGATTGTGCTTCTATTACCGATTACGTATATACTCTCTCTCATATCGGCAGCAAGTATGTTTTTTGCTACAAACTCGCTGTTAATTCAATTTCTTTATGCTTTTGTTTTCATTATTGGACTGTATCTACTACAAAATAAACAAGCCAATACTATCATAGAAACTTCTATCATTACCGTAGCTTATCTCATTGTCTTTTTCGGACTGTTCAACTGGCTGGGGCAAGGGAGAACTGTTTCTGCTATTGTCGGCTGGTTTACTGGTATTGTCATCAATGGACAATATCACCAGGCGGTGTGGGTTGATTCAAACGGTCCTCGGCTTGCATCTGTATTTCAATATCCAAATACATATGCTGCCTTTTTAATGGCCTTTTTGTTTGTAGCTGTATTTGCTATTACACGTTCCAAAAAATGGTGGGCACAAGCAATTCACGCTTTCACAATTGTACCGATTGTAATTTCGATCCTGCTTACCCTATCTCGTGGGGGCTTGATGTTCCTGCCGATCGTGTTTATCATTCTTCTCTTGTTTTTGAAACCTGCCAAGCAAATCCTTTGGATTGTATATTGTCTAATAGGCGGTGTTGCAACACTGCTCATTTCTAAACCAGTAACGAATTTGGGACAACAATTCCATTTAGGTCAGATTGGTGATCCAGCTAAAGGATGGTTTTACGTACTTGGCGCTTCTTTGATCGTAGCTATTGCTGCCGTACTGATTCAACGGTTCGTGGCACCTTGGTTAGAGAACATTACAACAAACTGGAATACGAAAAAGTTGGCCAGTGTGTGGCTTCCTGTTATTTCTGTCGTTGCTGTTGTCGTCATTGTCTTTTTATTTCTTGGAACTAATCTCAAGCATGTTCTGCCTGGTAATATTGGTGCTCGTCTTGAAAACATCAATTTACAACAGCACAGTGTACTGGAACGTCTAACCTTCTATAAAGATGCTGTTAAAGTAATCAAGGATTATCCTGTTGTCGGTGTTGGTGGCGGTGCGTGGGCTTCTATCTATGAAAAATATCAAAACAACCCGTATTCAAGCCGTCAAGCCCACAGCTTTATCATGCAGTATTTAGTTGAAGTTGGGATATTAGGATTTATTGTGCTTATAGGTTTCCTAGCATTCATTTTCTATAAATATATTCGCGGATATATTCATAGTGATGAGGAAAAACGCAATAACTACTTTGTTTATTTCATCGTCGTTCTTTCTATTCTAGTCCACAGTTTAATGGACTTTAACATGAGTTATGTCTTTATGGGTATGCTGGTCTTCCTCGGACTTGGCGGTATGGCCGCAGCAATGGACAATCGCCCGATCAAGAGGCTTACTATCAAACCATCCGTTATGCGCGGTCTTTACAGCTCTGTAATGGTTGTTGCATCATTGATTCTGGTCTTTACCTCAATCCGTTATATGCAAGCCAGCCAAGCTGTATTAAAAGGACAAACATTAATGCAAACAAGCTCTGATTTCCAAGAAATCAAGGCGCCAATCGATGAAGCACTGAAAAAGCGCAGCAATCATCCGGATGCTGTAGTGAGTTTAAATGTTCTGCTAAAAGCGGCATATGAACAAACTCAAGAGGAGTCTTTCTACAATGAAGACGTTAAGCTTTTAACAAATGCGCTAAAGAAAGATTCATTTAATAAAAACATGTACAATCAGCTAATGTCCTTATATAAACTAAAAGGCGAGACCGATAAGGCCTATCTCGTGCTGAAAGATAATGCTGACCGCTACAACTACGATCAAAACTGGTATGAGCAACTAATTGTTCAATCTTTTGAGTTGGGATATCAGGCGCTAGGAAATCAGGATGTTGCTAAAAAGGAACTATATTTCAATACAGGGATACAAGCTTATGAACACGTCGTACGTGGTGTTGAGCATTTGAAGACACTCCCGGAGGGGCAGCTTCAAGGTAACCCGTTTTCTGTTACCCAGCTAATGGTCCTTAACGCAGGTAAAATGCAATATATGATGAATAAGCCTGCTGAAGCAGCAGATATTTTCAGACAATGGATCAACCAGGATCTAAATGATCCAACCAACCGAGAGATCGCTCGCTGGTATCTGGCAGCATTGCAAAAAACCGGTGGCAGCGATCAAGCCGTGTACGATCAACTGATTCAAATCGATCCGAGTGAAAAAGATTCAATAAATCAATTGACAGGGTTGACTTTCTAATCCGTTAATACAAAAAAATCGGCTCCTCTTATGAGAGGCCGATTTTTTTATCGTCAATCATTTTCGTCATGTATTCCAATAATCCACTACGCAGTTCCTTGTTCTGCAGTGCATAATGAATCGTAGTTTGAATGAAGCCTAACTTTTCCCCTACATCATGCCTTAAACCATCAAAATGATAGGCTACAATGCGTTCAATCTCTCTAAGCCTTGAAATAGCATCAGTTAACTGTATTTCACCGCCTACACCTTCATGTTGACTATCCAAAATATCAAAAATGGCAGGTGTTAAAATGTATCTGCCCATGATTGCAAGATTGGAAGGAGCCTGGTCTACTAGTGGTTTTTCAACCAATTGTTTTGCTTGGTATACCCGATCGCCAATTTCTGTACCGTCTACAATCCCGTAACGTGACACTTCCTCCCACGGGATTGGCTGCACACCTACAACTGATGCCTTCTGAAAGTTATATACGTCTATCATCTGTCTTAGACATGGAACTTCGGATTCTACGATATCATCGCCAAGAAGAACAGCGAATGGCTCATCTCCGATAAATTTCCTGGCGCACCAGATGGCATGTCCCAGACCCTTAGGTTCTTTTTGCCGAATGTAATGAATATCAGCCATTTCTGACGATTTACGCACCTCATTCAGTAACTCCCATTTACCCTTTTCTGATAAGTTATGCTCAAGCTCAAATGAATGATCAAAGTGATCTTCGATAGCACGCTTCCCTTTCCCAGTCACAATAATGATATCCTCAATCCCTGAGGCAACAGCTTCTTCGACAATGTACTGAATCGTCGGTTTATCTACAATAGGCAGCATTTCCTTAGGCATTGCCTTGGTCGCTGGCAGGAAGCGGGTTCCCAACCCTGCTGCGGGGATAATTGCTTTACGAATTTTCATAAACCATGCCTCCCATAAAAATAGTAATACTTGCCACTGTATCATAGATGTATTATCTAATAACATTCATAAAAGCTCAAACTTGTTGTCAGCTTGTGTCCTCATATCTCTTCTCATCATCTATAAATTACAATAAAAAAGGCAAATCGGAAAGTGAAAGTCTCCAATTTGCCTAAGGATGTTTACATATTACCTATCAACTCAACTAAATAACTGACGAAATGAATGGCGTTTAGACTCAACAATTTGGTCACTTTGGCGACCTCCGGGTTCAGGAGTACGAAGATAGCGCTCGGTTCCGAATTCGATTTTCCGATACTGCTCATCCCCACCGATTTCCAGCCGCCCATGAACCTGTGTCACCAACGATTGCATTTCGAGGAATCCTTCAAACATCACTTTCACCCTCCTATATCAATTGATTTGATAGATTATTGATTTCATATTGTTTACGCTTTCATCATACCATATTACGGATTTTTTTCTAAGTGATAAACTTTGTTTATTGGTCTAAAAATCGGTATTTCACAAATTGTACAACATTTCAGACTGTTACATCATTCCAAGAATAACTAATAGGCCTTATAGCTCCAAGGCCTATTAAATGTTATCTTATCTTTTTGTTAATGTGCAGTATCGTCCTACTACAGACTATTCAAAACATTCTTTTAACAGTTCCTACATTAATAAATCCTCGAGTTATCCTTGATTTCCCAAGAAAATATGTGAAGATAAGAGCAACCAAAAACCCAACTACATTAATAAGAACAAATACAATTAAACTTGGATTATGATACCCTAAAAATGCCCCGACTTTTGGAATTATAAGTGAAATCCAAATTAATACCCAATAATGTAATATAAAAACCCCAAACGAATAATCCCTACCCCATTCGGAAATCTTACTACACCATTTTAAATCGATTGTACTGAATTTATCGCCGATATATAGAAAGAAGATAGACATCCAAATTGGAATTGAAGCCTTCCAAGGAGTCCCATTTAATTCTCCCCAGTGTAACCTACCATAAACAAAGCCCATGATTACTATTGGAATCATGATACTCATCATAACAACTATCGACGATTTTGGAGAATAGTTTTTTACAAATTTTGATATATTTAATGATTCATAAAGAAATCCAATAGCCATAGTACCTAAGGCTAACTTATTTAATAATAAATATGAACTAACAACATTTGTCACATCCAGTGGAACAAAAGTAATACCAAACAAAACCCCGGTACAAATAACAATTATTGACCCTCTTCCAATGACGTTATTAATCACTCTTGATGCTAAAAAAGCAAACGCATAGATGACAATTAAATGAATCAAAAAATACCCTGGGGAGTAGTTGACTGAAATAAATGTGTTCCATGCATCTTGAATAATTGCGCTAAATGAATCTCCTCTTACAAACAAATGAAAAGGGTATCTTGAATATCCTTCATAAAGTATGTAATTGGGTATATCGTAAATCACGATACAAATAAAAATAATAACTAACAATTTTTGAATTTTAGAAAGCACTTTACTTATAGGGGCATTAATCATTGATTTTAAAGCCAAACGAGAAGATACTACATAAAAAAACGGCATTGCCCACATAATAGTATATAATTTAAACTCATCCACCAATGGACGCTGATATGAACCATCTAGCAAACCATAATATGAACTGTGAAACCAAACAATACAGAAGCAAGCAATAAACCTAAAAATATCTGTTATATTATTCGTAGACCTCATTACATATCTCCTAAGTGTTTACTATACTGTAAATAATACAAGTTTATACCTATTATTGGAATGTTAGCAGTGTAGTTTGTTTCTGATATAAAACTAGGATCCACACTATTCATAAAAAAGCAATGTAGAAAGCATTATTATCACTCTATTTTATCACCACCAGACGTAATTCCTCTTCTTCAATTATAGGCTTAACAACAATAATACTCCCTGTTAACACCTTATAAAAGTAAAAAACTGGGGAAGCAAACACTTTTACCACTCGAAGAACAAACATTCAGAGCATTTATTAACCATAGAGTTCAATTCTACCTCGATCTACGACTGTAAGATAATCCTTTAAACTCATTCCTAAATCATTAAAACTTTCGTAACAACCACAACAAAAGACGATTCTAGCACAGGCGCTAAACCGAATCGTCTTTATCATTCATCATTTCTATTTATTTCACCAACTGCCCCCGCGTAACCCCCAACTGATTCGTCGCCTTCAGCGTCTTCCATACCTGCGTTCCGCTAATCTCTCCACGAAGTGCACGGTTGTACAGGTTAATAACTTCATGTACTTGTTCTGGTGTTTCTTCCAGAAACTCTACACGGTAGCTGCTTACACCGAGATCAAGGAAGTGATTCAAGTATTCTGCGCCGGATTGTTCGATCGCATTATAGACGGTGTTGCGGCAGCCTTCATCAACGCGAACGGGATGGGACATTCCGATCCGATCCTGGAGGGATGCGCGTTGCTCTTCGCATGGTCGGCCGCAGTTGGTGTAGTTGGTGCCTTCACTGAGGAAGGTGCAGTACACGCAGTGCTCGGTATGGAACATCGGCAAATGCTGATGGATGACGACTTCCATTTGTGAGGTGCGGCTTTGTCCGAGCAAATCAACCATCTGCTGGATGTTCAGGTCATAAGAAGGTGTGACGATGTCACAGCCTGCTTCAAGGAACAGTTCAACTGCCAGATGATTAGCGATGTTCAGTGAGAAATCACCAATCAGACGCGGGTGAATTGCGTCAGGGTTTTCTTGGCGGTGGCGCAAATAATAGTATAGCGCACCGGTGTTGCGTACCAGGACTGCGTCGGGATTGAGACGCAGGATGTTGTTGTGATAGCCGTTCTCGCCAGGCATATGAATGCGCGGCGTAGCGAGCGCGATTTTGCGGTCCGCTGCACGAACGGCTTCAACCGCTGCCGGGAACTGCTTGATGAACTCGAAGTCGGCGTAAATATGCTCTACGCCGGCTTCGAGCGCAGCCTCCACCTGCGGGAGGCTGCGGCACAGCGCGGTGAGCTTCGCCTCACCGCGACGCACCGCGCGGCGCTCGGCCTTGCCCGAGCTGCCGAGCGGGTCCACCGCCCGTGTCACGTACACGGGCGGCTTCGGCCGTTCGCCGGCTAGCAGCTCCACTGCGCGCCGGCGAATGCCGTTCAGCTCTCGCATCGGGAGGATTACGTCGCCTTCAAGCGACGTTTCCAACTGCTCGAGCTGAAACACCGTGCCCCCGAGACGGCCGAACTGCTCTTCGAGCAGGGCATCGTCCATCGGGCGTTTTTGCGCGACCTCGAGCAGCAGCTCCGAGTCCACGCGCACGGTCGTTCCTTTCTGTACATCCGTCCAGAAAGTCACAAGCGGCTCGCCAGCCTTGCCGCTTACACCGACATGCACCGGGAATACCCGGTACGGCTTGTCCGTCTCAAAGGTCTGACGCAATCTTTTATCCAATGCCTGGTCACTCGTCTTCCAGATCCGGTCACCCACGTGCACCCGATGCAAATCCACATCATGCCGTCCCGGAATAATATCCACGATCCAGTTTTCATCGGCCTCGCCCTCAATCTTCACACCTTTGCGGCGCAAATCATAAATACGTCCGCCTTCTTCCTTTTTCGCAGGGTCCCCGGCATCAAAAACAATCCCGTCACCGCGCTTAATCGGAGCTTCAATCTTACACACAACCCCGTCGCGAAGCACCTGCTCGACACGACCTACATACACACCGCGGCTCTTTGGAAAAGTCCCCTCCACAAGCTTCTTGTTGTTCGTTCCATCCAAAAACCCATGCGTAAACCCACGCGAGAAGCTCTGCTGTAATTCACGAATTTCTTCCTTCGATGGCCGTGTATCGTCTCCATCAAAATACCGATCAATCGCCTTGCGGTATTTACTCACCACGTTAGCTACATATTCCGGACTCTTCAGTCGTCCTTCTATTTTAAAAGAAGTTACCCCTGCCTCAATCAACTCCGGCATAATATCGATCGCCGCCAAATCCTTAGGAGAGAGCAAATACGCAACATCCCCCATAGGCTTTTGCACACCATCTACCATCAAATCATACGGCAAACGGCAGGCTTGCGCGCATTCACCACGGTTCGCTGAACGTCCACCCCACATTTCTGAGGTAAGACATTGGCCGGAGTACGATACACAGATTGCCCCATGCACAAAAACCTCCATCGGAAGCTTCGCTTGATCCCCGATCGTCTTGATTTGCTTCAGATTATTTTCACGTCCTAATACGACTCGTTCCATTCCCCAAGGCTTCGTAAATTCAACCGCCTCCGGCGAGGTAATCGTCATTTGTGTTGAACCGTGAATCGGAAAATCAGGTGAAATTTCACGTATCATTTTTACCAAGCCAAGATCCTGTACGATAACCGCGTCCACGCCCGCATCAATACAAGCCTCAATCAGTTCCTGCGCATCTCGCAATTCATCTTCAAACACAAGTATATTAAAAGTTAAAAATCCCTTTACACCATAGCTATGCAAAAACGCCATAATTTCCGATAATTCATCCATACGAAAATTGTTCGCACGAGCCCGGGCATTAAACTTCTCCACTCCAAAAAATATCGCATCCGCACCATTAGCCACAGCCGCACGCATGCAATCCCAATCCCCTGCTGGGGCCAACAGCTCAACATCCTGTCTAGTTAGTACATTCTGATTCATAAATATCCTCCTGAATAAATCTGCACATATATCTATAACTTCAATAAGTATTTTCTCAAGCAGTCCAACTTGTCCATTCTAACAGACTAATGCCCAAGACTCTACCCATACCATAAAAAGTAATATCAAGAAAAAGACACCCTGTTCCTCTAGCAGAAACAAAGTGCCTTCATGTACGTTAACTAATGGTTTCCCTTTAACTAAACCAGGATTTGACCATGATTGCATCCGACGCCAAAAACACGAGCAGACTAAAGATGCCAAAGCCAATCGCAAACAGGTTCTTCTCACGTTGGGTTGCCAACCGTACTACACCAATCAAAATTACGATTGTAAACAAAATCATGAAAATATCAAACCCGTTAAAGGTCGAAGTCGTTTCCCCCGCAGCAGCGAGTAACATTGCAAGCCCCCCTCTGAGTCTCGGCGAAATTACATATACTTATATGTTATCCTGCCCACCTTCATGTTGCAAGTAAAAAGTCAAAAAATTGTTAAATTTTTCTCCGTTTCAGTCGAAATAATGAAGTATTAGCTATTCCACGTGTGTGTTTTGTAATTGACAACCCTCTGATTCTTATTTTTCCTCTCTGTACTCAATCTGTGGACAAATCACTCAAATGTCCATGCAAAAGTGGACACATACTATATAATCATTTCTACTTCAATTAATCTATATATAGATAACTAACACCTTCACAAATACAACATGCAGTTATTAAACATCTTGCACGAAGGCATCTCAGTAATAGTTCAGTGTCCACCTTTCAAAAGACATTTCATCGATTTATCCACCAGACAAGGACAATAACCTGCCACCGCAATCACAAATTAGAAAACCGCCCGAAAAAAATCGGACGGTTTCGCAAACAACATTACCCTAGACCTCTATCTGCTGAAGCTTCATTTGCTCCTGTGTACGCTTCGTGTCGCGCTCCAGGATTGGCGCTAAATAGCGGCCTGTATATGATTCCTCTACCTTGACAATCTCCTCAGGTGTTCCTGTAGCTATAATCGTTCCGCCACCACTACCACCTTCCGGCCCTAGATCAATCAAATAATCCGCAGTCTTGATTACGTCCAGATTATGCTCAATCACCAAGACGGTCTCGCCGGAATCAACCAGACGATGCAGCACCTTAAGTAAACGATCAATATCATCAACATGCAGACCCGTCGTTGGCTCATCCAGAATATAAATCGTCTTGCCCGTGCTGCGGCGATACAGCTCCGATGCAAGCTTCACACGCTGAGCTTCACCACCGGACAATGTAGTAGCAGGTTGTCCCAGATTGATGTACCCAAGTCCTACATCCAGCAAGGTTTGCAGCTTGCGGTGAATTTTCGGGATGTTTTGGAAGAACTCCGTCGCATCTTCTACTGTCATAGCCAGTACATCTGCAATACTCTTGTTCTTATACTTAACCTCAAGCGTCTCACGATTGTATCTGTTGCCTTTGCACACTTCACAAGGAACATACACATCCGGCAAGAAGTGCATTTCAATTTTGATGATACCGTCGCCACGGCAGGCTTCACACCGTCCGCCCTTGATATTAAAGCTAAACCGACCTTTCTTATATCCGCGCACCTTCGCTTCGTTCGTTTGAGAAAACAGATCGCGAATATCATCAAAGACACCCGTATACGTCGCTGGATTTGAACGCGGTGTGCGGCCGATTGGAGATTGGTCGATATCCACTACCTTATCCACGTGCTCCAAGCCTTTAATCTCACGATATTGACCCGGGCGTATCTTGGCTCTGTTCAAATCTCTGGCCAGAGTCTTATATAAAATCTCATTAACTAAAGTTGATTTCCCTGATCCAGATACGCCTGTTACGGCTGTAAAAACACCGATCGGGAACTTCACATTAATATTCTTGAGATTGTTCTCCTTGGCTCCCTTCACTTCCAGCCAACGACCATCTGGCTTGCGACGGTCACCAGTTACAGGAATAAACTTCTTACCGCTTAAATATTGTCCGGTCAGTGAATCAGGATCATTCATCACTTCCTGTGGTGTACCCTGCGAAACAACATTACCACCATGAATCCCTGCACCAGGACCAATGTCTACAATATAATCAGCGGCCATCATTGTATCTTCATCATGCTCGACAACGATTAGCGTATTACCGATATCTCGCATATGAGCCAATGTAGCAATTAATCGGTCATTGTCACGCTGATGGAGACCGATACTTGGTTCGTCCAAAATATACAATACTCCCATCAGACTTGAGCCAATCTGTGTAGCCAAACGAATACGCTGCGCTTCACCGCCTGACAATGTACCTGCAGCACGGCTAAGCGTCAAATAATCGAGCCCTACGTTAACAAGGAACCCTAGACGGCTGTTAATTTCTTTGAGAATCATTTGAGCTATTATCTGTTCTTTTTCGGTAAGGTTGACCCCCTCGAAAAACTGCATAGCTTCGCCAATTGAAAGCGAAGTAACATAGGCCATGTTTTTCTCATTGATCGTAACCGCAAGACTTTCACTCTTAAGTCGATGTCCTTTACATGTACTACAAGGCTTCGTCCCCATAAATTCTTCAATAAATTCACGAATGCCTTCTGAGCTTGTATCACGATAACGGCGCTCCAAATTATGCACAATTCCTTCAAACGTAACATACGCATCCTTGCTCATTCCAAAATCATTCTGATAACGGAATCGGATCTTCGTATCACCTGTACCATTCAGAAGCTTGTCCATCTGATCTTTGCTTAGCTCTGACACTGGTACATCCTGAGGAATCTTATAATGCTCACATACTGATTTTAGAAACTGCGGATAATAATTGGACGTACTGCCTGCCCAAGCTTCAAAAGCCCCATCTTCAATACTCTTTGATGTATCAGGCACAAGCAAGTCGGGATCTACAATCATCTTCGCACCGAGACCATCACATTCTGGACAAGCGCCAAAAGGACTGTTAAATGAAAACATTCTTGGGGACAATTCTTCAATGCTGAAGCCGCAAATCGGACATGCAAAATTGGAGCTAAAGCGCAGCTCCTCCTGTCCAATAATATCAACTAGAAGCTGACCTCCCGACATCTTAAGCGCAGTTTCAATCGAATCCGCTAATCTACTTCGTACATCCTCTTTCACAACGATCCGGTCAACGATGACCTCGATCGAATGCTTCTTGTTCTTCTCAAGTTCAATGTTCTCCGACAGATCGCGCTGCTCACCATTCACGCGAACACGAACAAATCCTTGTTTGGAGATTTCAGTAAAGAGACTTTTATGCTCTCCCTTTTTGCCAGATACGACAGGAGCTAAAATTTGCAGTCTCGTCTTCTCAGGGTACTGCATGATTCGATCTACCATCTGCTCTACGGTCTGAGAAGTAATTTCGATGCCATGCTCAGGGCAATGCGGATGACCAACTCGTGCGAATAGAAGCCGCAAATAGTCGTAGACTTCAGTAACCGTGCCTACAGTGGAACGGGGGTTGCGACTTGTCGTCTTCTGATCAATTGAAATAGCCGGAGACAAGCCTTCAATAGAGTCAACATCCGGCTTCTCCATTTGTCCTAAAAATTGCCGAGCGTACGCCGAGAGAGATTCCACATAACGGCGCTGACCCTCTGCATATATCGTATCGAAGGCTAGCGATGATTTACCTGATCCACTCAGTCCTGTCAGAACGACAAAACGATCTCGCGGTATCGTAATATTTACATTTTTTAAATTGTGCGCTCTCGCGCCTTTAATCACAATATTTTCACTAGCCAAAAGTCTCATCTCCTTGATACAACTATGTTCTTTTTGCTGTTATTCCATTATTCAGCCTTAAGCTCCATAATCGCGTCGCGAAGCTCTGCCGCTCTCTCAAACTGCAGGTTCTTCGCCGCTTCCTTCATTTCAGCTTCCATCCGACCGATCATCGCCTCACGATCACGTTTAGACATCTTACTCTTAGCCGCATCCGAAAGGTAGTCACTTTTGCTCTCAGCTACGCGGGTAGCCTCAATAACGTCACGAACCTTCTTGCGAATCGTCTGCGGAGTAATGCCATGCTTCTCATTATAGGCAATCTGTATGCTGCGACGGCGTTCGGTCTCCTTAATCGCTTTGTCCATCGATTCCGTGATGTTATCACCATACATTAACACGCGACCTTCTGAATTCCGCGCCGCACGTCCTATCGTCTGAATAAGAGACCTCTCAGACCGAAGGAAACCTTCTTTATCCGCATCCAGAATTGCCACAAGAGTTACCTCAGGCAGATCGAGGCCCTCCCGCAAAAGATTGATTCCAATGAGAACATGGAATGTTCCAAGTCGAAGATCACGCAATATGCTCATCCGCTCAAGTGTCTTGATATCAGAGTGAAGATATCGTACCTTTATGCCGATCTCCTTCAAGTAATCCGTCAAATCTTCTGACATCTTCTTAGTCAGCGTAGTGACGAGAACTCTTTCATCCTTCGCGATCCGGTCGCGAATTTCCCCGATTAAGTCGTCGATTTGCCCCTTAGTAGGCCGCACCTCAATAATTGGATCAAGCAACCCTGTCGGCCGAATAATTTGCTCAACCATCGTATTGCAGTGTTCGATTTCATAAGGTCCCGGCGTTGCCGATACGTAGATTAGCTGATCTGCTTTCCCCTCAAACTCCTCAAAACGAAGCGGCCGGTTATCAAGGGCAGACGGCAGTCTGAAACCATGCTCAACGAGCACATTTTTACGCGCTTGGTCACCGTTATACATCGCTCGTATTTGAGGCAGCGTCACATGGGATTCATCAATAACGACCAGCATATCGTCCGGAAAATAATCCATCAGCGTATACGGTGTGGCTCCACGTTCACGGAACGTCAATGGACCGGAGTAATTTTCAATCCCCGAGCAGAAGCCCACTTCTTTCATCATTTCAATGTCATATCTTGTTCGCTGCTCAAGACGCTGAGCCTCCAGCAGCTTGCCTTGCGATCTGAATAATTCAAGCCGCTCCTCAAGCTCGCGCTCAATGTCAGTAATGGCTACCTTCATTGTCTCTTCTTGAGTTACGAAGTGAGATGCCGGGAAAATAGCTACATGCTCCCTGTCTCCAACCAATTCTCCCGTCAGGACGTCAATTTCAGTAATCCGGTCTATTTCATCACCGAAAAATTCAACCCTAATCGCTTGTTCTCCCTTTGATGCTGGGAAAATTTCCAGTACATCACCGCGCACGCGGAATGTTCCGCGTACAAAATTGATGTCGTTGCGCTGATACTGAATATCGACCAGGCGGCTTAAAATCTGATTTCTTGGTTTTTCCATCCCTACGCGCAGAGACAGAACAAGGTTGCCGTATTCCAATGGGGAACCGAGGCCATAAATGCACGATACGCTAGCCACAATAATGACATCGCGCCGTTCAAAAAGCGAGCTTGTCGCAGAGTGCCGTAATTTGTCGATTTCTTCGTTGATGCTGGAATCTTTCTCTATATAGGTGTCGGATGAAGGAATATAAGCTTCTGGTTGGTAGTAGTCATAGTAGCTGACAAAATAATCTACAGAATTATGTGGAAAAAACTCTTTAAACTCACCCGCAAGCTGCGCAGCGAGTGTCTTGTTGTGAGCGATGACCAGAGTGGGGCGATTCAATTGTGCTATCGTATGGGCTATTGTGAACGTTTTACCTGTGCCTGTAGCCCCTAATAGGGTCTGGTGCTTTTTACCCATCTTTACACCTTCGACCAATTGCTCCACAGCCCGCGGCTGGTCTCCCTGCGGCGAATATTCGGAAATAAGCTCGAATTTATTGTTACTAAAGACAATATCACTCATTGTCCAACATCACCCTTATCGTCTAAAATGAGATACTAGAGGGGAAATCCACCTGAATTCAACTTACTTCTATAATTAACCTTTACGGTGATTTTCAAAAATAGAAGACAAGAAACGACTCATTCCGAAAAATGTAAAATAGGAATAAGTGTTCTCATGTATTATACCTTTTTCATTATTTATATGCAAACGATATGTTAAGAAATGGAGCTGGAGTTAAGAATGGATATTACAACAATATTGGGGATCATTATCGGTCTCGCCGCACTCATCGGCGGATTCGTGTGGGAAGGCGGAGAATTGGCAGGGCTTATGCAGCTTGCAGCAGCCGTTATCGTGTTTGGCGGTACGCTGGCTGCCGTTATGGTCAGTTTTCCTTTCGCCAAGCTGCGCACTGTACCAAAGGCTATCGTGCTCGCTTTTACCTCAAGCCAGCACGACGAGAATCAACTGATTGAGGACATCGTCAGTATGTCGACCATTGCTCGGCGTGAAGGGGTGCTGGCTCTGGAACGCAAATCAAACGTGCATGCTGATGCCTTTTTGCGGGAGGGTGTTCAGCTTGCTGTTGACGGCACTGAACAAGGCATGATCAAACAAATCATGGAATACGAAATTGATGCTATTCAGAATAAATACGACGGATATGCGAAAATATTCGAATCCGCAGGTGGATATGCACCGACGATGGGAATTATCGGTACAGTCATGGGGCTTATTCACGTTTTAGGCAGTCTGACCGAGCCGACATCATTAGGACCCTCAATTGCCCTGGCCTTTACCGCGACTTTGTATGGGGTTGCCAGTGCCAACCTGATTTTTCTTCCGATCGCTTCCAAGCTTAAAGCGCGTGGTGAAGATGAAATCAACCGGATGGAAATGATGCTGGAAGGTATTCTTTCGATTCAGAATGGCGACCACCCACTGCTTGTCCGGCGCAAATTGGTATCTTTTACAGCTATTACTCATCAGAAGGCTGCTAGCCCGTCCGAGGAGATTGGAGCATGAGAGAGAGATCAAGATCATCTCGGCGCAATCGACATGTCACGCATGATATGAAAGACCGTTGGATGATTACATATGCCGATTTAATTACTTTATTACTCATTTTTTTCGTAGTCATGTATGCAATGAGTCGTCTGGATGTAGAGAAATACGAAATCGTGACGCAATCGCTGCAGCTTACCTTCAAAAGTGGAGACTCACTCATTGAAAAGGGAACCGGCATCCTTGGTACGGAGGACCAGTATGATTTTAAAAATCCACCTTCGAATCAAGGCAACAACGAGAATGGATCAACTGGAGCAGAAGGTGATTCGAGCAGCAATGACGACTCACAAAAGCCGCTAACCGAACGTGAGCTTGCCTTCCGCAAACAGGAAGAGGAATTGCAGAACCTCATGAATCGAATTCAGACTTACGTCAAGGACAACAAACTGGAGGATCAAATTAATGTAACCGATATGCCCAAAGGCATTTCTATTACTTTAAGCGATCGTTTTCTGTTTGATACCGGCAAGGCTGAATTAAAAGCTGGGTCTGCTAAAACTTTATCTAGATTAGCCAGTCTGTTCAGCGAGCTGGACACGGCGATCAGTATCGAGGGTCACACCGACAACAATCCTATCGTCCGCGCCTCAACCTATAAGGATAACTGGGAGTTGTCCGGGGCGAGAGCTCTGTCGGTGCTGCGTTATTTCATCGATAAGGAGGAGCTTGATCCAGACGGCTTCCAATATGCCGGATACGGAGATACAAGACCAGCAGCAGACAACTCCACATCAGAAGGAAGAGCTAAAAATCGTCGTGTTGAAATTACTGTGCTAAGACAGTTGCAGCAATAGCCCTTATATCGTGCTTCATAATTAAATAGAGGAAATTACTTCTCTTATTTCTTGAGAATGGGTTGTTTTTTTGAGAATAAGGGAATTTTCTTCCTCTATTAGTGCAAAATCAGGCCAAGCAGTCAAATGAACAGCTGATAGCACCACAATAGCGGAATTAATTTCCCTTATTTTTTCAGAAATGAGATACCTTTGAGGAATAGAGGAACTTTCTTACCCTATCACAACTAACAACCAAATTTGCTCATAGCCCTTCGTTGTTTATGATTGATTGTTTACGTTCACGTTCGTGTCGTGGCTACCGCCTCTGTTGACATTTTTCGCCCCGCGCTTAGGCTTAAGCAATTGCAGCAGGGATAATGGCTGAAGACGTACAGCTACAGGAGCCTTTTCGTCCGGAGATAAAATCACACCTAGCTGATGGTGTTCACCAGCATAAAGGGCGCGTTGAAGAAATTTACTCTCCCCAGCGAGGTTGCGAACCTCCAGCTTACAAAATGCTGCGTTCAATCTTAATGCCGCATGCAGTTCCTCTTTTGTGCCCACATGCACTCCGTTTGCTCGTACAATCGTCTCACCCGGCTGTATTCCCATTGCAACTGCCGGACTTTCAGGAATTACTGCAAGCACTCTTAACCCACCTAACGGATTCACATACAACGGGCTCAGCTGCTGTTCATCATAGCGACTCCGGAACACCAGATATTCGTGAATTCCAAAAGAACAAAGCGCTGCAACCACTATAAACGGAGACCATTTAGACGATATGACCGCCAATATTACAATAAAAGTACCATACCACATTAATCTTCCCGACGTAATTCTAGCTTTGGCTTGTGGCAGCATTCCGATTGTCATTTCCGAGAATCCCATCACGATTGGCAGTGCAACAAGACCGAAGCCCCCTTGCCATGCGTCCCCCCCGAAGAATGGACTCCATGGCAATACTCCTCCTGTCGTCTGCGCTGGTATGAGTAACAATAGTGGAACTGGCCATAGACTCTGCATTTGGTATCCGCCGACCAGCTTCCCTCGCTTTCCCTCATAAAAGAGAGGGCCCGCGAAAGATGCTCCTTGCCAGCGAACAAGCATCCCCTCCGCCAAATGAAGCACACCTACAAGACATAGCAGTGCAGGGATATTTAGTTCACGTATAGCAAATACGGCCTGTCCAACGACACTTTCACCTTCAAATGAAGGAACCAGGTTCAATATAAACTGGATGACCCCCAAAAGCCCTACCGAATAAGCTAAACATAAATACCTTACTCTCAGAAACAGCAATATTACCGTCGCTATCCAAATACAAATAATACCCTCTACCGTTAACGTCATCCCAATAAAAGCGAAAGCTATAGAAATACCTATGCCTGCTACCAGTCCACCCAGAACTGTTCGCCAGGTTTGGGTCAGCCAGCTATGAAGCTTCACATGAAACAATTTTCGTTCTAAAAGCACCTGCCTACGATATAAGAGCATAATCAAAATGATCGAAATATAATAAAAAGGCTGCAATAAGAGCTGTACTCCAGCCTCCGCGAAATTCCACAATCCTTCAAGTACGAGATCCAAGAGAGGTTCACTCCTATCTAATGGTCTTAACATAATTAGCAGAAAAAAAGAAGGCCAGTGTCAGCCTTCTTCATGTATTCGACGCCTAAGATGCAATATCCTTCCGGATTTCTTCAATTGCCCGGTTCATTTGATTATCGTTCTTCTTATCCTGAATTTGCTTTATCAGACTACTTTCCAAAGCCTCCGCAGTCTTGGCATCCAGAACGCCCGTTACTTCAAGCTTATTGTCATCCTGGAATTTCTTAACCGCATTTTCCGTACCTTTACCAAAATAACCGTCCTTGCGACCTGGATCATATCCTAAGCCGCTGAGCATGATTTGGGCACTCTTAATATCGTCACCCAGCGTATCGTATTTATAGTTTTTTTCTTTGTTAATTGGCGCTACCGAGAAATAATCTGGTTGGGATACCGCTAAATCCGGCTTAATGCCCTTTTTGTGAATCCACTCTCCATTAGGAGTCAACCACTTGGCGATCGTTACTTTCAAGAGGCTGCCATCTCCCAATTCATGAGTAAAGCTCGTCTGAACCGTACCTTTCCCGTAGGTTGCTTCACCGATCAGCTTCGCACCCGCAGATTCCTGCAACGCTCCGGCCAAAATCTCAGATGCACTGGCACTCCCTTTATTAGTGAGTACAGCTACAGGATAGGACTTGCCCCCGCCTTTGGACAACGTCCCCTCACGCCGTTTATTTTTGTCCTCAACCAGTACGATGCCTTTACCTTTAGGAACGAACTGTTGCGCCATCTCGATTACAACCGGCAAAACTCCTCCTGGATTGTTACGCACATCAATAACAAGACCTTTCATACCCTTTTGTTCTAAGGCAGCTAGTTCTTTTTGGAACCGCTCTGCTGTGTTCATCGAAAACTCAGTAACTCCAATAACACCGACCCCGCCTTGCTCCATGCGGGCATACACTGTCTCCAGTGCAATATCAGCCCGGACAATTTTGAATTCCAGCGACGCCGCAGAACCGGACCGTTTCACTTTCACTTTAGCCTCTGTACCTTTAGGACCGCGAATTTTAGATACCGCTTCATTCAGACTTAAGCCCTCAAACGATTCTCCATTCACTGACAGCAAAATATCTTTAGGCTTGATCCCTGCCTTTTCAGCAGGGGAGCCCTTGATTGGAGACACAACAACGACATTCCCATTCTCCATGGACACCTCAGCACCAATTCCCGTAAAAGAGCCTTCAATCTGCTCAGAGAACTGCTGTGCCGTCTCAGGCCCCATGTAAGAGCTGAACGGATCACCCAGTGCACGCATCATGCCATCAATAGCACCATTAACGAGCTTGCTCTGATCTACGTCCTCAACATAATTCTTTTTGACAAGCTCGAGCGCCGTTTCAATTTTTTTGATATCACTTTTGGTGCTTGATCCGGAATTATCGGCAAAAATACCACTGGTGACCGGACCTGCGCCTGCAAAACTCCACTGTCCCGTAAAGGTCAAGGTGAGCAAGCTGCTAACAAGCATCGCAATTACTACAAAAAAAGCTACTGTACGTCCTTTAAACATGGATGAATTCACCGCCTATAGTTGGTATATATAGTATATGTCTGGCTTGTACGGAATATTTACGAAGCAAAAAGAAGGGAAAAACGGATACGCCTTGTCTAAAGGTGGTATCCGTTTCCAGCAAGCACAATCATATTTTATTACAAATAAGGCATAGGGTCTACAGGATTACCATCGATACGAACCTCAAAGTGGCAGTGCGGTCCAGTTGAGTTTCCTGTACTACCGACCTCAGCAATCTTCTGACCCTTTTTCACCTGCTCGCCTTTTTCAACCTTAATCCCGCCATTGCGAATATGGCCATACAGTGTCCATACGTTGTCTCCATGGTCAATAATAACGGTGTTGCCGTAACCACTCCACCATTCAGCGACGATGACTATGCCGCCTTCTGCAGCATGAATGTCAGTACCCTCTGCAGCTGCAAGATCGACCCCAGTATGGGCCTTAACTTTTCCAGTTATAGGATGAACACGAGTACCGTACCCTGAGGATAGACGCGCCCCGCTAACCGGAAGGCTCATCGATCCGCCATTTCCTTTAAAGCTGCCGCTGGAAGATCCTGAAGAGCTGCGTTTATAAGTATATACTTGCGCTGCTTTCAGCTTGTTTTTTTCCTTCTCCAATTCAGCACGCTTCGTAGCAAGCTGGATGAGCAGCTGCTCCTGTTCTTCACTAATATCGTCGGACTCTTCAATTTCTGCGTGGTATTTAGCGATCAATTGCTGTTTCTCTTTTTCCTTCTCTTCTAAAATGCCCTTACGAGATTCAGCATCTGCATACAAGGATTTGACCTTTGCATAATCATTCTTAAGCTGTTCCTGCTGCTCAATAATTAATTGCTTATCATGCTTGTGCTCTTCAAGCAAAATATGATCCTGATTGGCTATAGCCTGCAAGGAATCCGCTCGTTCCAGAAAATCTGTAAAGCTAGTTGAGGATAACAGCACATCCAAATAGGAAACTACGCCATCCGTATACATCAGCCTCACTCTTGAATCCAGCAAATTGGAACGTTCTTCGATACGAGCCTTCGTCTCATCGAGCTTGACGGCCGTATCGCGCAAGTTCTGCTCTGTATCATCAATCTGGATAGAAATTCGGGCCAGTTCATCACTGACATTCGTAATTTGCTCCATTACTTGCTTGAGATAGTCATTATTTTTATTCACGTAGTGCTGAGCTTCTTGTTTCTTATCCGCCGCGTTATCCTGCGCCTGCTTAGCTTCCTTGGCCTGCTGCTGAAGCGCTTTAAGCTCTTTATCAATTTGATTAATTGTTTTTGTCTTGGCATAGCCCTGAGCAGGCTGGAAGATCATAGCAGCTAAAGCGACAACGGCAATTGTGGATACCCATTTTTTCAACTTCGATTCCCCGTCCTTCTTTATCAATCTACCATCTCTAGACAATTACTATAAGCTTAATATAACTACACCTTTAAGAACTTACGAATGGACATTGTGCTCCCCCAAACGCCGATCAAAAGACCAAGACCCACAATTAGTGCAGCCAGCTCCAGTGAAATCTCATGGATTGGAACAAGTTTGATTGCTAGCGTAATATCTGCATTTAAGGAATTGACTAATTCACTATATCCAAAAAACAAAATGCCTACCGTTATCGATGAGCCTATGAGTCCGATTAAGGCACCCTCTACGAAGAAAGGCCATCGAATAAATGTATTCGTCGCACCTACCAGCTTCATGATGCCAATCTCTCGGCGGCGAGCCAGTATGGTAACTCGAATCGTATTCGAAATAAGAAACATCGCCATAAGTCCCAGACCTGCTACAAATGCAAACCCAATGTTGCGGACCGCTCTGGTTATTTTGAACAATTTCTCGGTGGTCCCTTTGCCATAGTTGACCTTATAAATGGGATTGTCTTGATATTTTTCATTTAAAGCATTGATTTTGCTCGCTAGATAAGGCACTGTGGTCGGTTCAACCACTTCGACTTTGAGCGTATCCGGAATCGGATTCGTTTTCTCATCATAACCTTCTAGTAAGTCCTTACCTTCTTCACCAAGCTTCTCTCTAAAATCTTTGAGCCCTTCTTCCTTTGGAATCAGAGTCACGCGGCTCACCTCATCCATTGAAGCGATCTCATTTTGGAGCTTGTCACGGACTGGTTTCTCTACGTTTGAGGCCAGGTATACACTAATCTGAACCTGACTATCGGCTTCATCAGCAAAGGAGTTCACATTCAGAACTAATAAAATAAAAACTCCCAAAACCAGTAGAGAAACTACGATAGATGTAACGGATGCCACAGACATCCACCCGTTGCGGAATACGTTCTTCGAGCCTTCGCGAAAGTGTCTGAAGAGGGTGTTAAAAGTCATAACCATATTCCCCTCTCAGCTGATCTCGAACAATGTTGCCATGCTCGATTGCAATAACCCGCTTCCGCATCGTATTTACAATATCCTTGTTATGAGTCGCCATAACAATAGTTGTGCCGCGAAAATTAATTTCGTCCAATAACTGCATGATACCCCACGATGTCTCAGGGTCGAGATTTCCCGTAGGCTCGTCCGCGATGATGACCGAAGGATTGTTAACAATCGCTCTGGCAATAGCGACGCGCTGCTGCTCGCCCCCCGATAGCTGCGAAGGATCACGGTTTGCTTTATTTTTCAGACCTACAAGGTCCAGCACTTCATTTACACGTTTCTTGATTACTTTCTTAGGGGCTTCAATAACTTCCAGCGCAAAAGCTATATTCTCGTATGCCGTCAGCTTGGGCAGCAGTCGAAAATCCTGGAATACAACGCCGATGTTCCGGCGTACATATGGTATTTTACGAGGTTTAAGCTTGCCTATATTAAATCCGTTGACGGAAATTTGGCCCTTGGTCGGTACCTCTTCCCGATAGATCAGCTTCATAAAAGTGGATTTGCCGGCACCCGAAGGTCCAACCAGATATACAAATTCATTGCGGTCAATTTTGACTGATACTCCCTTAAGGGCATGTGTCCCGTTCGGATACGTCTTCCAGATATCCTGCATTTCTATCACTTGATCACGTCCTAAACTTGATTCCTTGGTCTACGTTAGTTTGTTGCCGCGTTCTCTCGTTCGACATGGTTACTTTGGCCTGATATACCAGCATGTTAAAATTCGTCATCATTTACATGCACTTAATTTACATTCGACATGTTCCAGCCAATTCCTTTAAAACATGAGCTAATTCACCAGTCCGTTATTTATTGTAACAAAGATGTTACCAATTGAGTACCCGAAACTTTCCAGAATTCCATCATATATAAAATTTCATATGAAATTAAATGAACAAAGGAGAAGCGTATGCGAAAACTTCATCTTTCTTTCATAATAATATCTCTCATATTTCTTACTGTTGTCGTCCTGTTCGGAGGGATTCAATTATATACGTCAAAGAACACAGTACCAGGCGGCACTGTTGTAGGAAATCTCGACTTAGGCGGATATTCCCAAGCTCATGCTGTCCAGATGCTTGATAAGGAACTATCAGCTCTGTCGAACGGCCGTGTAGTATTCACTCTTCAGGAAAACAAAGAAACTACATTCTCCTATACCTGGAATGAACTCGGTGTCAGCTGGGACGCTCCAGAATTTCGTGCAGCACTTCTTGCACTTTCGTCGGGAAATCTCTGGGATCGCGCTGTCGCTCGTAAAAATTTTCCCGAAAACTGGAGCCTTCAGGTTGCCTTGGATCAGAATAAATTAATAAAAATATTTAGTCCTGCGTGGGAAACCGAGCATTTTGGAGATCCGGTCAACGCCGTTCGGTCTTTAGGGCAGGATGACAGTATCCGCTATCTGCCCGGGTATCCGGCACAACGAATCCAATGGGCCGCCTTTATCGCACTTATACGTGAAGCCATACCCAATCAAATTGCAGCTCCCGATGAACCGGTGTCGAAATCCAAGATCATTATTCCTGTAATTCTTCAGCAGCCCTCTATAACCATTGAGAGTTTGAAGCGAGAGGGAATTCATCGCAAAATTTCGCAGTTTACAACTTCGCTTCTAGCCAGCTCGGAAGGTCGCGTTCACAATGTCGATGCCGCAGCGCGCAGCATCGACGGCTTGATTTTGCCGCCTGACGGCATTTTTGACTATGCCTCCATTGTTGAAGCAGCCGAACACGACTACGGCTTCCGCGAAGCCCCTGTCATTGTGAACGGCAAGCTCGTCCCAGGTGTTGGAGGCGGCATTTGCCAAGTGTCCAGCACATTGTACAATGCAGCGATTCGTGCCGGCCTTGAAATTGTAGAGCGCCGCAATCACTCCTTACCGGTTAGCTACGTCCCCAGAGGACAGGATGCTACCTTTGCCAAGGGATATATAAATTTTCAATTTAAAAATACCACGGACCACCATCTACTTATTTCTGCAAGGGTTCAAAATGGACAACTTACCATCAAATTGTTCGGAAATACCCCCGAGAATATATATTACGATATAGAATCCATTACAAAAGAGGTACTTCCTGCCTCAAATAAATACGTTGTCAGCTCTGCCGTACCTTCAGGGAGCCAAGAGATCATCCTGGAGGGAAAACCCGGATATGTCGTGGAAACCTACAGAATTAAAAAGGTGAACGGCAAGTCGCTCAAACGCACACGCCTCTCCCGTGACACCTATCCTGCCCAACCCGCCGTAATCGCTGTCCATGACTTATCCGAAAATGAGGGAGAAACGAATTCCGGCTCCAGAACCAACTCTCGCAAGCCTCCCCAAATCATAGTTGAAGACGGAGTGGATGCTCCTACTTTTCGTGCTATATATGAGAGGGAGCTTGGTGACTGATTGGGCAAAATTCCGAATAAAGGAAAAAATGTTCGCTATTCGCTCCAAAACAGCCTTTTTGCTAATAATAGAGGAAAAAAAGTACGCTATTAGGCTCGGAACTGGGCAAATTCAGGTAATTTGGATTCAGTTTTAATGGATAGAGGAAATTACTTCCTCTATTCTTCTGAAGTTCGCGTTTTCCCACCAAATAAGGGAACTTTTTTCCTCTATCCCAAGCTACCAGACGTCTGCCACCGCACATCGCACAACCCGCTCTCTACAGTAAGTAATCCTTCCCCTCCAAATTCAACTTGTATGCACGAATGCGCTGAGATCCTCCAACGGGTTGAATCCATTTTTTAGTCAACATCTGATGTAACCATACTCTCGCAGTCTTTGTTGTAACGCCAAAATGATTAGCAAGATCAGTTGGAGTAACTGGGCAACTACTCTTAAGAAATAAGCGAATAATCTCCTTTTCCTCCCAATCGACCTCCACTACACGCTCATCTTGTCCAAGCCATCGTCCCATGAATTGTTGCAGCTTCTGCTGACAAAATCTAGGGTTCTCTTTTACATCATCATACGAGTACCGCAGCACTTTCCATCCGTCGATAACCAGATCATTCTGACGTCTGCATTGATCTGAAAATTGTACGCGACTTATATGGCGCATATGCGGCCCATAACCATCAATTTCAATTGCGAGCTGCAAACCCGGGCGAAGATAAGCGAAGTCTAGATATCGAAATCCATCTTTATAATCTACGACCTCATACTCTGGGTGCAGGTTTTCAAAGTTACCTATGGCCAGCCACCACACATTTTCCAAAAACAGCTTCTCTGCATGTCCATGCCCTTCCTGTAATCTTCTAGCCCTTTCACCACTCCTGATCCCTAGATGCTGTTCAATATACCCTGCGTGCTCCTCCTCAAACCTTTTGTTCAAACCAGTATCCCATACTCCCACGCAATCCCTTCTTTCGCCAAAAAATAACGCCCCCCGTCCACAGTACAAAACCATAGACAAGAGGCGTGCGCTTCACGACCTGCATTATATATTTTTTTAACTCACCATTTGCTGCTGCTCATATTTTAACATCACTGTACCTTCACGGAAAAGGATCATTTTTACATTTTCGCTATTGAATACAACTGACTTCATATGTTAAGGTTAATCCACTTTAAGTAATACTCAACAGGAGGCAACAAACACGTCATGATACAACAGAGTAACATATCTCTTTTAGATGCTGATTCTAATTCTATTACAGCTAAAAAGGCTACTCCGCTGATTCTTTTCATAGCGATTCTGCTAACAGCAGCCACTCAGCGTTCGCCAATAACCGGCGTAGGTTCACTGATTGTAGACATCCAGCATTCAACAGGCCTATCTCATACACTTGCAGGGATGCTGACTACATTACCTCTCATTGCTTTTGCCGTGTTTGCACTGGCAGCACCGAAGCTTTCAGTCCGGTTTGGTATGGAGCTGACCCTCTTGTCCTGTATGATTGCACTGACGGTCGGGATTATTGTTCGCTCTCTCTCAACAGTAACTGAGCTTTTTATCGGGACCGCCCTCATCGGAAGTGCTATTGCAGTCTGCAACGTACTAGTTCCAAGTATGATAAAAAGAGATTATTCTCATCGTATCGGCCTTATGACTGCCTTATATACCTCATCGATGAATTTAATGTCAGCCATAGCTTCAGGCATTAGCGTTCCACTTTCTCGCACCGCCATCGGTTGGCGTGGATCTCTGGCCTGCTGGGTCATACTCTCCGTGATTACCGCATTGTGTTGGTTGCCACTGCTTGGCAGAAACAAAGAGCATAAATCTTTTGTCAAGCAACAAAGTACCAGTGCTGATCATTCCATAGTTAAAATCGCAAGCAAGCCAAAAAGTTTGTGGGTTTCTCCGGTTGCGTGGCAGGTTACTGTGTTTATGGGGCTGCAATCGATCATGTTCTATGTTGGCATCTCTTGGCTGCCGGAAATTCTTCATGAACGGGGAATGAGTATCGATAAAGCTGGCTGGATGCTGTCACTCATGCAAATCTTAGGTATGGTCGGCTCCTTCGTCATGCCTCTAATCGCGGCTCGTACTCAAAGCCAAAAGCTGCTAACAGCAGCTTCCGCTTCACTTTTCCTGTTTGGATTCGGAGGGATATGGCTTGGCTCTACCGTACTTGCTCCGTTATTCATTACTCTAATCGGGCTCGGTTGCGGTACAACATTCAGTCTGGTTATTTTATTTTTTGCATTCCGAACCAGAACTGCTGAAGAAGCTGCCAAGCTATCCGGCATGGCTCAATCGGTCGGATATCTGGTAGCAGCGGTTGGACCGACGCTATTCGGCTTTATTCATGACAAGAGCGGCAATTGGAATGCTCCTCTAGCTACCATCACCTGTTTAACTATTTTGACGATCATTATAGGCTATCTCGCAGGACGCAAGGGTTATGTCAACGGCTAGTAAGGTAAGCTTTCGCTAATAATAAACAGTTTTTGTGTACGGGGTTGTCCCCAGGGGCTGTCACGTTTTCCCGGCTACCGCCATCATAGAATGACCATACATCTAGGCCAACCAGTAATATCTGGTTGACCTCATAATACGAAGGGGCTGTCCCAAAAGTAGG
>NZ_FNBG01000034.1:0-11203 GCF_900102215.1 Fontibacillus panacisegetis
AACATATTTCAATACATCACTTGTTACGGTTAAAGCTAGAAGCCACGAATGACCTAGTAAGTCATCATTATTTCAATACATCACTTGTTACGGTTAAAGGTAAAACGTTATTACGTAATAAGATGCATTGTTGTATTTCAATACATCACTTGTTACGGTTAAAGCGTTCTTTTTCTTCCAAATAATCTAGAATAATATTTATTTCAATACATCACTTGTTACGGTTAAAGAGTACAATGGCGACAGTTAATGCCTCTAGTTTAGAATTTCAATACATCACTTGTTACGGTTAAAGTATTCCTTTAATTCCAAATAAATTACCACCTTCGAGATTTCAATACATCACTTGTTACGGTTAAAGGCTAGTAAAATCAAGCTTTTATAAATCCTGTATATCCCGATTGTACTACAACCACAAGGGTTTGGCGAAATTTTCCCAACCAAAATTAATTAATTGAAGCTTCATGTTAAACTCCCTTTAATCCCTTACTGTTCTAAGGATAAACCCTATTGAACTTAAAATAGCGGTTGGGAAAATTACAGCAATAAGGACTCTGAATTATTCAATCTAACTCCAATAATCTCTTCGTCAAAGACATAGTCCCCCGTCATTTTAAAGACGGCTATAAAATCACATTCAGAATCAACGACGTTCTTTAATTCACTTCTTAATTTAAGTAAATTAGCTGGAGTTATTTCTCCTCGAAAAACTGACTTTTGGAAATGGACGAGATATTTTTTGCAGATTTTAAAGACTCGTCCCACCCTTTTCTCACCAATATCATAGACTAAAATAACATAATTATAGTTTTTATTTTTAGCCACCCTTCATTACCTCCCTTCTTTTTCAAGAAAAGGAATAAATGGAGCACCTTCTACGATATGCTTTTTTAGCTTATATGCGTCATATTTAATTGCAGTCAAATAGCTTACTTTACGCTTTAACTTTTGGTGTTCAAATACTTGATTCATCCGTTCCTCAAGTGCGGTTATAAACACATCTCTCCCCAAATCATTTAGTATGCAATAGTTATATTTTTTCTCAAAATGTTTACTTACTTGTATGCGTCGATTATTGACTAGTTCAAAAATAGTCCTATACACGATCAAAGGCTTGAACGGCTCTGAGATATCCAGACTGAGTGAAAACCTCCGGTCACTTGGTTCGTGCAGGAAACTGATGCTCTGATCCAAATGGGTATGATAAATCTGAGTAATCGTCTTCGTATATAAGATGGTATTACCGAAACTGATCATGGCGTTTAATGGATTGTCAGGAGGTCGCTTTACACGTTTATTCATTTTAAAATCTTCAGGCAAAAAGGTTCGAAATGTTTCATAAAATCGTCGCCAAACTTCACCTTCAATAGCAAGTAATCTGGAAATATCCTCGATTTTATCAATGATCCGTGGTACATCCTTTTTCAGCCAATCCAGATATGGTTTAATTTCCTTATTTCCATGCTTAAAATAGTGATACAGCACTTCATGGATATTCGAGCTAATGGCATTAACAAATGATTTCGCAATGGGCATTCGTCGTTCTAGACATGCTTTAGCTTGCAACAGTTTTACTTTACCGCTGATTCTCGCTTCCTTCGGATAAAAGGTGCCTCTAAAGTGACCATAATAGTCAAAGAAATGGACCGTAATTCCTGCAGTAGACAGGAATGAAAATAATTTGCTATTTAAGGATATTTCATTGAGTAAATAAAGTTCTTTAACTCCATGAATTGGTAAATGTACAATCCCTTTTTCACTACGAAATGTTAATGAATTTGCTTCTCTACTTAATGTCCCTGGGGTACGTATATATCTTGTTGAAGACGCCGATTTAGAAGACATTGATATTCCTCCTTCACTCTATAGAAAACAATAGGCATAGTACGCACAACGTTTACATTTCTTATCCAATACAGCAGGGTTCGGCTGATCTTGATCCAAATATTGTTCCATTTCTTCTAACATTGAGATCATGTGCTGTTCTGTCTCCTCGTCCAGTTCTAGTGAAATTGTTGTGCTATCTTGCCTATTACGCTCCATAAATTGAATACTGCCTTTGCGATCCATTCCTTTTTGCTTAAGTACATACATATAATAAATGGTTTGCCACTTTGTAGCCTCTATATCTGAATCTGATTTTTTGAACTCTGTGACGTATTGATCAGTTAGTTTATCTACCTTAATTCCTTCAATGGCGATCTCTCGTCCCGACTTACTTTCATTCTTTAATTCATGGAGAACTTTACCGATCCTCACGTCCTCACTGTCATCTTCAAAATTCATACCATTTGCAAACAGCCAGCATTGCCTCCGGCAATGAACATAATAATTCACCATGGTTCCTGTAATTCTCATAGCAAAGGCCCCCTTTCAGTCTCGTTGTACTTACTGCGGTTGAATTTCCAGGCCCGAGTGTCTGGTTCATACTCCATAAACTCCGTGCCGTTCTCCACATAATAAAGTGAACCTTTCATCTCTGAATATATAGCAGGAGCTGTCTGTCCATGATCCAACTGATAAGTAAATGTATAGTAGCTCATCTGCTGTCTGACTACAGACAATCGAATTCTCCATTCTGCATGATCCATCGCCTTCTTGCTCTGCATTAATTGAACATAGGCGTCCCATACATCCTTGCCTTCCATAGTCCCTTCATCTGTTTCTAATGGATAATTCAGAAAGAGAGTAACACTTCGATCAGGTATTAATTCCATATGATTCTGTACTTGCTTATAGTCTACAAGCTGCACCTTTCTCTCAAAAAGATACCAATGATCCTTACCTTTTAACTGTCGGGATTCATTAATTCTTTGCATACTTAATCCATAAAACTGACTGAAGTCTTTGTTCACAAGCATCCGTTGATAATCCTCATGATGAAGGTCATGCTCGGTACGCCAGTCATTGCGATAGACTCCACTTGCCTTATCCATATCAAAAAAATAGGCATGACAATGACTACGATTGCAAGAACGATTAATTCTGCCTAAAAATTGCTCCTCACTATCTAATAAAGAGATGTCCTTCATCCCGATATCCATATCTATATCTACTCCAGCTTCAATTACCTGCGTGGCAACAACGATAACTTCTTGTAAATAAAATTGCCCAGTGTTGACATCTTTACCAAGCTGATCTATCCTCACTTTCCGATAATATGGACTGTCATCCCCAGTTAGCTCAAAGATCGGAATGTCAGTGATTTCTTTTTTCATCTTGTTATAGAACTCACGAGCACTCTTCTTACTAATAAACTCAACTAAAATCCTGTTTCCATACCCATGTAACCGTCGTTTATCAATTATTGTCATTAATCGCGAACCAAGGATTGATATATCCGTTTTCTCTTTCGATTTTAACCATTCAAAATGAAGATGAACTCGCTCGCGAAACACAGGATTTGAGAAATACTTATCTCTGTTTAGCACTAGTGGATATGTCTCTACTTCATTCTCTTCATTCGTCTTTTCCATCAGTAAGTCTAATCTGGGAAGAGTGGCCGACATAATAATAAACTTGATATTCATCGTGTCTGCAAAAGATCGGAGAAAGTGTATAATCTCTTTCCACAATCGATTTCGATAGCTTTGAATTTCATCCAGAATAATCACACTATTACATAAATGTGCAAAAGCAAGGTTTGATTCTCGCCCTGTTCCAAATAAATAATTAAATAAATTCACATGCGAAGTTAGTGTAACCGGGTATTGCAATAACTGTCGTTGCAACAGCACAGCCGAATAATCATGCGCAGGCTCAGACTCTTCAAGACTACTCCCTTTATTGAAACTTCCCTGTGCTCTAATCTCTTGTTCAGTCACCATAGGAGTAATTGAATTAATAACTTCTACTCTATACCCCTCAAGCTCTTCTTTATTAAACAGCTTATCCAATGTTTGTTTTGTCTGCTCGATCAGCGCATTGAATGGAAACACATACACTATTTTATTAAGATTCTTATTCTTATCTAATAATTGAAGGGCTAAATTAATGGACATATTTGTCTTACCAGAACCTGTTGGACCCTCTAGGTAATACATCGTTTCTTCCGGCCGTTCATGAAGTCTCTTTTCCGTCTCAAGAAACAATTCTGTTCGCACCATATTAATGGGAACTAAATCCAAGCCAGTCTCACCATTTTTATATCTCAGAATGGTTTGATAAATTGCACCACTTTGGTATGCATTTAATACAGGCATTAACGGGAGCTTTTCACTAAAATAGTTCATTTCAACAAATCGTTGCTCCTTATAATGAAACGTTGCCCGAAAATCAGAAGCCACCATCATTGAGTACAGTAACTTAGTAAGAATATAGAACGGATAAGGAGAGTGCATATCGTTATAGCGCAAATTTCGAGCAAGATAAATATCATCAAACAATGACGTATCTTGTAGAAAAGAAGTTTTATTCTGGTAGTAATAAATTATTTCAGATCGCAGTTGAATACTGCGTACTTTATTCCTAGTCTCCTGCTCAAATACCTTCAACTCCAGTTCACCTTCATCCATTGACCCTAGGTAAGTATGGTGCCTCGAAATAACGTAAGCAAATGCATATAACGTATGTCTTAGAAACGGGTACATTCTCTCACCGGGAAGCTGATCGGATGGACGTATTTCTGTTTCTTCCTCCATCTGCTGTAGTTCTTGCAAATATATATGTAAATACAACACTGAGGATAATAAAGAATGCGTGGTATCACTTATCCCCCCTCCTTTATTTGCAACAAAGGTATTCTTCATTTTCTTCCGCTGAAAAGCTGGATTCACCTTACCAAGATCATGTAAATAGATCGCTTGAATGAAATACTTATGTATGAGTTCCACTGTTGGTACATCAAGACATTCCCCATCTATCCTCATAGTATGAAGCGATCTGTATATAGCCTTATCTACTCCGTTATCCCTCAGTAACATTTCTGCATAATGAAGAACAAGATCGCTGTGTTGCTCCAATGTCTCAGCTATTTTATCTGGATCACCATCACCAGTATGTGCATGGAGTTTCCCCTTGGCTTCCTCAATTAACCAGATTGAAAATGGACTGTTATGATCCATAACCTTCCCTCCTAATGAGAACAGCCGGAAGAATCCTTGTAAATGACTCTTGCCGGCTACAGTTAACTATTAGTGGTGTAATGATAAGAATTTATATAAAATAAATCGTTCTTCTTTCGTCCATGTATAGTCTCTCCAGATCATGCTGACTCATCGAAGCTGGATCAACCTCATGGTTAGTAAATACTAATTGTTCATTGATATATCCATTATTCTCCTCATTTAGAGCAACTGGCATATATTCTTTAAAATAGCTCTGCATTTCCCGCCCGCGAATCTTACCTCTAGGATGAGGAGCTATGTTCGCCGAACGAAGTGAATCAATATAACGAATTTCACGTTCAGGCCTGTCCAATTGAATTAGAACTGGGGAAGTTATAGAAGCAGGATGATCATTTTTCCCGAGATACGGCATAAATTCCGCCTTGGAATTCAGAATATAATCCACTAATCTATCGAATACACCATCTGGTAAACCACTATTATCAGCAACATATACACTCCAATGCGGACGCTCTAACCATTGTTCCCTTACGTTTAGCACTCCTCCTTCTTCAAGACTCGCATAACCAACCGTGTTATTAAAGATCTGAATTTTCTTGGCAAAATATCCTCGATCCCCATGAGGCACAATGCTGATCCATGCATGTTGCAATATCTCATAGAATTCAGGAAAAATCCTTTTGGAGCTATTATCCTTCTCATGTTTAACTAACTCCTGATTATATCTATATTGCTGGGCATACCCTCCCAGCCCAATAACAGCTCCAAGAAGTCCAAAAAGTGCTATTTTGTGAATATGACTATAAGTAAAATATGCATATGAATTCACGTCAGGCTTTTTGAAAAATGCCGACTCACCTTGCAGTTCAAAACGCAGTGCTCGCATAACGGCTTCCTCCCTTCAACGTATGCCAGCATCGTCTTAATCCAATGTGATTTCTTTGCCTGTAAAAATGTTATATAGTGTAACGCCAGAATACTCCAGTTCAACTTGAATGGCATAAGGGTTCACATACAATTCAATCCGATCAATATGATCCTGAACATCCTCAAACAGCGGAACAATTGCCGACAAATCATACACTGTTAAGTCGCCCTTCTTACTTACGGTCACATAAGTATCAAGATTCGGAAGATATCCCGGAACACCTTCCTTGAACTCCACAAATAAGGCAAATGCATTTTCCGCACCAGATTTACTGTTCGTATTCTGTAATGTAGCACCGTGCAATGCACCTTGTTTAAATGCCTTGTACGCCTCTTCCGTATACCCCTCAAAATCCTCTAAACCAGAGAGACCAACATAACTCTCGTAATGTTTTGGATTGACTGAGAAAGGATATATATAGTGGGATTCATCAACAGTTCTCTTTTTCCCAATGGAAGTTGCATCCTTATCCACACTATCATCACTCGAATTACGGAACGGAGAAAGAATATCTTGCACTTCAATCATAGCTGAATCATATTTGTTCAGACCTTGTCCAATTTGCACAGGACCTGCTAACCCGATATTTTGTTCTTTTACCGCAAATGTAGCACCGAAGTTCAATACATCGATACATTTAAACAATCGACTAAGTACATCTATAGAATTAGTAGATACTTTTTCTTCAAATAAATGCTCATATCTTTCGTCTAATGTACGTGGTTGGAGCTTGCTTCCCTCATTTTTCTTGCCTGCTCCAAGTTTATAGGAACGAATATACAGAATTTTGTGACCTTCCTCTTCCCAATATCGTTTAATGCTGTACTTAAGCGCTTTATCACTACCAAAAATCTGGCCGTTACTCGTCGTTTTCGGTTGTCCGCTAAAATCAGCATTCCAATTTGCCATGCGACTTACGATACCGATTAATCCAACAACTCGATTAGTTTTCTTCGCCATTTTCATTCATCCCTTCATTGCTATTAGTTCCATCCTTCTCATAAAACCAGTTATCTGCAAACAATCCCGCGATGAACATCTCTCTTGCTTCTCCTTCAACTTCTTGCTCTGGCTGATATCCAAATATGCTTGCAAATGCTCGATTAAATTTAAAATTGTACAAGAGAACTTTATGCATATGTTGAATGTATGCCTCGTCCAATCTCTTTTTCAGTTGTTCACTACGCTTTGCTATAAGAAAAGGACCGAGCAAATCGCCCGTTTTGTTCTGGGTTTCTGATTGACTCTTAAGATAATACGCAAGTTGTCCTGCCAAGAAGTAAAATTCATCATCATTACTACAGAGATTAATATCTTTAATCAACAGTTTTTCCTTCAGTGAATTTCTCACTGATGTTATTCGGTCTGCCATCGTTTTCCCTCCTTCGTTACGTTTCAAATAAGCATCTATTGATAATCTTGTATTCATAGCATCAGCCAGCCATCTTAATTCAAGAGTGCGTTGTTTCCCTTTACTAGAAGCCGGCTCAACATACATCATTTGCTCTTCGACTAGACGAAGAGTTACTTTCGCAAATAATGGTCTGATTGTAGTTTCAGTACCTTTATACAACCAATCATGGAAAGCTTGTCTACTCTGCATAAATAACGTTGCCATCAATGCTGTAAAATCCTTAGCTCTTGGCTTAGGCTCGTCACTATGCAGAAATCTCCCCTGATCCTGGTTCAACCTTCCTCGGAAGAAGCGACTACTTATTTCCTTTTGCAATTTGTCCACATTATCGATAGATCCATAATCTTTAATAAATCCTTCGTTATCTTGAATACCTAATACGTTTCTTATAGGAATATTCACTGTAATCCCTTTCGGAAAGGGGACGTTCTCGAAGCTAATAACTTCGTTCTCTTTCCCTTCCACATAGACATGGTACACCCCCTCAGGAGCATTTGTATTTGTGTAAGAAAAAGAAGTCTCATAAGAAAATTTGTTGGTAACATATTTTTCTTGAGACAAAAGCCATTCTGAAGCCTGCTTAAGTTGCATTGCTTCATTCAGAGAAACACGCACCGGAGCTACGACTCCCATACTCTTATGTTCTAGATATGGTTTCTTACTATTCATACTCATATTAAATCCTGGGAGACCCGTCATCTCGCCGTTAACTAACTGATTATAATCATTGCTGTTGTATACTTTCGGAATGGTATATAAGAGGTATTCGTAATAGAAAATTTGTTGCGTAGTAAATTGAGACTCTGAGGTGATTGGAGAAGTATCTAGAGTGAAAAATAGCTTAACGTAATTTTTAAACTGAAGTTTGCGGATATATTCTGTCAGATCATACAGGTTATGCTGAAACCAATCTGATATATTGCTAAGTTGATTCTTTCGATATTCACTAGTTAGATATTGAAGTGCAGGCAAGTATTCACTCTTGGCAAAAAACTCCTCTGGAGTAGGAGAAGTTCCCTTCTTTCCACTTCGTTTGTCATTAATAAGCTCTGACCACTTTTGAATGACGATCTCTGGTTCAGTTTGGGTTAGAAAACGTGTAATATTTTCTTGCATTGAAGATTTACTATCTTTCTTTTCACCCAAGAACACTTCACTTTTTGAGAACAGGGCAAACGGATTATTGCTATGAATTTGTTTGCCACCATCCACTGCCTTATTCATTGTAATTAGTGAACTATAGTAGTCCTGAACTTGAAACCATCGATACAATTCAATACTTGTTGGAGTTATGTCATCTTTATCTTTGGGATGTATAATATAATGATTCTGATCAAAATTTATCAATTGCTCATTCCAGCTCTGATCCAGCCTTAATCTTATGTAAATGCCAGCCTTCGGTCTGTGATTCACCTGAATCATTTCTTCTGGGGAATTGTCATTCCTTAGCTTGTAGCTCTCTACCAAATCTATTAGCAATACATGTCCCTCCTCTCAACATTAATCGAGCCCCTTGGCAACACAATAACCTGCTCCTAGGATGGAATTTTTTTCCAGAAGACCTGCCCCTAATGCAATGTAAGCGAGCCTTTGAGACAGCTCATCACTACGGATTATAAGTCTAAATTTATTACCCAGCATTTTTCGACCTTTGTAGTGATAAGCAATAGGTTTTTGATTCAAAATCTGAATCCCTTCAACGAAATCGTAATCCAAACGAATTGGAGCATCAGGATACAATTGACGGTATTTCTTCTCAGCATTTGCATTGATTCTACTTAACAACAGCTCAATGTCCATTTCAGGTACCCACGGCTTACTATCTACCGTAGCAATCGCCGGATTAACTGTAGTAAGTTCGGTAATATGGGCTAATTGCTTACTTTGCACTGATGTCACTGCTAGTAATTCAAAACTTTCATCATCTCTCAATTCTCGAAGTCCTGCTGATAGACGGCGAAGCATATTCTCTACAGAACTGCGAATAGCTATAACGTATACCCGATTCTGTTTATAGATTCCGTCTTTCTCTCTTGGATAAGGTTGTGAAAAGCAACGCAACTTATAATCCATTGAATAATGTTGTTCTTTAAGTTCAGGAACTATACATTCCGCACGTCCTATCCATTTCCCTATAACCTCTGGCATTTCCAGATGATGATTAGATTGCTTAAGCAATACTGTCGCTTTTAGTTCAAAATACTTATTCAATTTACCACCTCCTTTCAAGGGAAAATACATACTTAAACCTATTGATTTCATGACATACAACCGTATATAATGAACCACGGTAGTAACGAGTTTCTCCAACCGTAATTATTGATGTATTGAAATTTAATGTTTAGCAAGTTCTATTTGTCAAACCTTAACCGTAACATACGATGTATCTAAATCAATAAACTATAAAATCATAATTCCATATATTTATAGTAACATCCTAGTATTTTCCTATTTTAATGTCAAGTCATTAATATGTAGAAAGTTATATTATCAAAATAATTTGTATTACTATAAGCTGAAAGGTATCACTTCATATCCTTTTGTATATACTTTGTAGATACAAAAAGGAAGGGTTTGGTATAATTGGTGAAAAAGCATTCACAGGGAGTGATCTTCATGACTAGTGCAACGATCAAAAAGTGGGGAAATAGTTTAGCACTCCGTCTGCCCTTGGAAGTAGCCAACTATGTGAACTTTAAAGAAGGAAGTGAAGTAGAAATACTCGTCTCAGACAATAACGAAATTATTTTACGTCCACTCTTTCCTGCTGCTGATGACCAAGATGCACTACGCGCTCATTTCTTAGCTTTACGCTCCAAATGCAAGCCTGGCATGCTCAAGCATGAAGAGATGTTCCATGAACCGATGGGAGATGAATCAATTTAATGCCTATCACCGGAAAAATAACACGCGGAAGTGTGATCTGGCTTAAACTACATCCTCAAGCTGAAAATGAACAAGCAGGTTATCGCCCCGCAATCGTACTATCAGATGGATTAATTGATCCGGAAAACTCATCATTTGCTTTAATTGCACCTGTAACAAACACCGTGAGAGACTACCCCTTTGAAGTTGCAGTTCCTACTGGCATTCTTATTTCAGGATCAAAAGTCACGCAAGCTCAATTAACTGGAGTTGTATTAACCGATCAAGTAAAATCTCTTGATCTAAGCGCCAGACATGCAGAAGTTATTGGACAAATTGATCCAAAGACCCCTTTCTTTTTAAGCATCATAACCAATGTTCGTTCTATTCTCGCATAAACAAGCCCCTTCAACAGTCGAAATAACTGCTTCAATTTCAATACATCACTTGTTACGGTTAAAGAACTCTTGTAATAAAAACATTCCTCGTACCTGATCCGTTTCAATACATCACTTGTTACGGTTAAAGTTGGTATAAGTCCTCCATGTGACAGCCGAGTACATAGTTTCAATACATCACTTGTTACGGTTAAAGTCTTAGGCACAAGCTTTACACACAATCGAATAATAAGTTTCAATACATCACTTGTTACGGTTAAAGTATCGTGGATCGGCTAGAATTGTTTGGCGTATCGGTGTTTCAATACATCACTTGTTACGGTTAAAGGACGCTTGATTCGGCCTTTACGACGCTCCAAAGCATGTTTCAATACATCACTTGTTACGGTTAAAGGAAAGAAAACGAAAGGCTTCATGAGGAGGGATGGGGAGTTTCAATACATCACTTGTTACGGTTAAAGGAAAGACCCTACTCGCATTACTGAGTTTTTAATGACGTTTCAATACATCACTTGTTACGGTTAAAGATATG
>NZ_FNBG01000034.1:11701-49961 GCF_900102215.1 Fontibacillus panacisegetis
TCCGTTTCAATACATCACTTGTTACGGTTAAAGTTAACAGCAAGTTCAAGAGCAAATTTTTCTTCTTTTTGTTTCAATACATCACTTGTTACGGTTAAAGGGGTTGCAGATGTGCATGGCAGCGTAGTTATTTTTGAGTTTCAATACATCACTTGTTACGGTTAAAGGATGCCATTAGGAGCCAAGCAAACAAAGGATTTTTTGTTTCAATACATCACTTGTTACGGTTAAAGAAGGTAGATACCTCTAAAACTAATGGATACGCTTTGTTTCAATACATCACTTGTTACGGTTAAAGGCTAGAAAAATCAAACTTATTTAAATGATGCTCACCTTAGAAACCCTTGAAGAATAAGGATTTCTAAGAATTATCCCAACCGTCTATACTTTTTCTGAAAAAAGACATTCTACAGGGTAAAGCCCTTATGATACAAGGGAACGTCAACCCTTTCCCGTAGTTAGAGGTTGGGAAAAATATTAAGGTCTATTATTCATTTTTGCACTGACTTATTTTCAATTAAATACATACCTGTACTACTTCTCCCCAGCAAGCTTATAAGTATTCACCCAAGTCGGAACACCGTCGTCCTCTTCAAACTCAATAATAACGTCGGTAATGCCCCTCATTTCTTGGATTTTACCCTCAATTCTGTTTTTAATTTTGATCGCATCTGTTACTGAAATCGAAGTATCAATTTCGAGCTTCATTTCAATGTGGTAATCTTCGCCTTCCTTCATCGCAAACAATGTGCGAATATCTTTGATTTCAGGATTTGTGAAGATAAAATCAGCGATCTCTGCTTCCAGCTCATCATCGGCTTCACTAAGCGCACCTTTGGCATTATCCAAAAATACTTTACCGACAACATAAAACATCATGATACCAATCATCATCGATGCAACGCCTTCAGCGAAGTGCCAGCCTGCAAAGTAGGACAATAAAATCCCAATAATGGCGATTACTCCACCAGATGTCGCAACCAAATCCTCCATAAACACCAGCTTGGTTGCTGGTTTGGATCTACCGAGGTTGGCAAAGCTTTTTGAAATGATCGCTAATCCTTTTGCCTCCACACCAACCTCATGGAGAACCTCCTTCATTGCCTTATACAAGACGAAAGATTCCAGTGCTACAGCGATCCCGAGTACCACAAGGTTAATAATGATAGAAGTTCCAGTTGACGCTACAGGATGCAGAATATGATGGTATCCCTCTTTAATGGTTTCATAGCTCATAATTCCGACGATCAGTACTGCTCCCAGCAGAACCAGGTTAACCAATCGACCAAAGCCATTAGGGTAACGATCTGTTGGCGCTTTTTTACTTAATGCACTCCCGATATATACAAAAAATTGGTTTGCTGCATCGCCAAGTGAATGCATTGTTTCAGCAAACATGGCGACATTTCCTGTAATGAAGAATGCTATCCCTTTAATAATTGAGATTACTGTATTTACAATAGCTGCTGTTAATGCTGATTTGTTGCCTTTTCTTAATAATCCTTCTCTTTTCATATATCCTCCCACAAATCAACTACATTTGAATGCTAGCACAGATAGCTTCTACCTCTGATTGGAAAATTATAAGTATGTACCGTCATTCCATTTCTAATATATATGCATTTTCCCACTTTGACTACAGTCACATACATAAAAAGGCATAAACACTAGTGCCTATACCCTTGGATCAAGCTCATTTTTATTTCTCAGAAGCTTGTACGAATTGATACACGTTCTCTACCTTCTCATCCGTCAAATCGCCGCTATTGTCGAACACGAGGATTGAGGATTCAGGGATATCCCAGTTAACCTCTGGCACGAACTGAACACGATGCTTGAAATCGTCCCAATGCTCTAGCTTCCAGGTATCACGTTCAGTTTGCCGATCGATGATGCGTTGCTTTTGTGTATCCATATCACTTAATGTAACTGCGATGACTTTTACATCAACCTCACTCTTGCTGCGTCCTGCAGCCGCAAGAACCTCTTCGATCCATGCCTTATTTTTCAATTCCGCTGTAAAAGGAGAAATCATGAAGACGTTCTGACCTGCTGCAAGGTTTTCAATGCAGATGTCCTTTGTCGTATCGTATTCGAGATCACGCAGATGTTTTTTATAGAAATCGGAGTCGCGGTCGTTTACATCGAGACCGTTCATTTCGAGCATTTTCTCAACAAAACGCCCTCCAACTGTATCACGATCAAGGAAAGCTGCCTGAATGCGCTCTGCCAATTTTCTAGCTACCGTTGTTTTACCTGTGCCTGCAACTCCTACGAAAAAAACTAATTTTTGCACTCCATTATCCCCCAATCTCTAAGTTAAAATTAGTGTATCATTGCTATGGGATGGAACACAATCCTGCTAAAATTAAATGACCGTATATTAAAAAGTAAGTCGCCCAATAAGCGAATAAGATAAATAAGTTCCTCTATTTTTTGGAAATGGGATAATTTCGAGCTAGTAGGGGAAGATTTTTCCTTTATTATTACCGAAACTGCTTAAAAAGGTGAAAATACAGCCATTTTCAAAAAATAGGGGAAATTTATTCCCCTATCATACTCCTTAAAGAATAGCCGCGGATTTCGGAAAAGTGAGCCACCAATACATGACCCCCCCCTTATGGGACAGCTCTTTATTCAATTCCATTGCTTATTCTGAGCTAAGCGAAGACACTCATTTATCCAACTGGTTGGCCGAGACGATCTTCGACTCAGCCTCTTCGCGAGTTATGACAGTAAATGATTGGTCACCTATCTTGATCTCACTGCCTACAGGTACATCCACCTTCATGCCTAATGAAACTATAACACGAGAAGTAGGCACGGACTCCTTGCTTCCATCTTCAACAACACTGTCAGATTTATTAGAGTCAGAAGCATTGGATGGATCTGTCAACGTTGCATCTGTTCCCGTGTCTGGGGATGGTTCAGCATCCTGTTTTCCTTCTGGTTCCTTCGCTTCTCCACCCTCTGTTTCAGGGGCGCTATTCGCGTCGATTCCATCACTTATGCCTGTGGTCGTTGCTGTATCATTATTCGCAGTTCCATCTTTTTGCGTTCCGTTAACCTCACCGCTAGGATCAGTCTCCTCCAAATTCCCTGTACCCGTGCTATCTGCCGTACAATTCAGATCGTATTTCAAATTCGTATACTGCTGTGCAGTCTGATTTGGTGACTCGATCGTCAGCTGTGAAGGAGAAAAGACCTTACATTGCTCTACCTGCGTGAATAAAAATACGAGCGAAGTTGTATCATTTCCGTCTTCTCCTGCAACATTGTCGGCGTATACTAGCAGCTCGGGTTCTGCAACCGGAGCAGGTGGAGGGGTTACCTCAACTGTGGCCTTTGGTCCAAACATCCCCTGTTGCTGCATAACTAATAGAATGCCTGCAATTACAACAAGGCTAGAGACCAGGACGAGCAGAGTCACTCTGACTTTTTTTCCGTTCTGAACAAGAAATCGCTTGAGCGGTGAGGATAGCTCCAGACGCGCTTCCGCTAATACCTTCGCCAGTGGCGCTCCTGCTTTATCAAAGTACCGAATTCGGTAGTCCTTACTCTTAAATGCATCTCTATCGTGCTTTTTAAAATAAGATCGCAGTGCCAAGGAGTAACCAGGCGCAATACCCCCAGATTGAGCAAAATACGAGTGACCTTGCGACCAGAGTATAAACTCGTAAATTTTCTCCTTATCCTTTGCATACCGCTGTAAATAATCGAGGACTTTACTATAATCAACGGGTCCGGATTTAGAGTTTTGATAGAACGCTAGCACGATTCTTCCAAACTGAACCACTTCGATACTGGACTGCAGCCATTTGCGTCCCAGCCCCTGTATGCGCTCCAGATCATCCGAAGACAATTTCCGGAAAATATCCTCCGTTGGCTCACGTTGTGCAAACCATTCGTACAACGCTCGCAGCATAGTGGCATGACTACGCTGCTTCCCCTCAAGCTGCAGACCAGCAAAAGCATCCACACCACCTAAAAACGCTGCAGATGTCACCTGATCCTGAGTGAGCTTGTCCAGATCCAGTTCATTCAGAAGCAGGCGTTTAGCTTCAAGCGAGAGAAGCTCTGTCAGCTCTGAATCCGCCATTGTTATTCCACTGTCAGTAAGCGGTGTCCGTTCCCATTTGCGAATGGTTTCTAATGCCATATGGACAGCAGATAACAAGCGTTGCTCCTTGCGAAGCTTACCCGATAGGCTTGCGACTGCATCGTTCTTAAAATAAGTACTTCGTAGCAGGTCCGGGTGTGCGACCACCCAGCTATGCACGACGTTTAGAACCTCCTTCGAACCTTGCGCGTCATCTAATTTGGTCTTCATGTAGGGCTCAAACAATTTGCTGGAAAGCTCACCATGCTTCAATACCGTTCCAAAAAAGGTTCTGCTTAGCTCAGACTGGCTCTCTACCAAAGAGTACAACGAATAGCCGAGATCCATCTTGCCGCCTGACAACGCATTGTTAATGGCATGAATCAAGTAATTAATGAACTTGGGGCCATAATTTCTGCTTTCCAACCGATAGTAGTCTTTGAAGCATTCCACTACCGCAAGCTCAGTCATATTTTGTTGCTTCATTCTATCGAATTCCCGATCAAATGCAGCCAGGAATATATCGTTCAACCTAATTCTGGAATCCAGGGCGCCCGGAGACTCCAAATAACCAAGCAAGCCCCTCAGCACAGTTATTTTATGATTTTCATATAAATCCCAATGATCCGCTTCAATCTTGTAGAATACGCACAGCTCATGATAGCTGGATAACAATGCTCGACGCTGAGGGTCCATTTCCAACAGCATTTCATCCGCAAAGCGATGGAAGTCCTCCAGTCTTTCCAGTTCACCAATCGCGTGCCATACAAAATCAAGGTAAGGCTGTTTTTCCTCATCTACCTCATCCTGCGGCATACGCCCAGAGGCTAGATCAAATACATACTCCTTCTCGATTCCTCGATCATTAGAACGGAGGCTACCGCGCTCCACGAATTGAAGATGAATATATTTACGGCTTTGCGGCTCCTTGGCAAAAGTGACAAATCCAAAACGTCGACGTTGTTCGAACGGTAGACTGGCGAACAACACTTTAAGCAGCGCCAAAGCATATTCCGAAATCTGTTCTGCTGGAACATCCAGCGCGACATACACTTTCTTTCTTCCTTCGCCAACTGCAGTCATGACGGCAAATAACAGCTGCTTGAAGCCTTTCTCGTCTAACTTCAGCTCCTGCAGCAGTTTCTCAGTCGTTAGACCGGACGGGCTATTCTCCGTGATTTGTTGGTTTTGCGAGCTCTGTGGTATATGATCAAGCTCCGGTAGCTGCCGACCGATTTCTGTATAATATTTCTCAGCGTAATCTGCTTCAAGATAACTGCGATAATCGGTCACAACCTCATCCTGCCGTGCCGGTGGAATAACGTAGTTATGAGTAAGGAACGCACTGCGAAGTCCGGTGAAATCCACGGGCTGATAAATGCTCCGTCCCAGCACCGTATCCCCACCATCAGTATGAAAAAGATGAACCGCGGACGGATAGCTGCTAACCTCCTTTTCGCCTCGAGAGGTCAATTCTGCAGGAGCATCATATCCGCAGAACGGATGGAGTTGTTTCTTAATGAACACGGAGTCCAACCCGTCCGATGCTGCGACAGTATCAAACCCTTCCGTGCCACGAAATATCCCGCTCCGCTCGCGGGTATATAATTGCTGCTGAATCATTGTGGGAGAAGCTTGCCTCACGATCATTCTCTCCCCTCAATGTAATTCAATTTATACAGCAGCCAAATGAAAGGTTCGTCCACGCGAATGGGCTGCACGACATTTTGCAGCTTTTGATCAATCGGATTGCTGCCGAGTGCTGATACAGCAAAATACCCCGTATCCTTAAAATATACGTCCATCGTACCTTTAAAGGGCCGATCCACCTTCTCAATAAAACGGCGAATTTCACCATCGATATTCGTGAATTCGGTCTTATTAAAATATTTACGATGCACCACATTGTTAAAAATATTACTATTCGACTTGATATACTCCCCCTCTTCATCCTTCAAGGAGTGAAGCATATCGCTTTTCGTCAACACGACCGCAGTCGGTATATCCGTCTTCCCTTTATCCTCATATGCAATAAAATCCCCGAACATCGTCAGCACCACATCACGTGGTTCATCATATTGCGATACCCACTCGCCCGGTTTGTCTCCAACATTGATTCGAATCTTCTCCCGAATCGAGCGGATTTGCAGCGGATCGACCATGAACAGCAGTCCTGAAGAGTTTTTAATATGCTGTCCCTGTAAGCCAAGATAGTCCTGATCCACCATGCCTTCACCTGCGACATCGAAGAAAACCAGCGTCAGCGGAGGCTTAGACTCATCCTTGAACACAAACTGGAAAATAAACGGCTCCTGCATTTTCTCCTTCTGAGTCGATGCCAGCAAGTCTCCGCGCTCAAACAGCGGTTCTTCATATAAAGTGCGGAATTTACGGCTAATCTCAGCGTTAAGCGGCATACAAGCAGCATCAAAATGGTCTGCCGTCGTATTCTGCAAAGTATGAATCAATGAAGTCATATAGACGGATTTACCTACCTGAGATGCTCCAACTATTGAAATAATGTTGCTTGGCACCTTGCCTGCGGTCACCGGCAGTTCATTATGACAATGCGGACACAATCTGCGCCGTGTTACTTCTCCATAGCGGTCATTTAATCCGATCAAGACATGATCTGAATAAATCAGATGCTCCTCCGGAACATCCTGCGGACGCAATACTGCCTCCATATCATAGACCGTATCCAGGCCGAACCTCTCCCTATATTTATTTAAAGCCTCGTCCTCGCCAAGAGCATAGTCCTCATCGTCCTCACGATAATGCATCGCTCTGAACACAACTGCATCCGGCTCAAATTTACTAAAGCAATAAGGGCATACAATGTCATAAAATAACGGCCGTTCTTCGGCTTGGGGCTTCTTTTTAAACATATCGAACAAACCCATCGTCCATTCCTCCTCACGTACTGCACACTTATTCCGGGATCAACTCATATAATCGTCCATACTTAGGTCCGTCCGTAAAAAACAGCCTTACGTAATCATTTTTTCCTACCTCAATTACTGGCAATGTGCTTCTACCTGACGGAAAATCTCTTAGAAAAGGATATACTGTCCCATCCTCTATACTTACCGGATAATTGCCTTGCTTTTTCACATAACACAGCACTTCTTTCGGAATTTCTATTTCCGCAAGCACCGATATTTGTACCGTCTTGTATTTACGCAGCAAGCCGCTCTTATGAGAGATAGAGTAGCGGATTTTAGCCCGGCCAGTACTGAATTCTACTGTGTTCTCCGCATCGGATTGATGTACTAATCGCTTGTCTCCGTCGTCCATCATGCAGGCATAGACCGTATAAGCGACCAATCCTATTGTGTCTATGCGGTCATAATAGCCTCCCGCCGATTTATATTCTTCACGAGTATACAGCTTCAATCCAGAAACAGAGGGAGGATAGTCATATTCGTATTCCCCCTGCTGCTCCCGATCTGTAGATCTTTTGTAGATATAGACAGCCTGTATTCCCTCAGGCCATTGCCACAAAAGCTTGCAGCGATCCTCATCAATCTTGTAACTAAGCTGTGTTATGAGCGGTAATCCTTCTTCTGACTCGATAAACCGCATGGTGATGCCCCCTTACGCCTCTAGAATCCTCTATTGCGCCGATCTTTGGCAGGCTCCTCATAACCCGCCTTGCCACTTTGAAGCGTAGCTCCTCTACGACGCATAGCAGTTCGGACACCGTTCGCCTCGATAGGTACAACAAGAGTGAACAACGTCATCACTGCTGCGAGGACGAGACAGGCTAGCAGCCGGATCATGGCGTCACCAACTGACCATCCGCTTAAACCAAACTCCAGCATTAACCCTGCAAGCAGACCCGATACAGCTCCGCCTATCGTAAAGCTTTTGGCCAAATGTCGGTTATCGAACATCATCCCAAGCGATAAACCAAGCAGCGCACCTAACCCGAGCACAAATATAATTCTCAGCAGCATGTAATATGTGCTATTCTCCATCGTTCCGGTACGTTCTGTAACTAAAGTACGTTTATCAAGATTGTCGTAAATTTTTTGAAAAACAAAAGTAAGATTAGATGCATCCGCTTCATCGTAATATTGGCCGCCTGTCAACGCGGCAATTTCCTTGAGCAGTGTTGCGCCCTCAATATTGCCACCCGGCGAGCTAAGTCCAAGACCGATGGTATTCACAGCTACGCCTCTATCCTGGTAATCCGCCAGTACTTCTGCCGTGTTTACAGCACTAACCCCATCTGACAAGAGGATCGCCATAGCCCCTCTAGAGCCGGGCTGTCCTTTGATCTGCTCCATCGATGATTGTAGTGCTTCTCCAATATCTGTTCCTGAATTAGTAGATTCAAGGGCATCGATCGCTGCATATACTTCATTCTTCACCCCCTGATCACGTACACGAACAAAAGGCTGAATGAGCTCAGGCTGGTCGTTGAACATGATGACAGCGACCTGCTTGCTGCTATCCATCTGAGCAACCAAGGATTTAGCCGCTTCATAACGGCGATCATCCGGGTCGGTCTCCTGCATGCTCCCTGAGTTATCAATAATCAGGACGATATCTTTAACCGATCTCGCCCGACCTACATTCAACTCATATAAAAATTCCAAGGCCGTTCCCGCAAGCAAAAGCATAACCAGCGTCACCGGAACGAGCAGCTTCCATGAGGTGCCAACATACCGTTGTCTCCAGGATGCCCCATTCAGTCGAGGGGAGATCATTTCCGCAATCAAACAGAATAAACCGATGGATAAGGCAAGTATGCCAAAGTAAAGCCCTACAACGACAAACCCGGGCAGGCTCTCGAACAGCTGGGCAAGCAGCAGTTCTCCGATCACCGACCCGACCGCTCCACCTATGAGACTGAAAAGCACCAGAAGCCAGTTTATTTTACGCTGCATTCGTGCACTTCCTTCCTACAACTTTTTAAGGGTCAACTGAGCTCTGGCAGCCTCGACTTATCGATTCCGTGAAACTCATACCCGTTCTGTAAATAAGTTTCGTAATATACTTTTCCATTCACATAATACATCAGATCTTCTGGATGGAAGCCGCCCATGAGATTCAGCTTCTCTACACCACTGCTCCGTTTCTCGTGCACACAGCCAAGCTTATAAATTCGTGATGTCTCATCTGCTTGAAAAATATGCTGTACGAACTCGCTCGTATAATCGCCAAACACATATTTTTCCTCGTAACGGTGTTCTTGGGTATAATCGTACAGCCGAAGCTGTATAGCAGCATTATCATCCAGAATACGATAGAGCTTTTTGAACAGCTCTTCCTTAGTAAGCACTGTCTTGTTGCCGTATTCTACCGTGACATTAGCCCGCTGCAGCAGCTCTTCCTCGAACGTGCGCGAAAACAGCGGCGACGTTAAAATGGTTCTTCGGCATACTTCAATAAGCTTATCCGTCAATCCCTCAATCCCGTTCTCCAGCAAACGACGTGAATCTCCCATTGTGCTGTCTGTAAAAAATGCACGCTGTCCCCGTTTACCTTCCCACTGCTCCATAATGTCAGCGGTGATGTGCCTGTAATACTCCATGATGTTCTGACCTATATAATCATCGGCGGTCTCAATACTGCTCAGCGCTGTGTCACGCAGCAATTGCTCCATCGTCTCGAGCTGCTTAATCACTGCACGATAACGATCGTGCAATTGCAGAATCGCTTCTTCAAACTTCACAATTAGCTTCAGTCTCGTTTCCAGCAGCAGTATTTCCCGCTTGCGGGAATAGACATGGTCGAATAAATACCGAATCAAGTTTCGTAAATTATGTCGATCCATGAGTGGAACACGTGAGAATGACTGTTCTTCAACCCGCCCCTGACGGAACTGATCCAGTTCAGCTTTGGTCGAAGCCAGCAGCATTTCCACTTCCCTGCAAGCATTCCGTAGCTGAGCGATAATTTCCGCGGAACCGTTCAGCCCTTCATCCGCTGTCCAAGCGGTCAAGCAATATATTTCAACATCAGAATACTGGGAAAGCGACCGTTTAATCGCCATGTCGAGCCATTCACCAGCTCGGAATTCCTTCAAGCGGCGCGACGCTTCATCTTGGAAGTTACTGCGGAAAAAGGCCTCTCCGCCACCACCGAACAACGCCTCCTCCGCTTCCTTCAGCGACAGCTTGCGAATAGCTCCATAGCTGATGTCATTCGTCATCAAGCCATGCATTTCGCTTAAACGCTCCTCTGCAGGGATCATCTCCCCAGTAGCCCTATCCAGAGCGGTTCCATCCACTCCGAAAAAAGCCAACTTCTCAGCCGTAGATAAAGTAGGCTCCTGCTTCATCCGCTCCAGTAATCCCCTGTAGAAATGGTGTAGTACCGCAAGTGCAATCGACTGGTTCGGACGTTTCACCTTTGATAATCCAGCTGACACAAAGCCTTGTCTTCCTGATTCGGTCATGATGTTATTTTTAAATGAAGTGTTGTTATAAGCCCCATTGTTGGATTGAAACAACTGATCCTTCTGCTGTCGATTCTTGAGCAAACTAATGTGAGAAATCGCTTCATAGCAACCCTGCAGCCCATTCAGTGAGGCGATTCCCCGTTCATCCCGATCCGATAGAACATAGACAAGGTCAAATAACGGAGAGGGTGGATGAACAACCGGGATCGATAGTCCGTCCTCTGTAACGTGCAGCGGAGCGGCAAATTCGAAATCAGATTGCTGCATCAGATTCAGCTCACGGAGAAAAGCAACGCCCAGTGAGCTGCTATAGCCATAAGCCTCGGCCCCCTCCCGTTCACTGATCAATGCATATAAATCCATCTGCACCGCCTTGAATGATTGACGAAATATCGCCTCCGCTAGAAGCGATATTTCCGGAACAAACACATTAAGCGGGTCATCGACCCGCGTAATGATAGAAAGGCGAACCCGGTCAAAGGATGGATACAGCCTTCCATACTCCGCCAGAGCCCCGCTAGCCTTTCTCAGAATTCGATTAAGCTCCGGCAGGCCCTGCGCTTCCTCATAGAACTGCCGATACATATCACGGCGTAAAGTATGGGAGTTCGAGCCCTTTTGTACCTTCACTGGAATGTGATATTCCAGTACTCGGTCAATGGCAGGCTCCTCCGCAGAGCCTGCATGTAAATAAATCAGTCCCTCGCTGTTCTCCCATTTCTTCTCATTCATCCTCATAATCGGTTCAATGGCCTCACGGCTTTTGTCTCCAATAAACAGAAACACTGCGGGATAATGGATGCTGCTCTGGTCATCGCCTTTGCCGGTAAGTCGTTCCTCAGCCCGATCATACTCTGTGGCGAATTGCTCCAGCTTATGTCTAACCATTATTTCAACCTGCTGCGAATATCGTTCAGCTTAGTAGCAACCTGCTTGTAGAACTGATACATATCCTCACCGTTTGCCAGCTCAACCTTCTCGTATTCCAAAGAGTCCCGCCCCTCACGGAATCGTTCTGCCAGCTCATCCAGCGTTTGCAGCAATGGATCGATATTTTCAGAGGCCGTCAGTTCCCCAGCTCGACGTGACGCCTTACGCATCAAAGTGCTATGGAGCTTCTCTTCCAGTTCTCTGAAATGAGTAAACACTTCAAATTCCACAAATTTTTGGCTCTTCATCAGGTTAGCAAAAGGCTCCCAAGCCTCTTCCTCTGGGTCACGATCGTATACATATAACGCGCCTTTTTTTGTAATCGTTCCAGTATACATCGACTCAATGAATTGCTCGAGCCACTTCTCCTCATCCTGATACTGCTCCAGCACTGCATCCAGTTTCGCTGCCATTGCAGCGATTTCCTCATACTTCGTGATTTCCTGCCGAACACTAGTAATCAGCTTCGGTGAGCGGATCAAATTCTCCTTAGCCAAATCTTCATTGATGCTTCCAAATATATCTTTAACACCCTCCTGCGGAAGTCCCTCTGCAAGAAGTCGCTTCAGCTCTCCAGCTCCCCGTTGCACTTCACCTAAATTTGGCTTTGGAGCTTCAAGACGCATATCGTACGCTGCCAGCTTATCTTGTAGGGAAAACGGCTTCGTTAATACAACAGAATAGCGACTGCTCGTATTTTGGTCAGCATCTTTCTCCACAATTACCTTTAACGCCAACGCTTTGGCAAACTCATCACGAACACGAGCATTGTAGCCTTGCACCCGTGGATTGAGGTAGGTTTCACCCCATGACTTCTCAGGGATCGGTGAAGGCAGATATGTCCAGTTATTCTTTTCTGTCTGTACGAGGTGACGGCCAATTCCTTCCTTGTCCAGTATCGTCCGCTCATAGCTTTCCTCATAAACCTTAAGTGGCGTATACACAAACAAAGGCACACCATTACGTGTATTCAGCCAGAAAATACGGTTCTTCACTTCACTCTCTTTCACAGTAAAATGGGACTTCCCGACCGCATTATTCTGATAATTGCGAATCCCTTTCAGAATGCTAGGTGCCTGCACCGGAACGGACACAAATCCCCAGGAAGGAAAATGCAAATTACCTGTGCTGTTCGACAAATGGAATACAGGAACAGCCTCTTCATCCAGCTTGCTGGCGATATGACGCTCGACAAATTTCTCGATCGGTTCATCTTGTCCATATTTAATAATCAAGAAATCTTCCATTGATTTTGTAATAAGATCACCAAATTTATCAGAGAGGAAATCAGAGATAGAGCTGACGATATCGATTTCCTGCTCCTTCACCCATTGATTAGAGTTATCCAGCAATTCCGTGGAGAAATCGCGGATAAGATCGTCAACATCCTTCTGTTCCATAATACTGCTAACTACATTGGATATATCCGGCACACTAACAATGTTCCAGAAGTACGTTTTATTGCCCTTATGATCCACCTGCTCTTCACCGCTCGTCAGAATGTCTCCATTCTTGGAGAAAATCGAGCTGAGCGCATTCAATATTTCGGTGAATACGCTATAAATACGGTTATTTTCCCGATTCAGCGAATCGTACAGGTCCTCATAAAACTCAATCATTTGCTCTGTGCGCTCAACATCTGCATGGAGCCAATATTCATTTATTTTTGCTTCAATATAGGCGTTTTTCTTCTTCTCTTTGGACACAAATGCACTCTTGGCGTCACCCAGCTTCTCTTCAGACTGATCCTGAGCAGCCTCAATATCGCGCGGCATACGGGCCAAATTCTCACGCAGTGTCTCGATGTAAGAGAGCAGCATTTTCAGCAAGCAAAAGCCTTTTTCCGTATGAATTAAACGAGAAACATAGAATGGCCCTTGCTCAGGATGCAGAAACTGACGGCGAACCTGCTCGCTAAACTGTCCCATCAATTCACCCGGCAGCTGCTTCTTCGCTTTAATATATTCCTCTCTGGCCCTGGCCAGGAAGGTTTGCTCCAGCTCAGTATCCATGTTCACGACCTGAGATTTCACCACATTCACGAAGCTTAACCGCTCGCTATTCTCGTAGCCCGGAAGAGGCTCAGGCACGCGGGATTCAAACGTCTTGACCATACTGTCAAGATCGATACCTAACTTGCGGGCAAATTTCTCCACATCCTCTTGACTCGGAGATTGCTCGAACATCTTCTCCATTTTGTCGAACAGTCGATATGCCAAATAAGTTGTCATTTCCTCAATCGGCAGCACCGCAGACGATGCGCCAATAATGTTGTATTCATAATTAGCCGGATACGCCTTGTTCATTTGTGCAATATTCGTACGTATGTTGCTAATATAGTCGTGAATAGCGAATTCCTCACCGGATTGCTTTTCTTCATTCGCCATAAAGTTCGTAATGTTCTCTGCGGTTACGTTCATGCAATAATCGTAAGCGTTCTCCAGCAGCTTGCCTTCCGTGTTGGTCGCCGAAATCAAATGGCATAGGTTAAACGGAGGCAGCGGAGAGTTGACGCTCAGAATGTTACCATACTGCTGTTTAAACCGCTCGCTGCGGCTATCCACGTTCATCCAGTAATCAAGCTCTTTCAACGCGGCATAACCATTTTTCTTAATGTACTCGCGCGTGTGCTCGCTAAGACTCTTATTGGACAGGTTAATATCCGGGGTGAACAAATATCCAAGTATATTTACCCGGTCAATACCAGCAGAGCCATGATCACGCTCGATAATTCCGCGCACAATGTAGGAGATATCGAGGAAGCAGCCGCTGCCCGTACCACCGGACAAGCCTGTAAGCAGAAATACCATCAGCTTTTTGTTCGTGCCTACGGACAATGTCTTAATTTTCTTGTCGATCGCCTGTACGACTTGATTAATCTTTGTGAACAGAAGCAGCCGTCCAGCCTGCCGTACACCTGCCGCACCGTTCATACCGTCGGTAATGCTAAGCTCAGGTGACAGCCAATCCGTAATGTACGGTTCCAAAATACTGCGATTTTGCAGCAGCCCTCCGATTTCAGGGTTAGACAACAGTACGAATTCATTGATCGGATCCAGCCCTATTCCCTTATATCTCTTGCTTCGATCCTGCTCATTTGTCTCAAAGGCGAGAAACTCTACATTGTCCGGCTTATCGCGTTTTTTCTTGGACAACGGGTCCTCAGGCAATCTGAATCTGCGATTAATTTGATATTTCAGACGAAGTAGAGCATCGATCCCAGTACCGCCCAGACCGATAATAAGGATTGGGTTATCAATCGTATCTACTCTAATTTTGTCGCTGACAATACCTCCGCCAAGTGAAACGTCCAATTGCTGAATATGCTCTCTAACTATCGGCTTCATTTACTTTTTCCTCCCATTACTTAGTTATACCAGGTACTCTATGAAAATCGTCTTATCAATATGTTGAAGCGGCAATGTCACTCGATCCCCACTCTTGAGCTCAAGTCCAGCGGTAGCATCTACAGCCCGACCAGATTTTTCGATAGGTGCTGCCGAGCCATTGCGCAGCGTAATGCGATCTCCCTTTGCCGGAGTGAACACAATCTTCTCCGTTTCCTTCAGCTCAGGCGTTAGCTGCAGCAGCTGATGGAGATTGAACCTGCCCTTAAATGCAGTCAGCTTCTTATACTGTGGAAAGGATTTTTCGTTCGTGTTCTCGTCCCGAATTTCGATGACGATCTGGCCTACGAACCCACGGTTCGCTTTTTTAACCGCTGATAGAATATAGTAGGCTACCGCAGCGATTACAGCCAAAGCCACTACTGAAATAATGACGATAAACCACGGGAACGGCTTTTCCTCTTCCTCGGCTGCCCCATTGGACGGCGTGCTCGCTGCTCCTCCTGCTTTGCCCTTGGCGCTCAACGTAACCGGATTGGATTCCCGGTAAAAGCTCTTTTCCTCTGCGCGGACCTTCAACTCATAATCGTGGGCTTCAGAAAAGCTGAACGTACCTTCGAATCTGTCACCCGTATTGTTAAGTTTAATTTCCTCTGTTTTGCCGCTGTCGATATCCTTAACGATGAGCACAGCGCTCATATTCGTATACAGCTCATCATTTGGAAGCTTCTGCCCGTTGCTCGTCAGGTACGCCCCGATCTTCACATCATCTCCTCGCTTATAGCTCTTTGATGCAATCGGGTCCATCTCCAGCTTGAGATCGTAGTTAAAGACGAGATTAATGTCGATTTTATCCTTGGCAGCTCCCTTAACCCTAAGCTTCCAATCCCCTTCGGCTGGAGTTAACAGCTTAATCAAGGAGTAGCTCTTCGACTTGGACAAAATAACATCATCCGAAGGTATAGCCACTTTATCGCCGGATGGATTAATGAGCTCTGCCTCAACTGGTTTCGATGACATAATCGAGATATTCGCTTCGAGCACATTTGCATTCGGAACGTTAACCGTCACCTCTTGGAAGCTTCCTGTACCTGTCATACTTTGAATAGGTACGATTTTGAGCTTCAAATGGCTGGCAAATATTTCACTAAGTATTTGTGGAAGATCATCTGCCGAGCTAGTTGAGAAGGATTTCGCCCCCGTCTGATTGGCCAGATCCGTAAGTGGCGCCTTATTTAATTTGCCATCTGCATTCAACCCAATCGTATAAATCGGAATGCCTGCTGCCTTTGCTTCTTTAACGGCCTCGCCAAGCTCCTGATCAGATTCATTTTGCGTACGACCTGTGTTTTTGTTGAAATCGTTGTTGCCATCAGCAAGTAAAACGATCATCGGCTCATGCCCGGAGTCGGCACCGTTTTGTAGCACCTTTATTGCTTCTTGAACTCCTATTGCAATATCAGTGTATGGCCCTCGATCCAGACCATCGATAAAATCTTTTAAATCCTGCTTATCCCCAGTAGACTTAATTTCAAGGAGCGCCTTCTCCCGCTGCACCTTATCTGTAAAAGCCACAATACCTACCTTGTCACCCTGAGTGGATAGCATATCGATGAACATCTTCATCGCTTCATTTCCGACTTTATTTGAGTCGCTCGTATTCATTGAGTTACTTACATCGACAACGAGCACTGCATCGATTAGTGACGTCTGCTGAGACTGAGCTCCTTGTGTCCGTGCCGATGCTCCATAAATATTAGTGCCAAAAGTGGACAATAGTAACCAAAAGACCATTAGAAACGTTAATATACGTACAGATTGTCTATAACGATGTTGCATAATAATGCTCCTTTATTATGAATTAGAAGTGGTTCCAGATATATACTATACTTATGATAATAATAGATAATCCTTAAGAAAAGGTTAAGAGAATTTGATAACATTCGTCATTCGACAAAAATCATCACATTATTTTCTCATCATTAATTACGAAAGGAACCTGCATATGGTTACATACGGATGCCTCACTCTTTTATTTCTTTTTGTTATCGTTAAGTCTATCCTATATTACACCCGCAGAACCCATATTGTTGCTCCACAGGAGCTCGATAAAAGACTGCTAAAATTAATTAATGATGAAGAGAGAGCCCTATGAATAAGAAGAAGACGATCATTTTGCACCCTCCATTAAGAACGAAATATGCCTACGAAAAGTTAAAATGCTGCAAATATTGCCAGAGCTATACCGTGCTAAACGAGGAAAAGTGCACAGTCTGTGGCAAATCCGGCCTGCGTCCAGTTCTGGAAAAGGCTCGTCATAAAGCCAAACGTACGCAGTACAATGACCTGCTACTTACACTATTTCTCACGCTTTTAGCTATTCTTTTCAGCCAAACCTTTCAGCTTATGGCCATTTCTGCTGGAGCAGGAGTCCTGCTTCTCGGGCTGCTCTATTTCGTTCAACGTCAAGCCCTGGAAAGCCGCATTTCAATAGAGCTGAGCAAGCTGTTCCAGCGTGAGCGCGGACAAATCGCTGCGGGTCTGATTCGCAATCTAGAGACAGCTGCTGCGCTTGAAGAGGAAGGCCGCTCCTACGAAATGATGCGAGAGGTTGCGGTTATCGTTCATAACGATCATATTCGAAAGTTGCAAATTATGCTGTTGCAGTCCTTTGTTCTTAGGAAAGATATGGAGCTTGAATTGGAGCCGCTTCTACTGGAAGATTTCGATCCTGAGCTTGCCGCGTATATTGGTGAACTCGCAAAAATTAAGCGGGAACTCATTAAAGACAAAACTTTTCAATATGTTATAAAGTACGAGCAGCAAATTCTGGCTATGGAAAACGGAAAAGACATACTAGCAGGAGTAGCCGGAGCCACTATCAGATTAAAACGTTATGTGCTAGCCTATTCGGGATTCATCGCTCGTTATGCACGCAGGCTTTCCAAAGACCGTTTCCTCAGACTATACCGGATGCTTGCCGAGTCCCCTGGTCTTGATTGGGGAGAGCTCTCGGCCGAAACAGCCCGGGTCTACGAGGAAAAATATCAGTGGGATGCTGACTTTCAACAAATAAAACCGAGGTCTACTATAATATGACGTTTAAAAAATGGATAACCCTGCATCATCTACTCATTTTTTTATGCATTTTGACAATTCCCCTGCTAGTGCACAAAGGGCTGGGGATCTCTCAGAAGCTTACCGCTATTCAAACAGCAGAACGCTTATTTCAGGATAAACTTCTGATAGAAGCTGAAGACTGGTACCAGAAGGCACGAAGCAATCGAACTATTCTTTACAAAGAGGAGCTTATTTCCTCACGACTGGAGGAACTTGCCCCCATTACTGCTATGAAAAGAGATTTAGAGGATATTTCGAGTCAAGCTTCCAGTGCGAACAGAGAAAATGATTTCGAACTGCTTATGAGTGCATACGCTAAGCTTCAACAGGTACGGAGCAGCTATATTACACCAGAAGGACCTTACAGTAACTATTACCGTCAATTGTCTCAAAATTACAGCATTACGCAAAGCTTTACCAGTTATTTTAAAAACTTTCGCACGCTGTTTCTGGAGCAATTAGATCACAATCTGTCTACAGAAAACTATGATGATGAATCTTTTAAATGGAAGCTGCTGCGCACACCCGCTCATTTGTTTGGCACAGAGCAGGAATGGCTCGACAAATTAAATACAGCCTTCCAAAAATATGACGAAACGAAGCTGACAAGTATGGTTGCTAAAGGCTACATCGAACCTATGCTGAATAATGCCTCTTCTATGCTTACCGATTATAAAACCAACAACCTTGAAGCCCCTTGGATAAATGCTAAGGTGGATGACTTGATCGAGACGCTATTAAAAAGTGACTGGGACAACGACAACTATACTGCTTTTGCACTCCATTCGCGGCAGTTCACTGCATTCGCAAGCTCCGTTCACCCTGATTCCGAGGTGTTATCCTATGCCAAGGGCAAAATTGATGAGCTGATGCGTAATGCCAAAAGAAATGTAGTGCGCGGAAATTATCAGGAGGCAATTGATCTGTACACAGCCCTAGGCCAGTATCAGGATACAAAGGCAGAAATCAAGGCTACAGAGCTGGCTTGGACCTTTGCTGAACCAGTAAGACTCCTTCCATCCCCGACGGATGGAGGCAGCTATGCTCATGTTGTTGGTGGACGTGATAAATTTGGCTCTAAGGTATATGTTGCAGCAACTGATCAGAACAATGGGTTGTTTTGGGGTCGAATGAATGAGGAGGAAAGTGTTCAGATTCTGTCCAACCATGACCTGACCCCACAGCAGCAGATCCGATCGATAGCCATAGATCCGAATCTAAGCACTCCCAGCAATCCTGTCATTGTCATCGAAGCAGAGTCAGAGGAAAGAAATGCACGCTATACGGCATTTGAAGTACGTGAAAACAGCATTACTCTCCTTTATTCGATGGAGGCAGATGGTCTAACCGTACAGCCGGATGGGACACTTCTTGTTGTCAACCCGGTTGGTGAAGGTGAAGGACAAACAGCGATCTTCGTACGTTCAGGTGATAATTATCAGTTCGCTGGCATCAAGCAGGATATTGTGGATATTTCCGCAGACAGTGTAAGCCAACATCCAGACACCCTTGTCCGCTTTACCTGCACCGTCATTTCCATTGGATCGGGGCAAGCTCTTGCCATTGGCAACAACAGCTTATTATTACTAAAAGGCGATTTCTCCCTACCCGCTGGAACAGCAAACATTATCGTAACAGGACGGTTCAAGCAATACGCCGAACAATATCTTGATGAGCAAAGCATCGGACTGATCAAACAATTACTCTTAGAACAAACAGGCGGGCAAATCAGTGACCAGATTGAAGAGCAAGCCGGGGGCTTGGATGAATCTGGGAGATTGAATGAATTGCTGGATGGATTGCTTCATGGGCTTACTGATGCAAACACAATTCTAATCCCTGTTGTCGAGGTTGAGACAATCCAATAGTAGTGTAACCCCATATTAAAAAAGCTCTGAACCCGTCCCATACAGTGGGAATGATTCAGAGCTTTTTATGTAACAGATTATTTGGAAATTGTGGATTGAATCCGCCGATTGGTTTCCTCAACCAGCTCTTTCACGTTTTCTTCCAAACGGGTAATGAGCTCTTCCGCAATTTGGAATCCACCTTGCTCTGTTCGAGCAACCTGAGAATCCACCGTATATACTCCGCCTAAAATATGACGCGCGCCCAATACGGAAAGCACAGGCTTCAACGAGTAGTCGATGGACAGCAAGTGAGCCAGACTTCCTCCGATAAAAAGAGGCAAAATGATTTTTCCGGCCAATCCTTTTTCAGGAACAAGGTCCAGGAATGTTTTCAGCACACCTGTATAGGAGGCTTTGTACACTGGACTAGCTACAATAACTGCGTCAGCTTCAGCAACTAATGCGTTAGCCTTAACAATGTGTTCGCTCTCAAATTTAGTATGGATCAAATCCTCCGGCGGGAGTTCGCCAACGTTCACACGCTGCACCTCGAATCCTTCCTTCTGAAGCAATTCCTCAGCTAACGCCATTACCGCAGTCAATCTTGAGCCCGGCGTTGGGCTTCCGTTAATAATCGTAACTTTAGGCATGATTTTAAATCTCCTTTTCTAAATTCACAACCCATTATAATATCATCATATCGTTTTTTTAAAATTTGAGCTATTCATTCAGTTAATTCTGTGTACAAAAAAACTCCTGAACGTTAGTCCAGAAGCCTTTAAGCTTATGCTAGTTGGTTGGCTAAAAATGACGTGTTAGATACCCCTTTGTCCTCGTATGGTGGATTATTGCGCAAAATGTCTTTTAAAAGGTGGACACTACACAATATTCGATGTAGCTCTTTCTCAATCTCCAAAATCATCATATAGTGTACTTTCGTTAAAGGGACAACTACATCTAGATCCTTATGCTTATTGATGAATATTCCTATGGTGTCCACCTTTTAGGTGGACATTTTTTGAGTTTGTCCATGATGAGAGAACAAATAATAACTGCTGCTATAAAGCCTAAAGCGCATCTATAATGTCGCCGGCGATGAGTGCCGCAGGGTTGTGGCGGAGCGATGCAGCACGTTCACCTGCCTGACCGTGCAAATATACGCCGAAGGCGGCGGCCTGGACATCATCCAGGCCTTGCGCCAGAAGTGAGGCGATAATGCCTGTCAGGACATCGCCTGATCCGCCCGTTGCCATGCCCGGGTGGCCGGTCGTGTTGACGAAGACACGACCATCCGGGGCCGCGACAACGGTGCGGGCCCCCTTCAGCACGAGCGTCACGCCGTGCTGAAGGGCGAACCGGCGGGCTATGCCAAGCCGGTCGCGCTGCACTTCGCCCGTGCTCACTCCAGTGAGCCGGGCCATTTCGCCGGGATGCGGCGTCAGAATCGTCGCCGCATCCCGGCGCTGCCACCTCGCCAGGCCATCGGCCCTGGCGAGGATGCCCAGGGCGTCGGCGTCCACCACCAGTGGACGATCAGCGCCCTCCCACAAGGCGCGCATGAAGCCGTCCTCGCCCGGGAATCGGCCCATACCTGGGCCGACGGCGAGCACATCGCGCGCCGCGAGAAGCCGCAGCACTTCGTCAGCTGCGGCTTCGGTCCATGCGCCGGCTCCGCTATCCCCGGCCGGCGCCAGCATGAGCTCGGGCACAGCACCGAGCACATGCGGCAGCACCGCTGCGGGCAGCGCCCACGTCGCCAGCCCGCAGCCCGCGCGAAGCGCAGCTTTGGCCGCGAGCAGCCCCGCGCCGCTCATGGGCATGCTGCCTGCGGCAAGCAGCACATGCCCATACGTGCCCTTATGCCCGTCCGCTTCGCGCCGACGGGCCACATCTATACCGAGCTCGTCGCCCAGCGACTCCTCGGTCAACAGCACTCCCGCCGCCTGCATCCCCGGCGGAAGTGCACGTGGAATGCCGATATAGCGTACAACGACTTCCCCTGCTGCCTTCGCACCCGGATACTGCGTCAAGCCCGCCTTCATAAAGGCGAGACTCACCGTCACCCGGGCCTCAATGCAGGGATCGTGGATTGCGCCATTATCGGCGTCCAGACCACTTGGAATGTCTGCCGCCACAATGGGCAGACCACTCCTGTTCGCCGCTCTGATCAGGTCTGCGTATACGCCTCGCGGCGTCCCCTTTGCTCCTGTTCCAAGCAAGGCATCCACAATGCCAGTGTAGCCTCCACAAGTCAATAAGCGTGCCAAATCTTCACGCCCCACAACCCCACTCTTATCAGCCGCGGCTGCATCCCGCTGCACATCACTCTGTTCAAGGTTCACATCGTCGACATATTCCAGCAGCGGCAAATCCAGCGCTTCAACAATCCGGTGCTGAGCCAGAGCATCTCCGCTCAGCTTATCGCGAGGTACTGCATACAGCAGTGTCACCGATACTCCCTCGTCTGCAAGATGTCTTGAGCACACTAGACCATCGCCGCCATTATTGCCTTTACCAACAAGCACAAGCCAGTGCTGAGCAAGCTTAGAACGATCTACACCGCCTAATCGAAGCACTTCCTCCGCAATGGCTCTACCGGCATTTTCCATTAGCGCCATCGCAGGAATACCAAGCTTTGTTATCGTAAATTGGTCAACATCTCTCATTTGTTCCGAGGATAGAAACTTCATGAATAGCAGCCCCCTTCATTTTTGCTCAGCCGCTTAGTCTCATCCTACCTTGCCGAGCAAAAAGCTTACGATCAATATGATCAATACAACCGCAGTAATCCCTACAAAGCGATAGTCCTTTTCCGCCCAAAAAACAAACAACGATACAAATACTCGAAATACTGGAGTTAATATAAGCAGCAATAACCCCGTTTCTATAACCGCCATCGCTTTTAACTGGAACAGCCCTTCAAAAATACCCCCAAACGTCGTTGGAAAAGTATCTCCCGGATACCCGCTCTCTCCAGTGATCAAATATTGGAGTAGTCCAATAACAATAACCGCACCCGCAATAAGTACCCCAATTCTAAGCATCTTACTGATAACCAGCTCAACTTCATATGATCGGCTTTTATTAGATTCTTGCTGTTGACTTTGATCCACGTTAACCCCTCCATCCTTGATAGATCATCTGGAAGGCAACATAAACCATAACAGGAATGAACAGCTTCCGGATCGTTTTGCTCTTCATACGCTGCATAATTCGTGATCCTACCGTTGCCCCTACTAATACCCCAAGCGCTACTGGAGCTGAAATGATCGGAATAATATCGCCCCGTAGCAAATAAATGCCTGCGCTGGCTGCCGCTGTTACACCCATCATAAAATTACTCGTTGCAGTTGATACTTTAAGCGGCATTTTCATGAAAACATCCATAGCCATTACTTTAAAGCTTCCGCTGCCGATGCCAAGAAGTCCTGATATGACCCCAGCCCCATACATGACGCCGAATCCCTCATAAACCCGGTCCACATTATACGATACCGTCTTGCCAAGAGCTTTATCATAATATTCTCCATCTAGTCCCAGCTTCTCTGCCACAGGATGCAATGGGACATTGGTTGGAACCTCTTCCTTCCCTTTTTTCACCATAGCATAGGCTGAATACAGCAGAAGTAAGGCGAATATAAAATACAGAAACTTTGGAGCGACCAAAGCTCCAATGAACGCCCCGGTTATCGCTCCTACTGTCGTAGCAATCTCCAAAAACATCCCCACACGCAAATTCGTAATTCTATCCCGAAGGTAAGCAATAGCCGAACCGCTCGAAGTTGCGATGACAGAAATAATACTCGCTCCAATCGCATGATTTATATCTACTCCAAACAGTAACGTTAGAGCCGGAGTAACAACGATCCCCCCTCCTAAACCCAATACTGAACCTACCACACCTGCCAAAATAGCAATTAAAAATATTTCGATTACCGTCGCTGTCAACACTACATCTCCTTTTGTTTAACTAATAACCGTATCAATCGCCCACATAATGTCATGCTTTCCCTCGTTTTATGTAGCCTTCCTTACTCCAAATATAGTATAAGTCAGTTAACTGACAATGAAAACCAACAAGAGCTTGAAATCCTACCTCTACGTATGCAATAGTGGAAGGAGGAATATAGAAAGGATGATATCCGTGTCATTGCCGGAATGGATGATCTGGCTGCAACAGCAAACTGTTATCTCCTACATTACCTTGCCCGCTTTGTGTCTTTTTCTCGCTATATATGCGATAACCAAATGGAGAATGGAGAAACGGGAGAGCTATCGGCTTAAGCGTCTGAACAGTAGTCTCAAGCTATATGCATCCGCCACAGGGCCGCTTATTCGTGGAGCAGAATCTTTGCAATTGCCTACTGAGGAACAGCAGCTATTAATGGATGTATTGCTTGAATGCAGAGCCGCTCCCTATATCACATCTGATTTGCTTGGACAAATCAATGCCTACGCCCATGATCAGGATAACAGCAGGCTAACCCTGTTACTAAAAACAATAGAGCGCGAGAGTGATCGTTTGATTGAAGAGCAGGACAAGCTCCTTCATAGGATCGAAACTCCTGGCTGGGGATACTCACTATGGAAACAGATTTATCCCGCGATACCTTTTTTGTTCGCTTTAGCTCTCTTCTATTTGTTCGGGTGGCTTATTCAATTATTGTTCCAAATGTCGAGTCCACAGCTGGGGCTTTCAGATCTTTTGAGTAAGTGGTCTCTCTTCGGCTCAGCCTTATTCTCTCTTATTCTTTTGTATCCAGCACTTATGAACAGCAATCGGCCGACCGCAAGCTCCTTCTTACTAAAAGTATGGTCTATTATTATTGCATTATTATTTCTGTTTCATCTCATCAATCCCATGTTTGCTCCCTACATACTTGTGGTGCAGATGATTCTGTTTCTGATTGGATTTCGTTTCACTGGCAACAGGTCACGAAAATCCCGTCCCTTTGCAGGTCATTACCCTATGCCAAACACAGAATCGACTGATGAGGAGGCTTCAGCACCAGGTTCTGAACTCGAAGCTTCCCCAAGCCATTATGTACATGATCAAGAAAATCGACCTTCTTAACACAATAGAATGGGGCTGTTCCGTGAAGTACACTTCCGGACAGCCCCTCTATTTATTATATGATTGCTCTATTCATAGTTATCTTGATTCAGCCTTGCGGATTGGTCTTGCTGATGCCCGGGACGAACCAGATGATTTGGTCGATCCAGCCGCACCAAGCTCGTAACGCTTCCGCTCTGTACGTTCGACTTGAACGATTTGACCTTCATGAACGACAATATTTAGCGAGCCAAACTCCATTTCATTCAAAAGACCCGCGATCCGTTCCAACCACAAATCATCAACTTGTAATGGTTTTGCCATCATCCAGTCCTCCCTATTCATTTTCAGCATGATTATTTAACAATATGAATTAATGACTATGACTTTTACGTGTAAACCAGCTCTTAAGCAGCAAAGTGACTAGCGCAAGTAACAATAACAACGATGCTACTGCAAAAGATGCGGAAAATTGATACTCGTTATACAAGATCTCAACATGTAAAGGAAGTGTATTCGTCTGCCCTCGGATATGACCGGATACGACGGATACCGCGCCAAACTCGCCCATTGCACGTGCATTACAGAGAATAATTCCATATAACAATCCCCACTTAATGTTCGGGAGTGTTACTTTCCAGAAAATCCGAAATCCGCGAGCACCTAACATAACCGCTGCTTCTTCCTCCTGTTGTCCTTGATCCTCCATCAGAGGGATCAGTTCCCTGGCTACAAACGGAAAAGTAACAAACAATGTCGCAAGCACAATTCCTGGAATAGCAAATATGATTTTTAGATCATGCTCTTGCAGCCACGGCCCAAACCATCCATGTGCTCCATATACGAGTACGTAAATGAGACCTCCAATTACCGGAGAAACTGCAAAGGGCAAATCGATCAACGTAACAAGAATCTGCTTACCCCGAAATTTGAATTTAGTAATAACCCAAGCCGCTGCTACACCAAAAATCGTATTTAATGGAACCGTAATAGCTGCCACAATTAAGGTTAACTTAAGTGCAGATAATGCGTCTGGATTCGTGATCGCTTCTACATATACTCCGAAGCCTTTTTTTAATGCCTCAGTCACTACAACAACGAGTGGTAAAACAATTAACCAGCATAACACTAGAACTGCGGCTCCGATCAAAATCCATTTTACGAGTCCGGATTCCTTCGTCGCCCGCTTTCTTTCCGTCGGAGTTTTTGTTGAAGCTAAAGGTACAGAACCGGCCATGCATTAATCCCTCCTATAAATATTGCCACGTATACTACCAGACTTTGTAGTCCATTGGGCTTAATCTCTAAAGCGCTGTTTTCCGCATTCGTTTCTGCAACGAGTTGATGAGCAGCAGGAGAACAAAGGAAATCAGTAACAGCATCAGAGCTACAGCCGTCGCCCCGGCATAATCGAATTGCTCAAGCTTTGACATAATCAGGAGCGGTGCAATCTCTGTCTTCATCGGCATATTGCCGGAGATGAAAACAACAGACCCATACTCTCCAATTCCTCTGGCAAAAGCAAGTGCAAATCCAGTCAGAAGGGGTGGAAGCAATTCAGGCAAAATTACAGTTCGGAAGGTGCGCAGACGGCTTGCTCCAAGCGTAGCCGCTGCTTCTTCAACCTCCGCATCGAGATCTTGTAATACCGGTTGAACCGTACGTACAACAAACGGAATACCTATGAACATAAGTGCTAAAGTGATGCCAATCGGTGTAAAAGCAATTTTTATTCCTATAGATTCAAAGATGGAACCAATCCAGCCCTTGGATGAGTATATCGCCGTAAGCGATACACCAGCCACAGCCGTAGGTAACGCAAATGGCAGGTCAATCATTGCATCGAACAATTTTTTACCTGGGAATTCATATCTGACCAGAACCCAGGCTAATAGCAAACCAAGCACTGCATCAATCAACCCTGCCGCAGCCGCAGTCAAAAAACTAACTTTATATGAAGCTAACACACGTGAATCAGTCGCAACACTCCAAAACTTCTCCCAGGTCAATCCTGTCGAATTAAGAAGAAGCGCAGATAGTGGAATCAGCACTACCAAACTGAGATAAAGAACACTGTAGCCCATGGTCAGCCCAAATCCGGGCAACACCCCGCGCTGTGAGGTGCTTTTTTTCATGAGAAATTCACCCTTTCGTTCGCAGCATTCTTATCCAGAACGCTCCTCCGTTTGTTACGGTCGGTTTTTATGGTGCATAAATCTGACTGAAAATACCTCCATCGGCGAAATGCTTCGGCTGTGCCTGTGCCCAACCGCCAAACACTTCATCAATGGTATACAGCTTGATTTCAGGGAATTGATCCGCAAACTTCGTCTTTACACTTTCCAGTGTTGGACGATAATAGTTCTTTGCTGCAATCGTTTGGCCCTCTTCCGAATACAGATATTTCAAGTAAGCATCGGCAACCTCACGAGTACCTCTTTTATCAACATTTTTATCAACTACAGCTACCGGAGGTTCAGCAAGGATACTTTCGGACGGATACACAATATCAAATTTATCCGGTCCCAGCTCCTTCACGGATAACCAAGCCTCATTCTCCCAAGCCAACAATACGTCACCCAGACCACGTTCTACGAATGTCGTCGTCGCTCCGCGAGCACCGCTATCCAGTACTGGTACATGTGTGAATAATTCCTTAACAAATTCTTGAGCTTTTGCCTCATCATTATTGTTGTTATGCAGCGCGTATGCCCAAGCAGCGAGATAATTCCAACGAGCCCCACCTGATGTTTGCGGATTTGGTGTAATAACCTCTACCCCATCCTTAATCAGGTCATTCCAGTCTTTAATGCCTTTTGGATTCCCTTTGCGAACCAGAAAAACTATTGTAGAAGTATATGGGGAGCTGTTCAACTCGTACTCAGTTTGCCAACCCTTTTCAATAAGTCCACCTTCTTGAACAGCATCAATATCATACCCAAGTGCAAGCGTTACAACGTCAGCCTCCAGACCATCGATAACAGCGCGAGCCTGCTTACCGGAGCCACCATGTGATTGATCGATCGTAACCTTTTGTCCTTTTTCCTTTTCCCAATAAGCAGCAAATGCCTTATTATATTCCTCGTATAATTCCCGGGTCGGATCATAGGATACATTCAGTAATTTGATGTCCTCTAGTTTTTCTCCACCTTCAGAAGTCCCTGCTTCCGCACTTGCTGATTCATTCTTTTTGTTTTCTGTACCGCAAGCTGCCATAACTACCGACATAGCCAGAACCAAACTCAATAGAACCCCTTGTTTTAACAACTTCTTCATCTAATCACTCCCTATTCTCTCTTTACGACCCATCCTGGCAGGTTCATGATAGTTCATCATCCATGTAATAAACAGAACAAAGGAACGCACTGCTCTCTACGGTCAAACCGAGCCACCCCCGTGTCTGCCTGACGAGTAGAACGTTCCTCCGTCTTTACGGTGAGAACTTTTTAATATTAATCCTACCTGTTTAGTATGTTATTATTCTATCTGCTCTGGGTTTTAATGTCAAACGTTTTTTATAATTAATTCATATTCATTTAATAAATCCACGTTATAATGATTATCCTTGGCTCGTTGTTCACAAGAATTAATTAATTACAAGCGTATATGCTATAATATTCAAGCAAATCATTACACTTTGCCAAACAAAGAAAGGGTCCTTGTTATGGAGACTTTGCTTAATCTAGCTCATATAAGAATTATTGCTACAATCATGATGGTCGTCATGGCTACTGCAGTCATTGTAATTCGACTTAAAGCTAGCAGAAAACCGATCACTATTAAAAAAATCATTATGCCGCCGCTTGGTATGTCAACCGGATTTCTCATGTTTATAGCACCTGAATTTCATATTCCTGTCCTTTGGGGAGTGGTTGCTTTTGCCGTCGGATGGCTGTTATTCTCCTACCCTCTAATTCGCACCACTCATTTTGAAGTTATAGATAATGAAGTCTACGCCCAGCGTTCACCAGGCTTTGCCTTTATCCTGATTGGCCTGCTCGCTCTTCGTCTTATATTGCATGAAGTAATTGAACAATATATTTCCGTTCTGCAGACAGGCTCTCTATTCTTCCTACTGGCATTCGGTATGATCATCAACTGGCGACTGTTCATGTTAAGAAAATATCGGGAAATTACTGACACACCCGCTCAAAAATTTAACAAAAAGAAATAGCATGCCCAGTAGTGTGGCATGCTAACGATTCATTTATGTCTCCTAGTTTACGTTCGCATCGCTAGGCCGCAATACTGCGGAGCCAAAAGCCAACAATATCAGGGCCATCAGCCCGAGAATGAGCAGCGGAACTGTAATCTCGCCCAGACCATTCCCTGAAGAGAGTATTTCAACCGCTTCGATCGTCCATTTCTGAGGTACAAAATTAGCTGCTTTCTGCATAAATTCCGGCATAAACGAGATTGGCCAGAAGCACCCGCCGATCATACAGGTTGGTGTGATAATTAGACTGTTAATAATCGAAGCCTGCTGCGAATTGCGGATCAGTCCAGCTACTGCACTTGATATCCCCATGGCTACAAGCATAAATGTACCGAGTACAATAAAATGCAGCAGAATCGGAACACCGTAATCATAACCTAGCACATAGTTGCTTAAAACTAATATCACTGCAATCTGTAAGATTCCCACAAAAAAGCTGCCTAGAAAATTACCTGCCGCGATTTCCCACGCCCTTACGGGAGCACTAAACATTCTTGTCATCGTACGTCGTCTGCGATCATCCATGATTTGAGAAACACTGCTGCTAACTAGGCCCATCAGGAACATCAGCGTAAAACCTGTTACAGAGCTTAAACCAGGTTTAGCATATAGCTGCAAATCATCCGTTACCGAGCCAACTTTATGCTCGCCTGTCTGTGACAGTACTTTGGTAAATGTCGCATGATCATCAGCCTGTGAGGAATTCCTGATTAATGAAGCGGAAGACGCCATCCCTTGGGTCAAAATATTCAGCTTCAGCCGCAGGGTATACGAGCCCTCGCTTATCTTCAATTCGTACATACGGATGGATGGAATGCTCCCGGACATGAGATCATCTGTAAAACCCTCTGGAATAATAAAACCAGCAGCGCCGTGGTCTCCGACAATTTTTTCTCTCAAATCAGCTTCATTGTCGATCTCTTTAAGTAAATAATCAGGTGAATCAGCTAGTTCATTCAATAAAAACTGACTTGCTATCCCGCCATCCTTATCTACGTACAAAATACTGGCTCGACTGTAATCATCCTGCCCTAATAATCCTATGACTACTGTAATTACAAGACATGGCAAAAAAATATGTATAAACATCCCTTTTTTCGTGCCTACCGTCCGCTTGATCATGTTCCAGGCAATGGTGAAACTATTCATGGTAACCCACCTTTCGGTAAGAAATTGCACCGACTAGCAGAAAAACTCCGCTCACTAAGCCTAACATTAGTGCATGATGCAAAATTTCTCCTTGATCCGCACCAAGCATAATTCGGAGAATTCCCTGCAGTGCCCAATGGTTTACTGTAAATTCGCCGATTTTTTGAATAATATCAACCGGAATCTGTTGAAAGCCTCCACTAAAGAACGTCATGAAGATCACAATCATTTGCACTACCGTTTTCGCTGTACTTGATGATTTACACAACAAGGAAACCGATACCGCCATCATCATAGAAGCCAGAACGACAAGAACGCAGATCAGTGCTAAGTATTGCGGACTTGTTCCCCAGTCAACATCGTACAGCCATGTGGTACCAAGAATAATGACAGCAGCTTGCAGAAATGCGATGAAACTATTCCCTACCACTTTACCAACAAAAATATGCAGCGTACTGATCGGCATAGATTGCAGACGATACAAAGTACGTGTGTCAATCTCACTGTGAAGACTTTCGCTAGCCACGAGCCCTGAAAAGAGTAAAAACATGATCAACATTGAGGCAGCATAATACTGGAATGCGGAATATGACTTGCCCTGCTTATTCAGAGAAGCATTTTCTACATAACTATGGACAAGATCCTGACCATCAGTTGAGCTTCCATCAGCACTTAATACAGGTACTGCTGCTGTTGGTCCAAGTACTATTGTCGTCGCTTGGGTCCGATTGACTTCATCAAGGTAGGAATCAAAAATCATTTGCGCCACATGATTTTTAGAATGGCTCTGACCATTGATAAAATTCCAGGTGGCAGCTTCGCCTTGCTTTACTTTGCTCACAAAATCAGGTGGAATAACAACAGCAAAGTCCATTTCTCCTTCTCTAATCGCAGCCAAAGCTTCTTCCCGGCTTCCGCCATCGATAACATTCAGCATCTCTTGCATTTCAGGAGTATCCAGAAAGGTCTTCAATCCAAATTCATTTAAATCCTGATCGCTCTGCTTAACAAGCATGACGTTTACCCCTGAAATAACACCATCTTCATTTGATGCAAACATAGGAGCTAACGCATTCCCCAGAATAAAAATCAGCAGCAAAGGCATTAGAAAAAGATTAAACAGAACTGTGCGTGTCTTGATTAATTTGCGAATTTCAAACCATATAATCGAGCAAATTTTCATATGATTGCCCCCTAGTCCCTAAGCGTACGCCCGGTCAGGCTCAAAAACAGCGTCTCCAATGTAGGCTGTTCGCATTCTACAGAGTGGATTACTGCGTCATGTTTTGCACAGACATACAATATATCCTGCAAATCATGTTGTGATGACGATGTATACAATGCCAACTCATTTTCCTGAAGGTCTACTCGTGAAATTCTCGGAAGTTGACGCAGTTCATTCAGAATATCGCCGGTGATCCCACTCGCCTTCATCTTGATTTTCTCCTCGTGCGCGACCCGTTCACGCAATTCATCCTGAGTTCCGCAAGCGATGACATGCCCCTGATCCACAATAGCCACACGATCGCAAATCGCGGATACTTCCTCCATATAGTGACTTGTATATATCACCGTAGAGCCCATTTGATTAAGCTTTCGCACGGATTCCAAAATATGATTTCTGGACTGCGGATCAATACCAACCGTTGGTTCGTCCATAATAATCAGTTTTGGATGATGCATAATCGCGCAAGCAATGTTCAGACGCCGCTTCATTCCACCCGAGAACGTCTTTGGCAGATCCTTGGCCCGATCCTCAAGACCGACAAAAGACAACGCCTCAGCAACTCGTTCCTTCAACTCATGGCCGCGCAATCCGTATAATTTTCCGAAAAAAGCTACGTTGTCAACCGCAGACATCATCTCGTATAGTGCCAAATCCTGCGGTACCAAGCCGATTCGCTTTTTCACCTCGATTGGCCGAGCCTTAACGGAGATGCCATCCACTGTAATTTCGCCTTGATCCATTGGCAGTAAGCCTACAATCATATTTATCGTCGTGCTTTTCCCAGCACCATTAGGTCCGAGCAACCCGAAAATCTCACCCTTTTTAATGCTCAGGTTCAAATGATCCACCGATAGCTTATCTCCGTATCGCTTGATAACATCCTTAATTTCTACAAAAGTCATATCCCCCATCTCCCATCTATCAACTGTCCTGAGTCTCAAGTCCTGTAATCATTCTAGCAAGACGGAGGTTAGTATACATGTACGAATCGTCATGACTTCAACATGACTAAAGTCACCTCACCTCAAGCAAAACTACTTGTGCTATAATGATTTCTATCCATCTTGAAAATCCATGAATAGAGGCAGGAAACTATGTTGAGACGTAAGCTGTCGCCTATGATGTATGGAATGATACTGATTCCGTATTTTGCTCACATTTTTGTATTGAAGATGTCAACCTCCGGCATCTATCTTCTTCATACCTTAACCTATTTTTCGCTGATTGTATTAGCCCGATTCCTGAAAAAAAATCCCCCTCTCATTATGTTATCTATTGTTCAAATCCTGTACTCCGCATGGATATGTCAAACCTATAGCGGACTAACCAATCTTGCCGCTGTCAGCCCTGTCTTCATCTACTTTCTACTGCCTAATACATATAGCAGGTTTTCTATTCTGGCTTTTCATCTTATCGTTATCAATTTTTCATTGCTGCATCAGGATCTCACATGGATAGTAGTCACTAACCTTCTTTTGCTGTTCATATCGTATTTTCTTCATCTGCTGCAGCAGTTTGCAAGCAAACAAGAACACGAGCAGTATCTTTTTGATGACATTCGCAAAAAAAATTACGAATTAAGTGAAACGCGAAATCGTCTTTTGTTATTCACTAAACAGATTGAAGGAGCCGCTCAGGCTGAAGAACGAAGCCGCATCTCTCAGCAGCTTCATGATGATGTAGGACACCGCCTGATCCGTTCAAAAATGATGATGGAAGCCGCACTGCAAATTTTCCCGAACGATCAACAGAGGGGGATGACGATGCTTCAGCAAATTCGTGACCAATTATCGGCTGGTTTGGATGAGATGCGCGCCACGGTCAAACGCCTGAAGCCTGCATCCAATGACTCAGGAATCCAATCCTTGGGACAAATGCTTGAAGAAGTCGGCAGGGAGACCGGAATTAGAACGGAGCTGACCATCGAAGGCAATCCTTGTTCGTTATATCCAAGTCAGGAGATGATTCTTTACAAAAATGCCCGCGAAGCTGTAACCAACGCGTTAAAGCATGGCAGTCCGCAAACGGTAACTATCACATTTACATACACAGGACATGAGATCAAAATGTCAGTAAGTAATGACGGAGATACTCCTGACCACAACATAAAGCAAGGATCAGGACAAGGAATAACCGGAATGAAAGAGCGATGCTCTTTTGCCGGAGGACGATTGGAAATCAATACAGCTTTTCCATTCACCGTAACTACTGTATTGCCTATAACAAAACATCAAGAATAACTAGATTATTTGCAATCTGGAGGGAGAACAAATGCCAACCCTATCACTGCTTATCGTCGACGACGATCCTTTCATTCGCGAGAGTCTGACATTATTAATAGGAATGGACCCTGACATAGAAGTAATAGGCTCCGTACAAAACGGAGCCGAGGCTGTAAATTTTATTTCACAGAGAGATAAGCCCAGCGTAGTGCTAATGGATATCCGGATGCCGGAGTGTAACGGGGTGGAGGGAACCAAAAGAATCAAGGCGCTCTATCCTGATATTTCCATCTTGATGCTGACAACCTTTGATGATGATGAATTTATCCTCGAAGCACTTAAAAATGGAGCCAGCGGATATTTACTCAAAAATATTCCGCCAGACCGCATTATTCAGGGAATCAAAACAGTGCACAGCGGCAACATGCTGATTCATCCTGACATTGCCAGAAAGCTGACCGGACTGCTACGAGAAACCGTGTCACCGTCTCCTGAAAATCTCAAACTCACTAACGCCGGACTTACAGCGGTTGAACACCAAGTAGTTACATTAATTGCGGAGGGAATGTCGAATAAGGAAATAGCCCAGAAGCTGTTTTTAAGTGAAGGAACCGTTAAAAACTATGTTACCGACATTCTTCATAAGCTTGAGGTAAGGGACAGAACCCAGATTGCTATCCTATATTGGAAAAGTCGCAGTCAGAATCTGACTTAAGACTTCATTTCCACACTCGCACTCATATTCACTACCTGAGGGAGCATCTTTGTATCTTTTTCCATTTGCGAAGAACAAAGGGGACAAGATGGCTCATACTCAAAAGTAAAATTGTCCCGCATCCAGCCGTTGCAGTCTTCGCTTACGCAGGACCAGATTGAGGTATTTACCTCAGGGACTTCCTCAACTACTTTTTTACGATAATTCATGTTGTTCCTCTCCTCTACATTAAAGTTCTAATAATGCCAAAATTATGATTCATACTTAACATGCTCTATTTGCCGATAAAAAAATTCACGGATTGAAAAATTGTTCCTCTCTGGACAGAACAGACTTGAACAACTATAATGACAATGTAATCCGCAGCTTCATATTCAGGGGTGCTGGAATTGGCCGGCTGAGATTGTATCCCTCAAAGATACTGACCCTTTTACCTGATCTGGATAATGCCAGCGTAGGAAGAGCATCCATATGGACTACTTTAAATAATCCATTTATGAACCTACGCGTCCCAATCGGGACGCTTTTTTATATTGTTCCCTATTTAGGGGAATAATCCTTCCAAATCAGGAATCTTTTTTATGAAATGCGGAAATTCAAACATAAAAAGGGGTATAGAAGAGTGACACGTTCAAAAGGTTGGTCATGGCTGCTAGCTGGTTTAATTATCGCGTTATTAGCCGGTTGCGGCAATAATGGCGCTGGAAATGCTGTCCAAAATACTGAAAAGGATGCAGCGCTTCAAAAAGTAAAGGTTGTACTTGACTGGAGTCCGAATACGAACCATACCGGATTGTATGTTGCCAAAGAAAAAGGTTACTTCGCTGAAGAAGGACTGGATGTCGAAATTGTACTTCCAGGCTCCGGTGGATCAGATGCCATGGTCGCCTCAGGTGAAGTTCCGTTTGGAATCAGTGTCCAGGAGAACGTAACTCAAGGGCGTACACAAGGAGTTCCACTCGTGTCTCTCGCTGCCATTATTCAGCATAACACATCCGGATTTGCCTCTCCTGTGGATCGCAACATTCAATCGCCTAAAGATTTTGAAGGCAAAGCTTATGGCGGCTGGGGTTCTCCAGTTGAACAAGCTGTGATGAAATCCATTATGGAGATCGATGGCGGAAGCATCGATAAAGTAAAGCTGCTTAACATTGGAGAAGCCGATTATTTTACAGCCATCAAACGCGATATTGATTTTGCCTGGATATTCTACGCCTGGACAGGAATCGAAGCCGAGCTCCGCGATGAAAAGCTGAATATGATCTATCTTCAAGATTATTCGGACAAGCTGGATTATTATACTCCAGTACTTGTGACAAATGAGAAAACCATTGCTGACGATCCTGAACTTGTTAAAGTTTTCATGACAGCAACTTCTAAAGGATACAATTATGCAATAGACCATCCTGAAGAATCCGCCCAAATTTTGTTGAAGGCCGTCCCTGATTTGGATAAGGAACTCGTTATGGCAAGTCAAAAATGGCTCAGCCCAAAATACAAAGATGATGCAGCACGTTGGGGCGAGCAAAAACGCGAAGTATGGCAGAACTATTCCGACTGGATGAGTGAAAAAGGTCTTTTAGAAAAGCCACTTGATACAGATAAAGCTTTTACCAACGATTTTTTACCTGAATAAATAAAAAATTAATGTACTACTACTTCTAAAAAGGACGTGAATCTTTATGCCAAACGCTTTGCTTAGCATTCAAGTCATTCCTAAGACACCAAACGGAGAAAGTGTAATTCCTTATGTAGATCGCGCCATCGAGGTAATCCAGGCCTCGGGTGTCAAATATCAAGTTAATCCTCTGGAAACAACGATGGAGGGCGATCTTGACCAATTGCTGGACATTGTCAAACAAATGAATGAAGCATTAATTTCTTTTGGCAGCCCGGGTGTCATTTCGCAAATCAAAATTTCGTACAATCCTGATGGTGTCAGCATGGACAAGCTGACTGAAAAATATCGTCCATGAATATGGGACAACTATGGAAAAGCATATGGCCGCCTCTTGTGGCGGTCATCTTGTTTTTAATCGTGTGGCAAGCTTCAACCATGATTTTTGGTATCGACAAATGGATGCTGCCAAGTCCAGTAGACATTTCCCGGGAAGCAGCGGCCAATACAGCCGGTTTGTGGGATCACACACTGGCAACTTTACGTTTAATTTTGCTTGGATTTGTTATAGGCACTTTAGTAGGATTGATCGTTGCTTTTGTGCTGCATAACGTACCGATATTGAAATCATCGCTCTATCCGCTAGTTATTCTAAGTCAGAACATTCCTACGATCGCCCTTGCCCCCCTGCTTATGGTATGGTTCGGTTTCGGTATTTTGCCAAAAATCATCGTCATCACCCTTGTATGTTTTTTTCCGGTAGCAGTAGCTGCTATGGATGGATTACGAGGCACAGACCGTTCAATGCTGAATTACATGCAAATGATTGGCGCGTCTAAAATTGATATTTTCCGCAAGCTGGAGCTGCCGTCCGCCATCCCTTCTATACTATCCGGTGTCAAAATTGCCGCTACGTACAGTGTTATGGGTGCTGTCATCGCAGAATGGATCGGTGCTGATAAAGGGATCGGTTATTATATGATGCTGCAGAAGTCTTCATTCAGAACAGATCGAATTTTTGTTGCTATTGCCATTATCGTCCTACTTAGTCTGGGAATGTTCCTCTGTATTTCTTTGCTGGAAAAATGGATCGTGCGATATAAACCGGACAACCGTAAATAGAGAGGAGATTCTCAAATGAGCCTACAGAACAATACCAGTACCGATTCATCTACACCGCTCAAGCCTGCACTTGAAGTTCATTCAGTCAGCATGAGCTTCTCCGATCGCCGCAAGATCCTGCCCGTTTTAGATGACATTTCCCTTACCGTCTCGTCCGGAGAATTTGTCTCAATCATCGGCCCCTCCGGCTGCGGCAAAAGCACTTTGTTCCATATTATCGGAGGCCTGAATAAACCAGGCCGTGGTTATATCTATATGCAAGGAAAGGACGTAACAGGACAGCGCGGCCACATTAGCTATGTCCCTCAGCAGCCAGCACTCCTTCCTTGGCGAAACATTCAGGACAATGTTCTGCTCGCTGGGGAAATTGCCGGAATCACCGGACAAACAGCTAAAGAGGATGCCGAAAAATGGATATCCAGAGCAGGACTTGAAGGGTTTGAAAATGCCTATCCTCATACTCTCTCCGGTGGTATGCAGCAGCGCGCCTCTTTTGTAAGAGGACTGCTAGCTCCTCAAGAGGTCATGTGTCTCGATGAACCATTCAGCGCTTTAGATGCACTTACGCGAAGCGATATGCAACGATGGCTGCTGGACATGTGGGAAGAGAGTCATCGCTCAGTCCTCATGATCACCCATAGTATTGAGGAAGCGTTAATGTTGTCCGATACGATCTATTTGTTCTCAAGTCGCCCTGCTAGAGTACTGCAGAAAATTACCGTCCCTTTCCCTCGCCCTCGCCATGGGGAAATTGTTGCTGATTCTGCGTTCCTTGAGCTAAAGAGAGAAATTGGTATCTGGATGACAGAAGAACAGCGTAAGTCTTCCAGCAGATAATAATATACTCATAAAAAACCAGCTAATACTTTGTCAATAGACAGTTTTGTAGGAAAGAGATTTTTGATATACTGATTTTAAAGCTTAGCAAATAAGCCTCCACTAACTGGAAGTTTATGGGATAAGCAGTTTCTAAGAAGCGAAAGGTTGCCCTTTTTTGAGCATGGCGTAGACGTGATGTAATACCTTGTTGGCGCAAGCGATTACGGCTACTTTATGGGGCTTACCTTCGCTTTTTTTCTTGTCATAATATTCTTCTTAGGCGCGGGTTTAATCCCTTTCTTAATCCGCATATTACCGCTAGATATGCGGCTCTTCGCAAGCGCTTTGAGCCGCGTTTCG
>NZ_FNBG01000038.1 GCF_900102215.1 Fontibacillus panacisegetis
GGCTTTATCTACTATTTCGCGATGACTACACTTAAATTCCTTCTTATTGAGGAACAAAACAAAAATCTCCGGGGTTGGGAGACCTAAGTAGTAACGATAATTCTAGAAATATAGATACGTCTTTTTTATACTTTGCATCTATATCGATTTTTTCTAATATACCTTCCTTAATAAGATTTCCATCAAATTCTTTATCTAATGGTTCCAATGTATTACCTTGTACTGTAAAGACCCCTTGTTGAGCAACTATCCTAGGATTATTTCTAATTGGATGGAGAGCAATGGAGTTAGTTGGAAAGGGAGTCTCTGTATTTTTAGCAATTTTTTCTCGATATCTTTCCTTATGAGTTGTGTAAAAGTGTGAACCTCCTATCGTTTTCTTATTTAATTTAAGAGGGTTAAGCATCCAAATTGTAATACCATTATTATCATCCCAACTGCTTGATGCAAAGAAAAGCGCTGTTGCAAAAGATTCGGTCCAGTCAAGTAGTCTCGTTTTTACACCATGGTGCTGCATGATATAGACTAAATTCCAATCATCCTCGTTATGATAAATATGCCCTAAATTCTTAAATAAATTATATTTAGTTCTCTCATTATTTAAAAACTGTTCAAGACTATCAAACTTTTATCGAAATAAAGAGGATTTTAGTTCCCAACTAGAATCTCCCTGTCCCCTAAACCAAACATTTCTATTATCTTTTTTAAATTTCATAACTTGTTCAACAATGTTATCCCAAGACATGTTGTTATACTCCTTTTTATTTGCATGAATTTCTGCTAACGTTTGGGTATCTACAAACCTGAGAGGCTTAAGAGAGCGTATGCGACCGGGTCCGACGGACTTAGCCTCGCAGGGTTGTGAGCTTTATCCACTTCTCTGACTACTGCCTCATGTGAACCAAGGGCGAAGCCCGCAGCGTAGATACTGTGTTATATGAAGGATATGCCTTCGAAGAAATACCCTTACAGATTACTTATTTCCCTCATTTGCATATGTTATTTCATTTCCTTCAATTAATTTTCTAAGTCCATCTTTATAATACGGCATTAATTTCTCAGCCTTATTAATATCCATCCAAGCTATCTTTGAAATTTCATCAGGTCTAACAATCTCTTCGTTTCCTCCAATGATTTCAGCCCTAAACGTAAAAAAGATTGCATGTTCATTAATCTTTTCAAATTTGCATTCATTTAGAGCTACTAATCCAAATATCTTGATATCTAGCCCCGTTTCTTCTTTTGCTTCTCTTATTACTGCTTGCTCTAAAGTTTCATTGGTTTCAACGGCTCCTCCTGGTAGAGACCAACTATCACGATCTATATTGTGTACCATGAGGACTTTAGATTTCGAATTATTAGTTATTAGAGAATAAGTAACATCCACTCGTTTCAATTGATAACATCCCTTCTGTTAATAAATCTGCATATCTTTCATATAACGTTCGTGTATTCACGAAACGCCCCAGCCCTAGATAGCTCTTATCTTAGGCTGGGGCGTTTGTTGTCTGAACTTCTTCCATGATTATACATCTGACAACCAAAGGGCGATAGCCCTGCAGCGTGAATACGGTGTTAGACGAAGTTCCCCTCTTCATTGATTACACCTTCAACTTTAAGTCTGATATTTTTAAATTTATTTACAATTATGTTTTCATCTTCATCAATTTTTAAAAGTCTTCTCTTACCCAATCTCTTATCAAACCACGACATCGCTTTAATTATTGGGTTGAGAGAGTTCATTGCTTCGTCTATTGATAAGTTTAGATATTCTTCAATTGCTTTATAGAATTCAAACTGATTATGTATCCTTGTCTTTCCATTTCTTCATCTGCAATTTTGTACGCTTCATAATACCCATCCTTTTGTTCTGGATTTCTCCAATCATGAGAATCAGATTCCTCCCTGATCCTGTCTGCAGCAATATTAAATTCATATCGTAACTTAACTGTACAAAAGTCATGTATGATTTCATTATCAAAAGTAATCCATGATCTGCCAACCTTATCATGAGAACCTCTATATCGAGTACTATTATAAACAACTCTGCCTCTCAAAGATTCACAGAGTCTTGATTCAATTTGCTCTTTCATCTTACTCCATTGCAAATACCCCACCTCGATTTAGGGAATTTCGTCTAACGTTCTTGTATCTACGAACCTGAGAGGCTTAAGGGAGCAATGCGACCGGGTCCGACGGACTTAGCCTCGCAGGGTTGTCCGTGAATCATCTCCTCTGCCAAATGCATCACCAGGACCAAGGAGCGCATGCGACGTAGCGGTGTTATCTGAAGGAGTCCACTTCTTGAGTAACCTACGGATTGTAGATGTACTTTATCTTATCTACTTCTTTCAATTGAATATTATATTTACTTTTTAAATATCTCCCAACGCTGTTACCATTATTTGTGAATGACGCGCTCACTATAATTTTTTTGTTATTCTTTAAATGAAGGATGAAATAATCTTCGGGGTTGGACTTACCAATATGAATATAGATTTGACCGAACTTTTTTTTGTCACCGCGTCAATAGTTTTTATATCTTTAATTTCTATCTCTTCTCTCTTATAGAAAAAAGATCGTTTAATGACTCTCGATTCCGTCACCTCGATATCAGATGAAACCCCATAAAACAATAGATATAGAAGTAAAGCCACAAAAATATAAGTTATCGAATTCATGGAATTGATGTAGCTAATAACAATGGCAGCTAAAACAATGACCACTCCAACTACAATGGATTGATTGGCTCTGAATTTCATGATTTCTCGCCTTTCTGGGTTTTAATTATATTTGGACTCTTTCAGATAACGTTCTTGTTTTCACGAAACGACCCAGCCTTAGATAGCTCTTATCTTAGACTGGGTCGTTTGTTGTCTGAGCTCTTCCATGATTATTCATCTGACAACCAAGGGGTGGTAGCCCCGATGCGTGAATACGGTGTTATACGAAGTAACTTCGTATCCTTGATATTTCAATCAATAAGTTTTTTAATTGTTTTCTCCAATTCAAATAGGTTCTTAATACTTTTATAATCACCATTAATTACTTCTTCATAACCTCTTAAAAGCCATATAGTATGTATCCCTAACTTCTTCGCGCCTTCCAAGTTATGAATATTGTCATCTACAAAAATAGCCTCGCTGGGATTGACATTCAGTTCCTTCAAAGCAGTCGTATACATCAGTTCATTAGGTTTCCTAACTCCTAATATAGACGACATAACAAAAGAAGAAAAATAATTTCGTAAATTAAAATTAACAAATACCCTTTCTAATGATGGCCATGTATCCGAAACAACACCTAGCTTATAAGTAGCACTTAGTCTAGGTATAACTTCAAATACATCATCATGAAATAAGAATTTCTCGTCATTGAACACTGTATCTTTTGCAATACATTCTATCTCGGTTTTTGTTAGTTGTAATTGTGGAAGTTGTTTGGCAAATTCACTATAGAATTCTAGAAACAAATCGTATTCTTCTTGTTCCGTTAAAACATAATCCTGCCCATCTATACTTTGTAAACAAATTTGAAAAACCTTCTGTAATAAATCAGATCCTTGCTTTTGAAACAAGGGTTTATCAATATATTTATAAAAGTTAGGTGGAATAAACCAATGTCCTGTTCTAGGATGATTCAAAACTCGTCCTGAATCAAAAAGTATCGCTTTAATTTTCATTTTTTTCGCTCTTTCTATTCTAAATGATTATTGAAGTTATTTCGTATAACGTTTGTGCATTCACGAACCCTCACTGGCTTAAGCTGCCGACCGATCTAGCGAAGCGATCGGGTCGCCGGGTCGGAGACTTAGCCAATGCAGGGTTGTCCGCTGAGATAACTTCATTGAAAATGCTTCCCGCGGACCGAGGGCGAATGCCCAATGCGTGAATGCTGTGTTATCGGATGTCAATGCCTTCTTTGAAATACCATTCAAGTCCTTGGGGTATATTGCTTATACTAGATGTGAAGTGTCATTAAAAAGCTGAAGTATATTCTGTTTGAAACTATTATTATTTAGTAACGATATACTACCTACAGAACCAGAAAAGTACGCTGTATTAAGCATTTCAGGCGTGAACTTCAACCACCAAGCAATAATATATGCCAATGTCCCACCATGAGTTACTATTATTAAGTTTGACTTATCAATTTCACAAATATTCTCCATACCATTAGAGACTCGAGTATAAAACTGTCTCCATGTTTCGCCATCTTGAAATTCTTGATAATCTAAATCAAATCCCTCGCTATTTTTTGGGTTTCTATTTACTCTAGCCCAATCCTTTGTTTTTCCTGCTGCGATTCCAGTATTTATTTCCCTTAGGGAGTTATTTTTCTTTACTTGTATATCTTATCTAGTTGTTCACCAATAATAGATGCAGTCTGAGACGCTCTCATTAAGTCTGAAGCATAGAGAGAATATTCATTTGGATCTAGATTTTTCTGTAGCCTTATCCCAACTGCTTCAGCTTGCCTTTTACCTAATTCGGTTAATGGTGTATCCGTCCAACCACCAGTCATATTGTTAACATGATGTTCGGATTGACAATGTTGAATAACATATATTTGCCTCATCTAATATACTCCTTTCCAAAAGAAAGCATTTTATTTTTACGCTTTGAATATGATTGCATTGATTTCCGCTAACTTATCTATCTCTGCATGTCATAAAACCAGCAAAATTCTAGATATTCCTGAACCCTTCTATCTCCTTGAGTATACCTGTAATACAATATTTTGTTAGCTAATTTTATCATCCCCGCACATGAAAAAAAGCCCTTGGTTTCAAGGGCATAACAATGAAGATTGACTCCCTAGAATGAGACAAGTTAAAACACCTTCAAGAGAAAGCAACCATGTCGTAAGATATGTAGGTAACAACAGTCAGCTAGTAAAAACCTGAATGAGATGGTACCAAAACCCACACCGATTTCAACGCCCTTTGTGATGTAATCTAATATTTTCATTAGAATCACCCTCCGATTCATAAAAAACAGCGTTAGATGCAGTGGCCGACTGCTTCGAATTAGTAAATTATATCTTCATCTTCCATCACTCGAATTTCTATTGATATACTGCTTACTTTATCTTCCTTTTCCCCTAGAAAGCATTCTCTGGAGATAATCCAATATATACATTTCCTTTATAATAATAGTTATAGAAATATTCATCTTTAAATGTGGCAAGTTTTTTAACCTTTGGACTTTTGCTATCATCAATGTCCCTATCCTTATTCATTCGATCCAAAGTTTCTGAATATTGACCGGAAATGTTCAATTCAGGATAACTAAAATAAATTTCACATCCTTCACAACCTTCAGAAGAATTATCAGTTCCATTCCCGTATAATTCTTCAACTTCCTCTTTTGTCATTAATAGCTTTATCTTATCAACCTCAAAGGATCAAAAATAACAATCATAAAAATTATAATTATCAATAAACGTCTTTCTTCTCTTTTCATAAAATAACTTCTGCATATTCAAAAGCACTCTTAATATCTTCGGCTATCATGTATCTCTTACTCTTCTCAAGATTATAGCTATCTCCGGTCTGTGTGTATGACGGATAAAATCTAATATTGTTATAAATATACTCTTGGTTTCTAATTTTATATGTGGAGCCACTAGCAATAACTTTGACACCATGCTTTCTCTTATATATGTAATTTATTGATTTTATCGCAAAATCCCCCATGCACATTATGGATTTAACATTATGAAATGGTTCAATCTCTTTTTCTAACACCAGACTACAATTCTTGATTGTAGTAGCGGAGACTAAATAATCTTTCTTACTGCATTTGATGGCTGTTGTTAAATATATCCCCATGCTATTAAGATCATCAAAGGAATTTATGTTATACCCTGAATCCGCTAGAGCTTGCTGAGTCGTCCTGAAAAAAGCGGCTTCTTCATTAATGTAAAAATTGTCGTCCAAATTTTTGGGCAATGCTTCAGATATCATAATTACTTTAACCTGCTCGCTCGAGATACTTGCCTTTGGCAGATAGATCTCTTGATTCACATCCTTGCATTTTTTTTCACATATCATGCAATTACCAGTTGATATAATATTACCTCCATACTTTGTTTTCTTACGCTTTATTATTCCACTTGATTTTTAACTATTAATTTATAGAGTCCTGTTACCTTATCAAAATTATACCCGTTATTCACTAATACTCTTATAGATGCGATATTTTCCTTAATAGGGTCCGCTATCAGTTGTACAGGCTTTTCATTATCAATAACCCGTTTATTTAATTCTTTTACTAACTTATTTCCAATCCCCTTACCTAATAATTGTTCATCACCAATTAAATAATCAATTCCATATGTCCCCAGCGGTTCATTATCCCAGGCGTAACCTTCCCCGGTCTTGCCAACATCATAATATTGACAAAATCCAATTGGAACTTGGTTATATTCAACTATATGATGAACTATCCATGAATACTGTCCATTAAAATTATTGATTTCATCCAGCCATTCTTGAGGATCGCCGAACCATTTTTTTATATGCTCCTTATTTAACCATTCTTCTACAAGTGAAATATCGTTACTTGACATTTTCCGAAGAAAAACATTAATCAATTCATCCATGTGCAGCCCTCTATTTTAAATTTAATATTGTATTGCATTTCTCTCAGGTAACGTAAAGGTATTCACGAAACGACTAGCTTTAGATATCTACTTATCTTTTTCCAACCAAGGATGCAAGTCCGCTGCGTGAATCTCGTGATATAGGATGTCAACGCTTTTTCGAGACACTAAATAAAAGCACTATTGCTGTATTGTTAATTCTTCAATTTCTTCCAACATATACGTTGCGTAGTTCAATAATGTTTTCTTACTAAGATTTAAATTTTCTACTTCATTATTGTACTTTGCAAGGCATTGAGCGATTACGTCTTTATATTCAGTTGGTACCATGTTCAGTGCCCATTCTCCTGCCTCTTTCTTCGAAGAGATTACCGAATCTCTTAAATATAGAAGAACTCTAGAAAGATTCAAAACATAGTAAATAGGATTATCAGTAATTCCTTCAAGTGCTTCATCAACATCAGATTTAATTGATTCAACATAATAACGCTTATCTATAGGCTTGATTACGTTTTTTATTTGTTCACCGAAAAGTACAATTCCACGATTATACGTTATAACGAAGTGAGCAGCTAAATCGGAATCTTCATACCCCCCACAAAAATAATTCTCATCTGTTTTATACTTCTCTTTATGAAATGATGAATAATGAAATTCAAAAGGTGTTGGATATACAAAGTTATCGGCATATGCTTCCAATACTATGCTTAATTCAAATCCCTTTATCACATTCATCTCATCTTCAATATTGATTAATTTCCTTGCAATTTTCTTATAGATATCGATGGGTTGTTTTTCTCTGATAATTACTAAAATATCTATATCGCTTTGAGCGGGATTAAAACATCCCATGGCCATAGATCCGTGTAAATAAATTCCTATAACAGACTCCGATAATTCTTCTTTCAAAAGACAAGTTACATTATCCAAAATAATTTGTTGGTTCAATTCTATCTCCGCCTTTTTTAATTTCGTGCTCTTGCGTTGATTCCCTCTAACGTTGCGTAATTCTGACTCCCAAACAGCTTAAGGACCGTAGGTCCGAAGAGTTCTCTTCATCGAAAAACCTCACTAATTCTCTTTGAATGTACTCTCAAAAAAGGGTCCTTCAACATCATTTATATAGTTTTCAAAAGAGGTTCTAATACTTTCATGAAACTCAACATGTCCTCCTGGTAAAAATGTATTATCCATTCCTATACAATGGGCAACTAAAAGATATTTATCGGTTAATATGACTCCTCGAGCCAGCACGTGATATTTCCGTGGTTGTTCTTCTTTTAACATCTTGAGGCTCCTTCTAAAAATTGTTGGTTATTTTTCATACACGTTGCCTCATCTACGACGCTACCCGGCCTCATAATTTCTTTACCTATGTATAAAATTTCCCTGCATCTCAGGATCGTCCAACATAAGTTTTTAATGAATTTAATATTGGCTTCACTCTTTCAGATAACGTTCATGTATCTACGAACCCGTGAGGCTTAAGGGAAGGTTAGTGACCGGGTCCGACGGACTTAGTCTCATAGGGTTGTGAGCTGAAGGGGCTTCTCCGCTACCCCATCATACGAACCGAGAGCGTAGCCCATAGCGGAGTTAGCTGATGTCGTATTCTTCTCTGAAAGACCTACTCTATCTCTTTATTGTACCAAATGTTACCTTCATATTAGGAGAATAGGTAAACCATGATTCAACTCCAAACTTTTGAGAAAGAGAAAATTCTACCTCATATTGTTTTTGGGCTTCCTCTTCTGTCAATCCACGATTTATTAAATTCTCAATTATCTTGTCTCTATCCCCAGGCTCTAATCCTAGGCCCTCTTCCTTTAACGAATGAAAAAGTATTCTTTTCTTTTCCTCATCCATGTTCTGATCCAGGAAATTAACTCGGTCACTTACTCTGCACTCCACATCTATTAATCCTAATTGACTAAATATAATAGGTAATTGCATACCAATATTACCGTCTTTACCATTGCCTTTTGAATCGGCTTCAAATAGCTTTTGCAGGATTCCCAACTGGACGATTTCTGAGAGGTCCACTCCATCTAAAGAATAGTTAGACATACTGGCTATCCAATGTGACTCAAAACAAATAAGTCTTCCCTTATTTTTATTTCTTCGATATCACCAATAATAAACTCTGCTGTATAAGGCAGTTCTTGAAATATTTCTTTTGCTTTACTAATCAACTCAGTACCTTTATCAATTCCAGTATAGGTGCTCCCTTCAGGTAGTAATGGAAGTAATTTCAGTCCCAAATATCCATAACCACAACCAAAATCAATAATATTGACTGGACCTTTAATCTTCCATACTCCCTTGACTAAGAACTCTAAGTAATCATCATTATAGTATAACCACCTAGTATTTCTAAGATATTCAACCTTCTTGTCCCAATAATATTCAGACACCAATATTTTCGCCCCTTTAAATAAATGTTATGCGACGAAGTTCATGACAACCCGATGCGCAAATAAGGTGTTATCGAATGTCAGCACCCTCCATGTAAAATTGCTCTTATTTTTGCGCTAGTATAGTAAATTCCCATGGAATATTTTCATTATTCCAGCCACGATGTTCATCAAACCTCTTGAGTTCAAAGCCTTGTGAGAGGACTGAATTGATAATCTCGCTTAAGGTATAGGACCTTATAGAAACATCAGGAAAATCCAATTGTTCTTGTTCAATAAAGAAACTTTTATAGGCCACATCCCCTTTTTTTATTTCTGAATCAAAATAGTCAATCTTTCCTTGGCTAGTGATACATTTTCCTAGTGGATGAAAGTCGCTTAGAATCATCATCCCACTATCTTTCAATATGCTATAAAGAATAGAAATCAACTTATCAATATCATCAAAATAATGTAATATTCCTCCTTCTAAATATAGGAGATCAAAATATCCTTTATATTTCTCAAGATCAATATCATAAACATCCGTTACAATATAATCGATATTGGCATTCACACTTGTAGCTAGCTCTATGGCATATTTTCTATTTTCCTCAGAAATATCGAATACAGTCACCTCTGCTCCTAATAAAGCTAACGGAACAGCCTTTCGTCCATTTGATCCACAAAGATTTGCAATTTTTTTCCCTTCAACATTTTCAAAATATTGTTTATGCTTTTTAAGACATGCTAGTGGATTATCTAATATTTTTTTGGCGCAAACCATCTCTTTTAAGCCAAAATTCATATGCTCGATATTCCCAAGCCTTTTTATTTTTTTGGCTTTGTTATTCAATTTGATTTCTCCTCTCTTATTTATTTTTTAATTTCCGATATCGTTCTTTTATTCACGAAATGACCCAGCCCTAGATAGCTCTTATCATAGGCTGGGTCATTTGTTGTCTATTATTCTATCATGATTATACATTTGAGAAATGACATCACAGCCTCTATCATCCTATATGTGGAATATTGTTTATTTGCTCAAATTCTTCTTTCGTCATGCCATAGAGAACTTCATCGTGATATCGGCCGTTGGAATAAACGATTTGTCGACGAACTCCTTCTTGAACACAGCCCAATTTCTGCATCATCATCGCCGAGGCATCGTTTCCTTCAAGAACGGAGACATTAAACTTATTCAGTCTGCGTTCGAAATAGGCGTATCTTAAAAGAATTCTCATAGCCCTGGTGCCATAGCCTTTGCCCCGGTGATCCCGATTGATCTGTATGCCAATGCCGAAGGTTCCGTTTCTCTCGTCAATACCGCAAAGATTAATTCCACCCAGATTTTCGCCATTCATAGTTTCAATGGTAAACATAATTCTCTCGTAACTCTTAGCAAAATCCGTAAATTCTTCTGCAAAACTTTTGGCTTCAGCGATCGTGGGAGGCAATTCCACTACATAATTAAGCAACCTGCGTGCAGGTGTGTCAAAACGATTGTTATAATGCTCTTCCCAGTCCTCGGGTTGAATTGCCCGCAATCGAACTACCTCGTCCTGCCAGAAATAATTATCGAGTTTAATATCCTTCATGGAAATCCCTCCATTGTCCGTGAATATCATCAAAGAAATAAGCAAACATAACTTGAAATTTTGTATCACTCTTTGAAGCGTTTTCACTTGTTCTTCAAGTTTAGCATTCTCTTATTGATAGAGTATATGTATTCCTTGATTATAATTCTTTTTTCCCTGGACCATCGGTACCGAGCCGCACAGTGTTGAAGGGATTTATGTAAAGAAATGAAATTGAAACAACAAATCTGTTGCGGCATGACCGCCCTATATAGCACTATTATACTTTTTGAACAGGCATCCAAAAATCAAGATATGGAGGATTTTGGGTGCATGCAATTGGCTGAAACTCCATAATAGGCTTATTATAATGAAAATCTAATCGATATCCTAAGTCTTCGATACATTTGTCCAGGATCGTGCGTTTGTGAACAGCCTTCATCTCGTCATGTGACGAAACCCTAATGGTCAACCATTTGGCTGACAAAACATGCATAAAATCCAGATTCATTCCATCCAACTTAGACAAATCAATATGATGATTTAATTCTGTTGCAACCATAAAGAGATAATTACCGCTTCCATCAATTTGGGAATTTGAAGTATAGATATTCCACTCCCCCATATTTTCTTTTTGAGAAGAAAAAAGTTTCAAATACCTGCCGTCTTGAACAATGCCATCAAAAAACTTGTAAAGTTGTTCCTCGTCATCCTCAGATATGACTTGTTTAATTCCCAGTAAAAACATTTCATCTCTTTCTACAATTGAAAAATTAAACTCCATTGTCTTTCCCTCCCCATAAATTATGATTTCTACATATTGCGCTACTTTATCGGTCGGCATTTGAAGATATGAATTTATCAGAAAAAAAATTCACTCTTCTTTAAACCTTCCCATCACAATAGTGCTGTAAAGTCTGCCATCAGCAAGTAATTTATCATGTTTTAATATCCCTTCAATTTCAAAGTCATGCTTCTTATATAATTCTATTGCTTTGTAATTTGTTTCTAATACATTCAATGTCATTTTTTTGATACCAATAGAATCAGCCCAGGAAATAGACTCTTTTAATAGATTTTTTCCTATACTATATCCCCAAAACCCTTTTAATACGCATACTCCAAATTCTACTTTATGTAACAGTCGCTTTAAATTTGTTCCTTCACACCGAGAATACCCCACAATTCGATTATCAATTTCTGCAACCAAAAATATATTCCTTAAACTCTCTAGATCCGTTTTAATAATTTTTTCAAATCCAGTGGGGTCAATATATGCCTCTCCGCTTTCTCTGTCCATATTTTCTGTCTCACCATCAATCTGTACTCGTAGTTCCGACAGAGCTTTTGCATCTTCAATTATTGCTAATCGAATAGAATAACTCAGTTCTTTCACATTAAATTCTTTTTGTTTAATAACCATCATGAATCCACCTTCAAATTAGATTTATAAAAAAGTGAATTGAGAACCTTTCGTCAGCTTATTAAACACAACTCTTAGGAATTACGCATAACGTTCCCGTATTCACTTCGTCCCACCCCTAAGGTCTGGCCGCGATGCGGTTAGTTGGTGCGGATGCTCCACTGAATCTACCCCTGAGTCAATTACTTCTGGCAGACCAAGGATCGACGCAAGCTAATTCGCAGCGTGAATACGGTGTAATAGACGTCGGGGGGTTCATTGAGTTGCTCCCAATAATTGTTGCAGGTTTGGTCCTAATTCTTTCAACTTCTCTTTAATATATGGTTGTGTACTTTCCGGCACTTCAATAAGATTGTAAAATTTTGCTTCTATGACTTCTTCCCCATCTGGTTTGATATCTCCCTTGAAATCCGTACAAATGTAACCCACAATTACATTATAATATTCATGTCCGTTCCTTAATTTTGTATATAGCTCTTTCCCTGAAAACACACCAAAAAGATGAAGCGGTCCTAAATCAATACCCAACTCTTCTTTAGCCTCTCTTCTAAGACAATCCTCAACTGACTCCCCTAGATCCATCAAACCTCCTGGGATCCCCCAAGAATCATCCTGATATTTAACTAATAGTATCTGACCAAATTTATTTATTACTGCCACACTTGGTCTTACCAGAATCAAGGGTTGATTACCAACTAACTTTCTAAGTTCTTCAATATACCCCACGGAATACACACCTCACAAATTTTTTCATATTTCTCCCATATATCATATAAGTTCTTGTTTTCACGAGCCCTCACTGGCTTAAGGAACGCCAGCCCCGCAGCGTGAATACGGTGTTATTCGATGCTGTTAATCAATCATTAATTAATTCAATGCTTCTTAAAACATTCATTATTTTTTCTTCATTTCGTTTGAATGAATCGTTACTTACTCGAATATGTGCACCATTAAAGCCACTATCCATTATGAAATATATTTCTTTCTCATCCATTAATTCATTCGAAAATAATAGGCCTTTTTCACCTGAAGAGGTATAAAAATCTTCCTGTACAAATCCTTCAGTTGGTAAAGAGATCTGACCGTGTTGGCCAAATACTCTTATAATATCATCCTTATTACTTTCAACATATATAACAATACCCCCATCAGGACTACTTTCTCTTTCTTCAGTTCCTTCCCAGGTTTCTTCAATTACACTATTCCAACCTGCAGGGTAATGCACAATAAAATTAAATGTTTTATCTTTATATGAACTGAGTTCAGAAGAATTCAAATTATTTGAACACCCTGATACTAAAAAGATGATTAAACCAATAATGGTAATACCTGAGATGCTGTTTAAGCATTTCATATCTCATCCCCCTTGAATTTGTAATTATCAATGATAATTGGGTAACTTTGAGTTACCCGCACAATCTTTCTAAGATGATGGCTACTCCATCTTGATCATTACTTTCTGTTACTTCATCAGCAATTTCTTTTAATTCATTTATCGCATTTCCCATGGCAATTGAATATCCAGTTGTCTTGAACAGGCCTAAATCGTTATGATCATCTCCAAATATAATCACTGAATCCATACTTATATTGTAAATATTGCAGAGTCTAGTAACTGCCCGTTCTTTCGATGCATTCAATGGCATAATCTGAATCAGTTGATTATTGTCAGTAACCAGTATATTTACTTGCTGGCCAAACTTAATGTAAAGATCCTGAACCTGATCAAATCCAGAAATTAATATTTTCGTCGCTTCATATTGTTTCAACTCTTCTAGTGACTTAACAATAGGATTAGCCTTTACATTCATCATATTAGAATAATCAAGTTCTCTTAAACTAAACCATTCATCCCTGAATTCCATTGTCAATTCAATTTCTGGATTTTGATGTAAACCATATTCCAGAATTTCAGAAGTTATAGATAGCGATATGGATTCATAAAATTCTACATTGGATTTTTCACAAACTACTTGTGCCCCGTTATAGTAAACAAATGATCCTATTTCCATCAATTCTCCAGGAAGAAACCATCTAACGGCCCGCGGAGGACGAGCCGTAGCGATTATGATTTTCATGCCCTTGCTATAACAAGACAGTACTGCTGCCAAATTCCGCTCAGAGACTTGCTTCGAAGAGTTTAAAAACGTGCCATCGAGATCCAGGACAACGACCGAATACTTCACAGGATTCACCACCTAATAGAGATCTTCGTTATTTCATCTAACGTTTTTGTATCTACGAACCCGAGAGGCTTAAGGCGCACACGGCCCAGGTCCGACGGACTTAACCTCACAGGGTTGTGAGCAGAATCCACTTCTCTACCTATCCCTTACTTCTATTCAAGTTTGCTATTCATATTTCTTTAAGGGATAACTCTTCAATGAGTTTATTACTGTTCAAAATTCTACTGATTTGTTTTTCATTATCAGGTTTCCAACCCTTATCAATTATGTATTCTATTAATTTAGCGCGCACACTTGGCTTATATAGATTTATCCAGTAAGTATCCTTCCAATCAAATAAGATTTCTACATACGAAGACCTAAATTTACCAGAGTAAACTCGAAACACTACATCATGTTTTCTTTCGTCTACTACACAAAAAAACAACATGCCTTTAACATTTATTGATCTAACTTTCTTTCTAAATACTTTCATTGTTTTGTCCTCATTCTTAAGGATTTTCATGCTCTCAATATTCTATTAATACAATGCAATAATTGCCGATAACGTTGCGTTGTGGTACTCACCAACCCGTAGGAGCAGAAATTATTCTATAACAAAAATATCAAATTCAAATGGGAATTCACTAGCTTCCTGTGCTATAAAATTCACTTTATACCCCATACTATCCTTATAAAAAAATCCATGTGTTAATTCCACCTTTACAAAACACATATTTTCATCATTTTCATTATTATGCTTAAAGTACCATGATTCAAAGGCATTTATTAGTTTTTCTCTAATTTCACTATTATGAGGTTTTAATGGATGTCCCATATTATAAGCAATTCCGCTAAAATTATATAACTTATTGCATAATGAAACGCTTTTGTTAATTTCTATTTCTTTAACTTTTTTCGAATTTGCATATGTAACTATGTAGAAAGAACTTTTATCATAGTATGTATCTACGAATCTAACAGAAGGTATATTATTATTTGAAGTTGCTAATGCAAACTGATAATCTCTTGCAAATAATTCATTCATAACCTTCATACTTTTATCAAAAATTTCCATTTCAATCCTCCCCATCACGCTTTTAAATTAGTATTTTAATTTTGGTGAGTTTCAGCTAACGTTCTTGCATTCACGAAACGCCCCAGCCTTAGATAGCTCTTATCTTAGACTGGGGCGTTTGTTATCTGAGCTTCTTCCATGATTATACATCTGATAACCAAGGGGCGATAGTCCCATTGCGTGAATATGGTGTTAACTGAAGTTCCCTCTCCCTTGCAACAGCAATCAAAATGTTATATTCTAATAAAATCAGTTTATGTCTTTAATAAAAGCTACTATTCTTCCTGCTTCTTTTAAAACCAATCTTCTTATGAAATTCCTGACTTGTATAATTATCTAACTCGGTATCCAATGCTATTTGATTACATCCTAAAGACTTTGACCATTGCTCTCCGGTTTCAACTAATGTTGTTGGTACTTTCGGGATGCATATTTTTCACTGCTCAAAAGTCCACCTTACCGATGAATTTGTAACAATATCAATCTGCTGATTCCTCTCGCCATCGGCATCCGTGCGACTTTCGCCGATTTCAATCCGCTCAATCAGCGCCTGCACAATCGGCCTGTCCAACTCTTCCACATGCTTCATGCTCTTAATCAGGGTGACGAAGCTCTGGATGTTTTCTTCTGTTTTTTCGAATTCTTCGCTTCGCTTTTTAATGGCAGCAAGCTCATCCCGCAGCTTTTTCTGTTCGTCCTGAAGCCGGTCGCTGAGCATTTTGAAATTTTCCTCGCTGACAATTTCCAAGGCTATGTCCTCATACAACTTCGCATAAATCCGGGCGATTTCCGATATCCGTTTTCCTTTTTGGCGACCTTTTTTGAGGTGTTATCATCTGACATCGCTCCCTGATTTTTCAGCTTGCGAAGCCGTTTCATGATCTTATCCTCATCCAGCTCCACCTTGGAAATCAGGCTATTGATGCTTTCAAGAACGATTCTGCACAGATTTTTGTAATTGGTATAATGACAGCGGCATTCCAGCTTGCTGTATTTTTTATAGGTATCGCAGTAAAGGGAGTAGGTACGGACAACACCTTTTTTTCGCTCATTGGTCACACAATTGAGATTCATGGATTTGCCGCAATCCGCACACTTGGTGATGCCAACAATTAAATTCTCATGTACCTTGGTTCGGTCAGGGTGCGACTGTAATTTCCTTCCAGGTGTCCATACTTTTTGATATTGGTAATGTACTGTACCACCGATGTATGCCGGATTCTTAAACAGGTTTGACAGCCCTCCGGAACTCCACCGATAGCGGTTTTCCTCTATCTCCATTTGCTTCGAATACCGGATACCCCTTACATAGAGTAGAGCACAGCCGCTGGCACACGCAAGTATTTGACAATGGTGTTGCGCCCCACGCCGTTTGCGTACATTTCAAAAATCTACCTGTAAATTTTGCTGTTTCAAATCCTCCCACTACTTTCGAATCCCCTAACGGCTTTGCCGGTGGGCGTTTCCGGGAGTTATGCTACCGAAGCAGCATAACTCCTTTAACCTGCACAATATTCAACCCTGATGTTTTTTCAGGTATAGCCTCAAATACTTTTTTCTCTGTTGAGAAAAATTGTTGTTAAGGGAAGTTAATATTCTCCTTGTTTACTCCTATCCATTTGCAAGTCAGGGCATAAGCCACCATGACCTATAGGGGTATCCACTTGGCAGACAAATGAATTCGTAATCTCATAGGAATTATTCTGCCTGCCGCCATTAAAGTTCTTGGTAACTACGATCAGTTAAGGAAAAAGTGAGAGGACTGCACGGACTGATAAAGTTAAGATTTCTTGTCTTGATTTTATTCGCTTTGGCGTATACATTAAAATTCATAGATGCAAAATGGAGGAATATAAATGCTTGATTATATATCTGTACAGCAGGCTTCTGAAAAATGGGGAATCTCCAAGCGGAGAATTCAGAAAATATGTGAGGAAAACAGAATTGACGGAGCGGTTCGCTTCGGTCGTGCATGGGCAATCCCAAGGGATGCGGAAAAACCAGCAGATGCAAGAAAAAAGAGGATGGATATGAGAGAAAAAAATGAAATATAAAGTTTTAATCATAGACGATGACAAAGAGCTTTGTGCTCTTATGAAAAAATGTGTAGAGCAAGAGTATTTATCTGCTATTATTGCACATGGCGGCGTGGAGGGGCTGCGTCTGGCCGACGAAAATAAAAATAGCTGCTCTCTTTCTCTTGTGATTTTGGACGTAATGATGCCGGATATAGACGGTTTTCAAGTTCTGAAAAAAATTAGGGAAACAAGTAATATCCCGGTGCTCATGCTAACTGCCAAAAATGACGAGGAAGATAAAGTTTCCGGGCTGCGGCTTGGTGCTGATGATTATTTGACAAAGCCATTCAGTATTAACGAACTGATGGCCCGTGTCAATTCTCTTATCCGCCGCTATACCACCTTAAACCCTACGACGGGAATAGATACGGAGTGCATGGTGCTGAAAGGAATGGTCATTGATAAAGCAAACCGCATTGTTTCTGTCAATGATATTCCAGTTGAGCTTACAAGCAAAGAGTTTGATTTGCTTTTGTTTCTATCTTCTAATAAAGGACGGGTGTTTACCAAAAAACAGATTTATACGCAAGTGTGGGAAGAAGAATATGCTTTTGACGATAGTAACATTATGTCTTTCATCAGTAAATTGCGCAAAAAGATTGAACCAGCCCCCGACCGTCCATTTTATATTTTAACAGTCCGAGGTGTAGGCTATCGTTTTAATAAGGAGGCTTGACATATATGAGTGTTTATCTGCTTTTTGCGTTGGTTCTTACCCTGCTTATTATAGCGTACCTTGTTTCTGTCTTACAGCGTATCCAAACGCAGCTTACTCTTATGAAAGACGCTTTAGAAGATATAGAAAATGGAAACCTTAATCGACGTGTTTTAGCAACGGAGAGCGATATGACAAGGCAAATTTGTTATGGTATTAACGAAATTGCAATCAACAGCCAATCACGGCTTATTCAGCAAAAGCATTCAGAGCAGGCATACAAACGGCTAATGGCAAGTCTTTCCCATGATGTGAAAACTCCACTTGCTTCTTTGGTTGGTTATTTGGAAGCAATCGAAAGTAAAATTGTTGTAGGAGAAGAAAAGGACGAATATATACATGTTGCGTCTAATAAAGCCCAGCACTTAAAACATTTTGTAGAAAATCTGTTTGAATGGGTTAAATTAGATTCCGGGGAACAGATTTTTCATTTTGAGATTTTTGATTTGAATGAGTTATCCCGTAATATTATAGCTGATTGGATTCCTTTTTTAGAAAACAGTCATTTTGAATATGAATTTGATATACCTGAAACAGAGTATTCCATACACATAGACGCAAACGCATATACCCGTATTCTCAATAATCTATTACAAAATATTATTACTCACAGTGAGGGTGATAATATGGCGCTTCGTATTTTTGAGAATGAACAGCAAGCCAAAATTGTAATAACAGACAACGGGAAAGGTATATCTTCTGATAATCTCCCACATATTTTTGAAAGAATGTACCAATGCGACCATTCACGGGTTGCCAAAGGAAACGGGCTTGGGCTTTCTATTTCCAAAGAGCTTGTCAGCGCCCACAGAGGAACGATTACAGCAGCCAGCATTCCTGGCTCTGGAACTACATTCACGATTTTATTGCCAAAAGCCCTGTGACAGCACAGGGCTTTATTACTGCTAAAACAAGATAAAAACAAGGTTAAAGCAAGGTTTTGGCAAGGTTAATGTTTTATACTTTTAATTGTGATTGTTTCTGCCTTTATATCGGTTATCACATTGCGAAAGCACAGTTATCGAAAGTGAGGAGATTTTATATGAATGATTTTGTGATTGAAACGAAACAACTCACAAAAATTTACGGAGAGCAGACAGCAGTTAGCTCAGTCAATCTCCATGTAAAAAAAGGTCGGATTTACGGTCTGTTAGGGCGCAACGGAGCCGGGAAAACCACTATTATGAAAATGATTTTAGGGTTGATTCCAATCACATCTGGCGAGGTAGATGTGTTAGGACGAAATATCAAAGGTCAAGAAAAACGGGTATATCCCCGTATCGGTGCTATTATCGAGACACCGGGATTTTATCCAAATTTGACAGGAACGGAAAACTTGGAGATTTTTGCGAAGCTGCGTGGTACAGCCGCCCCACACGCAGTTGAAAACGCATTGAAAGTAGTGGGATTACCTTATAAAGACAAAAAGTTGTTTAGTAAGTATTCCCTCGGAATGAAGCAGCGTCTTGGTATTGCGAACGCTATTTTGCATGACCCGGAACTGCTGATTTTGGACGAACCTACAAACGGTCTTGACCCTATTGGCATTGCAGAAGTAAGAGATTTTATTAAGAATTTGAGCGTTGAGCGAGGAAAGACAATTCTTATTTCCAGTCATATTCTTTCGGAAATTTCATTATTGGCTGATGATATTGGAATCATCGACCACGGCGTTCTTTTGGAAGAAAGCAGCATGGGCGAACTGGAAAAGAAAAACCGCAAATATATCCTGTTGCAAGTTTCAGATATTCCGAAAGCGTCACTGATCTTAGAGCGTCAATTTTCCTTGAAAGATTATTCTGTTCAAGACGACCATACCTTACGGCTTTATGACACTGCTCTGGATATGGGTGAAATCAATAAAGCCCTTGTAACGCAGAATGTGACCGTTATCAGCTCTCAGCTCTGCAACGACACCTTGGAAGATTATTTCAAAAAAATTACAGGAGGAGAAGGCATTGCTTAAACTAATTCAAACAGAATTCCTAAAACTGCGCCGCAGGAAACTTGTCTGGATAATGATGTTGGCTGCCCTCATTATGCCGTTTTTCGCACTATTATACTTCAAGTACTTTGGTAACGTAGGTGTTGAACCGATACAGTTTTATAAATGGTCTGCGTTCGGATACACATTTTTGATTATCTTGCCTTTCGTTTTGGGAATGCTTTGCACCATACTTATGCACGACGAAAATCAGCACGATATGCTCAAACAACTTTGGATTGTGCCTATCAGCAAAATGGGGTACTTTTTCAGTAAATTTTTTATAGTTTTGATCTACTCCATTTGTTTTATGCTGATTACAGCCGTTGCTTCTGTTATGTTCAGTGTACTTCCCGGATATGTCGCATTTGAATGGGGAAGCGTAATATTTTTGCTAAAAAAGTGTTTGGAGATTGGTTTTATTGCTGCCTTTGCAATGCTGCCGATTTTGGCAATAGCTGCGTCGCAAAAGGGATATATTCTCCCGGTTTGTATTACATTGATTTATAGCTTTCTCGGTTTTTTCATAATGACGGTAAATATGTATCTACACCCCTTATCCAGTATGGCTGTTATAATCGCAAGGAATGGAGATATTCCGGGCATTGTATTTACACAAGCGGTTAATGTTCCATTGGCATTTCTTTGCATTTGCGTTTGGAATATTGCTGCAGTAGTGCTTGCAAATATCACGTTGGGGAGAAGAAAGTGAGGTGAAAGAATGCGAACATTACTTTGGGCGGAACGTCAAAAAATTCGCCGTTCAAATATTGTTTGGCTTGCAGTTTTTGCAACAGTTATGGTAGCGGTCATTGTTTTTTTAGGAGAGCAGGATGTGTATGACGGCTCTCGTAATATAGACAATGCAGGCTGGTATATGACTATGACTCAACCATGGGCAACTTTTTTTGTTCTTCCTGCGGTCATTGCCCTTTTAGGCAGTTATATGATTTGTCGTGAAGAACAGGAGGACACTATAAAATCTCTGCGGCTTATTCCCATAAATGAGGAAAAATTAACCGCCGCAAAGATGATTATTACTTTCGTGTTCAGCATACTTATTTACTTGCTGCTCTTTGCTATAACATTTTTGGTTGAGGCCATTTTACATTTTTCTGATTTGTCAGTAGAAATGGTTTTAGGTTTTCTGAAAGCATATTTTCTGGACGGCGTAGGCATATTCCTTGCTATCTCGCCCATTATTGCTTTGGTATCACATATGAAAAAGAGCTATTGGCTTGCGCTAGTAATCACTGAGATGTACTCTTTTTCCGGACTATTTATGAGTATGTCTAATTTCCTAAAAGCCTTTTATCCCATTACGGCTGTATTTACTATTTCTGGATACTATGACGCATCAACAAGTCAAGTAATACTTAGTTGGATTAGCTTACTGCTTTGCGGCTGCCTTTCTGTCTTTATACTGAAAGGGCTAAAACATAGTGAAGAAAGTTGAAATAGGTCATCTCAAAATGAAGAAAAAGAAGAAACTGATTATATTTGTGTTGCTCTTTGGTATTCTACACTGTTATACCGAGTGGAAATTCAACAATGCCCCCCTAAAGGGGTAACAGAACAGATAGCTGATTGGGTTGGCAAGCTTGGTCATTAATCAAAGAGCCAGACACAAAAGCGTAGAGCCGATGAACAATGACAGAAAGGTAACTGTTTATGAAAAAAAGATTACATAGGATTAGAGAAGGAAAAATGATTGCCGGTGTTTGTGGCGGTATTGCCAAATACTTTGATGTAAACCCCAAAGTGGTACGGTTACTCTGGGCAGTATTTTTTGCAGCATATGGAAGCGGACTCGTGGCCTATATTCTGTTTTCGATTTTTGTACCGAAAGAGCCAAAAAATTTCCTTGGGGATTAGAAACAACTTATCTGTTGTACATGGCATATATGGTGATTACTATTTTGCATTTTTATTTGCCCGTTTGTCATGGAAAAAGCGTGAAAACGAAATAACATATAAGAGCATATCAACAGATAGTCAAGTTTAAATCCCGAACTGGACATTAAGAAAATCCAAGGCGAGTCCTCAATGTATAGACTTCGTGCTGGAAGTTTAAGAATCCTTTATACGATTGAAGATTTAGCCTCTCAGGGTTGTGGGCTGATTCAACTTCCTTGCTTACCACTTCTTGCGAACCAAGGGCAAAGCCCACAGCGTAGATACGGTGTTATTTGATGGACTAGCCCTCCTGAATAGCTTAAATGAATCTTTATTTTTTTCAGATTCCCATATGCAATAGAAACTTTTCATTATTTTCCTCAACTATATTACATAGTATCATTAGTTCAAAAAGCACCTTCAAAACATCATCTTTTCTTTTATATATTTTTTCGTATTTCCCTTCATTTATATTTTCTGACCAAGTATAATTCCCTGTTAATTTCACGATATCAGGGGCACTCTCAAATATATCAAACCAACCTTTTATGACTTTCTTTAATTTAGTTGCTCCCACTGAATGGATTTCTGTTAGACCATAGTAATTAAATCCATAATTAGCTGACTCTGTAGGAATCCAATTTAATGTATCTGAAAAGTACTGAAATAAATCATCGTCTATCTCAACTAAATAATCTAACCCTGATTTAGTCTTATCGATTCTACCATTGTCATTCCTAACAATTTGATTTAGTTCAAAACCGGTTTTCGGGAATACAAGGAATTCATGAATTAGTGGCATTTTTCATCTCCTGTTTTTAATATTGCTAGTCTTTCACATAACGTTCGTTCTTGTATTCACGAACCCGAGAACCTTAAGGCAGCTTTAGCTGCCGGTCGTGACCGCGACGGTTAGGTTCGCAGGAGTGTCCGCTTGACTAAACCTCTCCGAAATGCCTCTGGCGGACCGTGGGCCAAATGGCCCGATGTGTGAATACGTTATAAAATGTCCGCACCTTCACTGAATCCCTATCAAACTCTAATTCTTTAATTTCTTCGTTAAGTAGAGAACAATATCATGATCTATTACAACAGTTTCCCCATAATTATCCATTTACTTCAGCAATCAATGTCACTCTTTCCCCGTTATTTAGGTGGTGCAGGGTTGTCGCCTGATTCAACTTCTCCGCTAATGCTTCCGTCGACCGAGGGGGAATGCCCGCCGCGTGAATACGGTGTTATTTGAAGTCTTCGACTTCGAAGGATCGCTTACAAATATCTCTTAATAATCTCTTCATCCCATATTTGAACTTCAATGTATCTTTCTGGTCCGTTTTCTCCATTACTATTCCATTCCTGTGGTAATCCATATTCTTGTATTATTTCAATAATTTCATCTTTATTATAAACTTGTTTTCTATATGCTTTTCCATCAGGGTAACGCATCGTTGGAAAAAGATCACCATAAGTAAAACTGATGGATTCTTTAGAGAATTCATTCCAATCAATTGAGATTCGTCCTGGATTGCTATACCATGACTCAAGCCATTTACAAGATTCTAATGTCATATAATGAGGGTATGAATTTCGTGGTTTCCCACCTTTACAAATGAATTGATCTCTAGCTTGTCTTTCAAGTTCTCTTCTGATCATCAAATAATTATCATTTCGTTGGCTTGCAAATGATCTGCCTTCAGTTCGAATTTGATTTGAAATAAGACTTGCTTGTTCAATTGAGAGTTTAGATAGGTTTCTGAATGGCCCTTTATCTTGCTCAAAATAATGATACAAATCATATTTCATAATATTTGAAGTCCGAGCCTTCCTCGATATTCCCACAAAATGTCCTTCTCTTTAAATCCCGGTTATTATACTCTACTAAAAATTGATCTTTATAATTTATACAATATTCAATCTCCAGACTTTCATCCGATGTATTAAATTGTCCGGCAATGGGTCTCCCCAAAAATAGTCACTATATGCTTCGGAGAATTTACCATTGAATTATTCCTTTCATTATTCGTGTGCTCAGATTTCAAATAACGTTCTGTATTCACGCGCCCAGCGAATGCTGGGTGTGGCCGCTGTCTCTACTTCCCGGATATCCCTCTGCCTGACCGAAGGCGTTAGCCCAATGCGTGAAAATAATGTTATCTGATGCAGCCCTCCATCGAGCCACTAACTCACTTATTTTTGGAGCTTCTTCTTCAGTCATTTTAAAGTTTTCTTGCTTTGATAACAAAGGTTACAGGAAACATTTTCGCTCTTTTTACGAAATCATTATTTTCATCGTGCAATTGTATTATTTCATTCTCGGTTTCTTCAATCATTTGTTCAATAACAAACCCTGCTTTCGCCAACGCATTTACATAGGTTGATAGTTTACGATCAGATAAGGTTAGAGCGCCTTCATCAAGAGATACCGAATACCAGGATTCATCGAAATAACACTTGTTAAAAGCAAATCTATTATTTTCTTCAACAACACATTTGTGTATAGGATGAGACCAACTGAAAATAAATATGCCGTCTTTTTTTAAATAAGAAGCGATCCTGCAAAAAGTGCCTTCAAGGTCGGTTGTCCAGCCTATGGCGTAAATAGAATACACAAAGTCAAAATAATCCACGGGTATGTTACATTCTTCTTCCATGGGAGAACAGATCAATTTTGCTGAAAGACCGCACGCCGTCAAATGTTGCTTTGCCTTTTCAATTTGTTCTTTTGATATATCCATCCCCCATAGTTCAGATGCTTTGCGATCCCCCTGATACTGCAAGGATTGACCATTTCCACAGCCTATCTCTAACATCTTTTTTCCTGAGACATCGCCAAAAAGTTGGCATTTTTCTTCTGAGACAAATGCTCCATAAAAAGGAAGCACGATTGCTCCTAAAAAATCATTTCCTTTTGTATCCCAATAGAAGCTGTTTGTTTCATAAACACTATGCTTGTTCATCCTAATGACCTCCTCTAATATGAAATAAAGTGAGCAGCAATAATTGAAAGAATACAATCAAGTGTTAGTAGCCCGCTCCGAGTTACCCTCGATTCATAATGTGTCTGACTTCTCTTGTCTGTTGTAATTGACCTATATCGATCCCTTGTCTAATGAATTCCGGAACGATCGGATACTGATCTAGTTCACTGATGTGAATCCATCTACTCACTGAAATACCTTCAAGACAATTGAACTCTGTTTCAGTTACTTCTATTCCATCATCGATTTGAATCAGATAATAAAAGCCCAACTCATGAAAGTCCTTATTGTCCAATCTAAAGAAATTCTCTACAATCCAAACTAGTCTTTTGCTTTTGATCTTCCAACCATATTCCTCATGTAGTTCTCTTTCTATTGTCTCTTGTGTTTCTTCCATCATTTCAACTCTTCCTCCTGGCAAGAACCAGTAATCACTGTTATTGAAACGTTGGAAGAGTATTCGGTCCTCCTTGACGATCAGACACACTGCCCTTAAATTAAACTTCTGTGAATTTCCCACATTAAATGAAATCATCATCGAAATCACATCCTTCCGAATGGCCTGATGCGTGAAAATGGTGTTAAATGTTATAATCTGTTGGTGTGTTTTTCGAATATACCGAATAAAATCTACTCAGCATACATGCTGTTCATCAATGCTGTATAAGTTAGCATATTTTGTGGCACCCCATTAAACTCCAATGCATAAAACTCAAATGAACGATCATTAATTAGTTTGTATTGAATGAGTACATTGGTATTTTTCCCTTGATATGTAATTTTTCTCTTAACATTAACATATGTATTTCTATCGTCCCCTATAATAGCTTCCCATTTAGGATCTAGAAAATAGTTATCTACCATTTGACTCACTGTTTTATTAGGATACGAATTCATTGTCCCCTCTTTAACAAGATCAACAGCACTTGGGTCTGCAATACCAGTAATTCCAGAAATCCACGTTGGAGCGAAAATCATAATTACAAACGTAATACACCAAACAATGGCATAAACACTTTTCTGTTTCAACAAATGTGCTCTTCTAAAAAGATAAACTGGAATAAAGAATATTGCCCACACCAACATTTCTTTAGTGTTATAGCCAGCTTTTTTTATTTTTCTTTCATCAATAATACACAGTATGGTATTAAGTATTGTAGTAATAAACCATAATGAACCGCTAGCCACACCAATTGCTCCAGCAATTATATATTCTAACAAAGTCCCTAAAATTGGTGTGAATGCCAATATACATACTAATGTATTATTAATATCCTCGCCTTTCAACGGTGGTGGTTCAATACTTTTATCGATCAAATCTGTATGACTTATGTCCGCCCATTCTGACATTCCATATTTCCAAACTTTAGTGCCTAAAAATACTTTTTCATTTTTATAAAGGTTGAGCAGCTCAAGCCTTGAAACAGGTCCGTGTCTTTCCCCATTTAATGCATAATACCATTGTTCGTTTTTTTGATCTGATAATGCAATATCTGCGACAATAGATATATCCTCACTTTCTTTGGGTTTGTCCCATTTCAAGCCCTTAAGTTTGTATGGTGTAAATACTGTATTTCCGCAATTAGGACAAATTACATTTTTCTGTTCCTTCTGTTCCTCCCCGCACTTGCTACAAAACATATTTTCAACTCCCTTTGTTTGAATGATTTAACCTTGCACCAGTTTCTTATAACGTTTTTTTATTCATGAATTCTCACCGTCTTAAGGCCGTTACACCGCGCGTGTGCTTATTCGGTGCAGGATTGTTGGTCTGAATCTCTTTCTTTAAAAGTACCTCTGGCGACCAAGGGGCTCGTAAGAGCAAACTATTCAACTCAATAATTTCAATTTTATTTTTTTCAATCTCTTTACCCCTCAAACGTCTTCAACTGGCCTGTTTGAGCCGGAAGCTTTCACCACTGGGCCTCTTTCTTTTTGCACTTCACCTGAGCATTTTTACGCTGCAATAGAAAAAGAGTGCCAGATATTTCTGGTACTCTACTCCATTAGTCTTATCAAACAGTTAGAGAATAAAAGCAATTGCTATAAACAAATAGCTCCATTTAAAATCTTTTTCACAATTTATATAAATTATACCTGCTAAAATAGAAAAGAATATAGTGAATAAACCGCCACTTATTCCTTGTAGAAAGATATGCGTAACACCCCATGTTATAGCTAGAAATAGACCACCACTTGGGATATTTTTGCTTATTGAAAATTGTTTTTCACTGAACCGTTGCCCAAAGCTAATGCATAAAACGATAAGCGCAGATTCGCCTAAGTAATAAAAAATCTGTAATAGATATGTAATGATATTTCCTTGTGAACCATTTTTAAATTCAACTAACGGTTTGAAACCATTAAAACCAATGAATGTAGCAATTGTTATCATTACTATTAAAATTAGAATAACCAGAAATTTCTGTACTGTTAGTTTATGTTTGACTGCAAAAACGTCGAAATCAAATTTCTTTTTTGAATAATGTATTAACAAATAAGAAACAGCAAACCAAAGAAGTCCTGTTAAAATAGAGTTTAATCCTTTACTTAGTTCCTCTATACCTAATAAATTAACAATAATCCCAAGTATTAGTTCCACACTAAATCCTGCAAAAGCATACAATCCTAACCATAGAAATTCAATAGGTTGTATCTTTTTTGTGTTGCCAACATCTGATATCATTTTTTCTTCTCCTTTATTGAAATCAATTTATTAGTTATAGCAGAAAAAAAATCATCTACACATTCCAGTAGTTCATCAATGCTACTAAACCATGTTCTTTGAATCTCTTTCAGTTCCTCATAGATAGATGACCCCTCTATTGTATATTATTTCACAAGTGTGGATCGGCTACATCGAATTTTGTAAAGAAAGTTCCATTATTAAAAAGTTCTGATATCTCATCTAATTGATATCTAAGTTCATACGTCAAGAAATATTGATATGATCAAGAATACGATTTAGCGTTGGTTTATTGCAGACAAAAATAAACGTTCTATTGCAATGCAAATTGAATATCTAATTGAGGCACATTCACGACTTCTAAAATCTGAGTCAGCTTAGTTTTATATTTTATGTACTGTTTCAATATTCCAGTCTGCTCTTAATAATGTCATGCATATTTGCGGTTCTGTATCAACAGTCCTGCATAAATCAGATTCAACAAAGCCATATTTCTTGACAGATGCAATTGATGCTTTATTTTGTGGATGTGTAAGTATATATGTACATTCTACGCCTAGATGCAAAAAGCAAATATTTATTAAATAAGGCAGCGCTTCTGTTACATAACCTTGTCTCCAATACTCTTTCCAGATATCATATCCAATTTCTACTTGATTCTTCACGGGGTCCCAATAATGATATCCGCATGTTCCAATAAATTTATCACTTTTTTTATCAAACATTCCATAACGTAGATACCCTTTTCCTTCTGGATTCTGGTAGTGTTCGATAATACTTTTGGCCTCTTCTTTATCACAAGGGGGTTCACTAAAATACTTACACATATCAATATCAGAAAACTGTCTGTGAATTGATTCAATATCGTGTTCATTTAATAAACGAAATTTCAGACGTTTGGATTCAAAAGGTTGTGATAAATTCATTTTTGTCACCTCGATTTTTTATACTAACATTTGAGCGGTTTCAGCTAACGTTTTTGTGTTCGCGACGCTCGACGAATGTTGAGTGCGTCCAGTTGATTCTACTTCCCTGCCAAAGTCTCCTGCCGTACTAAGGGCGAATGACCGAAGCGCGAATATGGTGTTATCGGAAGTTCGGGACATCATCGAGTAACTAACTTCTATCATTTCTGAAAGTCATTCAAGATTATTATTATTTCATTTGTCAACTCTTCAAAAGAGTCTAATTTCAATAGCTTAAAGTAAATGCTTCTTAAGAAATTCTTCGTATTCCCTCTAATTATGTTATCCTCAGGAAGCTTGCCCTCAATCTTTATTTTCTTGAATTGTTGGATCCAATTAATTAACAAATCGTTTTTTATCATTTTCTTGCTAATAACTTGAACCACTGCCCTAGCTAATCTATCATCTTCATTATCCATGTAATAATATTTATTATTGTTTAAAGTTTTCTGTTGGATGACTTCTAGAATCCCAAATAAATGATGTTCAGAATAATATGAAGATGCAGCGATTGATTCTAAAGCATCAGCAGCATGGGCTATTGCATGTGCCCATCCCTTATGTAAAATATAGCCTCTTAGATCTTCTTCAAAATTAAAATACCTAATTACTTTTGTGTATATTTCTTCATAGTCTGTTTCAGTTAATATATTGGACTTCTGATTATAAATAAAAATAAGAGGAATAAAAAGTACTGAGAAAGAACGAGTGAATACTGTATCATCATCAGAATTACCTATTCTGAAAAACAAGTGATTATCGTCCAAAATCAGATTTGTAATTTGTTTCACTAAGTCCCCATCAAGACTGTGATCTATCATCCATCTTGCTAATGCCGCATAAATCAGTTCTCTCAATTCAGAGTCAACTGTGCCTATTTGTTGTATCATTTTGGCTATAATTAGACGAAGATTAGACTCTTCAGGAATTTGATAATTGTGATCACTAATTGAAATAAGTAGTTCCTTGATATTATTCATAATTTACTCCTTTAGTAGGTTTAAAGTGGGTTATCCGAATTTCAGATAACGTTCCCGTGTTCACGACGTCCCACCACCTTAAGTGAACGCAGTGAGCGGCCGCAATCGGTTAGGTGCGGATGTGTCCCGGCAATCGCTTCCTCGACTTATCTTTCGGGACCTAGGCGGCTTGTCCGCCGATGCTTGAACACATTGTTAGATGAAGTTACTTGGCCCCGGAGCGATGCCTTCAAAATATGTTTTAATGTATTAAACTCAGTGTTCTTGACAATATCCTTATAAGGAGTTGAAAGTTTCCATGGCCATGAGTAAAAAAGACCTTACAGACTTAATTGATAAACTATCTGAGAAAGATATCCCATATCATATTCCTTACGATGACGAGCCGTTGACAGAAGATGATCTTCAGGCGATAAGAGAAGCAAAAAAAGAATACCTTGAGGGGAAAACTATAAAGTTCGAGGATATTCTAGCTGAATTACAAAGTTGAGTTATCCAAGCGATCATACAAGTACTTAGAGAAACTCGACAAAAAGAGTAAAGAGCGAGTCTCAAATCACCTACTACTCCTAACAGAAAATCCTCGCAATCCTGGACATTAAGAAAATCCAAGGCGAGTCCTCAATGTATAGACTTCGTGCTGGAAGTTTTAGAATCCTTTATATGATTGAAGATAATATTCATATTATCACTGTCATTAAGATCGGACCACGGGGTGATGTTAATAATGATTTGTAGGTCTTTAAATCCTCGAGTAATTTCATCTAACGTTCCTATATTCACGACATCCGCTGATTCCACTTCCCTGCCGATAGCTTCTTGCAGACCAAGGAGCTGCAAGGCTTCGATGCGTGAATATTATATAAAATGTCCCCGCCTTCGATGCCTAAGCTAAACAATTTCTCTTCTTCCAGCTTTCAATTTGCTTTATAAACTCCTTTGAACTAAATATGCTTTCCAATTTGTTTAACTGACTAACAATTATTTCATCTGATTTTATTGCACTAATTACTCTGCTTTCTAGTGCAAGATAACGTTCCTCTTTATATATTTTAATCAATTGATCTAGCATATCATCTGACCAAGATAATTTATAAAAATGAAACCCAATAATATGCTCCTTTACACTATAAGCAATATTGATTTTGTCCTTATTTTCAGTAATAACTTTAATTGTTGTTTCTTTCAATAAGCTATGTATTCCATGTTGATCGCTAATGTCCAATACACTAATTAGATTTTCCACTTCTTTATAATTCTTTTGAGTTGCTGCCATATCAATCATTTTTATTATCGAACTGATGTTAGACATTCAGATTCACCCTCAATTATTAATCATGCGAGGATTTCTTATAACTCCCCTATCTCTGCACATCACAACCCCGAACAAATCCGGGGGATTTGCACCTCTTGCTGTCAACCTTGATTATACCTCTATTTCATTATTCTGTAAGTCCGATTATTCGCCTTAACAGCTATACGATTGGTTAAACCAGATCACGGTGGATTCGGTCCAGTGGGCTTGGATGCGCTTCAGGTTTTTAGTGCTGACGTGGGTATAGCGCTCTGTGATGGCAGGTTTTGATCGTTTTCGTACTGTACCCCTTTGCCTTGAGTGTAATAATCATCTTTTGCTCTATTTTGGATATGATAGTGTCGTACTTATGATTTTGACAGGCTGCGCTCCAAGATAATGGTTGCAAGAAATCCGATACCATCGCTACAGCCAGAAAACATTGGTATAACTGCCGGATGTTTTTTTTCAAAAAAATTTCCGATTCTTTCGGATTTCCGGCATTTGTCGCTCAATACTTCACCTTCAACCCAAACAGCTTAGCAAAACCGATCGCCTGCTCTGGCGACACGGTGCATCCGGGTAATGCTTGTACGGGTATATCGATCCGTTCATATGTACAAGTGCTGATGTCCATGCCTTTTAGCGATGTATCGTTAAAATCCGCCTCATTCAAATCGCATTCATGGAGCTCCACATCCTTAAATTTGCAGCCGTAAAAATTCACATTCTGCAACGAGCTACCGTTGAATTTCACCTGTTTCAAGGATGCTTCCACAAAGTCGCTCAGATTCATCAGGCAATTTTCGAAAGTCACGAATCCGAGGTTCGCCTTGGACAGATTGACCCCGGTCAATTTACAATCCTTAAAATGCACACGGTGGATAATACCTTTGTGCAACACTGCGTTGGATAGATCACAGTTTTCCAGCACGGCATCCGTCATATCCATCCGCTCAAATTTGGTATGCGCAAACGAGCAGCCGCGGAACTGTACCTTGGATAGCGTGCATTTCTCCAACACCTCGTATTCAAAATGCGCGCCGCTCATCGTCGCACGTACCAGTTCATGATCCTCATCCGCCAGCAAATCTTCCCAAGCCGCCTCGTTTAAATCCGCCGGAAGCTGCGGAGGAATCATCTTTGTCTTAGCCGCCATCGTCCCAATTCCTTTCATAATTGACCTCCATCACAACACCATTATACCATCAAAGCGAAAGCTTGTTCGCTTTTTTAATAATAGATTCAGATTTTTAGCCTCCTGCTAACTTCATTTAGAATTTGGTTTCTTATCTCATGCAGCGACTCGGTTGAATAACGTTCAGCAGAAAAACCAAATCGGGTTTTAGACAACTATCCAAAATAATATTTAGTGTTTTCGTTTCTATATTTCGTGCATAGGCATATGCGTAATGGGAATAGATCCATTTTAATAGATTTTGCCTGCCCTTATATTCCATATATGTATATTAGACGAAATCCACTCAATCCTCTAGAAAATCATACAGAAAAAAGCCGTTACATCCGTCAAGACGGAAAACGGCTTCTTCACTTGATTCCTCACAAGAAAAATAGCTCTGTCCATAAATATAAACCTAGCAAACTTACAATTAGACTGATTGGAATAACTAGAATGGTAACCTTTACGTAGTCAACCCACTTAATTGAAATTTGATATCTTCTCAACGTATATATCCATATTAATGTTGCCAGTGTTCCAATAGGTAGAATAAGAGAGCCAATATCCGCTCCGATCACATTTCCTAGATACGCTACTTGCATAGAATGAACATCTAACCCCATATCTGCCACTGAAAACGTACCTATCATAATCGATGGCAAATTGTTGCAAATGTTAGATAATACCGTTAACAGTAATCCGAAAATAAATACAGCGTTGAATGATCCTTCTCTGGCAGATGGTCCAAATTGATTAATAATAATTTCTGTCATTCCAGTATTATGAAGACCATATACTAGAACATACATGCTGAAGGCAAAAATCAGAATACTCCAAGGAGTTTTCTTGAGTACATCTGAAGGGGCAATCCCTTTCTTATACCATCTAATCAAAATGAGTACTAACGCACCCATAATAGCCGGCCATTCCGTCGGAACCCCTAACGGAGCTAATACAAAGAAGCTGATTCTGGTAAGGATTACGATTGAGATACATACGCGGAAGAGAGCCCAGTCTATAGGAGGTTGTCCATCACTGTCAGAGAACAATGGAGACTGTGCAGAATGAATATCAGTAGGAATTTGCGAAGGTATTATTTTCTTATTCTTAAAATAGAAATACAGCAAAGTTGGAATACAAATGATACCTAGCATGGATGGAACAAACATCATTGCTGCATAGGTGTTAATGTCCAATTCTACAATGTTTAGGGCTATCAGATTTGCAAGATTACTAACACCTATGGGCGCGCTGGATGCTGTAGCTACTAATGCACCAGAAATCAGATAGGGAAATTGCTGCTCTGGCTTAAATTTGAGGAGAGTCAAGGTTTGAATAATAATTGGGGTCGTAATTAGAATACTACCGTCATTATTAAAAAATAGAGTCATTAAGAAACACAGAAGGTTAATATACCAAAATAGCTTATAGCCAGATCCGTTTGCTTTTATTGCTAAATTAATGGCTGCCCATCGAAAAAAACCGATGCTTTCAAGAACAATTGACATTACAATGGTCGATAGGATTGTTATAGCTGCTCCGCTAACGATACCACCGATACTTAAAACATCTGTTAGAGGAACGATCCCGATCAGGAATACACATACAGCCGATACAGCGGTCGGTATCCACTCATTGACACCGCGTGGTCTCCACAGCATCATAATGACAGTAATTGCAAATATCGTGAGCATTATGACCACTTGTAGATTACTCATGGTACTTCTTTCAAGGATTCATTGAAATAGTTGTTTGTCGTCGGCTGATTGTTTGCTGTAAGGCCCTTTGCTGAAACGATAACAGTGATCGGCTGATTGTGTTCCTCTTGTCCACTTGCCTGTCTTACAACATTGTTATACGCAGAATCCGATGGCTCCTTTAACAACCAATACAGTCCCATTCCGCTCCCTAGTAATAATAGAATAGTAATCACAATACACCTCCTGATTATTCTTCTCACGGTTACACTTAAATAATCATAGTTTCTCCTCACTATTAAAAATAAGAATTAACTATAACTAATACCATGTATATGTGATAAGAAGTCATGGTGCTTCAAGCATTTCCCTACCAAGCTATTAATTATTTCATTGCTGGGACTCATCGATTACTGCCATCAAGTACTTGAACAAATCCATTTGTCCCATTCACGCGAACATACGATCCATCTTTAATAATTTCCGTCGCTCTTTCAATGCCGACAACTGCCGGTATCCCATACTCACGGGCAACGACCGAACCATGCGTCATCATGCCGCCTACTTCCGTAATGAGACCAACTGCGGAAATAAATAGAGGGGTCCATCCCGGGTCCGTATAGGGAGCCACTAATATTTCTCCCGGTTGAAGTTTTGCATCCTCCGGCTTGAGAACAACCCTCGCAATACCTTCTACGATACCTGCCGACACCGGGGTGCCAACAATCGCCCCTACTGGGGCATTGCCTTCTCGCAATTTCCCCGTAATGATTTCCCCTTCGGAAGTCATTACGCGAGGAGATTTGAGCTTTAAATTTTGCTCATACTGTTTTTCCCTAGCCTCGACAATATCTTTAACTTTACCAGTGAAACGATTTTCAATTAATTTAATAATCTCTTCTAGCGTAAAACAAAAAATATCATCTTCACGTAGTAATGCGCCTTTTCCAACAAGGGTTCGTGCTTCCTCAAGAATTGCTTGCTTATAAATGTACATCACTTTAATTAGCACGAATTTATGGTGTTCCCGCATCCCCATTAGCGAACGATATTGTTGGACTAAACGGGACATCTTTTTTGTTTTCGAAGAAGGGAACTGGGCTATTATTTCTTGACCAGCCTTTACGGCTTCAAGCTCTCCTTGTTTAAACTTCCTCCTGTGTTCTCCAGTTTCAGCTGTCCGGATATTACTTAAGATGCTTGGAACAATGAGTATCGGATCTTCGATCCATCTTGGTTTCGTAATATCGATTTCACCAATGGCTCGCATGCCGTATTTTTGCATAAAAATATCTAATGCTCGTCGAAACTCCATCCCGCCCGGAATGTTAACAAGTTCATCATAAAATCGGCTGGTACTTGCGCTCTGCAAAATCTCAACAACTTTGGGATGTAACCTTGCTACATCCGCTAGGTCGCCGAGCGCCAAGCCCATCTCCGTTGTGACATTACCAGGCATAGATTTGCTCAATTTGTTAAAGAGAGAACTACGCCCGGCCTCATCTAGCTGTTTGTCCAGTTCTTTCTTGAGACGGCCAGAAGTCAGGACACCCGCAATTAAGTTTACGGCAATTTTAGAGAGTATATCCGGCAACATACGTCTCATGCCGTGCCGAATCAGTCGAATTCGATCCGATCCGGACGCGTCAAATATTTCTTTCTCGGTATGCGCAACAATCTTTTCGATAAGGTCGTTCGCTTCTTTAGCGGCATGACTTGGATTTTTGAAGTACAAGTTGTTAACCACTTTTACTGCAGTAGGGATAATGATTGATGCCATTTTCCTCCCGACTTGCATAAGTGTTTTATTCGGGATGGAAATTTGTTGAAAAGCATCGCGTTCAGTAACTTCGAGTACCGCCGCGGCTAATAATTCATCCATACCACCAAATACTTTTAAGAGTTGTTTACGGACAGGCTTGATGGACAATGGTCCTGTGAAATCGACAAACGCTCGTCCGCCTGCTTCAAGTAAAAATTTAGAACCATTGGATTCCGGATCATTCTTAAAAAAAGCAGGAATATTGCTCAAAAGCGAAATCGCTAGGGGTTTCATCGGATCGGTCATCACTTGAATATAGCCCAAATTGAGAAAAACATGAAAATCGTTATCTGACACTTGTGGTACAGGGTATAACGAAGTGATCGGTCGACTTTGAAGAATATAAAACTTGCCCTCCGCATAACCCCATTCAATATCTTGCTCTAAGCCATAATGTGCTTCAATGCGCTGGCCAATCGCTGCAAGCTCAATAATTCTCTGATCAGGTAAAGCCTGTTGTTGTTGCTGCTCAAGTGGCAACTGCCTCGTGATGGTTCCCCCTTCTGGAACTCCGTAAATTGCGATCTCCTTTTTTGATACTTGCTTCTTGGTAATTTTTCCAGATCGAATTTGATATAAATCCGCAGTGACTAAACCAGACACTAAGGCTTCGCCTAGTCCGAAACTTGCATCGATAGATACTGTGTTTCGGTGCCCCGTTATCGGGTCCGCGGTAAACATAATACCCGCAACTTCCGGGAAGACCATTTCTTGAATCACAACGGAGAGAAATACATCTCGGTGGTCGAAACCGTTTTTTGTTCGATAAGAGATTGCTCTGTCGGTGAATAATGAGGCCCAGCAACGTTGAATGGCTGCAAAAAGCGACTCTAAACCACAGATATTCAAATAGGTGTCCTGTTGTCCTGCAAACGATGCTGATGGTAGATCCTCAGCGGTTGCACTGGAGCGAACAGCATAAGCCTTATTCTGGCCATTTACTTTCCACACCTCCAAAATCGCGTCTTGAATGTCTTCAGGCATCGTTAATGAAATAAGATGATCCCGAATCTGCTGTCCATGTACGCGTATTTGCTCTAAATCGTCATGTTTGATATGGTCTAACTGAGTGAATAGCTGATCCATCAATTCACTTGTATGGATAAAAGCGCGGTACGCAGCCGTTGTTACACAAAAACCTTGAGGAACAGGCATACCAGCTTTCGTCATCTCGCCGAGATTGGCTCCTTTACCGCCCACTTCAGATAAATGAGACTTATCGATCTCAATGAAACTCAACACATACTTTTCCATTGTCTACGCCACCTTTATAAAATAGGATGAGAACAAAGAAACTATTACAGGATTTTCGGTTTCCAAAAAAAATCAGAATTTAACTACTTCTTTCGTTTTCTTCCATCTCTAGTCCAACAATACCTTTACAGAAGATATCAAGAAACAGATCGATCCCTTTCTCAGACTGAAACCTGTTATCCTTTTGAACAAGTGCTTTTATGCATATCAACAAAATTTCTATCGTCAAGTGAACGGAAATGTCTTTTTTAATCAAACCCATCTCTTGAGCTTTCTCAAGTAATTGACCCAAACGGTTTTTCTTCTCATTACTGAACTTTTGGTACTTCTCATTTAATTCAGGTAGGAACTTTTCAAGATCGTGCCTAAACATCGGTCCAAGTCTCATCATTTCATCTTTTGCAAGCGAAACGAACAATTTTAATACTGTCAAAGGGTCTGATTGAAACGGGTCACTCTCGCATGAATCATAAAGTCGATCCATATTTGACATTGTTTCTTCCAAGACAGCAGCAGCAATTTCCTCCTTACTTACAAAATATTGATATATTGTTTTTTTACTCATACCCAGCTTTTCTGACAAGTCCTGAACAGTTACATTTCGGTATCCCCGCGTATTAAACAAGTCGCGAGCTGCATTCATGATACGCAAACGATTTACATTCTCCATTATCAAAACATCCTTTAATTGGAATTAAACTTCGGAAACTATTATGATACCCCTTAGTTTCCATGTTAACTTTTTCAAATTTACTTGTCAATAGTGGGCGACAATCAAGTAAAAAGCATGTCATCCTCCAAGTCCATTGGCATATGAAGTTGGTCCATTGTATATTGAATGTACAAAGAAACCTCTCCTTTTGGTATATGGTTGGGTGGTGCCTCCATTTTACCAAGGAAAGGTTTCTTTTTGCTTTACTTATGTTACGACAATCTCGAACTAAAATCCTCATATCCAAATTGTCTAATGATTTTAATTCCTTCTTGCTCGTTATAGCTAGCGATTGATGGCAAATTTACACCATTGAAGGTATTTGTCTTCACCATAGAATAGATCGCCATGTCCGTGAACACGAGTCGATCACCCGGCTTCAAAGGCTCGTCAAAAGAATAATCTCCTATGACGTCTCCCGCAAGGCAAGTTAATCCGCCAAAACGGTAAGTATAAGCCTTTTCATTCGGCATTCCTGCACCAATGATTTCCGGTCTGTACGGCATTTCAAGTACATCAGGCATATGACATGCCGCCGAAGTATCCAGAATCCCGATGTTCATATCATTATCAATGATATCCAATACCGATGCGACAAGGAAACCTGTGTTCAATGCAACAGCCTCACCCGGTTCCAGATAGACTTGAACGTTATAAGTATCTTTAATTCGATTAATGACACGTACAAGCGTTTCAATATCATAATCCTCACGAGTAATATGATGACCGCCGCCAAAATTGATCCATTTCATCTTGTGCAGATGCTCTCCGAACTTCTCTTCAATAACTTGAACGGTACGCTCAAGTGCATCCGAGTTTTGCTGGCAGAGGGTATGGAAATGTATCCCGTCGATTCCTTCCAGCTCTTCAGGCTTGAAGTTCGCCAAGGTAACGCCTAGTCTTGAATGATTATAGCAAGGGTCGTAAATCGGAGTACGACCCTCCGAGTATTCAGGGTTAATTCGAATGCCGCATTCGATCGTTTTCCCTTGAACGCTCTTTACCCGATCCTTGTATTTATTCCACTGACTAAATGAATTAAACACAATATGATCGCAATACTGAAGCAGCTCATCGAACTCTGAATCTACATAAGCCGGTGCGTAAGCATGCACCTCTTTGCCCATTTTCTCATAGCCAAGTCTTGCCTCATTCAGCGAGCTGGACGTGATGCCCTTGAGATACTTCCCTACTAATGGGAAAGTTGAATGCATCGAGAACCCTTTTAACGCTAGTAGAATGTTGCAGCCTGTGCGTTGTTGAACCGAATCCAGAATTTCAAGATTTCTAGTAAGCAGCGCTTCGTCAACGACAAAGCATGGTGATGGTAATGCATTAAAATCCAGGCTCATGCATGTACCTCAGCAGGATCAAGCAATACAGGAGCAAAATCTTCTTTCCAAGGCAAGCCGTATTTGTTCAGAGCGTCCATGAATGGATCTGGATCGAATTCTTCTACATTGAATACGCCAGGCTTTTTCCAAAGCCCTTTCATAACGAGCATAGCGCCGATCATCGCTGGAACCCCGGTTGTATAAGAAATCGCTTGAGAGCCCACTTCTTTATAGCATTCCTGATGATCACATACATTATATACATAGTAAGTTTTTGGCTTACCGTCTTTAATTCCTTGAATGATACATCCGATATTTGTTTTCCCTACAGTTCTAGGTCCAAGAGAAGCTGGATCTGGAAGGATCTCTTTCAAGAATTGCAACGGAATAATCTCTTTACCTTCATACATGATTGGCTCAATTGAAGTCATTCCTACGTTTTCAAGCACCTTCAGGTGGTTGATGTAGTTATCAGAGAATGTCATCCAGAAGCGAATTTTCTTTAATCCTTTGATATTCACAGCCAAAGACTCTAGTTCTTCATGATATAAAAGATAGATGTTTTTGGGTCCGATTTCTGGCAAGTCGTAAGTTTTCTTGAATTCTAATGGAGCTGTTTCAATCCACTCACCGTTTTCCCAGTAACGTCCGTTAGCAGTAATTTCACGAATGTTGATCTCAGGGTTAAAGTTTGTTGCGAACGGATATCCATGATCCCCGCCGTTAGCATCTACGATATCGATAGAATGAATTTCATCAAAATGATGCTTCTGTGCATATGCAACGAAAACTCCTGTAACACCTGGATCAAAGCCGCTTCCTAGCAATGCTGTAAGTCCAGCCTTTTCGAATCTTTCTTTATACGCCCATTGCCATTTGTATTCGAATTTTGGAACATCTGGCGGTTCATAGTTCGCTGTATCAACGTAATGAACGCCAGTAGCAAGACATGCATCCATAATCGCAAGATCTTGGTACGGAAGTGCAACGTTGATAACAACGTCAGGTCCGAAACTCTTAATCAGTGCAACTACCTCATCCGTATTATCCGCATCTACCTTTGCGGTTTGAATTTTTGTGCGGCCGCCATCCAGTTTTTCTTTGAGAGCATCACATTTTGCGAGCGTCCTGCTTGCGATACAGATCTCCTCAAAAACATCTGGAACCTGACAACATTTGTGAACAACTACACTGGCCACACCGCCAGCACCAATTATAAGAGCCTTACCCAATTCACTAACCTCCATTTCAGATTTTAAAAATCAAACAAAAACGATTATATATAAATTTCTACAAATAATCAATAAAAATCACAAAATATTAGCGTAATCCTTAAAAAGGGACATTTTTTTTGAGAAATGCTCAATTATCCGTCATTTTCCTCTGGAATATACAGTAACTTAGCTTAATTATTTCTTTACGCGTGACAATAAATATAAAAAGTATGGGGCTCCGATCACTGCTACAACAATACCCGTTGGAATTTCTGACGATTGTAATATCGAGCGGCCAATGGTGTCAGCAAGAATAACTAATAAAGCTCCTGTTAAGGCGGATGCCGGAAACAGCAATTGATGCTTGGGCCCAACAAGCCTTCGAGCCAGATGAGGCGCGATCAGTCCGACAAAACCGATACCGCCGCTTACTGCCACGGAAGAGCCGGCCAGACCAACTGCAGCGGATAATAGCATAATACTCTCTTTTTGTACGTCGGTACCTAGTCCAGTCGCAGTCCCATTACCAAGAGATATAACATTCATTACCCTCGCTTTATAAAAAACAAACGGAAGCAAAATTAATATCCATGGCAGCAGCGCAAGCACATATTTCCAGTTAGTGCCCATAATACTTCCCGCTAGCCATTTGGCTACAAATTGATATTTTTGCGGCTCAAGCGCCAGAGTAAGAACGATCATCACGGAGCTGATTCCTGCAGCTACGGCAATACCGTTAAGTATTAGTCTTGAAGATGAAATCCCCTCATTTTTTTTATAGGCTAACGCGTAGATCAGAATCGCAGTCAAACCGGCCCCGATTAAAGCTAGCAGCGGAAGTACAAATACAGATCCCATAGTTGTCATCGGATTAAACGAAATAAACAGCATGACCATCAGCCCTGCGCCAGCATTTATTCCTAATATCCCAGGGTCAGCCAATGGATTACGAGAAATCCCCTGCATGACGCAGCCTGACACAGCCAGACCCGCTCCGATAAGCACGGAGATCACGATCCGCGGGAGTCGAAATTCAAACAGGATGAGCCATTGTCTGTCTGTTCCCTTGCCAAACAGGGTCTTCATTACATCGATTGGCGACAGACGGATATATCCAATATTCATACTCACAATAAATACAACAACGATAAGAACAGCAATAACACACATTACTGTAATTCCGCGTTTTTTTCTGGTTTGATCAATTAATCTAATTTGAGAGCTGTTCATTTTACAATGACCTCCTCTCATTGCGTGCCAAATAAAGGAAGAACGGCACCCCGATCAATGCAATAAGTGCACCAATTGGCGCTTCATAAGGAGGATTGATCGTTCTGGCTGCAAGATCGGCAAATACAACAAGCAGACTTCCAAGGATTGCAGAGCAAGGAATGATCCATCGATAATCGACCCCAACCAAAAATCTTGTCACATGCGGGACAATTAGACCAACAAAACTGACTGCACCTACCACTGCAACAGAAGAACCGGCAAGTATCAGAACAATAATCATAGCAGCTAATTTGACAAGTCCTGTGCGCTGCCCAAGTCCAGTCGCAATCTCTTCTCCCAAGCTTAAAAGTGTAATGGATCGGGAGAGTCCTATTGCAGCAATAAGTGCGCAGCCTATCCACGGTAACAAAGCTTTAAGCTGAATCCATGTTGTTCCTGCTACTCCACCTGCATACCAAAACGCCAAGTCCTGTCCAATGTTATAGTAAAGTGCGACACCCTCACTTAGTGCAGCCAAAAGAGCACTAACAGCAGATCCGGCAAGCACCAAGCGGACAGGAGTCACCCCTGCTTTTGAAAATGCACTAAAACCAAACACAAGCCCTGCACCAATCGCTGCTCCCAGAAAAGAGCACAGAATGAGTCCAATAAACGATAAGCCTGGAAAAAAAGCAAAGGACAACGCCATCACAAAGGCTGCGCCTGCATTTAATCCCAATAACCCGGAATCTGCCATCGGATTTCGCGTCATTCCTTGCATCAGTGCACCAGCAACTGCGAAGCTTGCTCCAACCATAGCACTTGCAAGCACTCGTGGTAAACGCAGCTCATGAATGACTAAATGCTGGGGAATATCCGGGTTGTAGTGAAACACAGCTTCCCATACGGTAGATAGAGAAATGTCAGAAGCACCAAATGAAATACAAAATGCAATCCCGAATATTAATGTTATAAATCCACCAAATAATATCAAAGAGGCAGCGATCGGCCGAGTACGCAATTTAGGTTTCAGTGAAGACCCTGGCTCACTCTCGCTTGTTGAATATGATGACATACCTTACGTTCCTCTCATCTTTTAAATAAAATCCCATTCATTGATAATCATTATCATTACCGGATAAGTGTATCAAAGAGATACTCAATAAGCAATCATAAAATTCCATCTATTGTTAATCATGACCACCCGTCCAACGGGTGGTTTGCTCTTGGGGTATAACCCCCTGTTGCCAAACTGCGCCTAAAGACGCTAGCCTGACCACAAATCCGTTCAGGCTCAGTGTAATTTGTCATTTTCACTTACCAGTTAAACTGGTTTATTTCTTTTTGTTCCTATAATTGCTGAACGGATCTTCGTACTCTTTTACACTCAGTTTATCTATTGCTTGATCGTGTGCTTCTTGTTCACGAATGTATTTAGCTACGGTTGCTTCATTCAAGCCCACTGTACTCACATAATATCCTTCTGCCCAAAATTTCCGATTTCCGTATTTATACTTTAATTGTGCAT
>NZ_FNBG01000035.1 GCF_900102215.1 Fontibacillus panacisegetis
CAGGCTTTCTCTAAGATTCTTTTCAAACTAGTCTATTCTAAACAATATTCCTACATTTTATACGAAAATAAAGAGTATGCCACAAGTAATCGTGATTAGGCTCGTGTTAAACAGAAGCATCAGGGCTACAGTTGGACGTTTTCAACCTATTTTCAGCACTTCGGTAGCAATAAAGGAAAAAAGTTCCCCTATTCCATCAGGATTCGCTCAAGATCATAAACTAAAGGAACTTAATTCCTCTATTTTGGTGCTAAACGCTGATTTTTCGCATTTTAGGGCAATTTCAGTAAGGATAAAGGAAAATACTTCCTTTATTTTCTTTAAAATCATCTCATTTTCGAAAATAAAGGAGATTTTTTCCTCTACTGTGTTCGATCTGCAATCTTCTGACTTCTCACGAATAAGCTAGCTGTACTATTTCGAAAAAGCGCAATTTGGAGTATATTATTTTCATTCTAGGTGGTGACGCCTGAGCGTCATAGTTGTTTTTTCATGTTTTTCCTGATATCTTGCCTTTTTTCTGCTAAAAAGCTATCTTAGATAACTCTTGGGACAGCCTCTCAAGAGCCTGGTTAGTTTCTTCTTAATCGTTGTAAAAATAGATCCGGTCAATCTAGCTCAAAGGACGATTTGTCGATTGCCGCTCGATGATTTCTGAGGGAAGTGTCACACTCTTATGCACCCAAGCTGGTGGTTTCGTATCCATTAATTCGCTCAAAAGTTGAACAGCCTCTGTTCCAAGTGCGGAGTGATTCAGGTTTAAGCCAGTGATCGATGGAGCCACTTTATCTAAATATGTAACATTATTTAAAGTCATTATGCCAACGTCTTCCGGCACTCTCATTTTTTTATGCTGACAATACTTCATCGCAATTAAAGAGGCAATAGAATCCATCGTCATAATTGCATCAAAGCTGATCCCCTCCTCAATGACCTTGTCTAGAGCTTTTGTGATATCCAACTCTTCATTGCTGCAATATATGATATTTGTGAAATCAGCCTCATTACTTTCCTCAATAGCTCTCTGATAGCCATGAATACGGTCATAAGTAAAGTCCTGCTTTAAGTCCGGAGTCAGGAACAATATTTTACGGTAACCTTTATCAAGCAGATACTTGGTCGCCATATAGCTATCCCGAACATTGTCGTTGTGAACAGAAAATACATTTTGATTCAAGCTGCTCCCGATCATAACAAACGGAACATGATTCTCAAGCATGCTCTTTAGCAGTAGATCTTTATCCGAGGATAATATGCTTGTAAAAATAAACCCGTTCACTTGTTTCTTCTTAAACAATTCAATCGACTTCTCGATCAACTCATCAATGGTATAGTATAACGAGAATTGAACATTGTAGTCGAACTTCTTCACCGCATCGGAAATTCCGCAAAGCACGTTGCTAAAAAATAGATTGTCAAGCATGTCCTTAGGATCTCTTGCAATCGAAAAGCTTATTGTCCCTGATTTATTATTTGTTTGAGAATGTACTGGTACATATTTAATTTGCTCCATAGCAGAGAAAACTTTAGCCTTTGTTTCACTCGCGATATTACCTTTTTGTGTAATAACTCTGGAAACTGTTGCTGGCGATACCCCTGCAAGAAGAGCTACATCTTTTATAGTAGAGATTTCAATCACCTCTCCGAAAAATGAGTACTTAAAAAACAAATACTCTCTATTTTACTATTTTATAACGAATATCCAGTTGAATCTAGTTGAGTTTCTTGGAGAGATTGAATAAATTGGATATTTCTATAGACAACACATCATCATAATTGTAAATTCTGTTGACCGCATTCACAATTTTGTTCTCCCTGGGCAATTTAACACTTAGGCGAACAATTATTGTCTCCAGATGTTCTTCGGTTTTGTGGTTTGACTGAACCAGCAACTCATAAATCTGTATATCTTGTTCACCTAATTCTTCTACGATTTGTCCTAATATTTCTTGACGATCATACATTTTAATGTTCATTTCATGTCTTCTATATTTACGCAGCATATACTTTTCCCACTTCTGAAATACAAACAAGCTGACAAGTACTAGAAAGGTAACGAGAACTGCTCCGAAATAGAACCCTGCCCCTACACATAGACCTATCCCTGCCACTACCCAGATCGAAGCCGCTGTCGTTAATCCGGAAACATAAGAGCCTGTACGAATAATCGCGCCGGCTCCTAGAAATCCGATACCCGTGATAACCTGAGCGGCTAACCGAGCAGGGTCCATTCTGACGTTAGGCTCATTCGCGAAATCTCCAAATCCGTATATAGACAATAACATAATTGTCGCAGAGCCGACGCAGACAAGAATGTGAGTTCGAAACCCTGCCGCATGGTTGTTAATTTCCCGTTCAAATCCGATGATCCCGCCCAGCAACAAGGCCATTAATATCCTTATAGTCATATCCCAGTATGTGATATGCCATATACCTGAGCTCATTCCAGTCATTTATTTTCCCTGCCTTTCCCCTATTCACTCTCCCTTACCTCTTGTTTGGAATAGTATCAATGATTCTTTCAAACTTTCTGATAAATCCGCCAATTTGTCGGAGAGAATAACTAGCTTCTCACTACTATTTAATTGCTCGGATGCTATTGAAGCCACTTCTTCCGACGATGCTGATGATTGTTCTGCTACTGCACTCACATTGCTTATCGACTCAGATAAAACAAGCTGCGATTGATTTAATTCCTTAATTGATGTGGTCGATACCTCATTATGCTGGATGAATAAATCCATTTCCTCTCGCACATGATCGAATATAGTCGCGGCTTCCTTGACTGAATGAATTTGCTCGGTTAATAATGGAGACGCCGTAAGCAGAAGCTCAACTGTTTCCTCGACCTCTCTTTGAATATCGCTTGTAATAGTCTGCACAATGTTGATCGAGTCTTTCGACTGGTCTGACAGATTACGTATTTCATCCGCGATGACCATAAATCCTTTTCCCGCTGCACCTGCCCGGACTGCCTCAATTGATGCATTCAATGACAGAATATTCGTCTGTTGCGTCATTGCCTTTAATACTTCCAATATTTTGTGAATCGAGATTGTACTTTCTTTCAGCCTATCCACTTTACCTATCATTGAGCTTGTCAATTCTTCAGTTGAGTTGGTCTTTAAGATGAGTTCATTCATATACTCTGTTCCCTGACTACTAATTTGATACACTCGATCCGCGGATTCTTCCATCTTTGAATTGGAATCAATCACATTATCCATATTCAATCCAATGTTCTCGGCATAGGTCATTTCTTTTTCAGCCTCTATTGATAGCTCCATCGCTCCCTGTGCAATTTCCTCAATAGCTACCGACACTTCTCTCGCCATCGTAGAGCTCTTCTGTGAAACTTCGGACAATTCAAAAGCAGTATGTAATACATGCTGCGCTGAATCATTCGTTTTATTAACCAGGACAGAAATTTGCTCCATCATCTGATTAAAGCTTTGTCCCAGCTTGCCTATTTCGTCTTGTCCTCTAAAGTCTGTGCGTACAGAAAGGTTGCCTTTTTCGCCCTCCTCCATTAAGGAAGACAACTTCTGCAAGGGTCTACCTACCATTCGTATCACAAACATTCCGATAGCAACGCTTAAAAGCGCAGACAAGACTATGATAATAATGGTGATTTGGATGATGCTGCTCGTCTCTTTAACTAGCTCACTGACCGGCGCTACACCTACCACATTCCACTTAGATAGTTCATTTTGTTTGTACACAACAAGCTGATCCTTGCCATGCTCATCCTTGACAAAAAGTGAACCCTTACTCTCTTCTCCATTACCAGAAATATGGATCGTTGACTTACTTCCCAGCAAATTCGAATCCTCAATATGAACAATATCATTATCATTACTAATTAACATAATCTGACTTGATTCAGCCAAGCTAATGTTTGCTAATACACCTGATAATTCCTGATCTCTAACTTCCAGCAAGACGATATATTCTTTCTCTGGATTGTTCAGGTTCTTCAGCAGTCGCCCAATCATCATCGTAGGCTCCGAATTCAGATCAAATAGACCTTTTTTCTGAGCAGGAATATATACGATTTCTCCATTCGCCTCAATCACTTTATCCAGCCATGAATTGCTGTTCTCTGTAAGGTTAAGCGAGCTTGCACCCTTAGAACTTACTAGCTTTGTTTTATCCATACTTTTAGGCACAAGTCTCACTGAATATAACCTTTTATCCGCTGCAACCATACTATTCAATCTCTCGACGATACTATTGGATATCCGTGTCTTCTCAGCAGTAGCCAGCTCCGGTCCATTATAGGCAACCAACTGACCCATCAGCTCTTGATCAACTAATAGTTGTCTTGACTGACTCTCGTACACCCCAAACAAAAAATCCAACTTATCTGATGCCTGTTCAATCGTTTGCAGAGACGAAGAAGCTACCTTATTTTTAATGATATTCTTCGATACTGTATAAGAGGTCATCCCTAGGATGGATACAAGCACAACAATACTGCAAATAATAATGAGAAAAAGCTTTACTCCAACCGATCGATTGATGGCTCCAAATAGTCGCACCCCTGGTTCCTTGTTCTTCATAACACCCTCCGGATTTCTTATGATTTGAGATCCAAGTAATAAGGATTACGCTGTTTAAAGATGACCCATCGCTTATATCCTATTTGTTCCAAGGTGCTGCGAACCTTCTCCCATTCATCTCCGACTCGCAAAGGATCATGGGCATCTGAGCCAAATGTAATATCCACTCCATAATAATGGGCCTGCTCAATCACATTAACTGAAGGGTACCAATCTTCTGAAGCGACCCGAAATCCGCCTGTATTTACTTCCAGAGCAACGCCTCTTTCTGCCATCGTCTTGAGCAAAGATGATATATAAGGCGCATATAAATCTTTAAACGACTCATATCCTCGATTAAACCTGTCCATATGACCGATGATGTTAACCCATTTACACCGAACAGATAGCTGCATCAGTTCAATGAATCTTTTGAATTCCGCCTCTCGCTCTTCTTCAGAAGCTACACTCCAATCTAATCCTTTATCCACGTTTAATGGAGATGTGAAATGGATCGAGCCAATGACGTAATCAAGTGGAAATCCACTGTAAACGTGACTGTACAAATCAACGTGTTCCTTAAAAATATCCGACTCAACACCAACTAACAATTCTATTTGATCCATGTATTTCTTTTTTAATCGAACAGCCTCATCCACATAATTAAAGAATTCACTTTTGGCCATTGCCAATTTTGGAAAGGGATGATCCTTATCCGCGAAAAAATATGGAGAATGATCAGTTATTCCCAGAACTCGTATTCCTTTTGAAATTGCGCTTTCTATATATTCCTCCAGTGCGCCTCTTGCATGGCCGCATCGTTCGTGGTGTGTGTGCAAATCAAACACAGCTTCTCCTCCAATCTCTTTATAATGATGGTTTATCCTTTATCAGCACCAGCGGTCAAACCTTCCACTAAGAAACGTTGGAAGAACATGAACACTAAGGTAATAGGCAGTGCAACTAATACACAACCAGCAGCAAACAAGGTAAATTGTGTTGAGAATTGACTGCTTACCATGTTGTACAATCCTACTGCCAGTGTCTGTTGTTCCTTCGTTCGCAGCACCATTTGAGCGAAAATAAAATCATTAAATGCCCCGGCAAACGAGGTTACGGACAGGTACACAATTAATGGTCTGGATAAGGGGACAAATATTCTAAAGAATATGATCCAGTGATTAGCTCCGTCTATTCTTGCTGCTTCCTCCAGGCTCCGTGGAATAGTGTCAAAGTAACCTTTTACCAACAAATATCCCATAGCTGCTCCGCCAGTATAAACAAACATCAATGCTGAGTGCTTGTTCAGCAAATTCATATTCAACAGCAAAATGTAAACTGCAATCATGCTCATAAAAGATGGGAACATGTTCAGAACAAATAGTCCGGACATTAAGCTTTTCCGTCCACGGAAGCGGAAACGTGAAACAGCGTAACCGGTCAGCAATACAAAGAATGTACTACATACCATTGATACAAGAGCAATTTTGATCGTGTTCATATACCATTGTGCAAATGGAAACTCTCTAAAAAGCTCTATGTAATGCTCAATGGTAAAACGTTCAGGCAGCAGATGCTCGCTGTAAAGCGCTGTTCCTGGTCGGAAGGAAGCCAGCACGACCCATAAGGCAGGATAAATAGTAACGATGGCAATAACAATTAAAAGCAAATGGTGGCTAATATCGCCAAAGATTTTTTTAAACTTCGCAGCACTCATCATTAGTTAAGTTCCTCCTCTTTAAATGAGCGTGTCCGGCGAACGTTCCAGATCGACAGAGTTGCCAGAATGATAAAGATAATAATACCGATGACAGATGCGAAATTGTAATTACCTTGATTCATCGTCAGATTGTATAGCCAGGTAATTAAAATGTCTGTATTTCCAGCAAATTGATATTCACTATTAGCCGGGTTGCCGTTGGTTAACAGGAAAATAGCGCTAAAGCTATTCACATTACCAGCAAACATACCAATAAGAATCGGAGATAAAGAGAACATGACGCTTGGGAATGTGATCATTCTGAATTTCTGGAAGGCGGATGCCCCATCAACTTCTGCGGCTTGATACAATTCCTTGGAAATCGTAGTTAGAATTCCGATGATGAGCAGCATCGATATCGGATATCCATGCCAGAGATTAACTAATAACACCGTTACCTTGGCCCAAGTAGGATCGGAGAGCCAAGACGGTCCCTGAATACCAAGCCATTTCAAATACTGATTAATCGGCCCAAACTGGGAGTTAAACATGTTGCGCATAACCAAATATGAGACGAAACTCGGAATTGCAAAGGGCAGAATATAAATCGTCCGCCATACGGATTTAAGCCGGGTTCGGGTGCTCTGCACCAGTAACGCTACGCCAAATCCGCCGAAGAATGTCGATATCGTTGCAACAACCGCCCAAATAATATTCCATTTGAGTACCCCATAGAATGTATTTGCCCATTTGTTCAGTGTAAACAATTGTTTAAAGGCATCAAAGCCAATCCAATCTATCAAATTAGCGGGAGGTAAATACTTTGGCGACGAATAGTTAGTAAAAGCAATCATTACAGAAAATACAAGCGGCAGTACGGTAAAGAAAAGTACAAAAAGCAGTGGCACAGAAATAATAAGCTGTGGAAACTTATGCTGACTAACATATTTCAATGATTTTATAAAATTATGAGGTTGAATCCCTTGTTCAAGAGACTTCCCAACTTTATATGCATCTTTAATGTTTGCAATGTACGCATAACCAAACACAATAAGCCCGAACAGCACGATCAATCCTTGAACAATCAAAAAAATGGAGTGATCGCCAGGAACCATCTTATATACTTTTCCAACAAGCTCCAAATGCTGAGCCTTTTCGCCCAGAGTAATGATGCCCCATAATGCTTCTTTCAAATTAAAGATAATGTAGTATAATCCCAAGCCATGTAACAGGAGCATTAGAATGCCCTTCATGTATTGGCGATTATAGATTTGCCCTAATCCCATTGCAACGACGGAGAGAATGGATGCCGTCTTTCTGTTGGGTTTCATTATCAGTATTACATCCCCTTCAAATTAAGCAATTATCCACTTTGAAAGTGGATAATTGCCCAACCATTTATTGTTATCTACTATAATCTGAGATTTACTTAGCGCTTTGCTGTTCAATTCCTGCCTTGATGTCAGTAACAGCCTTGTCCAGAGTTGTCTTTACATCCGCGCCTTCCCAGATTAATTCCAACGCTGCAGTCATAGGTCCCCACATTTGAGTCGCAGGAAGAATATTTGGCATCGGCTGAGAATTTTTAATTTGATCAGTGAATGCTTTTACAACTTCATTACCTGTAATTTCCGGTAGGGAATCCATGCCATTACGCGACGGAATGAGACCTGTCAGTTCAAAGTTCTTCTTCGCTGCTTCTTCTGTAGTTGCGAAATGAATAAATAGTTTGGCTGCATTCGGATATTGGCTGAATGAGCTTACATAATAAGCTTTTACCCCAGAGAAGCTGATAGGTGTCTTACCGTTTGGCATTGGAGGAAGAGGAACTGCCCCGACTTCAAACCCAAGCTTTTCTTTTGTGAAGTTCCCCAATTGAGCTACCCCATCCAGATTGATCGGCAATTTCCCGGTTTGGAACAGATTTGTTTTTACGTCTGCAGTTGCATCTACACCTTTAATAGGAAGAGCATCTTTCAAGCTTTGGAAAAATTTCATACCTTCAATAGCACCTTCGCTATTTAAGCCGATATCTGCCGGGTCTGTTCCATTATTTCCAAAGATATAACCTCCGCTACCCCCAATCCAAGAATAGTTATAGTAAAAGTCCGTTACCTGCCACATAAAACCAAACTTGTTGTTAGTTACATCGTTATAACCTTTAGCAAATTCGATAATGCTGTCCCATGATTTAAGAACCTCTTTATCTACCAGTTCCTTGTTGTAATACAAGAGGTAGGTTTCTACATTACGAGGGTAGCCGTAGATCATACCGTCCAATGATACTGCATCTACCAATTCCTTAGGGTAGTTGGCTATCGTTTCTTCTGCATAATAATCGTTAGGCAGCAAAATACCGGAAGCTACCGCATCGCCTAATGTATTGTGAGGCATAACTAATACATCTGCACCTAGACCAGCAGGGCCGTCAGTTTTCAGCTTTTTCCGTTGTTCAGTTGAATTAACCTCCTGAAATTCGACCGGAATATTATATTTGGCTGTAAATTCCTTCGCGATCGCTTCAATGAAAGGCTGCTCGTCCTTCCCCTCCCAAATAACCAGCTTTGCACCAGGCTCCGGCTCCAGACCTTCATCTTCAGCATCCCCTGACGTCGACGAGCCGTTCTCCGTCGGAGTGTTATTGCTTGTGTTAGGTGTCACGGAATTATTTGAACCGGATGAGCATGCGGTAATAGAAAAAACTAAAACCAATGCAGTCAACAAAAGTGTGAATTTTTTGAAATTCATTATGAAAACCCTCCTAAATTGGCTTTGTTATTACATATGAAAAAGATTTAATCAGACACATGTATTCCTAGATGCTCAGTAAAGACTTCAGCAGACTCGCATTTACCATCTGCATTCATAGTAAATTTGACAATACCGGCATTATAGACCGGGATCATATCGCCGGGGTTTGCAATTTGCTTCAAATCCGCAGTAGATTGTCCGTGCCCAAAAACAACAATATGTTCGTCAGTTCCCAGGTCTGGAGCAATATGAGCATCATAGAAAGATTGAACCCTGACTCTTACAGCGCGTTTATCCTCCGGCCATACCGGCCACCACTGCTTGCTTTTATGGTGTGTATGTATAAATCGCGCGTTTTCGTAAACGCTTTCAATTTGATCACAACTTTGCCAATCATAATCCCGGTATTCTGTCCATTGATCTAGGAACATCTCTGACATTTCAGGAACAAGCGTTACCGGCAAGTTACAAGCACGTGCAAGAGGCAATGCCGAATGAAGAGCTCTTCGAAGTGGACTGCAATAAATGACCTTAACCTTGATATTCTGAAAGAAAGATGGAATTTGTTCTACCTGCCAATATCCTATTTCGGAGAGATCGCAATCTGCGCTTCCTCCCTTTCCGATATTCTTTGTCGACTGTCCATGTCGAATAACGTATAAATGCAACGGATGTATTCACCTCCTTCTCCTTCATGGAATGTTATAGAACAGAAACGCAATTCATATTAATTTCATAAATATTTCATTAGCGTTTCATTAATTTCACTTTTATTTAATCATATATTCCATGTTTTGTGAAGTGATTAATCAAACTATTTTGTTATTATTGCCATAAATTCTTATTTTTCCGCCTGATTCACATTTAAATTATCAATTTCAGGAAATTAAAATGAAACATATGGAAATTATATGTGATAAATTTCAGGAATAATCGTTTCATATTTTTTCATAAAAAAAAGACTCCCAAATATAAATTGCTGCAAAAGTGCAGTTTTTCGGAATCAATATCACCAATCCAACTGAAAAGCCTGCAAAAGTGCAGTTTTATTACTTTTATTGAGCCAGAATCTACGTTTTAGCTCAAAAAAGATGCACTTTTGCATGAATTCCACATGGCTGATTAGCATTCCGAAAAAAAGATGTACTTTTGCAGTAATTACCAAATAGGAAGTCTTTTTTTAAATGTGTACTATTTCAATTAATTAAGGCGTTACTGCGAGGACAACGATTCCAATCCCACTAACCTCTAAGCGGTTGCTTTCTAGGTTCGCAACAGATTCATGTCCGTATCGTATTTCCCAAGCTCCCAATTCTGGAAGCTCAATTTCTACCAAGTTAGTATTAGCATTATATAACACATACAAATGCTTATCCTGATCCCCTCCAGCATGGTTGCGGAGAGTATAAGCTACCGCATGCTTAGGTGAAACCTCGAATTGAAGATGCTTGCGAATCTCTTCAGCCGTCCGCAATCGGAAGGCAGGATGAGTCTTGCGCAGATGGATCAGACTGGCCATGTAAAGAACATCATCCTGATTCTCAGCACAGCGTCCCCAATCCAGCCAATTAGTTTCAATCGGAGATTTATAGCTGTTCTCCACCCCGTCTTTTGTACGTAAAAATTCCTGTCCGGCATGGATGAAAGGAATACCTTGGCTCGTCATCACAATCGCAGAAGCCAGGCGGTGCATATCGCGCCGAACTTCATCACTCTCGTCTGGAGTAGAGATTACGATCTTATCCCACAATGTGTGGTTGTCATGACACTCTACATAATTTACGCTCTGAACCGGCTCATCGGCAAATTGGGCGATATCCCCACCATACTTGATGCCTCCAACAATCCCGCGCTTGATATCATCCTCGAAGCCATCGCCCCCGCTGATAAAGCCCTTTTTATCATAAATAAAAATGTCGCCTTTAATAGCATCACGATACCCGTCGTTAAAATGTCCGATCTCCGGAAGCTTATTAGCATTGTTCTGATTAGCGCGAATCGGTTCTGGCAATACAGTGTCCATGATCCATCCCTCGCCAATTGTCATAAGTGACGGATCAATTTCGTTAAGACGACGGCGAACCTCATTGATTGTACCTGTATCAATTAATCCCATCAGGTCAAAGCGGAACCCATCAATATGATATTCGCGAGCCCAGTACAGAATGGAATCCACGATAAATTTGGTCATCATCGCTCTTTCGGATGCACACTCATTACCGCAGAACGCACCGTTAGAGAACTTGCCATCTTCCTTATAACGAAGGTAATATCCCGGAACCAGCTTGGTGAAATTGACGATATATCCGTCGTACACATGGTTATAAACCACGTCCATAATAACCCGAAGTCCTTTATCGTGCAGAGCTTGGATACACTGCTTCAATTCCGTGATCCGGGAGGAGGGCAAATATGGATCCGTTGCGTAGGAGCCCTCTGGGACGTTGTAATTTTTAGGATCATATCCCCAGTTAAAATGAGGTTCATCCAACTTCGTCTCATCCACACTCTCTGTGGAGTAGTCATAGATCGGAAGTAATTGCACATGAGTTACTCCAAGACCAGCAATGTGATCCAGTCCTGTAGGGATTCCATTCGGACCCCGTGTTCCGCTCTCTGCCAGGCCAAGGTATTTACCCCGGTGCTTGGAACCGCTATCCTCTTTAATCGACAAATCACGTACATGAAGCTCATAGATAACTGCATCAAGATGGGAAACAAATGGAGGTTTGTCCTCCGTCCACCGCTCAGGATCAGTGCTGCGCAAATCCACAATGGCTGCCTTATCTCCGTTTACTGCTACCGCTTTAGCATAAGGATCAGCCGCCTCGTTCCAGACCTCGCCAACCTTAACCCGATACGTATACAACGTATCTTTGCAGTCCTCAGCTACAGTCAGTATCCAAGTTCCCTGCACATCTCTAGTCATCGGCAGCTCGCGAACAGCCTCTCCATTCCATGTCTTGTAAAAAACTGCCAAAACCTCTGATGCTGTTGGAGCCCACAGCCGAAACTTAGTTCTCTCTGGCGTATAGTCGACCCCAAGATCGTCACCATCATAGTAGAACTTCTCATCAAACCTGCTGTCAAAAACAGAAATACCCTCAGTTACCTCAAGATCACCGTAATCAAATACAATATCCAGTTCCTTTTGTACTGCCACAACATTCACTCCTATCGTGGAATTTATTAAATATGCGGCAAAACATCTTCCGTATATGCCCGCAGTATTTCCCCTACACTCCAAGCCTGAGTAAAGCAGCCTCTACTTGTACATGCGAACTCGCCGTCAAAAATCTCTGCAATTCCACCAATCCCGCCATCATGCATATGGTCTTCAAACACTTCGCACATTTCTTTAGCCACTGCTATGGCATCCGAACTGTAATCATGCACTTTGCAATACGATGAAATAAATGCACCTAACGGAAAAGCCCAAGTTGTTCCCATATGATAGGCCGCATCACGATGTATCAATTTACCGATATATTGAGATTTATATTCCGAATCTTCAAAAGACAGTGAACGAAGTCCATAAGGAGTATATAAGTGCTTATATACAACCCCAACAACAGATCTCTCCTTCTCATCTGGAAGCATCGTAAATGGCAATGAGATGGCCCAAATCTGATTAGGACGAATGCTTCCATCGTCCACCTTGCTTCCATCAGGCTGCACTACATCAACTACATCATAGAGACTCTGTGCCTCTTCATTCCAAAAGCGTTCATTAAAAGATTTCCGTACTTGCCGGGCTAATGCTTCATATGGAGTCGAATCACCAAAACGTTCGGCAAGCTCTGTCATTACACACAGTGCGTTATACCAAAGAGCATTAATCTCTACCGGCTTCCCATGACGCGGGGTTACCACCCAATCGCCAACCCGCACATCCATCCAGGTTACCTGGTCATAGCCCCCGCCTGCACGAATGAGACCGTCTTCATCCATTCCTATCGAGAAATCAGTGCCAGTACTATAGGCGTGGATAATTTCTTTTAGCTTCGGATAAATTCGCTGCTCGATAAAACGATAATCCTCTTCACCGCCGGTATATTTTAAATACTCGTGAACCGAATGGAAATACCAGAGCGAGGCATCTACCGTATTGTACAGAGGCTCCTGTCCATCATCAGGAAACATATTAGGAATAAGTCCGTTTCGTACATATCTGGAGAAGGACTCTAATATTTCCCGGGCTTCCTCAAAACGTTTGGTTGATAAGGTAAGCCCCTGAAGTGCGATCATCGTATCGCGTCCCCAGTCGGTGAACCAAGGATATCCTGCCAATACCGTTTTTAATCCTGTGGATTCCCTGTTTACGATAAAATGATCCGCCGCCTCCACGAGACGATCAGCCAAACGATTATGATGGCCCGCGTTACTGACGAGTCGATCCATTCTTTCTTTGTACTCGCGTACAATAGTAAAACCATCCTTCTCATCGAGTGGATCGATAGAGCATTTTACATAGAATGTTTTCCGCTCATAAGGCTCTAATGTTATATTGATTTCGTACGGCGTATAATGGTGGTCGACACCCATAAATCCGTTCCGATTATCAAACTTGTAATAATGATTTTCTTCGTACAAATAGGGTGGAGTAGCCATCGTGACCGGAAGCGTCGAACGATCCAGATACTGCCCCTCTGAAGTCATAAAAGATATCGTTAAATCCGGATTGCTTCTAGGGACTAATTGAAGTCTATTCCCCTCCAGTGCAGTATCGAACACAAGATTGCTTTTCTCAGAGGCATCGCCTGGTGAACGATGATTGAACAGTGGTACAATCTTCAAATTAGTGTGTTCTCTTCCTCCTGTTACTTCATAGCATACCGTCACCGTATTATGTCCATACTCCATGGAAATTGTTTTTTGCAGCTGAACATCCTCTACCTGATACAAATACTGTGGAACTGTGTCCAATTTGAATCGCGTTAAATAACGTTGTCCATTCTTCTCCCAATTCACATATTGCTGAGAGGTCAGATCATAGCTTCTATCACCGATCCTAACTTCTTCCTGTGTTCTGGTGAATACTAACACCCGATTGACAGGCGCTTTCGTAGAACCTATCAGATATCCATGCGACATGCGGAAACCTCCGCCAGGAACCGAGTGATTTGCATAACCTCCGATCCCGTTCCCTATCAACCATTCACGTTCATTGCCTTCTTCGATAGTTCGCCAAGCATTCCGTCCCAAAACATACGCTCTACTCACGGTAGTTCCCCTTTCACCTACCAGGTGATCATCCCCGGTTTACTCCCCACTTAAACGTTTACTTACTACTATGTGGTGCATTATAACACCCTTGTTTTGAGACGGTCAATCGTTTGAGTTTATTGAAAAGAAGCAGGAGGTTTATCCTTTGATAGCTCCTGCCGTGATCCCGGCGATAAAATAGCGCTGAAGCAGCAAAAACAACAGAATAATCGGCAGAATTGCGATTAACGAGCCTGCAAAAACAATTCCCCATTGTGTCGTATACTGTCCCTGGAAATTCGCCAGCGCAATGGGCAGTGTCCGTTTGGCCGGATCATTAATGATGGTAAGTGCCCAAGGAAATTCCTCCCATACTGTCAATGCATTAAATATCGTGGCAGGTACAAAGGCCGGCTTGGATAGAGGAATAATGATTGACGCAAATAATGTCCATGCGTTTCCTCCCTCCATTTCCACGGATTCATCGATATCTCGAGATATGGAATCAAAGAAGCCTTTAAGCAGAAATGTTGTAAATGGAATCGCTCCGGCTGCGTAAACGACGATCAGTCCCCATCTGGAGTCGAACATACCAAGCTGGCGAATCAGGATAAACTGCGGAATCAGCAGCGTCAGACTCGGAATGACTAGTCCGCCCATCAGAATGGCGAAGCTTAATTTTTTGCCTCGAAATTCAAATCTTGAATAAGCAAATGCCAGCATGGATGAAAAAAGAAAAATAAATGCAAAGCTGACCAATGTAACCATAATGCTATTAAACAAGTACTGTGCAAAATTTTGGCTGACCCATGCATCCCTAAAATTGTTAAATGTCATTTCTGAAGGTAAAAATTTAGGTGGAAACTCAAATAGCAGGGTCATCGGCTTAAGTGCAGTCATCAGCATGTATATTAACGGATATATAGAGATGACCGCGCCTAAAATAAGCAGGGCGTACATCCATATTTTTTTCCAAAGTGAGCTCATAGTTTCCCCTCCTAATCCTCTTTGTTCAGACGGAACTGAATGAATGTCAGAATGGCGATAATGATCGCAAAAACATAGGACAGTGCAGAGGCATAACCGAGATCGTATTCGGTAAACGCCTTCTGATACATTCTTGTCAACATAACCTCGGTCTGATGAAGAGGTCCGCCGTCGGTAATCAAGTAAATGGAGGTAAATACGTTAAACGCACCGATAATAAGCATCATCTGAATAAAAAATGTCGTGCTTCGAATCGCCGGCAGTGTAATGTAGCGAATCTTGTTCCACGTATTGCAGCCATCCAGGGAAGCAGCTTCATATTGATCTACCGGCACACCCTGCAAGGCAGCCATGTAAATAACCATGACCCAACCGATACCTTTCCAAATCCCGAGAAATCCAACCACCAGCAGCGCTTTGTTAGGGTCGCTGAGCCAGCTGATTGTGGTATCCGTAAAATGAAGTTTATCCATAATAAAATAATTAAGATAACCCTGATCCGTGAACACAAATTTAAAAATCAGCGACGCAACGACCCATGAAGTGATAACAGGTAAAAAGTACAGTACACGAAAGGTCTTCGTTCCGAATCCATTGCGATGCAACGCGTAAGCGACAAAAAATCCGATAATCATCTGCCCGGGAACCGAAATAAGTCCATATATCACTATATTTTTGAGTGAAACCCAGAACACAGAGTCCGTAAACACGTTCACATAGTTATCAAAACCGATAAACTCAAGATGATTGAGATCACTTAATCGAAAATCATAGAAACTATATATTAGATTCCGAACTAACGGATATAGAATAAATACGGCAAAAAACAAAAAACCAGGTAAGAAAAATAAGTATCCTGCCACTCCGTTCTTCTTGCGCATAGTATGGCTCCTTCATGGATAGAGCGTCTCCAGCCTTTTGGATGACGCTCCTCCCGATGTAATTATTGTTTTAGCAATCCGTCAATTTTACTTACAGCGGCATCCAGCTCAGCTTTGATATCCTTATCGGTCATAAAAATACTGCTCATGGTGTCGCTAAGCACTCCATCAATTTGTGGCCATACATCCACTGATGGGCGAGCCTTGGCAGTTTTAAGCTGCTCCAGGAAAGGTCCGTAGTAGTCGATTGCTTTTATTTCAGCATTATCCATAGCTGCCAGGTTAACCGGAATTTGACCCACTTTACCCATTTCAACCTGAGCGGCTTCTGAGACCATAAACTTAACAAATTTCCAGGCTTCCTCTTGCTTGTCCTTGCTGAAAATACCTAAATCTTCTCCGCCGAGTACTTGAATAGAGCCAGCCGAGCCTTTAGGGAACTGCGCCATTTGCACTTTGTAATCTGCAAACTGTGAGTTGAACTGGGCAACAGCCCAAGGGCCTTCTGCCATCATGGCATAGCTTCCGCTGGCATGGCCTTCTGTAACTGCAACATCCCCTGGTTTGAATCCTGAGATTTGACCTGCTTTATATGCATCTCTTAACTTTGAAATAATGTCGACTGTCGCAGGGCTATTCAAATAAGCCTCCGCGGTGGTGTTATCCGGAGACAGGATGTCGCCGCCATTACTCCAAATCCAAGGCAGCAGATTCCAGCCTTGAAGAGCCGGCTCGCCAAAGCCCCACACTTTGTCATATTTCGTTTTGATTTTACCAAGTGCTGTAAAGAACTCCTCCGTCGTTTCAGGAGCTTTATCTACTCCACTTTGTGTAAGCATATCCTGATTCCAGAACAGAACTTTAGTATTTGTGTTGAGTGGAACACCATAATAATGATCGCCTACTTTGCCTGTAGTAAGAGGACCTTCCAGCAAGCCTTGTGCAATATCATTAAAATCAGTAAATTTTTCATCAAGCGAAAGAAGAAGATCACGTTTCTGGAATTCAGGAACCCAAATAATGTCCAGACGTGCTACGTCCGGCAGGTCGCCGCCACTTCCTCCGATTTGCAGCTTCTTGTGCAGCTCATCCCAAGGAATAGCTACTGCCTTCACCTTAATTCCGGGATTTTCTGCTTCAAATTTAGGAATAAGCACCTGAGTTAGTGTTTTCTCTTCAGGTGAAGCTGTGCTGTAATGATGCCAGAACGTCAAAGTTACATTTTTGCCGGATGCTTCTCCTGTAGAACTCGATTGATTATTGCCTTTATTGTTACCAGAACTGCATGCAGATAGGACGACAAGCATAGTAAGAAGAACAAGTGATAGTTTGCTCCATTTATTTGTCATAGGTAGAACTCCTTATTGTACAGTTTGGATTGTAATATATTGCCCCGACTCGATCACTTCAGGCAGTTGGCCCAAATGCTCTTCGCCGTATATTGAATAATTTCCGTTCAGCTCCAACTGCGACATCACTGATGACAGGTTCTGACGATCCTCTGAGAAGTTCATCAGCAGTATTACATCTTCAGTGTCGTTATGACGCCGAATAACATAGCAGTCCGATCCTTGCTTATACTTCAATTCAAGAGAACCTGATTGCAGCACAGGATTAGTAACCTTACGCGAAATCCAGACTTGATGCTCTTTAAAGAATGCTCTTGCAGCCGATTCCGATTCCTCAAGGCTATCCCATGACATACTGCCACGGCAGCCAGGATCGTTCTCTCCGATCATCCCCAGCTCGTCTCCATAATAAACAGTAGGATTGCCTGGGAATACATATTGAATTGCCAAAAGCTGCTGCAGCTTCGTCTTATCTTCCTTGCACCGAGTCAAAATACGCTCCGTATCATGACTTCCAAGAAGGTTGAACATTTGATGAAGCTCTGCAAGTGAGTACCGGTTAGCCAATTTGACTAGTCTTGCATGGAACTGCTCCAGCGTAATGCTGCGGTCCAGCACATAATCGAACATGATGTTTCTCAGATCATAGTTCATCGCACTGTCAACTCCGCCCCACATCATCAGCCGCTTGGCATCGTCCCATATTTCTGCAATAATGATAGCGTTGGGATTTAATCTTCTAACATAGGATTTCAGCTCCCGCAAAAAGCTGATCTCCACCTCATCTGCGACATCGATTCTCCAGCCATCGATATCCGTCTCTTTCTGCCAAAAGGACACGATATCGTAAATGTACTGCTGTACTTCTGGATTCGATGTCCGCAGCTTGGGCATCCATTGATAATACCCTACGGAATCGTAATCATTTTCGCTCCGCTCTACGGGATAACGATTTACATAGAACCAATCGCGATACCCCGATGCTTTGCCTTTCTTCACAATATCCTGGAAGAATGGATGATAAAATCCGCAATGATTGATCACCAGATCCAGAACTACCTTGATATCTCGCTCATGACACTTGGCTACCAGCTCATGCAAATCTGCTATCGCCCCAAACGAAGGGTCAATGTCGAAATAATTCACGGTGTCATATTTATGATTTGAAGTAGCTGTAAAAATCGGATTCAAGTACAAGGCATTGATACCTAGTTCGCTTAAGTAATCCAGACGCTGGATAATCCCCTGAAGATCACCTCCCATGTAATTGTCACGGGTTGGTACGCTTCCCCAAGGCTCTGTATTCGCCGGGTCATTCTTCTGATCCCCATTACAGAAGCGCTCAGGAAAAATCTGATACCATACCCGGTTCGTGATCCAGTCTGGAGAACCTACAATATCGCGATCACCTGCGTATGAGTAGGAATAGCTTCCTTTGGACCCATTTAACTTTTGAAGCCCCTCAGCATTAAGCCAGTGCGACTCCCCCTTCATTTCAAATTCAAATGTATATTGAAGGTAACGGATACGTGATTCCATCCCTGTCAATATCGTACGGTAGTATTTGTAGTTGTCTGATTCCGCCCAGAGCGTCATTGGCTGGTTTTGAACCCCGTATTCCTCGGTTTTGTATTTGTTCCAATACAACAATCGAACCGATGTTGCCTCATTTGGAAGCCTAAGTCTTAATTCGAGCTCGTTCAGCGACACTAATGTGGCGTCTACCACAGGATCATGATACAAGTTAGTCATCATTTATTTTTTCCCTCTTCATTCAGTATGGTATGGTTAGTTTCCGATTCTCGTATGAATGGAGATCGACTTCGGCACATCAGTTTCTTTATTCATTAACGAGAACAGCATTTGTGCCGCTTGCTTCCCCATCATCTCCAGATCAATATCCACGAAATGAACCGGATGAGTCATATACTTGGACATTGGAAAGTTATCAAACGTCGCCAGCGCCAATTCTGACAACATCGGATTTCCTCGTTCCCAATCCAATATTTCAAAGAGCTGTTCATGCGTACAACAGATCAGCGCGTCTGGACGAGTGCCTGTAATCCCTGTTCGCTCGGACTTTCCCGATTTTTTCGCGAGGTTAAGCGTTTTCAACACATCCGCATGTTCTATAACCGAAATGTCCAGTTGATTACGCTTCATTGTCTCGGTATAGCCCTTCAACCGATCTGCCAGGAACTTGTCCCGTGCGACTGCTTCGCCTCCGGCATAAATCATAATGTTCCGGCATCCCAGCTCAATCAGATGCTCCGTTAACACTTGCCCCGCCTGAACATTATCAATGTCTACCCATGGCACTCCTTCTTTCGGCAGCATGTTCTCACCAGTCACCACATAGGGCATATTATGTTTGATGAGCAAATCATAATTCTGCTCCGTAAGCAGTGTATTCGGTATGATCAGGCCGTCGACACGATGCTGGCTAACCACATTTTCAAACGTAGAACTGCTTTTCTTGTTGACATGGTCACTCATCATCAGAAACATGTGGTCATTGTTATAGACGATCTCTTCGATCCCTTGCAGCACCTTGTAGAAAAAAGGATTGGCATACGCGCGCTTATCGGTGTAATCGGAATAAAAACCAACCGTAAAGGTCTTATTAAAGGCCAGCCCACGCGCAATGGAATTGGGAACATAGTTGTGTTCCTTCATGATAGCTTCGACTTTCTCCCTCGTCTTCTCGGAAATGTTGGCGCTTCTGTTAATAACCCGGGATACCGTCGCTTTGTTCACTCCCGCCAGATCGGCGATCTGTTGAATCGTAATTTTAGACATCTTTGAATTCTCTCCTTCTAATTGCAACCGGTTGCATTATCATTATATAAAACGTTTCTTCTCAATGCAATAAGGATTTTATTGGAATATAGTATTGCAATCGGATAATTGCTGCAAAAGTGCATCCTTTCTTCTATTTAATGCCCCATCTCATCGTATTCCCGCAAATGTGCATCTTTTTTCGCCCAACCTCCCGTTCTAGCGAATGAAGTGGACAAATTGTTGTACTTTTGCAGGCTTTTGTTCGTAATCTGCCATTCTTCTTGTTAAAGCATGCACTTTCGCAGCTTTTCAACTTTACATCAAAAAAGGAGCGTAAAACCTTCACTAAATGAAGGCTCCGCTCCCACAATCAAAAGCAAAAACTTTGAACACCTCTAACTCGCGATGTTTTTACTAATGTAGTTCAGATCATCCAGCAGCTGTTTTGTGAAATCCCTCGTGATTCCTTTGCCCTCAAACGCTCGGATAACGATTTTTAGTGCGCTAATTTTAAGCTGACGCTCTTTATTGGATTTCGCTTTTTGAAGTGAGGATACTGTGGCCTGCAGGCTTTTTAATGTGCCCTTTTTATAAATAAATTTGTTAGTTTCACCAAGAGAAATCAGCTCATCCAGATGATCTATGTCGATCGTCACCTCAAACGTAACACTAACACTCCCACTATTCCCGGCTTGATCTTCTGAGGTGACAATCAAGGTATGTTTGCCTACAGACCATGATAACGGGGTAATTTCAAGCATATTACTAATTAGTTTACCATCCAGCTTATATACGGTTTGCTGCACTCCGCTAATCTGATCACTGACAACAATGGAGAATGGCAACTTCTCCAGCGTTTGCAGCACATGATTTGTTTCACCCTCAACTACGATCTCTGGAGCTGCTCGATCAATATTGATATAGATGATCTTGGACTCCTCCACATTTCCCGCCTTGTCCTCAGAACGGAACTCCACAACATATTTTCCATTCTCCGATAAGGTAAGTGCGCTTAGGTTAGTCCATTCTCCTCCATTCACCCGATACTCCGTTCCACTCAAACCGCTGCCGCCATCATCGCTTGCAATAAAGCTGATCGATACATCCTGTGTATTGTATTCAGCCTGTCCGGTTTTGCCGATGACTTCTGCTACTGTTACCGGAGCAGTTATATCCGATACATTGGCAGCAACATGATTCAGCGATAAAGGTTTTAATTGATACGTGCCTTTAAAAATAGACGAAATCCCGGAAATGCTTACCTTTATTCCTTCAGGATATAGGGAGCTAAACTCTGCATAGCTAACCCCTGTTCTGCCATCGATCCGAATTCGAGTGGAGGAGCCGTCCTCCCGAAGTGCATTAAACTCAAAAGAACCGGCTGGTGAAGCTTGGGCATAACTCTGAATTTGAACATTTTGCAGTGTAATGAGGCGACCTTGATTGTTATCGTTAACTGCCTCCTGCAGCTCTGCCACCGGTAACGGGAGTGTTCCTGTTTTCTCAATCACAACCGGATTCTCCAGCTCTACTTCGCCGTTATATAGTGTTTTGGTTGCGCTAATCTTCAGAACATCTCCAGCTTGATACCCTGCCGCAGTCTGAAAAACATAAATTCCTCCAGTTGCATCCTGAATATAAAAACCTTGTCCTCCGAACACTCCCGGCTGAGACGTTACAACACCCTCAACCGTCACAACAGTACCGTCGGCTGCTTGCCTTGCATTTGCTATGCTGGTCAGCTGTGGAACCCCACCTGTATCACCAGGCAAGGGTTCAGCGCTCACATTTGCAATGGTAACGCTCTTCGTTATTACATTGGCACTGCCTTGCTTCAAGCGAAGGTTGGCAGCACCTGACTGGCCAGGCTTGAGCTGAACGGTCAAATCAATAGATGCGTGTCCCAACGCATTCGCTGTAAGCGAAAATTCCGGACTATAGTTATAATCGGACCAACTGCCGCTGCTGTTTTTAAATCTAGCAATTTGAGTACCTCCGCTGAGATAGATACCCACCTTAAGCGCTGAGACGCTTTGTCCAGGATTTAGACCATCCACTGCGAGACGAATTTGAAACTCTTCACTGCTTGGAAGCTGCGACTGATGGACGAAGTTGTATACCGGATCAGCCACAACAATTCCAGTGGAGCCATAGGCGCCTGGCTTGAATGTAGTTGGATCATACCATTTGTACCCCGCTGCCGGCGCAGCCCACGGTTCAGGCTTTGGCTCCGTTGTATTCGCAGGCTGCTCATCAGCTCCGAGTACTGTTGGCGTATCCAGCTGAAGTCCAGGTACTTCACTTAGAGATGTGTAGCTTTCGTCATGAGCCAGCCATTTGACCGTTTGAACGAGGAACAGACCATCATCTACCTCCTTGAACCCATCATACGTCGTTTTCTTGGCTCCGTTCTCTTCACGAACGTACTTCGGCGTAGCATCCTCAACAGGAGATGAATCTCCAATAAAAGCAGCTTTACCTAGTCCTAGCTTAGCAATAGCAGCATAAGGACCTTCTGCACGTCCTCCACCGTTATAGACACCGCTATCTACCGCATTGCCCCAAGCTGAAACTCCAGTCGGCACATAGGCGATTCCTTTTGCTTTATTCGGATCAAGAATAGCGAGCGTTGATCCGGCGTGAACAGCAACCGAGCCAACTCCTGCTGTTATTCCAAAAGCTTGAGATGGAGCTACGATATCATTTGCATTAACATCACCAAGCGCATTATAGCGGAAACGCACTCCAAAATTGTCCGCGAGCCAATCAGAGCTTGTGATCTCCTGCATAGCAGGTGAGTTACTTTCTTCAGCACTCATTCCCTTGGCCGGGTTCTCGTAGGCACCTCTGCGGTAGCCATTGAATACTTCCGATGAATCCCAGCGGTTTTTGTTCCGATCCGCATTATAGTGATCAGAGATAAAAAATACTGCGCCCCCATTTTGCACATATTGTACTAATGCAGCCTGTTCTGACGCTTTAAATGGAATGTTCGCCTCAGGTATAACAAAAACATCATAATCGCTTAACGCGCTATACGTGATAGGCGCCTCTCCAAAAGTATATGGAATCGGACGCTCCAACGAGCTTACGGTAAATCCGGCTGAACGAAGACCATCTGCAAAGTCAGAAAATGCCCCCTCAATAACCCAATCAGCCGCTCCAGCTGTTTGAGCATGCGAATTGTCGAACAGCACCTTTTTTCCGGTTCCGTCAGGCAACGTTGGCGTTTCTCCATGACCTGGATCTGGCTCACCAGTGTCAGGGTCTGGATTCCCCCCCGATCCATCCTCTGAGAGCTCTATAATCGTTACATTTTTAAGTCCTGAGAAATTGTTGTACGCTGCAAGAGAACCCGATACGACCACCTTTTTACCTACTAAACTCGGGTTGCTTTGGAGTCCGAAGCTGGCACGAAGGCTTGACGGAACTTGAACATCTACAAGTCTACTTGTATCCTGTTCACCTGCTGCATCTGCTATTAGAAAATTATAGTCATTGGCAAAAGGAGATTGAAAATTGGCAGTTAATGATCCTGTAGCATGTCCTGCAATGTAACCCGATACCGTAACGATTTCGCCATTGTTCCCTTTGGCAATCGCCTGGGCAACACTTATGCCCTCACTACTACTCTCCTGAAGCGATACGTTCTCTTCAGCTTCTGCCGCCTTAACTTCCGGTACAAATCCAGCGACACTGCTTACAGCCAATACTACAGTCAGCAGTAAGCCCAGCAGCTTATTTCTCCACGGACAACTCATGAGCAACAAATTCCTCCCCAATTGTGAAATGTACTACCTCCCTATCATATTTTTTAATAAATAGCTCACTGTTGCGCGGTTGTTAAATCTATGTAAAATTTTATATTATTTCCCATAAAAATAGCCCGACGGCTTCATCGCCATCGAGCTATATAATCCATCTTATAATCCGACTTTCTCCATCATTCCCCGGGCGATCCATACTCCAGCTGCTCCAGCCTGCGCTAATCCTCGGGTAATACCGGCTCCGTCCCCTCCACAGAACAGTCCTGAAATTTCTGTCTCCAGAGATTCTGTCAGCTTCGGACGTGCGGAATAGAACTTTGCCTCCACACCATAAAACAACGTATGCTCAGAGGCAATGCCCGGCGTCACTTTATCCAGCGCCTCGATCATCTCAATCAGACTTTTCATCGTAATGTAAGGCAGCACTAGCCCAAGATCGCCTGGAACGGCTTCCTTAAGCGTAGGCTCCAGAAATCCTTCTGCAATACGGCCGGCAGTCGAACGACGTCCACGAAGGATATCGCCATACTTCTGAATGATGACACCCCCATTGGATAGGTCGTTGGCTCTTTGGCATATTTCACGGGCGTATTCATTAGGCTTATCAAAAGGTTCAGTAAACCTATGGGAGACAAGCAGTGCAAAATTGGTATTATTCGATCCCAGAGCAGGGTCCTTGAAGGAGTGACCATTCGCCGCCATAACGCCGCTATGATTCTCCACCACAACATGGCCCGACGGGTTGCTGCAAAACGTCCGTACCCGAGTTCCAACAGTTGTATTAAATATAAATTTCCCCTCATACAAATTTTCATTGATCTCTCTCATGACGACGTCCGAGGTTTCAACCCGAACGCCTACGTCCACCTGATTGTTTGCCATTTTCAGACGTCTGCGCTTCAAAATGTCCGTTAACCAAGCTGAACCGTCTCGCCCCGGAGCTACCATCACTAAATCAGCTTCATAAGTATCGCCGTTCTTTAGTGTAACGCCCTGTACGACATGTTTGCCATCTTCCTTGATCGTAATGAGATCTTCAACCTCGGCCTTGTAGATCATATCAATACGTGTATTCAGGTATTCATAAATGGATTTCAAAATTTCAAGATTCTGTTCCGTACCAAGATGTCTGACCTGTGCGCGAAGCAATTTCAATCCTGCTGCATAGCCGCGTTGTTCAATAGCACGAATCGCTTCTGTCTCCGGATCAGTAATGGCTGTAGTCGCTCCGTGCTCCAGATTGATCGAGTCTACATATTTAATCAATTCCAACACCTTGGAAGGTGAAATATAATCGCTCAGCCAACCTCCGAATTCGGTCGTTATGTTAAATTTCCCGTCGCTATATGCTCCAGCACCGCCAAACCCCGCTGTAATTGAGCAGGCAGGCAAGCAACCTGCAAATTCTTTTTTTCCCGCTGCAGGTGGGCAAAGCTGAATCTTCTCCTCCAGAATAGGGCAGCGGCGACGATAAATATCATGTCCTTTATCCACCAGCAGCACTTTCCAATGAGGCGCTTTGCGCGTCAGCTCATAACATGCAAATATGCCTGCAGGGCCTGCTCCAACAACAATCACATCGTATTTACTCATTAGTCTCCTCCTGAAGTTTAGGAAATGTGGGTGTTTTCGACAAGCAACGAACAAAAAAATCCCGACTATGAATAGGTATGCGAAAACACCTATTCGTAGCCAGGAATTTATGGTTCCTTGTAGAGACCCTCAAACCTTATTTTTGAGGATATACGAATTGTAAAAGTAATAAGAACACCTTAACAAGAATAACTTTATTATACGAATGTGTCAATTAAATTTATCAAGAATGTTCGGATTATATAGGTTTTATAATCAAAATAATCTTTAATCATATCTTAAAAATACTAAAACACGAATTATATTTCAGTAATTCTATAACGATTATTACGGGAATTAGCATTTCCGTTCCGTATATTATATAATTAGCTTATTTACAATCTTCATATCTTATCATTCAAAAGGAGTAGATTTACAACAATGGACAGTGACAGGTTTTTGGTTTTAAACTTGGGTTTAATCGTCATCCTTATTGCGATGACCGCATTTTTCGTAGCAGTAGAGTTTGCAATCGTTCGGGTACGTAGCAGTAGAGTTGACCAGTTGATTAGTGAAGGGCACAAGAACGCATTAGCCGTAAAGCAAGTAACAGCGAATCTGGATGAGTATTTATCGGCATGTCAATTAGGGATTACAATTACAGCTTTGGGTCTTGGTTGGCTGGGTGAGCCCACCATAGAGAAGATGCTGCATCCGTTATTCCACAGCCTGCATCTGCCAGATGCCGTTAGCGGTGTACTTTCTTTTATCATTGCGTTTGTAGTGGTCACTTATCTTCACGTCGTCGTCGGGGAGTTGACTCCAAAGACAATAGCGATTCGCAAAGCGGAAAGTGTAGCCATGTTTACGGCAAAACCACTTATTTTGTTCAATAAACTCATGCGCCCTTTCATTTGGAGCTTGAACGGCTCAGCCAATCAATTGGTTAAGTTAATGGGTATCAAGCCAGCATCTGAGCATGAAGAAGCCCACTCTGAGGAAGAACTGCAAATCATTATTAACGAAAGCTATGAAAGCGGAAAAATTAATCAAAGCGAATACGGATATGTTAACCGGATCTTTGCTTTTGATAATTTGCTCGCCAAGGAAATTATGGTACCTCGCACCGACATGGTGTGCTTATATACAGACAAGTCGCGCCAGGAAAATTTGGATATTATCAAGGAACAGCAATATACCAGATTCCCGGTCGTCAGCGGCAGCAAGGACAATATTATCGGTATTGTGAATACAAAGCAATTTTTCCTGGCATATGAGGATAATCCGAACCTTGAGGTAGCCTCTATCCTCCAGCCGGTTATGGCAGTATCTGAAGTAACCCCGGTCAATGAGCTGTTAAAAAGAATGCAGCTGGAAGGCACTCATATTGCGATCCTGATTGACGAGTACGGCGGTACAGCAGGTCTCGTTACGATTGAGGATATACTGGAGGAAATCGTCGGTGAAATTCGTGACGAATTCGACAAGGAAGAAGAGCAGCCAATTGTTCAGTTGAACGATAATCACCTTGTTGTAGACGGTAAAGTAACCGTCACCCAAATCAACGATTTGCTGATGACCGAGCTTGATACAACCGACGTAGACACGATTGGCGGCTGGTTGTTCGGGATGCATCCGGAAATGAATATCGGTGAGATATACACTCACCATAATCTTGACTTAAAGCTTCTCGAAAAAGAACCTCATCGATTCAGAAAAGTCGAAATCATTAAAAAGCAGCCTAGCGAACAAGCTTTCTAACAAAATTCAATCCCCCTCCTATTTTGATGGAGGGGGATTTTTCAGCTTACATAATAACTACATTTTGGTTGGAAGGGGCGGTTTGAATCGTATATTTCGGTGCCTGAATACGATTGAAGCTGCACATAATATTACTCTGAACATACCCTGGTAAATACGTACTTAGATCGATCCCTCCTCCCTGCATTTTAATATCATTATTGCTGATTAAGCCTGAATTCGCATTTTTCCATATCCATATTCCTCTTTCGCCATTGCTTAAATGGTTAGTTAACACTTTAAAATTAACGATATTACCAAGCCGGATAGCAGTTTTACCTTGAATATTGCTTGAATCGCCCATACTGATGCTGTTGCTTTGAATCGTTATATCATCAGCGGCTTCATTGAAATCTACCTCTATCCCTGAGTAGAAGCTGCCGCTGCCCGAGATCATATTGCTCTCAATTAAATGATTACTGCCATATATGCTGATAGCCGAGTACATGTCCGGTGCAAGCCCGCCCTTATCTGTCCCCTTGTAATAGTTATTGTTTAAATAGGTATTCGTTATCTGATTACCTACTATCATTGTTCCATTGGCATATATTTTTATGGCTCTCTTGGCACAATGATCAAACCGATTATTGCTTATTATGCTATACACATCTTGCCCCTCGTTATGATCCATTGCACGATCTTCAATATAAATGCCATCTCCGTCATCCGCCGGCTCCACATGATGAATATAACATCCTGTTATTAGTAAATTTCTAACAATGGTCTCAGTGCTCTCCCATGCTGTGGTAACGTATATTCCTCTAGCTATTAAACTGCCACTTGTTAAATTGGTAGCTAATATATTGGATATTTTCGTGCCAGTTATAACGATATCCTTTGAATTTCCATATACAGTGATTCCCGATACAACACCAATATAATAATCGCTATCCGGATCAGAGCTATGCGCAGCGTTTGCAACAAAAGAATTACTTATATTGATTCTATGGCTTCCCCCGCCAATAACTACCACACGGTTCACCCGATTGTTTCCATCAAAAGATATTGAACTAATGCTAATATCGTCACCTTCAATACGAATCAGTTCCATACCAAAATATTTTGAATCTGCTTTAATAACCGCCGAACCCCCCGTACCCTTAACGATCGTACCGCTGCTGATCTTAAGACTCTTCTCTGGATTTATCATATAAACACCATTTGGAAAATAAACCGTATCCCCTCGTTGTGCCGCTAACTGAAAAGCCTTCTGAATGACTGCCGTATCATCATGTCGACCGTTGCCCCGAGCTCCAAGATTTTTAACATTAATCATGGCCCATTCCTCCTGTACATCCATCGATGCGGATCACTGGCCCCGCTCGTGAAGCTATCATTTTTGTTGCTTAATTTTATTAAATATCGTGATAGCTTCGGGAACAATTGGTAAATGTCCAAAAAGGCTGACCCAAAATCATTCGCTTGAATGACCTTGGGTACAGCCTTGTTTGTTTGCTTCCTGTAACTATACCTCTGTCAGCCACCCTGACAGTAACGATGTATCGGCAGTTGTCGCGTAAATGGCTTGCAGCTCATCACGCAGCTCTTTTACTTGGGTCAGGTAAGCTATCGATTCCCGCATGGACTTGGAGTATTGCTCCTTGACTATAGCGATCTCCTCAGCATATTTTTCATCCGTTCCCTCTGTAATGGCAAGGTCATACACATCCAGGATGACGTCACCGTCACGACTTGGGTAATGTTCATGCGGTGCAGTACTATCGAAAATAGCTAAGCTCAAATTACGAAAAATCAGCATATCCAGACTATTGGAATCAAATCCACAATGATAAATCTCCGTATCGATCCCCTTATCAGCCGCTGATGCCGCAAGCTTTTTAAACAAAGTAGATTTACCAGAGCCTGGACGACCCTTAACAAAAACACGATTTTGCAGTCCAGCCGTCAAGTTGGGAATAAAATCTACCGCCCCTTTGGATGTTGCTGCTCCAAGAAAACGATGGATTTCGCTTCCCTTGTGATTCTGATCTCCCGATGTACGATGTAAGTATTTGTCTGACCACTCGATGGCCAGTTGATCCATTCGATCTCTGTCAAGATTGTCGATATAGAGCTTCTCCCAGTCATCATGAATCCGGAGTGTTTTATGGAAGGTCTCATAGGCTTTGTTGTATAAGCCCTCTATCTCTTCCTCCAGTTCTTTAATACGCACCGCTGCTTCAGCTAATTTTTGTGTATCCAAAGATGAACGTAAATCAATGTAATGTATTTCGCCATCGCTATTAGATTGCAGTTCCTCGGACCATACCTCACCGTCAATGACAGCAACAGAGAAATCTTCGATAATGATCCCTTCAAGTAAATCACTGTCCAGAGCCTGATGGATGAAATGCAATTTGGAATCGTTCTGCAAGCAGATCTGTGCCAGATCTGCAATGGCCTTCTCCGTTCCTCCCGGATAACCCTGTAATACGTAAATGGCACTCAGTCCCTGAAGTACCGAATCCGTTAGACTAAACAATCCCTGAGCCGTATTCCCTCGAGCAAAATAATGAATACTTGTATCCGCCATTTCCTGCTCTAACTCCCTTCCCTGCTCCGAAGCCGGATGTATAATACCTTACATCCTATGCAACATACCGATGCTGTGTGTTAGCCTAGTTTCAGCCATGTATATAGATCAACTACCGATCCCATAGCATACTCCATTCGTACAGGCTCTCCATTTTCCAGCACAATCAGGCAAGGAACACTCGTTATTTGCCAGCGGTCACGCAGGGTGGGGCTATAATTAATGTTTATTTTGGAGACAGGAATAACCGGTCCTGAGGATACAGCAATCTGGAGCATCTTCTCCGCAAGCTTGCAGGTTCCGCACATGGAAGTATAAAAAAAGAGGCTTTCAAGGCCACGGCCTGCTGAGCTTGCCACTGTGTTATGGTCTTCGAGCCATTGGCCCTCCGTCGTTTCTGGAATATGATTTTGCATCTGTTTAGTCCCCCCCGTCTATCCTTAAAGATAGTTATTGTCCAATTGTGCTGCGATAGTTCCTTGGAGAGATACCGCTAATTCTTTTGAATACCTTGGAAAAATAAAACATATCTTTATAACCGAGCGCCGCGCTAATTTCCTGGATACTCATGTCCGAGTTCAGCAATATTTTTTTCGCTTCTGCCATTTTAAGCCGGTGGATATATTCATTCAAGGGATAACCCGTATACTCATGCACTACTCTGCGCAGGGTGGATACGGAGATGTGGTGTCTGGCAGCGATATGACTGGCAATATTGCCTGAGATCTGAGGTGGCAGAACACCATTCGAAATGTCCTCCATTAAATTGACAACCCATTTCCCCCGATTCCCGGAATCTTCATTATCACCTTGAGAAACAAGCTCATAGAGAAAAGATTCGATCATTAGCGCAGCTCTATCCAGATTGCTTGGAGCTCCGCTATCAATGAGTGTGAACAGCATTTCCATTTTGCTTAATGCCGCATCATTAATGATCGCTCTTTTTACAAGCTCAGGAGACGACAGCCAATGCTCAAGCCACTCTTTTGTTCGCTCACCCTGGATTGTGAAATAATACTCATCCCAGCATCCACCCTCATCAGGACCGTAATTAAACACTGCACCCGGGTAAAAGCAAAACCACGATCCGGCGTTTACCCTCTGTTTATCGCTATCGTTCACTTGATAGTATCCTTCTCCAGCAGTAATTACAGCGAATGCGAAGTCTTGAAAGACGGCTCCCTCTCGCCGCAAGGTTCTGCACGGCAGATGACCGGCACCCACAACAGAGAGCGATTTGATCTTCTGCTTGCCGGAATCTGCTATCGGGTTGAAGACACGTATCGGCTCAGAACTGATCATATAATCCATGTATCTTATCATCATGAACATTTTCCCCTTAATATCAGTGTGGTAAATTTATATCAAGTGAACAAATAACACATATTGTCTAGACATAAGTTAAGTATCATTGTATCAAATAAGCACATATCTCGAAAGAAAGCAGGCGATTCGATGAGCAAATTAAAAATAGCCATTATCGGCAACGGCTCTATTTCAGAGTCCCATCTAAAAGCTTATCACAACAATTCAAAATGCCAGCTATGGGCTATTTGTGACGTTAACGAAGAGAGAGCACGCAAAACAGCCAGTCAGTACGATATTCCCCATGTCTATACCGATTATCGTGAGCTTCTGGGCAACCCTGATCTCGATGCAGTCAGTATTTGTACATGGAATAACACACATGCTGAAATCAGCATCGCCGCTCTTGAGGCCGGAAAAAGTGTTCTATGCGAGAAGCCTCTATGCAAAACAGTAGATGAAGCCCTGCTCATACAAGAAGCAGCTCATCGTACAGGAGGGCTGCTTCAGGTCGGATATGTCCGCCGCCACGCTTCCAATATTGAAGTACTAAAAAAATTTATCGATGCAGGCGATCTCGGAGAAATTTATTATGCCAAAGCCAGCCTGCTCCGTCGCTTAGGCAATCCTGGGGGATGGTTCTCGGATAAGGAACGCTCCGGTGGCGGCCCGCTCATCGATATCGGAGTACATGTCATTGACCTTTGCTGGTATCTAATGGGCAAACCACAGGTCAAATCCGTGAAGGGACATACCTATCAAAAGCTCGGCAACCGATCTAATATCGAAAACTATCATTTCTATCAGGCCGCTGATTACGACGCTAAAAACAATACTGTCGAAGATATAGCTAACGCTTTGATTACATTCGAAAATGGCGCTTCACTTATGGTTGATGTCAGCTTCTCGCTCCATGCTCGGCAAAACTCCTCGCTCATCAACATTTATGGTGACAAGGGCGGTGCTGAAATTGAACCCCAGCTCTCGATCGTGACGGAGCGCCACAACACCATCCTTAACATAGATCCGCAAATCAGCCATCCCGGCTTTGATTTTGTGAGCAGCTTCCAGAATGAGATCGACCATTTCGTGAATTGCTGCCTTGGAACCGAAAAAACAATCAGCCCTGTTGAGGACGGGGTTCAAATGATTAAAATACTTAACGCCATCTATCAATCTGCTGCAGATGGGCGAGAAATCCAGTTCGATTAATGTGAGGAGCAGGTGATTAAATTGAGTGAAAACTTATTAACGAACAAAATCGGCATTATTGTTGACAGCTTTGGTCTGGGCGTATGGGAAGGCTTGAAAAAAGCACATGAGGTCGGTGCAGAGGGAGTGCAAATCTACGCTGTTTCGGGAGAAATGGACCCGGCGATACTGACCGGGGTTAAGCGTAAAGAGCTGCGTAATTACATTGATGGTCTTGGACTGGAAATATCAGCGCTCTGTGGAGACCTTGGCGGGCACGGCTTTCAGGATTCCGTCGCGAATCACGATAAGATCGAAAAGTCCAAACGAATCCTCGATCTTGCGGTTGAGCTCGGAACTCGTATAGTAACTACACATATCGGGATCGTACCTGAGGACAAAAACAGCCGCATCTATGAATCGATGCAGCAGGCCTGTGAGGAGCTCGGCGTGTATGCCAACAGCATGAATGCTTATTTTGCCATTGAAACTGGGCCTGAGACAGCGGCGCATTTAAAGAGCTTCCTCGATACATTCAGCACTAAAGGTGTCTCCGTCAACTTTGACCCGGCAAATATGGTTATGGTAACCGGAGATGATCCAGTGCAAGGCGTCAAGTTGCTTAAGGATTACATCGTTCATACCCACGTCAAGGATGGCAGACAGAATCGCCCGATTGACCCGAAGGATGTATATGGATATTTAGGCTACTCCCCTATGGATCATGGGCAAATCGCTGAGATGGCCTCCTCTGGCGCTGCTTTTGAAGAGGTTCCGCTTGGTGAAGGAGCGGTTGATTTCCCCGCTTACTTTGCTGCCCTACAGAGCATTGGATACAGTGGGTATTTAACAATAGAACGTGAAGTAGGCGACAATCCCGCCGATGACATTCAAAGAGCGGTCAATTTCATTCGCTCCTATCGTTGATAGGCGATATAGCAAGGAGATGAAATCATGAAGCTTGGAATAAGCTCATACAGTCTTTATCAAGCTATGCAGGAAGGCACCATGTCCATTCTGGATGTTATTGAGTGGATCGCAGATATTGGCGGCGAACATATCGAGATCGTCCCTCTGGGCTTTGATTTTACCAACAATCCTGAGTTAATCCACAAGCTCAAAGAGAAGGCATATCAGGTTGGAATCGATATTTCCAACTACGCTATCGGGGCGAATTTTGTTACAGAATCCAAGGAAGCTTATGAGAAGGAAATCAACCGCGTGAAGGGCGAGGTCGATATCGCACACCTGCTTGGTGTGAAATTAATGCGTCACGACGTAGCCTCAAGACCCGATCCATCGATCATTCATTTTAACCATGATCTTGAAAGTCTAGCGAGCGCCTGCAGAACCATTGCTGATTATGCAAGCAAATATCAGATTATAACGAGTGTAGAAAACCATGGCTACTACATTCAAGCCAGCGACCGAGTGCTCTCTCTAATGGATGCTGTAAATCGTCCAAACTTTAAAACAACACTGGATGTCGGCAATTTCGTATGTGTTGATGAGAACCCCCTCTTCGCTGTTCAAAAAAACATCCGCTATGCCTCAATGGTTCACATCAAAGACTTCTACATTCGTCAGGCTGGCAGGAATCCGGGAGAGGGCTGGTTTAAGAGCGCGGGTGGCAGTTACTTGCGTGGAGCAATCGCCGGACAAGGAGATTTGCCGCTATGGGACATTTTGCGGATAGTAAAAGGCTCAGGCTACAACGGTTACCTGTCTATTGAATTCGAGGGTATGGAAGATTGTCGAAAAGGAACCCGAATTGCCTTGGATAATGTGCGCCGAATCTGGAACGAGGTCTAACTAAATATTCATTTATTCCAAGAGCTGTTACCCTGTCATCCATGATGATAGGAGCGCAGCTCTTCTCTTATGAATTTGTGAATTAGCCATAATTGCGATATATTGGCATCATAATTAAGGGGCGAACTTATACACCTCAAGGAGATGTTACGCTGTGATACATATTTTAATTGCAGATGATGACGAGCATATTCGGAAGCTGCTGAGTCATTATCTACAAGCTGAAGGATACCATGTCATCGAAGCCGCAGACGGGATCGAAGCCTCAGCCTGTCTCTCGGATCGACAAATTAATCTTGCCATTGTAGATGTCATGATGCCAGGCAAGGACGGGTTTCAGCTATGCGAGGAGATCAGACAGTTCTATGATTTCCCCGTCATTCTGCTGACGGCTAAAGATCAGCTGGCTGATAAAGAAAAGGGCTACCTCGTTGGAACGGATGATTATGTCACTAAACCTTTTGAGCCTAAAGAGCTGTTGTTTCGAATCAAGGCGCTTCTGCGCAGATTTCAAATGGTCAACGCGCAGACGATCACATTAGGAAATACCGTCATTAATCGAAAGAGCTTCGAGATTAGCTGCAGGGGGCAACAAATTATGCTGCCGCTGAAAGAATTTGAATTATTGTTCCATCTCGCCAGCTACCCTAACCGAATTTTCACACGCGAAGAACTCATTGAGCACATTTGGGGATACGACTTTGATGGAGATGAGCGGACGGTAGATGTCCACATCAAACGACTTCGGGCAAGATTCTCCGACAACAGCAACAATGATTTCATCATTACGACGGTTCGTGGAGTCGGGTACAAACTGGAGGTTACTGCTTCGTGAGAACCTTGTATTTGCGAATCTGTGCAACGACCGTACTCGTCATGATCATAAGCAGCTTTATCGCATTTATTGCCGCGAATACCTACTACCAATATAACCTAAAACCTTATAACAATAACAAAGTTACCCATATGGCTGAGCAAATCAAAGCGTTCTATGAAGACAACCCTGAGATCGACCTGTATGCTTACCTTGAAAATATCGGAAAACTGGGCTATCAGTTTTATCTGGTCAACAATCAAGAAGAAGGGGCTTTTTATGGCCCTGGCTTTCGGGATAAAAATATAGATCAAGACACCATCACTCATGTCCTCAAGGGCAACGTCTATCATGGTATCATTCAGTTTCCTACAGGTCTGTTCATCACAGGCTTTTTCGACAATACTTTAAAAAACACAATCGGCGTGCCCTTAGAAGTGAACGGCAAAACTTATGCTATGTTCATTCGTCCTAATCTGGAGATTCAATTCGGCGAGATGAGAATCTTTTTTGCGCTGCTGATTCTGCTGTCTATCATACTAAGCATCATTTTCGTCTTGATCAGCACCCGTTACGTCGTGAAGCCTATCGTTAAACTAACTGAAGCGACCAAAATGCTGGCGCGAGGAAAATACAACATAAAGCTCGACTTCCGGCGTCGCGATGAAATCGGTACGCTTGCGAGCCATTTCTCCGTCATGGCCAAAAGCATTGGACAGCTTGAGGAAATGCGTCAGGAGTTTGTATCCAACGTCTCCCATGAAATCCAATCTCCACTAGCATCGATACAGGGGTTTTCACACACTTTACTTTCAAAGGATCTACCGGAAGAACAGCGACGCGAGTATTTGCTGATCATTGAGGACGAAAGCCGAAGAATGTCGCAATTAAGTAAACAGCTCCTCACATTAGCATCGCTTGATAAGGAGGAAGCTATTCTGGAAACGACAGCTTTTGATGTCTCGTCCCAGATTCGCCAAGTGTTATTCATGACAGAATGGAACTGGCGCGAGAAAGAGATCGCCATCAAGATGGAATTGCCGGAAACCTATGTAAAAGGAGACAGCAAGCTGCTCTATCAGGTATGGGTAAATCTGATTACGAACAGCATTAAATTTACCGAAGAAGGCGGAACGATCTCACTGCATGTGTGGCAAGAGAATAAGACATGCACCGTAGAAATACAAGATACCGGAATCGGCATAGCAGAGAGCGACCTCCCTCATATTTTTCAGCGATTCTACAGATCGGACAAGTCCAGAAACCGTAAGGAAGGCAGCAGCGGGTTAGGATTAGCCATTGTTGATAAAATTGTTGAAATGCACCAAGGTCATATCGAGGTTACGAGTGATTTAGGTCAAGGAACTACATTTCGTATCCATCTGCCTACCGAATAAAGCCTGATTCATATTCCGTTCATAATACTCTCCTATAATAAAAGCACACCGGGCAAAAAGATATATGCTCAGCAGAATAGATAGGAGATGATCAACCATGTTTATGGCAATACGTGAGCTGCGGCATGCCAAAACACGTTATATACTTATTTCGCTCATCATGGTGTTAATCGCATGGTTAGTGCTTTTTGTAACAGGACTGGCTCAGGGATTATCTTCCGATAACGCCTCATCCATTCAAACCATGAATGCCGACTACCTTGTGCTTCAACATAATTCCGATCAACGTCTAACCCGTTCCACACTGGAGCACCATACTCTGGAAGAGGTTAAACAGCAGACAGCAAATGCGGAAGCAACGCCGCTTGGTGTCCAGATGTCAACGGTGACTAGTGATTATAACGATAAGAGGATCGACGTTACCTATTTCGCAATAAATCCACAAAGTATGTTAGCTCCACAGGTTGTGGAAGGACACATGATAAATGACTCATCTTCCTTGGAGGCCGTTGTTGATCGTTCACTTAAGGAAAAAGGATTGAAGCTTGGCGATGTTATCCACGATCAGGCATCAGGCCAAGCTTTTACGATTATTGGATTCACTAAGGGACAGTCGTTCAGTCATACCCCAGTCGTTCATATCAATTTTGCGGATTGGAAAAGTATTCACCAAAATAGAAGCATTAAGGAGGACGAACTCGCTTTTAATGCGATCGCGGTCAAGGGAACAAAAGAAATCGCTGATGGCATCAAAACGCAGGTATCCGGAGTCGAAGTCATCAGTAAAAGCCAGTCCTTACAGGGGATACCGGGTTATAAGGAAGAACAAGGCTCTCTGCTCATGATGGTTGCTTTTCTCTTTATCATTGCTGCCTTCGTTCTGGCTGTATTTTTCTACGTTATGACGATTCAAAAAATGAGCCAATTTGGCGTACTCAAGGCAATTGGAGCAAAGATGAGCTACCTTGCCCGTGGCTTAATTTCACAGGTTCTTATGCTGTCTATTATCAGTCTTGCCATCGGCATAGGGCTAACCTACGGGGTCTCTCTTCTACTGCCGGAAAGCATGCCTTTTGAGCTCAATGCTGGGGTCATTACGATTTGCACCATCCTGTTCCTGTTCGTATCCCTGCTTGGGTCGCTATTATCCCTGTATCGAGTAGCCAAGGTAGATGCCATTGAAGCAATTGGGAGGGCTGCATAATGAGTACTCAGTTGAGGTTGGACAACGTAAGCAAAATCTACGGAGCTGAGGATACCTCTGTAAAAGTGCTGAAGGATATTTCTTTGGAAGTAAAAGCAGGAGAATTCGTTGCGATTGTAGGACCTTCCGGTTCAGGTAAAAGTACATTTCTATCCATTGCCGGAGCGCTGCTGTCACCAACAAACGGAACTGTTACAATCGGCGGTCAGGAGATTAGCAGGCTGTCTTCACAGCAATTGACCGATATCCGGCTTCAGAAAATCGGCTTTATTTTTCAATCAGCTAACCTGATTCCATATTTAACGGTAAGAGATCAGCTGATTCTGATTGGCGAGCTGGCCGGCATGAAAAAGAGTCATTCCAAGAAAAAAGCGACCGAATTGCTATCACGTCTGGGCCTCGGCCATCGTCTGCATCACTATCCAGAGAGCTTGTCAGGCGGTGAACGGCAACGCGTCGCTATCGCGAGAGCATGGATGAATGATCCTGAAATCATTTTAGCTGACGAACCGACCGCAAGCCTTGATTCTGAACGCGGTAGAGACGTCGTGCACATGCTGGCTGATGAAGTCAAATCTCGCGGCAAGGCGGCCGTAATGGTTACCCATGACCATCGTATGCTTGACCTGTGTGACCGCGTGGTCCACATGGAGGATGGCAAGCTATCCGTATCATAAAATAAGCGCGTGAGCTTCCCTTTTCACTGGCAATGGCCATAAATGAGGAGCATCACGCGCTTGATTTATTTATATGAAAAATTCCAGTTTTTGACTAACCTCGGAATTGTTGCAATCCTTCGTTAAGCACACGAGTCGCAGAATATACCTGTTGATAAAGCTTGAACAAGCGACTGTATGTCTCTACATTAGCTGGAATCGGTTCATACGTAGCTACGTAATCTATGAACTGCTCAGCACAATCCTTCAAGCTGCGGAACCATCCGCTGCCGACTGCTGCCATCATGGCAGCACCCATAGCAGGACCTTGCTCGTTTTTCAGAGAGACCACTGGTGTGCCAAAAATATCCGCCTGCATCTGCAACCAAACCGGATTTTTAGCTCCGCCGCCAATCGAGATGACACGGTCTACCGCGATGCCAGCTTGACGGAACAATTCAAGGGACTCGGCAAGCGAGAACGTAATACCTTCCATCACCGCACGGGCCATATGCTCGCGGCGATGAGTACCGGACAGACCGATGAAGCTGCCGCGTATGACACTGTCCGCATGAGGAGTACGTTCGCCCACCAGGTATGGAGTGAACAGCAAGCCGTCTGAACCTGGGGCAATGGTAGCAACAGGCTCGAGGAACTCATTGAAGCTAAGCTCAGGTGCAAGGGAATCCTTGAACCAGCTTAAGGAATAACCTGCAGCAAGTGTTACTCCCATAGCGTAGAATGCACCCGGATGAGCATGATTGAAGAAGTGCACCTTACCTGCAAAATCCTTGTTCTTATCCTCTTCATATGTGAGAACAACACCGGAAGTACCAATACTGCTAAGGGCATCCCCTTTTTGAACGATACCTGCACCTACCGCACCGCAAGCATTGTCCGCACCGCCGCCAAATACCTTGGTAGATGTTGATAATCCGCTTAGCTGTGCAAACTCAGGCAATACCGTACCTGTAGCTTCCGTACTGCCGACAATCGGAGGGCAGAATCCAGCAGGAAGACCAAATGCTCCCGCTACTTCCTCACTCCATTGACCTTCGGCAACATTCAGCAGCAATGTACCCGCAGCATCGGAAATTTCCATTTCTACACGCCCTGTCATCCGATATCGCAAGTAATCTTTGGGCAGCACAAACTTAGCTGCTTTAGCAAAAAGCTCAGGCTCATGCTTTTGCACCCATAAAATCTTCGGAAGAGTAAAACCTTCAAGGGCAGCGTTTTTCGTGATGGACAGCAGCTGGTCTCCAAGCTTCTGCTCAATTTCACGGCATTCCGCGGTAGTACGTGTGTCATTCCACAGAATAGCATTACGCAGAACATTGTTGTCTGCATCCAGCAGTACAAGACCATGCATTTGACCAGAATAGGATACACCATCGATGTCTTCAGGAGATACTCCGCTCTCTTGGAAAAGCTGCTTCAGACATGAAATCGTGCCGGTTACCCATTCCTCAGGATTCTGTTCACTATAACCTGGACGTTCATGAATAAGAGGATAGGCTGCCGAAGCCTCCCCTTTGATATCACCGTTTTGATCCACCAGCAGCGTCTTTACCGAGCTGGTTCCAAGATCGATCCCGATCACATATTTCATCACTGATAATCTCCCTTCAATTTATCCCCGAGGGAAGTAAATCGTTATTAAAAAGGGGACGGCGCGCGTCCCCCAAAAATGTATCATGTTCTATGATGACTTTATTTTACACCAAACAAGTATTCGTTCAGACGAGCTTTAACCAATTCAAGATGATTCGATTTGTTGTGAATGTCACTATGTTGCAATGCGTATGCTTCCAAAGTTTTGAAGTTAGCTTTGCCAGATACGATGTCTGCACCGATACCGGATTTGAAGCTAGCATACCGATCAGCAATCAGGTTGTCGAAGAATTTATCTTCTTTCATTTTAGCTGCCACTTTCAAGCCTTTAGCAAAGGTATCCATACCTGCGATATGAGCGTAGAACAAATCTTCAGGCTCGAAGGATGTACGTCTTACTTTAGCGTCAAAATTTACGCCACCAGCGCCGATACCGCCATTTTCGAGAATTTCATACATAGCAAGCGTTACAGAATACAGGTCAGTTGGGAACTCGTCTGTATCCCAGCCAAGCAGCATGTCGCCTTGATTCGCATCGATCGAACCGAGCATATTGTTGATGCGAGCTACGCGCAATTCGTGTTCGAAAGTATGTCCAGCGAGTGTAGCATGGTTAGCTTCAAGGTTAAGTTTAAAGTGTTTGTCCAAGCCGTATTTTTGCAAGAATGCAATAGTTGTAGCTGCGTCAAAGTCGTATTGGTGTTTTGAAGGCTCTTTAGGTTTAGGCTCGATCAGGAATTGACCAGTAAAGCCGATTTCTTGTGCATATTCTACAGCCATGTGGAAGAATCTCGCAAGGTTATCAAGCTCAAGGCCCATATCCGTATTCAACAGGGATTCATAGCCTTCACGACCGCCCCAGAATACATAGTTTTCTGCGCCCAGCTCAACTGCTGTCTCCAGACCCTTTTTCACTTGTGCTGCAGCGTAAGCAAATACGTCCGCATTGGAAGTTGTCGCTGCACCATGTACATAACGTGGGTTCGAGAACATGTTAGCCGTATTCCACAGCAATTTAACACCTGTATCTTGCATACCTTGTTTAAGCTTAGCAACGATTACATCCAGATTCTCGTTGGATTCTTTCAAAGTAGCCCCTTCTGGAGCAACATCTACATCATGGAAACAGTAGTACGGAGCACCCAGCTTCTTAAGGAATTCGAAGTTAACTTCTACGCGAGCCTTAGCAAGATCAAGACCGGATACAGTTTCCCAAGGACGAATCATGTTGCCTTGTCCAAAAGGATCGCTGCCGTTCATAGTTAATGTATGCCAATATGCAACTGCAAAACGAAGATGCTCTTTCATCGATTTGCCAAGCACTACTTCATTCTCATTATAATGTTTGAATGCCAATGGATTATCGGAACCTGCGCCTTCAAACTGAATTTTGTTAATGTTTTTGAAATAACTCACTGAGAGTCCTCCTAACAATATTTTAATTTCGGGAAAGCCTTTTCATTCTACTGATCAGTAGCAACATTCAGTGTATTTTATATTGCCTTGCTCTTTTCAACTAGATCGTATCACGTTATACTTAGTTTGTCTAGCCAACTAAGTAAGTTGTTGATATATTTTTTATTTTATGTGGTATGATGTTACTTAATGTACATCCATTTGGAGGATAAATGATGAAGATTACTGGTGATCAACAGTTAATCAAAAAAATGAATAAAACTATCGTTCTGGACACTATCAGGCAACGTCAGCCTTTATCACGTGCAGATATTTCTGCTGCAATCGGACTTAATAAAGCCACCGTATCTTCGCTCGTTTCAGAGCTTATTGATAGCCGTCTCGTCACGGAAATAGGCCCTGGCGAATCCAGCGGTGGACGCAAGCCTACCTTGCTTTTGTTCAACAAGCAAGCAGGATTCGCGATAGGGGTAGACATCCGTGTCAGTGATTTATTGGCAGTCCTTGTAGACCTTGAAGGCAACGTAATCCGCGAGAAAAGCGTACCTCTTGAAGACTTTGCTCCCGAAAATGTGATGGATCAAATTCGAAAAACGATCCGTCAATTATCCCGCAAGCTGCCCGAATCGCCATACGGCATCGTAGGAATCGGGATAGGCGTTCCAGGCCTTGTTGACGAGAAAAGTCATGTCGTATCTGCTCCTAATCTAGGCTGGAATCAAATCGATCTGCTAAAGTTACTTTCACCTGATTTCGGCAGCAATATTCATATTGATAATGAAGCGAATGCAGGCGCGATTGGTGAAAAGCTGTTTGGAGCCGGAATAGATTCGCAAAATCTAATCTATTTGAGTATCGGAATCGGGATCGGAGCTGGCATCATTGTAGGAGGAGAGCTGTATCGCGGAGTCTCCAACTTCTCCGGTGAAGTTGGGCATATGACGATTGCGGAGGATGGACCTCTATGCCGCTGTGGCAATCGAGGCTGCTGGGAGACATTAGCTTCAGAAAAAGCACTGCTGGATCAAGCTGCTCAAGAGTGGCCGGAATCATCAGTTGAGCTGGAAGACATTCTGGAGGTAGCGCGAAGCGGAAACTCTACAGCGATTGAATTATTAAATCGAATTGGCTCGCAGCTTGGTGTTGGACTTGCTAATCTCGTTAACATTCTCAATCCTGAGCTCATCGTCATTGGTAATCGCTTGTCCATAGCTGGAGGACTTCTTCAGGATTCCATGCTTCGAACGATTGAGGAGCGGAGCTTATCCTATCATCGCAATAAGACCCATGTCGATTTTGCCAAGCTCGGAATACGATCAACCGCACTCGGTGCCGCTTCATTGCCTATTACATCGTTCCTTGCTGACCCCGACATCAGCGTAGAATCCTAGAACTAATTCTTTATACTGAATAAGCAGTAGCCCTGAGGATCATCTTCTTTCCTCCAAGCTACTGCTTTTATTGTGTTCATCAAGCAAGTTATTGAGCCACATGGACTGTTACCGCCTGATATCATACACCTTTTTACTCCGTATCAACTGAATTGTATCTTCTTCGGAGAGCGGTTTACTAATATAGTAGCCCTGAATCATATCGCATTTAGCCCGCTTTACATACTTCATTTGCTGCTCTGTCTCTACACCTTCTGCGACAACCTTTAATCCCATCTTTCTACCTATCAGTACAATAGCTTTTGCGAGTGAACGGGGATCTCCTTCATCCGATACCTGCTCGATAAAGGTTTTGTCTATTTTAAGTGTAGTAATCGGCATATCCTGCAAAGAACCTAACGAGGAATATCCTGTACCAAAATCATCCAACGCGATCTGAATTCCTTTTGATCTTAAGAATGCAAGTTTTGGAATCAGAGCATCAAATGACTCCATGATCAACGTCTCCGTAATCTCAAGCTCTAATAAATCAGGCTCAAGTCCCGTATCTTCCAGCGCTCTCATTACCATATCGATGAAATCATCCTGAAGCATCTGAATGACCGATATATTGACCGATATTTTAAATTTGCCGTATCCTTCTTCCTGAAAGCTACTGGCAAAAGCACAGGCACGGAATAACACCCATTCCCCAATAGGAATGATCAATCGACTGTCCTCGGCAATCTTGATAAAGGAAAGCGGCGAGACAAAGCCTAGCTCAGGACTGTTCCAACGGATTAAAGCTTCAAAACCAGTAATATGACCATTCCTCACGCTAACCTGTGGCTGATAAAACAACTGGAATTCACCATTCTGAAGACCTTGCCGCAAGTATTTCTCCAAATTCACCCGTTCATTAAATACCTGTAGGAAGGATTGGTCAAAGACCATGTATTTGCCTTTACCCGCTTCTTTGGCCGCGTACATCGCCATATCTGCATTTTTCAAAATCTCTTCAGCACTTACTCCATGCTGCGGGTAGATTGCGATACCAATGCTAACCGAGACATAGACTTCACTTTCGTTAATCTGGAACGGTTCGAGAAAGCCTTGCATCAGATGCTCGGCCAACAAAAGGGCCTGCTCCTCATGATGAATATTTTGCAGGAAAATAACGAATTCATCTCCGCCCAATCTAAACAGCATGCCCTTATCTTCAATAACTGAGGCTAAACGGCTGCTCGTTTCCTTAAGCAATCGATCTCCGAACTTATGACCGAGTGTATCATTAATGTACTTGAAATTGTCGGTATCAACAAAGAATAGTGCGGCCTTTTCTTGTGGATTCGAAAAGAAAGCTTCGAGCTCCTCCAGCAAATAAAGCCGGTTAGGCAAATCGCTAAGCGCGTCATAATATGCAAGATGCTGCAAACGGTCCTGATACTTTTTCAACTCATGAATATCTGTAATAGAGCCTGTCGTCCGGTAAGCATGTCCTTGATCGTCGTAAAGTACTCTTCCGCGACCCATAAACCACCGATAATCTCCACTTTTGAGACGAAGCCTGTATTCACACTGGAACATACCCTTACTGTCTCTTCTCACAATTTCCAGATCATTTAAATACCGCTCATAATCATCGGGATGTACAAGCTGATCGAGTGTTACGAAGCTCACCAAATCGTTAACATCATAACCTAACAGCTCATACCATCTTGGAGAAAAATAATGCTGATTAGCCAGCACGTCTGTTTCCCAAATTCCACTATCCGATGCTTCCGTAACAAGTCGATAACGCTCCTCATTCCGTCTCAACATTTCCTGATTGTCCACGAGCGTCTCGTAGTTCACTCTAAGCTCGTCCTGGGCAGCAGTAAGCTCCTCAAAAGTAGCCTCCAGCTCCTCATAGCTGTTTTGCAGCCGCAGCTCGTAGTTTTTACGATCCGTAACATCAATCATCGAGCCAGCAAATCTGATGACACGGCCTTCGCTATTGCGTTGCAGCATACCTCTGGCCTGAATCCAGATATAGCTTCCATCCTTTTTCCGCATGCGATATTCTTTCTCATACACAGGAGACTCTCCGCGGAGATACGCCTGCCTTGATTCAATCGTATCCTGCATATCTTGAGGATGAATGAGCTCCATCCAGCCATCCAGCGTTGTAGAAACTTCCCCTCGCCCATAACCTAAAAGTTCAAACATTCGCTCAGACACAAAATAATAATTTGTATCAGGTACAGTATCCCAAATAACCGCTCCCGATCCCATCGTAGCAAGTCTAAATCTTTCTTCGCTTATACGCAGCTTATCCTCCTGCACAATAAGCTCATCGAACTGGCGCTCCAGCTCCTCCTGCGTTGCAGCAAGTTCCTCGTAAGTCGATTCTAACTCTTCATAACTGCTCTGCAGCTTGTTCTCATAGATTTTGCGTTCTTCAATATCCATACCCGCGATGATGAAAACTTCCGGTCGGCCGGAAGCATCCCGAATCGCTGATGTACGGAATAGGAACATTTTAGACTGATTCTGATCTCCATAGGTCAGAGTCATCTCTTGATTATCTACGAACTTCATCGCTATAGCGTTATCAAGAAGATCGACTAAACCGCTATAACGCTCATGGAATCCCTCTATTTGGTCATACCTTTGGTTAGTCAGATCACTTTCCTTCATTCCCGTCAGCAGCTCTGCATATTGATTAAATCTGACAGTACGCTTATCTTTATGTACGGCCCAAACTAACATATTCGTGTGATCCAGTACTTCCTTGGAAAGCTCACGTTCCTCATAGAGCGTTTTCTTGAGATATTTAATATAAATTCTAAGAAGTATGTAACTTAGAACGATCAGCAATGCTATGACACAGCCAAGAAGAATATATCGATTTATAATTTTATCCTTGTAATATTTTGAATGGTCGAAGAAGTACTTTTGGTATAAATATTCGTACATTTCCTCTCCACGCAGTTCATCAATTCTACTGTTTATGTAGGTAACAAGCTCCGGCGAGGATTTCTTAACAGCATAGGATACGTCTAACGGGTATAAATCGTACAAAACCTGGTGAATATCGCCGGTCAGTTTTTCACTAACAATCAAATAATTGACAACATGCTGATTTTCAAACAACAAATCGATAGAACCATTCTTCAAAGCGATAAGACCTTCCTCCACGCTCTGAAATTGCCTATATACAGTAACGCCTGTCTTCTGCTTAAGCAGCTCTTCAGAGTAACGGTTTGCGGCAACGCCTACTTTATAATCTGACAATGATTCTAACGTGATATCTCCTATAAAGCCTCGTCTTACGTATACCCCAGTATAAGTTTGCATGACTGGTTTGGAATATATCATATCAGTGTTATGGTTATTCACTACCACCAATCCGGCAGTATCGATGTCTTCTTGCTTGAGGCGCTGATAAACTTCCATCCAATCCCCTGAAGAATAAAGCAGTGTATTTTTGCCATCCCTAAAGATCAACTGGGTCAATTCCAGATCAAAACCTGTTGGTGAACTATTTTGCTTGAATTTAAATGGTGGATAATCGAGCTCTGTCTGGTAATAAACATTTGCCCGCTCACCAAGCGCTGTTGGCATAAAGTATGTAGTGGCTAACAAAATGGTAAATGTCGCTAACATCATCTTAAGTATCTTCTTCATCGACATGCATCCTTTGTGCATAAAAATGAGTTGATTATGTTTACTAACTGTTCTAAAGATGACAATTAAAGCAATTCTTAATTTTTTTAATTTTATCATATTTACACTGGAACAAATAGGATTATTTCCTATGCGCTTTTCCCCTTAAACGGGATCGGCCGATCACCTAATAGTGCAGGCGATCGGCCGAAATCTAGTATTTTTATTAATAGTCTGATCTTAAATATTTCTAATGATCTTCAGAGTCGAGAAACGGCTTATTTACATAATAGTACATAAATCCCATCAGAAGCCCGCCACCGATCAGATTACCTAACGTAACTGGTATCAGGTTGTGAAGCACACCTGCAAACGAGATCGTTCCAGGATGATTCAGAACAAGCGCTATAGCAAACGTACACATATTGGCGATGCTATGCTCATACCCCGAGATGAAGAAGCAAAATACGAACAGCATCATCGCAAACATTTTGGCTCCGTCTTGCTTAAATGACATCGGGATAAAAAACGCCAAACACACCAGCCAATTACATAAAATTGCTCTGAAGAACAGCTCCGTTGTTGAAGTTGTCATCTTATGCTCAACGACGTACAGCAGAAACCCGTTCACTGATGAATCTGTAAATAATCCTGTCAAAAATATGAGCAGTGCAAATGCAGATGCCCCAAGAATATTACCACAATAACTAAAAATCCAGAGCTTTACGACCTCGATCCATTTCATCTTCTTACGCAAAGCTGCGTAAGTGTAATAAAATGTGTTGCCAGTGAAGAGGTCTCCTCCCCCATACGCAATCAAAATAATCGCCGCGCCGAACGTAATAGCAGCCATTGGATATGTCAGCGGAGAATGCTCCAGGTAAAAAAAGTTACCTGTCTTGAATGCTACGATAACGCCAAACCCAATGAACATACTTGCCAGCATCGCCCGAGCGATGTAGCGAATCTTGCTTTGTCGAAAAATTTTATGCTTTTTAAGCGCCAGCTCTTCGACTTTTAATAGTGGTCCTGTCTCCATAGTTCCTCCTGTGGGGTATTTCCCCTCATTTTCCATATATCTTGAACATTGTCAAGCAAATCGTATAACAATTCGAGCAATTACATATTTACAAATCTCTTTGCGTTGTGCATAATAAAAATATATTACATGATAATGATTATCATTATTGATCTGATCATTTAACTCATGAACACTCAAAAGGAGTTTGAAGCTATGAAGGTATCTACCCGTAAAACTACTCTACAGATTGACGATTTTCTGGATTTGCTAAATTTGGCTGCCCAGTTGGGTGACCAGAAATGGCAAAAGGAGATTCTCCGCAAACTGGAACTGCACATTTCCAATTTGACAAATTAAGGATTTTTATATATAGTGGATCCAATATGAAATGAACGATCTTGCGATGGAAGCACCCGTAAGAAAAGGCAATATTGCCTTTCCTGCGGGTGCTTTTTGTTGTGGGCTCTCATTTCTCATTTTGAAATAAAGGGAGTGTATTATGAGTAAATTCAAATTTTTTTCCGCGTTTCGTCCCAAAATGAAAAGCAGTAAATTTTTCGTATTTGCCCTTGTTATGTTTTTAGGAATAACTCCTTTACTAGTTGAGAACCCCGTGCATGCTGCTTCTGTTGAATTTACAGACTCCGTCAATGACCAATTGAACAAAACAGCCACCTCTGCCGGAGGCACGCAAAAAACCAGGATTACAAAGCAATACAATGATTTCAGTTCACAATATAAGGAGATCATAAGCTGGGATGATAAGATCTCTTCACTGCATTATGAGAATGAGGCTCAGGTGTCAACGGTCCGTAAACAAATCAAAGAAATCAATGATGATAAAATTACCAAATTGGAGACACAAGTAAAAGAACTCAAAAGTAAATATCAGCCTCTTTTTGATAGCTACTCCTCCCTGACCAGACAAGTTGCTGCTGCCAAGAAGCTGAAGGATAAGTCGTTATACAAAGTATTATCCGTACAAGCCGATGTTATGAGGACTGCAGCTACGCTTGCCCGCCAAGAGATCAGAACAAAGCAAGACTCACTTACAGCAGCAAAGAAGGAAAAAACAAATTTGGCGAAAAAAATACGCGGCGTACTAGCTGAGATTGATCCGGTTAAAAATAAAATTAAGGCTGAAAAAAGCGTCCTGTCAGGGCAGAGCAAGCTCATTACTACAGAGTGGACAAATTTCAAGGCAGCTATTAAGAAATCCGATGCTGACAGAACGTCAGATGCATTAGCAAGGCTGCTTACTCTCAGCACTAAAGCCACTTCTCTCAAGCAAAATATATACAGCATGGAGGTAAGCATCGGCAGTATTATTAAGCGAAGTAAAGCTCTGCTTCCTTAACTTAAGGGGCTGTCCCAAAAGTAGGTTTAGTGTCAAAACTAGAAATAGCGGTGCAAGGAAGACGCCCCCTGCACCGCTTGATCCTGCCGCATTCTATGACCGTATCTCATGTGTAATAGTGTCATGATGCGGATTTTCTGAAATTCCTGCAAATGTGCAGGCTTTGATCATGTAAAGTCTCTAAATGCCCTAAATTGCTGCAAATGTGCATGCTTTCTCTAAGGATTCTCTTCAAACTAGTCTATTCTGAACAATATTGCTGCAGTTTTGCAGGCTTTTGTTCATCCTTTCATGGCTACTTTAAAAAAACTGTATTTTTGCATCCTTTTCCTGATATCTTGCC
>NZ_FNBG01000032.1 GCF_900102215.1 Fontibacillus panacisegetis
AAGGAAAAAGTAGCAAAATACCGGCAAAGTGATGCAGGAAAAGCTGCTTACGCCATACGATGCCAAACTATAGAGCGAAGCTTCGCGGATGCCAAAGTGCTCCACGGGCTTCGCTATTGCCGGTTTCGGGGTAGAGAAAATGTACAGATTCAAGCGTTGCTAACCGCAACTGCTCAGAATATTAAGAAGATAGCCCTTCATCTTTCCAGAAGGACTATCTCGAATATGCACAAGATTTCGTATTGTATTTTACACCTTCGTTTTCATTTTTCTTTCGATACTAAGTTTAAAAGTAGGGGTATCTCAACAGCCTGAAATGTGCAGGCTTTCTCTAAGGATTCGCTTCAAACTAGTCTATTCTGAACCATATTCCTGCATTTTTGCAGGCTTTTGTTCATCCTTTCATGGCTACTTTTATAAAACTGCATTTTTACATGTTTTCCTGATATCTTGCCTTGCCACTGCTAAACAAGAAGCTTTTTATATCACGGTTGTCAGTAATCAATCTGTTATGCATCACCTATTTAGCTCGGTCCTCTGTAAGTTTAAATTGTCCAACAATATGCTGTAATTGATTAGTAATCGTCTCTACATATTTAGAGGTATCTTGTACTCCAACTATCTCTTCTGTTAATTCATGCACCTTATTCTCCACGCTATAAGATACGGTTCGATTCTGGCGACTGACAAGAGCGATTTGCTCAAGCAGTTCTACCACTTGATCAACTACTTCATTCTTACGTTCATCCTGATTAAAAGCTATGTCAAGTGTTCCGGCTACTGTAGCTACCAACTCATTTCCTTCTTCTACTACCTTATTCCCTTCATTCATGATTGAGAAGGCTTGCTCGGCTTCTTTATATATTTTGTCAGTGATTTGATAAACCTCTGAGGTCGATGTTTTAGTCAAGTTAGCAAGCTTGCGAATTTCTCCCGCCACTACGGCAAATCCACTACCCAATTCTCCAACATGAGCCGCTTCTATTGAAGCATTAAGCGCAAGCAGATTCGTCTGGGCAGAAATTTCTTCTATAACCTGAAGTACATTTTTAATTTCCTGTGTCGTCTCGACAAAAGCATGAATACTCTTATTCGTCTCCATTACCTTACCGGAGATTTCCTCCATTTTATCGCCAATGCGACCTACACCGGACTGAGCTACACCGATTTGAGACATCGCTTGCTCTTCAATTTCATTTAGTGTCATGCGCATCGTATCCGCCATTTCTCGTACTTGCTCAATATCTTTCAGTTGTGTACGAATACTGTTAATCACGTCTGTGACCTGGTCACTCACTTTCTTAGTAGAATCTGTGGTTACGCTTGCTGTCTCATTCAGCACTGCCTGACTATCGGATACTTGAACAGCCGCCGCTTTAACCTTTAACATGATTCCTTCTAGGGTGTCCATCATGTTGTTCAACCACTTGGCGATTTCCTTGATCTCATCATTATTAAATTGCCCCAAAGTCAATCGTTTGGTAAGATCACCTTTACCCTCCGCATTGGTTTGAATGAAATTTTTAACTTTCAGCAATTGCTTAATTTCACGATTATCTTCTCTATGATAAAGATATTTCAAAACACCTATTCCTGTGAAAAAATGAAATAAACAGACGATACCAGCTAAAATCCAAGGGGGTAATTGTGAATAAAGTAACATAATAATACCTGCGGAAATTACTGCAATTGCACCAGTGGCATAAGCAAGTATCTGGCGCCGTTTTGTGCCCATACTTCTAATCCGGTATACTTCCTCAAAATCCACTTCACACATCATTCCCCATACATCCGGACAATGCGGCAATTGAAGGGTACAGCCCTTTCCGATTACTGGAATATAGCGATAATCCGGATATCCTGGAAAATCTACAAACAAATTACTTCCATTTCGAATCGTATTTGCAACACCGGGATGTAGCTCCTTTGTAGCCGGACTAATGAATTTGAGCTCCAGCTCGGTATGATCTTTTACAGAAACCGTTCCCCAGTTTGTCGTCACGCCATCCTTCAGATTTTCACCCATCGTAAAGGTCTTATCCTCAAATCGGCTTCTGGATAAAGCTGTCCCAGGATCAATATCCTTTTGTAATACGGGTTCCACCATAAACAAATAGTTGTCTCCCGAATCCGGGTAAATATGCCCTGCTTCTCGCTGTATTAAATCTCCTATCACATCGTTTGGCACTCGTCCGCATAAATAAGCTATGGACTTTCCATTAAATGTAATCGGTAACAAAAATAAAAGAGTCACAGCATCATGAAAAGAAGAAGATCTAGGTCCTATACGTAAGGTCAACTCATCCTTATATGGGCCATATAATAACGGCTGGTCGAATGCATGCCCTCCTAAATATGAAATCGCTGGCGATAGAACGCTGCGGTCGTGATAAGCTGTGCCTGTATGTTTTGAGTAAGTTGAAACTATTACTTCATTAGAGGAATCTAGCAGAAACAACTCAGTTAAATCTGACATTTGATGATAAGTTTTATTCATTGCTTGCACTATGTATTCTTGCTTTAGACTATCTGAATCATAACCTGTTTGTTCCCATTTTGCCGTTAACTGAGCTCCCAACCGTTCCAAGCCAAACCATGTTTCATTAGCCCAATCCATTAAAATTTGCTTTCTAGTCTCGGAAATCCCTTCAAACGTGCGCTCCGCATCTTTCTTTAAATGCTTATTTAGTCTCCATGATTTCGACAATGGATAGCCTGTTTTAAACCCTAACCAATCATACATAATGTGCCCCCCAACTGTTCAAGTGTCAATCCCTTTTCGCCTAACCCCCCTATAATGATGTTAAATATCTTAACATATCGATAGTGCATTTTCTTTGTACAAATCCCCCTATATTTTGGATTTTCTTCAGCCAATAAATGATAAAAATGCAAACAACCCCATTAGACCAATACCCGCACATCCAGTGCATAACGGAAATAATATACTTAAGATACACATGCGAAATACGCTAGCGCGTAAAAAGTCTATCAATGGGTTGGTGACATTTTTATGATCTATACAGCTCTCGGAGATTCCATTACCTTTGGGGAGAATGCGTCCTCATTTAAAAATGCTTATCCTCAACTAGCCGTAGCTTCTTTAAATTCATGTTCATGCAAGACTACCGGGTATGTTCTGGCACGGCCTGGCTGGAATAGCTATGACCTGCTAGATTCCGTAATCTGGCAAGGGTCCTCGATGATTAGCCACTCCTCTGTCGTTTCCATATGGATCGGAGGCGTCGATTTAGCAAATGCTGCACTTTTTTCACTTAGAAACAAACAGCCATTTTCCACAAAAGAAATATTATCCGTGTATAAAAGAAATTTGTGCAGCATGATTAACCGGATTAAAAAAGGCAGCCGGGCCCGCATTGTCCTCTGTACACAGTACAATCCGTTCCCGAACAGTCCTCTCGCGGCTGATTGGATAAACCGATTAAACGCAGTGACGAATCAAGTCGCCCAAAGCTGTAGCGTAAATGTCGCTCCCGCTCATCAATGGTTTGAGGGAAAGCAAGCAGAGCTTATTTACGGGTACAAAAAAGGTAGAATTGAAGATGCATTAAGTGGATCTCTACCTATTCACCCCAATGATCGGGGACATCGAGCTATCGCGAAGGGGCTCACCCCCTACCTCCTAACCAGAAATGATGTTGCTTTGAAAAAAAAGTAATATACATTCACGCCAGCATGTTCCGTTAAAGACGTGGATCAATTTCCTGCTCCTGGGCAACCTCAAATAACAGATTAGCCGCAATCTCCCGATACGCTTCATCTCCAGGGGCAATATCAGCTTGCCTAATGCCAAGCATGTCGACACCAAGCTTGTACTCGTTGAGTGAGGTGCGAAGCTTACGGGCTATATTTTTTTGTTTCATCAGTTTCCGATACTTATGCGGAAATTGATAGTCATAGCCATAAATAATTGATAAGTAATCAGGGTTTCGTACCTTCATGTACGGTACTGTCCGTCCATCCCAAACTTCAGGTTTGATAACAACACCTTCCATATGGTTCTCCATCGTCAGCTTAGAAAAAAATTGTTCTGCCAATTCATAGCTTTCCGAATCGGACAAATCCAGAGTGACAGCTTCATCCTCTGACAAAAAAGCATACATCTCCGAAGTGTTCCACTGTGGAATTTGCTCCTCACCACTGTCAAAAACCATTTTTAAAATGGCGAACGGCTTATATTCCATGATCCCCTCTTCCGCATATAGATCAAGCTGTCTTTTATACATCTCATATGCCCGAACATGATCAGCTAACGGCACGTATGTCTCCTGAATTTCATGAAGATATTTATAGTTCTGATAGACGCTCGATCCATATTTTTCACTCAGGGCGCCTTTTGAGATTCGAGACTGATCCTGCGCGTAGCCGCTGACCTCATATTCTTGGGTTAAGCTCTGAAGGGCTGATTCGAAGCCGTTCTGCTGCAAAAATTCCAACTCCGTCTCAAGTGCCTTCTCGATGGGCTTGAATTGACGCTTAATCAACCCTTCCCCAAGCGCATTCCAAGGCATAAGCTCCCCATCCAAAATCAACATACGAATATGATGCTGATCCATATACCCGCCAAACTTGACCAGAAGCTTGTCATAAACCTCCGTCAAATCGACTTGATTCACCTTATAACCATTCCGGCTCACTGCGAAACATTGATCCAACTCCTTATGCAGATAGATGTTGCACCGGGAACCCATATACTTTGGCTGCAAAACAATCTGGTGAATACCATGCTCCTTAAAATAATCAAGCCCCCGCTTCAACGATTCAAGCTCAAGTGTATCCTGATCCTTATCGGCTGGCGACATCGTACCCGAAATGAAGTTAATTTTATTCCGTGAACAGTAGTTAAGCCTGCGGACATCGTCCTCTCCAAGATCCTCTATCGATACCTTCCGCTTTTCTTTAAACAATACCTGGAGCTCCTCGTTAATAACCGCAGTCCGTGACTTATGCGATTTCATAAATGGCTTATATGAGATCATGACGGATGTTAATCCATTCCCATGCACAGCTCCAGTATCAAGGTGAATTTTATTGCGAATTCGAAACGACTGCTTGGCTGCGACGTGTCCAAATATATGATACGGGTAATTCCTGACGGCCTCTTCCTGAAGGAACGCGAGCTGCTCTTCCAACGACGCTTCCCTGTTAATCCGAAAATTACGCTGCTGGCGGATAGACTGGATATCCAATTTGCCGATATATTTATTTTTACAAGGTGCGTGAGTTATAACGTAGGATGACCCTACTGTACCCACATAGCGATAAAATGGCTTCGATACAGAAATCAAATGCTCAAATTTCAGCATTAGCTCTGCATTGGACTGAAGAACCTCCGTGGAATCAAAATAGGTATGAAGAAGCTCTTTATCCACACCGTTAATTTCGCCCTTCAAATATTTATATACGAAGTTCTCATGATTCCCCATTACAAACAAGAAATGCTCTCGATTATGATATAGGAACTCGATCACGGCCTGAGTATTTTTCCCCTTATCCATCCAATCACCGACCAGAATGATCTTCGTATTTCGCAGCTTTTCCCCAGCGATGAGCTCGCCCGCCTCGATCTGGTAGCCATAATCTTTCAGCAAGCTCGTCAGATCATCTACACATTCATGGACGTCACCCACAATAATGTATCGCTGATCCTGTAGAAGGAACGTCTCTGCATAAGCGTTCAGATCCTCAATTACAACGCAGTAATCCGAATTAGCCTTTCCTTCATTTTTCAAATAAAAATCTTTTGCGCGCACCTTATGAATCTTATCGTAGCCCTCACGGGACAGAGAGCCCAATACATCCTTTTTCAAACGATTAATATGGTTCGTAATGAGCTTTTTAGATCGTTCTGATGCGTAATAATCCTCTCTTTTTCGATAATCAAACACGATCACCTCAAGATGATAATGATTAGATTGCGCTATGCTTTTTACCTTTTTTCTAAAGTCTTCTGCAAGTCCAGTGGTATCAACCACTACAAATTCCGCATTTACGGGATACGAAGTGACCATTTTCAGCTTCTCAAATAAGAGATGAAACGCCTGCTCACTTGCCTCCAGCATCACCTGATCGTATTTATCATAATCATATCCAAGGACCTCTTGACGGATTTGGTCCGAAGACAGATATTGAACGTTTGCTTTTAGATTTGTATTAGCGTCCTCAAACCTGAGCCCCGGAATTAGTACCTCCTTGGCAAACGTAGTTTTTCCGCATTCCGTTGAACCGACAAGCATGAAGATGGTATGCATTTTTGTCCGCATTTCCATGGATTAATTCCCCCCTTTCTTGAGAATGACGCCCTGCGTCGTTTGAATATGGTTAACCCCGTCCCCGATCGCCACGAATTCATATTGCAAGCCGGACTCCGCAATGACTTCCAGCATCCACTGCTGAAAAGCCTCCTGCCCCATTTCCCATTTATGATCATCATGTCGGAAATCGGTCAATTCGTAGAACTGGTTAAAGTCCGCATTCGGGGTTGTGATGATAAAGTGCTCAAAATCAACGTCGCGATAGATCTGTTGAATTAGCTCAGCCGACTCCTCTTGACTCATATGCTCGATCACCTCAGTCAAGATAATATCTACTTGTTCGCCGCTATACTCCTCCAGGAAATGATGGATAGACTGAAACGTTACGATATTATCGATTTGCCTGGATTCTGCTTTACGTTTCACTTTATCCAGAACCTCATCATTGACATCTATCGCATAGTAATTGGCTTCAATCTTGCCGGCAAAAGAAAGGGCATAAAATCCCTCTCCACAGCCCACATCCAAAATTGATTTGCCAAATGGCAGCACATTGCCGATAAAGCTTCTACGCTGAAATGCGGTTCCTCCATAAGCAAACTGGATTTCGTAGCGGCTTGTGCTCTCAAGCTCCGCTTTGAATTTGTTGTACCGATCTTTAGAAGACAGGAAATTGCGTACAAACAAACTACGGATATAAAATGGTGCGTCGATCACATTGATACTCTTGATGTATTTATCCAGGACACTATCCGAGATATCTATGTACTCATTACCGAACATGGATAGAAACAAACACAAGACACTTACGACATGCAGAAGCTGATATAAGCTTTTTTGTGTCTTCACTGTCAGTGAATAGCTCTTATGAGCCTGAAGAGTCACTTCGAACGAGAAGTCCTTGAGATGCTTTTCAAAAAACTCGATATACCGGATTAGCTCAATGTGGATCATACTGATGTAAAAGGTGTGCTCGTACCCCTCCGTATCTCTTTCATCATGACTTTTAAGCGGTGAGCTGAAAAACTCATTTATGGCATTCAAAGGAAACAAAGGTGTGTTATATCGTGAAACATTTAAATATTCGAAATTGTCCTGCTCGTGCTGCTTGTAGGAAATTTCATTATCTGCATCCTTAAAATAAACATTGTATGTACTCTCATCGGTGTACCATCCATACGCCGTACCTTTTCGAATACTTCGAAGAATCATTCCGGAATTTGGGTTCTTTTTAATCAAGAACGAAAACTGCGGATTCGTAGACTTTACTTGAACAATCGCCATACCGAACTCTCCTTACTTCCTTTTTTTACTATAGAGTTATTATCGGTTACTCCTGTTTAGATGAACATGGCAAAAGTATTACAACCCAACAATTGCTTTTGAATTAATTTTGTTTTGCTTCGAGCAAATTTTCCATATACCTCTGATACAACCAGATCGAAACGGACAGCCAACAACCACTAGCCAAAAATCCCCCAGGACGTCACTTGGATAGTGTACACCCAAAAAACGTAAAAGAACTCCCCAGAGTTTCCTCCGGAGAGTTCTTCCGATAGCTATCAATTTACCGCTATTCTAAAATTGCCCCGTCTTCTCCATGAGCTTAATTAATACTTTAGCCATTTGAGCACGTGTGAAGAGAGACTTAGGCTCAAAATAACCGTCTGCAACGCCCTCCACAAAACCGAGAGATGCTGCAGCCTTCAGGCTGTCCACGGCATATTCACTCACCAGATGGATATCCTTGAATGACCCCGATCCTGATTCTACCGCAGTTGTCTCACCCGTAGTGTAGCTGTAGGCCTTCATAATCATCGTAACCATTTCTTCACGCGTTACGTCCTGATCTGGACGGAAGGTTCCATCTTCGTAGCCATTCATAATTCCGGCCAACTTCATCGCATTTACATACCCTGCATAATATTGATCGCCAGATACATCTGTGAAAGCTGCGCCTTGGCTCTCTTCAGCAATATTTAATGCTCTGCCGAGGAACACGGCCATTTGACCTCTTGTTACTGTTCCTTTTGGTGCAAATTGATCCGAAGTCACACCATCAGTGATGGATCTGGCAGCAAGCACCTCAATGTAATCCTTCGCCCAGTTCCCCACAGTATCACCAAAGGTTTTAGTGGATTCCAGCACAATGAAATTACTAAAGTGGTCGGTCAAGAAATGGATCTGCTGCCCATTGAATTTACCGCCCTTGAAGTTTGTTAATCCATCAGCGGCAATATGGTATACACCAGCTTTTCTCTTATCTGCAAGCTTCGCCAGATTCTGTGCAGTCAATTGCAAGAATACGTTCAGGTTTTTGTTAAAAGTAGTCACGTTACTGCTATTGCCATTCTTATCGATCACGGTAATAGTGAATCCGAACATTCTGCTAACAGGCTGCAATGATTGATTCGCAATGCCTGCCTGGTTCAATATAGACTGCGCCTCAGTCTCCCCAATTAACTTCTTCGTTAATTTAAATTCCTTGGCACCAGCCGCCTCAAGTGCATTGGCAGGGATCGTTATAACTGCATCCGAAGTTACTAGCGTAATGGCAAGGCCCGCCTGATTGATTTTGTCCAGAACGTCTGCAGGCACACTCACCTCTACTGAGGTTCCGCTCACGTCTGCCACCTTAACGGTGATAGCTACTCCCGCTTTGACCTTCTCCAGCAGCTTACTATTTCCCGCAAGTGCTTTCTCTACAGATTCAAGGCCTTTCTGTAAATTGTTAAGCGCTGTTTGTAATTTTGCAGCATTCACAGCTGCTACATTAGTTCCCTTTACGTCCTCTGCTTTAACATCAGCAACAGTACCTGATTCGTTCAACGCTGCAATAATCGCCTCTGCTGCCTTGGCATCATCTTTAGGCAAATTTGTAAGCAGCTTGCTTAGTGCATCGGTGGTCGAATTACTTGCAGGCACTGAAGCTCCTGAGCCGGAGCCGCTGTATGATGTGCCACCAGACGGTGGTGTTCCAGGTACGCTACCGTTATCCTTTTTATTGATAACTACCGCGGTTAATGGCTCAAGCGTAATGGAACCGGAAGTAAGCTTAAATCCAGTACGATTGTTGACCTCTGTTGCTCCAGCTTCATCGTTATCTACGAGCACTTTGCCTGAGGTCAGATCCTCCCCAATCGTAAACGTTCTTTCCTTGTTGTCACCGTTCATAAATACATAGTAATTTCCCGTACCGTCGGTTGATGCATTTTTATATGCGATCGCAACATCGTTAGCTGCAATTTCCGGCGCCTTAATGAGAGTTACATTATTGTTAACCAGCTTCATATCACCGAGTCTAAAGGCATCAGTGGATTTTCTGAGCTCGATTAATCCAGAGGTATATTTAGCCGTCGTATTGTTAATCGGATATTTCTCCGCATCGGTAGCCCTACCCCAATCAATTTTGTTGATAACATCCGTGGAATCAAAAGAATCGCTTATGAAATAAACGGTCTTGTTACTATCCTTATCTTTCATCACATGAAATTTCTGCTCTGGTTCTGTATCCGCGAGCCATTGCTTCGTCCGTCCATATTCTTGCCCTGCATGAAGAAATGCCGTCCCCTGCGAGGTCATAATCATCAGATTGCCAAGACGAAGTCGTTTGTGAATTTCAAGCTCATTCTCTGGAACCGTTGGGTCCTTCTTCAGGGTGTAGGCAATAATATCGTGAAGCGTCAAATTATCATGGGCTTCTAAATAAGGTAAAATGTCTCCCGGATCATCGGAAGGCGTATTTGATGGCTGCGCCTTGATATTGTTAAAAATGACATTAATATCTCTTGCTCCACCCGTAAGAAATCTCGGTTCACCTTCATTAGGATAACCCGATTTCAATTCATTTCGGAACTCATCCGAAAATACACCAACACTATCCGTCTTATTCATCCAGGCTTGAGTTGCGCCTTTACCTTCAAGCGAAGGATCGGCAATATTTCCGCTAAATGTGTTCCAGCCTTCACCCGTAAATAACGCATCCGGGTTGATTTTTACCGCTTCATTATAAGCGTTCTGCACAGATTCATAGGTTGCATCACCCATCATATCCCAGCGCATACCGTCGATTTTATATTCTTTGAACCAGTATTTTACGGAATCAATCATTAGCTTCTCGGCCATCTTATGGTTGGTTGCCAAATTGTTAGTGAAGGTGCCCACAAATTTCCCATCGGCATCCTGCCATGCATAATAATTTGGAACGATGTCATTCAGGAAGTCAGGTTTTGCCATGTGGGTATACACAACATCCAGAACCACACCCATCCCCGCTTCATGTACCGCATCGATTAAACCCTTCAATTCCTTGATTCTCAGCTCAGGATCCGTAGGGTCCTCAGAGTAAGCTCCGTCTGGTGAGAAATAATTATGCGGATCATATCCCCAGTTGAATTGGTTATCTCGTGCTGAGTATTCAAGCTCTCTTTCTTCCATATTCGTCTCATCGCCATAATACCACGCCATTACAGGAAGCAATTGCACATGAGTAACACCCAGTGATTTAAGATATTCCAGCTTATCCTTGAAGGCTGCGTATGATCCCCATCTCGCGTTCAGATCTCCTTCAATCGCAGGATCAGAGGTGAAATCACGTACATGAATTTCCCAGAGGACGGCATCCTCTCTCTTCTTGTAACTATCGATTTGTGCATAGTCGAAGCCTTCCGGATCAGTTCCGGTCAAATCTACGATTGCAGCTTTACCTACAGTATCACCGCCAGAGCCCGGTTGACCCGTTGTCTGCACAGTAAAGGCAGCCATGGATTTGGCATACGGATCGAGCACTGCCTTTGTTACACCATTGTTAGTGACCTGATACTGATAGTAATAGCCTTTTAAATCTGACAAATTCAATTCTGTCGGGTCAACATCCGCCGTCCATACGCCTTTGTCGCCCAAAGCTAGTTCCACATTACCAATATATTGGTTAGCATCATCCTTATCGTAAACGTTTGCGGTAACGGAAGAAGCTGTCGGTGCCCATAACTTAAACGTTGCTCTACCACTATGATAAGTTGCCCCGAGGTCATTTCCCTCGTAATGATACATCTCATCAAGCATTCTCCAGCCTTTGGTTGTCACTACAGTTCTGCCTGAATACGTAACACTCAGAGGGAAATTGTCCAGGGAAAAGCTCAGGTTTACTTCTGCCGTCTTTGATCCCGTAATTACAACACTCTCAACAGCAACACTCGTACCGTTCTTATCCTCTATGCTTAATCCAGATTCCAGTTCGGCAAGGTCCAAACCCTCTGTCATCGTAAAATTCAAAAGCAGCTTACTGTCTGATATTGCCTCCGCTGAAAGGAGAGCTACTGGCAATTCCTTGTACGGTGAAATATAGACCTTATCGTCTCCTTGATAAATCCACAAATGATCGTATTTGTCCAGAAGACTAAACATTTTGTCCCCACCATCACTATCGCTTTGCAAGTTGGGATTGACGACAAGAAGGCCGAGCTGTTTGGCATCCGCCTTAAGCGGCACATCAATATAGGCTCCATAACGGTCTACTTGATCCGTTGTAAATGGGGTAGCAGCCTTTGGAAAAGGCAATGGAATGGTTTCAGATGGAGTAAGCACATCCTTCCACAACCACAATCCGTAGGAGCTGTATTTTTGATCATCTCTGACATAATGGATACGGACTGTATTTGGGTCCTTATTCACAGGTTCATAAGGATACACGGTATCTGATCCTACCTTAATCCACACCTCATTCATAGCCGCAGATGTAATGGTTAGGTGCTTATTCTCACCCTCTTTAACTTCATTCTCTCTATTCACTACCAAAAATCCGATTTTCTTTGCCTGGCTTGCAAGCTCAACATCAACATACGGACCATAGGAATCGACATCCGTGCTGTTAAACGGGATTGCGTCTGATGGCCAGACTTTTGAAGGAGCCGCAACATCATCCCATAACCAAAGACCGTTATCCTTAATTTCTCCGTTATAGTGAACACGGATATGTCCCTCCGGTACTGGCGTTCCACTACCTGCTGCCAATGCAGACACTCCCGAATCCACGTCTGCACTTGCCGCCGTCGAACTTAATCCAACACAGGATAGAAGCAGTGCTACAATCATAAAAATCGATAATGACTTCTTACCCTTTACTGCAAAGTTCATGCAATAATACCTCCTAAAAGAATATTTTGATGAAAAGCCCACTAGTGCAAACGCTTGCATTATGACGGATTCGGTCTTGGAATTTTCGCAAAACTATCCATGAAGTGAAACCGTTTCCATTACATTACATATATTAATCAACGATGTAATAATTTGCAATATACTTACCTTGTATCCAAAACAAAAAAACACCCTGCAGGGTGTTTCAATTTTTACTGTACAAGCAGGGAAACCGCTACATTAAAGCTCATCTGACCATTTGGACTAACTAAGCTTTTTTCAAAAATAAACCGATAGACCTAATGGTCCTAAATCCATCGCTTCAGATAAAAAGCCGGATAAGCCTCTTGCTTTCATAAAAAAAGGGTAATTTTGCAATCATAAACTCATATTGCCTGTAGAAAGGAACTGAGTTTATGAGAAAACGAGCAGTATTAGCCTTAGGGTTATTGTGCAGCCTTATGCTCACATCTTCTTGCGCAGCAACTAACGGTGTAAAAAAACAATCCGTGGAAAAACAAGAGACGATAACAACGGATAATGACGCTGATTTGTATATCGGAGATTTAGGCGTGGAAAAAATAATTTATGCCCATCGAGTGCGAAGCCTTGCTACAGGGAAGCAGCTTGTAGATCCTAATGGGTATCCGCTCATTAAACAATCACCCAACCCATCCATTCTTCCCATTGGAGGAAAGTATGTAGAAAATGTGATTAAGTCTGCTAAATCCTTCCTCGGGGTCCCTTATGTATATGGATCTGACCGAACGGAGCCCTCATCCTTTGACTGCTCTGATTTTACGAGGTGGGTATTCTTATCTGCCGTAGGTATCGACTTGCCTTGGGATTCTAGGAGCCAAGCCGCATATGTAAAGGCCTTTTCCCCAAAAACCTATACTTCATTAAAGGAGGCCAAACGCGGAGATCTGCTGTTCTTCTCAAGCTATAGAGGGAACAAAGCATCCGACTACCGAGGATTAACAGAAGCTGAAAGAACGGTTAGTCATTTAGGCATTTATCTGGGAAACGGAAGGATCATTCATTGTGCTTCCAAGAAGAGCGGAGGCGTCAATACCCATCCACTTACGTGGCGGCAGCTTAACAGCCGTTTCTTGTTTGGGGGAGGAATTTTGTCGAATGAAACTACTGCCGAAATGCAGCATTTCATCGGTCAAATGGATCAATCTGGTTGGTTGAAGTTGAATTGATGCGAAATTGCAGCTTTTTACCCGTTCAATGGATCATCGATGTGAATTCATGCAAATGTGCAGGCTTTTCGAATCCCTTAACCCAGTTCAGCTCAAATTGAGTAAAAAGGCTGCACTTTTGCAGGCATTTCACCTGCATTGGAGACATTTACGGCAAAAACCTGCACTTTTGCATCAAATTGCTCCACAGTGTCCTGTCCTCATTCATGCTTTAGGCTCTTTCTATTCTATCTTTAACCTTTGTTATGTACAACTGCTTTAGCTTGTGACAGAATCGTAGAACACGTGCATACAAGCTTTTGTTTATCTGTATATCAAAGGGCTTGTATCTATTATTTTTGATTTCCAGGCAATTTAATTGATAACCGAAGTAACATCCTCCGTCCAATCCAATCTTTTTATTGCCAAACCAGATGTCAGTAGATTCATGGATACGTTTCGTGGGTATGTGTCCGAACACAACTGTTTTATTTAATTGATGGTCATTACCTATAAACTGCTTGGTCCCCCATAAGAAAATGTTGTCCGGATGTGACTGCAAGTCTCCTGAATAGGCAGGATCAATGCCAGCATGAACGAATAGATGTCGGTCATCCTCGGCATAAAGAGGCAACGACTTCAAAAAATCGATATGATGCTGATAGTACATTTTGATAAAAGCTTTCGCCCTATTATATTCAGGATAGTTAAACCCCATCTTGAACCAGTCCTTACCGACATAGCTCTTGATTGTAGAAATCCCGCCGTTTTCCATCCATATCGCATTTTCATTGTTTTCCATCGCATCGATAAACAGCTGATCATGATTTCCGCGCAAAGCAATAACGTTCCCCTGTTGTACGAGTCGTCTCACCTGCTCAATGACTTCCTTACTCTTGGGACCACGATCGCAATAATCGCCGAGAAGAATCAATTGATCTTCTGAAGGTATATATTTTACTTTGTTCAGTAGTTCTTTAAATTCATCATAACAGCCGTGTATATCACTAATCACAAGCTTCCTCATACTTCAAGTCCCTCTCAACCTACCCGTTGTATCTTCCACCCTATCTTATCATACAGGCAGGTAGAGTTACCATGAGAACCATTGCTCGCTCAAAAAACTGGGAACCGACTTTATATGATGGAATTCATTATTTTGGGGAGTGTAGACGTAGTCTTTTCTATATGCCTCAATATTGTCTGTAATATCATGAATAGCATGGACTATGTACTCTATCTCATGGTTCGTCATAATTGGATGCAAAGAGATACGGACCCAGCCAGGTTTATGACTGAAATCTCTCGTATCGATACTATCCGTGATTTGTCTGGACATCGATTGATTCATATTAAATATATAGTGGCCGAATATTCCCGCGCAGGAGCAGCCCCCTCTCGTCTGAATACCGTAACGGTCATTAAGAAGCCGGACCATCAGATTATAATGGATATTGTCCATATGAAAAGAAACGATACCGTGTCGCTCATTCAAATGGCCATCCAGCACATGAAGTCCAGGAATACTTCTTAGTTTGGGCATTAGAATACCGAGCATTTCCCGTTCTCTTTGCCGGATTTGCTGTGTACCCATCTTCTCTTTTAGTGTGATGCATAATGCGGTTTTAATGGTCTGTAAAAATCCTGGAGTACCACCATCCTCACGTTCTTCGATCTCCCCTTTGTAACGTCTGCCTCCCCATGGGTTACTCCAAAGAACCGTTCCTCCCCCAGGGTGATCAGGGGTCTCGCTGCTGATCAACCTTGAATCTACGATTAAGACACCGCTTGTACCCGGCCCTCCCAGAAATTTATGGGGAGAAAAATAAATAGCATCCAGCTTCTCCTGCGGATGGGCAGAATGCATATTGATGTCCACATAGGGTGCAGAAGCCGAAAAATCGATAAAGCATACTCCACCATGCTCGTGCATTTTTCTGGATAGTGCATGATACGGAGTTTGAACGCCTGTTACATTAGAACAAGCGGTGAAGGCTCCAATTTTTAGCTTGCGATTTCGATAACCTATCAGCTGTCTATCAAGCTGTTCAGGACTTACTCTTCCTTCAGCATCGGGCTCGACAATGACTACATCACCAATGGTTTCCATCCATGAAATATGGTTGGAGTGATGCTCCATATGCGTCACAAAAATGACCGGGCGCTCCTCTTGGGTTAAATGTATTTTATGCCGCACCATCTCAGGTACTTTTATCCCAAGCAGCCGCTGCAGCTTGTTCACCATCGCCGTCATTCCAGAACCGCCCGTCATTAATACGTCGTATTTGTCAGCATGGACATGGTTCTTAATAATATCCTGTGATTGCTTATAGGCCGCGGTCATCATCGATCCCGTAACATTGGATTCTGTATGTGTGTTGGCAACAAACGGTCCGTACACGTCGGTAAGTCTATGCTCAATGGGTCGAAACAGTCGGCCACTTGCCGTCCAGTCTGCATAAAGCATTTTTTTCTTACCATACGCTGTCATGAAAGACTGCTCCATTCCAACGGTCAGCTCTCTGAATGGATAGAAATAGGACTCTAATTCGCTGCGACTACAATAAAATTTACTTCCAATTCTCGCTTGAAGCAATTGTGCTCCCCCCAACATCCCAAACCTACTCTAATGTATGTGGAGTCGAAGAATTGTGTTAATGCCCATACCCATCAAATAAACATTTGGATATTGGATTCAAGCGCCCCCTTAAGAAAATCCTTGGCTTCAACAATTTCAACTTCCGGTAGGAATTCCTCCTTTTTAAATCCCATAACTTCAACAGACAGCTTGCATGCATAGAAATTAACCTGTTTTTTCCGCGCACCCTTGAGAAAATCAACCAACCGCGGGGCATGATCCTCCTCCATCATATCCAGCAAAACCCTTTTGCCAATTCCAGCCCAGTTCATTTTGGACAGGGGGAGATCTTCGGGACCCTTAGGTGATATAAGCGAGAACATTTTCTCATACAGTGTCTTGTCTTCATTTGATAAGTGATCCGGATCACGAATCAAGGACAAGCCCCAGAACGCAAAAAACATATTGACCTCCACATCCATCTCCCTGGCTGTATTCGCCAATATAAGCCCCGCCATAGCCTTGTCGTATTCTCCGCTGAACATGATCAGATCCATTGTTTTTGTCATTACGATACTCCTCCTGTGTCATGGTCATTAAGTCTGCGATGTTATTGTTTACCATGAGGGAGAGATTTATTGCAGGAGACACCTACTTCACAGGTTCATTACAGCGTCGAAACTGCCTCACGATACTGTACATACCATTTTTCCCATTCTTCCTTACGAGACTCCACCACTTTATCATCCAGCAAAGCAGCAATGACATTGAGACAAACATGCCAACCTGCCAAATCCCGCGGGGTATGATCGGTGATCCTTGCGAGCTTTTCAACAAGAACAAGCTTACACCCATCAGCCGCCCCGGACAGCTCGAAACGAACACGATCCTTATCCCAAGTGTACTCCAATACACTAAGAGGTTTTAGCTCAAGAATAGTCATCTCCTCAAAGCTGCCATCTCCCATATCGAACCGAATTATTCCTCCTTCAATAAGCTCGTCCACACTAAGCTCAGGGAACCATCGCTGTAGTTTTTCATTATCTGTAAGGAAAGACCATACTTGCTGCATTGGATGTTTCAAACTTCGCTCAAATGTAGCGATGTATCCTTGCTCTGCTTTTTGAATATGTGCTATCTTCATTTAATTCATCTCCTTCAGGTCCTTTACCTTATGCATGAGTTTTTCAATTCTTCTCAATTGTGAAGCGATCAGATCACCTTTCCTTGCCTCCAATACATCTGCAAATTCTTTAATGTTGGCTGTATTCAGGCAAATTGCAATGCGTTCAGCGTGTTGTGGAACTTCCTTGGGTCTGCAGTTAGATAAATGCTGTATTAACAACGGGAATATCTCCTTTTCATACCTTTGATCAGCTTTACAAAGCTTTGAAAATACAGTCATACTATTATCTATTGTAATAACACTTCCTGTTTCATATGCTGTTCTAACAGCATCCAATTTTTCATATACCTCACTCGGTTTAAGGTCTGTTATTGTTGCCAATGCCGTCATACTTCCCCAAGCCAAGCGGTTGTTTTTTGATCGTAAATGCGAAATAAAATCCGATACATAATTTGCAATCAATTCAGGCTGGTTATTCCCAATCTCATATAAAACCTTAATACAGTCATTAGCAATCGCCTTATCCTTGCCATTTAACCCATCTACAATTTCCCGAATACCTTCGGTATCCCTATTTTTGCATAACAACGTTGCTAATTCTATATTCGGTTCCTCATCATTTCTCCCAAGACTACATGCTAATTTTTCGATCATTTACCAGTACCTCCTGAAAAGATGATTATATTGCGGAAAAAGAAAATGTCTCTATCCGAAAGACAAATACAAAAAATGTCCATTAAAAGGTGGACACCAAAGGAATCATCCTTCTCTAACCAAAATATCTATATATGGTTATTATTTCAATTAGACAAACTAGTTATAGATATTTGAGGACTACAAAGTACAAATATCCCATATATTGCAGTGTCCACTATTTAAAAGACATTTCACCCATTTGTCCACCTAATAAAGACAAAATGAAGGGGTTGTCCCAAAAGTAGGTTTAGTGTCAAAACTAGAAATAGCGGTGCAAGGAAGACGATCCCTGCACCGCTTGATCCCGCCATATGCTATGACCGATCTCATGTGTAAAATAGTGCATGATGCGAGACTCCTGAAATTCCTGCAAATGTGCAGGCTTTCTCTAAGGATTCTCCTCAAACTAGTCTATTCTGAAACATATTCCTGCATTTTTGCAGGCTTTTGTTCATCCTTTCATGGCTACTTTTAAAAAGCTGCATTTTTACATCATTTTCCTGATATCTTACCTCTCCACTGCTGAAAGAGCGTTCCTCAAAGTTATCTTAGATAACTTTTGGGACAGCCTCTTGGTTGCTATTCAAAACTTACACCTGTTTAAACTCAATCCAATCGATCAGCATACCAGGCTTGATGAAATCAAGCTTCAGCTCGTAAAGTCCCGCTTCCAGCTCGATTTTGACAAGTCTTTGTCTGATCCATTTGCCCTCTGTCCCGTTCGTTTGAATGGTCGTCATTAGTTGATCGTTGAGTGTTACAATGCAAGCGCTCTGTGCCAAAGGATTATCCGGAGACATGATATGAACGATGATCCGGTATTCTCCGGCTTGATCTACTTGGATAAAGATTGGCGCAGCTCCAGCTGGTTTAATCTGAGCGTTCTCAGATATCGCTTGTACTTGCCCCGGTGACAGCGATGCATTTGATTTGAATTTTTGAGTCGCCTCTACCGTCACCTGTTTTCTAGAGAATACAGGCGCATGCATGATGAATTCGCAAATATTCATTGCGCTGCGTTGTAATTCACCACGGGTTAGAGTGCCATTTTCCAAAGAAGCTATCGTATTGTCATCCAAGGAATTGATTTCCGCTCCATAATTATTGACGACCATATATAGATCGTTTTGCGCGCGAACCATGTAGTTCGTATATTTCGCATCCGGTGACCCTCCGTGAACAACATCGTTCATAACTGCCCACCAATCCGTCATCACGATGCCTTTATAGCCCCATTCTCCGCGAAGAATCGTAGTGTTCAGATCATAGTTGGAAGCAGCCCAATGCCCATTCACAGGATTGTAGGAGGTCATAATTGAATTCGCTACCCCCTGCTTCACCGCCATTTCGAAACCTTTCAAATAAATTTCTCTAAGGGCGCGTTCAGAAACGACAGCATCTACCTTACTACGGTACTTTTCCTGATTGTTGCAGGCGAAATGCTTCAGTGTAGCGTTAGAGCCGCCTTTCTTGATACCACGAGTGCAAGCTACAGCAAATGCCCCTGAAACAAGCGGGTCCTCCGAAAAATATTCAAAATTCCGTCCATTCAGCGGACTACGACGAATATTGAGACCAGGTCCAAGCAATGTGTCTATGTTGTTTCTCAACAATTCCTGACCTTCCATAACATACAGCTCTTCGACCAGCTCCACATTCCATGAAGCAGCGAGCAAGGTTCCAATAGACACCTGAGTAGCCTTCTCACCGCTATCCATACGAATTCCGGACGGTCCGTCTGCCGTGCAAGCCACTGGAATTCCGTAATTCAACAGCGCGTCACTTACTCCTCCAAAGGCAGAAGCCGTACCCGGCGTAACTAGCGGACTGCTCATCCCCTCTCCTCTGACTATTACAGCCAGATCCTGATCGCTGAGCTGGGCAATAAAGTCTTCCATGCTGACCTTCTTCTCATGTACATCCTTCAATTTATAGCCTTTGTCACCTGTTTGCTTTATGGTCTTGGGCAGATTCTTCTCCATTCTCTCGGCCAAAGAAATCTTTTGTACAGGCACTTCTACATAAGTAAGCTTATACGTACCGTCTTCCTTTTGTGCGCCCGGCTTCATTCTTGTAAAGCCTTCTGTTGGCGCGAGCGCTTCCTGCAGCTGCTCCACAACTTGGAGGGACTCTACTTCGTAACCACTTTGTCCTTCCACATTTATTTCTACAACATTCTTGACGCTGTTCCCTATATAAAAGTGGTAGACGCCCGCTTCCAAAACATAAGCAGAGGGATGACCTGTCACACCTTCATCATCATAGGATGCCATGGAATGAACAGGGAAGCACACAGTAAGATGCTGCGATTCACCCGGCTGAAGATTTTCCGTCTTGCCGAATGCTGCCAAAGCTTTAGCTGGCTGTCCCAGCTTGCCTTGTGGCGCTTCATAATAGACCTGAACGACTTCTTTACCCGCAAAGGCTGATCCCGTATTGGTTACGGTTGCGCCAATTTCAACGTGCTTCTCTCCCTCTGTGGTAACCAGTTTGGCTTCCTCAGGCTCAATCCTGAATTCTGTATACGACAGACCATAACCAAATTCAAACAATACTTTATCCGGACAGAATGTCTCAAAATAACGATACCCGACATAAATATCTTCCTGATAAAAGTTTGTAAATTCATTCCCGTAATTACGGGTTGATGGATAATCCTCAATCGAATAAGCGATCGTATCGGTTAATTTACCGCTAGGCACTACATCCCCAACTAACACGTCAGCGATCGCATTACCGCCTTCCATCCCGCCCTGCCAAGCGTAGATGATACATGGAATCGGGTGTACATAGCCTTCATCATTCATCCAGTTCATATCTATAATGTTTGAAACATTCAGCACAACGACGGTCTGTTCAAAATGAGCCGTTACCTGCTTCAGCATGGCTTTTTCCTCTGCTGTTAATTGGTAGCTGCCCGGCTCGTTGGCATTATCCTGGTCTTCTCCCGCAGTGCGTCCGATGACAATAATCGCCTTGTTCGATTTTTGTCTGGCCTCTGACACCAGCTCATCAGTTAAAGGCATTTCCTTCTGATGCCACGGCTCAGCAGCCCAGCCGCCCCCGCCATTATCAAATGGATTCTGCTCAATCCATTTTTCATATACAGCCGCTAATTCTTCGTTAACTGTGATGTTCTTTTTGCTGCGAAGACCACCCAACAAATTGGTTGTATAGGTAACGTTGACGCTACCGCCCGAGCCTGTGCCGCTGCGATAATAATTCACTTGAATTCTGCCAAAAACAGCAACGTTGTCATCTTTTTGAAGCGGAAGAACATGCCCCTCATTCTTTAACAGCACAGCACCTTCTGCAGCGACTACTCTGCTAAATTCAGCAAAACCTTCTAATGGAACTCCCAGTTTTTGTGTATTCAAATGATTCCCTCCCTATAGTTATATCAGTTACATTCATCATGAAAAACCCCATCCTTTTTTGGACAGGGTTCTCCAAGTTGAACAACCTCTTATACTCAACCAAGCTTCTGACCACAATTCGGGCAGAAGTTGGCTCCTTCGTTTTTCGCACCACAGTTTGGACAGAAATTAGGCTTGCTTCCGCCTTGAGAAGGGGTTGAATTAGCAGACGATTGCTCCTTCTCAGCCGCAGGCTTTGGATTCTGATTTTGACCCTGGTTCATGTTTTTCATCATTTCATTAGCCAGATTCATCCCCATCATCATACCTGCCATGTCCGAAGCAGTGCCGCCGCCTTGCAGCTTGCCGGAAGCCATTGCATCGGTCATGCTGATTTGTTGATATTTTTGCAAATTACCGACCATTTCATGCGAAGCCGTCTTCGTGATCATATCCTGAATTTCTTTAGGATAGTTGAAGCTCATCACTTGAAATCCGGTAATAGTCATCCCGTTATTCAGCACTTCCATATCCAGATCCTCACGAATACCTCTGGCTATTTCATATGCATTCGCCTGCAGATTGAACATATCCTTGCCTTCCCTGCTAACCCACTTCATTAACAATTGATCCAGCACGGAGGTGATGCGAATTTTGACATCCTCTACAAGATAACTGTCTTTCATACCAGCAATTTTATCAATCAGCGTAACGTAATCATTCACTTTAAAATTAAACGTACCGTTCGCTCGAATCGGCATACCCCCGGGCAACTGTGGAGTCGGGATCATGATCGGATTCTGGGTTCCCCACTTAACAGTAAATTCCTTCGTGTTAACGAACAAAACCTCTACCCTCATGCCACTATTGAAGCCAAATTTGAATCCTTTTAGCGTAGACAGGAACGGGATAATATCCGAATCGATGCTATACTCTCCGTCATCCTGAAAAACCCCTTCAATTTTGCCGTTGTTAACGAATATAGCGTCTTGACCTGCACGGATAATCAGTTTACTGCCCTTCTTGATCTCCCGGTTGCTCCATTTCCAGAAAATCATATCATCTCTAAATTCTTCCCATTCTACAACGTTTGAAAATTGATTTTTAAAAAATCCCATGTCCATACCTCTTTCCTTCTATAAAATAATCTTCCGTTATTATTTAAAATTTGCCTCTGCTGCCGCTATGCGAATGACCCCCACTGGTGGTTCCTCCACCTCCGCCACCGCCGCCGGAGCCGCCGCCAGAACTCTTTTCGATCTTTGTTTTCGTTACAGTTGTTCTAATATATTGATCTTGATGATCTATAATCCCCGATGTGCTGGCATCCTCATAAGTACGACGGTTTACGGTTACACGCCCGCCAGAGCGATAAGCCATAATACCTACGACAATGCCTCCAAGAGCCAAAGCTCCTCCTAATTGAAACCATATATTAAACAAAATATTATCCGGGTTCACACCAGGCTCAAAGCCCATATATTTATAGGAGGTTTTGATATATTTCTTAAAAGCCACTTTATAATTGCCATCTGATAAATACGGGGTTATTTTGTTACGAATTTTATCCAGTCTGCCATCATCCAGATACGTCTCTGCTTTATAAAATCCCGCCAAATAGACATCCCGATTCCTCATATCCATGGTTAAGATTACTGCATTCCCATGAGACTTATCGTACCCTGGTGCTTGCTCATCATAAAAATCCTCAGTCATTTTCACGATATCTATGTTTTCAGGATTATTAGAAGTAATAATAATGATATCCGTTTCTCTTTTGGCTCCGTACTTATTAGCCATCGTGGTTAATTCATCGTATTCCTCCTGCGTGAGCAGGTTCGCATCATCATAGATCAATGTTTTTTCTTCCACTGCCGCCGCAGCCATTTGAGTAGGAATAGCAAGATACACAGATAAGAAGAATAAAATTACCAGAACCGCACTACTGTATCTTCTCACAGGAAACCTCCTCCCATCATCAATGAAATTAATTTCAACAACAGGAGTGAGACACCCGAAACACCCGCAAACCACGACATTACCTTCGCTTTGCTTATCGGAGGTTTGCCAACCACCTTGCCCGTCTGTCCGTTCATGGCAAACGTGTACTCCTTTTTATTGTAATCATAATGAACCACCCATACCGGGAGTAGAGTATAGTCGGCGCCCCTTACCTTTGTATCGATCTGCTTATTAATGAAGTTAACCGTGCTATATCCTGTTACCGATGCAGAAATAGCAGATTCAATATATCCACTGATTTTATCCTTCGCTCGGGGTAGAAGCTGTTCGTCATTATAGCTATATTTTTCTGCAACATAGCCTGCGAGATATGGAGTCTTAAAGCCCTTCAATTGATCATAAGGAAAAGGCTCCAGCTTATCCATCAGCTCATCGTTCATCTTCTCCGAAGCATCAATCGGAATTTTCGAATAATCGAGACGCAATCTCCGGTAGACGTCATAATGCTGTGTTTCTGTATACCGGTAATCACCTTTAGTATAAGTTCTTACTTTCGTAGCTTGACCATATACATCCACCTTGTTATGTAATTCATACAACCAGAAGGGTACGTACATCCCCGTGATACCCTTTATACGATCGGCGGTCATAAATCCGCCTGGGGTAAGCAAACCGTTTTTGCACCATTTCTTAAAAGCCTGCATCGCCTCTTCCTTGCTAATCGAAAAAGGAATAACCATCGCCGGAGCCAGTTTCCCGCTCAATCGGTCGCCAAGAACAACAGCCGAGCCGCAAAAGCTGCATACCGTAGCAGCCGTCTCGGCTTCCGTCATAATGACAGCCCCGCAGCTGGTGCAATGGTATTCCTGAACCTCATCCCCTGAGAACACCCCATTGCCCAGAGGATCGGCGATATTCTTAATATCGTCCTTTCTTCCGCAGCTCTGGCAGGATAACATCCCTGTCTCACTATCAAAAACCATACCGCTGCCGCAGTTAGGACATTTGTATTCAATCACCTGCAAACTGCTCACCTCAATCTTTTTCCGTTGGATTAGAATCCTTCTCAAGTTGCGCAATCAGAGTATCCAGATCGTCTTCCTTCGCTCCCGCTCTAAGTTCAGCCAGAGCCATCGCTTCATTCAAGGCATCATTGGCCTTCTCCTCCATTGCAGAGAAAGAGGAACTAACAGCACCCGCGGCCGATCCGCTCGAATTCAATCCTTGCTGCACCTTCGCAGCTGCCAGCTTGCCTTTTAGCTCAACATGCCGAGCTTCAAGCTGACTGATGTCCGACACCAGCTTATCCTGCATTTGCTTCATACTTGCGGCATTTGAGGAAGCCTGGTCATAAGCTGCTTGCAGTTCACTCAACTTCTCTGCGAGCTTCACTTTTTTCTCCAGAAACTTACGAGCATCATCCTCATTACCCGCTTCTACGGACTTCTCGGCATAACGCTGCAGCTTCCTGATTTCGGAATTGCACTCATCCAACGCGTTTTTTGCTCTTTGCTCATTCGCCAGCACAGAAGCCGTCTCCGCTTTCACCTTGCCAAGATCACTGTTCAGGCTCCGCATATATTCATCAATTGTCTTCTCCGGATCTTCTACCCGATCCATAATTGAATTCATATTGACCCGCATAATATCCTTAAACCTCGATAAAATTCCCATATTGAGATTCCTCCTCGAAAGTCCGCTTATTCTTATAATACAATAGTTTCGTGTAAAAGGTTTCAAAGTCCCCCAGATCCACATTTTTATTCGATAATACACATTTTAAGCCGAATTAAGATCAATTTTTGTTAATTTTGTTCGTTATTAATTATATTTACTGTATTTATATTCACAAGTAGGTTAAAATGTAAATAAAATAACGTAATCCTTTTGAAAGTGGGGGTCAAATATGGCACCAGTTCCATTTACACCTGAGAATTTACCGTTACCTGACGAACGAATAAACCAATTATTGTTCCTTCGAGAATTAATTGAAGCAAATAAAAAAATCACACAATATCAAGTGCTGCTTCAGAATACTAAGCTCCCCTCACATTTATTGTTAAATCCTGTTATGCTTAACGAGGCGGTGCAATCAACTAAAATTGAAGGTACTCAAGTCACTCTCGATGAGGTTCTTGAAGTTGAGGCTCACAGCAGAAAGAATAATAAGGATGTTCAAGAGGTTCTTAACTATTACAATGCACTTCGTGATGGTATGGATAAGTTAGCCATTTTACCGATTTCCACAAGACTCTTTAAAGCAATGCATGTAACCCTGATGTCAAACCACGTTCGCGGAAGCAACCGTTCTCCCGGTGAATATAGGAGTATCCAAAATTATATAGGTCCTGAAGGATGTACTTTAGATACAGCAACGTATGTTCCTCCACAACCCCAATTAGTTGACAACTATATGAGTAACTTGGAAAATTACATTAATAATCCTCAGGATCAATTTGATGAGCTAATTCGTGTTGCTATTATACACGCACAGTTTGAAACCATTCATCCATTCCTTGATGGAAATGGGAGGATTGGCCGTATATTGATTCCATTGTACTTATTCAGCAAAAAAGTAATTGATTATCCTAACTTTTTTCTAAGTGAAGCTTTGGAAAGAGATAAACATAAATATTATCGATTTCTTAATGATACAAGATATAGGGGAGACTGGAATCAGTGGATTCAATTTTTTCTAGAGGCGATAATACTCCAAGCCGACAAAAATATTCACTTAATCAACAATGTTAATCAATTATATGAGCATGATTTAGAATTGGCTCAATCTTTAATCAACAGCAGCGGTGTAAAGAAATTAATTGATGCAATTTACCAGAAGCCTATTTTTACCGTCCATACTATTTCTTCAGCAGCTGACATCCTAGAGGCCACTTGTAGAAGATATTTATCCATACTAGAGTCGAACAGGATCATATTTTCTGACGGGAAGCAAAGATCAAAAACTTATTATTACTACAATCTGCTGGATAAGTTACGCTGATCATATTAACTTAAAATGACTTTAACTTGTATAGAAAATCACAGGCCAGCCCTAAAGGGGTGACCTGTGATTTTTTTAAATTGCAGCTTATTCTATTGCTACAACGCCTCAAACATTGAGATCAGCTTATTCATCGTCTTCCAATTCCGGGTAGTTGGCACGCCCAGCTTCTCAACCTGAACGGCAAGCTTTGAATTGCGAATACTCTGTTGAAATAACATGTACACATCTCTTCCTTGAATGCTGAACTGGTCCCCCTTGAAATCGAATGCCTTCAGCTTTTCCATTCGTTCAGCATCCGGAGCGTCCAGCAGCATTGTCACGTACATGCTTTCAACCTCAGAGGAGGCTGCCGCCTCAGCAATTTCCTGATCCGAAAAAGGGCAGTTCCTAACGATTTCTTGTAATTCATCAGATGTTCTCAGGATCGTCGGAATTGAGAGACCGAACTCTTGTTCTATCATTTGCTCAATCATAATACGCAGCGTCTGCTCATCGTCATCAGATTCAAACAGAATATTTCCGCTTTGGATATACGTCTGCACCTCGGATAGCCCTAAGCGTTCCATAGCTGCTCTTAGCTCCGCCATCTTGATTTTATTCTTCCCGCCAACATTAATGCCCCGCAGTAAAGCGACATATTTACCCATGTAACCACCACTTTCTAGAAATTCCACTATATTAAGTTTACCTGTTAATCATCCATTAACAAACAACATTTATAATTTACATAAAGCAGCCATCACTATATCCATCACAGAAAGGAATTCAAATATGGGAATTCATACGTACTTTCAATCGTTAACCGATTTGGAGCGCATCATTCGCTGCCCGGGCAGATTCAAGTTTCAGGAGCACAGCGTTTCAGCCCATTCCTGGAAGGTTGTTCAGTATGCCAAAACTTTAGCCGACATCGAAGAAAGCAAGGGAGTTACTATAGATTGGAAAAAGCTGTATGAGGTAACAAGCAGCCATGATTACGGCGAGATTTTTATCGGAGATATCAAGACGCCTGTGAAGCACTACTCCTTGGAGCTTAGAGCCATGCTGCAAAAGGTAGAGGAAGGCATGGTCGCTCATTTCATTGACGAGCATATTCCGGAGGAATTTCAGCCCATCTTCCGCAGACAATTGCGCGAGGGCAAAGATGATTCCGTAGAAGGACTCATATTAGAAGTCGCTGATAAGCTGGATCAAATCTATGAGGCTTTTGCAGAGCTGCAGCGGGGCAATACCGAGAAGGAATTTATCGTCATGTATCGAAATGCACTGATCAAAATAAAAGGCATCAAACTGCATTGCGTCGATTATTTCCTCCAGCATATTCTGCCCGATATCGTAAGCGAAGGCTCCAGATCCCCCGTCGATATTGAGCAAATTACAAATGAGGCATTAGCTTCTTAAGCAAAAAAAGCGCACCTGTGAAGGCCTCTCGGGTGTCTTTTTTGTTTAGAGAATATTACTGTTATTAGGTTTATGTCGTGTACTATGCTGTACTTCGTCAGATGTAACAAACTTACAAGATAATGCAAGAAAACGTATTATAGTAGTTTTAACTCTATTTGGCCTGTAATATGAGTTGTGAAAGGGGGGGCATACAAATTGAAGGTTATATTTGAAGCTGATGCAGGGATAGATCGAAGTATTACAAAAGTTATAACCAATCCTGCTGAACAAGAAAATTGGATACATATTAAAAAAGCACTAAATAACACTGAAAAAAAGCTTGTAGTCATCAACGCTAAAAATAACCGTAACGTTCAAATTTTATTAAGTTCTATTGCTGTCATAGAATCTGAAGAACGAATGTGTAGTGTGCGCTTAATTACTGGAGAAATGCTTCTTCTCAATAAACGATTAAAGTTTGTCGAAGAAAGCCTTGATTCACATTTTTTGAAAATTAATAATCAAACCATTGTTAACACTATCTATATAAAGGAGTTCTCGTCAACAGATAATGCACGAATTAAAGTGATATTAAATGACAATTCAAGCTACTTTGTCAGTCGCTTTTACATTAAAAATTTTAGGGGGAAACTATCATGATCAACCAATTGAAACATTCATTTTTTCAGGTATTTACTGTGACATTATTGTGGGTAATCTTACTTGTAACTGTCTTTTTTAAGGATCAATCGATCAGTATCTTATTTATGTGGAATGTTGTAGGTATCGCTATTATTTCTGCCGGATTATTTGGGGTTATGTATAACGCCCTATGGAATTACTTCACTTTAAAACCGTTTTGGAATATTGTTATCTCTTCAACTCTCAATACTTTAGGTGGAATCGTTGCTGTTTGGTTGTTTTCAAAAGATATGTTTCATTTCATAGCACCTTGGTTTCCTGGAATGTTGCTGTTATCTGTTGTATTGCATACTATTGCCTTTTATTTTTACGCTAGAATGGATAGTAAGAAAAAAGCTGAAGAGTTAAACAAGATTTTGAAGTAGCGGTTTCCTCGCCTCCATGTATACGATCAGTGAGACCACCTTAATAGGCAATGTCATTAAGTTAAGCTCAAAGACAAGACCGGGAATAAAAATGGAATCCAAACGGCATGGGGAAAAGCCCTGTGCCGTTTGTTTTTTTGGTACAAGCAAGGAAAAAAGCGCATAGCAAACAAAGCAGATGAAATATCCGCTTAAAATAATGTTCATGTGAGCTGAACTATGCTACTCTGTAGACGAAGCTAACAGTTGATTTCGAACGGTTTTTGCGCGTATTCTGCTGCCCTGGGCGAATGGGTCGAATCGGCAAAACGTTTTTGCGAAGTGAACGGCAACCGTGAAGTTGACTTGGTATGGGTGCCGTTTATCCATTTGGGAAATGACGACGTACGAGGTCATCATTTCAGCGAAATTGTACATGATCATTCTTGCGAAAATCTCCTGGGTGATGGACTCTCGCCTCTTTGCGTGAAAATTTGTTAGACCAACGGTGTACTTTAATGCCCTGAAAGAGGTTTCAATGCCCCATCGCATGTTATAAATGGATTTGATTTCATCCGGTGGGAAATCAACGGCAGAAAGATTCGTAATGACGGTTTCATAAGCGCATTTGGCAGGACGAAACGAACAACCCGAAAGGAAATCGGGTAAAACAAGTTCTCCTGCAAGTCCAAAAAATCAAAGGTAGACGCGAAACCTCCTCGTTTTTTCAAGAGGCTTCGCCACACACTTCCATCCGCTTGTCAAGTTCTTTTTTTTCGCATTCAAAAAAAGAGCGGGTTATCTTTTCGATAACCTGCTCCCTAACTTAATGACATTGCCTGTGAAGGTGCACTTTTCATGTAATTATTGATTTCTAATCAGGTAATCAAATGCACTGAGTGCCGCAGTAGCACCCGATCCCATGGAAATAATAATTTGCTTATAAGGGCTGTTCGTGCAGTCACCTGCAGCGAATACTCCCGGAATGTTAGTTGCGCCGTGGTTATCTACCACAATTTCGCCAGTGCGTGTACGTTCAACCGTGTCACCTAACCAATCCGTATTCGGAACGAGACCGATTTGGACGAATACACCTTGCAGGTCAAAATGCTTCGCCTCACCGCTCTCACGCTCGATGTAAGTAATCCCGTCTACCTTGTTCGTACCCGTGATTTCTTTCACTTGAACGTTTTTGAGAACAGTCGTATTAGGCAGGCTGTGCAGACGGTCTTGAAGTACAGAGTCTGCTTTCAGCTCCGGCATAAACTCAAGCACGGTTACATGGGATGCGAGACCCGCGAGGTCAATCGCTGCCTCAATACCGGAATTACCACCGCCAACAACAGCAACGTCTTTTCCGGCAAATAAAGGACCGTCACAATGCGGGCAATAAGCAACGCCCTTGTTCTTGAATTCTGCTTCACCAGGAGCACCAATATTACGCCAACGGGCTCCTGTGGAGATGATGACGGTTTTACTCTTCAGAACAGCACCATTCTCCAGCTCAACCTCAACGAGATCCTTTTTCTCCAAGCGTTTTACACGCTGTGCTTTCATGATGTCAATGCCGTATTCCTTGGCATGCTCTTCAAGGCTCGCTGCGAGCTTAGGACCTTCTGTGTATTTCACACTAATAAAGTTCTCGATCCCCAGCGTATCATTAACCTGTCCGCCGAAGCGTTCGGCAACAATACCTGTACGAATCCCTTTGCGTGCCGCATAAATCGCTGCACTTGCCCCCGCAGGGCCACCGCCGACAACCAATACATCGTACGGCTCTTTATTTTCAAACTCAGAAGCGTCTGAGGTTCCCAATTTACCAAGAATATCGTCAATCGTCATCCGGCCGCTTTCAAAAAATTCGCCATTCAGATGAACGCTAGGAACAGCCATGATCTCTTTGCGTTCTACCTCTTCCTTGAAAGCTGCACCATCAATCATCGTATGAGTAATTCCAGGGTTAAGCACACTCATCAGGTTCAGCGACTGCACAACGTCAGGACAATTGTGGCAGGTCAGGCTGACATACGTTTCAAAGTGGTATTCGCCTTTAATGCTTTTGATTTGATCGATGACATTTTGTTCTACCTTTGGAGCTCTTCCGCTCACTTGAAGCAGCGCCAATACTAATGAAGTAAATTCATGTCCAAGCGGTACTCCGGCAAAGGTTACGCCAGTGTCTTCGCCTACACGGTTTACGCTAAAACTTGGTGTTCTAGTTAATTGTGTATGCTCAACTGTAATCTTATTGGACATGCTGGATAGTTCATTAACTAAATCCAGCATGTCATTGGATACAGAATCGGTACCGGCACTAACCTTCAGCAGAACATCGCCTTCCATAAGCTCTAAATATTGCGCAAGCTGCGCCTTAATGTCTGCATCCAGTTTCATAGTTCTCTCTCCTTAGATCTTACCTACGAGATCAAGACTTGGCTTCAATGTTTCAGCGCCTTCTTTCCACTTAGCCGGGCAAACTTCGCCTGGATGGTTGTGTACATATTGCGCAGCCTTAATCTTGTCGATAAGAGTACTTGCATCACGGCCGATGCCGCCCGCAGTAATCTCAACAGCTTGAATTACACCATTTGGATCAATAATAAATGTACCACGGTCTGCAATACCTTCTTCTTCAATCAATACGTCGAAGTTACGGGAAATAGTGTGGGAAGGATCACCGATCATGATGTAAGTGACTTTACCGATTGCTTCGGAGCTATCGTGCCATGCTTTGTGTACAAAGTGGGAATCTGTAGATACCGAATACACTTCAACACCAAGTTCTTTCAAAGTTGCATATTGATCTTGCAAATCCTCAAGCTCTGTAGGGCACACGAATGTAAAATCTGCTGGATAGAAGCAAACTACGCTCCATTTTCCTTTGAAATCTGCATCTGATACGTCAATAAATTTACCATTGTGATAAGCTGCTGCTTTAAACGGGAGTACTTCTTTTCCAATCAGTGACATGAATATACCTCCAATGTATTTTTAAGTTTATTTTATTAATTAGTATAGAAGACTTCTCATATCGTACTGTCACAAGAACTATACCAATTTCTTATTTATATTTATTATTATATGAGAACCCTTCTCAATGTCAATGTTATTCATCAAGTCTTCATTATTCCTTAATGTGCTTTACATGATCTTAGATTATTCACTGTTTTCATGTGAGGAGCACTATGGTTATTTTATGAGGGGAGAAAGGGGAGTATGAGTGTTGGATGAAAAAGGGCCTAGTCATGCCACCGGGTTGGTGGTTTGATTAGGCCTATTTAGAGTTGTAAAGGGAAGTGAAGCCAATAAAAAACATTTCATGACGTCGATGGGCTTATCAAGGTAAATTTCACTTGCTGCTAATTATTCATCATGACATTTAGCAATATCGCTCGTTCCGTGTTCTAGATGGATTTCAATGATCATTGCCGCTCCCAGCCTAAAGCCATACGTGAAGGTCGTCGTTAACTCCAGCCCCTGTATCTGCTGCTGCAAATCTAATAACACCTCAAGCTCGGCAAATTCATCGCTGGACAGCTTCTTTCTCCAAGCTTCCTTCTTCTCGGATAGTTCCCTGCCCATTTGGCGATACTGGGGGTCTTTGGGAACCAAATGCTCTTGGATAATGAGATCACCATTATATAGGGATTCGAGGAAAGATAGCATGGGAGAACCTCCTTTTTACTTTAGAATAGCAGAAGAAGGATTAATATGTGGTACTTATATACGTAATAGAAATTAAGAGATTATTGGGGGAAATTATTGAATTATCATTTACTACTGTGATGCCATTACTATAATTAGTACATTCACCTAGTCACTATGAGAAAGTAATCTAATAAATTATCATTAATGCCCCAGACTAGTATAATTATAATGCGCTTGATATAATACTGAATTCCACCACAACCTCACTGTCTGCTTTACTTCATAAAAAGTAACTTGTAATCATATAAAATACCTTTATAAACGAAATATAGCCCAATTATTTTACTTACAGGGCTGAAAATTATATTATCTTAAAGGATAATTTAAAATGTCTTTAACAGAAACACGAATTGATTTTCCATTAGCATTTATACCACGTAAAGATATATAATTAAAAAAATCCTCAGACTTTAGAATTTCTACTGCATCTCTCAAACCTTTATCTGCTACAGGAATAATATAAAATCCTGAATAAGGAATCGTATCTTTATCAAGGTAGTAACATTTTACTTCATTAGTAACAACAGAGGATAACATTAGTTTCTCTTGATTTAAATATAATAATGCTTGACTTCTACCATACTCAAACCACTTTGCTGACTTGTCGGATTTTCTCTCCATTAGAGTGCTAATAAAACTTAATAAATATTTAGCTGCTCCTGGAAAACTTATTAGAAATTCATCCTCTTCAATTCTGATTAATTTTCCCTTTAAATATCTATAAGGAAAAATTATGTACTCTCCTCTTTTTATCGAATGATTTCTCGGACTGGCTGCTATTCGAAGCACATTTTTTTCAATGTAAAAATCTTTTACTTTTATATAATTTTCGTCTTCATCTACAATATCATTTTTTTTGATGATAAAGGCCGAATTAAGTAATGTCGCAACACTATTGGACACTTTAAAATAATCACCAAATTTAATCAAACTACTTATATTCTCTGGATTCTTCCAATTGTTAAATACCCATTTGTCTCCTAAATAATCCTTATTAATAAAGGAGTTCTCTTCATTATCCACATCTCGATATTCAAAATAATGGTTTTTATTTGTTTTATTCAGACAAATAATTGCAGGATATGTTAAAACATTATCAAATACTACACTCTCTTTATAATCATAAATAAGAGCTAAAGAATCCTTAATAATTTCTCTTAATGCTTTACCAAAAACATTTTTAAAAATACTATTTGGAATTATATAAACCATTTTACCGTTATCATTTAATTCTTTTAAACTTTTCTCAATAAAAGCGTAACAATAGTCAAATTTCCCTTTATGACAAGAAAGAAAGTTGCCTCTTAAAAAATCCCTCTCCTTAATATCTAGATCTTGATAAGTAATATATGGAGGATTTCCTACAATAAAATCCATTCCTTTGACTATATTCAATTTCAAATAATCATCATTTGAGATATTCCAATTAACTGAGTTAATTCCATATTTATTTACCAGTTTATTTAATTTTTCTATACATTTTCCGCGGACTTTTTCATCAATTTCATAGCCAATAATATAGGTTTCTAAATCAGATTTAATTTGTTCTAAAGTATATCTTTCTTTAATTGCTGCCGTAATATATCTTTCCACAATTCTCAATAAAATATTTCCTTCTCCACAAGAGTTTTCTAATGTATATTTCCCTAAAATGTGCTTTCCTTCGTATTTTATAATATCTAACATTTTATCTACATATTTCCCAGGTGTGAAGATTTGACATTTTTCATTCATAGGTAATCACCAATTAATTTAATAATTCCTTCTTCGTTTACTTTCAATTCTAGTAATGAGCTTTTGTATTTTGTCAATTATTTGTTCCCCTTCATGTTTTTCACAAAAATCTTTCATTTCCATTAAAAGATAATCTATTCGTCTCAATTGATTGTGAAGTTTCAATTTATCATAGAATTCTTTAATTACTAGATTATCTATATATACCTCATTTATTTCTATTGAATAATCATCGCTACGCCAGAAAATTTGAGGCAGATTATTATTATCTGGATGAAGTAAATTTAAACTTTCTTCCTCACAGAGGAAATTTGATTTCCCTCTGTTGCACATATGACAACTATTTACTAAATTATCTATACCATTGATAAATTCATCTGAATAACCTAAGCCTAATTTTAATACAGAAGCTGGAACTACATGGTCAACCTCAAATCTTGAAGAATCAATTACTTGAGTATTAACACCACAGTAGGCACATTTCTCATAATATATAGATCTAAATTGAGCATTGAACTTATTATCTCTATTTTTTATAGTATTGTATATATTCTTTACTTGAGGATGGTCTAATTTAAAATCCTCCATAAACTTTATTTTTTTTTCGCCAAGCAAGAAGTCATTATCATTAAATGAGGTATTTCTGTAATCTTGAACTGTCAACAAATTAGTCGCCATAATTACCCCTTACCTCTTTAAAAAGTTTTATCAATTCATCTAAATCTTCTTTTTCAAATAGAGTTGTTTCCATAATTCCTTCTATTGTTGATTGAATTGATTCTACCAATATTGGATCTACTTCCTCATCTACTGTTAATTGTTCCAAAACTTCAAATTCCTCTATTATCGATAAAATATGTTTATGTACAACTGGCTTTAGAGTTTTATCATAGTACTGCTTATATGTTTCACTACTATTAGATTTGAATTTTTTTATTGTCAGAGAAAGAGAGTCTAGTTCATTCTGACTTATAACAATTGTCTTTATAAAAGGTAATACCTTCTTCAATATTATTTTAAATTGTTCTCCAGTGAATTTACTCAAACTGGAACTCTTATTCTCAAACAACCAAGAATCAATAACAATAATATTTGCACTATTTATCACTTTATTATTTAACAAAGTTTTATAACTATCTTCTTTTTTAAATGTATATTCCTCAAATTCTAAGACATAATTATATGCACCAAGAGCATTTAATTCATTACAAAACTCATCCAAATATCTATTTAAGATAGGATCAATCCAATCATCAATGTAAACAATATTTATATGTTGTTTCATAAGCTCACCCTTTAATTGAAAAATATATGTTAAATCCTTTTTCACTATTTATATCTATTACTTCCCCACCGTACATACGCAATGTATTACTCACAATCCACATTCCTAAACCATGTCCATCTGATCTAGAGGTTTCATGAACTTCTAATATTCTCTTAGGATCAGATATATATTTTTCATCTAACCCTTTGCCATTATCAAAATATTTAAACTCGAGCATATCCCCTACTTTTTCAACTTCCATTTTTATTATTAATAAGTCTTTCATTTCATTATGCTGAATACTATTTAAGATTAAGTTGTCAAAGATAACCTCCAATACATCTTTTGATATCTTGTATTTTTCAGGCATTTGATTTTTTATATTAATTTCAAAATTCAACCAGTCATACTCTTTTTTCCATGTATCAATAACTCTATTTAAAGCACTTTCTATAGAGTCAATCTTTGTGCTAAATTTCTCCTTTTCAATTTTATTTAAAATCACATCAATAAAAGCAATTAACTTTCTATTTATTTCTTCCAATCCATCTAAGATTTTCGGAACATTTTTATATGTAACTCTTGTATATTTTTCTGATTTTAATTCTTCCCAGAATCCATACTCTTCTAATGCATTTACTATATCCCGATAACCACTCTCTAGTGAATTTCTTTTATTATGTAACTCATGTGCAATTGCACTAGCCCTTAAGCCTTGAGTTGCTAATACATTAAGAATTCTGACGTCGTATTTATGCTGTTGTTCGCTTTCTTCTCTAGCCTTAGATTGTTCTTTTGCTTCACGTTGTATATCTTTAATTTCTTGTGCTAATGAAGATATTTCTTTTTCTGTCATCTGAGTAACTGTAGATGGTTTCTTTAAAAAATCATTAATATTTTTTCTTTCATTTTTTTTGTGTTTTATATTTGTTGTAGATTCATCTATTTTTCTAATTATCGATTGACGATGTTTTTCGAATCTACTAATTCCAAAAGATATAATATCTTTAAATAGTTGATAATAGTCGTCTTCTTCAAGACCCTGCCTATTACCTAAGTCTTTTAAATTCGCGTTAGTAATTTTATCAATCTGAACAAATCCGTAAATTTGATTTAACCTTACTCTCCAACTACCTGTTTGGTGAGTTGCTGCAGCTGGGGATTTTCTTGCACGTGAAGCTATATCCAGCCAATCTTTTGTACCATCTAGAGAAGAGATACTAAAGGCGTTCCTATATAAAATAATTTTTGTATCTTTTGTGGTTAAATTATTATATTTATATTTGAACTTCTCACTCATTTCAAGGGGGACTTTTTCCATTCCAAAGTATAATTCTGCAGTAAACTCTCCCAATTCTTTAAGATATTCTTGATAATGTTCAAATTCCTCTGTATTTAAATTAAGCTCATTTACCATATTGAATTCGTCTTCATAATGAGTTTGTGAAATCGATCCAATTATCTTTTGCACTTCTGGGTTAAATTCATCAGAGTTTATAGTTACGGTTAATTTCATATTTTCACTATCATAGGACAACAAAATTTGGTTAGTATAATTTTTCCCAATCTCCACATCATTGAATACGGATATAACTTGGTCAGACCCCCCCTCAAAATCTATATTTATTTTCATCTCACTGCCTTTATATGAACGACTTAAAAAATCAATAAGTTTATCAACATCTTTCCGTTTCCAGTGGTCTCTAAGGTTATTAAGTTCTATAACCGTTCCTTTATTGAAATCTACGATGGCTTCTCTTAAGCTATTCGTTATCCAATCAGTTTTCCAAATTACAGCTTTCTCATTTTCCTTTTTTGAGGACACCTGTATCCTGTCACCAAGCCTTGCCAAGGCGAACCTTCCTACTCCTTTAGAACCAGCTAATACTCTATCTGAATCACTATCTTTGTAACCTTTACTACTCTTTCCAACATGCATCCAAGAACTTCTAATATCTTCGCTATTCATACCGCTACCGTCATCGACTATTTTTATACAATTTTTATCTATATAAATGTTACATATATTCGAAGCCGCATCATAACAATTCTTTACTAGTTCAAAGATAGCCGATTCTTTACTAGAATAGTTTTGTCTTCCTAATAATTCAGCAATTTCTTTTTCTTCTATAGTGAATTTTAGATCTTCCACTTTTTCACATCCTTTTATATTTTTTGTGAAAAGCGCTTTGCTAAAACAACTAGTTCCTCTTTCCTAGTATAATTCCACACTATTCGACATATTCCTTCTACAATTTTCTTTTTTTGGAAAGTTGGGGGAACAACACAATCGATCCAATTAATTCCCCTTAACAACGTGTTTAAAACCAATTAAAAAAATATTATCCATACGTTATTTTTACAACCTACCTAGCAAAAACAATTGATCCATAGCATTCCATATCATTTTCGAAAAAGCAAAAAAACCGCCCCCTTCGTAAACGGTCGCTCATCACTTCCATTCAACCCGGAAACGGTCTCTTCACTTACAAAATCGCGTTTGCGATCAACATATCAAACTTCCGAATATCTACACCTTTATGTAATTTCACTTTAATATGACCTGCGCGTGTCCACAATTCAACCTCTGCAGTGGTGTCCAGGAATCCGCCTGCGTTTTCTGTAGACCACATATTAATAGAAGAGTACGGTAGGGAATAAATCTCGATCTTCTTACCTGTTATTCCTTGCGAGTCTCTAACAATCAGTCTTTTGCTCGTAAAAATGGCAATGTCTCGAAAGGTTTTATACGCTGCTACGGGTACTTCTCCATTTACTAAGATGGAGTTAACATCTTGCGGGATTGGGCACTCCGATACTAATACCCATTCCAGAATATTTTGAGTCTCTGCCATTCTTTTACCCTCCAAATTATATGATTTGATAAGATAAATGATTCGACATTATCTTCCAAATTCCTTCCTTTACAATTTCTGTTACAGTATTGCCTGCCTATTTATCTGTAGTAGAATTTTCACCCTCAATCTGCTGATCTATCTCATCAATTTCGTTCTGTTTTATTGCGCCTTCACCGAAGAAATCGACTAATTTATCCTTTGCCCGCTGCTTAACTACAGAATCGATACTCAGCGCCACACGTGTTGCGGCGAACAACAATACACCTAGATCATCCCCATATCCTGCAACCGGAACAAGGTCTGGAATAGCATCCACTGGAAATATCAAATAACCAAGTCCGCCATAAATAATAGCTTTATCTCTGAGAGAAGTGTTTGGACTTTCAAGCGCATAATACAGCGTCAGCCCGCTATACACTACCTTTTGTCCGGCTTTAATAGCATTCTTTTTCAGCTTCGTCCAAAATCCTTCCTCAGAATAATGCTTAACGTACTTTGTTTCTTCACTCATTGGCTATCCCGTCCTTTCCTTTGAAGATCACTATTCGCTAATTCACTTATTCCCGCTTATGCTTTTCATAATCGGCTTCAACATTTCTTGCTTATCCTTACTCCATGTATTCCAATCATCCAACAATAATCCGCCTGTATCACCACTATTAGGGTTTAGACTCCAATACGTCCAATAAAGCTTATTTTCCTGAATATAAGAGACCAGCTTGCGCTGCCATTTGCCTTCTAATGATTGGGTGTCCACAGCGCGTCCGCCAAACTCTCCAACAAGCACTGGGGCAATGCCTTGCTTGCTAATATAGCCCCAGTATTTATCCCACAGCGCCGGTAAATTATTTGGAAAATTTGAGGCATTAAACCAGGATTGATGATGTACTCCCGGTCCGTAATCATGTGCAGAATATACTAAGCGATCAGGTACATTTAATTTTACAGGATAATCCGCTACCCCTTGCAAATTACCTCCCCACCAGTAATCACCGCTAGAATTTTTAACATTGGCAGAGACACCCTCAACAATAATTAACCAATCCCCGTTTACCTTTAGAATCCCATTCCCCGCTCGTTGTGCGGCCAGACGCCAATCCGTCTGCTTATCCCCAGTCCCCCACGATGCTCCACCATGAGGCTCATTATGAAGGTCTGCACCAATCACAATTCCATTTCCTTTATAGCGTTTGGCCAGCATCACCCAATCATCAATCCAGCGTTTCTCTGTATAGGAGGATGTATACCACAGCTCTGATTGACTGTTGGCATCCGGACGATGACGGTCCAAAATAATCTTAAAACCACGCTTGCCCGCTTCCTCAATGAAATAATCCATAATTTGAAGAGGCGTTTTATTTTTCAAATTTGGATTTTTATTAAAATCAATTCCGTTTGCTGCAGATCCCTTGTCAAACATTTGGTTACTGTACGGAAGTCGTATTAAGTTGTAGCCTTGCTCTTTTGCTTGATCCAGCATCTCCTCCATGTTTCGTGTCCATAGTCCATGCGGAGCATAATTTGCCGTTTCAAAGCCGAACCAATTCAGTCCGTTCCAGGTCTATTGATATTCATATGCTACTGCTCAACTCCCTGCAAGCCTATTTCTAATATCTTACTTCAATCATCTGACGGCAGACTTTCAACCGCTGTAAAAAATACATCATCACTGCTATATTCCAGACATGGACGCCCTTCACTCCACAAAACCCTGCATTGAAATCGTTCTCGAACACGCTCAATAATGAAATCCTGCTCCACGGTTCCACGACGAATTGCCATAGACTCATGCCCCCTTACCTGCTGTCCTCAGCGTTGATGCTGCTAGCGTAATTATTCAAAATTTAAATAGTTGTTTTCCGTAACATAAATCACAGTTACAATATAAGTGATATGATTATTATCCTATTCTAATTGCAATAATGAAAGAGAAGAAATCAAAAATTAGGAGGAGCTTATGGGCAGATTAGTTCATTTTGAAATCCATGTGAATGATATGGAGCGCGCGAAAAAATTTTATGGTGAGGTTTTTGAATGGACATTTGAGGATTGGAGCAGCTATGCCGGAATGCCTTATTTCGGTGCAGTGACGGGCAAAGATTCTGAAATGGGAATCAATGGAGCTTTGATGCAGCGTCAAGGTGCTGCCCCGGAGCCAGGAACTGCCTTGAATGGTTACGCATGTACCATGGGGGTAGCGGATTATGATGCCACTGAAGCTAAAATACTGAATAACGGCGGTACGCTTGCACTGCCTAAATATGCGTTACCCGGAATGGCATGGCAGGGATACTACATGGATACCGAAGGAAATATTTTTGGTATTCATCAGCCGGATGAGAATGCGAAGTAGCTTGAATAGATCTTCTTAAAAAATCGGGTGCTGTCTCTTTATAAGAGAAGCACCCGATAACACCAATCATACTCCTATTTCCCGCATTCTCGCCGCGACTCTTTTCATCCTGTCGTCAATATCTGTCCCGCTGAATTTCTGTAGCAGCAATTCGCTCACTATTTTCCCATCGCGCATAAACATAATACGCTCCGTTCTCGCTGCAATTTTTGCGTCATGCGTCACGAGCATAACCGAAGTACCCTCCGAGTTGATTTCGGACAAGATGTCCATAATCTCCTCCGCAGACTTTGAGTTAAGCGCTCCCGTCGGCTCGTCACCAAATATAATTTGCGGATAACTCATAAGTGCACGGCATATTCCTGCACGCTGAAGCTGTCCTCCCGAAACCTGTGTAATATCACGTTGTTCCAACTCCGCAATGCCCACCCTTTTCATAAGCGCTCTTGCTCTTTCGGTAATCTCCGCTACATTTTTTCTGTTATCACGCATAGAAGGAAGCATGATGTTGTCAAGGATATTCAAGTTTTTTAGAAAAGTCGGCTGTTGAAAAATAAATCCCATACTGGTTCTACGTATGTCGGCGTACTCATTTTCCTTAAGTGCGGTTAAATCCCTGCCGTCAAAAGCAACTCTTCCACCGTCAAGGCCGTCCATTCCGCTCAATGCAAACATCAGTGTCGATTTTCCTGAGCCAGAAGGTCCCATAACGGATACGAACTCGCCTTCGTCGATTTGGATGGACACTCCATCGAGAGCATTGTGTTTTTCATCGCCTTCTCCGAAAGATTTTACGATGTTATCACCAATAATAATCTTCTTCATAAGCTACTCCTTTATATTCCCCGAAATTTTGATTTGTCCCACGCCCGATATGCCTGTATGGGCTGCAATAAGTACCGAGCATATCATCATCAGCGGACAAAGCAGATATGCCGAGACGGGATTGACTACAAAATGAAACGAAGACGCTCCAAACGAGGCGATAACCGCACCTGCAAGCACCTCTCCTAGCGTGTTTGCCAGAAGCGTTCCAAGAACAATACCAACAATCAGAACGAATACCGAACGCGACACATACTGCGCCTTTATATCAGAATTTGTAAACCCGAGTGCCTTCATGACGGCAATGGAATATCCGTTCTTTGCAACAAGCATTTTCATGAATAACAGTGTAACCAGTATCGTTATGATCAGAGCAATAACAATTGCTGCAAATGAAGCCTTCCCGACGGAGCTTATTGTCGAGCCGAATATCTGCTTAATGTATTCATCGATGCTCGTAACCTTGGCATAATCAAAGCGGTTCGCATACTCCGAAATCTTTCCGGGAGCATGTGATTTATCCGAAAGCTTCGCTGAAATAATGGACCACATAATATCTGAAGAATTGTCGGTGAAAACAGCCTTTGCGGTCTTGCCGCCGTTGGTGACATCGGAATAAATACCGCATACCGTGAGCTTTCTATCCTTGCCGTCAATTACGAGTGTAATGCCATCCCCGACCTTTTTGCCCCATTCATCGGCATTTATAGCGGAAAGCGCAATCTCGTCTTCTGCAGCAGGCGCTCTTCCCTTGGAATACGCTACCGGAAATATGGAATGATCACCAAGCTCAATTTTCAGCCTTTCTTCCGAGCCATTCTCCGTTTTTGCTTTGAACGTTTTGGTCGTCAGCACAACGTATTGGGAAATGGATTTATCACTCTCCATCACCTTTGCAATCTCCACTGCTTTCTCGGCAATACGGTCGGTCTGCTGAATATCAATGCGCAGATCGGAGCTGCCTATCCCCATATAGGTGCTGAAACTCTTCGAAGAAATCGTATTGTGCAAGTTCTGAGGAACCATTATGATAAACGTCGAAATCACAAGCACCAGAAGCATGGTGACGTAAAGTCTTTTTCTTGCTAAAACATCTTTGACACCCAGAAATATATTCGTGCTGAACAATCTGTTTGTACTCAGGCGAAAATACTTTGCACCCGCTGATTTCTCCTGCGAGGAACCAAAACATATAGCTTCCGTAGGGGATATTTTCCGAAAACGCCTCAGCACGCCGCTTACATTCGCAACAATAGCGAGGAATACAAGCAGTACGCCGATGATTCCGAACAGTAAGGCCGCAAAGGAATTGTTGCTTTCCCCCATATACAGCCGTATATTTTCCAGAAGCATGCCTCTGAACACAAACGAAAGGGCAAATCCGAGCATACAGCCGGCCGCCGCAATCGCCGCGTATTTCGCAAGATAAATCTTTTTAATGTCGGAGACTCGTAGTCCTAATGCTTTCATAACACCGATTTCACGGTAATCGTCTTCGATCTTCGCGAGGAGCGTAAAGCGTATGCACATAAATGCGATAGCAACCACAAGCGCGCTTACAAGAAGAATAATGGCAATCATCAGTCCGTCGGACATGGCATTCATCATTTTAAATAGCGAGTATGTAATCGTTGGTCCGTTGGCCTCAAGCCCTGCGGAGGTATAAGCGGTTTCGAATGCACCAAGCTCGGACAAGTCCTTGAGCCTGAACTCGATCAGATATTCTATGCTTCCGGAATTTTTTAATTCCGTATAGTCATGTTCACTCACCAGAAATCGCTTTGACGAGGCTAGCAGTGAATTCATTTGTGAATCGCGCAAGAAACCCGCAACGGTAAATTCCTTTCCCGATACAACAGCCTTGTCACCGACCTGCGCCATGCCGTCCTTCATATAGCTTATAGGAACATAAAGCTCCCCGTCGGATGCATGAATGACTTCTCCTTCAAGGTCAAGTAGATAATCAAATGTACCGCTTTGGGTACTGAAGCCGTTATCCTGAACACTACCTGCCAGTGAGCTTTTCCCGATTACAATCTGCGCTCCATCCATATTGAGAAATTCAAGGGTCTGAAATTCATCCACAGTGCTGTTCTGCTGCGCGAAAGCCGCTAGCCGATCTTTATCCATAGCACCCGAATGCATCTGCATAAAATGCGGGGTTTTGGCTTGTGTCATTAACTGATCAATCGCACCGGATAAATTAACAATAAGCACAGCTGCGAGGGAGACCAGCATCGCCGCGGCAGCAATAAATATCAGGGTTGTTAGCGATATGAGCTTGCTTTTGGCTAGGTCATTACGGATGATCCTGTAATACATAAGTCACCTCCAGCTTTTTAACCGATCTTAAGTTATACAGAATGACCGAAGTCATACATAACAAAAGCCCGGCGATGATAATGAGAAATCCCGTTCCTCTACCTTTGCCCGCGCCAATAATCCTTCCCACACTGTCTTAATATCAGAAATCAAAATGTATATCAGACCTGTCGCGGAAAGACTGTCGCCCAGCATCATGAGAAGCCTGCGGTCATAGCGATCTGCAAGCACTCCCGCAAAAGCACTTAACAGAAGTGACGGCATGAAGGCCAACAAGGTGACAAGTGCCATTGCGGATGCCTTCCCCGTTTGCTGAAAAACATATATCCCAAGCCCAAACGACGTAAGCCCGCTTCCTATCGCTGAGGTAAGCTGTCCCGACCACAGAAGCAGAAACTTTCTGAAGGATTTTCCCGAGCTATTCATAGCTGCTTCCATCTTCTCCGCCAAACATCCTCATAACGCTCATAAGACTTCCGCTTTCGGCTCCGAGCAGTCTTTCTACATTGCAGATAAAAGCCAGCATTCGTGAAGCGCGCTCCTCGTTCGTCATTGCAACCATATCATCATCAAACACGGTATTGGCATAGATCACAACCATCTCCATGCATTCATACGGATACGGCGTACTGAACATTCCCTGCTCAATGCCCTCAAGGATGATTCCCGTTAGGATCGACGGAACACCTTGGATGATGACCTTGTGTATCTTTTGATGCATAAGCGCATTCTGCGGCTTGTGAATGTGATCCATAATTTCCTGACTGCTTCCACCGCTTATGTTTAGTGCCATAACAGCCCGGATTATGCGCTCGATGACAGGAATGCTCTTATCTTCGGCGACCTCCTGCGCCGCGCTTATTATCCGGACATTATACCGCTCAATCAGTGCGTCCATAATATCCTCTTTCGACTTGAAGTGATAATACAGCGTTCCCCGCGCGATTCCGACCTTTGCAAGAATATCGTTAGTACTTGTGCCATCAAAGCCCTTCTGACCGAAAAGCTCATCTGCCGCGTCAAGTATTTCATTTTTGCGTTCTTCAGCTTCCTTCACCGTTCTCATTATCTATTACACCCTTTCGAATAGACCGACTGTCTGTCGGTTATATGTTAGCATACTGCCTCTCAGCTATCAAGTGGCAGAAATACAAAAAAACCGCTCCTTTTGTAAATGGCGCTTATCGCTTCCAATTAACTAAGGAACGGTAATTATGTTCAGCACATTTCCTCTAAGCCTGATCTGTTTTTAATGATGATTCTTTTATGACCCTTCAGTTCGATCAGGTCTTCCTCCTGCAGTACTGCGAGCTTTCTACTCAGAGTCTCCTGACTCATACCGATCTGTGAGGCGAGATCCCCTTTCGACATATTCAGAAGAACCTCTTGACTCCCCTCTGATAGTTCAAGCAATGCCCTCGCCAATCGCTGAGACACCGTGCTTAAGCTGATGGTTTCAATGAGGTTTTCCGCCTTTTCCAGCCGTCGGCTCAATTCATCCAGCACCTTAAAAGCAATGGATGGATATTTTGCCATCAGCTCTTTTAGCTTTGCCCCCTGAATCACGCACATAGTCGATGCTTCCAGCACCTGTGCGTTATCGGTCAACGGCAGGGAACTGAACAGAGAGAGCTCCCCGATGAATTCGCCAGGCCCGATCACGCGAATGACCTGTTCCCTGCCATTTACGTTAAGTCTGGATATTTTCACCCTGCCTGTGTACACAACGAACAGCGTACCACCTTGATCACCCGCCATGTATACCATATCGTGCTTCTCAAAGGTCTGCGAAGAAGCGATGTGGGCAATTTCCAGCATTTCTTCACGGCTCAAGCTTCCGAATATCGGCACGCTTTCGATACAGTTTGCATGACTCCCATAATGACCGCAGCTATTCACTTATAGCCCTCCCTTTATGATCATGAATGTGATCATGAATGTTCCCTTTGGATTTTCCATATTCGAGCAAGCGGATCGCATTCAGGATGACCAGCAGCACCGAGCCTTCATGCACCAGCATCCCGAAGGACAGGTTCACCGTTTTGATGAGCACGCCTGCTAACAGCAGCACTACCACCACCAGTGCAAAATAGATGTTCTGCTTCATGTTGCGCACGGTCGCCCGGCTTAAGCCAATCGCATAGGACAGCTTACCAACCTCCGCCGACATCAGCACCACATCGGCGGTTTCCATAGCGACATCGGTTCCAACACCACCGATAGCAATTCCCAGGCTCGCAGAAGCGAGCGCTGGTGCATCGTTGACCCCGTCGCCAACCATGGCAATCGTTCCGTATTCTTTCTCCAGCTCGGCAAGAATCCTTACTTTGTCGTCGGGTAAAAGCTCGCTGTAATAATCATCTAGGCCGATTTCATCGGCGACCGACTTTGCAGCTCTTCGATTATCCCCGGTCAGCATGACCACCTTTTTTACGCCCTGTGATTTAAGGCTGGCAACTAAAGCTCCCGCGTCCTCCCGGATGCTATCAGCTATGGAAATTATACCATTAATGCCATCCTTATTGCCGACGATGACCACGGTCTGTCCCTGTTCCTCCTCAATTCTAAGATCATCCTCATAGCTTGTCACGCTGATCCCGTTGCTCTCGAACAGCTTTCGGTTGCCGATGTAATATACCTCGCCGTGAAGACTGAATATAAGCCCCTGACCTGTGATGATTTGCATATTTTCAGGCACTTGCGTGATAACGCCAAACCTCTCCTCTGCCTTTACGATGATAGCTTTACCAAGGGGGTGCTCCGAATAGGATTCACCGATGGCGGCAATTCTCAGCAATTCGTCTTCATCCGTTTTGTACGCTTTTACCCGGGTCACACCGGGGTTTCCGACCGTTATAGTACCTGTCTTGTCAAACGCGACCACATGAATAGTCCCCAGTTTCTCCATGATTTCGCCGCTCTTTACAAGAACTCCGTGCTTTGCACCGTTGCCAATACCGGCGACAATGGAAACCGGGGTAGATATTACAAGTGCGCCAGGGCATGCGATCACGAGAAGAGTTAACGCGAGCTCAATATCTCTTGTGACCAAGTATAGAACCACTGCCAAAAGAATGATAATCGGCGTATAATAGCGGGAAAATTTTTCAAGGAATTTCTGTGTTTTCGCCTTTTTGTCCTGCGCCTCCTCAACCATCTGCAAAATCCTTGCAAAGGTTGTGTCATCACCAACCCTGTCCGAACGGATCACAAGATATCCTGATTCGACAATAGTCCCTGAAAATACCGTTTCTTCCACACCGCGGTTCACGGGAACAGATTCCCCGGTAATCGTTGCTTGATTGACATAGGCGGAGCCTTCAACGACCGTACCGTCAACTGATATTTTCTCTCCGGGCTTCACAATCACCAGATCACCCTGTGCTACTTCATCGGGTTCGATAAATGTCTCGATGCCGTTTCTTTTTACCCTGGTTGTGTTAGGAGCCAGATCAAGCAGCGCCTTGATGGAGGATCTTGTTTTTTCTATTGTTCTTACTTCCAGATAATCCCCGAGCATAAACAGAAAGGTGACAGCCGCAGCCTCCCAATATTCTCCGATAAGGAGCGCTCCGATCACTGCAAGGGTCACCAAAGCGTCAATACCTACGATTCTGTACCTTAAAGCGCCAACCGCTTTTTTGAAAATCGGGACCCCTGCGATGATTGTAGTCATAAGCATTAGAATGATCGTAATCGCTTCATACCCCACCAGCTTCTTTAGCATAAAGGACACCGCGGCTAAAATTCCGGATACCCATATGATTTGGCCTTTAGTCAGTTTTAACATGAGCCGATGCCCCTTTCCGCTTTATTTTTCCGATAAAATCTTGTAGCCCAATTTTCCTATTTTGCCTTTAAGCTCCTCTGAAGAAACCAGGCTCTCGTCGTAAGTAACCTTGACCCTCGAAGTATTAAATAGCACCTCGGACTTTGTGACACCCGCCGTTTTCTTCATTGCTCCCTCGATTTTCGCGATGCAGCTTGGACAGGATACGGTCTCCAATTGATACGTTTTGTTTGTCATGATTATTGCCTCCCTTTAATTTGTAAGCTCAGTATATTAGGAAAGGGGTAAAGATTCTTTGACCTGGATCAAAAACAAATAATTTATTGATACTTCAGACCATTACGCTATCGGTATTACTCGGTTAACAAGCAAAAATCAAAAAAGCACTGCATCCCAGTATGACTGGGAACAGTGCTTTTAAGATCCAATTCTCTTTACCCCTTGTATGCCTTCCGTAAATCCGCAAGATCAATTTTTTTCATTTTAAGAGATGCTTTCGTTACTCTCTCAATTTGCTCCGGCGTACCCCTGCTCATCATCTCGTCCATCTCATTCGGAACAATCTGCCAGGATAGGCCATACTTATCTTTCAGCCAGCCGCATTGCTCGGCTTCAGGAACAGCGGAGAGCTTTTCCCAGTAGTGATCGATCTCTTCTTGTGTATCGCAATACACCATTAATGAGATGGCCTCGTTAAAGCTAAAATGATGCTCCTGCGCGCTGTCCATTGCTGAAAACCACTGATTCTCCAGCATGAAATCGGAAAACATGACTGTACCTTCTTTATCAGGCTCCATGCCCTTAGAGTAGCGAGCAATATGACCTTGCTTTGAGTTGTTAAATACTGATAAATAAAAATGAAGCGCTTCCTCCGCCTTGCCGCATTTATCGCCGACAAACATAAAAGAAGGAATTATCGCAGGCCGCTCCTCACCTTCTGGGTTGGTAAGAATCAACTGCCACGTTAAACCATATTTATCCTGAATCCATCCATACCTCTCACTGAACGGATACTTATCAAGCGGCATTAATGCTGTGCCACCTTCAGATAATTTGTTCCAAACCTCATTTATTTTCTTATCTGCGTCTTTTTCCCTCGACGGGTCAAAATTAACCATGAAAGACACCGACGGATTGAACTTGAAAAAAGGCCCTGCACTGATTGCCATGAACTTCTGCCCCCATATTTCAAAAGAGACAACATCACATTGACCTGAGGGTGTGTCATAGAGAGCTGTAACATTCGTATTTTTTGAGTCCGGGAAAATGGAAGCGTAAAACTCTGCTGCTTCTTTTGCCTCCTTATCGTACCATAAATGCGGAACAATCATTTGATTGGCTTCTACCATAAGCTATACCTCCTCAGTTGAGGTTTGCGGGCAAGGCCCACATCACCTATGAAAATATTTTGTAGTCTTCAGCAACCGTACTTGTACATTTTACACCAAAATCGAGCTGGTTAAACAGTTTTCGCTGACCTATGCCTTGCCCCAAAATCCGACGTTCTTTTTATCAAAATAAACACCATTGTTCCATCCGGCTTTCACACCAGTTGCTTACTCTCAGAATCCCAGCGCCATGCTAAATCACCATGCAGTCGCAGACCGCCATACCACTCATCTATCTCCTTAATCTTCATCCAATCCTTTACACCCGCCGCTACTTCCCTTCCTACTTCCGTTAATGCAACAACGCATTCATTAAAGGAGGGGTCCCCTTTCTTTCGATAATCAGGAAATGAATAGAGACCTTGTATCTCTAATAAAGCATTCGGTCGTTCCGACAGACTCCTTAATCGATACCAAAATTCCAGATCACCCATTCCTAGTACACTTATTCGGTTCCCTATTTCCTTAAACAACTCCAGCGGAGTACTCACTCCATCCCGAACGAGCTCCAAGGTTGTCTGCTCTACAATACCCAACCCGTTCATTGTGGAGGGCAGACGAGACAAATGTAGTTCAAGAGCCGCTTTAGCAAAAGGCAATGCCGATGTGTCTTCATGCAAAATATCAACATGCCGCGTAATATCAGGGGAAGTGTACGCCTCCCAAATTTTCCGGCCAGTCTCCAGTTCCTTCCGCCCGATCCGCTGCCACGTGCCTGACAACTTTTCCAGCTGCTTCGTTGTTAACTCTCCCAATCCCCTAAATAAATCAATCCCTGGATAGTTGCCTATACACAGCAGATTTAGTTTTGTATGACCCAGCGTCTGAGCTGAGAACCAGTGCAGTAAAAAGCTTAACATGAGCTGATCGAATAAATCGTGCTCAAACCATAACACTACTTCATCGTACTTATGGAAGTTATGAAGAACCTGCTCCTGGGACTTGCAATTTGATATATAGTCTTCTGGCGGAATACCTAAAGTTCTCTCCAAATATGCCGATCTGGACGGACTCTGATGGTGCTCACTCATTTCAAGGAATACCGGACCTACCGGATACACTTCTCTCCAGACCAGAATATCTCCGCGAATATTCCCTTCCTTCAACTTGTCCCCGATATGATCTCCGTTTACTATATGTAGCATCGCTTCTCCTCCTTCGTAAATTTCGTTGAACACAGATATAAAGTCGGTGACAAGCATCGACGATCTCAGCTTATTTCGAGCATCGAACAACCGTTTTTTTAGCACAGAGGGAGATACCCCCAGGTAGCTTGATATTTCTTTGATAGAGTACCCTTGAAAATAAAATAGCTGAACTGCCAGTTTTAAACGATCAGATAAACCCTCGACAGATTGATGAAGCTTCTGGTGCCATTCCCTTCTTTCTGCGATAAGCTCTACATCGAATTCCTCAGCATCCATTGCGATATCTTCATCCAGCAGCATCATCGCAGGTTTCTTATGGCGAAGAATACGATAACATTTACGTTCGACAATAATCTTAAACCATCCAGGGAACGCCTCCGCATCCTGCAGCTTGTCAAGATTAGCAAAAGCCTCCGTGAACGCTTCCTGTACGGCATCCTCCGCCAGACACCAATCATCTAACTTGGCATATGCCACTGAAAATGCCATTCCGCTAAAATGCTGCACTAGCTGCTCCCATGCAATTTGATCGCCTTGTCGAGCTCCTTCAATCCATTGCCGCACCCCTTACACCTCCTCTGTATGCAGATACTATTTACAAAGTGCCGATAGCGTTGCAAAAGGTTACTTTGTTTATATTAAGGATAATAGTAACGACTCTATCGTTACTTGTGATACGATTCTCCAAACTCATCTTAGGTCTACAATTTCATCCTAGAAAGGCTGAACCCCCACTCTGTGAGCGGGGGTTCAGTATGAAGGAGAGGGCCTGCCGAAGGCAACGCCACATAGGTGGCGCTTGCGGTGAGTGTAGTTACGGTTTTGATGTTACCCGATCCTCATTTTATTTAGTGCTTATGCTTAGTCTGAGTAGGACTTGTATTTGCTAAAATCGGTAGCATTTTCTCGCCTTTCTCCATGAAAGAATTGCATTGACCGCACACCGGCTGAGCCAAAAAAACGAAGTTATCCCTCATCCATCCGTTGCACTTTTTATTGGTGCATGACCATATAGTTGTCATTTCCTCTGGAAGATCACTCATTGGTCTTTTGCGTGAATTGTACAAGTAACATCCCTCTTTCTTACCTGGAATAAGAAAAAAGACCCCAACACTATGGCTGGGGCCTTGTAACAGAAGTCTTACAGTTTAACAACATTCTCGGCTTGTGGACCGCGATTACCTTGCACTACGTTAAATTCAACGCGTTGGCCTTCGTCCAACGATTTAAAGCCGTCGCCAACAATTGCACTGAAGTGCACGAATACGTCGTTCCCGCCTTCAACCTCGATGAAACCAAATCCTTTTTCTGCATTAAACCATTTTACTGTTCCTGTTTCCATGATTAATTACCTCCACATTTTCATTTTTAATTGAATTCAAAATTTCAAAAAAAATCACATATTGTACAAGGTTATAGTATTAAAATCATAACCCTCTACAATATGTGACTTCAGGTCGAAATTCCAATAATCTAACTATAACACATTTGAAACTGGTTTACAACTCTCTTTCATCCCCGTCCATTATTTGTGAATACTTCTTGAAGCAGCCTACTGCAATATACAGAAAAAGAGGCAGTCCCAAAAGTTATCTAAGATAGCTTTTTAGCAGAAGAAAGGCAAGATATCAGGAAAAACATGAAAAAACAACTATGACGCTCAGGCGTCACCACCTAGAATGAAAATAATATACTCCAAATTTCCAAATTGCGCTTTTTCGAAATAGTACAGCTAGCTTATTCGTGAGAAGTCAGAGGATTGCAGATCGAACACAGTAGAGGAAAAAATCTCCTTTATTTTCGAAAATGAGATGATTTTAA
>NZ_FNBG01000036.1 GCF_900102215.1 Fontibacillus panacisegetis
ACAACTATGACGCTCAGGCGTCACCACCTAGAATGAAAATAATATACTCCAAATTTCCAAATTGCGCTTTTTCGAAATAGTACAGCTAGCTTATTCGTGAGAAGTCAGAGGATTGCAGATCGAACACAGTAGAGGAAAAAATCTCCTTTATTTTCGAAAATGAGATGATTTTAAGGAAAATAAAGGAATTATTTTCCTCTATCCTTACTGAAATTGCCCTAAAATGCGAAAAATCAGCGTGTAGCACCAAAATAGAGGAATTAAGTTCCTTTATTTTATGATCTTGAGCGAATCCTGATGGAATAGGGGAACCTTTTTCCTTTATTGCTACCGAAGTGTTGAAAAATGTAGGAATATTGTTTAGAATAGACTAGTTTGAAGAGAATCCTTAGAGAAAGCCTGCACATTTGCAGGAATTTCAGGAATTCCGCATCATGACACTATTACACATGAGATAAGGTCATAGAATGCGGCAGGATCAAGCGGTGCAGGGAGCGTCTTCCCTGCACCGCTATTTCTAGTTTTGAAGTAAACCTACTTTTGGGACAGCCCCCTCCCCAATACCTTTTCATATTTAGCTAAATGTATCCTATTCGAGCTTACCGCCTTCAACTACAAGCTCATCGGTATAACCCTCGCCATAAACCTCATTTAATGTTTCTTTATATGCTTGGTGAATAAACTGTTCTTTACCCAGGTTATCAAGCTCGGTATTAATCCAGTTTAGTAGCTCTGTATTCCCCTTGGCCACTGCTGGAGCGATCGTATCTTGGCCGCCAAAGGCTGGAATACTAACCGTGAAACCGGGATTGGACTTAGCCCATGCGATCAACTCTGTATTATCATTTGCAATTGCTGCACCGCGTCCATCTTTGAGCGCAGCGAAAATTTCCGTATACTGGTCAAATTTGAGCAGCTCGATTTCCGGGTATTCTTTTGTAAAATAAGTTTCTGCTGTCGTACCCTTAGCTACAATTAATCGCTGGCCTTTTTCTTTTAGCTGATCTATCGAAGTAATAGGCTCACTATCCGGTGACACAATTCCAAAGGACAGCTTCATATATGGATTGGCAAAATCAACTTTTTCCTTTCTCTCGTCGGTTACTGTAAAATTAGCCATTATAATATCGACCTTGTTGGATTCCAAATAAGCTACGCGGCTGGCTGCATCTACAAGTACGAATTCAACCTTCGATTCATCACCAAGGAGGTCTTTTGTGAATCGTTTGGCTATATAAACGTCAAAACCCTGATTCTTACCGTCAGAATCTACATAACCAAATGGCGGCTTATCAGCAAATACCCCAATCTTGATCTTGCCATTCTTTTTAATCTGCTCGATTGAATTAAATTTGGACTTGGATTCCCCGTTATTTCCGGAGCTTCCGCAAGCGGTTAACCCCATCAATAGCAAGCTCATGGTCAAGAATACAACTAATATGTTTCTGCTCTTCTTCATTCCTCTTCATCCCCTGTTTCTATAATTTTTCGTACTGAAATATATCCAGAAAGTGCTGTGCACGCTCTGTCTCTGGCCGGGTAAAAAATTGCGCCGCCGCCCTAATTTCACAAATTTTGCCCTGATCCATAAAGACAATAAAATCCCCTACGGATTTCGCAAATCCCATCTCATGCGTCACAATGATCATCGTCATCCCCTGGTTGGCGAGCTCTTGTATTACATCAAGTACTTCCCTGACCATTTCGGGATCAAGCGATGCTGTCACTTCATCAAATAAAATAATGTCCGGATTCATACATAAAGCTCTGACAATCGCAATTCTCTGCTTCTGCCCCCCGGATAGCTGTCGTGGATAGGCATCCTTACGATCAAGCAATCCGACCCGATCAAGTAATTGTTCAGCTTGCTGAAGCGCTTCTGTCTTATCTCTCTTCTGCACCTTCAAAGGTCCTAGCAGAATATTATCGATTACCGTCATATGTGGAAATAAATCATAATTCTGAAACACCATGCCGATATGCTGCCTTATTTCGCGCCAATCTACCTGATCTTCGGCAAGATTACGACCGAGATATTGGATTTCGCCTCCTTGAACCGATTCCAGTCCGTTAAGACATCGCAGGAATGTGCTTTTGCCGCATCCTGATGGACCTAGAATGACGATCACCTCCCCTTTTCTTACCCGTAAATCAATTCCTTCCAATACCTTTCGATCCCCGTAGCTTTTCTGCAGGTTTTTTATTTCAAGCAGCAGTTCTCTTGAATCCCCCATAAATAACGTTCCTTCCCATCGCTAATTTTGCCATCTGCGCTCAAAACGTCTGGAAATGATTGATAACGGATAACATACGAGAAAATATAAAATAAAAATAAAGCCATATACCCAAAATGATGCCGAAGGTGCTTTAATCACACCCAATTCAATAATCTGTTGTCCGATTTTCACAACCTCAATTACTCCGATTAATACAACAAGGGATGTCGTCTTCACCATACGTGTCGCTAGATTGATCGAGCCTGGCAGCATTCTTCGTACAGCCTGCGGAATCAAGATGTAGCGATAAATTTGTCCGCTGCTCAGACCTAATGCCTTAGCGGATTCCATTTGATGCTTCGGCATAGATTCTAATGCACCACGTACGATGTCCCCAATCTCCGCTGCGCCCCATAAGCTGAACACAAGTATAGATGTCACTTCTCCACTGATATGAATATCAAACAAAGGTGTGAAGCCAAAATAGACTACATAGAGCCAGACCAAAATCGGAATAATTCGGAACAGCTCAAGATACAAGCGCAAAATAAATCTAAGAAACTTTAACTCTATCGTTCTAAGCAGTCCCATGAATAGGCCTAATATCGTTCCGAGTACAATGGAGATAAACGAAATTTCAATCGTTACGAGCAAGCCCCCCAGCAATCGTTCCATATTGGAGCCTTCAAACAACACCTCAATCCCCAAATTCTGCATATCTCACCTTCCTTTCTACCCACGACAGCACAATAGACAAAGGCAAGATCAAAATAAGATAAGACACAACGAGAAGCGTCAGAGATTCTGCTGTTTTGTAGTGCATACCAATCAGGTCTTTTGCCACATTCATTAGATCCATTAACGCGATCGCGCCAACAATCGAAGTCTCTTTTAACAGGAAAATGGCATTGGCTCCCAATGAAGGAATGCTGATCGCATACGCCTGTGGAAGAATTACATATCTCGCAAGTTGAACCTTGGATAACCCAATGCTAAGGCCGGATTCAACTTGCGACTTGCTCACCGCCTCAATCCCGCTGCGGAAAGCCTCCGTCATATAGCTTCCGCCAAGAAATGTCAGTCCGACTATTGCACAAGCTACCTCACTCATGTGAATTCCGATTTTGGGTAAGCCATAATATAAAAAGAACAATTGAACTAATAACGGAGTATTCCTCGATAGCTCGACATAAGCAACAATCACACCCGAGATCACCGGTAACTTATAATGCAAAACAACACTAAACAACAATCCCAAAACAAGTGAAAAAAGTGTTCCCCAGAAAGCTAACTTCACCGTCAACCACATGGCGTCCCCATAAAGGGGCAAGCTTTCAACAATAAACTCCCAGTCAAAATTCATAAGCACAGCCCTTTATTGTTCATTAATTTATGTAAGCCATGAAAAATAATAAATTCTATTCCTAACATTAATCACTGTATTCACACTATTTAACTAGGTATTAAATTATTGTTTTAAATCTTATAGCAACCTTACGTATCACGATATGATTTTATTCACATTATTCTTATTTAATAACTATGGATTGAAATTGATGACAATAATAATTAGACAACTGAATAAATATGTAATACCTAATTCATAATTCACTTCTATTCTCATCCATACATAAAAAAAAGCCGTCCTGTCCAGTTTAGACAAGAGGCTTTTGTTTTGATGACTTGATCAATTATAAATACGCGTCGTTCTATTCTGGTATTGTAACAGAAACACCATAAGACTGGTCCCCAGAACAATAAAGAGTGCGATTAATTGCGAGGTAGATAGTAAACCGACTTGACCTCGAATAATATCCCCTCTGTAAAATTCAATTATAAATCTACCAAGACTGTAAAAGATTAAATAGACGCAGGCAACTAGTCCAAAAAAAAACGTTGCGGAGAACCCCGAACATTTTTTCGTTTACAATTCCATTTAAGTAATATATTGTAAAGTTAGGTTCTAATTAACTCTAATTAAATAAGGAGGGTTAGTTAATTTTGTAAGTTACCTAATATAAGGGAGGAATAGGAGTATGTTTAAAGCTAAATTTCCAAAGTCTAAACGAACATTTTTAAGTGTTTTTGCAGTTGGGGTACTTTTTTTCACAACCATGAATGTTCATAGTTATGCAGAATCTGAAAAAAAATTAGGTAAAATTACTGAAGGTAATTATGTTGTTTCAACAAGCGTTGATGACGAAACAGGACTACCCTCATCTGGATTACCAACATATTATCAAGGGACCCCCGGCATGGTTCAACCATATCTTGCGTCAGGAAATATTATTTGGAATGATGCAGGCTACTATGGATCCAGTTATGTAGTAGACAAAGCAATTTCCGAAGGAGAATCAATAGCATCAAGGTTATTTGTAAAATATCTAACTAGTTCTTGGGCAAAAGCTGCTAGTTATACCTGGGGAACATCTAACTCCGCTGCATGGACTTACTCTGGCAGCGCTACGTTTGATATCGCGAACAAAGTTAAAGTCCAACTGGGTCTTTCAACAACGAGAACAACAACATACAGTGTAGCCATTAATATACCAGCAGACAGTTCGAGATTTAGTAAACTTGGTTTCGCAAGTGACTACTTCACACAATACTATTATTGGACAAAAACAGTCGATGGTACTCTAGTTGATTCGGAACATGAATATATTAGAACACCTTTAGCAGATTCCTATTTAATTGTGTATTATCAATAATAATTATGGGTAAGATACTTAAACTCTTAGTTGTTATTTCATTCATTATGACAATACTTATTGCTTGTTCAGAGAAAACAAAATTATCAAACCGTACAGAATTCTTTGCTTGGATGGATGCTTATATTGCAGTAGAAGAAAATGTGGCAAACTCAATTGCTATCACTATGTTTTTTGAGAAAGCCCCCTATGATTTTAAAGAAATTTCCAATATCTCGTTTGTTGGTATTCAAGATAAAGTAAAAATTGATGAATTTCAATTTACTCAAAACCAACAGCCCAACTTGAAATACTCATCATATGGAATCACTCTAAATTACAAAGCTATAAAAAAAGGAATATTTCAGACATCAGGCATTATTATTACCTTGAAATCTAACGAGAAAATTCAATATCCAGTGGGTGACTGGACGTTCGACGTGGGTACATCAGATGCAGGTAATGTGAATACTTGGAACTCCCCAATAGCTAGCTCGAATGGAAAACAATTCCCTTATCAGTACTCTTTAAATAATTCTTTGGGTTTAATTAAGAAAATGTATTATGGAAATGGATTATTTATTGAAAAAGCAGAAGGAATAAATTTAAAAGGCACAATACGCCTAGAAGAGCATTATTCTTCTCCTATCGTCTATATTAAGACAAAGATTATCTATTCTGAAACCGAACAAGAATATTCTAATTATGGAAAAGGTACTTATTGTGGTGCGTACAATATTTCAGAGGACATAATTGAAAAATCGAAAGAGCATAATAGATTGGAGACTAATCCAAATTAGAGAGATTAATAAACTCAAAGCGACATGAGAACTAAATTATCAATTCACAACTACAGAAATCTAACTTGAACCGCTAGTCTCTTTTATGACTAGCGGTAATTTATTGCCTATAATTTCTATTTGTACTATTAGATTTTCTATAAACGAGATACGGAAAAGTAAGCATCTAATAGCCCCCACCTAGTTAGATAGAGCTTGATATAATTGAATTATCACGGTGTCAAAAAAAAATAATTTGTTAGACTCGGAAAATTAAGTTGTAGACTGGTAAGCCGCTAAGCTCTAGATTGTTCCTTTCGGAAGCGTTCAATTCGGCGTGATCGTTAGTCTTACGACGTCGTCGGCCAACTGCGAGGCGAAGTTATACTTGCCTCATCAGTCTAATACTTTATTTTCTTCTGACACTTCCTGATAGTCCTACTTCAACGGTTATAAACACTGAGTCTAAAACTTATTTTTGATAAGCTACTGATTTTCGCGGTTAAAAACCACGATATATAAACAATTTCAGTCTACAACTTCATTTTCTTCAAACATTAGCTACCCTCCATTTGTTTAAAACCCCTACTTTCTATGAGCTTATTATAGACTATTACTAAATATGTTAAGAAAAGAGAGTTACCCAAATTCTATTCTAGCGGCTGCGACTATTACCAAACTTAATAATACAAACCTCACAACCTACAAAAATAAAAGGAAGTTGAACGATGTTACTCCATTCAACTTCCCGACAACTAACTATAGACTAACAATCTCTTACCCGGCTAATTGATTTTTACTTTTTTTAAATGCATAAGCTATCCCCTATTAATGGCATAGATATATATGACCATCATTTGAATAATAAATTTATTAATAATATTATACTATATTTTTCCTATTACTATCGATATCTTATTGTTGTTGCTTCAGAAAAGATAAAACCTAAGTCCTATACTTCCAAAGTGGGGATAGATACGACCTGAGGGTGATTGAGTATGTGACCAGGATAAATAGTAATGTATCGAAGATATCTCTTAGATTACTGCTGGCTTACAACCTCAAAGTTTATGGCGCCCATATAACGGAATGAGTAATTAAGAAGAGAGTATTACTCTTTTTCAGTAGAAAAAGGTAAAAAGGATAGGCGATCATAGTCGATCGCCTATCCTTTTTAGGACCTCATGATACGTTTTTGGAAGCAAAATTTTGCCTCTGGTTATTGGAAGCATATTCTTGCCGATGCGGCAAAATTTTGCTTCAAGTCACAGTAAACAAGCATGCGGGCGGTGTTCATGATGGTGGAGGCGAGGGGAGTCGAACCCCTGCTTTGCATATAACCAAATGTGGACTAGCGAGTAATCTTATATCCATAGAACAGTCACACCTTTAGCCAAATAGTTAAGGTTTTAGCTAAATAGGATATATATTATTGCTGTCATTTTCAAGTATACTATAGCCGGATTGATTATCTTAACAAATATAGAGGAGTAACTTCACATCATGCTCAAACGACTCACCGAACTATTTTCGATTCCTTCGTATGCCTTACTCTTTTTATGTATGTTACTGCAGGGGATGGGTGTTTCACTCAGTGCCCCTTTTTTATCCATCTATTTCACAGAACAGCTTGGCGTATCTGTCGGAATGTTTGGTATTTTTCTAGCAGTCACGTTAATTGCCGGGATATGGATTAGTACATTAACCGGGAGACGCTCCGATCGCGGCTTGAATCGCAAAAACATTTTTCTAATTGCCACGCTCTGTAATGCTCTGGCTTATGGTGGGTACTTGCTCATCCAGGATTTTACGATCCTGTTCATCTACATGACTGTGTTCACCGCCCTTGGTGCACCAGGGATGCCTCAATTATTCGCCATTTCTAGAGAAGCAGTGAGTAAGAGCAACTTTACGGACCATGCATTTGCTAATTCTACCTTACGTTCTGCTTTCTCTCTCGGCTTTATCACAGGACCTTTAATCGGTACTTTGCTAATCGCTGCTGTTGGGTTTAGGGGGATTTTCTCGGGCACGATCGGAGTGTTTCTGCTTGTTGCCTTACTTATACTCCTATTCCTCAAATCAAATATAGAGCTGAAGAGCAATAATGCCGAGGTAAAATCAACAAACTTCCAACTAGTTCAGAACCGTAATATTCTGCTTCCGTTTCTAATTCTGATATTCATGTATGTGGCTCACTGGATGAGCAGCATCAATACGGCCCTCTTTATTACAAACAATCTAGGGGGAACGACAAGCGATGTCGGTCTAGTCAGCAGTATTTGTGCTGCGTTGGAAATTCCTTTTATGATTATGCTCGGTCTACTTAGTGCAAAGTACAGTAACCGGACCTTGATGATGTGCGGGGCCATTCTAGGAGGCGCTTATTATCTCGTTGTCATTATCTCAGGAGCGATGTGGCAGATGCTTGTAGCTCAAATTCTGCTTGCTGTTTTTGTTGCCGTCATCTCAGCGATTGGCATTAGTTACATTCAGGAACTGCTTCCAAGCATGCCTGGTTATGCATCCACGCTCTACTCGAATTCATCTACAATCGGCAGACTGATTGGTAGTCTTGTTGGTGGGGGATTAGCCAGTCTTATAGGATATCGGTACTCTTTTGTGTTCTGTTTTATACTCATCATTATTTCTCTAATCTTACTTGTGGTTAGCGAACGACACTCTGTACATGAACCACAACACGATCGTTTTCAATGAATTCGATTTTACGGAAATAACGGGTCACATTCTGTTTATCATTTGTCACTTTGACCTCACCATTCATTTGATCATTTCCTGACGATACGCATCAAGTAGTGGAATACAAAAAAAGAGAGCTTCTAAAGCTCTCTATAGGCTGGCTGCATCATCCCTTGAGTGGGTTGATCCTCTGGGAAGTCATAATATTGCGACTGAACCGGTGCATGTACTTGTGATTCCACTGGCACTGACGGCTGCTGATATGGCTCATCCACATACATGATTCTGCGCTGAATTTGCATGAGCCCATTCACGACGCGAAGCGCGATCCAAAAAAGTACAAGACCAATGCCTACGTACAGCATATATTGCTGATTATAGGTCCAATCTATATGAAAATAACTAAACAAGGTATTCTCTAAAATATCAAGCTGCATTTCATTCATCAAAATGATATGCACGACTGGAAGAGCAATAAATCCTAGTCCCAGGGAAATTACCGTTACCATAATAACAAAGAATACAATGCCTGTTACAAATCTTTGTAATATGAGCAGCAGATTTCGAATGAATAGCCCACCGTCAAAACCTCTCACCATGCGCTTCAACCAGTTCTGCCCAGCTTCAGACTGTCGATTGTAGGTATACGAAACAGGAGGGGGAGTAGGTAAGCCCAAAATTTGTCTAATCATGCTTTGTTCAAAATTCACAATCCCATTCAGCAGCTTGGCTACTCCAAAAAACAGTGGTATTCCGATAAATATTGGAGTTAAACCGATGGATAGTGCAAGCCCCGTTATCGCTACTGTAAAATAGATAATCCCTAACGGGAGAGATAGCAATAAATAGAGGATCGTTGCATAGGTTTTTGGATTAAAAAGCACCCAATTCACCTTACCTGTCCGCGCCTTCGCAGTCGCTTCCATTGTCTTCATATTCAAACACTCCTTTGGCTTCATAAGACACGATCTGAGTTATAAATCCATTATATCCGCCTTATTCGACTGACATAACCGTCTTAAGAGGGATCTGAAGCTAGACTTTAGACTAGGGACTGGTCGATTTCTCCGCTAAAAGCCTTCCCGAAATTTACGAAATTCGTTGGTAGTTACATAGAAAAAGTAATAGGTACAAAGAACACTTAGAACTTTGGCTACCGCAGGCTAGCCAACTTCTCCAGAAAGTCTGCCACGATTTCCAACGACGCAGCGTCGAAACTTGTTAACAATTCCATCGATTTTTGATCCTGCTCCTGATGGAATACCCGATGCAGTTCGGCCAATTCGGTGCCGAGCGAAGTCACTGAGAAATAAATTTCTTTCAGGTTGTCCGGCAGCCGCGTTTTCGAAATCAGGTCCTGATCCAGCAATTTGCGGGTAATTTTGGAGACGGCGCCCTTTGTTATCCCCATATCGCGAGCGATATCGACCCCTTTAATGCTTTCATGCGCATTGATCACGTCCAAAACGTGCAGGCTTGAGACGGATAGGCGGGGCAGCAGCTTCTTTAGCCGGACATCGGAGATGCGCCCTACGAGCCAAAGCCGATCCTGGTCCTCGTCGGTTTTGCTGATGAGGATCCGGTACATGGATTTTTCGATGCGGTTTTTGAGCTGAAGCAAGTCATCATTCATATCTGGCATAAGGCAAGCCTACCTTTTTTCTTTTTATTATACCATGGTTTCCGAGGAAACCATTTGACAAAATATTCTCTCCTTGTTATTATGGTTTCCATGGAAACAATTTAATTATACACCTGTCTTCTGAGACTTCTACAAAAAACTAACTATTTGGAGGGAATCTAAATGAATGAGGTCTTGCAAGTGATCCGCCAGCATCGCTCCATCCGTAAGTTTAAAAATATTCCGTTGACTGGCGAGCAAGTCGATGCCATTGTCGATGCAGCGCAAATGGCACCGACCTCGGCGCATATGCAGCCGTTCTCGATCATCGGCGTTACCGATCAGGGACTGCGGAAGAAGATCGCGGTGCATTCGAAAAATCCGTCGATTGAAGAATGCGGGTACTTTTTTATTTTTTGCGCCGATCTTCATCGGATGATGTTGGCCGCCGGCCCGGAGCAACAAGAAAAAATGGGTCGTAATCTGAGCTTTTCGTATTTTTACCAAACCGCTGTGCTGTGTGCCGCGCTCGCCCTGCAAAATGCCAATGTGGCGGCGGAATCGATGGGGCTCGGAACCGTGATTATCGGCGGAATTAATGAGGCCCTGCCGGCACTGGACGAATGGCTTGGCCTGCCGGACTTCGTCATTCCTTTGGTCGGTCTTGCAGTAGGCGTTCCCGACGAGCTCCCCGAGCAAAAGCCGCGGTTGCCTCGGTCTGCCGTATTTTTTGAAAACCGGTATGATCCCGATCTTAAAGCAAAGGTCGAAAAATATGACCAGGAAATAGAGGAGTACTACGGCGCGCGAACGAATAACAAACAAAAGGCTAGCTGGTCCGGAAAATTCATCGCCATGTTGGATAAGGATTTGCCGTTGGGCGGATATACGGAATACGTAAAAAGCAAAGGATTTGATTTAAAATGAGGATCATGTATAAGAGCTGAAACGCAAAATCCACAACCGGATTCGGTTGTGGATTTAACATTATGGAGGCGAGGGGAGTCGAAACTTAGCTAGGGACGCAGGTTTCTTTGAAGCGATAGAATTCTCAAAGAAACCGCAAGCCCTAGGGGAAAACCCTTACGCTTGCGGTTTCTTTCATACTAGTGGCAACTTCAACTATCTTAAATTAATAGTGGCCTTGTTCTCATCTTTTGCCAGCTTTAGAATCAAACTATCTTCTGATTTAGCTACTGTGTCAGGAACTTCCATTACAACAAATCCGGTTTTTGAAGATAGCGGCTTAATACTTTCTTTGCTAAGGTCTTTATCTATCATCGTGATCGTATATGTATACTCATATTTGTCCTGAAATAGCGCCTTCATTTCGACTCCGCCAATCATTGACGTAAAGTTGTCTGCTTCCGTTCCTTGATTAGTAACCGTATAGTTTAAAATTAAAAACTTATTGCCCTCGTCCGCACTAGAAGAAAAATATTCATCACTGACTTTTTGATTAAATTCAAACGAGTCCAGCACAACTTCCCAATCGCCCAAATTGAACTTGTCCCCTACTTTGTTGACAACCTCTTTCGGCTCTTCAGGCTCCTTAGTCGGTTCTGTTGTAACAGCGTCATCTGTTTGCTCATTATTTACGTTCTCTGCAGGGCCTTGATCCTTTACAGAAGTATTAGCATTTTGCGTTCCTGTTGATGTAGACGCAGCACCTCCACATGCAGTAACCAGTAATAACAGTGCCAAAAGTAAAATTCCCAAACTTGTCTTTCTCAAAACTTTCTCCCCCTTTTCTACATATTACCACATATTACGAGCTTTTTAGTCCCTAAGTTTCATTTTTCTCAATATTTCGCCTTTCTTCCGTCCCAAATTTGTTAGTCACTACCTTAACGTAATTTTGCCACTTCCTATTTCATCAAAAATAAAAAGTTGCTCTGACGCTACCGTAGCAGGGAGTATGTCACATCTCGACCAAGGGACCATAAGTATTCTTTGTTTGTTGATTATTGAGAGGGCTTCATTTATTTGTTTTGTATGTAAAAGGAAACTAGTTATTATTTTCGTTGAATATCAAATCAAAAATTGTATAATTGTTATAACAGTTGAATATATTGATAAGGAGGATTTCCGAATGAATAGGGTGGTGGAAATGGAACGCAAAGTGACTAAGTTTGGGAACAGTTTGGGCATAACCATGACCGATGCACTCAAGCAAATCGGCTTGAGTCAGGGAGATAGCGTCCAAATCGATGTTAACCAGACCACTGGTGAAATTATTATTAAAAAATCGACAAAAGTAGTATTGCCCAATGGGATTAGTAAAGATTTCATGGATACGCTGTCCAACGTAATTGATGAGTATGACCAGACATTACAAGGTCTGAAAGATCGATGAACAAAGTACGTTATTTGTCCGTAGAAGAAGTCATAGCCATTAATATTGCCATGATTCAGCGATATAGTCCAGGTGAACAAACAGGTGTTAAAGAAGCAGGGCTGCTTGAATCAGTCGTCCTTCGCCCCAAGTCCTCTGCTTTTGGTGAGGATGCCTACCCCAACGTTTATGAAAAATCAGCCGCACTGTTTGAGTCTTTAGGGCAAAATCATCCCTTCCACAACGCTAACAAACGCACTGCCTTTACGGCTCTGGTCATATTTCTACGTTATAATGGCTTGCAGTTTAAAATGCATACCAAGTATGCCGAAGACCTCACAGTAGACATGGTAAACCACAAATACACATTGGAGGAATTGGCCGTAATCATTAAAAGGCATTGCGTAATTATTTAATCAAATGAGGACGTAAAAAAACGACCAGTTAAGGTCGCTTTTCTGCTACTATATATGGAGGCGAACCGCATCTTGGACACCTCCGGTTAAATGATTACCATTATTACAGTAGGTTTGTAACTTCTAAACCAGAGTCAGACCTCCGCCCGATCGCTGGAGTTCTTTTATAAAGCGGTAGCCTTCCAGAAATCCAGCCACAAAAGCTTCCTCTTCTTCGAGACCCTGTTCTGTGCTCATAGCCTCCTCCAATTTGCTAGATTTAACAGACTCTGGTTCATTCATGACTAGCAAGCTCAGTGCGATTTCTGGCTACATTGTAAGTAATCTCAAATTTTTGCCCAGTGGCAATCCTTACGGTTAAATAATTCATCCGTATACGCTACTCAAGGTCTTCTTCATCCATATGTCCTAAATAGACACTATACAAATCTATCATATCAAATCCAAAACCCCAGCCAATATTCAGACTTCTCTGCATCAATTTGTTGCATCGATCTACAAATTTCTCTTCTAATTGATTGTCTACAATATGCTTTAAGGCTTGTTCATATATGCTTGCTATAGTATGGTAGAATTTCTGACCAATGTCTCCAAATGAAAGCGTGAAGTCCACTCCACATTCCACTGTAAAAACCATTATTTCTGCAATTTGCTCCTTGTTGTTTGAAACATTACTGAAGTCCTTAATTGCTTTCTTTATAATCGGGTATCGCAAAATCTCTCCCTTGCGGTATCCAAATTCCTTCTCAATAATTTTCTTGTACTTGCTTAAGACCTCAACTTGATCAGGAAATAACACTGAAAAATAATGCTCTTGAATGATCGGGTATTTTTTGGCCAAATTCAAGACTTCAGCCTCAAGCTCTTCCTTCGTAAGATTGTTCAGATGCTTTTTAATGGTTGAGTTTCTTAATTTTGGCATTATAATCTCCTTAATTCGGTTATTATTACTCTGTAGCTTACAAGGTATAATATAAATAAAACGCGAGGAACAATCAATGGACAAGCACGAATGAACAAATAATGTCTTATTCTACCTCCCCGGCAACAGAAAGCAAAGAGACAACTGTTAGAGAAACTAATATTTACCGGTACTCTACCGTAGAGGACAAGCTCGCCCTGTATAAAAGTTATTTTCGCGGCAGAGAAGATGTATACCCGATACGCTGGAGCAACAAGCAAGGCAAGTCCGGATACTCGCCCGCCTGCGCCAATGAGTGGACTTCCGTTTGCGAGAAACCCCGGGTGAAATGCTCATTTTGCAAACACCAGAGCTTCATGCCCCTTACAAGCGAAGTGCTGTCAGCCCATTTAGATGCAAGAAAAGACCGGACGATTGGCATCTATCCAATGCTGCCGGATGAAACCTGCTGGTTTTTAGCCATGGATTTTGACAAACATGATTGGAAGCAGGATGTTACTGCCGTGATGGAGCTATGTAAAAGCCACGAATTACCTGCACTGTTAGAGCGCTCACGCTCTGGCAATGGGGGGCATATCTGGATTTTCTTCAGTCATAATATTGAGGCTGCGACTGCCAGAAGATTTGGGATGACTTTGCTGAGTTTAACCATGAACAAAAGATATCAGATCGGCATGGAATCCTATGACCGCCTGTTCCCCAATCAGGATACGCTACCCAAAGGCGGATTTGGCAAGATGAACGAAGACGAGGTGAAGCAATTTATATCAAGCACAGGGAACGTGGTGAAGAAATCCAATTCAAAAAAGCAACCTCTGAATAATTATTTATTTCTATCATTTCGTCCTCCCTTTTTCAAAGTTTTCTTGAGCACTCGTATGGCATAATAGACATCTTACATAATTTCGCCAAAAAAACATTTTATCCTTCCGTATTATTTCCAAGTAAGTATGAATTCGATGATTCCCGCTGTATCCAAACATAACACTAAGAAATCAATAAATAGGCTTCCCCTTGCAGTTCCTGTACATAGCAAAAGACACCCTCGTAACAATACTCTCCCTCAGTAAAAGAAAGCGCATGATGGAGTGTCCGGCATCAGATAGGTGGTCGCTATATGTAGGTCGGAACGGCTGGATTCGAAGAACAATCAAAAGAAAAAACCGGAGACCTCCCCTCAGGCCCCGGGCTTGCTCACTACTTATCGATAAACCCTCTCCCAAAACGAATACCCGCGCGACATCGCTCTCTGCGCGCCGTTCATCTTAACATATCTTGCTTGAATGGTTGGGAAGAATATCTCATCGACAGCCCTATCGTCATATTTTTGGTCTATTGCCTACTTCATAAGTAGATTATGGGCAACGAAGCTTTTCCACTTAGGCCTGCCTGGACGATATTTGCTGGATTTTGATTAAATTGGTGCTTCCGGATTTACCGATGGGAACGCCGGCTGATATAACAACGAAGTCCCCGTCTTTCAATAATCCTGTCTTGCAGCTGTTTTCTATAGCGGATGCAAACATTTCATCCGTTGATCGCACCTCACTACCCATCACGGGTATAACACCCCACATCAAGCATAGTTTCATCATCACATGGGGATGCCGTGTGATTGCAATAATAGGTGCTTTAGGCCGGTATTTTGAGACCATTCGCGCAGTAAATCCGCTTTCAGTCGGCGTAATAATCGCTTTGGCGTTTAATTCCAGCGAAGAGCTAGCCGCGGCTTGACTGATGATTTCAGTAACGTTAGCAGACTTCATTATTTTGCGCAGAGCAAACTGCTCAGAATAATCGATACTCGTCTCAGCTTTTTCAGCAACCGTTGCCATTGTGCGTACAGATTCGACAGGATATTTCCCAGCAGCAGTTTCGCCTGAAAGCATCAATACATCCGCCCCCTGTAGCACGGCTGTAGATACATCGCTGACTTCCGCGCGGGTCGGCCTTGGGTTAATCTGCATAGACTCAAGCATATGAGTGGCTACAATAACTGGTTTCCCTACGGTGTTGCACTTCACAATGATTTCACGCTGTACAAGCGGAACTTCTTCGACTTGAATTTCAACGCCCAGGTCACCTCGGGCTACCATGATACCATCAGATACCTCGATGATCCCGTCTAAATTAGCGACTCCTTCTTCATTTTCTATTTTGGAAATAATTTGTATATGTTCGGCATTTCTTTCTTTTAAAATTCTTCGGACTTCTAAAATATCTTCGACCTTTCTTACAAAGGATACCGCAATAATATCGATCCCGTTTTCCAGTCCGAACATGATGTGGCGAACATCTCTCTCCGTAATGCCCGGCAACGTTGTTTTTACTCCCGGCAGATTTACGCCTTTTCTCGGTTTTAAAGTGCCTCCATTAAGTACTTTGCAATTAATTTCCGATCCGCTTATATAATTGACTGTTAACTCAATCAGCCCGTCATCGATTAGGATACATGAGCCAGGCTTCAGGACATTCGGCATGTCCTCGTAGTTAACGGGTATTCTTTTTGAATCGCCGAGTACCTGTTCTGTAGTCAGGATAATTTCATCATTGATCGACAATTCGATGGCTGATTCTTTAAATTTTCCGATTCTTATTTCTGGTCCCTTGATATCTAGCAGAACTGGAACAGAAACATTCATTTCTTTCGATGCAGCTCGAACTTTTCGTATTCTTTCGCTGTGCTCTTCTAGTTCACCATGAGCCATATTCAGTCTTGCAATATTCATGCCTGAACGGATCATCTCTTTTAATACCGGAAGCGATTCGCATGAAGGTCCCATCGTACATAAAATTTTAGTTTTTTGCATACATCTATCTCCTTTACCGTTTGCTATATTCTATTCAAGATAAATTTATATTTCCATTTAATCTAGTACTATAGATGGAGTATAGTACGGAAAGGTGTGTGCGAAGTGTTAATGATTCAAAGACTGCGTATTGATAATGAGCAGGAATGGAATAAGGAAAACCAACAGACTGTTCTAAACGATTTCTATTTCAGTTTAGTTACTTATGGCAAGTGTGTTTATTGGGTGAATGATCAGAAGATCATTATGGATAAAGGAGGTATTCTTCTAATACCTCCTGGCAATTCTTTTAAATGGAAATATATCCCCACTGTTTTCCACTCCAAGTATGTAGTGGAGTTCAATACAAAGCAGGACTTCACAAGTTTGCCTTTGATAATGAAAGACAGCCATACACATCTTCAAGCGGGATGTTTCAGCATTTTACATGAGAAAATGAAGATAATAGGAAGCCAGTGGACTGAAAAAATGCCGTATTATGAAGTCTATGCATCATCCGTATTCACCGAGGTGCTCATTCATATTAATCGTGAACTGGACAGAGGCCCAGTAACTCCTGATAAGTACAGGTATGCAGAACTTATGAAAAACTATATACGTGAGAATTACCGAAGCAAAATAACTAAAGAAGATCTGGCCGATGTGATACAAAAAAGTCCTAATTACACAGCGACACTGTTCAGCAGCGTTACAGGTCAGACTATAAGCGAATATGTCCATTCGATCCGGGTAAAAAAAGCGCTCTATATGCTGGAAGAATCCCAGTTTACTGTTGCTGAACTGTCTGAATTTTTAGGATACAGTGACGTTTCTTATTTCAGCAGGGTTTTCAAACAAATTATCGGTGTATCGCCTTCTGACTACGCACATCATAAATTGATTTATCTGTAGCGCTCTTGGCTTTAGGTATTTGAAAAGCTGCATTCGAGGGCAGAGCATCCATCAGGGCTTTTTGTCATGAATTGCGTTTGGAATTGTATACTGTACCATTTGGTTCAGCAGCCCGCCAAATACCAAGCAAAAAAAGATGAGCCGTTCAAACTGAGACTGTAACGCTTCAAAAGAACCTGCTCGAAACAGCCAGACAGATCAAAAATATTCAGCACGATCGCCAATGGCGTTACCAACTCGACCTCGGCAAACTAAAGGAACTTTGAAGCCCAAATTTTAAAGCTGAAGCATCTCTTAATTAGTCACGGTTTTGATGTCACCCTGGCAGTGCCCATTCAAACCATGGTTAAACTTCACAGGTTCGTTTATAATGGTACTATCGAATGAATGGAGGGATCACATGCGAAAACTTTCTCTTCAAGATATTCAAAGCAGGTTAAGCAAAAGTAATCCTGATGTGAATCTCGCTGTTGCAAAATTTCGAGATATGACGATCGAACAGGGCTGGTCCTTATCCCGTAATCGCCCAAGATCTGCAGACGAAATAAAAGCTTTAAATTATATAGCCAGGATTACTATTCTAAAAGGCATCCGATCAGGCACCATTGCTTACGATAAAGAAAAGAGGGTGCTTCGTATTGAGAAATATGCAAAAGGCTAAAGAAGCCCTTGAACAACTTCACGACAAATCAAAGTTTGAAAAATTGATCCAAACAGCTGCAATCATTACAGAACTACTTCTTCCTCACGACATCCGCCCCATTATCGTTGGAGGCCTTTCCGTAGAAATCTACACCTTGAATGGGTATACCACTCAGGACATTGATTTTGTCTTGAACGGTTATGACTTAGCTAGTGAAGTTTTTGCTTCATTAGGCTTTGTAAAGCTGGGGAAAAATTGGGTTCATGCAGACCTTGGTGTTTCAGTTGAAATCCCATCAAATTTCTTAGCGGGGGACTATGATAAAATAACGGAACTATCCATAGCTGATAGAACTGTTTATATCATCGGACTCGAGGATATTATCCTAGACCGCTTACGAGCCGCTGTTCACTGGAAATCAGGCGAATCTCGTGAATGGGGATACCGTATGCTGCTTATGTACTTCGAAGAGCTAGATTTGGAATATATTCAAGGACGCTTCGAACATTCCCTTGAAGAGAATGAGTTTAATCTGTGGATTAATGAAGCCATACAAGAAAAAGCCCTGATTGCGGACAAAGAAAAAGACACCGATCACTAGGTCAGTGCCTTTTCTGCATATGGAGGCGAGAGGAGTCGAAACCCTGTCCGAAGGCAACGCCACACAGGTGTCTACGGGTGTAGTCACGGTTTTGATGTCACCCAATCATCTGTACCCCAAAAAAAACAGTTTCAGACCAAGCAGGTATCGACTCAACACAGTAGATCATCTTACCCTTCATGATTTCAGCCACAATGGAAGGCTCGTATGTATTATCAATGGTGATAACTTGGTCTGCGATGGCTAAAGCAGGTTTCTGGGCGGTTAAGCTTCCATTTCCGGCACATTTGCATGAACGTATAGGGAATTGGGATAGACGCTCTAATATACGTTTCCTATCCTCTGGTAATTCCGCATCTAACAGTTGAGTGCTCAAGGTTAGATGCGATGCTAACGATGCAGAAGATGATCTTCCAAACAGCTTGGACACTCGTTAGGAAAACTTAAACCTTCATTCCCGTAATATTCAGGATTCTCCTCATCAAACAGCCAACAATCCCATTCTTGTACGAACTCTTCAGCTCGCCTTTCTTTTTCGATCGCCCACGCGAAGTGAATATAATTGTGGGATACTTACCATTGACCTTCCTTTCCAGAAAACCTGTTCGAATCATATGATCGACTTTATCCATGATCTGTTCCAATGTAAGGTCTTTATAATAACCTTAAGAAGGGGTTCGATCTAATCCAAGTTCTAACAACTTTCGTTCCTTTGAACCTTTCAAGATTTTCGAAAGAAGCGTCCTTCCGCCTTCGGCAATGATATCGTCCGCAGCTCGCAGAATAGCCCTCAGTTCAGGATCTGGCAATGGTTATATGTGTTTTTTATTGGTATTCGAGGGTCCCCCATTCCTCTGATAGGTCTACCTTAGCCTGATACCACAGAAACTCTTCTAAATCAAACGGCACCTCCTCACGCTCCGGTCTTTCGATAACTAACCAGTACTCATCCGTACAAAATTGTGGCTCCTGGCTCTGATGTAGGAGCGTATTATCAAGGCTCGCCTGATCGAAAAGCCTTCTTGCGTGATTTTTTTGTCCTTGCAGCAGCTTTTTCATTTTCCTTAGCTTTTCGAACGGCATCGTCGGTTATCGGTACTCCCAATATACGGAGCTCTGTGATGGGCATCCCTACGAGGGAGTCGAACCCCTGATATAATACCGGATTTTAGGGCTAAACAACGGATAAATTCACGCTGAGTTCTCCCATTACCCTCTCGAAAAGGGTGGAGTACATTTAGTTCAGTTAAATAATGGTTCAATCTGTTTATTAACACATCCTGCTCCAAGCCAATTAAATATTGCTCTAGTTTAAGCTCATTCAGAAGTTGATGAGTTTGAGCTAGCAGAAATTGCACATGAACAAAAATCTGAAATTCCCCTTTAGGGGCTTCGAGGCAAGTTACGTAAACGGTCCGCTGTTACCAAACGTTCATAGGCATCGAGTTGATTTTGTTCACCGCTGTACCCCTTGCACCTCCTTTGCATGCAGTTATTATTTACTTAGTGCCGATAATGCTCAAAAAGGTTGCTTTTTTTATATTGCGGATATAGTAAGGCCCCAGAAAAGATGAAAGCCCGCTCACAGAGCGGGTTTTCAGTATGGAAATGAGTGCTATAATCTTCATCATTACAAGTTAGGAATCTGCCAATCAATTTCTTGAAGTCCCGTCTTTCGTAAAAATTCGTTTGCACGAGAAAACGGCTTGCTGCCAAAAAATCCTCTATGGGCAGACAACGGACTCGGATGCGGCGAACGAATAAGCACATGTCGTGGGTTCGTAATGAGCTCCGCTTTCTTCTGAGCGTGGCTTCCCCACAACAGGAACACAACAGGATCATTTTTCCGATTGATCGTTTCAATCACTTTATCCGTGAAATGCTCCCAGCCTTTATTTTTATGAGAATTGGCCTCATGCGCCCTTACTGTGAGCACCGTGTTCAGGAGCAATACTCCTTGCTGCGCCCATTTAAGCAAATGCCCGTTATTCGGAATGAAGCAGCCCAAGTCATCCTGCAGCTCCTTAAACATATTTTGCAAGGATGGAGGTGTACCTATACCCTGTTTAACGGAGAAGCTTAATCCATGAGCTTGCCCCGGTCCATGATAAGGGTCCTGACCCAAAATTACCACCTTAGTGTCAGCCAACGACGTATAATGCAGTGCATTAAAAATATCGTATTTATCAGGATAAATGCTCTTCGTTCGATATTCGTCGATAAGGAACTCCCGCAGCTGCAAGTAGTATGGCTTTGTAAACTCCTGCTCCAAATCAGACGCCCAGTCGTTATTCAATATAGCCATTCTAAATTCTATCCTCCTGCCAATAATAAAAGATTTATTAAAATTATATCATATGGTTCTTATATCATTATTCCCACTTCATAAGTCCTTTGATTTGAGGTATTAGTTTTTCCGCTGCTTTGCTGTGGGTTGTTACAGACGGGTGCCAGTCGGCTCCGTAGCCATCAGCGGTCAACTGCACGTCAAACTTCATAGCTGCAAGGTTAGCATCACCGGTTTCCTTCGTATAATCATTAACCGCTTGTTCAAGGAAGGGGTACAGTCTGTCTCCCATGATCCCCAGCGTACATAGAATTGTGGCATTGGCATTATTCCGTCTAACCATTTTAAGAAATTCAATATATTGTTCAGCATACTCTGCCTGCTTGTCAGCATCATCCTTGGTGTACGAATCATCATTCGTTCCCAGATTAATGACGATAAGATCGGGTATAAACTTATTGAAATCCCAGCTTACGGATTGAGGCTCCAGTACGCCGTCAAATTTTCCATCGGATTTGCCTACCTTTTCGTAGTAATCAGGTAGAAGCTGCGAGGTTAATTTTTGATCGTTATGCGTAAAACCTGAAATAATTCCGTAACCGCTATACGAAACCATACTATAGTCTGCCTGAAGCTCCTGAACGGCTTTATAAGCATAGGCTTTCGTGACATCCTCAGTACTTGTGGAAAAAGAATGCTGCTCATTTTCACCATCAACGCCATAGCCGCAAGTGATCGAATCGCCAACAAACTCGATTTTATGTACATTGTCCGAGGTTGGCTTAATTCCCTCTTTGCTATCCACTGTGATTCCGTGAATCCCAATAGTTGACATAGCCGCTTCTGATAGTTTAATGATCCTTACCGTGACGTCCTGCTCCGACTCACTTTCGAACAGGGTATATGTTTTCAAAGTCTTATTCACCATGTCATCAATCACTCGTTTTCCATTTACGTAAATGCCAATTCTAGCCTGATTGTTGTCACTTAACGCTACAGGATCGCCTTTTATTGTAACCTCTGCTTTTTTACCAATAAAAGAAAATTCTACACCGCCACCGGACAAAGCAAGCCATAACACATCATTGTAATAGTACGTTCGCCCGATGATTTTGACATGCTTTTCCGTTGCTTTAAAGGTTTGAGTCGCTTCCTCTTTGTTTGTTGCCGTTATAGATAAATCAGTTCTCTTGGTTTCTTCTGTCGACATATTAGAACCTTCCTTTCCGCTTTATACGAGATGATTGCAAAGGCATTTTCACAAGATCATTTCCCCGCCCTAACTAACTCTAATATTATAGGGATTATCACGTTATCGTCTATCTTTTTGCAAGACCAGGGACATTGCTAGAATCTTTGCGGTAGATTATAAAGAGCAAAGCAGGAACAATCCGGACTCCCGGTTGTTGCTATAATAAAGTCAACCGTACGGGGAAAAGGAATGATGAAGCATTGAATTATAGTACAGATATCGAACGCAGTATTGAATACATCGAAGCCAACATTAAAGAAAGACTGACAATCGAAATGATTTCTCAGCATGTTGGATACTCCTTGTATCATTTCTGCAGGGTTTTTCAAATATGTATGGGGATACCTGTCATGGAATATGTCCGAAAAAGGCGTCTGTCAGTTGCATCAACGGAGCTATATAAAGGCAGACGAATCCTTGATATCGCGTTAGATTATGGATTCGAAACTCAAAGCGGGTTTACAAAAGCATTTCGTAAGGAGTTTGGATATAGTCCAACACAATATGCCGTAAGGATGACTGGAATTCAAGAATACATTTCTGGCAAGAAAACAATTGAGTACGGAGGTTGGCATATGGTTCCTAAAATAATCACAAAACCATCTTTCAAAATTGCAGGGTACGGAATAAAAACGAATATTGCAGATGGGAGCTTTACTAAAGATGTTGCAGCATTCTGGGACAATTACGACATCAATGGTTGGGAGTGTAAATTGTATGACCAGCTTAACCCCTCAAAGCATGGGGAAGTCGGAATTTGTGTGCCGGAGTCCAGAGATAGCGACAGCTTGATCTATTTGTTTGGTGTCATTGTTGAAGACTTTGGAAAAGTGACTCCTGACATGATCACCCTTGATGTACCTGAAGCTACCTATGCTGTCTTTACCACACTCCCAGTTGATGTAACAGCCGGCGAGAAGAACGGTGGAGCGAATCAGGAAGATTTTTCAAACACAATAAAACTAACCTGGCAGTATATTTTCCAGGAATGGTTCAAGGACAGCGGTTATGAATATGATGACACGAAGCTAGACTTTGAATATTATGATGAGCGTTGTCACTTCCGTCCCGATACCGTAATGGACATCTATGTGCCAGTAACTAAGAAGGGGCAATAATTGTGTAGATAGGATAAAAAGTAGAAAGACCACCTTTTAGTAAATTGCTGCAAAAGTGCATTTTTTCGGAATCTATATCACCAATCCAACTGAACAGCCTGCAAAAGTGCAGTTTTATTACTCTTATTGAGCCAGAATCTGCGTTTTAGCTCAAAAAAGGTGCACTTTTGCATGAATTCCACATGGCTGATTAGCATTCCGAAAAAAAGATGTACTTTTGCAGTAGTTACTTTTAGGGTGGTCTTTGGTGTATTGATTACTCTGTAACCTGAAGCTTAACCTCTTTCTCGATAAGGTTAGCCTTATTGTCTATGTTCTCATTCTCCATATAATAGTCCTTCAATTCGTCTTGAGCGGTTCCCTCTGCTAACGGCACTTGATGACGATAGGCAGCCCGGCAAATCACATGAGCAGCCACCGGAGCAGTCAGAAATACAAAAACGATACCCAAGATGAGGCGGATGCTGAAATAACCGTCAGAAATTACGAAGTACAGCAATGTTCCAACCAACGTACACAGCACGCCAAGCGTAGAACTTTTAGATGCAGCATGAGACCTTGTATACACATCCGGCAATCGAACATTCCCGATCGCGCTGATCAAGCTAATCGCAGCTCCGATTAGTATAAGGATAACGCCGACTACTTCACCGCTTCCGCTCAATAACAACACCTCTTTCAATAAACCTGGCAAACGCAACCGTCCCTATAAATGACAGGATTCCGATCAGCAATATTAGATCAAAAAAAGCATGGGTATGCAATAACACGGAGTACACGGCAATACTAGCGATCAAATTAATGCCGATAGAATCCAACGCTTGAACACGATCCGCACTGGACGGCCCTTTTACAACTCGATATAAATTGGCCAGGATCGCCAGCATTAACAGACATAAAGCGATGATCATAATCGTCTCAAGTATCACTTTCTTGTCACATCCTTTATTGCTTTTTCGAACACAGATTTTGACTTTAATACAGCCTCTTTGGACTCGGGCATATTCAGACCATGAATGTACATAGCCTTTGAATCAGGAGCTATCTCCATAACGACCGAGCCTGGCGTTAAGCAGATCAATAAAGATAAGAGCGTGATTTCCATATCTCCCTCCATATCCGTCTCGATCCTGAAAATCCCCGGTTTGACATCAATTTTAGGACGGAGTACATGCTTCATGACCATCAGCGAGGAAATGCCCAGCTCATGTATGAAAATGATTAGCAGCTTGCCAACAGCAGCCAGAGTGTAGAGATAGAACGGCTTTTTAAAAAAACGGCGCATACAGAACAGGATAAATAGACCGACAAAATATCCGCTGATAAAGTTAATCATGCTCGTACTATCCTGCAAAAACATCCACAAGTAAGCAATAAAAATATTTAATAAAACCTGAACGGGCAAAGTCATCTCCCCCTTTAGTCAAACACTGCACTAATATAGAGACTCGGATTCAACAATTCCTCTGCAGCTTGGGCCACATGACCGGCAATTCCTTCAGCACCAAATCCTAAAGTGAGACTGCCGACGGTCAATAGAGCAATTGGAAGCAGCAAGCCTTTAGTTGTCCCCTTCTCTTCCTCTTCACTCAGAATCGTTTCACCCCAAAAAGCGTTCATGAAGATCTTGATCATAGAGTATAAAATGAACAGGCTAGCCAACAGACCGATTCCTCCGAGCCAGAAATAACCGGACTCAAAGGTGCCTTTAGTAATAAATACCTTACCAAGGAAGCCGCTTAACGGCGGAATACCTACCATGGATAGTGCTGCAATGAAGAACATCCAGCCTAACCGGGGATGGTGGCGAATCAAGCCGCTAATTTGCTTCAAATCACTAGTTCCGGCTATATGAATAACCGTTCCGCCAATCAAAAATACAAGCGCCTTAATCAGCATATCGTGAATTAAATAATATATAGAGCCCGTCATACCGGCCGGTGTCATGGAGACCAGTCCAGCCATAATAAATCCGACGCTTATGACCACATTGTACGTTAGTATTTTTCGCAAATCCCAATAACCGATCGCTCCGATGCCACCTAAAACCATAGTAACAGCAGCTAATATTCCTATAAACAAATGGGTAATCTGCGGTTCATGATAGAAAATGAGGGTAAACATTCTAATCATCGCATAGATACCAACCTTGGTGAGCAGCGCCGCAAAAATACCTGCTATTGCAGTTGGCGGTACACTGTATGAGCCTGGCAGCCAGAAAAAGAGCAGCAGCCCCGCCTTTAAGGCGAAAACAATCAGAAATAAAAATGCAACGGTTGTAATTAACCCATCCTGACCGACCTCAGATATCCTGATCGATAAATGAGCGAGGTTCAATGTACCTGTCATTGAGTATAAATAAGCAACACCTATTAGAAAGAAAGCTGACGAAATAATGTTCGTAAAAATGTATTTCAACGATTCCTGCAGCTGTCTCTTATCTCCGCCCATTGTGATTAACACATAAGAAGCAACTAGAAACACCTCAAAAAAGACATATAAATTAAATAAGTCCCCCGTCAAAAACGAACCGTTAACACCTGTGATCAGAAACAGAAACAAAGGGTAAAAATAAAGCTTTTCTTGCTTTCGGCCAATCGATGAAAATGCATAGATCAGACAGCCTATTGAAACAATGGAGGTTGCCAGCAGCAGCAAAGCACTGAACATGTCACCCACAAAGCTAATGCCAAACGGCGCTTCCCAGCCGCCCAGCTGCAAGGTTTGAATCCCATCATTTTTGATCTGATTCATCAATAGCACGGAAATAACACTTGTAACTATTAAGGCAATTAAACTAAGAACTCGCTGAAGCTGTATATTTCTCTGAAAAATAATGAGTACCATTCCCGTTAACAGGGGAATAACAACTGGAGTAATCAATAAATTATTCATGCTCACTTCCCCTTAATTGCTCCATGTCATCCGTCCCGAAGTTTTGATAGGCTCGATAACATAAAACTAGTACTAGTGCGGTCACCGCAAAATTAATGACGATGGCTGTTAAAATCAATGCTTGCGGAATAGCATCCGTAAAGCCTGCTGTTTTCTCTCCAAGAAGGGGCGCACTCCCTGTCTTCAGGCCCCCGGAAGTAATGAGCAGTAAATTCACTGCATGCCCCACAATAGATGCTCCAAGCACAATCCGCAGAAATTGCCTTGATAAAATCAAATAAGTTCCAATGGATATTAAGATACCGACAAGTATGACAATTAGCGTCTCCATATTACCGATCCTCACTTATGCTTAAAATAATATTGACCGCAGTGCCTATAACAGCTAAAGCAACTCCGGTGTCAAAAATTAAGGCAGAAGCAAGCTCGGTATCTCCAAAAATAGGTAAATCCACATGACCAAAGGTCTGAGTTAAAAACGGTTTGCCAAAGAGTACGCTGGCTGTCCCCGTTCCAATCGCAATCAGCACGCCGATGGCTGCCAGCTTCTTAAAGTCGGTCCGTATATTTTCCCTGACCTTCTCGATTCCAAACGAAAGATACAAAAGGACAATAGCTGATGCTGTACTCAGCCCTCCAATAAACCCTCCACCCGGATGATGATGACCATTCATAAACAAATAGATCGAGAAGGTCAAAATAATTACAGCGGCCACTCGGGTTACACTTCTCAAAATCACATCATTCGGTTTCACGTTGCTCCCTCCTTTTGGAACGCTGATGAACCAATATATACACACCCAATCCAGCAATTGTTAGAACGGATATCTCCAGCATGGTATCAAAGCCGCGGAAATCCACCAGAATGGCATTGACAATATTTTTAGCTCCAGCCAGCTCATATGCATTTTCAAAAAACGCCGTGATGGGTTCAAACAGCTTATGGCCATTCGCGGCCAGTGCCAATAAAGTTACCGTTAATCCCATAGCGACCGATATGATCAGATTCGTCAGTTTAAAAGGAATACGATCGATGCTCTTCTTCAGCTTCGGCAAATGATAGAAGCACAGCAAGAACAGAACCGTCGTTACAGTCTCCACAACCATTTGCGTCAATGCCAGGTCGGGAGCGCGGAAGATAACAAAGAACATAGAAACCATATAGCCTAACGCGCCTAATGCAACAATAGCCAGTATCCGATTGCTGGCAAGCAATACCGTTAACGAGGCGATAATCATGGCTATCACAAGCCCGATATCATAAATACTTATGGCTGCGTTATTCGAGAAATCAAACTGAATACCATGGAACAGCAAAAGCGAGCCTAGCAGCAACAAAACAAAAAACGAAAAAATGTATATCAAATAATGTCTCAGCGATCCTGTCATGTATCGATTCGTGAGCGATGCCGAGAGCCTTTCTGTGCCGGATACGCCCTGATTATACCAATGATTCAACATTAATCCCTGCGGATAACTTCGTACGATGTGAATCCATCGCTTCGCTGTTTTGAAGAGAATGAAGCCGATAGCGATTACTCCGAATGTCATCAGGAGCTCCAGGTTCAGCCCATGCCATGCGCTGATTTTTACATCGTAAGGAGTAAACGGCATCATCGGTAAAATTGATGTTAATGCAGGAGTAAGAATGTATTTGCCTAACACATTCGGGAAGAAGAAAATGAATACAACCAACAAGCCTAATATGATTGGAGAAATCAACATTCCGAGAGGCGCCTCATGCACTTTTCGCGTCAGCTTCTCAGGACGATACACCCCTCCAAAGGTTTTGAATATGAAAATCATGCAGTACACAAACGTAAATATGCTGGCTACCCAAGCAATGATCGGGAACAGCATACCGATCTTGCTCAAGCCGAAAATACCGGCTTGGGATACGTCATTCACCGCGGCAAAGAACATTTCCTTACTCAAAAACCCGTTAAATGGCGGCAATCCCGCCATCGATAAGCCGCCTACCAAAGCGATCGTGAACGTAATCGGCATCACCTGCATCAAGCCGCCCAGATAGCGAATATCCCGTCTGCCTGTCTCATGGTCAATAATACCGACGACCATAAATAAGCTGCCTTTAAAGGTGGAGTGATTAAACAGATGGAACAAGGCAGCAAAGGTAGCTACCGTGAACACAGTCCCGCTCTCACCGGGTCCAAAATAAACCGCTAAAGAACCGATGCCGAGCAAGCTCATGATTAATCCCAGTTGGCTAATCGTAGAATAAGCCAGCAACGCCTTCAAATCAGTCTGTCTCAGAGCTGTCAATGAACCATACAGGAGCGTAATGAGACCAATTCCGGCTACAAGCCAGAACCACACCGGGCTGCCGCCGAATACCGGAGTCATCCTTGCTACTAAATAAATTCCGGCTTTGACCATTGTCGCAGAATGGAGGTAGCTACTCACCGGAGTTGGCGCCTCCATAGCATCCGGAAGCCAAATACCAAACGGAAACTGAGCTGATTTTGTAAAAGCTCCTAATAGAATACAAAGCAGCGCAGGAATAAACAGCGCATGTCCCTGTATAACATCAATATTCGCGATGATCTCCCGAATACTGTAGGTATCTCCCATCATGATGAGCATAATAAACCCGGCTAACATGCCGAAGCCGCCAAATACAGTAATCATCATCGCTTTTAATGCGCCTTGACGCGAGCCCTTTCGCTCATACCAATAGGCGATTAGCAAGAAGGATGAAACACTGGTCAACTCCCAAAACCCATATAAAACTAATAAGTGATCCGAAAATACCAGCCCCAGCATCGCACCCATGAACATGAGCAGGTATATATAAAAGTTATGGAGAGCCTCTCGCACCTTGGACATATAAAAAATAGAATAGATGATGACCAAGCTTCCGACACCTGTAATAAGCAGACCAAACAGCAAGCCGAGACCATCAATGTAAGATGTTATATTAATTCCGAAGGTCGGTATCCATGACAGGGTATATTCAAATGTTGCCCCGGATGCAACATCAGGTATATATCTCACCAAGTAGATAAAGATGGATAATGGTACCAATAATACGAACCAGCCTGTATGTGCCCGGCGATTCAAATGCTTATACAAAAAGGGGACAAGCAGCGCAAAAATAAACGGCAAAAAAATAAAGATATATAACGTAATCAAAGTACTCCTCCCCACTTATGATTTTGTTAATCATATTGTCTTAAATATGGTTTGACTCTTGTCTTAACATCAATTATAGTCTTACATAGTTTAAAGGAGCCTTACTATTAAACTTGAGGTGAAATGTTTAAAATGGACAATCTGTATAATGAAAGTATCCTTGTTTGCGTTTATTATGGACCAAATGGAGAACGGTTAATCAAGCGTGGCTGTAAGATCGCCAATATGCTAAAGGCCCCACTCTATATTTTGACCATTGATCCGAAGCCGTTCGATGAACTGGATGCCGAGAAAGTATTTTATATTGAACAATGGAAAGAATTCGCCAATTCTCATGAATCTGCACAATTTATTATGAAGGATAATGAAAGCCGCCCTGTTTCCAAAGTCATTACAGAAGTAGCTAGAGATAAAAACATTACTCAAATCATTCTCGGCCAGACGGCCCATAGTCGGTGGGAACAAATCACGAAAGGCTCGATTATTAATTCCTTGGTACGTGATATCCCATTCGTTGACTTGCACATTGTTTCTGTTGCCCGTTATATCCGGGATGAAGAAGGGATTTATGATAAGGGTGTTCGTGCTTATTTAATTAAGGATGGAGATAAGTATCAACTGAGCTTCAATCATGAAAAAGATACCGAATATGAGGGCATTTTCTTCAAGGAAATTGATACTGATTTTGATAATGGAATTTTCCGCTTTATGAAAAACGCTGAAACTTTGCAAGTTCTGGTTATCGATGGAATTGTCACCGAATTAAAAAACGTGGATATTCATGCAGCGATGAATCTGGACAACGAAGATGAATAAAAAGGAATAACTTTCCTCATGTGTTATCAAAACTCTCCGCATCATCAATGTGGGGAGTTTTGATCTTGTTAAAAAACGGAACCCCTATAAATTCACATCTACTTTTATAGGCAGCCTCTCGCTCTTATTGACTCCTAAATACTTTAATGTTTCCGCTGTCGAGTGATGATTTAGAATCGACTTTATGATGGAAATGGCAATTCCCTTATGATACGCATGATAACCAAATGTCTTTCTCAGCGTATGTGCCCCGATTTTCTCTGAAATTCCTACCTCCCTGGCTGAATGATTAATTATGCGGTAAACCTGCTGACGAGTTATTGGCCGGCAATCCTTCTTCGACTTGAATAAATAATCCTCTGCCTTCCAATCGATACTGGATAAATACTCCTTTAAAATTTCCGCAATCTTGTTGTTTAAGTAATAAGCCTTTTCTTCCCCTGTTTTTTCATCCTTAATATAAAGAAACTGCCTAGCACCCTGACCATCCCAAACATCCTGCACAGTAAGGTGCAGCAAATCAAGAAGACTGATCCCTGTATTAATTCCCAGCACAAACAACAACAGGTCTCTTATTGAGCTCTTTCTCAACTCCTCTTTCATCGCTTGAATGGTCTCGACGTCTCGAATCGGATTTACATATTGCACAGATAATCCCTCCGAAGTAATGTTACATAATTTAAGCTTAACATATATTGAGTAACATAACAAACCATTAATCACTAAATTTTAATGATTATTTATTACAAAAACCCGATAAAATCCCACTATGTACGGAATCTTGATCATTTAAGCTATGGCCCAGCGCAAATTACGGATACAGGAATCTGCTTTGCATGTATGGGGATTAAACCGAATTAATCAAATTAGACAAGGCCTTGAACAGAAGGAGGCGAACCGTGGCTGTACAAAACCACAATTCGCCTGAATGTGATGCTGAAGTTGTTTGAGGAAGTGCGTAATCAACCTGTCTGCATGTCTGCTCCTAACATAACTTAGCCTGACTTAACTATTGTTCCCCGTTAGTAGAACGGAAATGGGAAAAAGCTGCATTATCACCGGATAATCCTTTTCTCTGTCGCATCCTTGATCCACTTCGGAAATTCATTCAGGAGCTGGTCATACAGCATTTCATCGGGTACCGCTGAAATATCTTTTAAATGAATGAAATTTGCATTATCGACAATCCGCCCTTCCATCGTATCCAGCTGCTTTAGTACTTCAAAATCAGAATCTCCGATCCCCACGAACTGCCAAAATATTGGATGAATCGCTGAGTCTACGATCGCTTTTTTAGTCGGCTTCACTACGCCTCCATCATTGATAAAGATAATGAATACAGGTAGGCTTGATTGTTCTTCGATGGTATATTTCTTAATGACATCCTTCATAACTCGAGGCTCATTATTGCGGCCATACTTATGGATTTTCGAATTATTCAAAACTTGAGTATTTACGTAGGAAATGAAATCCCGCTCCGTCACAGTGGGTAATCGGCTGAATTCATGATCATAGACCCACACATCCAAAGCAGCATTGTCATCAAATTTGCTAGCCACGGCCAATATACGCTCAACAACATCTTGGACCGTTCCATTCCTATACAAGGTCCGCATAGATCCTGTAACATCAAGCACGATGCCTACTCTAGCCGATAGATGGGTCATTTTCTTCTTTTCCAATGTGTACGCCACAATTTTCTTTCGCAAATCTATTTTGGACAATACGATTTCTTCCGCGACTGCTACAGCCTCGACAACCTCTTCCGACTGCTCGACTACAAGCCCATAATTCGTGCACAGCGCGGCCAAACCCCCATAGAATCCACTGCCAATGGCATTAAACTTCCATTCCTCGTTATATCGATACAACTCGCCCACGACAATCGCTGTTTCCTTTGACAGATCATTCCCATATTCAAAACGAAATAATTCTTCTCCCGTAATCGTATCTACAAGCCGTAAATAAAAGTCTGACGCATCACTTATCGTATGCCCCTGCTCGTCCCCAGCATGAATAGTCACAGAAAGGGCTACTTTTGCAACGCTTTTCGGCAGTTTCGATAGATGTAGCTCAATAGTCTCTTGGTCCTCTTGAGCAGTTGCACTATGTGCAACTGCACCATAATGATCAAAGGGATTCCCGTAAAAAATAAAATCCTCATCCCGCTCGCATCGACCTTTCTCCGATAAAATAAAACAAGCTGCATCGATGCTCATCGTCGCTTTCTTCATCGTCCAACCAAATTGAAAGCTAAGGACGGATAACTTTCTACCTTTTGTAATTTCTATCTTTTGCCCTTTAAGTAGATTCAAGAATTATCTCCCCTTTTTGATAATATGTTCCAATTGTACATCAAAAGTAAAAAGATTACTTCTTTACATGCTTTAGAAAGACAGAAGTTTTCAATCAACGCTACATCTCAGGGTGTTAATCCAATCAACTGCAAAGAGTCTTCATAGAGAAGTCTCTATGAAATTTGCTAGCTAGCTTCAAAGGCGTTGTCGCTGACAAGAATGTTTCAGCGATTAGAGATTAGAAAGTTCATCGCTAGATATATAAAAAAATGATTGTATATAAGAGCATGTTGACATTATCTTAAAGCTGCATGTCCAGGAAACGCAAAATCCACAACCGGATTCGGTTGTGGATTTAACATATGGAGGCGAGGGGATTTGAACCCCTGTCCGAAGATCACGCCACACGGCTTTCTACGGGTGTAGCTGCAGTTTTGATGTCACCTTAGTATCACCCCTTTATTCGAACCCATCGTTATTATGATCGTTTCGCCTAACCATCTCAACATTGCTTGACTGTTGATCATTAGTACTATATAGTACTAATATGAGAAAAAATATACTCAACAATAAAGACATTGCGCTGCAATCAGCTTTCACATTGTTTCTTACCAAGGGTTTTCAAGCGACAAGCATGGACGACATAGTCGCACATAGCAAAGTCTCAAAAACCAATATTTATTACTATTTTAAGAGTAAGGAGGAACTGCTCCTCACTACAGTTGATCAGTTGATTTCACATTATGAGCAACGTATTAATCAAATCCTGTCTCACAGTGATACCACTGTTCTAGAAAAATTAGAAGCGTTACTCATCATCCTAACCGATAATACGGAACAAAATAATTACCTTGGCGGCTGTCCGTTCCTAACCCTTTACACGCAAACACCCCTTGAAGCTATCGAAGTCAGAGATCGAATCAAAAGCTTTTTTGAACAACAGTTTCAGGCCGTTGAATTGATTTTAGCCGAAGGGATTGCGAAGCAAGAACTAAAGACAGAACTCCCCGTCAAGCAAACAGCTGCACTCATCGTCTCCTCTATCGAGGGTGCTCTTTTCTTAGCTCAAGCTTCTAATAATCCAGATATCATCAAAGCCGTTTATCCTGCTTTAGCTTCATTGCTAAAGTAATTTTTTTAGTTATATTAGTACTGATTAGTACTAAAAAATGATAAAGGAGGATTTCTATAATGAATATCTTTTTAACGGGTGGAACTGGTTTTATCGGAAGACATCTGCTCTCTGAATTGGCTTCTCAGCACCAAGTTTATGTACTCGTACGTCAAAAAAGCCGTTTGCATGCAATCGTAAACCAATTACCGACCGATCAACAGCCTAACATCCTGCCAGTCATTGGTGATCTAACTAAACCCAGATTAGGTTTAGATGATACTAGCTATAAGCAAATGCTTGCCACGGATCTGATCATCCATGCAGGCGGCCCCATGAATATCGAGTTAAGCCTCAGTGAAGCAGAGCAATCATTTCTCTATCCAGCCAAATCCCTTGTTCAGCTGGCCAGAGATATTCACTACGCAAAAGGTTTAAAGCATTTCATCCATGTCGTAGGTTTCATGAGTCCTTATCATGAACAAAATGCAATGTCGGATATGGATCACCTGCTAGATAAAGAACCGCCCTATGAAAAAATGAAGTTTCTAGCGGACTCCTATATACGTAAATCTCTTCATGCTATGAACATCCCATTATCTACAGTTAATCCTAGTGTCGTCGTTGGGAATTCCTTCTCAGGGAAGACGGAACAGCTTGGAGGTCTTAGTATCTTAATCGATGCCGTGAGGCGAAACCTTATGCCGCTCGTTCCAGGTGGCGACGACTACTGGTTGCCCATGGTACACATTGATCATGTTGCCTCATTTATTGCAAAGCTTGCTCATACAGAAGGATTATCAAGTAATACCTACTATCTATTAGATACTAAACAAGCGAGTCCATCAATTCGAGTCTTGATTCAACTCATTGCAAAAGAACTGCAAACTGCCAAGCCCTTTGGAAGGGTATCTCTTCCATTATTAAAAACCATTCTTGGAATGGGTGTTGGGAAGCTTCTTGGTATTCCAACGGAGTCCATGAACTTTCTTGTAAAATCAGAATTTCCCGTCAACACTAAATTAGAAATTGAACAAATGAGTGAGATGAAATTTTCCATCGCGCCATCTACACTGCCTTTTATAGTAAGCGATCTGGATTATCGGTTAAATCATTTAGGAGTGAATCGGCAGGAGAGCTTTTCTCAACGAAGAAGAACGAATTTAATCTCATTGGAAAAAGATATGCATGGCATACCTGTTATTTTTCTTCATGGGACGTTTAGCGGTGCGGATGTCCTATTGCCTATCGCAGGATCCTTAAGTGATATTAATACATGGCTCATTGATTTGCCTGGATTTGGACGCACTCCATACCACCATGAACCTTCTGTTATAGAAGGCTATGTAGACAGTGTAACAGCCATGATTATCGAGTTGAATAGACCCGTTATATTGGTTGGCCATTCATTTGGCGGTTTGATTGCCGCCCGAGTCATGCAACGCCAGCCTTCACTGATCCATCAGCTCATTATGCTGCAGCCTGTCTTGCATCCTATAAAACCTAAATACAAAATTCAAGGTGTTACAAAACTCATTTTAAAATATGTGAAGCCTGCCAAACTGAAAAGAGAGCTGCTTCAAAGCAAAAATTTCATAGCATCTAGCAAATATTTAGAGGATTATGTACATGATGTGGTTCGTGATTTAAAATCACCCCGCATCCGCACGACTAACGCCGCGGTCATGTCATGGTTAACACAATCGAAGTCCATTCAACTGGATCCTAAGAGGTGGGATGAGACCAAAGTCAACATATTATGGGGACACATGGACAAAGCACATCATATTCCAAAGTCATATGAACACCTCGATATTACTCGTATTCCATATGGCCATCAATTTCCTATTGAACGTCCCGAACAAACGGCCCACTGGATTCGTCAGGTTTTGAAAGTTTGAAGCGGTCTTTCTGGTACAAATAGCATTACATGTATCTGTTAAAATTCACCATCACTGATTCTACTCTCTAAAATAGCAAAAACCCCGACCTCTTGCGGTCGGGGTTCTACATGTTGGTGGAGGCGAGGGGAGTCGAACCCCTGTCCGAAGGCAACGCCACATAGGTGTCTACGGGTGTAGTCACGGTTTTGATGTCACCCTAGCAAGCGCCCCGTAACAGGCTATCGCTTGGGTCAGCCTGATTGTCTTCTTCAGCACACCCCAGGCGGAGATGTGACAGCGTATCCCACTAAAGTTGGGCCCTAGTCTCGGCACATGGGCGATGCAGAGGTAGAGCTAGCTCACAGGTTATTAAGCTGCGAAAGCTAAGTTGTTGTTTTGTTTGCCGTTTAATAGGCTTTAGCGTTGATAAAGCGGACGCGTCCCCACTACCCGCTACCCATGCTCGAACTACCCCCGTCGAATCCAAAAACGCCCCCGTAAAATGGATAATCGGTCGTAATCTTTCACGAACCGCTAGCCTTTCAACGGCGACTCGATGGGTTGGCATCGGAAATGCCAGTTCACTATCGAGCATAAGTGCTTCTTGCATGAAGTTGTAATTTTACTACCGAAATAACTAAATTCAGTATACCACACATATCTCGTCGCATGTCTGGTTAGTTGCTGGTAGATAGACCATAATTGTATCAACTCGTACAGAGGAAAGCAAGTCGAGGCAGCTATTCCCTGCTTTTGTGTGATTATATAAAAAATCCTACAGGATCAACCTTCAGCCTCCGATATAAATGGTTATAAAAAGAAGATTTGGGGGATACCATGAATATCAACCGTTTATTAAAAAATCACGCAACACATCTTATGATGGCATTTGCCACGATCATCAGCACCTTGGCAGTCCTTTATCAGTTGGAACAAAAAAAACAACCTCCATGTAATCTGTAAAATAAAACCCTCAGATTCGCAACGATCACATGTCGTTGTTAATCTGAGGTTTTTTGCATTTCAATATGCATCTATTTACCGTGCCACTTTCTGCTTCTCACGCAGAGCACGCTGAATGTCACGTTGAGCATCTCTTTTAGCCGCGGTATCACGCTTGTCATATTGCTTCTTACCTTTACCAAGACCAAGCAGCAGCTTCGCATAACCGTTGCGAATATAAATCTTGAGCGGCACGATCGAGTAACCCTCTTGCTTGGACAATCCAAGCAGCTTATTGATCTGCACCTTGTGCATTAAAAGCTTGCGAGTTCGAGTCGGATCGGTTGGATTATAACGATTCCCCTGTTCAAAAGGGCTAATGTGCATGTTATGAATTTGAATCTCGCCATTACGAATCGTGGCAAAGGCATCCCCAATATTCACTCTGGCGTTACGTATCGACTTAATTTCAGTACCCGTCAGCACCATACCCGCTTCATAAGTGTCTTCGATGAAGTAGTCATGGGAAGCTTTTTTGTTCTGAGCCAGTACTTTACCATCATTTTTCTTCGCCATGCTCATCCTCCTCACGAATCCTCGTGCATACTAGAAATTTATTGTATCAACTATATAGCGCAAAATCAAGAATGCCGACTATAACGCAGGTGGCAATAAGATCTCAACCCTGTTGTCCTCGGACCATGGACTTTCCAGAGAATTGTTTTTTAAAAGGTGGACACTGAACACTTTTCCAATGAGTGCAATGACTCTCCTCTCTCTCACTTGAAAACAAAACAAACAGGTCGGGACCACACGAAGCTGTGATACACGACCTGCTATTTTTGCTAAGCAGCTATTTTTTCTTCTTGCGTACAAAAGCAGCCGTGCTGTTGCTTTTGCCCTTGCCGCCCCGTTTTTTACGCGGGGAGGACGCGCTGCTCTCACCGGCGCTTCCGCCGCCGGTGAAAATCCCGCTCGCGGATGTTTTCTTCCGCCGCGAGCCAGTGCCAGAGCCCGATTCGGTGCGGTACCCACCGCCACCATCGCGGCTCACAGCCGGGCCAGAGGCGTAGCCGCCTTTCCCGGAACCAAAGCCAAAGCTCACGGCAGGCGCACCACCTTCACGCTTTCCGCCTGCGCCACCATCATGGGCATTTGCATTAATGCCCTTGCCGCCTTTACCACTTCCGGCTTTTGCACCTTTACCGCCGAACTTGCCGCTTTTGCCAGCTTTGCCGCTTGAAGCAAAGCTGCCCTTGCCCTTACCGCCATCGCGGCCTCCAGACTTGCCGCCTCGTTTACCACCGCTCTGCCTATGCCCTGCATCCCCGCGTGAATCACTACGTCCTGAGCGTCCGCCGCCTCGGCCGCTTCTCCACTCGCCTGAGCCTTCATCCTCACGGCGGCGCGGCTTCATATCAACCATCTCAAAATCAATCGTATGATCATCCATGTTCACTCGGGCAACTCGAATCTTCACCTCATCACCGATGCGGTAAATTTTTGACGTTCGTTCACCCATCAGTGCCATGTGCTGTTCATGGAAGTGATAATAGTCATCCGTCATCGCGCTTAGCCGAATCAGGCCCTCTACTGTATTTTCAAGCTCAATGAACATTCCGAAGCTCGTCACACTGCTGATAATGCCCGGGAATTCCTCTCCGACCTTATCCAGCATGAACTCTGCCTTTTTCATCTGCTCTGTATCCCGCTCCGCATCAACTGCAACCCGTTCACGCTCAGAGGATTGCTGCGCGATATCGTGCATCCGGCTAGCCAAGTACTCCATACGTTGATCCGGCAAAGCTCCATTGTTCTCGATCACTTCACGGATAATGCGGTGAATGACCAAGTCGGGATAACGGCGAATCGGCGAAGTGAAATGAGTATAGAACTCCGCAGCGAGTCCAAAGTGACCCGTACTTTCTGCATCATACTTTGCCTGCTTCATCGAACGAAGCATCATCGTACTGATCACGGTCTGTTCCTTCGTACCTTGAATCTCTTCTAACAGAGACTGAAGCGCGCGAGGATGCACCTTGTTAGCTTTTCCGCCTTTAACCGCGTATCCAAAATTCGCCACAAACGCCATAAAGTTCATCAGCTTCTCTTGGTCAGGGTCTTCATGAATCCGGTATATGAAAGGAACCTTAAGCCAGTGGAAATGCTCTGCCACCGTCTCGTTAGCTGCAAGCATAAATTCCTCAATAATCTGTTCGGCGATGGAGCGTTCCCGCTTCACAATATCCACTGCCTTGCCGTTCTCGTCCACAATGACCTTCGATTCCTCAAAATCAAAATCAACCGCACCACGACGCATCCGGTTAGACCGCAGTTTAAGGGCAAGCTCGCGCATTAAATGGAATGTATCGACTAAATCACTATAGCGCTCTGTAACTTCAGGATCTTCCTCCTGCAATATTTTGCGAACATTCGTATATGTCATACGTTCCGTCGTCCGAATCACACTTGTAAAAATATCATGCCTTACCACTTTCATATGCTCATTAAATTCCATCTCACAAGACAGCGTAAACCGATCCACCTTCGGATTCAACGAACAGATTCCATTGGACAGACGATGCGGCAGCATCGGAATGACACGGTCTACCAAATACACGCTGCAGCCACGATTATACGCCTCTTGATCCAGCTTCGAATTCTCGCGGACGTAATAACCGACATCGGCAATATGAACACCAAGCATAATGTTCCCATTGGGCAGTCGCTCTACATTAACCGCGTCGTCGAGGTCCTTCGCATCCTCACCATCTATCGTCACAATTACCTTGTTACGAAGATCACGACGCCCCTGAGCTTCAATTTCCTCTTTGGCAATCGTATCCGGTGCGGCCTGCGCCTCTGCCATAACATCCTCCGGAAAAGCTTCCGGCAGCTGATGCTTGCGAATGATCGACAGAATATCTACCCCTGGATCATCCTTATGGCCCAGAATTTCCGTAACTTCGCCTTCTGCAGCAGAGCGTCCTTCAGGATAGTTGACGATACGAACAACGACCTTTTCACCATCCACAGCGCCTCCAAAGGCTTCCTTCGGAATGAAAATATCGCGATTAATCCGTTTATCATCAGGCAACACGAAGCCATACGTCTCATAATTTTGGAATACACCAACAATTTGAGTTACCGCACGAATGACGATGCGAACAACCTCGCCTTCAAGCTTGCCCCCTCCAACACTTTTGGAGCTAATTCGGACAAGTACCGTATCGCCATTCATCGCACTTTTTAGATCATTGGCGTGAATATACACATCAGGATGCTCCCGATCATCGGGGATCAAAAACGCAAAACCCTTGGCATGCGCCTGCAATCTACCCCGTACCAAATCCATCCGTTCCGGTACTCCGTAACGATGAGTTCTGGTTAGAATTATTTTTCCTTCCTGTTCCAGAGAATTCAACAGCTTTAGAAATTCCCTAAAATCATCCGCCTTCTCTATCTGAAAATGCTCTTCCAACTCCTGATATGTCATTGGCTTATACGCCGTTTCCCGCATAAAATTTAGCAATTCAGCTTCAGTTATCATACTCACTCTCACCTCAATCGGCTTGTCACTACCCCAAACCAGTATGTAGTCTAAATTTTTTCCATCATTTACATAGGTACAATCTAACCTTAGTATACACGAAATTCTTCTCCGGCATCCCTTTTCCACAAAGAGATCATCTTAAAAAAGCCCCGTTCCCTATTGGAAACGAGGCTTTATATTGAGTAAATTAACCAACCACGACGGCAACGACGATCGCGAGAATAAAGAATCCAGCGGCAAGGCCAACTGTAACGCGCTCAAGTACAAGTTCCATACCACGTGCTTTAGATTTACCAAAAAGATGTTCCGCACCCCCGGAGATGGCACCGGAAAGCCCTGCGCTCTTCCCTTCCTGCAGCAATACAACCGCGATCAAACCGATAGAGAAAATAACGAGCAACACTTCCAATAAGATATCCATTCAATCCACCTCCTAAGTGAGAACTCTCATATATTCCTAACTCATAATTACATTCAAAAACAGCATTATAATTGTAACATAGCAATTACAGAATAACAACTATTAATAAAAGGAATAGAACTAACTCTCAGATGTCAATTTACTGTCAGCTTATACACCCGAGCTTCGTAAGGACGTAAGGTGAGTTGATCGATATCCTGATTTGCCGGAACGTCATAATTGCTTATTAACAGCTCTGCTGTATTAGAATCAAACGAAACTTTCTCCCGATCAAGCACAAACCGCGCAGGATGCTCATAGAAATTGAGAATAACAAGCAATTGCTCTTTGCCTAACGTTCTTGTATAGGCATAGATTTGTTCATTTTCCGCGTCTATAAGAACGTATTCTCCATATACAATCACGTCATGACGTTTACGTAGCTCGATCAATTTTTTATAGTAATAGAAGATAGATCCTTCGTCAGCCAGAGCCGACTCCACATTAATCTCCTTGTAATTCGGATTAACTGCTAACCACGGCGTGCCCGTCGTAAAGCCAGCGTTAGCTTCATCATTCCATTGCATAGGCGTTCTAGCGTTATCTCTGCCTTTTGCATAAATGGAATTCATAATTGCAGAGTGATCATGTCCGTTATCTCTATATTCACGATACATATTTAGGGTTTCTATATCTTTGTACTCGTCAATTGATTCAAAGCGAACATTGGTCATTCCAATTTCTTCACCTTGATAAATATATGGCGTACCCTGGAGCGTATGCAGAAGTGTAGCCAACATTTTACCAGATACACTATGATGTTCGCCATCGTTACCGAATCTGGACAGCAGGCGCGGCTGATCATGATTGTTCAAATAAATACTGTTCCACGCTTTGCCCTGAAGCTCAACCTGCCATTTGCTCACAATTTTTTTGAATTCGGATAACTTCCATGGAGCAACCCCCCATTTACCAGTTGGCCCTGAATCAATACCCATAAGTTCAAATTGGAACACCATATTGAGCTCCCCGCGATCCTCTCCGGCAAATAAAATGGCATCATCCGGAGTTACATCACACGTCTCTCCTACTGTCATGACATCATACTTCGACAGGACTTCACGATTCATTTCCTGCATAAATTCGTGTACACGTGGACCGTTAATAAAACCGCTTTCCCCTTCTTTTGAATCCGGCAAGCCTGGAACCTTCGAGATCAGATTAATAACATCCATGCGGAAGCCGTCGATTCCCTTATCAAGCCACCATGTCATCATGTCATACACTTCTCTGCGAACCTTCTCATTCTCCCAATTCAAGTCAGGCTGTTTTTTGGAGAAAATATGCAGGAAATACTCCTCGGTCGCCTCGTCATACTGCCAAGCCGATCCGCTAAAAAATGAACCCCAATTATTTGGCTCCGTAACTCCGTCACCTTCAGGATCATCCTTACCCGAGCGCCAAATATAGTAATCGCGATAAGGGTTATCCTTGGACTTACGTGATTCTACAAACCAGGCATGCTCATCCGAGCTATGGTTAACAACAAGATCCATAATCAGCTTCATTCCCCGATCATGCAGACCTGCAAGCAGGTCCTCCCAATCCTTCATTGTACCGAATTCGCCAATAATGCTCTGGTAATTGCTAATATCGTATCCATTATCATCATTTGGTGACTCATACACCGGACACAGCCATATCACATCAACACCAAGGTTTTTCAAATAGTCCAGCTTGCTAATAATTCCTTTAAGATCACCTACGCCATCTCCATTGCTATCCATAAAACTCCGCGGATAAATTTGATAAACTACGCTCTCTTTCCACCATTTCTTCACCATCAAGGTTCCTCCTGCATCCTTTAATTACTATATATTATCGGCCAACGTAAACGTTTTCGATATAAAAAAAATACCCCCCATATTAATTTCTAGCAACTTTTAAAAAGGGGTAATTCAAGCATTTAATCAAGTGATAGTTAGATTAAGGCAGCTTTCTCACGGTATTGCGCTCTATAATCTTATGAGGCACAATTTCACTGACAACTCTTTCTTTCGATGTAATCATAGAAATCAGTTTGTCGGCTGCACGCTCTCCCATTTTATAGAGTGGCTGAGCGATCGTCGTCAAAGGTGGATTACTCATTTCAGCCAATTTCAAATTGTCATATCCAATGACAGAAATTTGTTCTGGAACGGAAATCCCGTGTTTCGCTGCTACAGAGATCAGGGCAATCGCCATTTCGTCCGAGGCTGCAAATACTGCCGTTACTTCCGGAGCGGTCAAAAGCAGATTCTCTGCCGCGACAGTAGCCTGATCAAATCGGAAGCCTCCATCAAAAATAAGTTCATCTCTAAGCGTGATTCCGTTGTCCAATAAAGCCTGCTTAAATCCATCAATTCTCGGTTTTCCGGCGATAGGGTCTCCTTCGTATCCACCAATCATGGCGATTTGCCGATGACCTTTATGAATTAAATACTCGGTAGCCTCATAGGATGCCTTCCAGTCATCTACTTTCACATAGGGCACGGATTTATACTCTGAATGGGTCGCAACCAGCACAACCGGAACATCCATCGCCTTCAGGGCTTCATAATATTCTTCCTTCAATACCTCACTCGAAAAAATAATCCCGTCAACCTGCTTTTCACGAAGCACCTGCAAATATTTCATCGTCCTTCTTCCGTCTTCCGCTGTATTGCATACGACTATACTGTAATTCTCATCATGGGCAAAATGCTCGATACCATGGAGAACTTCCGAGGAAAATGCACTTGATACGCTCGGGAACAATACCCCTATCGTCTGTGTACGTTTATTGATCAACCCGCGCGCAATGGCATTAGGCTGATATTTTAACTCTTCGATAACTCGAAGCACCGTACGCTTTGTATCCTCTGAATATCCCGGAAGATTATTTAGCACCCGTGATACAGTTGCTACTGACACATTAGCTTTTCTGGCAACATCTTTAATCGTTGATTTCATATCCGTAGCATTCCCTTTAGACCCTTGGTAAATTTTTTGATTCTAAGTATAAGTATATAAACTCATTACTTAAACGTCTACTTAAATATTTGGACATATAGAGACTTGGTTCATAAAATAAAACAAGAGCTTTCATTAAATAAGACTGCATGCTTCGCTTAGGCCAAACATGCAGTCTTATTTTGGTATATTACCCTTCTCTTAGTTTTGAGTTTGAACTTATAATTGTTTATCATTCACATAACGAAAAACAGCTCCTCTTGCTTCATATAACTCATCTGTAAGTCTGAAGGGTATTTTTTAGACCATCCCCACTTTATACCAATATTTGCTCATAAGTCATAAGCACATCAATGTATTGCTCATATTCTTCACTTGTTAAGATATCTCTTGATAATCCAGAATTAGCATTGAGCAAGCTTGCCCCAAACAAATGAAATTCGTTATAAAATTACTTTCTAGCGATTAATAATAGTTTGGATTTCTTGTTGCATTGAAGATAATAGTTCTTTCATACTAATATCGTTATTTATAGCTCCCCATAGCTCCTGATTAATAGTTTTGAATATCTCCTCACTTTGCTCTAAACTTAACGGAATATTGAGAACTTCCAAGGGGGCAATGTTATAAAAAGATTCTAGATTTTTACCAATACTTTTGTTGTATCCTTCACGTGACAGGAGTACGGAATAATTATTACTCATTTGGTAAGTGTTTGCGAACTCAGAGCCATTAATATACTGAATGAATCTCCAACTTTGTTCCACTTTGTCTGATCCAGAATAAATTCCAAATAATGCATTTGGGGAAATAGCTGATGCACTTTTAGAATAGGCAGGATCCACCGGTGCGGTAACAATATCCCACTCAAAATCGGCATCTAATAAATCATCAATCAGATAAGAATAGTCAACCGTCATAGCGATGCTTCCAGAAGTAAATGGAAAACTCCCAGGATTAACTTCAATTTCATTAATATTTTCCCGTGTTTTCAAGGTACCAGCTATAGCCCCTTCCAGAATAGGGTTTAAGATATTTTCCCAACTTGAGGTATTTATTGTCGCATTCTTCCCCCGTGTATCCACATAGCGAACCCCTTGGGATGCCGCCATATCGACTGCCATACCAAACAAAGTATCATCATAGAATAACCCAACAAAATCACTTTTATTTTGAGCAGAATTCGTTATAGTTGAAGCCAACTTAAAGACATTATCCCAACTCATTCCATCATTCGGATAATCTACTCCATACTGATCAAATAGCGTCTTATTATAAAATAAAGCCTTTGCCGAAAACGTTGGTGATAAGGCGAAGATTTTACCTTGACCTTTTGAACGCAAATATTCCAACAAGTTGGGATTAATCTCTTCAATTTTAAAATCACTAGAATTGTTAATATATGGGTTAAGGTCTACCAATATTTCTTCAGAAATAATGGACTCAAAAAAGGTTTCATCTATATATACTAAGTCAGGTTGTTCAGATTTTATTAATTGTTTAAGCGTATTTTCACTTAACCCTTCTTTATAATATGCAGACAATGGTATGACTTCAAAATTAATATTGGGATACTTTGCGTGGAAAATACTTCCATATTTTACCATAAATTCATCAGTGTCAAAATATAGAACTCTAAGTGTTATATCCTTTTCCTCTGCTCTATTCATGCACCCCGATATCAATATAATGACTATAAGAAGTGAAATCCATCTTTTCATAATCTAAACTCTCCTCAAAACATTATATTCTTAAAAAGATGTTGCGTTCTGTTTATATTCGCTAGAATCGTTTTCTATATACCACTTCGCTTGAGTCAAATACATATTTTTGTAGTAACCATCTTTGCTCATTAGCTCTAAATTAGGAATCCCATTACCAAATAATAAATAATTTTGCTAATCCCATCTCTCTATGAATCTGAAATTATCTTTTTATTTCTTCAATGTAATTATTATTACAATCATTAAAATTTACCATTTAATGTAATTATTATACAATAAATGTGTAACTATGTATATACATTATGCGTTTTTAACAAATATTTTCCTAAGAGCACTTACCACTCTTCAGATTGATCCTCCCTTATATATCGAAGAAAGCTCTAGATATTTCTACTGATTTTTTTGAATCATTCAAGTCATTTTCCAACACTAAGATCCAAGAAGCATTAGCTTCAATTGAACAAAAAGGCCAAGAGCTTTTATATAAATAAGGCCCCATTTCCGCCCTGCCTTCGGGCGAAACATGGAGCCTTAGCTCTGAATATGATACCTCTCTTAGTTTGAATGTTGCGATTGTTTATCACTCACATAATAAAGAACATCTCTTGCTTCATTTAATTCATCTTGTAAGTCTGAAGGAGTATTTTTCAGATCATTCCCGCTTTCTACCAATATTTGCTCATAAGTCATAAGCGCATCAATATACTGCTTATATTCTTCACTTGTTAAAACTTCTTTACTCGATTGCACTCCGTTCAGCTGGTCAAAATAGGGTTGAATTTCATACATCACATTCTTAATTTCTTCTATTTTTTCGGAAGGTACTTGAGAGTAATCAATGTTACCATATTGATCTCCATATTCAATTTTGGCACTGGTTATTACTTTTAACAACTCTTTAAAATGCCCAAATTGCTCCTGCCCCAGGTCACCCTTCGCCTGAGTTAATTTAGCATTTAGCAATAAATATCCTTCCATCGTTGCACCTGCAGCATGTTTTTTGAAATTATCAAATGAACCAAATAAGCCGTCAACAAGAAGTGCTTCATAAGCAAACGCACTTGTTGGAACGATTAGGCATACTGCTAAGATTGCAGTAACTAATCGTCTTCTTGCATATGCCCTTACTTTTGTTCCCATCTCAGCTTTCGCTTTTCTCACGCCCATTTTACTCATTTCATGTATCTCTATCGGAGTTTGTATATTATCTAACTCTTCTTTTAAACTTCTATTCATAGTTGCCAGCCTCCTTAAAATCTTTACGCAGTTTGTTTAACGCACGATATAAGATTGATTTTGCAGTTCCAAGCGGTATTTCTAATATCTCTGATATTTCTTTTAATGTATGGTCATGATAAAACCTTAATAAAATAACGCTCTTCTCATCATCTTGCAAAGTGTCCATTAATTCTTGTAATGATAGTGTAAGTAAAATATCCCCATCATCCGAACCTACGAATTCTTCAAACTCAGGTTTTAGTTGAACTACTTTTTTGTTCTTTTTCACTAAATTAATTGCACTGTTCATCGTAATTTTCATCAGCCATGTCTTGAAATACTCTGGTCGTTGCAAGGTATCTATCTTTTTAAACGACTGATAAGCCACTTCTTGAACTACATCAAGGGCATCTTCTGTATTCCTAACGTAAACATACGCCATGCGATAAATATCCTGTTCAAATTGTTTGAATAGCTTTAAAAAGGCCCTGTCATTCTCCTTCTGAGCTTTTAGAACTAACCGCCTGATACGCACTCACCTCTCCTCTTTTATCTTTACATTTATTAGACAATCTGGAGGTGTATTTGGCTTAAAGTAACTGGATAATTTTCTTACAAATAAAAAAACCGCCCAGATAAAGGCGATTCTGATAAATATTAATTATACATGCCTGTAAATAAAATTAAAAACCCCCTGCTAATTGTGAATTACCACAAATAAGCAGGGGGTTAGATGTATTGGCAAAGATTATCTCTTCAGGTTGTAGAAGGATTTCAAGCCGTTGTATTGAGCAAGCTCGCCCAATTGGTCTTCGATACGAAGCAATTGGTTGTACTTCGCAATACGGTCAGTACGGGAAGGTGCACCAGTTTTGATTTGGCCAGCGTTAGTTGCAACCGCGATATCAGCGATTGTGCTATCTTCGGACTCACCGGAACGGTGGGAGATAACGTTATCTTTTCAATAATTAATAAATTTATAACCAAAAAACATGGCTCTGATTTTGTCTTGCTTAACTTATCCAATTGCATTAATATTACTATCACTTTTCTGAAGTAATTGGTAAATTCCTTCTTTATCTTGAATTATTCCTTTATTAATTACCTCTCCAGTACTAGATAAAATATAGCAATAAGGGAAAGTATG
>NZ_FNBG01000037.1 GCF_900102215.1 Fontibacillus panacisegetis
AATCATAGTCTAGTGCCCACAAGAGATATAAGCAAATCGAAACCTAATAAAACAACACAAGGGAGCTATCCCAAAAGTAGGTTTAGTGTCAAAACTAGAAATAGCAGTGCAAGGAAGACGCCCCCTGCACCGCTTGATCCTGCCGCATTCTATGACCGTATCTCATGTGTAATAGTGTCATGATGCGGAATTCCTGAAATTGCTGCAAATGTGCAGGCTTTGATCATGTAAAGCCTCTAAATGCCCTAAATTGCTGCAAATGTGCAGGCTTTCTCTAAGGATTCTCTTCAAACTAGTCTATTCTGAACAATATTGCTGCAGTTTTGCAGGCTTTTGTTCATCCTTTCATGGCTACTTTAAAAAAACTGTATTTTTGCATCCTTTTCCTGATATCTTGCCTTTACACTACAAAAAAAAAGCGTCCCTAAAAGTTATCTAAGATAACTTTTAGGGACAGCCCCTTCTTTGCCAACAGCTTTCTATTATTGATAGCCCCAGATCATTGTAAACAAAGTACCAAATACTGTTACAAGACCAACAAACAGAGCGTACACAATGTTAGTATATAACGCCGTCTTCGAGCCGTTTTCTCCGATATGCATGAACAGAAAGAGCTGAAGCGACATTTGGATAGCAGCAGCGATAACCAGAATGGTCATTCCTACTGCTAAAGATAAATCCCAGAACACGACTGCTAGAGCGACAACCGAAAGGATAAGCGAGAAGACATATCCCATTACGTGATGAGTTGGGAATAGTTTTTTCATATCACATCAATCCTTTCAAATATACGAAGCTGAAGATGAAGATCCAGACTACGTCGAGGAAGTGCCAGTATAGCGAGAAAATAAATGATTTATTCGCTGTATCCAGCGTAAAGCCTTCACGTTTGATCTGAATCAGCAACCCGCCGCCCCATAGCAGCCCCAATGTTACGTGAGCACCGTGGGTACCCAGCAAGACAAACAAGCTGGATAAAAACGCGCTGGTCTGCAAAGTCGCACCTTCATGAACATAAGTTACGAACTCCATGATTTCCACTCCAAGGAATCCGAGACCCAGAATCAATGTGATGATGAAAAATATCATCATCGGTTTCTTTAATCCAAGTCGCATAGCATTGATCGCCAGACCAATAGTGAAGCTACTAGTAAGCAGCAAGAACGTTTCAATTAACACCGGACCAATCTCAAAAATCTCTTCCGCTGAAGGTCCATTTCCAGTACGAGTCCAGAGCGTAAAGTAGACGGCGAAGAGAGTCGCAAACAGAACAATTTCAGCACCAAGGAAAATCCAGAAACCAAAAATCCGATTGCTATTCTCTTCTGAACGATATTCTAGCGGCAGCGTATTATCTAACTTCATACCCCTTCACCCCGCAATTTAGCTTCTGTCTTTGTAATTTCTTTTACTGATATATGATGGCCATGATCACGTTCAAACGAACGAACTGCGAGCATAATAACAATACCTACACCAGCAATAATCGTTGGAATCCACCAGCTGAATACCATAAAGAATCCGAAGAACAAGAAGATCATTCCGAGAATAAACGGTTGTCCGCTGTTGTTTGGCATATGAATTTCTTCATATTGACCTTTAAACAGAGATTTACCTGTTTTCTTAGCTTCCCAGAACGGATCAAGTTCATGAACCTCTGGTACAATCGCAAAGTTGTATTCCGGAATAGGACTGTGAGTGCTCCATTCCAGTGTACGTGCATTCCATGGATCACCTGTAGTATCTCTTGGAGCATAACGGAAGCTCCAGTAGATGTTGTATACGAGCATGATAAAGCCGATCGCAAGACCAACAGCACCAATTGAAGCAATCAAGTTAAGTGGACCAAAGCCCGTGCTTTCCGAATAAGTGTACATACGACGTGTCATCCCTTTTAGACCAAGGAAGAACAGTGGCATGAACGTAACGTTGAAACTGATTGCAATCGTCCAGAACGCAGCTTTACCCTGACGTTCGTTAAGACGGAAACCGAACAATTTCGGGAACCAGTAGTAGAAACCAGCGATTACCGCAAATACAGTACCTGGGATCAGAACGTAGTGGAAGTGAGCTACCAGGAACATCGTATTGTGGTATTGGTAGTCAGCACTTGCCATCGCAAGCATAACACCTGTTACACCGCCGATCGTAAAGATCGGAATAAATGCAAGAGAATACAGCATTGGAGTCGTAAATTCGATCTTCCCCTTACGCAGCGTAAAGAGCCAGTTGAAGATTTTAACCCCTGTCGGTACGGCGATCGCCATCGTGGTAATCGAGAAAACACCATTAACCATTACGCCATGACCCATTGTATAGAAGTGATGCGCCCATACGATAAAGGACAAGAGCGAGATAACGACCATACTGTAAACCATCGATTTATAACCATACAGATTTTTGCGAGAGAACGTTGAAATAATTTCACTATAAATCCCGAAGGCTGGCAAAATAACGATGTACACCTCAGGATGGCCCCATACCCAGAACAGGTTGGCCCAGAGCATATCCATACCACCGTTGGCCATCGTAAAGAACTGTGATCCAAACAGCCGGTCGAATGTCATCAATGCCAAAGCTATTGTCAATACCGGGAATGCAAATACGATGATAACGTTAGTGATAAGTACAGACCAAGTAAACATTGGCATTTTCATCAATGTCATCCCTGGTGCACGCATTTTAAGGATTGTTGCGATAAAGTTGATACCGGTCATCAATGTACCAATACCGGAAATTTGCAGTGCGATAGCATAATAGTTATTACCAACCGTCGGACTGAACTCGATACTTGCCAATGGGAAGTAAGCAGTCCAACCTGCGTCCGGCGATCCGCCGATAACGAATGAAATGTTGAACAACATTGCCCCAGCAAAGAACAGCCAGAAGCTGACAGCGTTAAGCCGAGGAAAAGCTACGTCGCGAGCCCCGATTTGCAGCGGAATTACAACGTTCATTAATCCGATAACAAAAGGCATCGCCATAAACAGGATCATGATGACCCCGTGTGTTGTAAAGATTTCGTTGTAATGCTGACCATCAAGCAGCCCGTTTTCAGGCATAGCCAGTTGTCCCCGCATGAGCAGTCCATCGACGCCACCACGGAACAGCATTATTAATGCAGCAATAATATACATGATACCGATACGCTTATGGTCGACAGTTGTCAGCCATTCGCGCCATAGGTAGCCCCATTTTTTAAAATAAGTAAGTCCGACAACAATTGCTATCGATACAAGTACAATGCTGACCATCGCACCATAAATCATCGGCTCACCTGTGACGAAAAATTCGTCCCATTTCATGACTAGCTAACTCCCTTCTATACTTTAGTTGCCGTGCGAAGAATGATCTGAATTCTCAGAGTGCTCCATTTCAGGATGATCCATTTCGGAGTGGTCCATTTCGGAATGATCCATCTCTGTATCTGTGGAGTCTCCTCCATGGTTGTGTCCTGCATTGTCTCCCTCAGGAGCAGGGCTAAATGACAAATGTGTTGATGTATAAGTTTTTCTTCCGACATGCTTTGTTTCCAGCAGAGTATTGAATTCGTCCTCTGTCAACTCGGAAGCTGTGCTTTTAACCTCATCGACCCATTTTTCATATTCAGCAGGTGACATAGCCAAAGCTTCAAATTCCATATGTGCAAAGCCTTCACCAGAGAAGTTAGCGTTTTTGCCCATATAAGATCCCGGTTCTTCAGCTAATAAATGAAGCGTATTGACCATATCGCTCATTGCATATTTCTGACCTCCCAGCTGTGGGATCCACAAGCTTGAAATCGGGCCATAGGCATATAACTTGAATTCAATCGGACGGTGAGTTGGGATATTAACATAGTTAACTGTCTCAATACCTTCTTCCGGATAGCTAAAATGCCATTTCCAGTTTGAGGATGCAGCATAAATAACAAGCGGTTTTTCATTTTCATAGCCTTCTGCTACTTTCTCAATCGCGCTTGTTGAACGTACAGTAACCACAGATAAAATGGCCACTATAATGACCGGAATCGCGATCCACGTAAATTCCAGCCACTTATTGCCTTCCTCATGCGGCGGTTCATAATCCGGTGCCGCCTTGGAGGCTCTGTATTTGGAAAGCATAAAAACAAATAAAATGTAAACAACTAAAAGTATGATCGCCATCACCAGGATGGAGAACAAAATAACACCCGATTGCGTCTTGGCCACCGGCCCTTTCGGATCCAAAACGGTCAACGAACTACAGCCGGATAAGAGGACAAGAAGCGCTGAAAAAACAGCAAGCAGCAATCCTTTCCTTTTCATAGGATTCTGATACCCCTTTCTACATTGTGAACATCACCAAACATGGGATGATTTCAACATTCCAGATAAGATTAATGTTAGGCAAACACCAAGATGATAACAATTCATAGAGTTAGTCAAATTTGCAAATATTTTACAGTTATTTCAGCGTCATCGCCCCCTATCTATGCACCAAAAGTTGATTTAGCGTCAAATTTGATCAAAATCAGCCAAATTCGTCGATTTTGATAATTGTTCACAATGATAGAGTATTGGCGATAAGTTCGCAGAATTGTCATAATAAAATCGCTATTTTTAGATATATTGTGATTTTTATCACTTATCATTCTAAAATGACCTCATTCGAAATTGTTTGTATATACCTGCTAAAAATTAAAGTTGCCTAGGCCGTTGGATACAAGATCCTTGACCTGGCAACTTTAATTTTTTATTCAAACGACTCATTAGCGGTTTGCTGCTCAATAAGCCATTCGTCATTAATTTGCTTGATTTGTGCTTCAAATTCTCCGTCAACTTTCATTTTGCCCGCATACATCTGCTCATAAAAAAGCCTTTCTAATTTAATAATTACATTGTTAAGTCCAGGTACACTTGTAACTAATCCTGGGCCTGAAGTCACTTCATTGCTTTTGTTTAATGCTCCTTGGACAGTTTCAAAGTCTCCTGAATCTGCGAATCTCTTCTCAAAGGCATCAAATACCTTTTCATCCGAAGTAGTTGGAAGTGTTACTCCACTCCTAACCAACAGTTCTCTAGCCGCAGTATCCGTTGTTAAATATCTCAAAACTTCTAACGCTTCTTCTGGATGCTCGCTTTTGCTAGAAATCCCAAGTGATTCAATAAAACTGATCCCTTGCTGCGAGCTCGGTCCTTTTGGTAACGGAGCTACCCCATAATTAGGGACCTTTTCATATTGCATATTTAGAAATCTGGAGCTATTAACCATCATGGCTGCCGTTCCATTTTCAAAGCTAGGCACTGTCACAGCTCTCTCTGAATACGTTTCTCCTAATCTTCCATCAATTTTATTATTTCTAAATGCATTCGTTAAAAACTCGATCCCTTCTAGGGCATCTTCTTCAGCTATGGCTAGTTGTATACCATTCTCATCCTCATTTAATGTATTTCCCCCATAAGCTCCTGGAACTGAATAATAAAGAAACCCACCATTCAGTAAACCAACCACTTTGTCTTGTACACTGGTCAGACCTGCAGCCATATTTACCAAATCCTCATAGGTCCAATCTTCAGTCGGATATTGAATCTGATATTTATCAAAAAGGTCTTTATTGTAATAGATTAATGTATTATTCAATAAAAATGGAACAGTATAGAGCTCGTCATTATAACGTTGGCTTTCTAGATCGACATAAAAATCATTAAGCTTAAGGCTGTCCGAGTGCTGTTCCAGCGATTGAACATACTTGCCAGCAACCGCCTCTCCAATTCCCATGTATGATGACAGCCAAAGCAGATCGACCTGTTTATCACTTTCCTCTAGCTGCTTCAGCAATCCAACTACACTTGGCTGATTGGGTGCATTTCTAATTAAATTAACCTTAATTTCCGGATGCTCTTTATTAAATTGCTCTAATACATTTATTACAGCCTTTGCAACTTCCGGGTCCTGATTATACGTATACAGCGTTAATTCCGTTGTCTCTTTTTTCGACAATATGTTGGAAGAACAACCTGAAATAATAACAATACAAAACACTAAAAATAAAATAATCCCTTTTCTCATAGGTCACCTCAATCTCAATTATCAAATTCATCTGAAGTCATAATAATTTTGCCTTCTTCGAGTTCAAGCTTTACCTTGTTGTTCCTTACATTGATTGTTTCAAGATAGTTTCTCGGCACCTGCAAACGTCCAGCTTTATCCAAAATGGCATACTCCACATGAGTATCTTCTTCGGATTGAACCAATCCTTGCTCTATTTCTGCAAGCTCCTCGGCATAAGATTTACGACGTAACATCTCTGAGGATATTTTACCATCCCTTATTGCCACTACCCGATCAACCTTCTTGGCCAGGAGTGGATCATGTGTAACAATAACGATCGTAACTCCTATAGTCCGATTCAATTCACGAAACAAATCAAGAACCTGATCAGACATTCGCGCGTCCAAAGAACCTGTAGGTTCATCCGCTAGCAATAATTTAGGTTCGTTAGCCAGCGCAATGGCGATCGCAACCCGCTGCTGCTCTCCCCCTGACATTTCGTGAAGCTTATTATGCTTGCGATGCGACAATCCTACAGCTTCCAGCAATTCCAAAGCGCGCTCCTTGCGCCGTCTGGATTTCAACAAAATCGGCAACTCTACATTTTGAAGAGCTGTTAAATACGGAACAAGGTTACGTGCGTTATTCTGCCAGACAAAGCCGACGCTTTCCCGCTTGTACTTCACAAGATCACGTTCGCTCATCTTTAGCATGTCGTTCCCATTAACAGTGAGCTTACCCGCCGATGGGGTATCCAGCCCGCCTAACATATTCAGCAAGGTGGATTTCCCGCTCCCGCTGTTCCCGATGATCGCCATTAGTTCCCGTTCCTCAACGATAAGATCAAGACCTTGGAGGGCAAACACTTCCAGATCTGCGGATTTGTAAATTTTAACAAGTCCCTCACAATGGATCATCTGCTAATCCTCCCCTAGCTTCAGCGCTTGATGAATTCGGGTACGGGACAGCATATAACCAAGAATCGCCAACCCGATCGATAACATAATTCCAATTACGATATACAGACGCATGAAATCCACTGATTCAAATACGACACGGAAAGGTGGAACTAATAAACTCGGGTTAAACGCAATTTGAAAATTAGGCACGAACATTCTGCCCGTTATATTTCCTATTACGATACCGATCATAACAGCCACACCTGATGTAAGCAGTTGCTCGATCGCCAGCATGCCTATCAATTGCCGCAGGGATAGCCCCAACGCCCGCATTACTCCATTTTGCAGAGCTCTACCACGCAATGAGAGTACCCAATACAATAGAAAACCAACAAATGTAATAAATATGGATGAGAGGAAACCCAACGTTAACATCCCGTTAAGAGCCATTAAAAAAGGATCGTTCTTAGCCTTTACAAGCTCTTCCCTCGTGTTATGAATATTAATGATATCCAGCTTGGCCAGCTTGATAGCATCATACAATTCAGCTGTTGTTGAATCCGGACGCATTTTAAGCCAAATTTGATAAGGCTCAAGTCCCAGCTGCAGCTGTATTCTGGATAAATGTCCTACGATCAGCATAGGAATCTCTTTATCTTTGTTCTGAGGATTAGGATTGAAGGTTGGGAAATAATCAACAACGCTGTAGACGATAAATGGCTGATGATCCACACCCTCCCAACCAACCCAAATCGTATCCCCAACTTTAACCTTCTTTTGATCCGCCAGAGTCCTAGAGATGATTACTGCTCTGGAATCTGAAGCAATCAGATTAAGATGTTCATTTAGAGGATTCCTCAAAAGCAGATTCTGGAACCATGCCGTTCTTCCAAAATCGTCTGTATCGATCCCCATCAATACTGCGCTTCCCTGCGAATCTCCTATCTGAAACATTGCCTCTTCCTTCACAAAAACTTTAGCTATATCCTCAACACCCGGCAGGTTCATATATGGCTCGAAAGGAGGCTCATGATATTGGATGACATTTAGCGTAGGAGCATCCCCATTTGATGAAGAAGGTTGCGGAGCTCCAGCAGCACCAGGGCTTGATACAACAACTGGCTTATTGCTAGGCCATTCCGATTTAATCACAATATCAGATCCGCCTGAGTACAGTATTCGCTCCTCTGTATTGTTATTAATTGTTCGGGCTGCCCCTGCACTGAATACACCAGTAGCAATTGTAATGACAAAAAATATCATCAAAAATTGGTACTGGTTGCTGGAGCGACCTACCTGAATTAGCGTGGCATACCAACCCGGCGTCCAGATCTTGCTTCCAGCGCGATAGATTATCCTCAGGATTAAAGGATAGAGCCGAAGTATCAACAAACCACCCCCTACAATGAAGAGAGCAGGAACAACAAACTGTAAAGGATCGATTTGTAAATCATTAAAACTCAGGCCCAGATTTTTCATTTCCGCTAATCTCTTCTTGAACGCATAGTACCCGTATATCGAAATACCCAGCAGAAGAACATCCAGATACATTTTGTGCCAGAAAGGCAGCTTTTTTATTCTTGCCTGTCCTTGCTTATGTCCGACTATGGAGACGCGAGTAGCAAAAAAAACAGGAGTCAGTATCATCAGAAACACCGTTATTGCAGCCAATGCACCAAATTGATAGGATTGTGCATTTATATATAGAGGCAGACTGGATCTTTGGACGAATTCAAGAAAACCATTTGATGCACCCAGCATTTTCGTTAAAAGCAGGCCCAAAAACGGCCCCACCGCCCATGCAATACTGCACAGTATTGCAGCCTCAACCCCATAGGATGCCATGATTTGCAAGCGTGAGGCTCCCCTACTGCGAATTACAGCAATTTCATTCTTCTGACGATCGACGATGAGATTAGATACCATAAACATGTAAAAGCCGAGCATGATCAATACAGGCACATTAAGCGACCACATAAAGTTGGACAACCGTTTCGAACGGTTAAAATACTCTTGAATCTTATCCTCTATCGGCACCGTACTATCCACTTGAAACCGTGACGTTGCACTGATAGCCTCTTCCTTTATTTTTTGAGAAGTGCTCAGAAAGTCCCCTAGGTTACGCAGCTCCATACGAGAATAATCAAGCACAAAATACCACCAAGCAGACGATACTTTAATCTCATCATTAACCATAAAATAACGTTCGAACGTTCTTTCCGGGACAACGAACGACAAATCATAGTTTTCTAACTGAGGTGACCGAAAATATGGATCATCGACCTGCTTTTTTTCAAACATACCTACCGGTTTAACTTCAGCAACAACTTTCCCTTTCGTATTAAAGAGCTGAAGTTCCGTTCCAAGAACAACGTCTAAATTAGACATAATCTTGTTATTCACCAGGACTTCGTATACTCCGTTCACCGGTTCTTCGGCAGGCATTTTTCCATCAACTAAAACAATATGATCTTCAAATTGAGATACAGACTTAACAGACGTAATCTGTTTACGGTCTATACTATCGGCATCTATCCCTTTAGGAATTACCTGCAAGCTAGCCGTCTGAAGCTCCACCACCAAATTTTTAACTGGAATCCCAAACCCGTTCTTCTCGGTTTCTTTCATAAACTCATTTAATTTTACGATTCTTTCCTGACGTTTCTTTGTACTTTCATTTTGGAAACTCAGCTTCGTCAAATGTGCGCCAGGATATGCATTCGTTTCATTCTGAAACGCTTCCAAATCTTTGACCAGCATTCTTGACAAAATGCCCTCAGAATAGATGGGAATCGTACTAACGAGTCCAACTGTCATCAAAGTACCGAGAAATAATGTAGATACCAGCCATTTGTTCTGCAGCATTTTCCTGAGAATCATGAAGAATAAGGACACACAGAAACCTCCTACAACATATTATTGCAAAATAACAACTTGCCCTTCTTCTAGCCCTTTCACAATCTCCACCTCAGTACTGCTTTTAATCCCCGGTTCAACATCAATTTCTCTTAACTTGGAACCTTCTTCAAGAACACGGACAAAATTCCGTCCTCCAAACGATCGGAGACCCCCTTTGGGGATTTTGATAACATCATCACGTTGTTCAGTAATGATTCTTACATCGATAAGCGTACCAATATCTGCATCAGGAGGAAGCTCGTCCATTTTTATGTATACAAATCTATTATTTCGGTTTATTTGCTCTTGATTCTGAGTTATTGGTGCAGATAATGGAGATTGAACGACGATCCCATTAAAAGTTTTACTTTTATAGTTCAATAGAACATCGGACCCTACCGCCACGTTGTTATCGCTTGAATTAACCTCCAAAACCACTCTCAGTTTCGTAGGGTCTGCTACAGATACGATCGATCGGTAAGGTTCGATAAGATCGCCTTCCTTCAACGTATCAACGAAAGTAACTTTACCATTTACCTCTGAACGAATGGTTCTGCTGTCATATTGCTTACTTAAGCGATCGTACTTTTTTTGTTCCAATTTGTACTGCAGGGCTGCTAATTCGAACGTTTTTTCATCGTTTTCTTCATTCAATTTGGCTTCACGCAGGGCATATTCAGCTTTTTCCATAGCAAGCGCCTGCTCTTGTACCTGAATATCCAATCCATCGAGAAGTAGTTCAACGAGAATATCTCCCTTTTTAACTACATCACCAGATACCACATGAATTTTGCTTATTCTACCGTTCTTATCCTTATATATAGCTTCATCCTGTGCTGTCGATTCAAATCTTCCATTTCCTTTAATCTCCTGAGTAATCGTACCCTTCTCGGCTTTCGCCGTACTGTAATTCTCTTGAACAGGCTCTACAAGCGGTGGTGTTAGCGCTTCCTCTTCCTTGGGAAGTAAAGAACATCCCGATAAGACAACAGAAAATAACAGAAATAATTTAAGCACAGTTAAACGGTTACGATCGCGAGACAATAAGCCCATCCTCCAGTTCATAAACTTGATCTACAATCTCGATAATTTCCGGGTCATGACTTGTTAAAATGATAGATACGCCGTATTCATTTATTAAGTCGCGAAAAACTTTCATAATTTTAATGCCTGTAATACTATCAAGTTCCGCTGTTGGTTCATCGGCAAGAATAAGCTTGGGCTTATGAGCAATTGCTCTTGCAATCGCGATACGCTGTTGCTCTCCCCCTGACATCTCAAACGGTCTATGATGCATGCGCGAAGTCAGTCCTACTTGTTCCAATGCCTCAAGCGCAGCCTTTTTTCTCTCTTTTGCTGAATAACCTGCAATACGAAGTACAAATTCGACATTCTCATAAGCAGTCATTAACGGAATTAGTGCAAACGATTGAAATACAAGCCCTATTTGGCTACGGCGTAGCTGTTCTCGTTCCTTATCAGTCATCTCTGTAATGACTTGATTATCGATCTGAATCGATCCCTCGGTGGGTTGATCCAATGCTCCCAGCAGATTGATGAGTGTCGTTTTTCCAGAACCAGAACGTCCGATAAAAGCGGTCATTTGTCCCATAGGTATTGTCATATCTACACCTTTCAGAACCGTCACTGCACCCGATCCACGGCCAAACACTCTTGTAATGCCAACGGTCTGTATACAGCTTCTTTCATTCAACGAATCTACTCCCCCCCTTATTCCCAAATCATTATTTCCGCACAAAATCATAGGTTATGGCTAGGCATACACATATTTCCACAATACTTTATTTATAGCGTTTTTTCAACAACTCATATAGCCCAAAATTCATAAAAGCACAAGGATAATTTGACATCCATTGTGCTTTTATGACTTGACTTTTATGCATTGAAATGAAAGGCCTGAACCTACAGTAATTCTTTACGAAGCTCTTCAGGTGATTTAGGCGACAGCAATCCGAACGGAATATCAAATACTGTCTTCGCTCCGGCTTGCCCTGCTTGAGACAGCTTATATACAGCGCGAGCATAAGCCACAAGCACACTAGCTGTAAATTCAGGATTGCTATCCAGCTTTAATCCGAATTCGATAATTTGTGTGCTGTTTTCACCAGTACGTCCACTTCTCAATACAGTTCCACCATGCGGCATTGTCGAGTGGTTCTTTTTCAGCTCATCTTCATTGATAAAGTTTACAGTTGTTACATAATCAGAGAAATAGTTAGGCATTTCTTTGATTTCACGTTCTATTTTCGCCAGATCCGCGCCCTCTTCAGCAACGACGTAACATTCGCGAAGATGCTTCTCTTTTGTGCTCAGTTCTGGGTTTTCACCTTTACGCACACTTTCTACAGCAGCTTCAACCGGTATTGTGTACTGCACTCCATTTTTAACGCCTGCAACACGGCGAATCGCATCGGAGTGGCCTTGGCTAACGCCTTTACCCCAGAAAGTATACTCTTTACCTTCAGGCAGAACAGCTTCCGCCAGCAAGCGGTTTAAAGAGAACAAGCCTGGGTCCCAGCCCGTTGAAATGACGCTGACATTTCCGCCTTTAATCGCAGAAGCGTTCACTTTCTCAAAATATTCTGGAATTTTTGCATGTGTATCAAAGCTGTCTACTGTGTTAAACAATGCAGAAAGCTCAGGACCTTGCTCAGGAAGGTCGGTGGCCGAACCACCACAAAGGATCAATACGTCGATATCGCCCTTGTACTTCTCAACCTCGGAAATGTGTACAACGCCGTTGGCTGCTGCCACATCATCGGGATTTCTTCTTGAAAAGATCGCGCGTAATTCAAAATCCGGATTTTGCTGAATTGCTTTTTCCACACCACGACCTAAATTTCCATAACCTACGATACCTACTTTGATGTTCGATGCCACTAACATGTTCCTCCTTCAATTCTTGTATGACAATCATTTTATATCAGTCTTGTACATTTTTAAATATCTAACATTTGAAGTTACAAATAATACATTAAATAATACAAAGATTGTACTAAATAGTACAAATAACACGTTAAAAAACCTCCAAAACAAGTCAAAAAAACTCGTCTCAAAGGTTTGTTTTGTACTAAGTATCCCTTATCCATTCCCTATGACTTTCGACTTAGCCTCCGAAGAAGCACCGAACAGACACAAGAGTGCTAATAGCATTCCTAACGATGCACTTATGAACAACGCCGGATATCCGAAAATATCTATGAACAGTCCCAGTAGAGGAGGTGAGGATATAGCTGCAAGGGAAGAGACGAAATAATAAATCCCTGTGCGCGTCCCAATACTTTCTTCATTTCCCGTAGCCACAATCCATGGGTAGGAATTAATATTGATACATGCCCAAAAAATCCCGCCGATCACTAGTAGCAATCTAAGTATCAATGGAGAATCTACAAAAACAAGAGAGCCGAAGATGACAACCAGCCCTATCACACCGATCGTAATGATTTTTTTCTTGCCGAATTTGGACCCTAGCCATCCGCTTGGAAGAGCAAATATGAGAAATGCCAACGAGAAGAATACAAGTGAAAATGATGCGGCATCCTCTGTCATCCCGATATACTTAGTTCCATATAACGTGAATAAAGCTTCAACACCTTGATAAGAGACGAACCAGAAGAAAATTGCTGCCAAAATAAAAATCGTCGTCTTATCAAGTTGTTCCTTGATTTTTACCGGCTTGCGTGGCTTTGGATTCTCATTGCTTATAAGTGTAATGGGTTCTTTAATTACAGCCTTGAGAACAAACATCGACATCAGCATAATGATACCAGCAAACAGAAATGGCATGTATGAGCTAATACCATATAACTTAGATCCAACCCCGAATGCTAATACAGAGCCAAGTCCGCCCATAAAATTAATAACTCCATTTGCCTTCGTACGATCCCGTTCAGGTGTAATGTCCGGCATAAGAGCAACCGTTGGTGAACGGAACAAACTCATGGATAAGTTCATTAACACCATAAAGATCACTAACATTACAAATCCTGTATGTAAAGGAATGAGCGATGCAAATACCGCACCCAAGGGCATACCAATAAGCAGATAAGGCATTCTACGACCGAATCTTGTGTTCGTTTTATCGCTCCGGTGCCCAATCCATGGCTGCAGGAAGATCGCAAAGTAATTATCTATTGTCATCATAAATCCGATCATAGCAGCACTCTTTAAATAGTTGCTCAAAAATAACGGTACAAACGCATTATAGAGTGCCCAGGTCAAGCTGATACTAAAAAAACCTAGTCCCAGCAGCCATGTTTTCTTCATTCATTCACGCTCCTTAACTGGATAAGAGCTCTGCCAAACGATCAGGATAATCTGTAATAATACCAGCAACTCCCGCCTCAATAAGAGCTTTCATTTCATATTGTTCATTTACCGTAAACGGATGATATGGCACTCCTTCTTTGGCAGCAGCTGCTACCAGCTCAGGCCGCAGGGCATGCTTAAAAGCATGTAGTGCATCTGCACCAATACGTTTGGCATAATCCCATGGCTCATAGATTCCTTCCATGTACAGAATACCTGTACGAATCTCTGGAGCTATTTTCTTGCATTCCACCAAGGAGTAGTGATTGAAGCTGGAAATGATAATGCGCTCTGACAATCCGTACTGTCTCACCATCTCAATGACTTTACTTTCCAATTCAGGATAGAGCACAATTCCATTTTTTAACTCAAGATTTACAATAGTATCCTTGTCGCGAACCAGATCTAACAGCTCTTCCAAAGTTGGAATACGTTCACCTCTAAAATCATCATGATACCAAGATCCCACTTCGCGTGATTTGATATCATCCAATGTTAAATCCTTAACCCATTCAGGTGACCCTGCTGTGCGATGCAGAGTCTCATCATGAATCAGGACCAAACGACCGTCCTTTGTCATCTGCACATCCGTCTCAATCCCCGTAGCTCCAAATTCCAATGCTCGTGTAAAAGAAAACATTGTATTTTCTGGACAATGTCCCGCCGCTCCTCTATGCGCAAAATTAATAATTTCAGTCAATGGAACGTCCTCCTTGATTGTATTAGTTTAATTTTAATATTATCCATCCTCTTACTATAATCCTGCTATGTTAAGACCATATTAAGAAAAACTGAGGATTTATTAGCCATGTTGTCTAACCAACTCCAAAAAAATATCCTGTGAGTATAGTTCATTCCAGATATACTGGATGCAAACCTCCCCACAAGATACCTTAGTATTTGTTCACTTCAATTTACTATTTCATGTATCATTGTTGTCTTAATTCTTCATTAAGCCATTCAGCTTCCTTGGCAGCACGGGTATCCTTGACGATATCCCCCGGTTTGCTGGCTTGCCCAATAATATAGCCTTGAAATGGCAGATTCACAAAGTCAAACGTATATTTAAACTGCTGTATTAAAGGAAGTGCCTTTATTCTAGGCTGATCTCCCCCTACTGCAATGACATAAGCCCTTTTTTGAGCTATCAGCGCTTTGAAATCATATCGCTCATCCCTCAAACTCTGCGACCAGCGGTCAATGAAGTTTTTGAGAATCCCCGTCATTCCATACCAATAAACCGGCGTAGCAAAAATCAACACATCATGCTCCAGCACTCTCTGAATAACCTCGTCATAATCGTCTTCTACGGGACGAAATCCTCCCTCGGCATGCCGCAGATCATCAATAGGCAAAATTTTCTTATCTCTCAGCAAAATATTGTCATGCGGAATTCCTTTCAACACATGCTCAGCTAATTGTTCCGTATTTCCGTCATCCCTCGTACTTCCATGTAAAACGATAATGCTCATCCAAGCACTTCCTTTCATCGTAAGGTTATTGTAGACAATACCCGAATAAAGCTGCCTATTATGCCCTATTGTTATACTACCTTTCATTATATTTATTTATGCCAAACTATGTAATCTATATATTCCCGGCCTCCTGTCCGGGGTGCAAACCCGACTTAGGTCCAGTCTACAAACAGTCTCTGGCCTGTTACTCCACAATCTCAATCCATTTAAAATAAAGACATGAAATAACACCGGTACCGAATGAGTTCAAAATAAATTTAATGAAAAAATGAAAAAGTGAGTGGTTGCTATGAAATCATTATATCGTTCAACGACTAATAAACAGATCTCTGGATTATGCGGAGGAATTGCTGCCTGGTTAGGGATTGACTCCACTGTTGTACGTCTTATCGCTGTTGTTGGAGCTTTGATCAGCTTCGGAACTGTAGTAGCCCTTTATCTGATCGCCAGCCTAATCGTACCAAAAGAACCCGTCGGCGATTTCAGATACAACGATTATTTTACAAATTACTAATCCAAATTAAATCCAAGGAGAGATTTCAATGAGCCTATTTGATCGAATTGCCAACTTAACAAAAGCTACCCTCCACGAAGCATTAAATAAACTGGAAGACCCTGTATTAATGACTGGACAATATCTACGGAATCTTGAAGAGGAGATTCATTCTGCAGAGAAAATGCTCAAAGAACAGCAAATGACAGCATCCATTCAGCAGCGCAAAAGCGAGGATGCCGCTCAGTTAGCGAAACAAAGTGAACTGCGTGCTATTGCGTCACTCGAGAATGGAGACGACAACGCGGCACGTCATGCGGCGGCCGCCAAGATCCAGTACGAGGAACAGTCGCAGCAATATGCTGCTGAAGCTACTGCGGCTAGAGACAGAGTTCTGGAGCTTGAGCTTCGAATTAAATCTGCGAATGAAGAATATGAACGCCTTAAAGAAAAACGCAATGAACTTGCAGCGCGTGCTCGTAAAGTAAATGATAATTCCAAAATGAAAAGCAGTCATATAAGCTACGGTTTTGAGACTGGATCTGCTGCAAAAGGCTTTGAACGTATGGAAGAGAAGATTCTTGAATGGGAAGCAGGTCAACAGCTTGCAGGTGAATCCTTTGGAAATGGAACTCCTGGCAGCACATCAGGAGCTTCCGAATCAGCGGCCGTGAATGCTGAGCTCCAGCGGATGAAAGAGCAGCTTAATTCCCGTAGCAACCAGGACAATAACGCCTAAATTTATGAAAAGAGGCGGTCTGGCCGAGTCATTTCAGACCTGGCAGACCGCCCCTTACTATTCAATCCATAATTGATCTATAAAGATCGAACAATTATTTGCCTTCCTTACCTGCCTTGAACACTTCGCTTATCGCTCCAAGGCTGCCCAGCGTTTCAATAGCATTGGAAGGAATAAATACTTTGTTAGCAGGCCCTTTAGCCACTTCCTTCAAAGCTTCAAATGATTGATATGCAAGTACCTGCTCATTGAGTGCCGCATTACGGAGCATTTCAATCCGCGCTTTTTCCGCTTCAGCTACAGCCTGGATCGCTTTGGCTTCCCCAAGTGCTTCCAACTCCTGAGCCTGACGCAAACCTTCTGCTTCGCGAATACGCGCTTCTTTATCACCTTCAGCCTTGAGGATTTTACTTTGCTTATCCCCTTCTGCACGCAGAATCATATCCTGCTTTGCCGCTTCCGCTTCAAGGACAATAGCACGTTTATTACGTTCAGCCTTCATTTGTTTGTCCATCGCTTCCTGAATATCAAGAGGCGGCTTGATGTCGATGACCTCTACGCGCTCAATCCGTACTCCCCATTTTTCAGTTGCTTCATCAAGAGCAATACGGATTTCAGTAGAGATTTTTTCCCGACCGGACAACGTTTCATCCAATTCCAGCTTACCGATGATTTGACGCATCGTCGCCGTGGAAATGTTCCGAACCCCATATACATAATCGGAGATGCCGTATGTTGCTTGTTCTGGACCAACTACTTGATAGAATATGATCGTATCAATTTGTACCTGAACATTATCCTTTGTGATCACTGTTTGCGGCGGTACATTCGCCTGTTGAATCCGCAAGTCATGATTTACCCGCACTTGATCTATTACCGGGATCAGAATATTAAGCCCTGGTGTCAACAGACGATGAAATTTACCAAGACGTTCTACGACCCCTACCCGCTGTTGAGGTACAACCTTGACCGTAAGCGAAATAAATACGACAACAACAACTACAATAACAACTGTAATAGCCCAGCCCATTAAATTAATTCCTCCCATCTTTCTACTTCGATAATACTACTACCACGCTTGATTACCCTTACTAGCTCGTCTCGATCAAGCTTCTGGGTAGATGTAGCGCTCCAGGTATCTCCTCCAACCTTAACAATACCATATTGCCCTTGTTCGATTGACTCTACAACAATACCTTGCTTCCCTACAAGTTCGATACCAGTATCCTCATACCCTTTTGCACTGTGAATTTTTCGGGTAAGAGGTTTGGTAAAAATGGTAAGAACCAACGCTACCAACGAGGCTAAAATCACTTGTAGCACATATGCATCAGGAGCAAACAAAGAAATGATTCCTCCTGCAACCGCCCCAATACAAATCCAGAGGAGATAAAATGTAAGTGTCATCATTTCCAACACTAATAATATCCCGGCGGCAATCAACCAATATGCCCATGGTTCCATGTGTCAAATGCACCACCTTTTATCAGTATAATAATATATACGAGACCCACATAAAAAAGTATCAAAAAATGTGCTACTTAAGACTAACCAAGTGGATATCTCATTTTAATCATACTATGACTCTCATAATAATAAAACGTTTTCGAAAATAAAAATCAAAGAAAAATTTAATAAATTGAAAATATTAGAAGTATTCGGGTTTAAATATTGTAATAGTATTACATATCGGTTATATTTGATCGATTATGAATAAATATAGCCGTGCAAACGTTTTAACAAACTCCTGATTTTAGGTATGATGGAAAGAACAATAAATTTATTAGAAGGAAGGGATCTTGTTGTTTATTAAGAAAGCATCGCCCCTCTCTCAGCACTCATTGAAATGGTTTGGAAGCGCTACACTAGCAATTACTCTTCTGCTTTCAGGCTGCACATCGGGTCCTAATTCACAAAATGTTAACAATTCTAATGAAACGACTCCAGAAAATGTAGCTTCATTGTCCATTAATGAAAACGCATCCAAGACAAATGCAACGAACAATTCATCTCTAGACACCCAGCCCTCCAGCGGTGTATTCTATGAGATTTTTGTCCGCTCGTTCTATGACTCAGATGGAGATGGAATCGGAGACTTTAAAGGACTAACTCAAAAGCTTGATTATTTAAATGACGGTAATCCAAATACGACAGAAGATCTAGGTATCGGTGGTATTTGGCTCATGCCGATCAACCCTTCGCCCAGCTATCATGGATATGATGTAACGGATTATCGTTCCATCAATCCCGAATACGGTACCATGGATGACTTTAAAAAGTTTTTAGATGAGGCACACAAGCGGGGAATCAAAGTTGTTATGGACCTTGTAGTGAACCATAGTAGCTCAGAGCATCCATGGTTTATTGAAGCATCAGAAAACAAAGACAGCAAATATCGCGACTACTATACCTGGGCCGAGGATCAGAATATAACTGTCGGCGGATCAAGCGCTGCCGGTTCAGGAAATCCATGGCATGTATTGAATGGAAGCCACTATTTGGGTACCTTTTCACCAGTTATGCCTGACATGAATTTTGATAACCCGAAAGTTAGAGATGAATTTAAAGACATTGGCCGCTATTGGCTTGACCTCGGATTGGATGGCTTCCGTCTAGACGCTGCCAAGCATATTTATGAGAATCTATTCACGGACAAAAGTCAGGAAACAACTGATAAAAACGTTGCATGGTGGCAGGAATTTCGTAAAGCTTTACACGAGACCCATCCTGATGCATATCTAGTGGGAGAAATTTGGGATAATAGCGCTACAACAATAGCAAGTTACGTAAATGAAGCAATGGATTCAGGATTTAACTTTGGATTGTCCAGCATAATGATTCAATCAGCAAAGAGTGAAACAGACAGTAAACCTGGATTTACGCTCGAAAGAACTTACACCCTTTATTCCAAAACATCCAATGGCAACTTTGTTGATGCACCATTCTTAACCAATCATGATCTTGTCAGAATTATGACCCAGCTTGATGGGGATACCAACCATGCAAAAATGGCAGCCAGCCTTCTTCTAACACTGCCGGGAAATCCATTCATCTATTACGGTGATGAAATCGGGATGCTTGGCGCTAAACCTGATGAAAGTATTCGTGAGCCAATGCAGTGGTACAAAGGAGGCAGCGGAGAAGGGCAGACTACGTGGGAGCTTACAACCTATAATACCGGACAGCCAGGTTCCAGCGTGGAGGAGCAGACGATTGACCCCGACTCCTTGCTATCACACTACCGCATGATCATATCCTTCAGAAATACTGTTCCTGCGTTAAAGGACGGAGATATTCGCAATTACTCTTCCGGCGTAAAGGGGGTAACCACCTTTGTCCGTCTTACTGAAGTACAAAAGGTGCTCGTAGTGCACAATTTAACTGGAAGTGAGCAAATTGTCGAATTAACTGACGAACCTGAGAAATATAGTTTTAAAGATATCCTAAAGACAACAAATAAAGAGGCGAAGCTAGAAGGAAGTAAGCTCACGATTCCTGCGTATTCAACCACTATATTAGAGTAGTCGTAGTACGATATAAGAAATTAGTGTTAATACAAAATAGGACCGGACAGTGGCTATTAATCATACCACATTTGCCCGGTCCTATTTGTTATGTGATTACTCTTTATCTACTATAAAGACACTGAGTGATTCCCTCAAGGTCTCAGACAGAACCTCAAGCCGATTAGACAGCTGTACCAGTTCCTCACTGACCTTATACTGCTCTGAGGACATCGATGCCACTTCCTGAGTAGAAGCATTTGTCTCTTCCACAACAGCACTGACATTGGCGAAGAAATCTCTCAATACAGATTGAGAATTGTTCAGCTCATGGACAGATGCAGATGAACTTTGTATATCGCCTACAAAACTCTCCATCTCACTCATCACATTTTGGAAAATCTGCAGCGCTTGTTTAACAGAAACAAGTTGTTCATCAAACATCGGAGTGATAGTTGTTAGAACATTTACTGTATTCTCTATAGCTTCCTGGATTTCTTCCGTTATAGTTGATACGGTTTGAATTGAATTGTTTGATTGCACCGCAAGATTGCGAATTTCCTCAGCTATAACGACAAATCCTTTTCCGGCAGCTCCTGCTCTTGATGCCTCAATCGAAGCGTTCAGAGAAAGTATGTTAGTCTGCTTTGTCATTTCCACCATAGGCGCCAAAATATTACGAATCGAGAATGTGCTTCTGCTGAGTTTACCGGAATTTTCTTCAATCAGCCCCGTCATACGAGAAACCGCTTCCGTTTTTTCAACTAGACTAGCCATATACTCTTTACCCTGCTGGCTTACGCCTATTACCTTCTCTACCGATTTATCCATTGCAGAGTTCAAGTTCATGACGTTCTCCATTTGATGGCCAATTTGATCTGCAATATCTACACCTTTATCCGCTTCTTCGGCCAAACTGGTCGCTCCCATCGCGATTTCACTAGTAGCGGCAGCAATTTCCCCTGCATTACGTGAAGTATCCTTGGAAGCCATTGATAGGTTTTCGGCCGTATTTAGAAGTTCCTCAGCGGACAGATTCGTCCGTTCAACAAGAGCGGATATTTGCTCCATCATCCGGTTGAAGCTATGTCCTAATCGTCCTATTTCGTCATGTCCTTTGAACCGGGTACGAACATTTAAATTTCCTTTTTCGCCCTCTTCCATCAAATTACACAGCTTTTCAAGTGGCTTGCCTATAACGCGGACTAAGTATATACCAATTAACAAAGCTACAATAACTGCAAGTAAGAGAACACCTGCTGTCACATATAGCAGCTTGTCCGCTGCGCTAACAAAGTCACTCTCAGGTGCATATCCAATAACTCTCCAATCAACGGTCTTAAGCTGTCTGTAGACAACTAGCTGCGTAACCCCAGCGTCATCTGTTGTAAGGAACGAAACATCGTCACTTTCCAACTGGGCTGCATCAAGCCCAATAAAAGATTGCGATTCGATTAATGAGCTGTCCGTAGCGTGTACGATCGTACTATCATTAGTAATAACTCGTACTTCTCCTGCTTTACCAATCTTTAAATTGGACAGGATATCCGTGATAGACTTATCTTTAACCTCAATTAAAAGATAAAATTCTCCATTCGGGTTTTTTAGATTTTGCAGCAGTCTGCCCATCGTTAAGGTCGGTTCATTCGTTGAATCAAAAAAACCTTTTTTCATTGTCGGGAGCCATAACGGCTTGCCTCCAGCAGCTTCGATTTTATCGAATGCAGCCTGAGCGTACTCAGTATTTTGAGTACCGCTGGATCCTCCTGATGAATAAGCCTTTGACAGATCCTTCTTTGTAAGTCTGATCCCAAATAGACGACTGTCTGATCCTTTCATAGCGTCCAATTTACTTTTAATCCGAGTTTCAGCTTCCGTTCTTTTTACTATATCAATGCTAGAGTTAGTAACCAATTCCAGATCTGCTTTTAATGTTTGATCTACGGCTAATTGTCTGGAAATCGATTCATATTCGGTAAAGAGAAAATCCAATTTATCTGCTGCCTGCTCAATTGCCTGGGAGGAAGCTAATCCGACCTGACCACGAATAATTTCTTTTGACATCAGATACGAACTAACACCAAGAACAGTTGACACGAGAACTACCGTTGCAAACAGAATTATAAAAATTTTCATCCCGACTGACTTAAACTGAATGCGACCCCACTTCATAATTGCCACCTCTTCTTTCGTTAGGACTACGAAACATTACAGCTAATAACAAGATTCGCCAAAAACCGAGGAATACCCTGCAAATAAGGTGGCTTCTCCCTCGGATTTTATAAATATAGGCGATCAACGAAATCAACCATTCATTTTTAGCAAAAAGGTATAGTCCCTCCCCTTAAGAAAGGCTATACCTTTTTGGTGAAATCATTATCCTTTACTTGCCCCGGAAGTAAGTCCGTCTACAAGCAATCGCTGCATGAACATAAATAAAATCGTAATTGGAACTGCGATTAATACTGCACCTGCTGCAAACACCGTAAAGTTAGTGTTCTGAGCGTTATTAACCATATCCCACATCCCTACCGCTACGGTCCAGTTCGGCTTCGAACGCAGGATCAATTTGGCGAAGATAAAGTCTACCCAAGGCCCAGTAAATTGCAGAAGTGCAAGATAGGTCAAGATTGGTCTCGACAACGGTAATATAATCGAAGTAAATATTTTGAAATTACCAGCTCCATCAATCCTCGCTGCTTCATCCAGCGAACGAGGAATCGTGTCGAAGAAGCCTTTCGCAATAAGTGTTAATCCTAAAGGTGCACCAGCGGCATACACCATTATCAGGGCAAGATGCGTATCCAGCAATGACAATTCTTTAAGCAACAGGAATATGGCGATCATGCTCATAAATCCCGGGAACATACCAAGTACCAGCAATATGGACATGAAGTTCTGACGTCCACGGAAACGGAATCTTGATAAGGCATAGCTTGTCAGCAGTGTTAAAAGCACACCCAAAATCATGGAACAAATGGACACCTTCAATGTATTCATATACCATTGCGGGAACAGAATTTGTCTGGAATTGAACAGTTCACTAAAGTGATCAAGTGTCAATGTTTCAGGAAATAAAGTTTTACTATATAGCGACTTACCCGGACGTAATGCACCAAGTAAAATCCAAAGGGCTGGATATATCGCAGCAATTGCCAAAATAACTAAAATAGCGTAGCTAGACGTCAAGCGAACGACATTTCGAACTTTGCGGCTGCTCATTGGATCATATCCTCCTCTTTAAATGACTTGGTTCTGCGATAGTTGTAAATGGAGAATGAGGCGATGATCAGGAAGATAATGATACCTATTGCGGAAGCCATATTGTATCGATTGGATTGCAGAGTCAGCTTATAGAGCCAAGTAACGAGCAAATCAGTTGAACCCGCAGTTTGATATTTCCCGTTAACCGGATCGCCATTAGTAAGAAGGAAAATAGTATTAAAGTTATTAATATTTCCGGCAAATTGTGTGATTAATGTTGGAGCAGTTGTAAACAGAATCATTGGTAGGGTGACAATTTTAAATTTCTGGTAGCCCGTAGCTCCATCAACCTCCGCAGCTTCGTACATATCCTTCGGAATCGTAGTCAATACACCCATAATCAAAAGCATGGAAACAGGTATACCGACCCACATATTAACAAGGATTACCGTTACCCTTGCCCACATTGGCTCAGTCAGCCAAGGAATAGCATCTAACCCAAAGTATCGTAAATATTGATTAATTGGACCAAATTGTCCGTTAAACATATTTCTCATAACAAGCAGCGAAATAAGCTGCGGGATTGCGTAAGGAAGAATTAAAATCGTTCTCCAAAGGCCTTTTAATTTAATGCCCTTCTGATTAATGAGCAATGCGACAAGCATACCACCAAAGTATGTAGTTACAGTGGATAGTACCGCCCAGATGATCGTCCAGGTTAATACACCGTAAAAGGTATAACTCCAGCTTTTCAGAGCCAGCAAGTTTTTGAACGTATCAAATCCGACCCAGTCTACCAGCATGGCTGGAGGAATATGTTTTGGCGCCGAATAGTTCGTAAATGCGATCATTATCATGAAGATAATCGGCATAACGGTGAAGAACAGAATACCAAGTGAAGGAATAGTTAATAATGTTACTGAAAATTTATAATCCAGAACATAACGAATACTTTCCATGAAGTTATTCGCCTTTTTGCCCGATTCTCTTAGTTGACCGACCTTTCTGGCATCTTTAACGTTTAAGTAATACGCGATCAGGAAGACTATAAGATAAATCAAGGTAATCAAGCTTTGAATCAAAATAAAGATCGAATGATCATAACCTTCGTGAAGGTTAGCTGATGTTCTCGGAGTCTCACCCAATGTAGTAATTCCCCACAAAGCAAAACCTAAGTTATTGATAAAATAATAAACACTAACAGCTTCAAATGCTAGAAAGAGTAATCCTTTGGTAAATTGGCGGTTATATATTTGACCCAATCCCATGCACAGTATCGACAGTATCGTTGCTTTGTTCCGATGCTGGTCCATTTCCCTTCCTTCTCCTCTCCCTCGGAAATCAAGGTTACCCGCCGCTATTAGCGGCGGGTGAAAACAATTCCATTTGGTTAATCAGAATTATTCCGCAGCAACCCCGTTGTTCAAATCAGTAATTTGTTTAACTGCATTTTCTAAAGCAACCTTAGGATCAACATTGTTGTTCCAGATTTCAGGAAGCGCTGCGTTTGCAGGACCCCAAACGTTGTTCATTTCAGGAATAGAAGGCATTGGTTGAGAGTTTTTAGCTTGCTCTGCAAATGCAGCGATATATGGATCGTTTTTAATTTGATCAGCTTCCAAAGCTTCAAGGTTAGTAGGAACTGAACCAACTGATTTGTTCAAAAGCAATTGAGATTCTTTGCTTGAAGCAAAATCAGCATACAATTTTGCAGCATTTGGATATTTAGTAAACGAGCTTACAACATAACCTTTGATACCGGAGAACGTAATTGCAGTTTTTCCAAGCACTGTTGGAACCGGAGCAACAGCAAGGTTGTCGCCGATAGCTTCTTTATATGCTGCAAGCTCCCATGGACCGTTAATGTCCATTGCTACATCCCCAGCAGTGAAGAGACCACGTTTGATATCACCGTTGATATCGCCACTTGGTACAGGCAGGATTTCTCTCAAATCTTGGAACACCTTCATACCTGCAAGAGCTTCAGGAGTTGCAAGACCGATATCGTCTTTGTTCGTACCGTCGTTACCGAACAGGTAGCCGCCGTTACTTGCGATGAATGGGTAATTGTAATACAGGTTACCGGTTTCCCACATAAGAGCGTATTTTTTCTTAGCTTTATCAGTAAACGTTTTACCAAATGCAATTACATCTTCAAAAGTTTTTGGTGCTTCTGCAATAAGGGACTTGTTGTAATAAAGAGCTGAAGTTTCAGCCGCTCTTGGGTATCCATACAACTTACCGTCATAAGACATACCAATAGTAGAAGCTTCAGTGTTTCTCGACTTAACTTGTTCACCAAGTACATCATTCTCGAGAAGCAAACCGGAATTCACTGCATCGCCAAGATGGTCATGTGGCAGTACCAAGACGTCTGCGCCCAGTCCGGACGGACCATCAGTAACCAATCTAGCTTTTTGGTCAGGGATAGGAACTTCTTCAATGTTAACTTTAACACCGTATTTTTCTTCGAATTGTTGAGCGATTTGCTCAGTAAATACTACTTCTTCTCTACTTTCCCATACGAGAAGTTCTGCGCCTTCTTCAGGTGCCAAAGCTTCTGGTTGAGCAGCAGGGTCAGTACCAGTATTCTCTTGTGTGGTATTGGCTGGCGCTGGAGCAGCATTCCCATTGTTACCAGCATTGTTCTTGCCGCATGCTGTAATGGATACAACCAGTGACAGAGCAGCGATCAGAACTAACAGTTTTCTAAATTTCATAAAGCTAACCCCTCCTAAAATTTATACGCTTACGGAAATTTGCGCAAACGATTTCAGAGAATCCGGTTTTCTAAGTTTTTTATATGTCTCAGCTAAGAAAAAACCAGATTTTTTGATTGGAAAGCGCTTTATCCTCGAAAATATAATACAACATAGGCAATACATTGTAAAAACGTTTGCACACGTGATTATTACTATATTTACCCCCACTTTCTCTATTTTTCTCTCGAATACTCCGTATTTCGCATTTTGCACTAAAATCATATCCTTTTTTTTTGCAATTTTTAATCTAATGATAACTACAGCCTTTTAAATCTATATGATACCTTTTAAAAAAGTTGATAAAATGTTAATCACCATAAAAGTATATCATTTCAGGTGGATTTCCGTATCTTGTGCAAAGGTTTGAACAATGCTATAATCCAACATTGAAATTACAAACAACTTGCACAGTTACTATCTTGTTTCGGCTACAAAACTCGAAGGCACTGTTATCACTAAGGTACATCCTCGGCCTGTTGTGTTGGCCCTGATGTACCTTTTTTGAGTATAAGAGGTTGCTTGAACAGTCAATTGGAACATACCGATTTATGAAGTAGTTACTCAACTTTTTTTGCTCATAGCAGTGTATTAAGGAGATTTAATTGGACGAAACTGACCAATGATTAGGAGGAATTAAGAATGTTGCTTGAAGCGGTCTATCACCGTCCCAAACTAAACTGGTCTTATGCTTACGACCTTGAGACGATCCATCTTCGTCTTCGATCAAAAAGAAATGATCTAACTGAAGTTTTCGTATTTGCCGGGGACAAATATAGTTGGGATGATAGCAAAAAACTTGTGCCAATGTCCAAACTCGTATCTGATGAATTGTTTGATTACTGGGAATGTGCCATTAAACCTCCATTGCGACGGTTGAAATATGGATTTTTACTAAAATCCGGCGATGAACAAATTTGGATGACTGAGAGCGAGTTCACTAAAGACCGTCCGCAAATTCCTGAACGTTTGTATGAATTTCCATACATTAATCCCGCTGATTTATACAGTGTTCCGGAATGGGTAAAAGATACTATCTTCTATCAAATCTTCCCGGAGAGATTCGCTAATGGCGATAAGAGCAACGATCCTGAAGGTACTCTTCCGTGGGGCGGCGAGCCAACCCGTGTAAATTTCTTTGGCGGAGATCTTCAAGGTGTTATAGATCATTTAGATCATTTAAGTGAGCTCGGGATAACAGGAATTTATTTCACTCCTATTTTTGAAGGCTCAACTAATCATAAATACGATACGACTGATTACATGAAAATAGACTCGCAATTTGGCGATACAGAAACTTTAAAAAAATTGGTTCAGTCATGTCACGAACGTGGGATTAAGGTTCTGCTTGACGCGGTATTTAATCACTCCGGCAATACATTTGCTCCATTTCTCGATGTTAAAGAAAAGGGAGCAGAATCCCGTTATAAGGATTGGTTCTATATTCGTGATTATCCATTAGACATAGTTGATGGCAGCCTGACATATGATACATTCTCTTTTGAGCCACTTATGCCAAAATTAAATACTGCAAATCCGGAAGTAAAGCAATATCTACTTGGGGTGGCAGAATTCTGGATTAAAGAAATCGGCATCGACGGCTGGAGATTGGATGTAGCCAACGAGGTTGACCACCAATTCTGGAGAGATTTCCGCAAAGTTGTTAAGGGAGTTAACCCTGATGCATATATTCTCGGCGAGATCTGGCATGAATCTTCCGGCTGGCTTCAAGGCGATCAATTTGATGCAGTTATGAATTATCCGTTCACAGATGCAGTTCTTGATTTTGTTGTGCACGGAACCCTTGACGCCAAAGGATTTGCTGACGCGATCGGCAAACAAATATCCCGTTACCCGCTGCAAGCTACTGAAGTAGCCTTTAATTTGTTGGATAGCCATGATACCCCCCGCCTTCTGACGCTTTGTGAAGGTAACAAGAATAAGATGAAATTAGCTGCTCTGTTTCAATTCACTTATAGTGGAACACCTTGTATTTACTATGGCTCTGAGGTCGGTCTCGATGGAGAGATGGATCCAGGATGCCGTAAATGTATGGAGTGGGATCAGGATAAGCAGGACCGGGATTTGTTTGACTTCTACAAAAAGTTGATCTCTGTTCGTAAAGAACTTGCGCCACTTCGCACAGGAACCATTCAATTCCTCGTTGCTGAAGCAGGCGATACCAAGCTAGCTTATGAACGGAAGCTGAACGGAGAGACCGTTATCGTTCTGCTTAATAACGATGATAAAGCTCAAACCCTTGAGGTGAGGAGTCACGGTAAGTCATGGAAAGATGCAATCAGTGGACAAGCCTATGGCGAAACTGAAGGCAAGTTGAGTGTAACACTCCCATCTTATGGATTTGCGGTTCTGAGAGAAGCGTAATGATCTTCTTATTGATAAAAAAGGGCTGAGCAGGAAGTTCCTGCCCAGCCCTCTTTCTTATTTCTTACAGATCTAATTTCTCGAGGAACAAGATAATCATCGCTGCAACTTGCTCACGGGTCGAAGTAGCTGTAGGCTGGAATTTGTTCTCACCTAAACCGTTAATGATACCAAGAGCTTTAGCTGCTTTGATGCTATCCACAGCATAACCGGAAGCCGTATTCAGATCGTTAAAGGAAGCTTGCTCCGATCCTGAAATTTGTCCGAGGCTACTACCTGAAACATGAGCGTATGCTCTCATCAGCATTACGGTTATTTGTTCTCTAGTCACGGTTTGGTTCGGGCGGAACGTTCCATCGTTATAACCCGTTATGATACCCAGTTTGTTAAGAGCGGCTACATAACCTGCGTAATAAGCGCCATCTTGTATATCGCTCAATGAAGGAGCTTGTGCCGATTGATCCAAACCTAGTGCACGTCCCAAGAAGGCAGCAAATTCTGCACGGGTTACGTTGCCTTTAGGATTAAATCGCTCTGAATCTACACCTGAAGCAATATGCTTCGCAGCAAGCAATTCGATATAATCCTTAGACCATCCACTCTTCACGTCGCTGAATGTCTTATTATATTCCATTACGACAAATCGTGTGAGCGTATCCGTTGTAAACGTTATTGTGTTATCCTTCAGCTTACCACCTACATATTGGACAGTTCCATCTTCCTTAACTGCATAAACTCCAACTTTCTTCTTGTTAGCAATGCCTTTAAGTACAGCATCATCCAAAGTCAATGTCACGCTTACTTCAGCCCCTAGCTTAATTGCAGCCGTCTGCTTGCTTGCATCTACACTGGAGAGGCCGAAGATGTAAATATCGCCCACCGGTTGATAAGCTGAATCCTTGCCTTTAATTCCTTGCTTCAAAGCCTCTGCTGCATCAGTTGCAGCAACATCTTTGCTAAAAATAATATTTTCATGTGCATTAAGCTTAGCAGGAAGTCCAGTTGCTGGAATGTTAACTGTTATATCAGGGAACACTAACCGTAGTCCAACATTTTGATCACCTGCTTTGGCTACAGCTTCACCTGGAATAACAACATCTGTCGCTTCTCCTGCATTAACTCCAGATACTTTAATTTCAACAACCTTGTCACCCTTCGCTGCAGAGTCAATTGCTTTCTCTACATTCGCCAGGCTAACTTCAGCTATTTTGCGTCCGTCAGCTCCAGCTTTCGCTGCAACCTCTACAGTTCCCGGGTTCACCTGAGGTGTAGGTGCAGGAGATGGAGTTGCTGAAGATGGGGTTGTGGAATATGAACTTCCACCGCCACCGCCATCTGGTGATAATGGTTCAGGTTTTGGAGCAGTAAGCACAACCGTACCACCATCCAGACTGGAAGGCAAGCTTACGGTAACTGTACCATTACTATTAGCCGTATACGTTTTACCACTATACTCATCAGTAAATGTAGCATTTTGGTAACCTGATACAGTAAAGGTTGCTTGCTGTTCTGTATCCTTCGTATTAATACCAACAACTATACTTTCACCTTTGTAAGTCCGGGCAAATATATCGTATCCGGTTGCGTCAGAACCGCCAAGTTGTGCACGAGTTCCTTTGGAGAAAGTCTTGGAATGCTTATCCCGGATATTAAGCATTTTCTTGTAGTGATCATAGATATGATTGTAAGTTGGATCATCCAAACGTTTCCAGTCGAAGTCATAGCGGTTCTCACCCATACGACCGTTATCCATATCGGCATTCAAACCGGAATGCCCTACTTCCTCACCATAATAAATCACTGGCTGGCCCTTTGCAGTGATTTGCAAAGATGCAGCGATCTTCTGTTGACCTTGAACATTTCTCAAAGTCTCAGCTTCCAGCGTACCCTCTTTAAATTTGCTTCTCTCTTCCTCCTTAAGTAAATTCACTACAAATCCATTTTCATCGTGGCTACTGAGGAATTGACCTAGAGTAGATGCATTATCAATTCTGCTATTTTGGGATTGAAGCGCCTGTTCCGTATCAGAAATCCTGCCATTTACAAAGCTAGTCGCTGTTCCTTTAAATCCAAAATCAAGCACGGAGTCCATCGTACCTGTACGCAGGTATCCTCCATCATTATCCAGAGTTGCTCCAAAGTTTTCCCCGATCATTTTGAACTCCGGATACTTCTCAGTTAATTGATTTTTGAATGCCATCCAAGTAGTGTGCTCAACGTGTTTTATGGTATCTACACGGAAGTAATCAATTGTGTTCCCTTTAGCCGTTCTAGCTAATTCAATCCAATCCGTTTGCCACTTAATAACTTTCTCTCGCACAGCAGGATCCTCTGTCTTAAAATCAGGCAGTCCAGCTATTTTATTCTTAATTACAGGGTCCTCATTTATCTCGCGAAGCATCCCGTTAAACACGTCGCGTTCAGCCGGAGTTGGAAGATTGGTCTTTCCAGCATATCCACTGATATCATCCATTCCATACCCAGTATGGTTTAGTACAACGTCTACCATCACTTTCATGCCATTCTCATGAGCAGTATCCAGAAGATTATGGAGATCAGCCAACTCTCCTAGATGTTCATCTATTTCAGTGAAATCTTTTGCCCAATATCCATGATATCCGTATTGAGAGAATTTAGAGTTTACATTAAAGTCAATGTTATCAACAATTGGTGTAATCCAGATTGTATTCACGCCGAGCTCTTTCAGATAAGGAATTTTCTCAGTAACCCCTTTAAAATCCCCGCCGTGATAAGTTTCGAGATGATTCGTATCGTAATTCTCTCCGTTTTTATCGTCATTACTTGTATCTCCGTTAAAGAATCGGTCTGTCAGCATAAAATAAATGCGTGCTTCATCCCAATCAAAATCATCACTACCAACAACCTGACGAGTTTTCACAGTAATAGATGCATTTTGAATATGCTTGTTTCCATATACATCCACAACTGTTATGGGTAGTTGTTTGTTGCCTGTTGTTACAGTATCACTAACCGCTAGAGTTAACGACATTAGCTCTTCATCAATTGTTGTTTCTTTTTTTCCACCTAACGCAGTCAAATCAGCATAAATACTTCTGATTTCATCCTCCTGAATACCTGACAAGTTTAGGTGAAGCAATGCATTTTCATTATAAGAAATCGAATTAGGCTTAGTCTCTGCCTCAATATTTACATCCAGTACTTTGTAAGTAATTTGAGACTTATCATTCACAGTATTTTTAGGATCAAGAACCTCCGTAGTAACTCCATCAATAGTCACTAAATAGGAGTAGTCGAAAGTTCCAGGCTGAAGTCCTTTCAATGTGAAGGTGAATCGCTCATCTTCCTTGCTATAGACCATAGGATACTCGATACCATTGAATTTCAACTTCACTTCCTGAATTTTATCCATTTCATTGGATTTAAATAAACGGTAGTCTCGATAATAGAATGTTGCATTACCATCTTCAAGGAATGGTGCCGATGTACCCGGTAATACTCGGAACGGTCCTTTACCCGATTCAACAATTACCTTGGTTAACACTTCTGTTCCTGTAGTAATTTCGCGGTCATAATTCTGATCAATAACAGCCCATTCTTCTTTTCCTATACTTTTACGGATCTTGAAGCCTATCTTGTTAACGTCTGTAGTAATTGGGATAATCACACTGGACTTATTCCCATTGATATTGCCGTCAGCAAATGAAAATCCCTTATTGCTAAACCCTGTGTACCATGTCCAAACGCTCCAACCACTGAAATCGGCATCGTCCTTCACATAGGTTAACTGAACTCTACGATACTTTTCAGCCTCCAGTTTCTCAAGATCCGGTTTTTCGTAAAAGACTTCCGTAATACCTTCCACGATCCATACTTCAACACTATTATCTGTGTCAATCTGGATACTCCGTTCTGCATCCTTGTCAGCCCATTCATTTCCTTCTGTACTAAATCTTGGGATAACTCCGGTTTTCTTAAAAGGAGAATAATAGGTAACTTGCGCATATCCGTCTACAGTTTGTTTGAAATTCTTTGATCTGCTCTTTCCTTTATCCGGGGAAATTGGATATAACCAAAGATTCCACTTATCTGCCGTTCCATCAAAACGATAGAAATTAATGGTGTAGGCATTTAGATTGGTAACCAAGTTAACATCTGTAATAGTCTTGAATGTTTCATATGTTGCCACAACAGTAGCTTTCCCTACTGGTGCACTTGAATCAACTGTAAGAATGTTACCTTTGATTTCTACACCTGCTACTGGAGTTTCTAAAGACCAAGTCGGAGAAATCCGAGTGCCTTTGCCCTTTTCATCCATTAACTCCGCTTCTAACTCAAGTTCTCCACCAATTGCAGCATTTTCGTCAGAAGTAATAATAATGCCCGGTACAATTACTTTCGAATTATCACCATCACTAGGTGGGTTCAATGGATCCGTGAAACCTCCATCCCAACTACCTTGATTCGGGATAAATTTATACTCATGCGGCCCTGCATCAAGTCGAGTAGTCAGAGTAAACACACCATCAATTAAGTCTAATGGTATTGCTGTGCTATTATTCCAACTATTCATGGTCCCCACAAGGTACACAGATGTCCGATTGCCCTTCTCAACATTGAAGGTAACCGTACCATCACTATTAATAACCGGGCTCTTAAGCAGCTGACCGGTAACTTTAACTTCTCTTTCAACAGTCCAGTCTTCATATTGGGCTGCTAGCTTAATAGTGCCTTCCTCGGCATTTTGCGCGACGGTCAATTCGTTTGTTATATCATCAAATTTAACGCCGCTTAATCCCTTTGTCATAGTCAGTTTGGGTGGAATCGTTGTGTCACGATCACCAGTATAATAAACAGCACTAGTAACTGTGATAGTTTGACCCAAACCGATCTCTGTTTGAGGTTTAAATTCAATCCCCGGTACAGAAAGACCCGGATTTGTTTTATTCTTAATTTGATTTAATGGATCAGCCTTCCAATCACCATCGGCAACGATACCATATTCATACCAACCTGCATCAAAATGTCTAGAATAGGACCAGACATCATTAGCACCTTTCAGCATTGGATTTTCAGGCCAGTCTTTATCAAAACTTCCTTTTACACTTACTATTTGTTCACTGCCATCCCCTTGATAATTAAAAGTAACCTCAGCCCCAGTAGCAGTTCTAGTTCCAATCTCAGGGCTAACTAATCCACTACTAGCTCCTGCTCCCTGGTCGGACGAATCTGCTCTCGCATCTGTTAATAAGCTCCCAAACGAGCCTATAAACAAAGCGAGAATCAGCAACCGGGAGAATATTCCCTTCATTCTTTTAGCCATTGTTGTCTCTGACCTCCAGTAACTCAGTTTAGTAATCTAAAAATACAAACTAAATAAGGCCAAACCCGGTAGATTACCACCCCCAAGTAAGTATGTGCAAACGTTTCCATTTACGTTTAAGCAGATTTCAATATCATTGATGTTTTAGGAAAGTTCCCCACTAGATATATAATATATTAAGCGCTTCCATTTATTAAAACGTTTGCACAGATCATTTTTTAGACATTTCACCTACTTTCCTTTATTTTTCTAATATTTTCTCTCATTTCCCTTTGAATTCTTTATTTTTCTATAATAATTACAAGAATTTTCAAGCAATGTATGATATTAGCTCGCCAAATGCAAGATATAGCTGCTTTTCAAGGCATTATCTATTTACTTTCATCTATATTTCGATTAATATTACAATGTAAAGCAAACGGTTCCACAGAGGAGGTTTTTATGGCTGTTACCATAAAGGATGTTGCCAAAAAGGCCGGAGTATCTCCCTCTACCGTGTCCCGGGTGCTATCTAATCATCCAAGAATTAGTGTCGAAACTTCGAGAAAAGTAAAAGAAATTATGGAACAGCTTGGCTACCATCCAAACATTATGGCCAAGAGCCTGGTATCCAAGACAACGAATAGCATTTGTATCATGCTTCCTAAGTCTGCCGAGGAGTTGTTCTCAAATTTCTTCTTCATGGAATTGATACGAGGGATCGTCACTCAGGCGAGTCGTCTGGGCTATGACGTACTTATCAGTTCCGGAGCAAATGAGAAGGAAGAAGTTGAAGCCGTTTCCAGACTTCTGAATGGACGTCGCGTTGACGGTGTCATCTTGCTTTATTCGAGAAAAGACGACCCCGTTATCGATTTCCTTTATGAAAACGGTCATCATTTCGTCTTGATCGGACGGAGCGAACGATATCCAGACACATTGTCTGTAGATAACGATAACGTTCAGGCTTCCTATGATGCCGCTAAGCATTTGATCTCATTGGGACATGAAAGGATTGGATTCGTCAGCGGACCCCCAGATCTTGTATTTTCCAAAGATCGACTTAAAGGTTTCATGGATGCCTTGAATGATGCTGGATTAGAAATGCGACCTGAATGGATTGTAGAAGGGGAATTTCTACAAGATAGTGGCTATCGGGCCATGTCTTTTTTTATGAATCTTCCGGATCGTCCGACGGCTATCGTCCTAATCGATGATGTTGTTTCGTTTGGTGTTTTACGTAGTCTGCATGAGCTCAAGTACAAGGTGCCTGAAGACTTATGCTTGGTAAGTTTCAATAACATTCCGTTATCAGAGTTGTCTACACCACCACTTAGCAGTATAGATATCGGTATTTATAATTTGGGATATACCGCATCTCAGCTTCTTATACAATCGATTGAGAATGGCAACGATAAGAATTATCAGAAACGACAGATTATTCCTCATCGTCTGATGATTCGTGAATCATCCATGCATTCGATCTCGAAAAAATAAATGGTGGGTGTCAAAAAATAATCGAAGCTTCTGCTTCTTTTATTTTTTATATTTTGTTCAAACGTTTGCGCTAGCTTAAGGAGGAGAGAAAATGAGCTCAATCAAAGCATGCTTGTTCGATCTGGATGGTGTTCTGGTCGATACGGCAAAATATCACTACTTAGCTTGGAAAAGACTTGCTGAGGAGCTTGGATTCGATTTTACTGAACATGATAATGAACGTCTGAAAGGTGTCAGCAGAATGGCTTCTCTTGATATTCTGCTCAGTATTGGCGGCATTGAACTGGATGAATCCAAAAAGCAGGAACTTGCTGAAAGAAAAAATGACTGGTATTTCGAAATGATCTCTAAAATGGATGAATCGGAAATACTGCCTGGAGCACTTGAATTCTTAAAAGAATGCCGTGAGAATGGTCTAAAGGTTGCACTAGGTTCCGCTAGTAAAAATGCAATGACCATCTTAAACAATACAGGTATTACCCCTTATTTTGATGCCATCATCGATGGAACTCGCACTACAAGTGCTAAGCCTGATCCGGAAGTATTTACACTTGGTGCCACTGAAGTTGGAGTATCTCCTGAACAATGCGTCGTTTTTGAAGATGCTGAAGCAGGCGTTGAAGCTGCTCGTCGCGCAGGTATGCACTGTGTTGGTATCGGTTCACCAGAAAATCTCGCTAAAGCCGACTTCGTTGTGTCCTCTCTTGCAGATATGACGGTGAGTCGTCTGAATGATATTGTCGTTTCATAAGGGATTTATGTAGTAATTTGTGGTACTTTGTCATAGATTATTTATTAATTCAGAATGATTGAAGAAGGAGCCGGTAATCGTGAAACAATATTTAAAGGTAGATGAATGGTCCATTATTGAAGAATCCTTTGATCCTGCTACACATGAGATTTCTGAAAGTATTTTCAGTATCGGTAACGGGTACATGGGACAACGTGCTAATTTTGAAGAACAATATAGCGGTAAATCCCTGCAAGGCAGTTACATGGCAGGTGTATACTATCCCGACAAAACGCGTGTAGGCTGGTGGAAGAACGGGTATCCTGAATATTTCGCCAAAGTGCTTAACAGCACGAACTGGATCGGAATCGACGTCACCATCAATGATACTGTTCTTGATCTTGCTAATTGCGAAGTTAAAAATTTTGTTCGCGAGCTCAACATGAAAGAGGGCTATCTGTCACGCCGTTTTGTAGCTGTACTTGCTGACGGAAAAGAAGTTCAAGTTGAAGCGATCCGTTTCGTTAGTATTAAACGCCATGAAATTGGTGCGATTCGCTATGCGGTAACTCCACTCAACTTCTCTGGAACTGTTAAATTAGTATCTTACCTCGACGGTGATGTACAAAACAAAGACTCCAACTATGAAGAGAAATTCTGGCTGGAAGTTGACAAAGCGGCGGCAGCAGATGTCTCCTATCTAACCTTGAAAACGAAAAAACTGGATTTCCATGTCACTTCTGTTATGTCTTTTGATATTTTCAAAAATGGTACAAAGCTCGATGTACAACCCGCAGTAGCCGAGCGTGAAAAATACGTTTCTTCTGAAGTTGTTGTTGATGCAAATCAGGGCGAAACAGTTGCTGTATATAAATATGTAGCAAACGTGACTTCCCGTAACTTCGGATTGGGTGAGCTTGTAGAAGCAGGTAAAAAGCTTCTTGCTGATGCTAAAGCTGCAGGCTTTGACGCTTTGCTTCAAGAGCAAGTAGATGGATGGGCTTCTAAATGGAAAGAAAGTGACATCATCATCGAAGGCGATACATCAGCACAGCAGGCGATTCGATTCAATATTTTCCAACTGAATCAAACATACGACGGTTCTGACGATCGTCTGAATATCGGTCCTAAAGGGTTCACTGGTGAAAAATACGGCGGTAGCACATACTGGGACACTGAAGCATACTGCGTACCTTTCTATCTGAGTACTGCAGATTCTGAAATTTCTCGTAACCTGCTTATCTACCGTTACAAGCATTTGGAAAAAGCAAAAGAAAATGCTAAAAAGCTTGGCTTCACTAAAGGTGCATTGTACCCAATGGTAACGATGAACGGTGAAGAGTGCCATAACGAGTGGGAAATCACTTTTGAAGAAATCCATCGTAATGGTGCGATTGCTTACGCAATCTACAACTATGTGAACTACACTGGCGACAAGTCCTACTTGGGTCAATACGGTCTGGAAGTACTCGCTGAAATCTCCCGTTTCTGGGAGCAACGCGTGAACTACTCCGCTGACAAGAAGAAATACGTAATGCTTGGCGTTACTGGACCAAACGAATACGAAAACAACTCAAACAACAACTGGTACACAAACCGCATTGCGGCTTGGACTATGGAATATACGCTTGAAGTCATCGACTACTTGAAAGCTAACGAAAACGCCCGTTATCAAGAATTGGCTGGCAAGCTTGAGCTTAAAGAAGAAGAAACGAAAAAATGGCAAGATATCATCGCTAATATGTACTATCCATATGATGAAGAGCGTCAAGTATTCTTGCAACAGGATGGATTCCTTGATAAGGAATTAATCGCAGTGAAGGATCTTCCACAAGAAAATCTTCCACTGAACCAAAAATGGTCATGGGATCGTATCCTTCGTTCTTGCTTCATCAAACAAGCGGACGTATTGCAAGGATTGTATTTCCTCGGTGACCGTTATGATTTGGAAACGAAGAAACGGAACTTTGACTTCTATGAGCCGATGACTGTTCATGAATCTTCATTGTCGCCTTGCTTGCACTCCATCATCGCTTGTGAGCTTGGTTATCAGGAAAAAGCTTATGAAATGTACCTCCGTACAGCTAGACTTGACCTGGACAACTACAACAATGACACAGAAGATGGATGTCATACAACAAGTATGGCAGGAACCTGGATGTCAGTTATTCAAGGTTTCGGTGGTCTGCGCGTAGCTAATGACGAACTCGTTCTTCGTCCATTTATCCCTTCGCACTGGACATCGTTCTCCTTCAAGGTTATGTTCCGTGATTCCCGTCTGAACGTAAGCGTAACAGATGAGAACATTATCGTAACAAATGAGACTGATGTTCCAGCCGCTATTCGTATCTACGACAGCAGCTACACAGTTAACGGCAATGGCGAAGTAAAAGTTGAAAGAGCATCTACAGCAACTAAGTAAAAATGAAGCTGCCCCATAGTCAAAAATGACTTGGGGCAGCTTTATTTGTTTACTGTGGAACTGTTGAATATGATGGGTCATGCTGCGAGTGTGAATTAAGCTGCCAGATCATTGACCAGGTTCTTGATCCATTTTTTAGATCTGATCCGAGCCATACCGATTGCAAAACGAACTACTTCCTCCATGGAGAGGACGAGATAGACGAGAAAAATGGGCTGCTTCCACACAAATGACATTAGAAGACCGGACGGAACGCCGATTAACCAGGTTGCCGTCGATTCCATAACAAAGACAAATTTGCTATCTCCGCCACTATTCAATATACCTCCTGCCATAATCATGTTTCCTACTTTAACCCATAGGAAAGCAGCAAATACCCAGACTAGATAAATTCCTAATTGATGCGTCTCATCCGATACATTAAATGCGGATACATAGAGCGGGGAAATTAGTGCAATGATCGCTCCAATGACCAGAGATACGCTAATACCCAACAGAATAAACCGTTTTGCATACTGAAGCGCAATCTCCTCTTCTCCCGCTCCGAGCTTGTTCCCGACCATAACACCCCCTGCACTTGAAAGTCCCGCCAGAAGGCCTATACAGATCCCTTGAAGCGGAAATGTAATCGTCATTGCAGTCATTTCCGCGGTGCCCATCCTGCTATAAATAATAGCGTAAACGGTTTCCCCAAGGACCCAAATAAGCTCTGTTAAAATAATAGGGTACGTTGTTCGGATAAATTTGGTGACTAGTGACTTGGATGCACTAAATAAATCTTTAAAATCAGCTCCGCCCGGTAATTTGAATTTATATACGGCTCCAATAATAAGCAGACATTCTACAATTCTCGCGATCAAAGTGGCAATTGCAGAACCCTTAAGCCCCCATTCCGGGAAACCAAACTTACCGAAAATTAACAAATAGTTAAGGATGATATTCAAAACTACCGTAAAAAGACTGACAAACATTGGCAGCTTCACATGTTCTGTACTTCTCAGAATCGCAGAATACATCATGGTGAGCATCATAGGAACATATGTTAAAGCTGTAATCTGCAAGAAAATAAATCCATCCTCGATGATTCTGGCATCTGTCGTAAAAAGACTCAGACAAAGCTGTGGCTTAATGAACACAAACAAGGAGAACAGAAATGATAAACTGAACCCTACTAACAATCCGATCCCAAGTAGTCCGGAAATGCTCTTCCGATCCTGTTTACCCCAGAATTGTGCGGCGTAGACTGACACACCCATCGCTAGACCAGCCAATACTACCGAAATGATTCCATATATTTTACTGGACATTCCGACTGAAGCGATCGCAACATCACCGAGTTGACCTACCATTAACTGATCCGTAAGTGTTAAGAGCGCCATAATCAAGCTTTGTAAAGTTACTGGTATTGCTATTTTGTATACATTTCTATAGAAGTCTTTTTTTAACTCAGCGTTCATTCCTACATATCCTCCTAATCGACTACACTGCTTTCAAATAGCGTAATAAAGTAAAATTTTCCCGCGGCTGAACCTCCGCTACTTTAAACTTCTTAATGCAATCCATCTCTGTATAGCCCTCGCCGTCAACTAATGTAATATTGGTAGACCCACCAATAATGATAGGCAGCTGCATCAGAATGATCTCATCCACCAAGCCTTGGTTAAAAATGTGCCAGTTTAAGAACCCGCCTCCTTCTACCATCAAACTAGTAATTCCGAACTTATCCTCCAATTGATCGTATAGTTGTACAAAATCAACTTCTTCTTCTCCGCAAATCAGGCACTCCTTATTTCGATCACGAAGTATTTCCATTTTATCATCATTTTTACCTTTTTCAGTTGTTACAATAATGGTTTTTTCTTCATCTGTCAAAACATTACTGTTGAGAGGAATATCCATCGTTCTGGTAGGTATAATTCGAACCGGATTTTTATGCTCCTCGTATCGATTGGTTAAAAAAGGATTGTCCGTATTAATTGTATTTTTACCTACCATAATTCCATCTACATTTCCGCGAAATTTATGGATAAATTCCATATCATTGCTATCAAAAAGACTGAATAAAGGTTTACTCGACTGTCCTGCGCCCAAAGTTAGCTTACCATCAATAGAGATTTGACTAAAAATGCTGGTTTTCATATTTTCTACCCTCTTTCTATGGATTAATTAGCTTGAATACGATCACTCTGTTGCTGAAAAGCTTGTTCCATTACATTAAATGCACTAACTGCACCCTGTTTCAGCAATTGATCGAGTCCAGGAGCTATAGCATTCCATACAGTATTCATGATGCGTTCGATAGGCATAGATCGACTATCCTTCAGAAGCCCCACCAGTTGCCCCCGATTCCGTGAATATGTCGACAAAAGCTGTTCCTGAACTACAGGATGCACCGGAGTTCGTTGGACTTTGGTTCCCCACTTGCGTTGACTTTCTTCACTCAGCATAAATGTTGCAAATGAGATAATCTCTTCTCTCAGCTCGGAATCTAAATCCAGCGAATGATTAGGAAATACTAATCCAATCGTTGAAGCCATCGATATGGATGGCTTTCCGTATATTGAAGGCAGCCTGCCTATTCCAAGCCTTTCCCCCATCTGTTGATCCAAATAATTAAAAATCCATTCACCGCAATAAATAGCTCCTACCTGACCAGCAATGAACTGCTCCAGCAATTCATTAGATCCATTTAGACTTGCCAAATTGCCAGTTTCCATCTGATCACTTACAAAGTGTAGTGCCTGCTGCATTTCATGGTTAAGAAATGAAGGTGTGCCTTCATGAATTGGCCAGCCTCCAAAGGCTGTAAAGAACAGAATGAACCAATAAGGGTCCAGCAGATCAGCACCTACAGGAACGATTCCTTGATGCTTCAGCCTCTCTCCAAGCTTCTCAATTTCTTCCCATGACGCGGGCGGCTGTTCAAAAATTTCTCTGTTGTAGTATAGAACCATATGATTTCCTTTAATTACTGGCAAGCCATATTGAACAAATTCAACCTGCATGGATGCAAGATCACCTGATCCGAAGCCTTCCACTATGCTGGACAATTGTTCAGGAACTATAGAGTACAAAGCTGTATCCACAAATACTGCCATATCCGCTGGAACAAAAGCCATATGTGGTGCTTGTCCACCATTCGCTATTTCCTTCAATCGTGGCACTAGCTCTTTAATATTCATGACTTCAGGCGTTACTTTCACGTCATTTTCTTTGGAGTATTGATCACACAGCTCCTCAAGCACCTGAATAGAAGTGTCTCCAGGACCATCGAACTCATGCCAAATGATTAATTCCTTATCCTTGTCACTTGTCATCACTATTAACTCCTCTCAGGTTAAATCTGTTCATTATAGAAGATCATGCCTTGATTTGGTTGGATCTTAAATTGCTTGTACCGTCGACCTAGATGGACTGCTCCTGACTCACTATTGCTGTCTATTAATAGAACAAATCCTTCATTCACCTTATAAATAGCATCCAAATCTACATTCTGGACTGTATCGGAGCTTAAATTAAAACAGCCTACAAGCAACTCTCTTCCCTGATAATATGCATAAATCAATACTTCACCTTGATCTTCAGGAATAAAAAAATGACCTGGCTGTAAAAGCCCACTATACTGCTTCCTGCAGAGATTTAGCTGATGGAGCAAATCAACCATCGGTACAGGCTCGGTCCAGTTGATCGCCAGCTTGTTAAAAAACGCCCTTGGGATCTCGGCTCCCTGCGTATTATCCCCTAAACCGCAGTTAAGCGGCTGTTCCTCGTTGACTTCCATTCCTGTCGTTAAATATGGAATAGCATTAGGCAAGAAGTAATTAAATACGCTCATCATCCTCGCAAGCTGTACCCCCCCACGACTAGTTATTCTTGGCGTATCCGCCGTCTCGGAACAGGCAAACACATGAATCGCAAGCTCTGGCAATTCCCGCAAAAAATTTTGCAGCTTGTCCACTTTAATATCCGTCATGATGTTCCAGCCGCTGCCCAGCATAATGTTATATCCCGTCTTAGCTGCTCTTCTATGGTTTCGATTAAATAAATCCTCACTGATCAATATAGCTTGAGGTCTTAATTCTTTTATTTTCTGAAAAATTTCATCCAATAGAGCGGTAGGCAGCACATGACCGATATCAATTCTGAAACCATCGATTCCGTAAGTGTTGAGATTAAATGAGATGGCGTCGATCAGCATGTCCCATAGCTCCCGATTTGGCTCAAGTCCCGGATAATCGTTGCATTTGATCGTATCAAATAGTACGTACGGTGCTTGCTCCGGGGATACATAAGGCTTGGCCAATGGCGAAATATCCTTGTACAAGCGGTAAAAAGTAATATCTGTCCATATCGGTTGAACATCGTTAATCCAGTCAGAGTGTGCCGGTGAAGTTGTAATACCCATTTCCTTCTCTACCAGTGTTAATAGTTCTTCTCCCGTTTGCTTCGCTCTCTTTTTAAGTGCCTGCCACAGCACAGGATTCAATTCGTTAGGAGGTAATGAGAACTTGCCTAGAAAACCGGAGGTCTCTTCGCTGCGATACACTGTTTCTAATTTATCCGGGGTGCACTCCTCAAAAAAGCCCAATTCAGGAATTTGCGGTGGGCGAAATCCCTCTAATTGATCTAAATGCATCCAGTACACCCAATCAGGATGGTCCTCAATAACTGCGCTATTCTTGGCTGTTACTCTGGGAATGAAATCGACCACAACTTTAATATCGAGCAGGTGGCAGGCTTCAACAAGCGCCGCCATTTCATCGTCCAATGTAAAATCCTGCATCCCATCCAGCAAGTGATCATGTAATTGGTCATCCAGCTCGAACAGAGTATGCACCGCATACGGCGAACCGATATCTCCCTTCAGATTAAGATGACTGTAACGGGTCACAGGAAGTAAATACAGGATGTTTACACCCATTTTTTTAAGAAGGGGAAGCAGAATCATCGTTCGCAAAAAAGTCCCGGACTGCAGCTCACCTATGTGAGCATAATCCCAAGCGGTGGTGTATCTGACCAAGGAGCAATAAATGACGCTTTCGTCGAGGTTACTACGATCAGACATGTAATATTGTGACGATGAATTAAACAAATACTGGAGGTGAGAGACTATGAAATCTATAGGATGTACCTGAATCTCGCCGTCCTTTGCATCCAGAATATTCGCATATTTACTCTCATTCCATATGGCTGGTATCCATATCGGTTGTATGTCTCTACGTCTATTCGACATCAGAAATCGATGAATTTGCTTCAAACGCTCTGGTTGGTTCATCAAACCATCTCCCTTTTTTTGAAAGAAGAAGAAACTTTCATTTCAAATTTCAGAAAACAAACACGGTTTTCAAAGATTGAGACACTAAAGAAGCCCCGGTCTCGAGGTTATACCCTAGCAATTCATGTATCGCTGTCTCATAGTCCTCCAGATCGAGCTTTCTTGTAACTAACGCAGACAATTCAGGATGATTCGCCGCAAATTGCAACGACTCTTCAAAGGTCCCCAAATATTCCCCGGCTCCTATCAGCTTCACAGCATTTTGCGTATAGTGAGTAGGATGGATGGTATACTCATACTTTCCGTTAATGCCGAAAGGAATGATCCTTCCTCCTCGCTCCACCCATTGCTCTGCAACCGCCATCTGATTGCCAACGGTATCTATGACGACATCAAATTTGCCAACCCCTAGCAGTTGATTTACCCTGATATCATCCAGCTCATCAGGCAGAACTGCGACATCCGAAAACTGACGGGCAAGAGATAATCGATATGGATTACACTCGGTTGCCATCGTTACACAGCCCAAATGCTTACTCACGATCTGACACAGCAGCCCCATAGGACCTGAGCCAAGAATAAGAACACGATCTATTGCAGTAACTTCTGCTTCATTGAAATTATGAAGAACGCAAGCCAATGGCTCTATTAAAACGGCAGCCTCCCAGCTTATCGAATCAGGAAGCTTGTGTACAAATTGCTCTTTTGAAACAACATATGGAGCGAACATCCCCTGCGTATTTAATCCTGCTATCCGCATTCCTTGTCCATCTGCTCCGATACACAGGTGAAGTTGCCCCTTTTGGCAGAAGCGACATTTACCACAGCTCTGGTTCGGGTCTATCACGACACGATCACCTGCCTTAAACCGCGTTACCTTGGAACTTACCTGGATTACAGTTCCAACAGCCTCATGCCCCCGGATTACTCCTGAAATCCCGGGCTCCTTACCCGTAATAACTGCAAGATCAGTACCACATATACCCGATAACTCAACTCTTACTTTGACATCATCTTCATGGACACATTGCGGTTCCAACCTATCACACAGCTCAAGACGATTTTTCTCACTCCACTCTAGTGCCTTCACAATCCAATATCGCTCCTCTCTCTGTGTCTTTGTCTTTGTAAAAACGTATGCAGCTTGCGCAAACGTTTGAGCATATGTTATCACATATCATTGTAAAAGTAAGGAAATAAATGTCGAAATATGGTGCACCTGCGAAATATTTTTATATCTTTTAAATAAAAAAAATTTATCGATGTCCTCTTGAAGCTTATACCTTCTGAAACCTCAAAGGGGGCTGTCCCAAAAGTAGGTTTACTGTCAAAACTAGAAATAGCGGTGCAGGGAAGACGCTCCCTGCACCGCTTGATCCTGCCGCCTTCTATGACCTTATCTCATGTGTAATAGTGTCATGATGCGGAATTCCTGAAATTCCTGCAAATGTGACAAATGTGCAGGCTTTCTCTAAGATTCTTTTCAAACTAGTCTATTCTAAACAATATTCCTACATTTTATACGAAAATAAAGAGTATGCCACAAGTAATCGTGATTAGGCTCGTGTTAAACAGAAGCATCAGGGCTACAGTTGGACGTTTTCAACCTATTTTCAGCACTTCGGTAGCAATAAAGGAAAAAAGTTCCCCTATTCCATCAGGATTCGCTCAAGATCATAAACTAAAGGAACTTAATTCCTCTATTTTGGTGCTAAACGCTGATTTTTCGCATTTTAGGGCAATTTCAGTAAGGATAAAGGAAAATACTTCCTCTATTTCCTTTAAAATCATCCCATTTTCGAAAATAAAGGAGATTTTTTCCTCTACTGTGTTCGATCTGCAATCTTCTGACTTCTCACGAATAAGCTAGCTGTACTATTTCGAAAAAGCGCAATTTGGAGTATATTATTTTCATTCTAGGTGGTGACGCCTGAGCGTCATAGTTGTTTTTTCATGTTTTTCCTGATATCTTGCCTTTTTTCTGCTAAAAAGCTATCTTAGATAACT
>NZ_FNBG01000054.1 GCF_900102215.1 Fontibacillus panacisegetis
GAACAAATTCAAAAATCTGTGGGGCTTTGAGTTGTAATGGATGCACTAAATCTCGGTAAATCCCAGCTTCTCTCGCCATTTCACTCCCGCCCCATTTAATTATGCGTGTTTCACCAGTTGCCAACTTTACTCTATAGACTTCTGAAAGAGCCCATTTCCTTAACAGTGACCATTCAGTAACCTCATTCAGCAAGGGTATCATTGAGTAATAATCTGAAAAGCATGTTGGAATCATTCCTGTATTCCCTCCCACATCATATACTTACGAAACACATTTTTACATATATGGTGAAAAAGATATAGACTTATAATTCTCCGTTTGGTATGATGTTGAATAAGGTCTTGAAAAATTTCAGGACTCTTTTTTTATCTTCTTAAACAGTGAAGGCCATCCTAAAAGGATGGCCTTTTTCATAACTTGCCGTTACAGACAGCGCAGAGAACTTCATTATAAGTAAATGATTTTTTTTTCTGCTTTTTCACGCCAGGCTGTTTCTATCTACTCAACTTTTCTTTAAGACAACCTACTCTTTCTTGTAAACCTTCCAACACTTCTTTTGGCGCTTCCTTGATTTTGATATCTTCACCCAGGAAAAGGAGCCAATTTGTCATTTCAATCAACTCTTCGAGTTTCTTCACATTAACAAAAGCCTTTAGAATGGCTGTGGCTTGGTATGGATTTGTATAGGAAATTGAAGCTTTTAAAGGATGGTATTTTTTGTACTGTGCTATAGCTGTTGGACCCACTTCAAGGACAAGGTTGATTTCTTCCTGTTGCTTATTTAGTTTTTCTAAAATCTTTTTCTGACTTAATCTCTTCTTCTGCGGGTAAGGCCTTACATCGGTGAGCCCATCGACGGGAAAGATCTTCTTCTTTTCCTCCTTCAAATCAAAGCCCTCCATCAACCATAGACTTTTTTCGTGATAAAGGTGCAAGAGATAGATTCCATATGTCTTGATGACTCTCTCTTCTTCGATGGTAATCAATAAATAGCTATCCACAAGAAGGCTTTGGATGAGTTTTTCTAACATAGGGTGGGGGAGGTCCGAAAGCTCAAGCAGGTCGGGATTATGTGGGTTGGTTCCTTCAAAAAGCAGGATTTTATTTAAAAGAACAAGATCATCTTGTTGGTTATTTGAGATGAGGCCCAGTAATTTTTCAGCCAAAGATTGGCGACTTTTTAGATAGGGGAGCTGTGCATTTCTTGTAGCCATAAAGGCAATAAAAAGAGCTTTAAGCTCATTGTCGGTAAAACGCACACCAGGCAGGAGAGAGTTGTGCATGACAAAATACCCCCCATCCCTTCCAACCTCAGCAACAAGTGGCATCCCCAAGGTCTCGATTTCTCGGATATCTCTAATGGCTGTTGAACGGGAGATATTAAATTCTCGCATGATTTCAGAAATGGTAAATTGGGACCGGTTGTTGATATATCGCATGATGGTATTAATTCGTTCAACTTTTTTCATCGGAACTCCTAAACAGTATCATTTTTTGACATGATTTAAGGATATGATATAACCATCAAGTGAAGAAGGCAAATCATGAAATGAATAAAAAAGAAGGAAGGTTTTGAATGATGGCAAATTATACGCTAGAAGAAAAAGAGGGTTTTATCGTCTTTGGCCTTGGAACTGAGCTGAAGAGTGATTACAGGGACTTTGTTGGCATAAACAAGGAAAAGTCAGACTTTTGGCAGTCAGTCAGCAAAGATGGCAGACTTGACACTTTAAAAGCCATGGCCACAAATGACTACATTTTTGCCGTGAACGAAGCAGTGAATAACAAGATGATGTTTTATGCTGGTGTCATGACAGAGGCATCGGCACCTGCATCAGAAGGTTCCAGGGTTATTGAGTTTCCTAAGGGGGAATACCTGGTTGTTAAAGGGGAAGCGAATACGAATGATGAATTGAATATTCAGCTTGCTGGCATTGCCTTTGGACAAGCCTTGCCAGAAGTAAATCATTTTGCTTATGTTGGCGGGCCAAATGCAACAGTTGTGATGGGGCAGCGAGACGGCTTGGTCTATGGTGAAATGTGGATTCCTGTTGTCAGAAAATAATGAGATCAAAGGAGAAATTAAATGTCCTATATCGTTGATTTTAAAAACGTGTCTACGGTTGGTTTAGAGTCTTCACCTGTAGTAGACGCGCTTGCCGGTTTACGTGCTAATGAGGCCCGTTACTTTATGAATAAATACAAGCATGAATTTACGGTTGTACCGGCTAGTGAAAGTCAGGAAACCCTTGATTATGTGAACCGGGTTTTGAAAGAAGAACGTAATATTGAGTTTGCGGCCAAACCTTTAGAAACATCGCGTTTTCAAGTGGAAAATATCAAATGGGCCTACGTCTTTTATGAGGATGGTCTGGAGGTCAACGTCTTGTATACGGTTGATGACCCTAAGAAGCGGGCTGTTGGTTTTAAGCTTTCTGAGGGGATGGAGGTACCAAAGGAGCTAGAAGAGAAGTTTAAGTTTGCTAGACAGAAGTCCAAATTAGCTGGAACCATTCGGGGCACTTTTTTTGTCATTAAAGGAGAATATTAAAGAAAGCAAAAGAGAATTGTAGTAGTCCAAGATCCAGCAAAAGGCGAGGTAGTTAACGATGGCACCCAATGGGGTGCCTCATGTAGATCGAGTGCGTGAACCTCTCGAACGTATTGGGCATAAGCTGATATATATCGATTTGAGAGGAAGTTTGTGCATGTACCCTTATCGCCCGGAAATTTATCAATTTCCCTATTCTGATTACCGGTTTATGCCTTACAAGTATTACTCCCCTAATTCTGAAGGTGGATGGTATTGGCGGCATGACGCCCTGGAATCGGATATAAGCAACCGGATGCATAAGCAACAGCGGCTTACCTTCGTGCTTGTGCATGGCTCTTGGGCGGACGCTCACTTCTGGGATGGCATAGCGGCGGTGCTGCGCAGGAATGGGCATGCCGTCTATACGCCGGAATATGCTGGTCACGGAGAAGATCCTAACAAAAACGTTACGCATGCGATGATCACGAAGTCCGTAGTCGACTTTATAACAAAGCTGGACCTGCGGGACATCGTTCTCGTTGGGCACAGCTTTGGCGGGTCAGTAGTTCAGAAGGCAGCCGAACAGGTATCAGATCGTATTAAGCGTCTCGTCTTTTGGGATGCATTTGTATTGAAAGATGGCCAATCGGTTGCCGACGAGCTACCACCTCAAATGAAGCAAGGGTTCGAGCAGCTTAGGGCTAGCTCAAAGGACGATACGATCATGCTTCCGTTTCCGTTGTTTCGGGATCTGTTCGTCAATACGGCTACCTTGGAGGAAGCCAAACGGATGTATGCAGGCGTCACTCCTGAACCGGCTAAGCCGCTTTTTGAGAAGCTGGATCTTAAAGTGTTCTACTCACTGCCTACGCCTAAAGGCTATGTTTATTTCTACCAAGATAACGTATTGCCGCAAGGAGAGGGCTTCGGCTGGCACCCGCATATGTCCTCACGGCTTGGTCAGTTCCGCTTGATCGTAGGTGACGGCGACCACTTTACGGACACTCTTACAAGGCCGGCTATGGTGGCGCAGAAGATTTATGAAGCGGGCCGAGACTGACAATTTGCTATTTAGGGCATTTCAGGATAGATTATCCTACTCCATCACTTTCTAATAAGGAATAAAAATTATCACGGTCATCGTTATTAAATTTGCCGAGTGTCTGTACCCTAACATATTCATGTCCGCCATACATTTCTATTTCCTGACCGTACTTATCGTAGAGCGCGATCATATTGCCATCCTGATTCAACTCCATGTACCCGTAACATTTTGCTTCAGGTGCTTCACCGTAAAAGAGCGTAAATCTGATTTTGATCACTCTGTGCATGCAAATCCTCCTCTGCTGCCTCGTATTGGCTTTGAATATATACAGTATCCTCCACAAAATGTCAATAGATAACTTCCAGCTAAGAACGAACGTAAATTAGCCAGATTGGATTTGATAACTTCTCTCGAAGATCCGCACCCCGTCAAGTAAACAATTCCAAGAAAATAAAAAACGTTAAGCAGCCTTCGTCCTGTATCTATCGGACGTGGGCTATTTAGCTTTATTATGGCGAACACCTTTCCCAAATGACGTGCTCTGGGTCAATTTTTCGTTATAAAGCTTCCTGAATGTAAAGATCAGCCATAAAATGTTTGCATTCATTAAGAACTCTGTCTATATCAATCAAAGTTTGTCTACATATCTTTATAACTGTAAGGTTACTTCATTAAGAAGAAGGTGTAAAAATTAATGGGACATAGTCAGAAAAACTGCAAAAAAAGCATTTTTGATTATATTGTTATTGGTGCCGGAACGGCAGGGGGGATCGTCGCTAAGAAATTGACGGATGACATGAGATCTTCTGTACTTGTGCTTGAGCCTGGAGTAAATAGTACAGCTCAGTTAAGCAGTGCAAGCGTGTTAAATGCCATTATTCAGCATAGCGATAATAAGTTTGCCTTCAATCTTTTATCTAGAATAGAATCTCCTTTGGGTCGACAGCTGGCTACGGTCAATGGAAGGGTCATTGGCGGGAGCTCGGAGGTGAACGAAATGTACGCTGTTCGGGGGAGTAAAGAGTTGTATGATGAATGGGCTGCCCTTACTGATGAACCCCAATGGAGCTACGACCAAATCCGTTCCCTGTTTATTCAAAATGAATTCTATACGGGACTAACACAAAGTCCGAATGAGAGAGGAAGATGGGGGCCTATATTTGTCAGGCAGCAGCATATACCTTCTGATGGGCTCATCCAGACACTGGCAGATGCAGCAGCTAATGTATTAGGGATTGATAAGGTTGAGGACTATAACACCGGAGTACGAGACTGTACTTTTTATAAATCCCAATTTATCCAGAGGGAGTTTCGTAATACAATTACCCGTTCATCTACCGCAACAGGCTATTTAAATGGAAGTATCGTTACGCAGGGTAATGAGTTTTATCCTGATGAGTACGGGATTGGAAATAGGAAGCTGGTCATTTTATCCAAAACGACGGCGAACAAGATTTTATTTAAGAACAAGAACGGTCAAATGATTGCAAGTGGGGTTCAGTACGTTAGGAATGGTGTTTCCCAAAAAACATTTGCACGAAAAGGCGTGATCGTGTCGGCAGGATTTTTCTCCTCCGTTATCTTACAAAGGTCAGGTATTGGAAAATCCAATGATTTACTTAAAGCGGGGATTACGCCATTGGTTAAAAATCCAAATGTAGGATATAATCTGCAAAATCGAGCCTATGCAGGACTTGGTGTCGAAGTAGAAACATCACAGATACTACCAGTGGTAGGTGCTGATCTTAACCAACCGATTATATTAGGCGCATTTATAGCTGAAAATAAGGATAATTTAGTGGAAAGCCGCCGCCTTCAAATTCTAGGAGTTCCTGCACCACTCTTTATTCCAGCTTCAGATGTGGCAAGCAATGGGTGGGAGCTGGATTTGGAAAATAAGCAAATCAATGTTATGAGTTTTGGTCTTATAGATCTTAACCCAAGGAGCAAGGGTACTATTATGGCCTCTCACAGCGATCCCGAAGCACTTCCGTCCTTTTCCTTTAACCCATTACAAACGACAACAAATGATCTGGACTTTTTGGTGGATCAATATATTAATATGTACAATATTATTCAAGAGGCTAGATCAAATAATAGTGGGATAAAAGATGTGGTGTACCCTCCGGAGGCAATTTTCCAAATAACAGATGAAGCAGATAAAAGACAGAAGCTTGGTGAGTTCGTAAGAGCTTCGTATTCAAATTTCTATCATTATGGCGGGCAGTGCAAGATGGGAACGAGCGTCCAAGATGGAGTTGTAAATGGACGGCTGGATGTATTTGGTACAACCAATCTTAAAGTCGCGGATCTTTCGATTGCACCTATTTTGCCAGATGGCAATACATCCATACCTGCTCAAATAATAGGATTAAATGCCGTACATTTTATTCAAAATAATCCGCACCCATGCGTATTGGATGATGATGATTTTGAGGATGAGCTAGAAGATTAATGTCTTTCAAAGACATCGAAAACAACGTTGGGCATGTATCTTTCCGGGGTACATGCTTTTTTTTTTAACATTTTTTTGGTTGCTGCCCACTGTTCATTTCCGTTAAAATTTCATGAACTAGTTGAGCAGTTGTTGTTTTCCCGGATCCTGGTAATTCCTCAATCAAGGCCAGTTTCAAACTCATATTAAGTTCCTCCCTCACAATTAAGAGGATAAGCAGGTAATGATCAATAGAGATGCGTTTCCCATGAAAATAAAAGGGGTTGTCCCAAAAAGTAGGCTTACTGTCAAAACTAGAAATAGCGGTGCAAGGAAGACGATGCGGAATTCCTGAAATTCCTGCAAATGTGCAGGCTTTTGTTCATACTTTCATGGCTACTTTTATAAAACTGTATTTTTGCAGCATTTCCTGATATCTTGCCTTTACACTGCTAAAAAAGAAGCGCTTTGTTTGCATCTCTTATGTTTAAATTAACATTAAAATAGATAAATACAATCAGGGACTCCTTTGAATACATACGGATTGGGATTAAAGTTGCTTTATGTTATATTCAAATAAAGAAGCTTAATTCCTCACGACAACCTGCTGAGATAAGGAAGTGCGAACAATGGATCTAGAAGTGGTCATGAAAGAGCTTGAAGCTCTCGGCAAGGAACGCACCAAGAAGATATATCTATCCAATGGCGCGCACGAACCTCTTTTTGGCGTGGCCACAGGCGCGATGAAGCCCATCTTCAGGAAGATAAAACACAACCAACCATTGGCTGAGCAGCTCTATGCTACAGGGAATTACGACGCTATGTACTTTGCAGGGGTGATCGCAGATCCAAAGGCAATGACTGAGGCGGATTTTGAACGATGGATAGATGGAGCTTATTTTTATATGCTATCGGATTATGTGGTAGCCGTAACTTTGGCTGAAACGGATATTGCACAAGAAGTTTCCGATAAATGGATTGCAAGTGATATAGAGCTGAAAATGTCGGCGGGCTGGAGCTGTTATTGCTGGCTGCTCGGAAATCGTCCGGACAGTGAATTTTCCGAAGGGAACATAGCCGATATGTTGGAACTTGTAAAAAATACGATTCATGATGCCCCTGAACGCACGAAATACTCAATGAACAATTTTATTTACACCGTGGGAGTCTCCTATCTGCCGCTTCATGATAAGGCGGTCGAGATCGCAAAGGAAGTTGGCCCGGTGGAAGTTAATCGCGATAGCGCAAAAAGCAAGTTCCTGAATGCATCCGCTAATATTCAAAAGGCGGTAGATAAAGAGCAGCTTGGCTTCAAACGAAAATATGTAAGGTGTTAGCTTCCGATGCTAGAAAAGAAAAGAGTTCGCCTTCATTGATTTCGAAATCGGTTTGATCGGTGGAGGCGGTCTTGAATATATGCTACGATGATAAGGAAATATTTCCATCTTTATTTTGTGGGGGCGTTTACATTATGAGTGAACAAATGCAGCAAGAGGGGTATTTTGGGGAATTTGGAGGCAGCTTTGTACCGCCGGAATTGCAAGAAGTGTTGAGCTATCTAAGCAAACAATTTTACAAATTTAAAGATGACCCGGAGTTCAATGAGGAACTTCGCTATTATCTGCGCGATTATGTCGGTCGCGAGAGTCCGTTGACGTATGCAGAGCGGTTGTCCGAAGCTTGGGGCGGCGCCAAGATTTATCTTAAACGTGAAGACTTAAACCATACGGGGGCGCACAAAATCAACAACGCCATCGGTCAAATTCTGCTTGCAAAAAGAATGGGAGCAAAACGGATTATTGCCGAGACCGGAGCCGGACAGCACGGAGTCGCTACAGCGACGGCCTGTGCCATGTTTAATATGGATTGCGTCATTTATATGGGGGCCGAAGATATGCGGCGCCAAGCGCTGAATGTGTTCCGGATGGAGCTGCTTGGAGCTACCGTCGTTCCGGTTCATAAAGGACAAGGCCGGTTGAAAGATGCGGTGGATGAAGCGTTGGACGATCTGGTGAGAAACTACAAAAATACGTTCTATCTGCTTGGCTCCGCTGTCGGGCCGCATCCATTCCCCACAATGGTCAAGCACTTTCAATCCATTATTAGTGAAGAGTCGAAGCGACAAATCATCGAAAAGGAAGGGCGGTTACCGGACGCGGTGGTAGCCTGTACCGGAGGCGGAAGTAATGCGATTGGTGCGTTTGCCCATTACATTGATGAACCGAGCGTTCGCTTGATCGGTGTCGAGCCTGACCAGGCGCCGAGCTTGACCGAAGGCGTTCCGAGCGTCCTCCACGGCTTCAAATGTCTGGTGCTGCTGGATGAGGAGGGCCAACCGAAGAAGACCTATTCGATTGCAGCGGGGCTTGACTATCCGGGGATTGGACCGGAACACAGTCACCTAAAGGTCTCAGGCCGTGCTGAATATGTGACCGTCTCCAACGAGGAAGTGCTGGAGGCATTCCAGGAATTGTCCCGTACGGAGGGGGTTATTCCGGCTCTTGAGAGCGCGCATGCGGTCGCTCACGCCAGGAAGCTGGCGCCAACGATGGGTGAAGATCAAATTCTCATCGTGAATTTGTCCGGCCGTGGTGATAAGGATGTCGAGCAAGTGTTCCAAATGCTTAAGAAGTAAGCAAACCAAGTAAGAGCTGTTGAAAAAGGGCTGTCCGTCAAATCGCGGACAGCCCTTTCATTATTAATCGCACAGCATCAGCTAATTGTTATTGCGAACGTTTTTGACCGAAATGGTCAAAATACCTGCATCGTCGTCCTCTTCGTCCGTATTTGTAATCGTGAGGGTAGCTCCGGTTGTGTTGCCAACGCCGACTTGGAAAGTGAGACCGCCTTGACCGTCAAGATCGTTATTGTCCTCGCTTGTGCCTTCATATAATGTTCCTTGTACCTGAACATCAATGGTATTGTTCAGGAGCAAGCGTACTGTAATTGCATATTCTACTCGCATCTCGCCGCCCCATTTGTATTTGCGGTGAGCGGAGTTTGCGAGTTTGTCTGGACCAAGCTCGAGCTCAAGGTATTCTGGACCGGGGTTGAGAATTTCATCGGACCCGATGGTTTCCTCATCACGCCCCCAGAAGTCCAGAAAGATCTGGGCGATTCGATAGCGATCTGCAGGTGGCTGAAGATGAATGTCCACAACAAGGTCGGCGATATTTAGATTGATGTTGGCTTCTGCTGTATACAGAATCCCATCGATTACCTTGGAGCTTTTGAGCAGATATTTTCCAAGTGGGACATCTTGAAGTGTATATACCCCATTTTTATCAGTATAGGTTGTTTTTCCATCGTAGGCTTGAACAAAAGCACCTGCAACAGGCCCAGACTCATATAAAACTTTCCCCCGAATGGTTCCACGGTTTAATACCTTTTTCCATCTGCTGACTGTATAGCTCTCTACGCGTGGCTCGCGGTAAATTGCCGGTTCAGCATATCCGTAGACCCCGCCTTGTGCAGGACCGTCCCACCATAACATGTCATCTGGCGATACGGCGTCGGCATCCGTGACATTTTTCCAGTCTTCGCTATCTTTTCCGTCAGCTACATCATGGGCGAAAGCGTTAAGGAACTGATTGGCGATATCATCCGAACCATCAGTGAGAATTTCTCCGAACCAGCCTGCTTTATCGTATGCCATATTATAAATGTTGTCGTATAGCCAATACGCAGCTTTTTCGCGCTCCTTCGCAGAATAATTGTACAGCCCATCTGGAGTTGTGGGGCGTATGTTAGCACCTTGACTAATATCGCTTGGTTCCAAGTCTGTTGGAGTAACTAGCGGCTGACTGCTTTCAAGATGTGCCTGATGCGCTTTGGCATGCATCCAGATATAAGAGGAACAGACCGAAGGTCTTGTGCCTTCTGCCCAACCGGCTTCCGGACCTTCTGGATCGCGGAGACCTATGGTTGGATCGGTATAGCAATACCATCGATAATGATACTTTGGTTTGACTCCGGGCCGTCCTGCGTTGTTTCGTGCATCGGTTGCGATGGCATGGAGTGCCGTACGTACTGCTGGTGTTTCCTGCAAAGGATCAGGCTTAACGACTAGCGGAGGAATCATCTTGAACTGATCGTTGTGGGTAACACCGACCGAATGCGCTCCGAATGAAGAGATAGAATAAGTTTTGTCATATTCGGGATCAGGGAATTTCTCGCCTTCGATCGAATGCTGCACAGTCTGGGTCACTGCACCAGGCCAAATGTATTTCAGCACCTTTGGTTCAAAACCGTCGGAACCGTCGCTGACAACCCCGACCAGGTGGTCCATCAATCGTTGCTGACTGCCTGTGCTGTGGGTGATTTCATCGTAGTTGCGCGTCATGATTCCCGAATGGCTGTACCATTGTGCCGGATTTACGTTCAGCATTAATCCGCCAATGATTCCATCGCCGCCGGGTGAAAGGATGCAGTCACCCTTTCGCGCGTTCATCCAACGGGCCGGCATCAGCACTTCTTGGACTTCGTCTGTTCTTTGACACACCAATTGTCCTGCGTCTGCTGCTTTTAATTCTTCCTCGGTCAAGTTGTCAGGATCGCATATTTGTCCTTCAGCAATAGGGCCTGGTGATGGGGGGGCTGATATGGTATGAATGCCTTCACCCAATTTTTTGGTGAGCTTTTTTAGGGCATCGATAGTAACGTTGTTTTTTATCACTTTAGTAGTATCTATTTGATTTGGTAGTTTTTTAACAGTTGGGGCAGCTAAACGGTGAACCTCTAATGACTTAGTGATGGGTGCATACACAGAGGAAAATGCCTGATCGATTTTACCTTGTGTCAGTGATTTAATATTTGTTCCCAAGGGCCCCAGAGAGACAGCGAGTGTGCCTGTCTGTGGGTCAAGCACGGTATGACCCGGCTGACTTGGGTTACTCGGTCGATCAGTGATTTTGGATAGTGCACCTTCAACAATTTCCCAAGGCCACGGTTTGCGCTCTAGCTTCGGGACATTAGGTAAGGTGAGAGGGCGCGGCTTTTGATTCCACTCTTGAGCAGGGACGTCAAATACAGCACTGCATCGTACCGGAAAACGTTCTACTGTCCCTGCATATAGCACCAAAAAGCTCTTAACATCGTAACGAAGTTGCCCGGCTTGAGGCGTATTCGTTACGAACGGAACGTTGACGCTGATCCTGGAGGATGATTTAGCGGCAATCGTAATGGGCCGATCCAGATGGGTGAATGCTTTGGGTAAAGCAGCTTCCTCACCGTCAGTCGCAAGCGGAGTAATCGATACCCGATCAAGGATCATTGGAGCATTTTCCACGTTGTAGACTGTGAAGAAGCCGGTCAACATGTTATATCGCTTCTGAGCATAAAAGTCAGCCGTCACATGAGGCACGATTGTGCCTGTACCTTTACAAATCGCATATGCTGAGTGGATGGTCAGTGTCCTTTTGATTGTGAGACTAGCGTGCTTGACGTGACAGGTGACGACGAATTGGCCGATGCCGGTTGCGTGGTCGATAGCTGCAAAGTAATCGTGGCTGACCACGGGAGTACGTGTTGTAGCGGTGTTGCCATCGCCAAAATCCCATTCAAATTCAATAGGATCTGTCTGTGCTTCTTCTAGAATTTTTTTGATATCAATTTTACTTAGATCGTAGACCTCACCGATCAATCGACGCTTGATTGTATCGGGTGCTATTCGAACGCCATTGGCAGTCCGGTTTAATCCTTTTGCTTGTAGATTTACGAGTCGTCTGCTTTCCGTCCGAACGAGTGCTTTCTGATTAGCAGATATAGCGCGTCCAAGTATACCTCGTGTCGCTATACTTGGTACTAAAGTGCCCTTTCCCAAGCCTTGAATCATTTTCGGAGATATAGAAGGCCCTGTCTGCGCCTGATGAGGGGTGCGAGTGTCAATAATAGAGCCTAACGTAAGGACAGCAGTATAAGGCTGCATGGGTAACTGTGTAATCCCTAACATGGCGATATCGCTCCGTTTACGCAACGAAGGGAACGTCAGGGGGCTACCTTCCACGTTGAGGAGAACTTCTTGCCGTTCGATCTCACCATTTGGTGTACGTGCATTCACGGTCAGCTTTCGCTGACCAATGGATGGAAACTGCAGGTACTGGAGAGAACCGCGTACCCCGTTAATAGTAACTTCTGTAGTGCTGTCGTTAAGCAGGTTGTTGTCATTGCCGCAGACTTCAACGCGTACAGTTTCTCCGGGACGAACGGTGGAAGGCTCCAGGACAATTCGTCCAATAAGGCTGGTCATAAAAAACCTCCAATCGATAGAATCATTAAAAATTCGTAGACTGAGAAAATTTATGCCAGTTAATGGATAAATATTACTAGGTAATAATTAATTTAAAAAATATCAGTCAGGGCAGTGCTCTCAAAATGAGGTAGCGAGAGCTGCACTTCCTGTAAATTTTTTCGCAGCGAACAGGCAGTGGTTAACGCCGGTAGTGAACAACACTAATGCAGTTGTTGCAGTTAACAATTAAACGATCTTAAAATGACTACTGAATCATTAGGCAAAAGCACTTGCGGCGATACAGCTATCGCATATATTACTGTAGAGAGGAGGGATAGCAATGAGTGGTTGTGTTGGCGCTGGTGGATTGTTTACTTCTACTGCTGTTATCTTAGTGCTTTACATTTTGTTGGTGATTGTCCTGAGAACGTTCTAAATATTGGCGTGATGGGAAGTAAGAGTCATACCTGCAGGCTCTTACTTCTTTAGCATGTACTGTAATTTAAAGATTGCAAGATCGTTACCTTAAAACTGCAGAAATGCAGTTATTTTTATGATTGAATGCCGATAAAAGAAGAAAGCTGCAAAAGTGCGGATATTCACTCCTACCATGGCTCGATAAGCGAAGTTGGGCTGGAAAAGCTGCACTTTTGTAGTAATTTAGCCTAGGACCTCTTCCAATGATCGAAAAAGTTGCACTTTATACGAAAATAAAGAGTATGCCACAAGTATCGTGATTAGGCTCGTGTTAAACAGAAGCATCATGGGCTACAGTTGGGCGTTTTCAGCCTATCTCAGCACTTCGGTAGCAATAAAGGAAAAAAGTTCCCCTATTCCATCAGGATTCGCTCAAGATCATAAAATAAAGGAACTTAATTCCTCTATTTTGGTGATAAACGCTTGTTTTTGGCATTTTAGGGCAATTTCAGTAAGGATAAAGGAAAATACTTCCTTTATTTTCTTTAAAATCGTCTCATTTTCGAAAATAAAGGAGATTTTTTCCTCTACTGTGTTCGATCTGCAATCCTCTCACTTCTCACGAATAAGCTAGCTGTACTATTTCGCT
>NZ_FNBG01000031.1 GCF_900102215.1 Fontibacillus panacisegetis
GTAGGTTTAGTGTCAAAACTAGAAATAGCGGTGCAAGGAAGACGCCCCCTGCACCGCTTGATCCTGCCGCATTCTATGACCGTATCTCATGTGTAATAGTGTCATGATGCGGATTTTCTGAAATTCCTGCAAATGTGCAGGCTTTGATCATGTAAAGTCTCTAAATGCCCTAAATTGCTGCAAATGTGCATGCTTTCTCTAAGGATTCTCTTCAAACTAGTCTATTCTGAACAATATTGCTGCAGTTTTGCAGGCTTTTGTTCATCCTTTCATGGCTACTTTAAAAAAACTGTATTTTTGCATCCTTTTCCTGATATCTTGCCTTTACACTGCTAAACAAGAAGTGTCCCTCAAAGTTATCTTAGATAACTTTGAGGGACAGCCCCTTTTTACTTATAGCTTATGGCAGCTGGGTTTCACCCATTAAGAACAAATCCACTTCACGGGCAGCTTGGCGGCCCTCGTCAATCGCCCATACAACCAGGCTTTGGCCCCGCCGCATATCACCAGCAGCGAATACACCGTGTACATTTGTCTTGTATTTGCCCTCTTCCGCTTTGATGTTAGAGCGCTCATCCTGCTCTAAGCCGAGTTCTACGATCATTCCCTCTTCCGGCCCTGTGAATCCTAGAGCAAGCAAAACCATATCGGCTGCAATAATTTTTTCACTGCCAGGAATTTCAATTGGAATGAGACGCCCGGAATCCGTTTTTGTCCATTCAATGTCTACTGTATGCACCTCAGTAACCTGGCCATCAGCATTACCAACAAAACACTTCGTTGAAGTTACATATCGGCGTGGATCTTCACCTTGTATCGAAATCGCTTCTATTTGACCATAATCTGTCTTCAGCACCTTAGGGTACTCAGGCCATGGATTGCTTGGCTGCCTGGTTAACGGCGGCTGAGGCATGATCTCCAATTGTGTTACGCTGCGGCATCCATGCCGAATAGCCGTAGCAACACAGTCTGTACCAGTGTCTCCTCCGCCAATGACAACAACATTTTTCCCTTTAGCGGATAAATATTTGCCATCGTCAAGATTCGAATCCAGCAGGCTTCGCGTATTGCGCGTCAAAAATTCCATGGACTGATATATTCCGTTAAACTCGCGCCCTTGTACATTCAGATCCCGAGCTTTAGTAGACCCACCACATAGAACAACAGCATCAAAATCACGCTTCAGCTCAGCAGCAGGAATATCCTTGCCTATTTCCGTTCCAGTTATAAAGGTAACACCCTCAGCTGCAAGGAGATCTACGCGACGCTGCACGAGTCCTTTATCCAGCTTCATATTTGGAATTCCATACATTAAAAGACCGCCGACTCGGTCAGCCCGTTCATAGACGGTTACAAGATGTCCTGCCTGGTTAAGCTGCGCTGCGCAAGCCATTCCTGCTGGTCCAGAGCCTATGACAGCTACTTTTTTACCCGTACGCGTTGCCGGAATTGCCGGTTGAATCCAACCCTCAGCAAACCCTTTATCAACAATAGCACGCTCAATGCTCTTGATTGTAACAGGAGAACCGTGCTTCCCCACCGTACAGGCACCCTCACATGGGGCTGGGCAGACACGTCCAGTAAATTCGGGGAAATTATTGGTTTTGTGAAGTCGTTTTAGTGCTTCTTTCCAGCTTCCACGGTATACGAGATCATTCCATTCAGGGACGAGATTATGAACTGGACAACCAGATGCCATACCTGACAGCATACGTCCCACATGACAAAATGGAGTGCCACAATCCATACAACGTGCTCCCTGTTCTCTCAGTTTATTTTCATCCAAGGGCACTGTAAACTCACACCATGAAGATATTCTCTCTAACGGCTTAACCTCTACAGCAACTTCACGTTCATATTCTAAAAAACCAGTCGTTTTTCCCATCTTAATCCTCCTGAATTAAATATAAGAGCAAAACTATCATCATTCGCAATACTATACCGCATTATCGCTATAAAGCATTAAAATAATATGATGCAAAAAAATACAACTTACACGTTTTTAGTAAACTCATGTTATCACTTCATTCGGTAGTTCAATAATGAAAAAAATCACTTATCTCCCCTCTTCAATTAATTTTCTGTTATATCTGCAACTGTTTGTCGTTCAGGCTCGTCAGATGGTTAATTACACCAAGAAGGAGGATTATCATTCATGATGACTGCAAAAAAATACTCAGCAGCCTTGCTCGCACTCTCTTTAACCTTAGGTGGAGGCGCCACCTACGCTGCAACTGAAAATGCACCTAATCAGAACATTCAAAATACTGACCAACATAGCTACGTTAAGCTTGCCACCACAAACACCTACTTATCGCATCACGGTTAAGGACAAGGATTATACGATTGATTGGTTAGGCACCCACGGTACGATTCAAGAGGTTACTGCTGCGAATTCCAACAGACCAACTAGTATTCGGGTTCAAGGGTCAGGAATCAGCACCTCTTCTCCTGCTGAAGTTATCGTTAATATTACGGAAGATACGTCTCTAATTCATGTCGATGGAACTGAAGCTGCAGTAAACGAGCTTACCAAGGATACTAAAATCGTAGCCTTCTACAGTCCGCTATTAACTCGCAGTCTGCCACCAATCGGAAACGCTGAGAAAGTGATCGTGATCCCTTCGGAATAATTTAATCGAAATCCCCTAATATATCACTTTTTATGTATATGAAAAACCGTCCAAAATCGACCATTGGTTTTTTTTGGACGGTGATTTTATTTTTTAGTGGTTAAAATCATTGATTTCCTGAATGCACCACATGTATGATGAACTTAAGCTGTAGTTGTACCCCATATACCGGTCTTCGGTTTGATACATACATCTTAATACGGTTCATTCTAAGGGGGGCTTTCATTTGGACATAGAAAAGGAACAGAAAATCAATTCTACCCGTATCGAATCGATTATTAATTCTTCTGCGTTATTACGCTCCATTGATATGATGGGGGTCGGCATGGCTATTACTAACCCCAATATTAAAGACAACCCTCTAGTCTACGTTAATCAAGGCTTTGAGCAAATAACTGGTTATTCCAGAGATGAAGTTCTTATGCGGAACTGTCGGTTTCTTCAGGGAGAAGAGACTGATATGGAGCATCTGGGAGTTATACGTCAGGCGATTAAGGAAGGTCGCGCCGACACGGTAACCATCAAGAATTACAAAAAGGATGGAAGTACATTCTGGAACCAGTTCATTATCAGCCCGATTATGAATGAGGAAGGGAAGCCAAGCTATTTTATCGGGCTTCAGTTCGATGTAACTAAGGAGATGGAGGAGCGCGACGCTTCCAACCAAAGAATCCGTCAGCTCTCTTATTTTGATCCAATCACTGGCCTGCTTAATATGAGCCGATTCCGGGAAGTTATGAAAGCAGAGCTAATCACTACAGAAGCGGAGAAGAAGACCGCTGCCGTTCTGCGCGTCAATATTAACCGGTTCCGTTATATTAATGAAAGCTATGGTGAAGGAGCAGGTAACGACCTGCTAAAAAGCGTTGCTGACAGAATGCGTGAAACATTCGACGAAGGCACGCCGATTTGCCGCAGCTTTGCTGATGAATTTATTGTTTTATTATCCCGTTTGTCTGATCCTTTGCAAATACATAAAATGGCTAGTGAATTAAGCGAATCATTAAATAAACCTTACATTTTATTTGGAGAAGAAATTACGATCGGCTTTGGTACAGGTATTAGCATCTACCCGGACGACGGTCCTGAGGCTACCCTCCTGCTCAAGCATGCGGAATTAGCTATGAAAGAAGCGAAAAACGAATCGCTGCACGATCCGCATTATTTTGATTATTACCTAATGGATAAATTATTGGAGCGTGTACAAATTGAAAAGAAATTGCCGCGCGCTTTGGCTGAAGGGGAATTTGAGCTGTTCTATCAGCCGAAAATCAATTTGGAGACGCGTACTCTTACAGGACTCGAGGCTCTGATTCGCTGGAATGATCCGGAGCAAGGACGCATATCTCCGGCAGCTTTTATACCCATTGCAGAGGATAGCGGGTTTATCGTTCAGCTTGGCGAATGGGTTTTGCGTGAAGCATGCAGAACTAACAAAATGTGGCAGGATGCTGGACATCCCAAGCTACCAGTGTCCGTCAATGTATCGGCGATCCAGTTCAGACATCCACAATTCGTAAAAACTGTAGAAAGTGCACTTCAGGAAACCGGACTTGATCCTAAATACTTGGAGCTTGAAGTGACGGAATCACTGCTGAATGAACCCGTCATGATCAAAGATAAGCTGGACTTTTTGAAAAGCCGGGGAATCTCATTGTCTATCGATGATTTTGGTACAGGCTATTCTTCTATCTATTATTTAAAAGAGCTGCCTTTACAGGTGTTGAAAATCGACCGTACGTTCATTCAAAATACACCTACATCTACAAGAGATAACTCTCTTCTGTTATCCATCATCCAATTAGGTAAATCACTAGGACTTACCGTGCTGGCCGAAGGTGTTGAGACGGAAGAGCAGTTCCATTTCCTGCGTCAGCATGGTTGTGATCAAATTCAAGGCTTCTACTTTAGCCGTCCGCTTGATAGCTGCTCTACGGCACAGTTGCTTGCTGCACATTCAGACTAATCAAACAGACCGCTTTTCTGCTGATGTACCTATCTAATGCAGAGAAGCGGTCTTTTCTAACGTAACCACCGATCAAAGAAATCACGATAGCCTTCCTTCATCACCGAGCTTGAAAACTTCGAGAAGGCATAGTCCCGATTGTCCATCGAATAATTGAGAGGTGAGGCTATCGCCATGTTGATTAATTCAAACCAGTTCTTCTCATTGCCCGCAAATGCATGATGACTGCTAATATGATCATAACAAGGATGCTCCGGCTTAATGACGATTTTGCCCATAGCAAGTGCTTCGGTCAGCGGCATCGCGAAAGTATCGAATTTGGAGCTGCTCCAGTATACTTTTGATGAGTTCATGAGTTCAAAAACTTCACTCTGAGTTAAGGCGAACTTCAATTTAACATTGTGCGGGATATCGTATTTTTTCATACTTTCCTTATATCTCATGCCGCCAAACACCATAATTACTTCCTTATCCGGATTGCGCCGTGCATACTCCAATACCAGATCAGGGCGGCGATTCTCCTCATCCCTTCCAATCCAGAGGACACGGTTGCCCACAATGGCGCTAGGATCAAAGTATTCCTCTGCCAGCTGCTCACTAAACCCGATAGGAATGACATCCACATCACTTACACCATAAACCTCGTTCATCTGCCGTTTCAAAAACTCTGTCTGAACAATAGCCTTGTCCACGATTCCGTAAAATGGCTTCATCATTTCATAACCCGTTAGAGCAGGATCAGGAAAACTGTGTGGAAACAGCACACTATTTTTAAAAAACATCTTTAAGAAGGTAAAACCGGATACAGTATAAATAACATGATCAATACCGGCTGAATACATTTGATCAAGGACAATATCATAGTTGACCAGGTCCCCTTTTTCATGTTCATATCCTGCGATCCAATCATGTCCACTGACATGTCTTTCTGGCGAGATAAAAACGATCTCTACCCCAAGCTGCGCAGCCAAATCTCGCAGCCGTTCCGCAAACACCCGTGGTCCCTGTGATTCGGTAAACTGTATTTTCCTCATGACTAGTCCGACTTTTTTCATAAGCACTCTTTCTCCTACATTCATCAAATGGTTAGTATAAAGGTACCGAAGGCAGCTCTGCCTGTCAAATAAACCTTTCGCCTATTTATTTCACAAAGAAAAAGCGGCCCATAACGGGTCGCTCTTTCTTTGTGAATGTATATCGATAGCGTCATCAGAGTACTTATTGAGTTGTAACCGGGACAGATGGTTGCTCTGGCGGTGTCACTACTGGTGGTGATGATGCCGGTGGTGTCACTTCCGGTTGAACAGGAGGTACATAAAGCCCTGCAGAATAGGAAGGTGACAAGGCCGGAATCTTAGCGTTAATCATATTAGGAACTGACAGCACATAAATGTCGTATTCTAGTTTCGTATTATTAATAGGCGCACCATATACGTCCTGTGTTACTATTTGTGCTGCACCGTCTTTGACCTTCAACGCTTTTCCGTCAGAATATGCACTTCTTGCTGTTGCAAGATCAAGCGCCGTGCCCTTTGGCACAGCAATGATGGCATATTCCGCAATATTTTGTTTTGCCGCTGGCTCAGTGAAGCTCACAGTTATGCCCGAAGCATCGGATGTAACTTTTACATCTGACACAGCAGGTATGGAAACCGTATCCGGGTTCGGATTAACCCTCACTTGATTAGAAGCACGAGACAAGGTATTATCCGCAGGGTTGCCCGATTTAGCTACTGACAGCACCAAAACTTGATATGTGGTGTCAGTGTTAATAGCATTACCGTAAGCATCTCTCGAATTTTGTAGTGACTGACTCACATTTGATCCCCTAGGGGCAACTCGAGTATAATTGTCAGCTACCGTTACATTGTTGGCATCCTGTACTTTGAAATTACCTATTGAGGACGAGGGTACAATTAAAATACGATATTCCGATATTTTGTTCTCATTAGCCACCTTATTAAAGCTAACCTTAATATCGCTAAAGCTGCCCGTATTTCCTTCTAATGTTGCGGATAGCCCAATAACCTCCTCAGCTGCATTACTCATACTCAACGTAATTTCCGAGGAACCTTGAGACAGAGCATTGTTGTTTCCACTGCCTACAGAGAGAACAAAAACACGATATGGAACATCATTGCGAATGGTTGCTCCATCTACGTCTCTAGCACCGCTCGATAATGCCGTCTTAATATTATCTCCTCTTTTTGCCACTTGCGTATAGTTGCTGCTGTTGTTAACTGCATTCGCTTTTGTTAAATTGAAGCTGCCCGCATTTGCAGATTTCACTACGAGAATACGATAATGATTAATGCTCGTTTCGTCGGATGCCTTATTAAAAAACACTTCGAGATCGCGACCGTCATTATTATCTCCAATATCGCTAACAGTTACGTTAGGTACAGGAAGAACATTATAATTGTAGCTTAAAGTAATAGTTGAAGAAGACCCCAGAGACAAAGCGTTATTCCCTGCATAACTTCCGGTTCCTACCGACAATACAAACACGCGGTAGTTCACTCCGTTTTGAATGACATTTCCATCTACGTCTCTAGCATTATAGGATAACGACTGTTTATAATTGCCGCCTTTATTTACCTCAGTATAGTTATAGCTATTGACTAGATTCGCTTTTGCCAGATCAAAGCTTCCAGCATTGGAGGATTTCACGACCATAATCCGGTAATTACTAATATTGGATTCATCAGATGCTCGAGTAAATGCCACTTCCAAATCACGACCATCATTATGATCACTAATATCATTAACTGTTATGTTAGTCGCTTTTCCAACGGTGTAATTGTTACTTAGCGTAATTGAACTTGATTTAGCTGACAAAGTGTAAGTCCCGTTATAGCTTCCTTTGCCTACGGACAGAACAAATACATTATAACTCACACCATTTTGAATTTTATGGCCGTCAACATCTTTCGCCCCAGATGCAAGTGCTTGGTTGAAGTTAGAACCTACACTCGCTTGTGTGTAATAATTATATCCGGATACCGCGGTGGCTTTACTCAGATTAAAGCTCCCGGCATTTGATGTTTTAACGACAAGAATACGATAGCTGCTAATATTCGACTCATCCGATGGACGAGTATACGACACATACAAATCCCGACCATCATTGTTATCGTAGACATCGCTCACATTTATATTGGTTACCATTCCAACAGAGTAAATATTCGATAAAGTAACAGCGCTGGATGGTGAAGACAGAGTGTTGTTCCCTGTGTAACTGCCGCTTCCAACAGCCATAACAAATACACGATAGCTTACTCCAGTTCGTATTGTCGCTCCATCAACATCCCTTGCACTGGAAGACAAAGATTCATCGAAGTTGTAATTTTTCTTATTGAATGACGTATAGTTGGAGCTCGATACCGAATTGGCTTTGCTCAAATTAAAATTAGCATAGTCACTAGCCTTCACGACAAAAACCCGGTAACCGGATATTTTAGACTCATCCGATAATTTAGTGAAGCTGATCCGCAGATCCCGGCCGTCTCCATTATCACTTTGATCTCTAACCTGTGTGATTGTTGGAATGCTTATCGCGCTGGCGTTAAGTGTAAAAGAAGACGAGCCAGATGACAATTTGTTTGATTCCGTACTCGAATTACTCACGGAGAGAACATAAGCGGTATATGCCACGCCATTTTTGATAATTTCTCCGGACGTGTCACGCGAATTAGAGTTTAATGTTCCTTTTAAGGAAGTATTGCTTCCTGATTTATTTACAATAATATACGATTGGCTCGAAGCATTGTTCGCAGTGGACAGATTGAAACCGCTGACATCCTTCGTTTTGACGATTAATACTCGATAATTGTTTATATTGCTATCATTCTGTGGACGGGTAAAACTTACCGAAATATCCCGACCATCACCATAATCACTCACATCGGACGCTTTGACATTCGTAGCCGCAGCAACTGAAGCGCCACTATCCAACGTAACTGTGCCCGAAGCAGCGGACAGTGCATTAGTCGCATTGCCTTTGCCTACAGCCAGCACAAAAGCTACATAACTTTGGTTGGCTTTGATTACAGCGCCATCTACATCACGTGTCGAGGATAACAGCCTGAGGGATTGATCTGAACCCGTTGGCAAAAGCGTCGAATAGTTGCCCGTTGATACTTTGCCTGTCGCGCTCAAATTAAACCATGAAGCATTTCCTGCCTTCACAATATAAACTCGGTAATGATCAACGGCAGAAGCCTCGTTTAATGACTTACCAAAGCTCACTTCCAAATCTCTTCCGTCTCCATTGCTGCCATTATCCCGAAGCGTTACATAAGATACAGCGCTTGGATTGCCTACATTCCCATTACCGCCGCTATTGTCGGAGCTGGTAATAGTTACTCTCTTCGTTTTGGAGTTCCACCCTACCTCTTGACCAAGGGCCTCGCTCACAAATCTTACGGGAACCATCGTTCTCCCCTTAATCGACTGAGCTGGAACATCCAATGTTACTGCCTGATTGTTAATTGTCGCAACCTTGGATTTAATTTTTAATACGATCGTGGTATCTCCCTTAATAGCTGTAACCATTTGAGCCTTCTGATCCCATTTGACCGTAGCATTCAGTGCTTCAAAGATAGCTCTAAGCGGCAGCATGACACGCCCTTGAACCATGATTGGTGCTTGATCCGTCTTCAGCGGAGATCCATCAATGTAGACATTTATTGCTGAATCCGCATGAGCAGTTGTTTGCAGCAGCAGAGGCACCACTAAAATAACTGCTAAAAAAGAAGTCCATATTTTCCTCACCGTTTCATCCTCCTACACCCGTAATAAACAGATGTGATAAAATTAATGCTGATTAAATGACGTATCAAGGCTGAAAAAAGTTTCTCCATGAATCAGCTTATAATTAAAATTACCCAAAAATGATGCTGATTCCTTTTTCGAATTAACTTTATTTCTTGATATACCATTTTTTAGGACAAAAGGGAATGCGACTAAAGTTCAAAAAATAAAACCCTGCCCTTCTCTCCAACGAGAATCGGGCAGGTTCTGCAATTTGAATACCGGTCATTAGTCATTTAACAATGAGCCAAGCCGTTTAGTAAAGGTGTCACGCCAGCTTGAGGACAATTCTTCCACGTCTAAAATAGTCTGGATTCCCTTCGCATTTTCCTTATCATGAAACATCATTTGGTTGGCATACTGGAGAGTAATTCCGGCTGCATGATGTTGCTTTAGCGATAGTGTATCCTCTGGATTAACCCATCCCTCTTGAAGCACTCTTAAATAATATCCGGTATATCCCGTTTCCTGAACCATTGCAGGAAGCTCCTTCACTCCGTATCGGGCAGCGATTTTATAGCAGGGCTGTCTGGGCTGGCTTACCTGAACGACAGCTTCTCCGAACTGAAAAATATCACCGATGCATATCTGATCCTCCAGCATACCTTCAGTGGTTACATTTTCTCCAAACGCCCCCAGCGCCAAAGACAATCCCAGCTCTTGTTCCCAATAAGCATACCTTTCGAACGGGTAGACACATACCGCCTTATCTACTCCGCCATGATGCTTCAAATCTCCTTGTCCATCACCATCAAAGTTAAGAGATGACAAATAAATCCGCCCTTCAATCGGAGTTTTGTGAAAACCGCTCATTATTTCCTTGTTCTGATACGTCATTACGACAGGTTTGCCTATATTAATCCCTTTTACCTTCATTTGTCGAATCGTGCTGATCGTATCCCCTACACTTCTGACATTGTCCATACTAGCCATTCCGTCCATTCCGTTCGCCCCCAACTGATACTTCAACACTACATTTCCTTATTAATGACGTTTAGGCAACAGCTTTACATATTCATCAGACAGCTTCATCAATTGCGTAACATAGTCATAGTCGTTGCGATAGCTTGAGAAATCACTAACTGGCTGTAATGTGTCCAATGATATTGCAGAACCATCATCAAATCCCTGACCCGGCATAAACAGAATCTCATCGTTAAAAAATGATCCTGTTGGAAGATAATACCGCATACCGAATACGTTATGATCAATATTCAGCAAATCCTGTCCCAATGCGGTAAAACCTTCATCGTTCAGAGAGATACCGAGTAAGTTAGCCATCGTAGGCATCATATCAACCTGCCCCCCGGACTGATCTGATGTAATACCGAGATTTTGACCAGGTATATGCACTATAAAAGGAATGTTAAATCTACTAATTATATTATCATATGGAATTCCAAGCTTAGACTTAATTTCTTCTGCACTTGTATCGCTTGGTTGAAGTCCGAAATGATCGCCATAAATAACAAGCATTGTATCATCCCACATATTAGCTTCCTTCAACTGCCCGATCAGCTTCCCAATCGCATAATCCGTATAATTAACAGCCGTAATATAATTACCAAGATTCGTTCCTTCGAGATCAGAGGTCAGCTTAATCTGACGTCTGTCTTCCGGTACTGTAAAAGGAGAATGGCTCGACGTTGTTACAAATTGGGCATAAAAGGACTTACCCTGACGATGAATTTCACTCAGCTTCTCCATTCCAACCCGATACATTTCTTCATCAGATGCGCCGAAATTGTTGAACTGATCATTATTGTAGTAAGGCTTGTCATAATATTGATCAAAATTTAATGCAGGATACAGCTTATTCCGATCCCAGAAGGTTACATTGTTAATATGGAACGTATTCGCCACATAACCATGCTTCTGCAATAAACGAGGCAAGCTGGGCAGCTCCCTGTTGCCGTAGCCTTTAGACATTGCTACTGCAGCCGTAGGATAAATAGACGTATTAGACATGAATTCAGCATCCGAGGTGTTGCCGGGGCCAATTTGCTGGAACACATGGGGAAAATAAACCCCTTCCTTGATCAACCCATTCAGTACAGGAGTAACCTCTTGCCCTCCGACTGACAGATGAATCGGGAAATTTTGAAAAGATTCCATCTGAATCACAATCAGATTTTTTCCTTTTGCTGCCCCAAAATATTGGGGTTTAAGCGCCCCGTTACCGCCAGCTTGTGAATCGTCGCGATATGGGTAACTCGCCTGCAAGTCTGAAATTTTAGTTTTTGTCTCCTGCAAATTCCCCTCTGCAATCATTTTTTCCTCTTCATAATTACGAAGAGCCGCATCGACCTGGAAATTCAATAAGCCTATCTTCTCTGCACGAAACAGCTCATTATCGACCTTGCCGCCGGATCGCACAGAAACAACCGATATAGCAATGCTGATAATCATCACGACTGCTACACTTAGCTTCCAGATCCGACCGCTTCTTAACGGCCTCACATCTGCTGTCTGAAAACGGAGTCCTCCTCTTCTGGATTTACGCCGTGCCAGCACAAGGCTCACGGTTCTCCATAATGCAAGTACAGCAAAATCAGCAAAGTATAAAAATTGCTCCGGCCGCAGTAATGCATTGACGCTAGCGCGAATTTGCGGAACCTGATTCAGCTCGCTTAATACAACATAAGTCGGCACGGTTCCGAAATGCGCATAATACAGCGTGACAGCAAAAAGCAAAAACGAAAACAGAAAGTTAAAAATCTGATAGACAATACCTTTTCTTTTTACAGAAAATATCAGCTCCACAGCGCAAAACAAGACTAATATAGACAATGCTTCGGCAGGCAAACTCTTCCACCCTGTTTCTCCGAAAACAAAAACACGAAGCAATATAACTTTAAGAAGTAATAGAATATATATACCTATAAATTTACTTCTATCTGAAATCGTACGAAGCCCCATCTGTATTTCATCTCTTCTCTATAAATGTTTTACAAATGTAAACATTATATCAACAATGTAAATAATAATCTAATTACTAGAGAAATCATTTTCCGATTTTAGTCACAGCACTACCAAAACAGAAGAACCGTCCGTAATCCGGACGGTTCTTGCAACATCATATAATCCCACATTATGCAGCTCTGAGCGAAGACGATACTTAACAGCAATAAAATCCAGTTTCTCTTAGAAGCATCCAATATTCTTCAAGCTCTATATCTTATCTCTTCAAAAAGTCGACTACTTTCAACCGTTGGCTTCTTGGCATATCTAGTATCGTTATATCTTACTTTATTATATGAATTAATCAATTTATCAAGCTCCATAGATTGCTTGAGTACACGTACGTCTCGAAATCCGTATTTCATGACGAGCTCATTAAGTCCGTCTCTTTCTTCTTCAATTCTACACTTTATATATTCAGAGTTACTATTAAACTCAAAACTATTCATCATAATTACACACCACCTTATTTATATCATAGGTTATGTTGCTAAATATTTACTGTTCAAATGTTATGCATAATATATATTTTTTGGAAGTATATAGGATATTGTTTTGCATTTTATGTCTTTCTAGTATGACAAAAAGAACTGGCTTAATGCCAGTCCTTTTTGTACTAATCCTTAATTACCAGCCATGTGACAACTGTCTCAATACGCTAGAACCAGCTACGACACAACAGAACTAAACATAAACACGGTTGGAACCACCTAAGATATTTACTTTTTCATGATCCCACAAATTTCTGCATAAATTATTATAAGTCTGACATTGTTGATCAGAAGCGAATCGGCGGTACAACTCGAACATAACCATACTATTAAATATGTGCTCCTTATTATTTAAGGTCACTGATATCGCCATGCTATATAACAGGTTCTTTATGCCTTCCCGATGAAGACCCTTTCTGAAGTTATAGACGGCAAAGTTCTGAAAGAACACAGAACAACGCAAATTATACGATAATTTTTCTGGATAGCTATTAGTTGCCACTCTTTGAGTTAACCTGTGATCTGTATCAACATTTCCGTATTGCTCAATTTTATATGAAAATTTAAAGAGAATCTCATCGATAAAAAAGTGGTACCGATTAGCCGATTCCAATAAAATAGTTAATCCTTCAACAATTTCATCAGGATGTTCTTCCAGAAAACAAACATATTCCGGGATTCTATTGCGATCTCCTGCTTTGATCTCTAGGTTAATAAAGTTCGCCTCTGCCAAAGATTTCAGTTTATTCACTTCATCCAGTCCTTGTTGATCTAAACCCTCAAACCAACTCAGATCAGCATATTGGGAAATCCAATTCCTCGCTTCCTCGAACATTCCACGATATTCATACGATGCAGCTTTGAACAGATAAGATTTGCCGTAGTAGTATACGAGTGGGTGATCAGGATTAAAATCGTCTGACTTCCATACCTGTCTCTTATATAACTTAACTGCCAATTCACTCAATTCATCCGCATAATTCTCTACCTCAGTCCAACTGGACCTGACTGCATAAACTTCAGCAAGCAACAACAGACCGTTCAAAGCATACGCTTCCGGCAGGCGATATCGGTAAGGCAAAAATTGAATGACAGCTTTATAACCCTTACGACAGTCTCCCTGATAAATCTGAAATAGACGATAGTAGCTTATCGCAAGTCGCTCCATATGACTTGAGTGCTCACTATCAACGACGCTCTCGTATAATATAGCCGCCGCTTCGTACAAGCCTTTCTCAAACAAAATTTCAGCAGTATTGAAAATACCGGAAATATGCCAAAAATCTTTACATAACCGATTCGAGATTCGCTGAATACATCCGTATTTCTTAAGTTCAGCACAACGAAGCATAAAAGGACGAAGCCGTCGCCAATGAGGAGCTTGAGGCGCAAAAAACTCATCAACATACAAATCGTAAAGACTGCCTTCCGGAAGACCCATCGCATAAGTCATTCGATCCAGTTGTCCTATAGCGATTGGTCGATTACCATTTAGAATGCCACTTAACGTACCCGCGTTAATACCGGAAGTTCCAGCAAAATGATGAAGAGTCATCTCTTCTCTCTTAATGAAACCTTCCAGCTCTGCGCAAATCGTAGATGTGTGCTTCAAACAGCAACCACCCCCTATCAGATCCTCCACCAACCACCCAATATATAGGAAATTATAGTATGTATGTTCATATTATACCTATTATTTACAACCGTCAACATAAAAATATGCCAAAAAAATAAATCCGATGATTTTCGCAACTTTCGCAATTCATCGGATCATTGTTATTCTTGCAACCTAATCTAGCAGGTTTGCTGCCCTAGCATTAGCTTCTACTTGAGCCGGGTTTTTGCAACCCGGTATTACTGCACTGACGACCGGATGGCGTAAACACCAAGCTAATGCCCACTGCGCCATATCTACTCCTTCAGACACTTCATTTTTACGAATCATTTGCACTTCCTCAAGCTTGCGCATAGTGCTTTGGGCATCATGACGATGCCGAACATCGGTGGACTCAAAGGTAGCTCCAGGCTTATATTTGCCGCTTAAATAGCCGCTAGCAAGCGGAACCCGGGCCAACACTCCCAAATCCTGTTGTTCACAGGAAGGGAATACACGGTTTTCTGGAACCCGATCCAGACGATTGTACACAACCTGAATAACTGAGGAATTAACCCTTGTGGAATTTTCGGTCTGATGTAGATTGTCATTGCTGCCGATGGAAGTGCCCAAGAATCGAATTTTCCCTGCTTGAATCTGCTTGTCCAGCAACGTCCACAAATCATCATTATCAAATGCCTCATCTCTTCCTGAATGGAATTGATATAGGTCGATGTATTCAGTGCGAAGCGCCTTCAGGGAAGCATCAAGCTGTTTCAACACATCCTGCGCATCAAAAACATCGGTACGTGTAAAACGCTCATGAAAATGGTGACCGAATTTAGTCGCAATAATCCAATCTTCACGTTTTCGGCGACTAATATAGTCTCCGATCAGCGACTCTGACAAATGATCTCCATAACATTCCGCTGTATCAATCAGGTTAATGCCAAGCTCCTGACCCTTATCCAGAATAGAGTCGACATCATTCTGAGTGAACTGTTGGCCCCATTCTCCTCCAAACTGCCACGTCCCGATTCCAATAACGGATACATCCAGTTCTGTTTTTCCTAATCTGCGATATTTCAACTGGCACGGCCTCCTTATCTATTGTGTTTTCTATTTTACTCTAACGTTGCTTATATTAGTCGCAAGTACTATTTCATGAATTTTTTAATCCATTTCAGCTTTCGTTCATTATATGGGGGAAAGATCAAATCCAAATTGATTCTAGTCGACTTTTTCAGCACACTTTTGCGATGGGAGAAAGAATCAAAGCTGTGCTTGCCATGATAAGACCCCATACCCGATGATCCTACTCCGCCAAAAGGCAAATAAGGGCTGACCAAATGCAGCACTGTATCGTTTACACATCCGCCACCAAAAGAAACAGACTCCAGCACCCTGTTTTCGACGCTTTTATTCTCGGTAAACAAATACAAGGCAAGCGGCTTAGGTCTAGCATTTACCTTATCAATGACAAGAGATAAATCGTCATATTCCAGAACAGGCATAATCGGGCCGAATATTTCCTCTTCCATCACTTTGTCGTTCCATTCCACTCCATTCATTATTGTAGGTGCAAAGTACAAATCTTCCCGATCTCCATTTCCTCCAGCAACAACTTTTGTATGATAGAGAAGGCCATTCAGACGATCCCATTGCCGGGTATTTACGATCTTTCCATAATCGGGAGAGTCCTTAGGGTCAGCTCCGTAAAAAGCGGTGATTTGTTCCTTCATTTTTACAATCAACGCTTCTTTTATGTCTCGATGAGCCAGCACATAATCCGGGGCAACACAAGTTTGTCCTGTATTCAAAAATTTGCCCCATACGATTCGTCCAGCAGCTAGATCCAGATTAGTCTCTCGGTCTACAATGCATGGGCTTTTGCCCCCAAGCTCCAAAATCACCGGCACCAAATTACCCGCCGCAGCTTCCATAACAATCTTTCCAACTCCAATGCTGCCTGTAAAAAATATCAGATCAAAAGGAGTATGAATCAATATCGAAGTAATCTCCTTACCGCCCTCGAGCGTAATTATATAAGTCTCATCAAAGCAATCCGCTAAAATTTCTGCAATGATTGCAGATACATGTGGAGTATATTCAGATGGCTTGACTACCGCGCAATTCCCTGCAGATATCGCTCCGATTAACGGGTCCATAACTAGCATAAATGGATAGTTAAAAGGACCAATAATGAGAGTAGATCCATACGGTTCAGAATAAATATAGCTGGTTGATCCAAAATGAACGATCGGAGTTCGCACCCGCTGCGGCTTGGCCCATTTTTTAAGATTTTTCATAGCATGGCTAATACTGTCATATACCGTTCCGATTTCCGTGGCGTACGCTTCAAATTCAGATTTGCCCAGATCAGCAAATAATGCTTCCATTACGAGCTTCTCACGTTCCTTAATAGCAGATTTAAGAGTCTCCAACTGTTTTAAACGGAAAGCGACTGATTTAGTAGCCCCTGACTGAACCATCTGCTTTTGCCGATTGACAATTTCCTGCACACTCTGCGAATCCATCATCAACTCCCCCTCCCATTCTAATTCCATTGTTATCCTTCATGATACCTTATTGACGTAATTTTATCGTTATTTTTACAAATCGCAAGTTTCCTCAGTTTCATGTTTATTTGCCCCTCTTTTTCACACATCCAAGAAGTTTCAGCAAATGCTCATTTAGCTTTCAGTTCCCTTTCAGCTGCCCGCAGTAACATGAATTACGTGCTCAAAAGGTTCTCCAATTCGAGGAGCTTAATCCAGTTATTAATAAGGAGAGTGTTCTTATGATAAGTTCCAAACCTATAAAATCCAGACGAAAATTGTACGCTATACTGCTTCTGGTCCTTTTAGTAGTAGGAGCGATTTTATACGGACTTGCCGACCGATATTTAATCCAGCATGTAGAGATCGTCGTGGATGATGGCAATTCAAGCGGCAATAAAAATAGTGTTACAGGTAAAGCGGTGTACGACGACTGGAGCTATAACAGCGACAATCTTCAAATTAAAATCGATCAGGTAGAACGCGGCTCGGGATCTGACAAAATCACTTACTATGTTGCAGACGTTCAGTTGAAAAACGGAACTAACCTTCTATCAGCTTTTGCAGACGACAGCTTTGGACGCAATATTATCGAGAACACATCGGAGATTGCTTCTACCAACAATGCTATATTCGCCATTAATGGAGATTACTATGGCTTCCGCAGTGATGGTGTGATCATTCGAAACGGAACTGTATATCGAGATGAGCCTGCAAGAACAGGTCTGGCCTTACTCAATGACGGGACGATGAAATCATATGAGGAAGAAGATGCGGACTCCTCAACACTGCTGTCTGATGGAGTGCTTAATACATTATCCTTTGGTCCTGTGCTGATTAAGGCTGGCGAAGTGACAAGCAATTTTGATCACGTCAAAATCGATACCAACTTCGGGAACCGTTCCATTCAAAATGCAAATCCAAGAACAGGAATCGGGATGATCGCTCCAAATCATTACGTATTCATCGTTGTAGACGGCCGGAAGCAAGGGTATAGCCGTGGTATGACGTTAACTGAATTCGCTCAGGTTTTTGCGGATCTCGGGTGTACAGAAGCGTACAATCTTGATGGCGGCGGCTCTTCAACGATGTATTTCATGGGTCGGGTTGTGAACAATCCTCTGGGCAAAAATAGAGAACGCGGCGTCAGCGACATTTTATATGTGAAAGAGGGTAAGTGATATGGCTATACTTATTCCGGCATATGAACCTGACGAACGTCTGCTTGAGCTCATTCAAAAGCTGCGCAAGCGCTCTGACACCCGAATCATTATTGTTGACGACGGCAGTGGCAAGGAATATCAGAAAATATTCAACACGGCGGAAGCAGTTGGATGTATCGTTCTGCACCATGAAGTAAATCGGGGAAAAGGACGCGCTTTAAAGACAGGATTTCACTATTTAATGGAATCCGGAGGACAAGATATCGTAGTATGCGCCGACAGTGACGGACAGCATTTGCCTGAAGATATTATGGCAGTCAGTGAGATCGTCCAACAGGGAGATCATAAGATAGTTCTTGGCAGCCGGCGCTTTAGCGGCAAGGTTCCTCTGCGCAGCCGTTTTGGCAATTCGGTAACACGGGCGGTGTTTTCTTTTACAACAGGAACTAAAGTGTATGACACGCAGACAGGTCTGCGCGGGTATTCAGCGGATATGCTGGATTGGTTGTGTCAAATTTCCGGGGAACGTTTTGAGTACGAAATGAACTTACTGCTATCTGCACATCAGGAAGGATATAGCATTGAAGAGACTTTTATCGATACAGTGTATTTAGATGAGAATAAATCATCACATTTTCGTCCATTAGCCGATTCAATCAGGGTATATCTGCCGATCATTTTATTTAGCGCATCGTCCATTGCTTCCGCCCTGTTAGACTTCGGGTTACTGCTGATCATTCAGCATATTAGTGCGAATCTGCTGTTATCGGTCGTCGCAGCACGCATTTGCAGCTCTATTTTTAATTACACCATGAATCGAAATGTAGTGTTCCGCAAACAGAGTGGAGCTGCTGAAATCCATCATTCTATGCCTAAATATTTCTCGCTTGTCGTACTTGTACTCCTGCTGAATTACGGCTTTATGTACCTGTATCATGAAATGATCGGATTAACAATAATCCCGGCCAAATTGTTGACCGAGATCACTTTATTCCTGTTCAGTTACTGGGCACAGCGCAAATACGTATATAAATAGCTTTAGTGTTCAATAAATTTCATTAGCTCACTGTTGAACTTGTCACGTTCTTCATAGAACAGTGCATGCCCGCTGAATTCGAACCAGACTAGCTTAGCATCCGGAATTCCCTCCTTCTGGGCTACAGCCAGCTCCGGGTAGCATATCTTGTCATGAATGCCATGTAGAATCAAAGTGGGTACATGTATTTTACCAAGGTCAGAGAATAGCTCCTCATCCCGAAATGATTGAGCTACCTTGGCAGTAGAATGACCAGCAGCGACCAATCCTAAATCAAAAAACCAATCACCAAGTGCTGTAGAGACGTTCTGAAAGAAAAATATATCCTTAAGCCCGCGGAGCATATTCGGTCGATCGTTAAGGGAATTCTCTATAAGCGCTGTAACGTTCTCTTTTGGTTGCCCATATGGAAAGTTTGGTCTTTGTGTAACACTTGGAGCTGCCGCTCCGAATAAAGCCAGCTTGGACACGCCGTACCCCGCATGCCTTGCCATATATCTGATTGAGGTAGCTCCACCATAGGAGTGGCCGGCAAGAGTGAAATTTTTCAATTGAAGAGCCTCAACTACTCCACGAACATCATCAGCCATCCGATCCAGACAATACCCGTGCCAAGGCTTATCAGATTTGCCGAACCCACGCAGGTCCATGCCAATGCACCGATACCCTTTGCCAGGCAGTACATTAAATTGGTACTCATACTGGTTGTGATTCAGCGGCCAACCGTGAACAAATAAAATCGTCTTATCCCCACCAGGGTTCACATCTTCAACATAGATCTTGACATTAGGTTCCACCTTGACATAGTATCCCATTCAATTTCCCTCCGCTTTAAGCTTATTCTGAGATAGAATACTCAGCAGAAGATGGATAGGTGAATACCTATTTTAAGTATAGGATCAGCCAAACAGAATAAAGACCCTGCATATTTCAGCAGAGCCTTTTGAAAACGTATATACCGAAGGGGTACTTTCATTAACCCGTAAACTCTTGTACCCACTCACCATTATAGTAAGCAACTCCGATGGAAGTGTAGTTTGCATTCATAATGTTTTGACGGTGACCTTCACTATTCATCCACGCGTTCATTACTTCTTGCGGGGTGCGTTGCCCTTTGGCGATGTTCTCGCCAGCGGTGCGGTATTGAATGCCTTCTGATTTCATCAGGTCAAAAGGTGATCCTAACGTTGGAGAATTATGATCAAAGTAATTGTTGTTGTACATATCTTTAGCCTTGATCATTGCCACGTTAGTAAGCGCCGCATCGCTTTTTAATGGTTGAAGCCCTGCTTTGGCACGTTCTTGATTTACCAAATCGACCACTTGCTTAGCGAATTCGGATTTATTATTCTCATCCTGGCTCGTAGTATTCTTTTGAGTTTCTCCTTTTCCTGCATTCGTATCTTCTGTTATGGTTTCCGATTTGGAAGGCGCAGGCGATGTTGGTTTTGACGCATTATTATTATTACTATTATTCAACAGCTTATTCAGCAGGTCTGATAAGCTCTGCCCAGACAGGCTGTTATTTTGCTGTGACAGGTTGAAATTATGGCCTGACCATTGAACTTTTGCCACATATGCTTTTGTTGCAGCCTGGTCAGTAGCATTTAACGATGCAGCCATTGTAGGACCTGCTGCCAAGACTGGTGAAAGAGCGATTGCTCCTACTATAGCAAGTTTTTTTGAAACGTTTTTCATATTGTAAAATCTCTCCCTTTGCAGCCTACGAGGTTAGCTGACGGGTTCGGGACAAAGCGGATTTTCCCTGTCGCAAAGTTACGACTTCACCCCCAAAAACGGTTCCCCCGCGCTCATATAAGCTTCGGCCTGATTTTTGGTACGTCCAAATCGTAACATGGATCTCCACTCAAATCATTTTAAAATTATAGTTAATTTATATAGATATAACCATTTTTCTGGAAATCATTGCGTAGTTTTATCCGTTAGCTTTTAATAACTCATGGATATTTTCACCGGCAATTCCCTGTGCATCAGCAACTGCAAGATAGGTTACTTTTCCCATCATCACGTTGATCCCTTTAGCAATAGCAGCATTGTCCAGCGCCGCCTGACGATATCCTTTAGTAGCAATTTGCAGTCCATAAGGGGTTGTTGCATTAGTTAACGCCAAAGTTGAAGTACGGGCGACAGCGCCCGGCATATTGGCAACCGCATAGTGGATAACACCGTGCTTTTCATACGTAGGCTGATCATGAGTTGTAATCCGGTCAATCGTCTCTATAGACCCGCCCTGATCGATAGCCACATCTACAATAACCGAGCCTGGAGCCATACTTTTGACCATATCTTCAGTAACAATACGAGGCGTTCGAGCGCCTGGAATCAAGACTGCTCCAATAAGCAAATCTGCTCGCTGTACAGCTTGCCCAACGTTGTAGGGATTAGATATGATCGTTCTGACCCTCCCCTGAAACAGATCATCAAGCTGTCGCAAGCGATCCGGGTTAGTATCAAGAATGCTTACATCAGCTCCTAATCCTACCGCCATTCTGGCCGCATTGGCTCCAACGATCCCTCCACCAATAACGGTGACTTTTGCCGGCTCAACTCCTGGCACTCCACTCAGCAATACGCCCTTTCCTCCATTTGGCTTTTCTAGGAAATGGGCTCCCAGTTGCACCGACATCCGGCCAGCTACTTCACTCATCGGAATCAACAGCGGAAGACTTCCATTCTCCAGTTGAATGGTCTCATAAGCGATAGCAATTACACCTTGTTCCGCAAGGACTCGCGTCAATTCAGGCTCCGGAGCCAAATGCAGGTACGTAAACAGCACCAGACCTTCGCGAAAATATGAATACTCCCCGGGTAGCGGTTCCTTTACCTTAACGACCATTTCCGAATTCCAGACCTCTGCTGCTGTGGGTGCAATGCTTGCTCCAGCAGATACATAATCCTCGTCAGTAAATCCGATGGCTGTACCAGCACCGCTCTCAACCTTAACCTCATGACCTGCTTGAACATAAGAAAGGACGGAACCTGGCGTCATCCCGACTCTATTCTCATTATTTTTAATCTCTCTGGGAACTCCAATAATCATTTCTCTGCACCACCCATATCTTTAAAATGTTCTACGTCGATACGTAACGTATTTTTAATATTCTAATATACTATTCCAAATTGTGTATGCAGTATTTATCTCATGTATTTTATATTTTTTACTATACCCACTTTGGACCGGGTAATTGGAGAAACATTTTCCATTTGAAACTAAATGAAGTTTTTAAACGTACTAATTAAAGTAGACTTAATGCTGCAAAGAGAGGAATTTATCCATATGAATATAAAACAAGTAGTTATTGTTGGAACGATGGCATTTGTCATTACACTAACTCCAGGCATATCCGGACAGTTGATTAGCGGCTCTGCTTCCGCATGCCCAATCAAGCAATCCAATCTTCATAATGACAATACCTCAGAATCCGGAAATGACGACTTCAATGAGGCTCTTGGAGTCTCTGCTGACGAAACTGTCTATAATGCTCTGCTAGAAGGCAACTCTTTAGCTGACATTGCAGATTCCCATCAGCAGGATGTCGATCGGCTCATCGAGCTTCAGGTAAGCCAGATGCAAGGACAATTAACGCAGCGCTATAGGCAGGGAAATCTGTCACCCGAATCCTATTCAGAGCAAATGAAGGAACTGCCCGATATTATTAAAGAAAGTGTGTATAAACGTTATACCATATAATCAGCAACAAAGAGGCTGTCCCAAAAGTAGGTATACTGTCAAAAATAGAAATAGCGGTGCAAGGAAGACGATCCCTGCACCGCTTGACCCCGCCACATTCTATGACCGTATCTCATGTGTAATAGTGCATGATGCGGAATTCCTGCAAATGTGCAGGCTTTGATCATGTAAAGCCTCTAAACGCCCTAAATTGCTGCAAATGTGCAGGCTTTCTCTAGGATTCTTTTCAAACTAGTCTATTCTGAACAATATTTCTGCATTTTTGCAGGCTTTTGTTCATCTTTTCATGGCTACTTTTAAAAAAATGCATTTTTGCAGCTTTTCCTGATATCTTGCCCTTCCACTGCTAAAAAAGAAGCGCCCCTCACAGTTATCCTAGATAACTTTTGGGGCGGCCTCTTTGTGTACACACAAGTAGTTTTATTCCTCAGACTTTACAAAATCCACCATCGACCGTACCGTTATTTTGCCTGGTGATCCCGGAACAAACGCTTCCTCCCCATGGCTGCGGAGTCGGAAATCGACAGTGACCGGAATGCCGGGAATCAAGTCGAAGAAATTGTCAGAGAAGATTCCCTCTTCCTCTGATGATAACCACACTTGTCTGGCAAGCTCGTTACTCTCAAGTATGAGCACTGTTCCCGCGCTGCCAGCAACCTCCTCTACAGAAACCTGTGCATGAGTCAGCTTCATATCCTTAAATGAAGTGAAGTAATGTTCCTTGCTATCGAGCACCTCATCGTGACATTTTAGAACAAGGCGCATAACGACATTACGCGGATCTTGATCACCTAGCAGTTCCTTAGTCTGAGCCATGAACACCCTGGAAGATGAATTTGCAGCGACAAGGGTCTGATAAGAATGTTCCTGAAGCAAGGTTCCCTTAAAATCATAAAGTGCAAGGATAAGTTCTGCCTCGATATCCCCCGTAGGACGATCCGATACGATGTGTACTGCAATTTCTCCAGCCTTATCAGAATCGTCAATGGACAGCATCACATCCTTGAAGCTTCTCCGAACGATATATTGCAGCGCCTTCCAGCGGCCATAGTAGTCAATTCCGGCCCAGGAAGCAACGGGCCAGCAGTCATTCATTTGCCAGTACAGCGTTCCCATACAATATGGTTTATTTCTACGGTGTGCCTCGATTGCAGTCTTGATCGCTTCAGCCTGTAAAATTTGACTCATATACAGGAATGATTTGAAATCCTTCGGTTCAGGCAGATACATATCCATATATTGTTTGATCAACTGATTACCGCGACCATTTTTCTGATGAGCCAGCATCACTTCAGACTCCAGCGCAAGTTCGCTCTCCGGCGCATATCTCAGGACTGAATCGAGCTCTGGGAACGACTGAAATCCGTATTCACTCATGAAACGCCCGATTTGTGTATTGTAATTGTTGAATGGCTCACTAGCGTGCCATACTCCCCAATAATGCACGTCCCCTTCACCGAAAATTTTATAGGCATGCTGCTTCTCGTCTCCAGTTAAATCTCTAAGCGGGGAAGACGGCCAGTACGCTACACCATTAGCTCCATCTGCCACTGCTTTTGGCAAAATATTATGGAACACAGCCTGATAATCATGCCATATCCGATCCCGAATTTCAGAGGTATAAGGCCCTTTCTCTTTCCAGCCCCATCCCGCATTCTCCAAATATTGCGACCAAGCAGAATCAATCTCATTATTGCCGCACCACAATGCGATACATGGATGATTGCGAAGACGTCTAATATTATACTCCGCTTCCTTGGCGACACTGTTCAGAAACGCCTCATCTCCTGGATACATACTGCATGCAAACATAAAATCCTGCCAAACTAAAAGCCCATATTCATCACAGAGCTCATAGAAAATGTCTTCCTCATAAATCCCGCCGCCCCATACACGCAACATATTCATATTGCTCTCAGCCGCCGAAGCAATCTCGTGTCTGTAGCGCTCATAAGTCACTTCCGCAGCAAAACTATCATTAGGAATATGATTAGATCCCCGAACAAAAACTGGCACACCATTCAATTCAAAATAAAAGGAAGCCCCAGCCTCATCAGGCTCGCGAACCAATCTGATCTGGCGTAGTCCCGTCTTAACAGCATAATCAGCCACTCTGTGTTCCCCTTGCAATAGCTCAGCATTAAAAGAATACATAGTCGGCTCACCAAGCCCGCGGCACCACCATAGCTTAGGATCGGCAATTTGCATTTTTAGGGTGATAGATTGCTTTCCTGACTCCAAAGCAATCTCTTCACTCCATAACTGACCACAATCTGAAGCGATCTGTAGACGGCCTTCCCACGCATCTATAGAATCAACCTCTACAATAGCTGTCAGCTGTGCCATTTCTGCATTCACTTGATCCTGACGAATAAACAGATCCCTGATTACAGGCTCAGACCAGCCCTCAAGCCGAACCTCACGCCATATGCCACTTGTAACAAAGCGTGGCCCCCAATCCCATCCATAGTGATAAGGCGCTTTACGCGCAAAAACGCTGATCTTGCGGTCATCTGTACCACCGAGCTCTGATTGGTCATTCGGAGCTGGAAGCTGATAGCCCAGGCTCTCCAGTTTAGGCATATCCTCTGAAATCGGAGAACGGAACTTTACCGTTATTGTGTTAGTTCCTTCTGTAAGCAGCGACTTAATATCAGCGCTCCACGAATGAAACATATTATCCGCTGTCAACGCCAGCTGCCCGTTTACTATGACATCAGCATAAGTATCCAAGCCATCAAAAACAATATCAATCCGTGATAAATCACTCCAGCCTTCCGGTAGTTCGATGCTAGTTCTGTATTCCCAATCCTTCTTGTCAATCCACTGCAGTTCATGCTCATTCGTGCCGTAAAAAGGATCATCTATTTGGCCATTCTTCAGTAAGTCCGTATGTACGCATCCCGGAACAGTAGCAGGAAACCATTTCTCCCCATCGCAAGCCTTAAAAACCCAATTATCCAATACATGTTGTAAAGTGGTCATAGTTCCTCCATTATAAGAAAATTGTTTTCGATATCGTTTTTTGTTAGCTATTGTTATTATAATAGCACTACATCATTATAACATTGTCAATATTACTACTATTATTTGTCTAACCCTTAATGAAACGACCCAATAAAATAAGAAAAATAAAGACAATAAATAATAACAAGCAAGCTTTTCAAACGGATGGTCGGCATTACACCTAATGAATACAAAAAAATTTCACAGAAAAAAAGCTTATTCCTGCTCATTAACGAAGAGGAATAAGCTTTTTGATCTATTTACCGCAGCATTTCTTATATTTCAATCCGCTGCCGCATGGGCACGGCTCGTTACGTCCGATTTTTTCGACTTGAAATGACTTAACAACCTTTCCATGAATAACCGGGATTGCAGTTAACGCCCGTAATTCGCTCGGAGTATGTCCGCAGTTTGACCATATTCTGGTATTGTTGCGTACCTCAGTAAGCAAATGAACAACCTGCTCTACCTGCTTCGCATCCTCAAACACAAGATTTCGTCTCTCAAATTCGTTTATTACCTGCTGCATAGGTAGTTCCATAGAACAAGCAAACTGAATATCGTCGATCAGGTAATCGGCCAATTCCACGTCATTAGTCAAATGGGTCAGGATATATTTTTTCATCTCTTCGAGCTGTGATGTTATTTCAAAGTAACCGTCATCCGCATATTTTAACAACTCACTTTTGTCAGGAACATAATGCGGTTTGCCTTGAATCTGCTCTAGTAATCGCTCAAGCTCCCCCTCATCTGACTCTTCAGCCGCCAGCCCGCCATACATCAAATAACCTGATTCCATAACGAATTTCTGCTGTCTGCTCAGGAATTGCTCCACATAAGCCGTAAGCTCCGGTTCGCTAAGTGGATCAGAAGCATTCTGCTCATTATAAATTGCCAGAAGCTGGTCCAGAGTAAAAACACCATATAAATTAGTCAGAGCCTGTACATACTCAAGCACGAGAAATTGTCTGCTATGAGCTTGTTTAAATGTGTCTGTATTGACTTGCTTAAATGTATCCTTCACTTCTTCGGGCATAACCATATACAATTTGTTGTTATCGAAGAAAGTATACACTAGTCCAAGATCAAGCAATAAATGGTAGAACCCGTAAGGAACGAAGTTATCCTGAACAAATGGACTAGCATAAACAGACTCAAGCATTGCCCATTCCTCAGCATCTAAAATGAGCAGAGCTGATTCCATAATTGCCGGATTCGTAATCTGTTCCAATAGAGCCAGCACCAGCTCGTCCTTCTTCATCTTGGATCTCCCGGATATATTGTACGTTCTCGCAAGCGAGGAAATCCTAGTCTTATTAAGCCCTCCCAATGTTTCACGCAGAGACGAACTCATCTCGCCAACAATGGCATGCTGGATATTTGTTTGTTCTAACAAATCTTCATGATTTTCTAACAAAAAAACACCTCTTTCAATTTGTTACACAAAAAATTCGACCAGTTTTTTTGTAATCACTAGTCGAATTTTATTGTACCATATTCCGCTGATCAGCGCGTTGATTCAACTGTCAGTGGTTTAAGGTTCTCCTGGATATATTTAGCTACCCATACGAGAGGTGCATTCCAGTTAACGGTGTTCTCCTTCGAGCACCATGCATCAGGTGCCGTGTTCTCAGAGGCGTAAGACTTCGCCGCTGGTTGATTAGGCATAACCTAAAACAATCATTTTGTTGACTATGAAAGAGTTAGAACCCCAATCACAGCAGCTACATATTCCATAAATGTACCATAAAGCGAAAATGCTAAATAGTGATTTTTAGACGTGTTTTATTAATTTCAAGACTTTTGTCTGAACTTAATCGTTATACGTATAAATAAAGGAAGAAATGGAAGGTTGAATTATGAAGAAATTTTTAAACATAGGTTATTGGGCGATTTTGATTTTTTATGCGCTGCTATTAGTCGATATTGTTTTTATGGCAAGAGATAGCTTAAGAAGTGTCAATTTTATCCCTTTTCATTCAATTAAAGACTATATTATGGTTGACAATGGATTGGGTGAAATTCGATTGTTAGATGTGAACATATGGGGAAATATTTTAATGTTCATCCCGGCCGGAATATATGTGACCTTACACAATGCAAAAAAAACGATATCACATAACTTGTTGTTTATTGTCATAATTAGCTTGTTCATTGAAATCGTTCAATTTATTTTTACACTAGGCGCAACAGATATAGATGACATTATTTTAAATATGTTTGGTGGATTAATTGGGATCGTCATATTCAAAGCTCTTAATAAATGGCTCAAAGACGAGTATAAGGTTAAAAGAACTATCACCGTTCTATCCCTTGTGATAGGTTTACCTATAGTAGCATTAACTGTATTATTGATAATCGTTAATTAAGAGGGGGAGGGCAATGTAAAATACTAACCATCGAGGACTTCAATTCCGATAAAAAATATATACTTAAGATGGCAAATGCGAGGTACATAATTATGGCAAAAATCGGAATTGATCTTGGAACATCCAATAGTCTGGTAGCTCACTGGACTGAGCAAGGGCCTGTCATTATCCCTAATTCACTGGGAAATCACTTAACACCCTCTGTAGTCAGTCTGGACGATAACGATGAAATTTTAGTTGGTCAAATCGCCAAGGAACGCTTAATCACCCACCCCCAGCTTACCGCATCAACTTTCAAACGTTATATGGGGACGGATAAACAATACCCGCTTGGAAAATACACGTTCACACCGGAGGATCTATCTTCCTTTGTTCTTCGATCATTAAAAGATGATGCAGAAGCTTATTTAAGTGAAGAGATTGAAGAGGCTGTTATTAGCGTGCCTGCTTACTTCAATGATGCGCAGCGGAAGGCTACCTTACGAGCTGCCTCATTAGCCGGATTACACGTAGAGCGACTGATCAGCGAACCAACTGCGGCCGCTGTATCCTATGGTCTGCACCTTCAGGAGGCGGATACACAGTTCCTTGTGTTTGATCTCGGCGGCGGTACGTTTGACGTATCCGTACTGGAGTTGTTCGAAGGAATCATGCAGGTGCAATCCATTGCCGGAGATAACTATCTTGGAGGCGAGGATTTTACCGGAGTATTATTATCGTACTTTGTAGAGTCGAATGGAATCGATTATGCAAACCTGTCCAGCAAAGCTCAATCGGCCTTGATCAAACAGGCAGAGCTGTGCAAGCTTGCTCTAGGAAACGGGAATGCAGGTGAAATGGTATTCACTGAAGGGGAACAGACCTATCAGCTAACGGTAGATCGCAACCAATATGAGCAGCTCACTGCCCAGCTATTGCTGCGCCTGCGTAACCCGATTGAACGCGCGCTCCGTGACGCATCCCTGATGCCGCAGGATCTTGATGCCGTCATCTTGATCGGGGGAGCTACCCGAATGCCGTTTATTAAAACTATCGTCAGCAAAATTTTTGGAAGACTCCCTTACTCACAAATTAATCCCGATGAGGCAGTAGCTTTGGGCGCGGCTATTCAGGTGGCCCTGAAGGATCGCGATGCCAGCCTGCAAGAAATGATTCTGACTGACGTGTGCCCGTTCACCTTAGGAACATCTATATCCATCCGAATGCCAAACGGAGGTTATGAAGGTGGACATTTCGATCCTATTATTGAACGCAACACGCCAATTCCCGTCAGCAAAGTACAGCGTTATACAACCCTCCACCCTTTCCAAGACAAAATCAGAATCACCGTTTACCAAGGGGAAAGCCGGAAGGTTGAAAATAATGTCAAGCTCGGGGAACTGGATATACCCGTACCTGTCGCAGCTGCCGGTGAAGAAGAAGTTGATGTACGTTATACGTATGACATTAACGGGGTGCTTGAAGTTGAACTCACAGCAGTAAGCACTCGCCAAAAAAGAACCGTCATTATTGAGAAAAACCCGGGTCAGTCTTCACCGGAGCAAATTCAGGCCAGACTTGAAGAGCTCAAGCATCTTAAAATCCATCCGCGTGATCGGAGTGAAAATCGCTTGCTGTTAGCAAGAGGAGAAAGACTCTACGAAGAATCTCTTCATGAGAAGCGTGACATGATAGCCAATCTTCTTATTGATTTCGAACGAGTGTTAGCCTCCCAGGATGAACAGGAGATCAAGAAAAAGGCTGTTCTATTTAAACAGAAGCTGGATTCACTTGAAAGGTGGCTGGAGTTTTAATGACCATTTGGGAGCGTCTCAGTATAAGCCGAACGGCGGACATTAAAGCCATCAAACGAGCGTATGCCAAACAGCTTAAAGTATATCATCCGGAGGATGATCCCCGAGGTTATCAAGCGCTGCGCGAGGCATTCGACGCAGCGCTGTCTTTTGCCAAGCGTGAAGCCTCCCGCGAAGAGGTGGTAGAGTATGAAGAGCTGCGAGACGATGATGAGTCTCAAAGCGATATTGAGCCTCAGACATTGCTTGTTCCCAGAATCAACCTCTCGCAACTGAATCACGAGCATATTCAGCCTGAGGACAATGAACAATTAATGCCGCCTCCCAGAATACCGCTTCATGCAAATCAATCCATATGGCAGCACGTATTCGAGACTGAGGGTTCTTCTTCGTCGGAGACTGACTACAACACTGTCCCTGAATTTGTTGAAGCGATCATCGCCTTGTATGAGCATTTTCCATCACGCATTTCAAAGGATAAATGGCTTGAGCTGCTTAACTCGAGCGTAATGTGGAATATCGATTTCAAGCTGCAAATTCGCAACCAGTTGATGTTTATTTTAGAAGACCGCAAGCTTTTCCTTCCGACCGAAATATGGCGGCTGCTTGAGAGCTCTTTGGATCTGGAAAATACAATACAGGAATCCATCGACTTCGATGACGATCACAATCCAAATTCCATCTGGAGCTATTACCTGAGACAGCTAAAGTATCCCGGTCTTCGTTACGAATTCCTGCTCCAGACAGATGGCCTTGATTACGATCAATTTCTGCAGCTGCGGGATCAAGGTTATGCTGCTCTATCTCAAAATGACCTGAAGCAAGCTGAAACCTATCTAAAGCGGGCCTTTGCTCTTTTTGCTGATGATCCTGATCTGCTTCGTTTGCTTGGGGAATGTTGTATGCGTACAGCTCAATATGAGGCGGCATTAGCCTACTTCGATCAATTGATCCGTTTGCTGCCTGAGGAAATCGATGGACACCTGTATAAAGCCCGAATTTGGTATTACATGGGGCAGACCAGCCAAACAGCAGAGCAGTGCCAGTACATTCTATCCAAGTGGCCAAAAAACTCCGACGCAGTCATTCTCTTAAGTCATTGCAGGATGAGTCTCGGAAACCCCGGCGAAGCAGAGGAATTGCTCAATAAGGCGGTACAGCTTAGCGATCGAAATCAGAGTACCCTTGAGGAACAACCGAATTTAGTGAAGGCTAACCGGGCAAATCGGAGAAACTGGAAGCTATTATTCAACAAAAATATTCTATTACATATGATCATCATGCTTGTAACGTCAGCGCTAATTATAGGCTGTATAAATTACTACTGGAACATAAGCATCCAAAATACTCCCTTTATTGTGACCAGCTTGAATGATCTGGAGCTTATAAACGAGCAAGAGTATACAGCGCTATCCGTCACCAATCTTCAAGATATAAATATCAATCATTATGCGGGTGGGGTTAATTCCTTCGATTCGGGCTTCTATGAAAATAGCGCGTATGCGTTTCGTCATTTTGATGAATACGGGAACCCGACCTATAGAGTATATCTTGGAGAATTCAACGGACAACACATCATAGTATTCGCTGACCCTGCTACAGATGTACTGAGCATTCAAAGCGGTACTGCTATTAAAGGCTACGTCCATGCTGTAAGCAGCAGACTTGAGTCTGCCGTCACTCATATGCTGCGATGGAAACCTTCTAATCCGGAAGGAACTCCCGAAGCAAAGCTTGAGTTGTATAACAAAAGCATTGCCATCGGGTTCGACACTGATTATGAATCAAATTCCGTCCCTGTTCCGGAAATAAATCAGAAGTATATTGAAATATCTGACCCAAAAACGAAGTCACCTGTTAATAAATTTAACATTGCTACTTTGGGACTCATCATAGCTATATGGATTCGAAGCTTGTATTACCTTGTATTCGAATACCGAAAAATCCGCGGTACTCTTTGATCTTAGTTCTGAAACGAAAGGAAATGACCATGCTAGGTGTACGGCTACATCAGACCGCCTTTTATGAATCGATGACTTCTACTCTTTTTAAGGTTGCACCCGTTCAATTAGAAAGACTAGGAAGCTATCAAAATATCAGTACCTGCTCAAAATCGACCCTTACATCATGGCTGCTGGTGCGAGGAGTAACAGATTCTATTAGCTTTAACCGCAAATTAAAGTGGCTGTTATATGAAGGACATCGCGCGGAATTTGCAGCGTTGGCGCAAATACTGTCCACTATGTCAGAAGCTGGGCGCAAGCAGTACATCAACAGCCTTGCTGAACAAGATAAACAAAAGAACAAGCTCATCTGCGTGGATCAGTTTATGAATATCCTGACTCCTGCAAGCATCGCTGCATTTGATTTTGCCCAATTAACAGCGCTATACAAGATCGGAAGCAGAATGCGGCTGACAGGTCGGAAAGAGGCACGATCCTTCAGCCTTGAAGCGGCCCAGATCGCACAGTCCAAATATAATAGCTGGCATGAATATTATAGTGCATGCATTGCAGGATCATATTTTGAATCACCACCTGCAGACTTAAGCTCACTAAAACCTAGATATGTACAGAAACTGCTTGAAGCTACTCGTGTTCATCCACCCATTCAATGGGATCGAAAATTAAAGTAATCCTCAAAAAAGCTAACTCCTGATCAACATGGTTGAAGGAGTTAGCTTTTGATCAGTTGTTTTCGGTTGTTTCTTCGAACATTTTTAAATCCGGGAAATTGCCCTTGTCTCGCAGCTCCTTTAATTCCGGTCTATTGATAAAATATAGCTCTTTGATAAGCTCATCCGCTTCCTCATATTGAAAATCCAGTCCAAATGCATCAATGCTGTTCTTCACATGAGTCACGTACTCGTCCACTCCCTCAAAACGGTACATGGGCGGCTGCGGCATGATCTGATATACGATGAATTCCTTCATCATTTTATCCAGATCAGGCTTATTCGTATTATAAAATTGGGCTGCCTCGGAAGAGGTTGGCCGCTCCAGTGCCTCACTTATTTTATAAACCTGCTCTGCTAAAGAATACAGCTTCGCAATGGACTTGGACATGCTTTTGGATGAAAGCGACTTTCCGCCTTTGAGATCCTCTTTGACCTTCTTCCACTGACTATCAAGCTCAGATACATGATCCAGATAATATTGAATTTCCCCAATTTCAAAAACCGCTATATTCCTTTTATAGCCGTCATCCTCGTTGTATGGAAAAAGCTCCTTCGCCTGTTGAAAGTACGCTAATGCCTCATCCGTTCGTTTCTCCGCGATGGCTTCATCGCCTTTAGTTATAAAAGTGTTCGCCAAATCAATGATTGCCTGCGATTGCTCCCTCTTATACCTGGCTTCCACGTTTTCCGGGTCCCTTATTAAAACCTCATCGTATACCTTTATTGCGTAATAATAAGAATGATGCTTAAGATTATCGTCGCCAAGATCCATCAGATCCTGTACTCTTTGATCGCGGCTATCGCAGCCTGATAAGAATAGAAGAATAGTGATAAGGATTAAAAAAAGAACACTTGGCTTCCTTTTCATGATCATGCGCAAATTGAGATAGTTCCTTTCTAAGCACTTTTGTGTCTAGTGAGAAGGTATTCGTATATAACTTTATATCGGAATAATATTACAGTTGGTTTAGATTGTGGGAGATGAGGGAGATCAACATAGCGGCACTAGTCGTTTTAGAAGCAACTTCGTTAACAGAGACCACGCTGCGAACCCGATATTTAGGGGATGTATCTGCACCTCCAATCCGTTTAGTAAATTAACAAGTACTTTCAATTTCTAGATGCAAGTGTTATTTTCCTGTCTGGTTCGCAATAAGCCTGCAAAAGTACATCTTCTACTCCATTCGCTAGATCAACATTCTAATTTCCTGCAAAAGCGCATCTTTTCTCTGGTTAAATCAAGATTATTATCAACTTAAAGCTAAAAGCCTGCACTTTCGCAGGCTTTTAGTCAGATTCAGGATTTTGCCTCCAAAAAACCTGCACTTTTACATTTTTTCATTATGCCAAGCTCATTTTTATCAGGTTAATTCAATTTCCTTCATTTTTCTGCCCAGCAAAGTGAACGCTTCTTCTATCACTTCATCAGGAATCATCGCATATTGGTCACCTATACTGATTTCGCAGTAACACGTTGTGTCTGTATACTCTCTCAGATTACCTGTTATACCTACATCCGTCTCTTGATAGAACTCAACCAGTGCATGTTCAACCTTCTCCTTGGGAGCATCAAACATAACATGAAACATGTTGCTTACCGGCTGAATTGGACGAGTCTCTATGCTGTAGCAATGATTAAACTTCTCAGCAAGCTCCTTCGCACCCTCGTAATACTCGCCCATTTTACCCATTCTAAGATTGAAGTAATATTCCGAGCTAATGATGTATGGATACAGGCTGATCAAGTCCCCGCCATGTCTTCTTTTCCAAATTTTCGACTCTGTGGTAAAGGTCTCATTCCCTGCCAATATAGCACCTGCAATACCCCCAATTCCTTTATAAAAGGAAACATATACACTATCAAAAAGCTCACAAATTTCCGCTGCGGTCTTTTGATAATAGGGCAGCACTTCAAACAATCTGGCGCCGTCCAGGTGGAGCTTAATCCCCTTGGCGCGGCAATGCTTTGATATTTCGGCCAACTCGCTATACTCCGGCAACTGTCCGCCAATCTCGCGCTGCGGTAATTCGATCAGAAGACACGCTATATCCTCCTTCAGATTTTGAACATCACTCAATGTGATTAAGCTGTCCTTGTCTGCGAGTAAGATCGGCTCAATATGATGAAGCTCCTTTAAGCCGTCCTGCTCATGGATTTCCAGATGACACAGAGGATGATATGCCACCTTTTTAGTCCCCAACTCATCGCACCAAACTCTTAATGCAATTTGCTGAGCCATCGTCCCACTTGGAAAAAATACCGCTGTTTCTTTTCCAAGGAACTTCGCTATCTTCTCTTGAAATTGCTCGATGACCTTGCCTGTTCCATATATGTCACTTTCTATATGATCTTCAACCTGCTCCAATGCAGCTTTTAGAACCCCAATGCTCCTGGAGCCATTGCCTCCAACTCGATATTTTGTAAGATTAAAAGCTTCGGACAATGATTGATCGGCGCTAGGTGTGTACATGTGTCTTGCCCCTCTTCTATAACTTGTACTCTATGAATTCCATTTTAGCATGAAGTCAAATTAAAAAGTGACCCCTTAAGGATCTTGTCCTTAGAATGGGCCACTTCTTTGTATACAATACTACTCAAGCTTAAATCGTTTAACCGCTTGAATCATTTCCTTCGAAACTTGATCCAGCTCATGAATAGACTTTGTAATTTCATTATAGGAGCTGACGAGTTCGATCGTTGAAGCAGATATTTCTTCGGCGGATGCCGAGTTCTCCTCGGATACAGCAGAAGTCGATTCTACTGTAAGCAAAATCTTGTTCTTATGCTCATTAAGCGCACTGATGGATGTTGAGATTCCATCAATTTGCGGTAGTATTAGCTGAATAGACTGGATAATATCGCTCATGGATTCCATTGTAGTCATTACTACCGCTGACTGTTCAGCGAGAATTTTGCCCGTACTCTCAGCTGTTTCTGATACGAGCTCCATCTCTTGATTAATTTCCTGCAGCAATTCGTCTATACCCTGTGACGAGGAACGAGACTGATCAGCCAAATTTCGAATTTCACTGGCTACTACAGCAAAACCTCGACCTGCTTCACCAGCTCGGGAGGCTTCGATTGAAGCATTAAGCGATAATAAATTCGTCTGCTTGGAAATATCACTGATAAATCGAGCACTCTCCGCAACTCGGCCAATACTGCTGATTAAGCTGTCTATTTTGCTGCGTGTGTCTGAAAAAGAGTTTTCAATTCCCAAAACTGACATAACCAGACCATTTAATTCTGTACTGCTGCTTTCAGCTTTGTCACCGATCTTCTGAGTAGCTTGATCTACTGTCTGAACAGACTCCGTAATGTCCTCCAAGCGATGGCTTAGGGCATGGAATGACTCATTCATATACATGAGCTCTTCCGCCTGATTCGTAGATCCCTGGGATACACCCTGAATCGCAATGGACACCTCTCCTACCGTTGTATTCATAATGCCTGATGATGAGGACAAGGATTGTGCCTGGGTCGTTAGTCTTACAGAATCCCTCTCGATCATTTTTAGTACATTAGCAATTCCATCAAGTGTTTTATTTAGCGACTGGTGAATGGTACCAAACTCATTCTTCAAAGTATCATCAAAGCGCTCGTTAATATTTCCTTCTTCAACAGCCTTAAGCTTCGACGTAAGATTCCTGATTGACCGCCGTATAACACTAATAACGACTATAGAGATGACACTAAGTATTATTAAACAAATAACAAAAATAACGGCAGCAGCTGTAATCCCATCATTGTAAATTATCTCCGATTGCTGGCCTTTCTCGTTAGCAATCCGCTCCTGATAATCCACGATAGCAGAGATCGTTTGCGACAGTTCAGTGCCTGCTTTGCCCATCTCAACGTAACCGAGTTGCTTTTCGATCATCTGACCACTCTTTCTAGCTTCGATTAAACCAGGAAGATAACTATAAAAATTTTGATAGCTTGATTCCACGTTCTGAACAAGCTTTAATTCTTCCGGGTTGTTTTGGGCCAGTTCCAGATTATGTGCAATAATGTTTTCGATTTTTTTGCTACGTTCGTATACTTCGTCAACCAACCCTTGATCATAATCACGATCTATAATTTTGGTAACATTATTCCGTACAAGTCCCACATCTGAATTAACATCTCCCCAGCTTTTAAGCTTGGGTATAATCGTTGTGTTTATTTCGTTAATCGTTTCATATAGACTCACTGTATTAAGCGAACCCTTATTAGCTACCAAAAATACAGAAATGAGAGCTACAATCCACACAATTATAATACTCTGTATAATTTTGATACCCCTTAATCTCATCATAAAAGCCTTCATAACTTTCCCCCCGTATTGTTTTTTCTATTAATGACTTTTATCACAATATCGGCTTTATACAAGGGAATTTGTAGGATTTCGACACTTTTCGTAAAATCCATTATTTTCTTTAGGAATTTCTGTATAATATGTGACTATTATATCGACTATCCTATATTATCAATGACAATGATTGACTTTTTTTACGGTATAAAGTATCATTTTTTTGCAAACGTTTTCTTTATTCTGATTCTACTCATCATAGGTCGTCATAAGTGTAATAACATCGAAAACGTTTACGCAGTAAAAATGATGAGCAGAGGGGAGTTAAGTATGAGAACAAAAGGATGTCTGTTCTAGCTTTGTCGTTAGTATTATTTTTTTTGAAAACGTTTTCGAAATTCTGATTCTACTTCATCATAGGTCGTCATAAATGTAATAACGTGGAAAACGTTTACGCAGTAAAAAAATGATGAGCAAAGGGGATTTAGTATGAGAAGAAAAGGGATGTCTGTTCTAGCTTTATCATTTGTATTTATTCTGGTGTTCGCCTTGGTAGGGTGCAGTGGCGGCAACAATGCAACTGGCAATCAGAATGCAAAACCGGACAACGCAAATAAAGGAAATGCTACCAGTACCAATTCAGGAAACCAGCCAACCGAACCAGCTGAGCCGGAAATTGAAAAGGATGCCAGCCTGCTCGTATGGGATAATGGTGGATCTGATGAAGATTGGGCCAAGGCGGTCGCCGAGGAATTTACGAAAAAATATAACATTCCTGTAGAAGTACAAGTAGTAGCTCAAGGCGATGCCCCAACAAAATTGCAGACAGATGGTCCTGCACTCCTTGGTGCAGACGTATTTCTTGCACCACATGACCGAATCGGCAGCCTCGTCTCGGCAGGACTTATTTTGGAAAATTTCTATCCTGATGAATACAAGCGCGATTTCATGGATGCGGCTATTACAGGGACAACAATTGACGGTGTTCTATATGGATACCCAACTGCAATCGATACTTATGCGCTGATATATAACAAGGATCTGGTGAAAAAAGTACCTGAAACAATGGATGAGCTTATTGAGCAAGCCAAAGCTTTTACTGATAAATCAAAAGGACAATACGGCTTCATGATGCAAGTGGGTGACTTCTATTTCCTCCATGGCTTCCTTGGCGGTTACGGAGGCTACGTGTTCGGAGATAAAAATACAAATAGCCAGGATATCGGACTTAATAATGAAGGCGCGGTCAAAGCAGGAGAACTCATGCAGCGTCTTCGCAAGGAAGTGCTTCCTCTGTCCAGTGCCGATATCAACGCTGCGATAAAAGAGTCCCTCTTCATAGATAACAAGCTGATGTTTGATATCAATGGTCCTTGGTCCGTAGCGGCTCTGCAGGAGGGTAAGGTGAATTTCGGAGTTGCTCCGCTTCCTAAGCTCGATAATGGCAAAGCGCCTGCCAGCTTCTCCGGGGTTCGTGCTTACTACGTCAACTCCTATACGAAGTATCCTGAGGCTGCATCCCTATATGCGAAATTTGCGACAAGCGAAGAAATGCTGATGAAAAAGTTCGAAATGTCCGGCCAAATGCCTCCGCGTACCAAGCTGCTTGAAAACGAAAAAATCAACAGCGACGAAATCATTAAAGGTTTCCTTGAGCAGGCAGCCGTATCCGTACCTATGCCAAATATTCCAGAGATGGAGCCTGTATGGGGAGCGATGAACAATGCATTCACTGTAATCTGGGATGAAGATACCGATCCAAAAGTCATACTGGACAAAGCCGTTAAGCAAATTAAAGAGGGGATCACCTTATTGAAGCAATAAGGCGAAGGGACAAAGCTTATGATATCGCCAAATTTTCCGGCAGTTAATAAGCAAACCAGCCGCAAGCCGCTCATCAGCTCGCTATTATCCCTATTATTCATGGGTTTGGGACAGCTGTACAACCGCCAGTTTGCGAAGGGGCTCCTGATGGTCATCTTCGAGGCATATATCCTCATTTTTTGGAGCAGTCCAATTGCCAAAGGGATCTGGGGATTAGTTACGCTCGGTGAACAGGTACAGGTTCGGTCACGTGGACGAATTGTTGAGCAGGGTGATCATTCCATCTTCCTGCTTGTCGAGGGTATCATTTTTCTGCTCGCGCTGATTCTGCTGATTTGCTTCTATATTTTTAGTATCGGTGACGCATATAAAGTTCGAAAAGGCATCGAGGCGGGAATTCCCGCCAACGATGCCAAACAGTCCATCAAATTTGCCTGGGAGCGGGGATACGTATATTTTTTGCTGGCCCCAGCCATTATTTTTACGATGTTTCTGACGGTTCTTCCCCTGCTCTTCGGGATCTTGATCGCATTTACGAACTATTCCGGGCCTAACCATTTGCCGCCAAAACATCTCGTGGACTGGGTAGGATTCAAAACATTCACCAATCTGTTCAGTCTGACCAACTGGAGCAATACCTTTTTCGGAGTTATCAAATGGACGTTACTCTGGGCCGTGCTGGCTACGGCAACTACTTATTTTACAGGGCTGTTCTATTCGCTCATCATCAACGTCAAAGCTATCAAATTCAAAAAGATGTGGCGTACCATATACATTTTGCCCTGGGCCATTCCAGCTTTCATATCTATTCTGATCTTCCGCAATTTCTTCAACGCTGAATTCGGTCCGCTAAATGAATATCTCGGACTTATCGGGATTGATAAAATTCCGTGGCTGGGCGATCCCTTCTGGGCTAAAGTAGCGCTCGTCTTCGTGAATACATGGCTTGGGTTTCCGTTCTGGCTTGCTCTTATGTCAGGCGTATTAACGAATATTGACAGGGATCTGTACGAGGCCGCTGAAATCGACGGGGCCAGCTCATGGCAAAGATTCCAGAGCATTACGCTGCCGCTGGTGCTGTTTGCGACCGCTCCGCTGCTCATCATGAGTTTTGCGGGCAATCTCAATAACTTCAACATTATTTACCTGTTCACAGAGGGCGGTCCTGTTAATATGGACTACAGTTTTGCGGGCTCAACGGATATCCTGATCTCATGGATTTTCAAATTAACACTCCAGCAAAACCAATTTAACACAGCATCTGCAGTCTCCATCCTGGTCTTTATCATTATCGCCGTGTTCTCGATCTGGAACTTCCGTCAGACACGAGCCTTCAAGGAAGAGGATATGATTCAATGAAGACGCAGCCGAATTCAACAACCGCCGCTGCCTCCAAGTCGCCCTTTGGCCAGTTGATTAAACAAAAGCTTCTCCTATTCATCATTTACGCTATTCTGATCATTACCGCTATAGCTGTACTTTATCCGGTCATATGGATCATTCTTGGTTCCTTTAATCCGGGAGATACGATCAATGCAACCACATATTTACCAGAGTCGCTAACAATTAAGCATTATGTCAACCTCTTCAACACAACAAATTATTTAATATGGTATAAAAACACATTGTTCGTCGCTGTAATGAACATGATTCTTTCTACAGTGCTCGTCGTATCAGCTGCCTATGCATTTTCACGCTTTCGGTTTCCTGGACGCAAGCAGGGACTTATGGTCATGCTGGTTCTGCAAATGTTCCCTTCCTTTATGGGAATGATTGCGATCTACATTTTGCTATTGCAGCTTAATCTACTCGATAATTTATGGGGATTAATCCTTGTCTACGCGGGCGGGTCCATTCCATTTGGAACATGGCTCGTCAAGGGATATTTTGACGGTCTCCCCCGTAGTCTGGAAGAAGCCGCAAAAATCGACGGAGCATCCCATACCACGATATTTGTTCGCATCATGATGCCTCTTTCGGTACCGATGTTTACTTTTATCGCGGTCAACAACTTTATCGGTCCATGGATGGACTTTATATTCGCACGACTCGTCATTCTGTCGGATCGTAACAAGACACTTGCTATTGGTCTTTTCGAAATGATCACCGGACGCACGAACAACGATTTTACTACCTTCGCTGCCGGGGCTGTGCTTGTTGCCATTCCGATCACCCTCTTATTCCTCATGCTGCAAAAGTATATTATTGAAGGCTTAAAAGCGGGGGCAAACAAGGGGTAGTTACAAGCTGTTAGAACCCATCAACTGTTTTCAGTTGGTGGGTTTTATTTTTTATGCAACTGTTTTTACAGGCCTCCGTATTATTGTAATAGTTTGGTTATGTTCAATATTTTGGGAATGTATTGATTTATCATCCATTCTTGTGGTATTGACATAGTTACAAATCAATTTTGTTCAAGGGGGGGCGCATATGGATTACAGTATCCCGATTAAGGCTAAAAACGAAATGCTTAAGTATTACGATTATGATGTACATAACGAAATTAGAGGGACACAACTTCAGTCAGTAACCTTAAACCAGCTAGATTCTTTTATTGCCAGACTCGCTGAATCGGTAGTTATTAACGGGGAAATCTACGAAAATACTTTCCATTCGCATGAAAATGAACAGAAAATTATTGAAGTTCGTCCATATAAATACTATGACGACTCGATAAACGAAGAGCCGATCATCGAACGCATCACTCAAATTATAAAAACCGACTATTCTACTCATATCCCGCCACATTTTATGCTGGAAGTGTACTATGTTGTAGAGCAGCCTGAAAAAATTTATTCACTGGAAGCTGATACAAGTCTGGATATCATCACCATTCTGCTGGATAACCAAAGAATAATCGATGGCAACACCTATGGCTTTATTTATAGCTGTCTGGACTTATCTAAAAGAAAAGTGTATTTGTTTGTAGAGTAATTATACAAAGGGGAAATTCACATTGAAAAAGCTGACTGATAAACAGTTGGATCGTTGGTATAAGTCGAAATACGGAGTCAGTGGCAAGGGTGTCCCAAGTACACAGAAGCTGCTTGCCTATATGCTAGTTGTTGGGCTTCCTGTCTCTTTGGCGGGCTGCGGGACACCTCAATATCCGGATTCTGATCTTACCGCCAGAGATGCCTGTGAGTGGGAAAAGCAAGCAGGACAGTCTGATCTGAACTGCGATGATGATACATCAAGCGGTAACTGGTACGATGCTAACGGTTTTTCTTCAAGCTTCATTTATATTTCACCGTCGCACAGCTACTACCGTTCACCTTCCTTCAAAAATAATTACAGCAAATATGGCATGAACAGAACGATAAGTTCAGCTCCTGAAGGAACAATAAAGCCTTCCACATCAAACAGAAAAGGGTCTATTACTACCAGATCAGGTGTGGGTTCAAGCAGTAAAAGTTCTGTGTCCTCGTAGAGATATGAAGTTCATGGGAGGAGTAGCAGTTGCATATTATTAGCAGCAAGTTAAGTAGAAATGAGATTTTTAATGCAGAGATTGCAGAGCTTGTACCTTATCTGGATATGAATGGGCAGGAATATTGCACTAAGGATGCGATGGTTTACTCCAGGCAAGAGCTGCAGGAGTTGTCCTCTGCTGCTGAAGGTGTTGATCAAGTATATCTGACAACGCTTCGATATGTTCAACGTAATGTTCCAGATGAGGTGCTGGCGCAAGAGCTTCATATAGATCCACGTCTAATTCCCTGTGCGCGACAAGAGCTTCCTTTTCATGTTATGGCTAGACAGGATTGGATTTTGTACGAGGGTCAAATGAAGTTCATTGAGAATAATGCTGATACACCTACGGGTGTCCCGGAATCGTTCTTTATCCCTTCATACTTGATAGAGAACGACATCTACCAGAAGGAAATGATCAATCACCCTCTTCCTGTCAATATAGCGAATGCTTTTGCTACAGCGGTGAATCACTACCGATCGGTTGGATTAACCGGAAAGATCGTATTTTCCTGTCATCAAGAGCATACAGAGGATTACGCCAACACACGTTTCGTACAGTCCTGTGCCGAATCCATAGGAATACATAGTGTTTTTGCAGACCTTTCGGAGCTTACCGTTCAGGAAGGGGCAGGTTTATTCCTTGGTGATGAGAAGATCGATATTTGGTATCGCCTATATCCTTTGGAGCTGCTAGTGTTTGATGAGGACAGTGACGGCACTCCTGTTGGAGAGCAGATTCTTGATTTGATCGAGAAGGGGCTCCTTGGCATTATTAACCCGATCCAGAGCATTATTATGCAAAGCAAATCCTTTTACAAGTTCATTTGGACGCTGTACGAGAACAACGATACGTTCGGGGTCTTTAATCATTACGAGGCTTCCATCATATCGAAATACTTCCTGCCTACTTATGGAGTGAACGATATTTTCTTGTCCGAATCTACCTCATTTGTAGAAAAGGCTGTGTATGGCAGAGAAGGGCGTGGAGTTACTTTAACTACAGTGAACGATGGCAAAATTGTAGCCACTCAAACCAACTCTTTGGATGAGTATGATAGCTATTACAACACGCAGCCCAAAATCTATCAACAAAAATTTGGGATGACAAAATTTACTCTGAGTATAGGAGAAGAGCCTAAGAAGGGTTACCTTCTGACAGGAGCCTATGTCATTAATGGGAGATTCTCCGGGCTGCTTACGCGTTTGGGAGATTTAATTACTGGCGATTTATCTTATTTCTGTGCTAGTTTCACTGAAAATAATTAAGGGGGAATTTGAATGTTTCAAGAGGTTGCAAATGGGACTTTGAATATTTTAATCGGTGTAGGCATTACGATCTTAATGATGGTGGTAGGCTTTCTGGTGTTCAGTACTATCACAAAGTACAATGACCTCCAAGAAATAAAGAACGGAAACAAAGCAGCTGGTATCTACATGGGCAGCAAGCTCATGGGAGTTGGTATTATTATCGCATTTGCATCTTATAGTTCTCATGATTGGATTTTGATGATTATTTGGGGTCTGGTCGGGGTAATCATTCTGTCCCTGGTTTACTTAATATTTGATAAGCTGACTATCGGCTTTAAGGTGTGTGACGAGGTTCAAAAAGGCAACGAAGCGGTTGCGAAAATGTTGAGCGGGGTAATAATCGGGGTATCGGTCGTGCTTGGTACGTTCCTGCTCTAATTATTCTCGTATAAAAATGGACGTCTTCCTCTGATGAAGGATACATCGTGGAAGACGTCTTTTTTTGAACGGACACCCATACGATTCCACGTACCACCGCCCGATTCTATTGGATTTCTTCCACTAATTCCAAGAAATAATGCCTCTCAGGTCCACTAAACTTATCATGGACTCGATTTACAAGGGCAGCTATTGCAATAATGTCTTTCCTTGGACGTAGTGTAGTATTGGCAGCAAGTCTTGCGCATCCTTACCGGTTTATCTGATCCTTCGACTACGAGCTTGGGACTGTAGAATTGAGATAGAGGATTCCTGCTCTCACCGAACAACTCGGCAGGTGCATTCAGTAAATAATCGAAATCCTTCTCGACAACGGCTTTTCTCGCCCCCTCCGCCTCTCCGGCTATTCTAGTTTCATAAAGAAAATATACATAGACCGCGGTATTCTCCCACAAAATCGGTTTTGGAATGTTAGCGGCCCTAGACAAGGCCCCCCAGAGCGGGGCCAGATGATCTGCAAATATTGAACGAACTACAACATCTCTCCAAAGCTCCCGATGACGATAACTATCACGATCTGCAGGCTCAGTGAACTCCATTTTCGACAGACGCAGACTCGGCAACCACGCCTCATTACGAAACCCCGATTCGATGTGACTGTCCTTCAAAGGTAGCTTCAATCCCTTATCGAACATGGACATAGCGTACAGACTTGGGGATACTACCATAAAGGCGTACCTCTTGGCAAGCATAGAAGCCGTAACCCTTCTGGAAGGAGATTCGAATACAGCCGTAAGTCGATCCAAATAGTTGCCGCACAGCTCTTCATCCAACAAGTCACTGCTCGCCATGGAGAACTCACGTTCAGACGATACCTCTGTCGTTAATCTCAGGTTTTGGGTTAAGTATTCCCATTCCCTCTTGTCAAGCAAAGACGTGATCCCGTCGTTCATTCACAATCCTTCCTTTCCCGTAGGGAATAAACACAGGTGTTCCAAACAAAGGATCCTTCATGATATCACAGCGCATTTGAAATACGGATTCTACGAGATCAGCGGTCATGATTTCTTCAGGAGCTCCCTGATCATATACTGATCCCTCCTGAACTGCGACAATATGATGTGCATAACGACATGCGAGATTGAGATCATGCAGTACCATCACAATCGTGCGTTGCTCCCGTTCATTCAGCTCGTAAAGAAGATCCAGAACCTCAATCTGATGGCTCAAATCCAGATAGGTTGTTGGTTCATCCAGCAGCAGCATATCTGTTCCTTGTGCCAGTGCCATCGCAATCCATGCCCGTTGCCGCTGACCGCCAGATAAGGAATCAACGGTTCGATCGCTGAAATCTGCCATCCCCGTCTCTTCGAGAGCTTTCGCGACCATCATTTCATCTTCCTTAGACCATTGGCTGAGCCAGCTCTGATGCGGATATCTCCCTTGCTTAACCAATTGTTCAACCGTAAGCGCCTCGGGAGCGACAGGTCCCTGAGGAAGCACAGCAAGACGCTTCGCAATTTCTTTTGTCGACCATTGTGCCAATTCACGGCCATCGATAATGACAGAGCCCTCAACTGGCTTGAGCAGACGTGCCAGCGAACGAAGCAGCGTTGATTTACCGCAACCGTTGCTGCCGATGAGCACCGTTATTTTCCCCTCCGGAATTTGCAAGTTCAATTGCTGAATGACTGTCTTGTTACCGTAGGACAAGGTTAATCCTTTGGCCTCTAGTGCATGCATTCCTGTCCCTCCCCTTCCGATTTAACCTATTTCCGTTTTTTGTAGAGCAAATATAGAAAAAAGGGCGCTCCAATTCCTGCAGTAAACACACCTGCCGGTATATCAAGCGGCAAAAAAGCAGTTCTTCCAACGACATCAGATACACTTACAATAAGTCCTCCAAGTAACATCGTCACAGGCACAAGTCCTCCAAAAGACCCGTTGACTAGCTTTTTTGCTGCATGAGGTGCAATTAATCCAACAAATCCAATCGCACCAGCATAAGCAACGGCTGAGCCTGCGAGAGCCACACTAACAATCAGCAGACCAAATCGTTGCAGCTCAACCTTCGCTCCCAATCCGGTGGCGATGTCATCTCCAAGCTGCTGTACATTAACCGCCCTGGAAAATAGCAGTGCTAGTGGTGCAAATACTACGACCCACACAAGCATAGACTGTACATGTGACCATGTTGCTCCATAGACGCTTCCCGTCATCCAAATATAAGCCTTGCTAGCAATATCCGTAGCACTAACAACAATCATCATCGTCGTTAAAGCGCTTGTTACAGCGGCCATACCTATACCGATCAGCACTAATCGATACGGAGTTACACCTTTGTACCAGGACAAAAGATAGATCGCAAAGGATACTACTGCGGCCCCTACAATGGCCCCAAGCGGCAGCCACTTAATGCTGAACGTACCTAGACAATACGTAATAAAAATAATCGCTCCCACTGATGCCCCGCCTGTTATTCCAATAATATCGGGAGAAGCCAGCGGATTGCGGATCACGCCCTGAAGAATTAATCCCGACAGGCCAAGCGCAGCTCCTACTAATAACGATACGAGCATCCGGGGCAGACGATGTGTATTGATGACAAAATCATATTCACCAGTACCCATACCAAGTAAATGCTTAAGAACTGCAAATGGATGTATCATAATACTTCCAATTGAAAGTCCCAGTATAAATACGAGACAAGTGATCATTACCAAAAGACTAACCGTTCTAACCCATTTTCTATCAATCAAAAAGGAGATCTTGCCGGAACGAGTCCGTAAAGTGATATGACGATTCATGATTTACGGAACCCCCTGCGTGCCAAGTAAATGAAAAACGGTGCTCCAAACAACGCGGTCAACACGCCGACTGGCATTTCCTCTGGCATGATGACAAATCTGGAGATGATATCGGCAAAAAGAAGCAGACTAGCCCCTAGTAATACACAATATGGAGTGATCCAACGGTAATCAGCACCGACTAGCGCCCGCACCATATGTGGGACAATCAGTCCAATAAAGCCGATCGAGCCACCAATCGCAACAGAGCCTCCAGCCAGTACAACGACAACGACAGCCATTAACAGTTTAATAAGTAATGTACGTTGACCTAATCCTGTAGCAATATCGTCCCCTGATGTGAGAATGTTGACCGTAGTCCCTAGAAAAAACGCCAAAAGGCCCGCTCCTGCTATAAATGGCAAAAGCGGTACTAACATATCCAGCGTTCTTCCCGACACCGAACCTGCCAACCAGAACAGGACACCCTCAAGATTGCTCTCGCTTAGCACCAACATCCCGCTTGTAAACGAGGTGAATAAAGCAGACACTGCAGAGCCGGCTAGCACTATTTTGACTGGAGATAATCCGTCACTTCCCAAAGTCCCCAGCATATAGACTAGCGCTGAAGCGATTGCTGCTCCTAAAAAGGCAAGCCACATAAAATACGACAGAGAGGATACAGATAAGAAGGATGCTGCCATAACGATGAAGAACATAGCACCAGCATTAATCCCGAAAACACTTGGAGAAGCGAGTGGATTCCGGGTTAACGCCTGCATAAATGCCCCAGCGATCGCCAGGCTTGCTCCGATTACAGTTGCAATCACTGCTCTCTCTACCCTTGTAGTTCGAACAATAATATGATCCGAGGAGGAAGCATCATATTGAGTGAATGCCTCCACCACCGTACCAAGAGGCATTTTCGTCTGCCCAAAAGAGATGCTCGATACGAACAGGATCATAAACATGAGCGCAGCAAATATCAATCCGATCCACTTCGATGAGTTACGAGAAAGAATAGCCTTCATATGTTTATGGGGTCAGGCCGTAATGCTGATAAACCTCGTCCAGCATACGATTGGCTGCGATAATACCTGCACCGTTATTCCAAAACACTTCGTTAACCATAAACACTTGATTGTTCTTCACTGCATCCAGATTGCTCCAGAGTGCGTGGCTGGTCCATTCTTCATACGTTTTCTGAACTTCATCTTCCCCTGTATCATCAAATTGGAAAATGAAGAATACGCCACCATTCATACTCGGAATGCTCTCTTTACTTGTCAGCTTAAGAACAGTTTCCCCTTTATCTCTAGCTTCTTGTTGAGATGCTGAAAATACAAAGCCAAGCTCCGACAGAATTTCAGGGGCAAATCCACTGGCATAAATACGTGCATGATCCGCTCTAAAGTTCAGAACAGACACTTCTTCAGGCCAAGTAATGTCTGATTTCCCGGCAATTTTTGTTTTAAAATCTGCCACTCGTTTATCCCAATCCGCGAGAAGCTGATTCCCCTTCTCCTCTTGATTTGTAGCTTTTCCCATCAGACCAATCGTTTCTTTAAATGTAAATACGGTTTCCGATACAACCGTTGGAGCAATTTGTGACAGCTGCTCATAAATAGCTTCATGTCTGATTTTGGACGCCACAATCAATTCCGGTTTCAGCTTAGAAATTTCCTCTAGATTCGGCTGAGTTTCCAGACCGACAATAGGTACACCATCTAGATCTTGTCTCAAATAAGTATAGATCGGCTGTTCCACCCAGGACTCAACTACTCCAACAGGCTTAACACCCAAAGCTACAGCAACGTCTGTAGCACCTTGGTATAAAGTGACCACACGCTGCGGAGTTCCTTTAATTTCTGTCGTTCCCATAGCATGTTCAATCGTACGTGTATCATTATTTGATTCCGGCTGGGTTGCTTCTGCCGCAGGAGCGTTAGAAGAAGTATTTGTCGACTTGTTTCCCGCTTCCTTTGCGCCACCGCATCCTGCTAGAACGAATACAAAAGTTAAAATACAAACCAGCAGCAATTCTCTTCTTAGCTTCAACATGCCTCGATGCTCTCTCCCTTATTACGTATAATGTAATGATATTGATTCTCATTATCGATTATACAAAATGAAGAAAGAATGAACATGGATTTTCCCGTCCGTCTTTTGGAGAAAAACGACTAAAATAACAGTTGGACTTGATCCAGAAGTAAATTATGGGACAGCGAGGTATAGCACGTATACAAATGACGACTATTATACATCGAATATACCGATCCTTCCTTAACTGCCTTTAGAGATCGCCACTGTTCGCTATCGAATAAAATGCTTACTCTTCGTGCAATGGATTCATCAGTATCTATCGTCCCATCGTGTTTATGACTTGTCAGCATAATTCGGTCCGCTTCAAATTGTTGGAGCTCATCCGGTTCAATTTCCTTGTAATGCGATATTTTCTCGACTCCTTGAGGGATAGAGATCTGCAGGTCACCATACAGGACGGCTCCTAGATTGCGCTGCCCGTATACACACAGTTTGTTTTTACCTATTCCAATAATTAAAAGACTGTCAGTGCCCACCTTGCGATGCACCCGGTCACGTATTTGATCACATTTCAATTCATAACGCCTCAGCCAATCATAGGCTTCTTGTTCTTTACCCACCAATCTGGCGATGGTCTGTAAATGAACCCTCCATGGTTCAAAAAAGGGCAGGGTCACGGTAGGGGCGATATGATCATATATTTTTTCCTTGCTGGATTTATCAAAATCACGGTATTGCGTTGTTAAAATGAGAGCCGGCTTCACAGACATCAGCTTTTCCAAATTCGGTGCGAGCTCCCCTATATTTATCGTATTGTTGAGCCCTTCAGTCATAGGATATGCTCTATTGATCACAGCCGCATAAGGTTCAATCCCTAAAGCCAACAAATGACCTGTGAGCAGGGGTTTCAGTGAAGCGATCCTCTCCGTTTGTTTCATAGATTTTATATATAGCATCGGCGACTTGCCCGACATATTTTTAAACTTGCGGCTAAAATAAAACTCATCACTGAATCCAACATTTTGCGCTATAGAACGCATTGAATCATTGGTAGACAGCAGTAATTGCTTAGCATGCTTGATTCTGATTTCATTCAAATATTCTACAGGGCTTTTGCCAGTCGTTTTCTTGAAAACTCTTGTAAAATAATCCGGGCTGACCCCCGCCATCGTCGCAAGCTTATCCCGATGAATGGAATAAGGATAGTTCTGTTCCATATAATCAATTGCTTTATTTACCATCTGATTCCGATCCGTATGCTCCTTATGCAGAGCGTCTTTAAAGAGTACCATCAGTATTTCCTGAAAAATGAGATTGCCCTTCATCGCATCCCAAGGGTCGCCGTTATTCAAGAAATTCTCCATCTCGGTAAGTTTTCCTAGCAGAAAATGATAATTGCTAATCGAAATTTCCTTTGGAAAATGAACGTCTGCCGGAACAAAGCAGCCTTGCTCATCCTGATGCAAAGCATGAAACTGAATGTCATAATAATCAATCCGGCTATTCCTCGGAGCCTGATGTTTTACGGAGGTTCCCGGTGGCAGCACCAGCACTTGCTGACTGTGTAACGGCGTGATCAGTCCGTCAATTTCAATCTCTCCGCTAGCATCCAGCATGAACAGCAGTGTATAGAGTCTCGTATGCTCCGTCAGAGAAGAGATGTTTTTATTTTTTTTGCGTTTTACGTCCTCTATTTTGTAGATGTACTTTGCAATTTGCTCCGATTTATTCACAGTACCCTGCCTTTCTCATACCTTACTATCGAAGATTATAAGTGATGATAGGTATGACATCAACGGCAATAGCCCAACGATTCTTTTCACAAAGAATGCTGGGCTATGAGGTAATGAATAAGTTACTTTATTGGGATGGTCATCTCCATCTTTTTTACAAACTCGGGATCAAGCTGGTCAACACCAGCTGCATGTGGACGTATGGTTACGGACAATGGAACAGAATCGGCTGCTTCAAAGCTTGCTTTCCATTCCAACTCTAGACCCGAGGAAGTGATGTTTCGCTTCGAAATAGACCCCTTAGGTGCTATCTCTCGCCCTGCTTCATCTACCATCTCAAAGTTCCAATCCGGAGTCATTATCCCCTTTCCTGTACCTATGATATCTATGGAGGATGCCGAATAAACAAGTTTCTCTACATTCACTGTCACGTTTCCATAAGTCCTGCTGTTCATTACAAAGATGGTTTTGTTAGCTTCTTCATTCAGGGCAACCGGAAAAGAAAAATCCCACTCTCCCCATGTGCTGCCGATTTTCTCTACATTCATACTCAATTGAAATTGGTGCGGGAGATCTCTCATTGATTTAATTTGAATAACTCCTGCATAATGATTGTTATCTATAAAGCTTCCACGACTTGAATAACCGTAGGTGTCTATTGTTTTCCCGTTAACAGCTGCGATAATTCGAATGTCATCAAACCCGTCTTCCTTACGATCCTTCACCGTAAATCCATCCTTTGAAGTAAGTAGAAAGGCTATAGAAATATCTGATTTATCATAGAGAACCTCAGTTAATTGAAGTGACAGCCCATGATCCTCAACAACCTGCCCAAGCTCAGCGAACCACCCCTTGTCATGTGCAAACTTCAGATTATCGTCTCCAATCCTTTCAAAGATAGACTGAACGAGCGGAATTTGCTTCAGAGCATAGATCATTTGGGGATAGAATCCTATACCCAGACTAAGTACAATAGCGACAACAAGAGCTATGTATCTCTTATTACCGAAGGTCTGTCTTCCGACTGTTGCTGTTATGACTGGCGGAGTGTCTGGAGCATCAGGCAAAGTCGATAAAATGTGATCGACACTACTCCGCACATATTGAGAAACACCTCGATCCAATTCCTTTAGCTTGTCACCTATCTGTTGATCCCGTCCATTTTTAATGAAAATCATAACTAATCCTCCCTTCTCCCTCCGAGCGAAGTAATATCACCAACTGTTTACGAGCTGCACTAAGTCTGGATTTTACAGTTCCTGCAGGTATTTGAAGCATTTCCGATATATCATTAATCGGAATATCCTCCAAATAATACAAGGTGACAATGACACGGTGATCTACTTTTAACCTGTTTAATACATCCTGAAGCTCTACTGATTCATAAGAAACGGCCTCTTCAACAGATTCGATCCAGTCTCCCAGGGGAACAAATCTTCTATCACTCGTCAGCATCTGATGACATCGGTTAATCAGGATGCGAATGATCCATGTCTTAAAAAATCGCGGCTCCCTTAACGATGTAATAGAGCTGTAAGATTTCAGAATAGTATCCTGAATCGCATCGGCCACGCCTTCTTCCGAGTGAAGAATTGATTTGGCGACTCGATACATTGTTCCTTCAGTTGCTTTTATCACTCGGACAAAAGCCTCCTTATGGCCTTGTTGTGCTAACCTCACATCCTCCTCAGAACACATAGCTCATACCTCCCCTCAAGTTTGTTGTTCTTCCTATTAGATCGTTCAATTAAGTATTTGGTTCACATTCATATGTAAAGCTAACAAGAGACATATCTAATCATTCTCCACGCAAATAGTCCATTGTCTATTTCATACCCCTGTCATCCGCGCATAAGATGTACGAAATCACTAAACATGGAGGTGTCACATAAACCCATGAAGTTTAGCGTTGTCATTCCCTCTTTTAACCGCTCCATGCAATTAATGCTAACGTTGAAGGCATTTGAAAAGCAAACGTGTTCTATGGACCAATTTGAGATCATCATTGTCAATGACGGTTCAACAGATGATACTATTGAGCGATTGCAGCAATATCATCCTCCCTATCGTCTTACTCTGTTATCTCTGAAGCAGCAATCAGGCAGATCTGTTGCGCGGAACGTTGGTGTCGATGAGACCAAAGAGCGCTACATTATTTTTTGCGACCCGGATTTTCTTGTCTCTCCGAACTTTATTCAAATCCATACCCTGTACCATACAAAATACCGAAACACCGTTGTGTCAGGCGCACCTAACATATGGCAAAATGTCTATACTCATATGCACGCCGACTTCTCAATGGATGAGAGAGGGCTTATGCATTCGGTATTGAAGGATACCGGCTTATGGAACGATCAGTTCTGGGAGGCAAAAGAGACCCTGGATGTTATATCCTTGGATGACGTTCAGCATCAGACCGACAGGCTCAAGCAAGTAATTGCTCCGTGGGATGTAGATGAACCGATCAAGGCACAGTATGCAAAAACCGATGTAGCGCCTTGGTTGTTATCCGTCACCCGTTGCCTATCCATGCCTAAGAGACTATTTGTGAGAGCTGGCGGATTTCACGAGAAATTTTTCAAATACGGACTTGAGGATTGGGAGCTAGGTTACCGACTCCACCGTCGTGGATATAAATTCAAGGTCATCAAGAAGATCGTCGGCTACCATCAAGAACACCCATCATCCTTTCGAGATGCAGACTCTGAATTTGAAAATTTACAGATTCTCTACAAAAAACACGGCTACCGCGATCCAGAGCTAACCCTATTTGCAATCTGCCCTCCATCAGATAAGATACGGGTCTATAAAAATACCCTTCGTACTTTGCGAAAATGGAAAAATAGCAAACGTCCATCGTACCGAAGATCAGCCCAGCAAGTAAGAAGAGCCTGTGCGCGAAGCGCAAAGCTGCTTTATACAAATCCTGATTCTCCGGTCTACAAGCATGTATCCTCTACATTAAAAAATGGTTTGATTTCACTGGATCAAATTTATTCAGGAAAAGCAAGTCCATTACAAAAACACCGCAAAATCAAAAGTGTCATGGACAAAACATGCAGAAGCTTAAAGAGGGGCTAAACTCAAATAAAGAAGTAGTTCAAAGGAAATCTGCTTTCCCTAGAACTACTTCTCTGGTGAAAATCGTAATAATGACATTGTGAAATTCCCCAAATCTCCCCGAAATATCATTCTCCTCGTTACAATACCATCTACTTCACTCATTAAGGATCATAATATCGTTGTTAACAGCTTTTCGAATTTATTAGGGCTCATTATTTCATGAGTTATAAATTTTCCGTCATAAAACAGTGCGAAGGTTGACCATATAACAGGAGCATATTGAGATTCATCCCGTGTAATCAATCTATGTGCGGTAAAAAGAACTCCTTTATTCACTGCAACCTCTCTTAACTCTTCTACTATACCAACAGCAAAAGGGCATTGGGCGGAAAAATATATCACAATCCCTTTTTCATTTACAGAGGCGTTTTCATCCATTTTTTTAAAGGCAGGAAGCGCAGCTGATTCATTCAGTTGCAGGGCAACCAGCTCAAAATATGGATCTGCCTGATCAACTACCTTGAATCCCATATGTTCAAAAAACCGTTTATCGCTTAGGTACGGGAGCTTTTTACTCCCCACGATATGAACAATTCCATCCATACCAAGTGCTGCTGCATCTTCCTTGCATTTATCCAGCAATCGCTTCGCATATCCTTGATTTTTATATTTTCCAGAAACCCAAAGACAATTTATGTACATATAGTTAGGTGCAGCAATAGGAGCCCATGCTTTATCAGCAGGCAAGTACTCTATAAAAACCTTTGCACGCTCGTCTAAGCGATAAAACACTAACCCTTCCTCCATACGATCTGACAACCATTTTTTCTTCTCAATGACTGCTTGCTCATATTGTTTTGCTCCCAAGGCGCAGCAAATATGTTCATCTTTCAGATTGCTATTCGATAATTGGATACATTGCATTACTCTCCACTCTACCTTCCATTAAATTCAAATTTTCGCATTCATGAATCTTTCAGTCAGCGTTACAGGCTGCGACTCTAATAAGGACAATACGCAAGTCGTACCCCGTAACTAAAATCATTCCGGGAAACAGCATTACGGTTAGCGGCGGTTATGTATATATTGAGTATATCAAAAGGTACTGACAAACGACTTTCTTTTATGTTATGACTAGATGCGGACTCATGCCGAATTTTTCATTTTGCATATGTCCAGCCTGTCTCTGTTGTCTAAAACGGAGTGAATCTATAACAAGGAGATTTTCGTATGTGGTTTGCATTTGCTTTATTAACAGCCTTCACATGGGGGGGCGCTGATTTATTTTACAAAAAGGGGACTGACCCTCTGGATCGATTCAGCCATATCAAGATTGTAATTATGGTGGGATTGGTCATGGGTATTCATGGTACGGGGTATATGCTAACGAAAGGAATTACTCTGGACCCTATGGATATGATCCGGTATTTGCCTGTATCTGCCCTTTATATTCTGTCGATGGCCATCGGGTACATAGGATTACGATATATCGATCTGTCCATTGCCTCACCTGTGCAAAATTCTTCCGGAGCGGTAACGACTATTCTTCTGTTCATCTTTTTCACACACACACTTAATCTGATTCAAATACTAGGAATTGTTACGATCACTCTGGGCGTCATTTCAATTGCTATTTTGGAAAAAAAAGAGGAGCAAGCAGCGCTGCGGGCTAATTCCACCGAAATGGATAGAAAATATCAAATCGGATTCATGGCGATTATGTTCCCTATTCTATACTGCTTGATCGATGGACTCGGAACATTTGCCGATGGCATCTATTTAGATGAACTGAAGCTGATCAGCGAAGATGCGGCCCTGCTCTCGTATGAGTTCACCTTTTTTATCTGTGCCGCAATATGCTTTATTTATCTGAAATTTATGAAGAAGGAATCGTTTAATCCATTCAAAGAACGAGATAAAGGCTGTGCTGCGATTCTGGAAACCATCGGACAGTTCTTCTACGTGTTTGCCATGTCCAGTAACGCCATTATCGCAGCACCGCTCATTGCTTCATATAGCATTTTTTCCGTCATATTGTCCCGGATCTTCCTTAAGGAAAAGCTGAGTAAGCTGCAGTATGTGGTTATTGTTGTCGTTATTGTTGGTATTGCATTACTTGGTATCGCAGATGAGCTGTAGCTGCACAATGTGAATGCAGTTTACCTAGTCAGCTCCTTTATTAATTTAAACGCTGAACGTATGCGCGGACGTCTGAGCTGATTCTGCACATAGCGGTAATTGATCATCTCAACACCAGCATCGTGCAATGCATAGGTCAAATCATCGTCACAAAATAACCGGAACTCCCATACTCTTTTCTCCCAGTGAGGGATATGCTTCAGCATCCATTCATCCTCTACTCCCGGGTGAATATAAGTTTCGCTAACGCCATCCGGGAGTCTATAAATCTTGTCAATGATCGACTGCTTGAAGCTGTCATACGTTTCGCCTGCTTGTAAATCAAAGGGATGTGACAACAGATAGTCGGGAATAGGCACTCCCAGCGTATCTGCCAGCGCGGCGGCTTTAGCGACCGGACGCTCGATATTCGTAAGCGAGCCGAGCAGCGGGTCATCCGTATGAATGTTGCGAAAAAATCTGGCGGGTAATTTCCACCGTGAGATTCTCCATAACATCTGCGGAAGCAGGCTGCGTCCTGTCTCCATTCCATACAGGCTGCCCATATGATTATCGACGTGGCTGATGGCGATCCCTGCTTTTTTCACCCTCTCAAATTGTGCATCGATCTCTCGCAATACAGCTCTGGTCTCGGCCCCCATCTCAAATTCCTTCACTGTCCTGTACTGATGTCCGCTCACATCATGCAGCGAGGGATGGCTTGTAAGACTGGTCCACCTTAGAGCATCGAATTCGCTTGTCATCGTTAAATGCAATCCCACATTCGTCATGCCCTTACGAACGCTCCACGCTGCTGCTTCATCAAACCCGGGGGCTACAGCCATAATGGTTGTGGAGGATACCTTACCTTCTTCCAGCAAGTGCATAATTGCCCCATTCATGGGCCCACTTTGTCCAAAATCATCACAATTAACGATTAATCGCTTCTGTTTGCTCAAGATCGTGGTCACCTCTTTTATTTTCCGAAAAATTAAACTTAACGGTGTAGGATAGAACGACAGATATCACTAACAAACATAGTGGCACAACACTTATTAAGTATCGGAAAGTCAGTTCCGGCGATGCCCCCGGATTGTCCCCGCTCTCATAACCAAAAATCATACCTGCAATCAGGAAGGCCAGCGCCGAAATCAGACCGCTTGAACGTGTAATAAAACCAGCAACCGCCGTATAAATTCCTTCTCTTCTTAATCCGGTTTTCTCCTCATCCTCATCAATGATCCGTCCGCCTACTAACGCCGGAGTGACAAAAAATCCCGCCAAGCCAAAACCTACGGCTACACCAGCAATGATCCCGCTAACCAGATCATACCCGAACCAGAGCGGAATGACCGACAAACCGTACACATATAACGATAGTCGCCATGCTTTGACCCCATCCATTTTGCGAATGATCCAGTACCATACGAAAACTAATGGGATAACCGATACGAACACCGCCGCCAGCAATATGGACACTTGCGCCTCTGAAATGTTCAACACATATTTTGCGTAAAAGGGAATCATTGAGCTAATCAGTCCATTCACTGTCTGAGCGAAAGAATTCGAGATGTTAAACACCCAAAATTTCTTGTTCTTCATCGTTTCCTTAAAAGCAGGAATTAGCCCAAGCTGCTCCCCTTGGTTCGATTCCGGGTTTTCACGGACACTCATCATGCATAACAACATAAACAAGCCAAAAATACAGGCATACAATAGCGCCATATTAGAGAAATTGATAGCTGCATAAATAACAGGTGTTAATGCGGTAGCTATTAGTAAAGCAACTACTTGATATCCCTGCTGGATAGCAGATGCTTTGGCCCTTAAACGATCCCCGCGAAAAAGCTCTGGAAATAACGCTCCGTAGTTCACCCACAGCACCGTGGCTGCCGCCTCAAATAGAACAAGTGTTACTAGAAACCAAATAAATAGTCCATTTTCCGATAAACCGCTTGGCGGTGAGAATACGAGCACAAAAAACAGCATGAACAATGGAATAGCGCCAAATACCCATGGCCTGCGACGACCGTAACGTGTATTCGTACGATCCGACCAATAGCCAAATAGCGGATTATTTACTGCATCCCAGATCAAAAAGATTGTCCGTGCTAGTGTTGCAAGCCCAATTCCCAGACCAAGCTTCTCAACATAGAAATAGCTATAAAACGAGGTAAATGCCTGACTCGGAACCATCATTGCAAACATCCCCAAAGCGAATGTGTACGGAGAATTGATCCAGCTACGTTTCAATCATATCCCTCCCTAAATGTTAAAAGCTGGTGCATGATGCCAAAAAGTATACTAGCATATTCATATGACTCCTGCACAGGAAATCTACTAGACATGAAGTACCACATTCTGCTAATGTTGAACCTGAACAGATTACATAAACAGGAAATCAGGAGGACTGCAGACCATGCTTAATGTCATTTTAGGACTAGCTTCTTTTGGATTTTTTACTTTCCTAGTCCTGACTATCCAAGCAGCGATCAAAAAAAAGGATAAGCTAGTCAAACGAATTATTTTTACAGTCATATTTTTTACCATCGCCTTCGTCTTAGGTCGAGTTATTAATAGCGGGTATGAACTGCCGGAAGGTTCAGGCGGCTTTATATTCTTTGGATTAGTTATTCTAGTATTACTTTACTTCCTCATTAAAAATCAATATAAAACTTCAAAGGCCAAGGAACAATTAGGGGCCTACATCAGCTACCATGGTGTCCATATGTATGGCATCCCAAACATACCGGAAATGTCCAGAGTTAATTTACATATCACTGCCGATAAATTAATTATTGATCAAAACCAATTGAGATTTGAATTACCTCTCATCCATATTAGAGGCGCTGCTGCTGTTCCTAAAGAAAGCTTGTCCCAAAAATCAAGCCCCATTTATCGGGAAGGCGTTAGTACAGGTTCTAAATTAAAACCTTGGGAAGTCGTCGGTGGCGGAGTTCAGGCCATTGCAAATTATAATTACAAAGGACCGTACCTTGCTATCGACTATGCCACAGCATCTGGCGATATCAACCTCATGATTTTTAATTTAATGAATATATCCCATGCGAAAAAGATGGCTAATGCGTTGTCCTTTCAAACAAAATAAAATCCGGGCTCATCAAAATAATATGTTCCCAATAGCAAAAAGGTGCTGTCCCAAAAGTAGGTTTATTGTCAAAACTTGGAATAGCCGTTCAAGGAAGACGACCCCTGCACCGCTTGATCCCGCCACATGCTATGACCGTATCTCATGTGTAATAGTGTCATGATGCGGAATTCCTGAAATTCCTGCAAATGTGCAGGCTTTGTTTATGTAAAGCCTCTAAATGCCCTAAATTGCTGCAAATGCTCTAAGGCCCCCTAATTAAACTGGAGTCTCCCTGCCCAATAATTTAAACTTAGGACAAAGGGAGATGATCGGTATGGGAAAAAGGTTGAATGAAGAAAAACGTTTAAAAGTTGTGAAAGAAGCTATGGCAGGTGTTAAGGTGGGGGTGTTGGCTCGAATGTACGACATCCACCCTGAGACC
>NZ_FNBG01000039.1 GCF_900102215.1 Fontibacillus panacisegetis
AAATGTACAGGCTTTCTCTAAGGATTCTCTTCAAACTAGTCTATTCTGAACCATATTCCTGCATTTTTGCAGGCTTTTGTTCATCCTTTCAAGACTACTTTTAAAAAACTGCATTTTTGCATCCTTTTCCTGATATCTTGCCTTTATACTGCTAAACAAGAAGCGTCCCTCAAAGTTATCTTAGATAACTTTTGGGACAGCTTCTTCTTTATATTATGTGCATTGAAATTAATAAATGCCATCTTTACAGAGTGACGCTCGGTATGTTATATTTTTTTCCATAAATTATATTAACAAAAGAAAGGCGGGGTCCTTACGAAAACCGCTACTCCTTATACACTTCAGCTCATTCTCGACGTTACAAAATCATTAGTGTTAAAGCTGGGCTGCAAAAAAACAACGCTGAACGAAATTATTGCTCAAAGCGGGGTGTCCAACGGAGGACTATATCATTACTTCAAAAGTAAAGATGAAATATTCGGTGTGATCATGAAACAACGTATGGATGAGATCAATGAACGATTTTACCGTGAAGCTGATTTGAGCCTGGTCGGTCCCACCTCCATCATCGTTAATGAACTGTTCGGAAACCACGATAACTGCAAAATTTTTCGCAGCATTTTTCTGTATTTGGTCAGTCAGCCTGAAAATCCAAGAACTCAAAAAATCATTAGTGAACTCCACGATTATTGGCTGGAGCTTGGCAGCAGTTGGATCTCACTTGGACAAAAGGATGGTTTGATCGACCCCTCATTAGAGCCAAAACAGACGGCAAGCTATATTGTTTCATACTATTTCGGCTTACTTATTAACTCCGCATATGTTGCAGATGAATCACTCTTCAAGCCTGAAGCTATTATTCCGTTCGTTACAAGATTCCTGCGAGTATAAAAAATTTTCTAATTGGGGGCATGGGCATGTATGTGCGTAAATGGTTCACTCTGTATTTCCCGGTCATTGTAATTTCTATATTTGTTTTACAAGGCTGCTCCAGCTCCTCAACAGCTTCAACAAAGCCAGCTAGTCTGTCTGCAGAAGAGGTCATTCAACAATATATAAACGGCTGGGCTGAAAATGATCCTGCTTCCGTAGCAGCTTTGTTCTCGGATTACGGATTATACAAAGATCCAACCTATCCACAAGGTATACACGGAGAGGAATTAGAGGAGTACATCACCTATGTCTGGAAGCGATATCAAGGGCAGACCTTCAAGACTGACAATCTTAAAAAAATTGACGATGCTCACTATACATTTGATTGGTGGATAGAAAATGACAATGGAAGCCGCTCTATTACTGGCTACGATACGGTGGAAATTATAGATAGCAAGATTGTGCTGCTGCAAGGTGCGTTCTAAGGTTCTGATCATCACAAAAAACAACCCCCACTTGTGAAAAAAACTCCAACGGGGGTTGTACATAATCTATGTTCACTATTTGTTATTCTTCGGATCAAGCGCATCACGAAGCGCATCTCCTACAAAATTAATCGCTAATACCGTTAGAATGATCATTAACCCTGGAGGAAGCCAGAGCCATGGCTGTGAGGTAAGTACGGTCAATGATTGTGCACTCGACAGCATATTCCCCCAACTTGGTGTTGGCGGTTGCACACCGAGCCCCAAGAAGCTGAGTGCGGCTTCATCCAGTATCGCTCCGGCCACCCCTGATGTAGCATAGACCAGAATTGGCGCTATGACATTCGGGAGAATGTGTGAAAATAACATTCTTACATGACTGAAGCCCAGAACATACCCTGCTTTAACATAATCACTCTCTTTGACTGAAAGTACATTTCCTCGAACCAATCTTGCCACCCCAGGCCAACCAAGCACACCAAGAATCAGAATGATATTTACAAGTCCCGGACCTACGATGCTGGCAACCACTAAAATCAACATGATGTAAGGAAATGACATGAAGATATCCGTCAAACGCATAATGATGTTATCAACCCAACCGCCGAAATAACCGGATACAAGCCCAAGAATCGTACCGATGATCGCGGAAATGAGGATCGCCCCGATCCCGACTGCAAGGGACACCCTTGCGGCATATAGTAGACGAGTCAATTGGTCTCTTCCCACCTGATCAGTACCAAGCCAGTGCTGCATAGAAGGCGCTGCACCAAAACTTTCGGTTACGGTTGTGGGATCATATGGTGTTAGAAAAGGAGCAAAAATCGCGCAAAGTGTAAGAAAGCCGATCACAAAGAGACCTGCTACTGCTAACTTGTGTTTTCTGAACCTGCGCCAGAACAGCACCGAAGCTTTTTCTTCCCCTTCAGGCCACATGCTTGCTGGTTCATCCTGCGATTCTCTTCGCCCGCCAAAATACCTCTTCATTAGATTCATTTAACTAACCGCCACTCTTGATTTTTTGAATTCCTCTTAATCATGTTCAAAAATCAGCTTTTCAGCACCGAGAAGGTTGGATGAAGCAGGAACTGAGGAGCGGAGCGTACGTTTTTTGTACGTGAGCACCGGAAGTTGCTGCTGAATTCAAGATTCGATGCCGAGTTACTCTTCTTCGAATAACTTCGTGATCAAAAGCTGATTTTTTGAATTCCTCTTTTAATCATGTTCAAAAAATTAGCTTTTCAGCACCAAGAAGGTTGAATGAAGCAGGAACTGAGGAGCGGAGCGTACGTTTTTTGTACGTGAGCACCGGAAGTTGCTGCTAAATTCAAGATTCGATGCCGAGTTACTCTTCTTCGAATAACTTCGTGATCAAAAGCTGATTTTTTGAATTCCTCTACTTGTTGTATTTGATTCTTGGGTCTACTAGGGCGTACACAATATCCGTCAACAAATTAGCTCCAATGACAATAACCGCCGCCATCAAATTCAGTCCCATTATCGTAGAATAATCCCGGCTCATAATGGATGACATGGTCAACTGACCTATTCCCGGCCATGAGAAAATCTGCTCGATCACTACGGCTCCTCCAAAGAGAATCGGAATTTCCATACCGAGGACCGTTACAATAGGGATCAACGCATTTCTTACTGCATGTCGGTTGATGACAAGCGTTTCTTTAAGCCCTTTTGCGCGTGCTGTCCGTAAATAATCCTGTTCCAAAACCTCCAGCATGCTAGAACGAACATACCTGATATTTCTCCCTGCCACATTCGCCGTAAGGACAATCACAGGCATAATCATATGAAGCAAAATATCGACGAAGCCGCCGTTTCCGCCAAGAGTAACCATGCCGCTGGAAGGTAGTATTTTAAGCCAAATTGAAAAAACATAAATGAGACCTAATCCAAGAAAAAAGTTAGGGATCGATATTCCGAGAAAAGACCCGGTCACAGCCGCATAATCCAATTTGGAATATTGCCGTCTGGCGCTAAGAATGCCTAGTGGAATTGCGATCGCAACGCCAATAATTAGCGATACCCCCATCAGCAGTAAAGTTGGTCCCATACGAGACATAATCATTTTGCCGACCGGTTCATAGGTTACCATTGAATAACCCAAATCTCCCTGCAGCAAATGGGTAAACCAATTCCAGAACTGCACATAGGCAGGAGCATTTAGCCCAAGCTCAATTCGTTTAGCTTCCAGAGCTTCTGCTGGAATTTGCGGACTGATCAGCATGTCTACAGGATTTCCCGGGGCCATCTTCATGATGATGAAGTTAATGATGGTTACACCCAGTAGAACCGGAATCGCAATCAGCAGCCGTCTTATAACATACTTAAGCAAGAAACAACACCTCGGATCTTAATCAACCTGGGACATTCGTCAACTTTTTCTTATTTCTAAGCCTTGGATCAGCAATAGGACTGGCATCGAGCAACGCTTTTGTATATGGATGCTTCGGATCGTGGAATATTTCAGCTTTGTTGCCGATCTCCACAATTTTCCCCTGATGCATAACTGCTATTCTATCACTTACATATTTTACTGCGCCTAAACCATGAGCAATAAATAAGTAGGTTAGATTCAGTTCCTTTTGTAAATCTTTTAGCAGGTTAAGAATTTGTGCCTGTATCGATACGTCTAATGCAGATACAGGTTCGTCACAAATGATAAGTTTTGGCTTTAGAGAAAGCGCTCTGGCTATGCCAATTCTTTGTCTTTGTCCACCGGAAAATTCATGCGGATAACGATTTTTACTGCTGCGTGGAAGTCTCACAAGCTCAAGCAGCCGATCCACTTCGCCCGAAATGTCCTTAGCAGGTACAATACGGTGAACTTTAAGTGGCTCGGCAAGCAAATCAGCAATACGCTTTCGTGGATTAAGAGAGGAGTAGGGGTCCTGGAATACAATCTGCAGCTCTGATCTCAGGTTCATCATTTCTTTAGAGCTTAGACCTGATATGTCCCTTCCGTCAAATAAAATACGCCCATCCGTTGGCTTCTCAAGCCCGACGATCATTTTGCCAATCGTCGATTTCCCTGAGCCTGACTCACCAACTAAACCAAGCGTCTCACCAGGATAGATTTGAAAGCTTACACCATCAACAGCTTTGACATCACTTGGATAATATTTTTTCAAGTTTTCCAGAGTAAGCAGCGGTTGGAGACCATTATTATCGCGAATATGATTTTCGTTACTCATAAGCCACCTCCTCTACTCCGCCCTCGATACGCTGAGCTTCCCAGCACCGGGTAAAGTGATCCTTGCCTGTCACAGTCAAAAGTGGCATTTCCGCATGACATTTCTCTGTGGCATACGGGCAACGATTATAGAAGCGACAGCCTTGAATGGACTCATATCTGGCCGGAACAGCACCTGGAATGGATTCAAGCTCCGCATCATCATCACTGTCTAGACGAGGTATAGATTTCAGAAGTCCTTGTGTATACGGATGCTTTGGATCTTCAAACAGTGTAAACACATCGGCCTCTTCGACTACTTGTCCAGCATACATAACCAATACGCGATCAGCCATCTCAGCTACTACGCCTAGATCATGAGTAATAAGCAGAATAGCTGTACCTGATTCCTCACATAGCTCCTTCATCAGCTTCATAATCTGAGCCTGTACTGTAACATCAAGCGCTGTTGTAGGTTCATCAGCGATTAGTACCTTCGGCCTGCAAGACATAGCCATCGCAATCATAACCCGTTGTCTCATCCCGCCTGACAGGGCGAACGGATATTCCTTCATAATGGCTTCAGGTCTAGGCAGTCCGACCTTTTTCAGCATCTCGACTGCGCTTGCCCAAGCTTCCTTCTTGCTCTGTTTTAAATGAATCATAATAGATTCACACATCTGGTAACCGATCGTCAGCACCGGATTGAGCGAGGTCATCGGCTCCTGAAAGATCATCGACATTTGGTTTCCCCGAATATCACACATTTCCTGATCGTTCAGTTTCAGAAGATCCTTGCCCTCAAACAGCACCTGACCACCCATGATGCGGCTGCCAGTTCCAAGCAGCCGCATCATAGACAATGCCGTAACGCTCTTACCGCTACCTGATTCCCCTACAATGGCAAGGGTCTCACCGGATTTCATACGAAAGCTTACGTCATCCACACTGACGATGGTTCCATAATCACTCTCGAATCCCGTCTTCAGATGGTCGACCTTGAGCAAATCATTCATGTTTATCACTTAACATCCCATTCATTTACATTATTGAACATTCCAAAATCTTTAGGTGTTGCACCAGACACTCTCTCATTCACTGCGCCCAAAGGACGAGTAGCATAGATAGATGGCATCGGTACATCTTCAGCTACGATTTTTTGCAGTTCACTGTAGTATTGTTTGATCTTGCTTTCATCCACTTCAGTACCAAGAGAAGCCAAAAGCTTGTTTACTTCAGGATTGCTGTATCCGTTAGGATTTCCTTCGCCCAGGAAGTAAGCAACGTCTGGAAGCGGGTTAACCGGAACCATGGATACTGTCAAAATGCCAAGATCATAATCCAAAGCAACGATTTTATCGATCAGTGTTGCAAGGTCTGCCATTTGGATTTTTACATTGATTCCAGCGGCCTTAAGGTTTTCTGCCATAATGTTAGCAGCTTGTTCAAGTGTGCTGTCTCCGGAGAGAACGGTTAATGTCAAAGTTTTGCCTGCATCCCAGCCTGATTCCTGCAGTAGGCTCTTCGCTTTTTCAGGATCATAAGCTACTGGCTTAATGCCGGAATCTACATATGGACTGTAGCTTGTAAAGAAACCATCTACTACTTCGCCAGATCCTTTAAGCAGATTGTTAACGATCATTTCACGGTTAATCGCATAAGAAATAGCTTGTCTTTGTTTAGCATCAGGTACGGTTTTCTCATTAATGTACATAAATTGTGTTGCAATCGCAGGACCATCCGTGGTTTTAATGCCTTGAAGTCCTTTAATCTTGTCATAATCCGCAATCGGAATAACCCCTGCCGATGGAATGTTCATATCAATCTCACCGCTTTGCAGCTGTGAGGAAATTGCAGTTGGCTGCAGTACTTTAAAGTTTAATTGATTCAGCTTAGAAGCGCCTTTAAAGTAATCTGCATTCGCTTCAAATGTCACATAATGATCACGGCTGTATTCTACAAGCTTGAAAGGACCGTTCGTTACCGAAGGTTTTTGCATAAATTCGCTCTTATTAATATTTTCAGGTGCAACATCCTTCAAGGCAGACTGAGGTACTGTCAGCAAATATCTTCCGATTGAATCCTGGAAAATACTCAGTGTCGTAGGAGCTTTCGTTTTAATTGTTAACGTATGGTCGTCCACTTTGGTAATACCGGAAATATCCTCTTTACCTTCAGGCAAATAACCTGCATCATCCAACCCTTCAATTATTGCATACATATAAGCATAGGTTGAAGCCACTTTCGGATTAGCCATCAATTTAAATGTAAAAATCACATCATCTGCCGTAACCGGATTTCCATCCGTCCATTTAGCATCCTTGTTCAGGTTAATAGTAAAAGTCTGATTATCCTTTGTCTCGATCGAATCAGCAAGCATTGGCTTGAATGTCAAATCTTCATCGATTTCAACCAGCGGCAAAAACATGAGTCCAGTCACGTAAGAGGATACAAGACCTACCGGAGATAATGGGTTCAATGTATTAGGAGAATAGGTTACCCCGATGTTTACGACTTTTTTGGATGTATCGGTTTTTGGTTGCTCTGTTGTAGTATTCGTTGTGCCACAAGCTGACAACACAGTTAATGCTGCAATAAGGATTATTGTCAATAACTTAGATCTGGCCTTCATTCTAAAGTTTCACTCCTTCATTTTAATTCCGAGTATTTAACCCTGTTTTAACAGTATTGTACTGATTCGGGATTTTGTCAACTATTGTCTTAAACTGTCGATATAACAATCCTTTCATTATAACGATCCTGAATCTAATTATCTACTGTTTCATTATTGCTAAATAACTTGTTTTTCTCCAGCTGTCACCTCAAAAGGCAACCGATTCTGTGCTGGAGGAAATGGACAATTAAAATGTGGAGAGAACGCGCATGGAGGCAAGAAACTGCGATTAAAATCAAGAGTTGCCCCGCCGTCCGTATCAGGAGTAACTACAAGCATACGTCCCAGCCCGTAAGTGCTCTTTCCATTGCTCTGATCTCCAAAAATAACAATCAATGAACCAGAAGAAAGAAAGGGTGTGAAAGCAAAGATCTTGTCTTCTATAGTAAAGGAGATGTCGCCGGGTGACTGATGATATCGCAAATTACCTTCAGCATCATCTACATGAGCAAATGCCATCGTCCGATCGTTATCCCCTTTTACGAACTTGCCTTTGATTACCCATTTACGATCATATGCAAAAGAATCAATTCCTTTAAAACTATGAATTGCATCAGCCTCAGCATCATAAATCGATAACAAATGATTGGAACCTGGTTGTGTCGTAGCGACAGCGGTCAACGTATCAGAAATACGTACTGTCGTCACATCAGCCTCTAAAGTAATCGTGCCTTCGATCATTTGTCCATCAACGGTTAATTCATCACTTGCTGAAGCCGTCAAGGTAAGTCCAGGCTGATCCGCATCCAGCGGAGCCCATTGGCCAGGTATTCCCGTGACGCTCATCGGCTCAGAGATGGAATGCAGCGCAATCAATGCAAGATCGCCTTGAAATTCGGCAACCGATTGTTGACGCTCCTGTTTCCATGCTTCATGCTGAGGTACTCTGATCAAAAAATCTGTAAGCTCATCAATAAAATCCTGATGTTCTTCAATAAATGGCATATGTCCGCTCTCATGGAATACCACAAGCTTGGAGTTAGGAATTAGGCTGTGGATTTCCTCTGCTTGAGATAGCGGTGTTATCCAATCGTAATCAGCACCAACAATTAATGTTGGAACTTGAAGAGCTGGAAGCTGCGGCCGAACATCATAATGCGGCATAAAATGCTTGAACGTATAGTTAGCGACCTCTAATGAGCCAATTGGGCGGTTACCTGTCTCCCACATCAATTGTTCATCATGGTTATGGAAATACAAATCATAACAAATGTCCCACCAACGGACTAAATGCTCATCATCCTGTATTCTTCCTTCAAATAATTCAGGTATTACTTTTATCTGCTCCGGCGTACCAATACGCTCTGCAAATTTAAGCGCAGCCTGGTAAAACTCGTGGCTTGGAGCCGTACATACCAAAACAAGACGATCCAATGACTCAGGATATCTTGTAGCATATACCTGTGCCACCATCCCTCCAAAGGAGTGTCCCATTAAAATGATCTTATCGAAACCAAGATGCTGACGAAGCCCTTCAATATCATCTGTTAGCTGTTCCAGGGTACATGTTGCCGGATCAACTCTCTCGGACTGTCCATTGCAACGCAAGTCCATGTAGACAATCTGCATGTGCTCGGAAAGTGGAGTAAGCCATGGCTTGAAATCCGCATGGTCACTTCCCGGTCCGCCATGAATTGCGAAGCACACAGGACGATGTCGCATATACGCTCCATCAGGTACATAACCAGAGCCTTCAATATCAAAATAAATACGTACTCCATTTATAGAAGCAAACATTATAATTTCACTCAGCTTTCTAAATATATATTGTATAAATCATGTGCTCTTCATTATATCATTAAAGATTAAGCATATTAATCATATAAGGTTAATAGAATGATAATTCTCACTATTATACTTTGTCAATTGTATGGTAAATTATCCAACACGTCTTGGAGTTTAGAGCATAGTTCCTACACTAGCGTTGGCATCAAACTGGAGCATGAGCGTCAATTGTGACGTAGAAATGGCGAGGGGATCATCAAACTGGGGCATGAACGTCAATTGTGACGTAGAAATGGTCGGGAGACAAGCTAAAGCATCACTACCTGGAATGAAAATAGAACACTTTAAATTGTGATCGAGCGAAATAGTGCAAATCGCATATATTGGGGAAATAATTTCCTTTATTTCAAAAAAACGAAGTGATTTTGAGATAATAGAGGAAGTATTTTCCCCTATTATTACCAAAACTGCTCCAAAATGTGAAAAATCTGCGGTTAGCACCAAAATAAAGGAAATAATTTCCTTTAAATTATGATCATGAGCGAATTTTTGATGGAATAGGGGAACTTTTTTCCTTTATTGCTGCCAAAGTGTCAAAATGCTGAGATAGGCTTAGTCACGATTACTTGTAGCATACTTTTATTTTCGTAATAAAGCGCAGTTTCTTTCAGATCCAAATCCGGCGCAATAACCAGACGAAGGTTTTCAGTGCTCATAAGGCTTTATTACACCGAAATTGCCAGGAATTTCTAATGTCACACTAACCGGGCAATGATCACTGCCCATGATATGACAATCAATTTCTGCCTCCTGCAAGCTTGTTCCCAAACGTGACGATATCAGAAAATAATCGATCCTCCATCCGACATTGCGCTCTCTGATCTTTGGCATGTAGGACCACCAGCTGTACATATTCTCACGCTCAGGGTACAAATAACGAAATGTATCAATGAATCCGCTCCCGAGGAGAGTCGTCATTTTATCACGTTCCTCTGGTGTAAAGCCGGAATTTCCTACATTGGACTTAGGATTTTTCAGATCGATTTCTTGATGGGCTACATTAAGGTCCCCGCAAACGACAACTGGCTTAATACTGTCAAGCTGCCGAAGGTAGTTCCGAAAACGTTCCTCCCACTCCAAACGATACGGCAATCTGGACAAATCTCTTTTGGAATTCGGCGTATATACTGTAATCAAGTAGAACGAATCAAATTCAAGTGTAATTATCCGTCCCTCTGGCTCAAAATCCTCTTCAATACCATATCGTACGGATAACGGCTTAATTCTCGTAAACATAGCGGTTCCGGAATATCCTTTTTTCTCGGCATAGTTCCAGTACTGCTCGTATTCCTCCCCAATCTCAAGAGCTATTTGTCCTTCCTGAAGCTTGGTCTCCTGAACGCAAAAAACATCTGCATCCACGGCTTTGAAGTAATCATAAAAGCCTTTATTTACACACGCCCTTAGGCCGTTTACATTCCAAGATACTATTTTCATCATTTACCTTCCCCTTATTACTAGACCATCTTACTCCTTCTACTATTATAGTATATTATTCAGGTTTAGCGATACGCCCGCCCACGCTTCACAACTTCAGCATCATATAAGTTTACTGTCGTGCTAATGATGTACTCTGGCGGCTGTTGCCCGCTTTCTTTCGCTTTACGATGTCCTTCAAGATGTGCGTCACTCTTCTCCCAATTTTTCCATGCTTCAACTGACTCCCAACGAATAACGACTACAACTTCCTCTTGCTCCTTGCTTTTTCTGTTTACCATCACGCTAACATCTACGAGCCCTTCCATCTCATGCATAGGGCTATCAGCACTAAATCTTTCCACTACTTTATCGCTATTACCTTTTTCTACAACAATTGCTCTTGTCATAACAAACATAGAATTCGCCTCCTAATATAATGAATATTAATATGATAATGATTATCATTATTGAATCGCTAAGTTCTATTGTATATATCTTGCCACATGAACGTCAACAATCCATCTAAACCCAGAATGTATATATGTTTCTATACAAATAAAATAACGTATGCTATGATATCAAATATTCAAATATTCAGATATATAAAATTACAAATATTAAGGAGTGCATATTGGTGGACGCGAACTTGCAGCAGTTTAAAGCCGAATTTTTCAAAGCCCTTGCCCATCCCATGCGAATTCGTATCCTGGAGGTGTTAGCCGAAGGCGAACAGAATGTGAATGAGCTGCAGACCATTCTTGGTTCAGAGGGATCGGCGGTATCCCAGCAATTAGCCGTCCTTCGGGCAAAAAATCTGGTCAACAGTGTTAAAGACGGAACTACAGTAGTGTACTCATTACGAGATCCGCTACTGAAGGATTTACTCGCTGTAGCCCGGCAAATTTTTAACAATCACCTCATTGAATCTATTTCACTGCTCAAGGACATTCAGAAGCAATAATAAGAATGTCTTGCAGGCAGTCATCTTTCCATATTAAGAGTAGCTCTACTAGAAAGTTTCCCCGCTTTATGCAGGGGGCTTTTTGCGTTCAACCAAATGGTATTACATACAACAGATCATTTAGAAAAGAAGGGTTATTGGAATGAAGTGGACAGGAAGGTTCCAAGGTTATCATGCTGGTGCGTTTCGTAAAGATTTAATCTCGGGATGTATTGTGGGGATCGTAGCCATTCCCCTTGGTATGGCATTTGCCATCGCCTCTGGGGTCAAGCCGGAATACGGACTATATACAACGATTATCGCTGGTATTCTTATCTCATTATTGGGTGGTTCAAAATTTCAGATAGGCGGGCCAACCGGAGCCTTTATACCTATTTTACTTGCTATTGTAATGCAATATGGGTATGAGAATCTTCTGATCGCCGGATTTCTTGCCGGAATCATGCTGGTTCTGATGGGATTGTTCAAACTCGGCACACTCATAAAATTTATTCCCAAACCCGTAACCATCGGCTTTACTGCCGGAATTGCTATCACGATTTTTAGTGGGCAAATTGGCAATTACCTTGGACTGACCGGTGTACAGAGACATGAATATTTTTACGATAATATGAGAGAAATTGTCCTCAGGTTACCTACTCTGAACTTTTACAGCGTTATTACTGCTTGTATCTGTCTCGCAGCTCTTATACTGACACCTAAATATCTGCCTAAAGTGCCTGCTTCTCTTATTGGTATCATCTTGTCCACTCTGTTCGCTGCCTTATTGTTTCCTGATAAGGTAACAACTATTGGTTCGGCCTATGGAACGATTCCTGGTGGTTTACCGACCTTCCATCCGATATCACTTACATGGAACAACATCGCACCTATGTTGCAGCCGGCGCTTATTATTGCGCTTCTTGGCAGCATAGAGTCACTGCTCTCGGCCGTCGTTGCGGACAGTATGACCGAGACGAAGCACAACAGCAATCGGGAGTTGATTGGTCAAGGAATAGCCAATATCATCACACCTTTATTTGGAGGTATACCTGCTACCGGAGCCATTGCTCGTACAGCGACAAACATTAGGAATGGTGCTGTATCTCCCTTTTCCGGGATAATCCATGGTATAGTCGTACTGCTTGTTGTCGTATTGTTTGCCCCTTACGCTTCAGACATACCGCTTGCCAGCATGGCACCTATTTTGATGATGGTAGCTTGGAATATGAGCGAGCGCAAAGCCTTTGTCAAAATACTAAAAACGCGCACAAGTGATTCAATCATTCTGCTTGTCACTTTTCTATTAACGGTATTCTCTACATTAACCATTGCTGTTGAGGTCGGCTTGGGTCTGGCTATACTTTTATTCCTCAAGCGAATGAGTGAAATGCTTACCGTAAATAAAGTACTGCCTGATCATTCTTCGAGTAAACAAAAGGTGCATGCCCACATCGTTACAAAAGAACACGACTGCCCTCAAATCTCAATCTTTACTGTAGATGGACCACTGTTCTTCGGGGCTTCTCAGACCTTCGAAAACTCCTCATCTCTCATGAGAGATGGGCAGCATTTACAGGTCATCATTATTCGTATGGGCAACGTACCTTTCATGGATTTAACCGGAGAAGCGAATTTCGCAAACGTAGTGAAACGTCTACAACGGGCAGGCATTACTGTGTTCATTACCGGAATTCGGCTACAGCCACGAAGACTTCTAAGTAAAACTGGATGCCTTACAAGAATTGGGGAGGATCATGTCTTCGAGCATACGGGAGACGCTCTTGATCAAGCTCTTGGCATCATTCATTACGATAAGTGTCTCTCTTGCAGGCACTTCGCATTTAGAGAATGCACAAAACTTAGCGGAGGGGAAATCACGCAACACAAACCTGCTTTGCAGGCCAATTCTTCAAGCACACTTCTAAGTAAGGCATAAAATATAAGCCATTCTTGTTCAATTGATAATGACAAGAATGGCTTTTAATTTTGGGAATATTAGCTTATAATCCAGATAAGAATTTATTTCCAAATTATAACTTTCAGGAGGGTCCCTCATAATGATCGAATTCTTAAATGACCATATTAATCTAGTAAGCTTGCTGTGGCTCTTCCCTATAACGTTCATGTTTCATGACTTTGAGGAAATCATTACGATAGAAAAATGGATTAAGCGCCACGGAGAACACGTAAAATCCTCAGTACCGCGTTTCGCGCAAAAGCTGTATAACTCCTCCTTTCGAATGAATACGCTCCATTTTGCCAAGGATGTACTCTGGGTTTACAGCTTGATCGTCACTGTTACCGTGCTTGCCGTGTTCTTTCAATTTTACCTGCCGTTTCTTGCAACACTTCACGTATATTTCTTTCATGTATTCACACATGCAGGTCAATCTATTTTTTTAAGAAAATATACACCCGGCGTCATCACCGCAGTCCTTCCTGTCTTGCCGTACTCACTATATGCTTATTACCGACTGTTCTCTGATGGTGTTGTTACCTCACAAGACCTGACGTGGAGTCTGATTCTTATGGTAATCCTTCTTCCGGTCGCACTGACCTTATTAATTAAAGGTAGAAAGGGATATCTCACTTCTTAAGGAGAAACTCATCCAACTTCTCGCCATCAACGTCGTAAGCCTCATAGACCAGCTTATTTCCATTTACGGTAATACCCGCAAACATTTGCTTATAATTTTGAAAATGAACCGCATGATAAAACTGGTCTTCCTTCTTGTCATTAAACTTTTGTCCCGCTGTATTCGTAGTTACATAGACCGTACCTTCACCATCATTAACAATCACTCCATCCCGTAGCGGGTATGATCTTGAATACTCATGATTATGGCCTTGAAGCACAAGATCAACACCATACTCATCAAATACCTTGACCCATTTTTCAACTTTATCATACGTATTCCCGCCGTAAGCAGGTCGATGCATCGCAACAATTGTCCACTGCTGACTTGAGCTTTCCAGATCATTTTTTAGCCAACCTAATTGTCCCTTAATATTTGACTCCGTGTTAAGAAATACGAAATGAACATGACCATAATCAAATGAATAGTTAGTTCCAGAAATTGATTCCTCATCCCCATTGATCGGTAGATTAAAATGCCCTGCATAAACATCCGCATTCTTATCCACTTCATCATGGTTTCCGGTGACGGGCATGAGCGGTATTTGTGCCAGACGCCCCTTTGCCTTGTTTACAAAGAAGCTCCAAGCCTCCTCATTCTCTGGTTCCTCAGTCAAATCCCCATTGTGTACGATAAACTTAGCCTCCGGGAAAATAGCAAAAGCCTGATCTAGTGTTTTTCCCCATAATCCAAAATCAGCCTCAGTCACCCCTTGTGAATCCGTCACATTGATGAAGGTGAAATGATCCTCGTTATCTTTTTCTGTAGTAAAAGTATAAGCTTCACTCCACTCTTCCTGCTTTCCGCTTCCCACCCTGTACACATAAGTAGATCCAGACTGTAATCCTGTTACTTCAGCTTTATGGACCGCTTTATTTTTTCCATCTGAATTCTTAATCACGGACGAGGTTACCTGATAGGTTGTGATTAATGAGGATGGATCTTCAAGGACGTTTGCTTCTGTACCTTGAGCAATTTGTACAATGCCTTCAGCATCAGGATCATTCGTAAACCAGGTAAAAGCTCTGGAAGTTTGCCCATCACCTTTAAATGTAGTTATCAAATCATACGGATTTTCACCTCTATGATCGTTGACTCCGTGTTGTATCCACTGAAATACTATTACACCTGCTATTAAAAGAATACATATACCTGTAATCCACCACATATCAGACTTTAATCCTTTCATTGTTGCGCCCTCCTATTTCATCCATATGTTAACGCAATATTAACTAAGTGTAAAATAACTTTCAGTTTACATTCAGTTTGCTTTAAGTGAAAAATAAGGTTCGCTTGTTAATATAGGTTCTGTAAACGACGTAGAGATGAAAAGAGGTGCATATGTGAATAAGAAGCTTAAATACCGTCATGAACTCAAATTTATGATTAACCAGCATCAGTACTTCCTGATCAGACAAAAGTTGAAGAACTTGATGGAGCAAGACCAAAATGTGGGCGATGACGGACAATATCATATCCGCAGCTTGTATTTCGATGATATGGATAACAGTGCGCTGCAGGATAAGCTTGGTGGAATCCGGGATCGGAGTAAATACCGAATCCGTATATATAACTGCAAAGATAATGTCATCCATTTTGAGAAAAAAATCAAGTTTAACAACTTCATTGCAAAGCTAAAAGAGCCACTAACACGAAAAATGTACGATGAAATTCTGATTGGAAACTACGAGGTACTGAATCAGCCTGAAAAACCGTTCAGCATGGAATTATACAACGAATTAAAACATAATTTGCTCCAGCCTAAGGTCATCGTCGATTACGTCCGCGAGCCTTATGTATGCCATAACGGTAACGTCCGCATTACCTTTGACAAGGAGCTTCGCACCGGGCTTCATGCCATTGATATTTTTGATCCTGATCTGAAACCTGTACAAGCTATCGACAACGATCTGATCATTCTGGAAGTAAAATTCGATGAATATCTTCCGGAGTATATCAAGCTCGCGGTACAACTCGAAGGACTGCAGCAACAGTCCGCTTCAAAATACGTAATTTGCCGAAAATATCTTAAAACTAATTCCTGGGAGGATTATTGATTTATGAACACGACAACGACAAATTCTTCAACCACTAATTTTAGTGATATTATTAAAAATTCCATTATGGACAACTTCTCATCTGACATCAGCTTGTCCAAAATTCTGATCACACTCGGTATTTCTTTTATCATTGGCTTATTCATTTTCATTCTTTATAAGCGAATTTTTAGCGGAGTGCTATATTCCAAAAGCTTCAATGTTTCCTTGATCGGTATGACGATGATTACCGCACTCGTTATTATTGCTATTAACTCCAATCTCGTATTGTCACTTGGTATGGTCGGTGCGTTGTCCATCGTTCGTTTCAGAACTCCGATCAAAGACCCAACAGATCTGATCTTCTTGTTCTGGGCTGCTGCTGCAGGTATCGTAACAGGCGCTGGTTTCTTCACACTGTCCATCATAGGTTCTGTCATTATTGGCTTGGTTCTATTCCTGTTCATTAAGAATACAAAGGTCGAAAATCCATACCTGCTCGTAGTTAACTGTGACAGTGATGAAAGCGAACAATTAGTGCATACGCAAATGGCTCAATTCGTTAAACGCTATAATGTGAAACAAAAAACGGTATCCCGTGGCAACATCGAAATGACACTTGAAGTCCGTCTCCGTGATGGTGAGGGCCGTTTTGTTAACCAAATTTCAGAGCTAGGCGGAGTCAAAAATGCCGTTCTGATCAGCTTCAATGGTGATTACGTATCCTAAACTGCTTGGAGGTGTGAGTGAATGAGGTCAAAGCTATACACTCTTCTTCTGTGCCTATGCTCTATAATCCTGGTCGTTGGGCTTACTGGTTGTAAGTCCAACGCGACTACGACGACAAGTAATACAAGCACAGAGAACAGTGCAAATACCGCAGTCTCTAAAGAAGAACAATATCTTGATGAGTCTGTATTCCCTAAAGATAAGGTAGTAGACGTTAAAATTACAATTGATGAAAATGACTTCCAGGATATGCTCGATAACGCAAGTGCTGAAGAATATAAAGAAGCATCCCTCGATTACAACGGAATTCATTTCGATAATATCGGAATTCGTACGAAGGGGAATTTAAGTTTGCGCAGTGTCGTACAAATGTCCGATTCCGACAGATACAGCTTTAAGCTTTCTTTTGACGAATATGTGAATCAAACGCTAGAGGGCATCAGCAAAATCAATTTGAACAATAATTATAGTGATGCTTCCTATATGAGAGAATATTTAACTTATGAATTAGCCGAACAAATGGGCCTTCCTACTCCGAAGTATTCCTTTGTTAATGTATATGTAAACGATAAGCTGTGGGGCTTCTACCTGGCTGTTGAGCAAATCGATAATGCTTATTTGGAACGGAATTTTGGCAATTCATACGGAGCTCTATATAAAGGTGAAATGACAGGCAGCGGCAGTGATCTGACATGGCTTGGCGAGGATACAAGTTCCTATACAGGTCTTGCTCTCAAATCAGAAACAACGAATGATGATATCTTGATTGACATGCTTAATGAGCTTAACAATGGTACTGATTATGAAAAATATTTGGATGTAGAGGAAGCTTTAAAATACATTGCTTTACAAGTCGTAACGAACAATACCGACAGCTACATTGGAGGCAATAAGCAAAACTATTATTTATATGAAGATGACGGTGTGTTCTCCGTACTTCCATGGGACTATAATATGGCCTTTGGTGGTTTAGGAGGCGGCGGTGGCATGGGTGGTGGCTTTGGTCGCGGACAGCGTACAACCAATACCGAATCCACAAACACTACTGATAATTCCAACGCTCAACAAGATCGTGCAGCTGCTGCTGGTGATGCTGGAAAAGGCAATACTCGTTCCAGTAGCTATCTTCTAATCGATGAACCAACTTCGGGCTCGGTATCCGATCGTCCCCTCGTAGCAAAATTGCTTGCAGTCAATGAATACAAGGAACTTTACCATAACATCATTGAGGAAGCAGTTGAAGGATATCTCTCTAACGATTCGTTTACAGCACGCGTTCAAGAAGTTGCTAATATGATCGATTCATATGTCAAAGCAGATCCTAGTTCATTCTATACTTATGATGAATATACACAAGGCGTAACCAAGCTAATCTCAATCAATGTTTCCCAAGTTGATAATATTAGCCAACAACTTAGTGGAGAAATCGCCTCTTCTGGAGACGGCTCCGGCAGTGGTGATGCCATGGGTATGGGCGGTATGGGTGGCGGCTTTGGCGGTGGCCAACAATTGGGTAACAATACAGAGGGAGATCAACAAGCTCAAGATGCCCAAGGTCAAGGCATGGACGGTAATCCACCGGAACCTCCTGATGGGGTACAGATGCCTCAAGGTGGACCCGGCGCTAATTCTACCCAAGGGCAAGTGGATAACGCCACAACACAAGATACAAATCAGAATGACCAAGGATTCGCTCGCGGTGGAGGATTCCCAGGTGGTGGTGATCGCGGAGGTTTTGGCGACGGTGGCCCTGGTGGAGGAATGAATCCATTTGGTCAAGGGGCTCCAAATACCCAAAATCAAACAACTGAAGCAATCACTGTAGGTGCATCTATTCTGGTGATTCTGTTATCTTGTGTTTTCATAAAATTTTTCAAGAGAAGACGGTTATAATTATACAAAAGAACGGCTCCTTCCGTAATGAAAGGAGCCGTTTCCTGTTTATCTGTGTTGACCGATTCTAGCAAACGGAGCTGTCAACAGATCAATATCAGCCCACTCTAGTGGGGAATTTGATTCACTAACTCCAATTGTATCCAATGTAGTAGGATCATTTGGTAATGTATCCATCGGTGAGAACTCACCTTGATGAAGCATGATGCCAATCCCTACATTTTCAAGATCCGGGTTACCCAGTGCACTAAGTGGAATTCTCGCTTCGTAGAAAGTATCCCGGTTCACATCGTGTCCGAGGGACAAGAATTCAACCAGTTTGGCAGGATCATTTACATCATCAGCATCCTTCACACCCCATAGAGTGTTATATCCAGAGCCTTTAGCAAACTTCACAGTAATTCCAGCTGCAGCACCGGTTTTGTAGTTAATACCACCATCGTCTACTGGGAATAAACCATTAATTGCTTTGGAGATGTAACCACTATGGAACATGTTAGAAGCAATATTGAATTGATAATCCGGCAGATCTATTCCGCCCCAAATCGGTTGGTTTCCATTCTTTTTCCACATATCAACAGAAGCACCATCGCCAGCAATCGTATCAATCGCGATTACTTGCGGCATATCCATAGAGCGAATCGGTGTGCCCCCGGCTGAGCCTGCATTGGCAGGATCAATAATATCCGTCACATCAACATATTGCCATGCCAGATAAAGATATTCATTATCCCATGCTGCCCATAAATGAGAAAGATCCATCGGTGATTCATGAAGTGACCAGTTGTCACCTAAATTACGCGGGTCGTCCCCAGCCATATCGATGGCAATCAGCATGTCGTCAGCCCACTCTCCGCTATTCACACCATCAATTGAAATTGGAGTTGACACACGCTTACCAAGCGTTGGGTTAGTGGAATAAGGTTTGTCACCACCCGGTTGAACAATAACATCAGGTAAAGTAGTTGTAGTAATTGGACTACTCTCTGCAGATATGTTATTTGCCAAATCATACGCCTTGACGGTATATGAATATGTTGTTTCTGCAGTTAGACCTGTATCTGTGTAGCTAGTTGTTAATGAAGTTCCTACTTGTACACTATCACGATAAATTTCATAACCTGTTACACCAACATTGTCTGTTGAAGCATCCCATGTTAGAGATACTACTTTAGCAGCTGGTGTTGCAACAACTCCAGTTGGAACAGAAGGAGCTTCTGTATCATCATTTCCTGAGTTTGGTACGATACCCGATACTTCTGTACTGTAACCCGAGAAGTTACCTGCTGCATCAAAAGCCCGAACTTTATACTTGTAAGTTGTACCTACTGTAACAGCACTATCCGTATAAGAAGTACTAGTCGATGAGAATTTCACAGCATTATTTGTTGCTACATCTGTACGAGTGATCTCATAGCCGGTGACTCCAACATCATCGGTAGATGCTGTCCAGATCAGCTTGATTACTTTTGCCGTTGTATCAGCTGTTGCTGCCAAGTTGCTCGGTGTAGTTGGAGCAGCACTGTCACCAGGTTTTTGCCCTAGTTTCACTTCACCTGCTCCACCATTTGTGCTTGGAATATAGGTGTTGTTCCCTACGTTGAAGAAATAGTTCTTCTGTCCATTGCTATCCCATGTTCCACTACCGTTATTAAAGGCAGCTTCGAGACGTGCTGCTGATCCAATATTTACTGTAATCTTGTTGTAACCAGCTACTTCAGAAGCTTCCATCGCTTTACCTGGAGCTGTGGTCCATGTTCCGCCTTCAGGACGATAATGGATATATGGTGTTGTGTATCCTTGTTTATAGTACACAGTAACCATGTTCACAGCTCCCGGATCTGGAGCTCCTTGCACAATTACACCATTACCGTTATAAGTCCAAGTCCCAACGTTAAATAAATAATTTTTCTGGTTATTGCTATCCCATGTTCCACTACCGTTATTAAAGGCAGCTTCGAGACGTGTTGCTGATCCAATATCGATCGTAATCTTACTGTAACCAGCTACTTCAGAAGCTTCCATTGCTTTACCTGGAGCCGTGGTCCATGCTCCACCTTCAGGACGATAATGGATATATGGTGTGGTATAGCCTTGTTTGTAGTAAATCGTGACTTTGTTGCCACCTGTTCCAGGATCAGCAGTCTTCACATCAATTACATTACTTGCATCTGATACATTGTTCGCTGCATCTCGAGCCTTCACGGAATAAGAATATGTGGTACTAGCAGTAAGTCCTGTATCCGTATATGTTGTAGCTGCAGATGATCCGACCTTTACGTTACCGCGATAGATATCGTAAGCAGCAACTCCAACGTTATCTGTCGAAGCAGTCCAAGATAATGTAACCGTCGTGTCTGTTACACCAGAGGACTTCAACCCAGAAGGAACAGTTGGTTTAATTAAGTCGTCCTCTTCAGGATTTTGATCATACCATGTTCCATTGCTATACCAACCATCCGCGGTACGAGTAAATCCTGGTTTACTTTGACCCGGGTCTTGCTTGCCAGTACTATCTCTGAAAATAATTGTTGCACTATCAACTCCATCGATCTTGTATGAATACCATTCTCCAGCACCCTTAACCATAGCTGGAGCTGTTGCCCAGGTTGGTTCAGTTACTTTAGGAGAGGTTTCATAGTAATACAGTAATGGTGTTGCCCATGCCGAAGGCTTTTTGAAATAAATCGTTAATCCGGCATTAGGGTCTTTCTTCGTATACTTATACTGAGATGAGGTTACTCCTTCATCATTTGCAGCGTACACTCTCAATGTCAGAGTATCCTTATACTCCATATCAGCACCGATCGTTATTTCTGTGCCCTCTGTAAATGTAGTACCGTTTTGCGGATCACTTCCATCGAGTGTATATTTGCCACTTGCTGCTTTTTTGAGATGTAGTGTAATCTTGAGCGTATCCGTTTTGAAAGAACCACCCGCTGGTGATGCAGAAATCGCAGGCAGGTTTGATTCCCCAGTCTGCTCGATTAGAATCAGACCGTTAGTTCCAGCAGTAAATGTTGCTACCCCGCCACTAACGACAGCTTCGTTACCTGTGTAAGCATCACGAACCTTAGTTCCATCCGGGAATACTGAGGATACGTTAACATTAGCTGAACCAGTAGCTCCAACTGCTACTACTACTTTATCTTCTACCCCATTTTTGGAGTAAGTACGACTAAATGTGTACGGGCTATCTCCTATTTTTGCGTGACTACCAGCACCAACCGCAATGTGATTATTACGGAATTGACCTACCTTTTGCCAATGTGACAATACAGATTGATTTACATTGTTCCAGTTCATCGATGAGCGTGTGCCTTGATCTTTATCGGAACCAGTGGCTCCGAATGGTCTCGCTGTTTCATCCCCATAGAAGGTTTGTACTCCGCCAGGCAACAGCAACAAAGTTGTTCCCGCCTGAATGAGTTGACCTCGATCAAACAGGGCAGTATCGTGTGAAGAAATGTAGCTTAACATATTAAAATTGGGGTCCGTATTAATGGAAGAAGCGTAACGACTAAATGTGCCTTCCATATCGTTAATATTTGATTTTTGGAAATCAAAGTTAATTACCGAGTCGAATCCATAATTGAAATATTCGCTCTTGCCTAAACCATGACCAAATACTTCCGCAGTCATCCAGAAGTTATCAGTCCAGTTGGCCCCAGGTTTCGTTGGATTGTTTTGTCTCCACTTCTGAAGTGCAGCTGAGGTGTCAACCTTCAGCTCTTTCCAGTGATCTAATTCTACATGTTTAGCTGTGTCTGCACGGAAACCGTCGATTCCAAACTCTTCTACCCAAGCTGTCAGCCATTTGCTAACATAATCAACCGGAGCGATGTTCAGATCCTGTCTCAAATTTTTCGCAGAAGGAAGAATCCATTGATCATATCCTGTGCTTTCTTTACTCCACTTTGTTTTTAAAAACGTTGGAACAGCCATACTTGTTGATACGTTTGTGCGGAAGTCTGGCAAAGAGCCAACACACTGAGTCAGATCATTGCCGCCGCATTGTTCATATCCGGAAATACCTGCACGTATCCAGTTGCCCCACCAATTAGTCCATGCACTAGCATTCGTATAATTCATACTGTCGTGGTAGCCATGCCAGGTTTGTCCGTTGCCAGGTGTCCAGCTCGAGCTGATACTCTTGGAACCGAAGTTGTAATCCTCCATATCCTTCATTGTTGCATAACCCGGGTGATTCAAAATTACATCGAGAATTACTCTGATTCCTTTAGAATGTGCTGTATCTACGAACGTACGCATATCCTCGATCGTACCCATGTTTTTATCCATAGTAGTATAATCAAGAGCATAATATCCGTGGTAACCGTAATGAGCAAAATCCCCACCATCTCCACCACCAACAAAGCCATGAATTTGTTCGTATGGAGCAGAAATCCAAATTGCGTTTGTACCTAAGTCAGTGAAGTAACCATCATTCAGCTTTTGTGTAAGCCCTTTCAGGTCGCCGCCATGAAAAGTACCGATATTTTTACCAGTGGCGTCAGTCGTCGGTCTGCCATAGGAATTGTTGTTGCTGGAATCTCCGTCCTTAAAGCGGTCTGTAAGAACAAAATACACGTTAGCATTATCCCAGCTAAATGTAGATGGTTGTACAGGTTGATCTTCATCTACCTTCACATTCACAGCTGCACTTGCAGCTGATTTTTGGTCAGCAGTATCTACAGCAACAACAGTATAAGAGTACGTGCTGCCCTTAGTAACAGCTGTGTCTGTATACGAGGTTGTTGTTACAGTGCCAACTATTGTCCCGTTTTTATATACTTCATATGCCTTGATGCCTTTGTCATCTGTCGATGCGGTCCAAGTCAATTTTACAGATGGTATTGAAGTTGCCGTTCCCACTAAGTTTGTTGGCGTAGTTGGAGGCGTATCTTCTCCTGTACCAGAGTCCACCTTAACACTTAGTGCCACACTTGCCGTGGATTTTTGATTGGCTGTATCTACAGCGATAACGGTGTAAGAATACGTACTTCCTTTTGTTACATTTGTGTCCGTGTAGGAAGTTGTTGTTGTTGTTCCAATTTGTGTACCATCTCTGTACACTTCATACGATTTAATGCCCTTGTCATCCGTCGACGCAGTCCAGGTTAGTTTGACAGACGGTGTTGAGGTTACCGTTCCGTTTAAGTTTGTAGGTGTAGTTGGAGGCGTATCTACTCCATTTGGATCCGTATTATACCATGTCGATGATGTCGCATCGTACCAGCCTTCGGCATTTCTCTGAACACCTGCCTGGTTCTGTGCAGGATATTGATTTCCAGAAGCATCTCTGAAAATAAGCTTTGCGCTGCTCGTATTCTGAATGGTGTACTTATAATATCCGTTGCTTTCAGCTACCATGGCTGGAGCATTAGCCCATGTTGGCTCTGTCACCTTAGGTGATGTCTCATAGTAGTACAACAATGGCGTCGACCAGTTAGATGGTTTCTTGAAATGAATGGTCAAGCCAGAGACTACTACATCTGTCACTTTAACGCTTACCGCAACGCTTGCAGCCGATTTTTGATTGGCTGTATCTACAGCGATAACGGTGTAAGAATACGTACTTCCTTTTGTTACATTTGTGTCCGTGTAGGAAGAAGTTGTAGTTGTTGTTCCAATTTGTGTACCATCTCTATACACTTCATATGATTTAACACCCTTGTCATCCGTTGACGCAGTCCATGTCAAATTCACGGAAGGTGTCGTAGTTACTGTCCCTACCAGATTTGTTGGTGTAGTTGGAGGATTGTCAGTAGTAGACGAGGATTTTTTTACCCAGACGGAAACGGAACCACCGTTAACCTTGAAATCACCATTACCTGAAGAATTAATAGTTACAGTTTCTGAACGATTTCCCGTAATGTCATACCAGGTTTCTCCAGCATGCTGTGTTCCGACATACATCGTCTTTGAACCGCCCGATCCATCCGAAATCAACGTTGCCAAGCCAGAGTTTGGTTTCGCCGCAAGACCTTCACGAGTCCAGCCAATGATATCCTGATGATCAATGTAATCGCGTTGAGTTCCATAAGCATAATCTTTTCTCGCTTTGAGAAGCGGATCAAGCTGTGCTTTCTTCGAAGCGATATTATTGTTAGGAATACCATAATAATCGCCGTAGAATACGGAAGGATAACCTTCTTGACGAGTCAAAATGTAAGCGTATGCAAGTGGTTTGAACCAATCACGCACCCATGATTCAAGTGACTGCCCAGGTTGAGTATCATGATTGTCAACAAAAGTTACCGCATTTACCGGTCTCGATTTGACCAAAGTATTGTCCGCAAGAGTACGCATATCGTATCCGCCACTACCATTTGAAGCAGCTTGGAAACGATAGTGCAGAGGAACATCGAATGCTGATACGGAATTGTTAAGTGCATCCAGGTATCCTGTTAGCTTGCCTAAGTTCCCTGACCAATATTCAGCCACAGTGAACAATTCTTTTCCTGTCTTAGCGCGTGCATTAGCTACAAAATCCTTCATGTAACTGGCTTTTACGTGTTTCGCCGTATCCAGACGATAGCCGTCAAGGTTTAAGGTATTAACATACCATACACCCCAGTTTTTAATCTCATTTGCAACATCGCCATTATCAAAGTCTATGTTTTCGCCCATGAGATAGTCATAGTTACCCTTCTCATCATCTACTTCAGATTCCCAGCTTTTACCCGAGAATTTATAGACCGTATCTTTTTTCTTTGCATTCTCATCCCAGCTTGTACCATCGAAATGCTGCCATCTATACTTAAAAGATGAATACTTATTATTTCTGCCATCAAAATTATATTGAGTCCAAGCCTTGATATTGTATTGGCCTGTTGTTTCCTGGTTCCGATTATCACGGTTTACTTCTACTGCGCTACCCGTTTCTAGCCCATCAGCACCCATTCTATGTCCAATAACAACATCTCCATATACCTGGATATTATTGTTATGCAGTGAATTAATAGCTGCCTGGAGCTGATCTTTTGTACCGTACTTTGTACGCACTTCGCCTTTTTGTTTAAATTCACCCAAATCATATAGATCATAAACGCCATAACCAACATCATTAATGCCCGAGTTACCTTTATATGCTGGTGGAATCCATACTGAAGTAATACCAACATTACTCAAATTCGCTGCCTCTGAATTCAGCTTATCCCAATGTGTCCCATTGTTCGGCATATACCATTCGAAATATTGCATCATGGTACCGTTTATCGGTACTGCAGCCGCTGTCTCAACAGCCGGAGAAGCAGTGTTTTCAGCTGCCTCAGCAGTTGGGATGACAGGTGCCACATATATCGAAGTAAAAATTAAGATCGTACTTAACCATAACGATAAAGCTTTAAAGGATCTCCTAAACCTCTTAACCACGAATCAATTCCTCCTCTATAAAATTTAAGTGCTTTCAAATGATAAACAAAAAAATGCAAACGCTTTAAATTTGTGCAATCGTTTGAATAAACTGTGCAGCTAGTGGCTTGCATATAGCAAACTTCCTAATCACCTCCAGCAAAAATAGTAATACATCTCCTCAAATCTACATGAATTGAAAGTGCTTACAATAATCATGATGCTATAAATGTTTAATTTTGGGAGTTGATAACTGGATTTTATCAGAAATTGTTCTATTTTTATAGATAATTTTTACGATTTTGTCATCTTTTTAGAAAAATTAGGCATAAAGTCCCTCTGTTTAAATTCGTCCTCAATTGTAAATAGTAATTTATAAGTAAAAATATTTAACCATGAGGTGAGTTCAATGGGTTTTTTATGGTCTTTAATTATTGGCGGTGTAATTGGATGGCTTGCAGGAATGGTTATGGGTAAGGATGTACCTGGCGGCATTATCGGGAACATCATAGCAGGTTTTATCGGGGCTTGGCTTGGTAGTCTCATTCTTGGCAATTGGGGACCAGTCATAGGTAATTTTTACTTTATCCCTGCTCTGATTGGTGCTGTTGTTCTCGTCTTTATTGTAAGTCTGATTATGGGGTCGATGCGACGCAATCGCAATCGTTCTTAAGAATTAAGGAGCTGTCCCAAAAGTTATCTAAGATAACTTTGAGGGACGCTTCTTGTTTAGCAGTGTAAAGGCAAGATATCAGGAAAAGGATGCAAAAATACAGTTTTTTATAAGTAGTCTTGAAAGGATGAACAAATGCCTGCAAAAATGCAGGAATATGGTTCAGAATAGACTAGTTTGAAGAGAATCCTTAGAGAAAACCTGTACATTTGCAGCAATTCAGGTCATTTAGAGGCTTTACATGACCAAAACCTGCACATTTGCAGGAATTTCAGGAATTCCGCAGCATGACACTATTACACTTGAGATACGGTCATAGAATGTGTGGGAGGATCAAGCGGTGCAGGGATCATCTTCCTTGCACCGCTATTTCTAGTTTTAACAGTAACCCTACTTTTGGGACAGCCCCTTGTATATGACAAACACTATACTCCTTCTTCACGATATTCAGACGGGGTCATGCCAGTTAACTTCTTAAATACCTGAGTGAAATATCTGGGGTCTTGATAGCCTACAAGCGGAGCTATTTGATATACTTTGACCGGGCTATTCTTGAGAATATATTTTGCCTTATCGATTCGACATTGTGTTAGGTATTCAAGAAAAGTGTATCCTGACACCTGCTTGAATAAAGTACAAAAATGGCTAATACTTAAATCGGCAATTTCCGCAACTTCTTCAATGCTGAGGTCTTTATGGTAATTTCCTGCGATGTACTCTTTGCTTTTGGCTATTACACTCTGTATATTCTCTTTGGATTGATTAGAACTAGACTCTTTGATCCACTTATCAAAATTAACCTTCAAAACGCTGATCATCTCATTAAGCGACCCCAAGGAATGCAGCTCCTGTAACAATCCCTCTAACGACCATTCCGGCAACAGGTTCATAATCTCAAATTGTCGATAAAGCACCACCGTTAGTTCTACAATCACACGCTCAGCGACTTCCTTTGTCATAGCTTGATTTTCAATGTGGACTTTAGTCTCATCAAGTAATGACATTAATCGACTGTTATTTAACGTGCGAATACTTTCAAGCATTAAATATTCCAGCTGCTTCGGATACTTGACTTCCCGATCTGGGACGTTCTGGGGTTTTTCATCCAAGAAAACACCTTCTTGATCAGTGTAAAATCTCTGATACAGCGCTTTTGCAGCACTTTGATAAGCTCCTCGGAGTTGTTCTATTCCTGCAACAGTCTGACTAAATCCTATGGAACAAGTTAACTTCGTATTATGCTTGATTAGACTAATAATATCTTTTCCAATATCCTCTTTATGGCCACTACGCGCACTAGGGAACAGCAAAACCCACTCACCGTTGTGGAATGGAAACACAGTAAGCGCGCCATGGCTAATGGACCACTCGCTAAGGATATTACGTATGGCGAATAACCACAGCTTCTTATCCTCTGAACTCCACTTTTCATTTAATTTCATATAGCGATCTAGCTGAAGGACAGCCATGAAATAATCCTCCTGAAGCTCACTATTCTCCAGCCAGCGCATATGCTGCATAGGACTTTGGCTCTGGTTGCCCTCAATGATTTCTGCAAACATTCTTTCTCTGGCCAGGACAGAGAGCAGCTGTACGGAATGAAGTAATTTATCATTCTCCATCTGTTTCTCCAGATTTTTCTTGGCGCGCCGCAGCATCTCAACTAATTCATCATGGTCGATTGGCTTCAGTAAATAATCAAATGCTCCTTCTCTAAGAGCTTCTCTCGCATATTCAAACTCACCATAGCCACTAATAATAATAAATAATCTTTTTGTGTTTTCGGCCATTACTTCCTTCATAAGTGTAATTCCGTCAATACCAGGCATACGAATATCACTTATGATCATATGCGGTGAGAGCTCTCGAACGAGTTTAAGCGCTTCCTCGCCGTTTTTGGCTTCACCAACAATTTCCAGGTTCAGCTCATCCCAGGGAATTGCGACCTTTAAGCTGCGCAGAATGAGCGGCTCATCATCAGCCAGAATCACTCTGTACTTTTCCTCCTTAACCTCCATACAGACACCTCCAAAAATTAATTTGGCAAGGAGCTATTTCTTTGCTTCCAATATTGCTGTGATGTATCCTGAATCTGATTAAGCGCTGCATCAGGTGCTATGGTACCGCTTAACATTTCTTCAATCACTTTCAAGAATGTCTTCGTAACCTCTGGAGACAATACATTGTCATACGCTACAAAGCTATCATCACTCTGCTCCATCAATTTGACTACTTGCGCAAAAACTGGTCCCGTCTTCTCATAATCGAAGGATATCTTCATCGAAGGGATTCGAAGTCCCTCATATACAATCCTACTCTGAACCTCCTCGGTATAAAACGCTTGCATTAATTCTAGAGCTGCCTCACGTTTGGTCTCATCCAAATTGGATGACAGCCCGATCCCGATCGTGTAACCTCCAGCAATAGAATCTTGTCCCCCAGGCACTAAGGCGGGAAATGGAATTACACCTACTTCATTCTGAAAATCGGTCGAACCACCATGATGGAACAGATTAATGTCCCAGTTTCCGTTAAGATACATCCCGGCTTTCCCTTGTGTAAACAGTCGGATCGCCTCTTCTGTGGACAAATCATTTGCCGGAGAGCTGAATGCATTTTCGTCGGACCAGCTTTTAAACTTAATCATCGCTTCTAAATAAGGGGAGTTATTAAAATTTCCCGCTCCTTCACCCTGTGTCAGCTCCTTAATAAGCTCAGGCCCTGCATAACGATCCATTAAATAATGAGCATAAATCGCTGCTGGCCAACGCTCCTCATTACCTAGAGCAAAAGGAATATATCCATTTTTCTGTAGAGTCTTGATTACCCAATCCAGTTCAGCAATTGACTTAGGTGGCTCAATGCCAAGGTTATTAAATATTGTTTTGTTATAATATAAAGGCTCTGCGTGCCCTTCAATCGGCAACCCATAAATATGCTGATCGAATGTCCATAGCTGAAGATCCTGAAACTGATCTTCAAGTTCATTAGCTTGCACAAATTCTGTTAAATCCATCAAACGATTGGATCTGACATAAGGCTCTATTTCCGCTCCACCAAACAAAACGAACATATCCGGAGATGTTCCTGTCACCATTTCGCTCTTGAGCTTCCGTTCCCTATGATCGGTCTGATCCATACCTTCAAAGTTAACCTTGACGTTAGGATGAGATTTCTGAAATGACTCTACCACATCCTCAAAAATGTTCAGCATTTGCCTGTCATGCTCCTTGATCCAGAAATGCCGAAAGGTAAGTGTAATTTTCTCCGATTGCTTCTCCTCAATCGGTTCACTCCCGCTGATGCCGATGACCAAAACCGAAATAGCAAGAACAAAGGCATACAGGACGATCCAACCCCAATTCATTAACCACTTCACGGCTCTCTTCCCCCTAAGGTGTTATTTTTGGTATTCGGATACGAATAATTGATCCAAATCCGGGAGAAGAACAAATCATTATGCCGTAATATCCGCCGAATCGGATGTTTAGCCGCTCATGGACATTTTTTAATCCCACACCGTTTTCACGATATTTTTTCATGTTGCTTCTATCTTTACTCCACAGCTCTAATAGCGTATTTCCGTCAAATCCTGGTCCATTATCACTCACATCAATTATGATATCTCGATGATCATCATGAACTGTAATAGAAATAACTCCACTCTCTTCCATCGGTTCAATGGCATGATACAGAGCATTTTCTACGATAGGCTGAACGATTAGCTTTTGCGTCATGTAGTATCTCAAGGATTCCGGAATATCAATCTCATAGGAAAACTTATCTTCAAATCTGTATTTTTGAATATCCATATAATGGCGTACATGCTCCAGCTCCATTGTAAGCGGAATCAACTCCTGATTTTCGCTAATGCTGATTCGAAGCAGCTTACCTAAGGACACTACCATCTTACTGATGTCCTTGTTGCCCTGCAAAACAGCCATAGAATTAATGGATTCCAATGAATTATATATAAAATGAGGATTAATCTGTGCAACTAATGCTTGCAGCTCTACTTCTTTCTTCCGTGCTTGTTCTGTCTGCACCTGTTGGATCAATTCCGTGATTTGAGTACTCATTCGGTTAAAACCATCAATCAGCAGATCCGTCTCATCCTCGCTTTTTACCGACGAAGTTATAGGAACAAAAATCCCCTGCTGTACCCGCTTCATGCCGTTAACTGCGCTGATAATACTTAGCACCAATCTACGTACAAAATAACGGTCAAAAAGAAATGCTGATATCAGAGACATCAATACGAGAACGACCGCGATATTTCGGATGGATATGGATTCAGATGCAATCATCTTGCTTGGCGTAATCGCAACCAGATACCAATCCTTATTGTGTGAAGGCAAATAGGTAATTAACGATTTCTCACCCAGATATTTATCCGTATAATAACCCTTCCCGTTGTTCGTGTCCTCATCACTCAGAAAAGGAAAATCTGTTCTTTCTCCGATATGTATCCCGGATTTATCAAATACGATGTTTCCTTGCTTATTCACTAATAAGATATCACCTTGCTTTAAGGTAACAGCATCCCAAAAAACCTGATCGAGAATATCCGGCTTCACATAAATGACTAATGCTCCTATATCCTCAAGTGAATAATAGTCCTTAATAATGCGTGCTTGAATAAGTACAGGCTTCTCGGAATCAGATGATCCGTTCTCCCCGGGACCGCTCCAAATCGGACGTCCATCCGCTGCCTTCATCGCTTCAAACCAGCTTTGCCGACTCAGTTCCTCAGAAGACATAGAATCATTGTATTCATATAACAACTGGTCCTTGGAATAAATGCCGAAGGATGTAATCATCGGGTGATTAATTAAATTGTTGATAACTTGTCTTTGTTCGTAGGTCACAACAAAATCTGGCTGCTTCAATATCTTCTGAATAACTGGCTGTGTTATCGCCGAATTTGAAGTCGTTGTCACTTCGCTAAGAGCAAATTTCAGCTTACGGTCCGTCTCCAACAGGGAGACCCAATAGAAATTGCTCGACTTTTTCTCCATTGTATTTGAGAAACTATAGTACGAAATGGAACCCATCAAAATTACGGGGATAAACACAAGAAGAATAATAGCCAGCAAGATTTTTCGACGGAGTTTCATGCCCTTTCCTCCCCCTTATCTCCTACTTCTATTATTCTTCACTATGACTCCATATCCTTGCTACATAAACCTTCAAATATTAACTTTTTATCGCTCCGGATGTCAGACCAGCAATAATCCAGCGACTAAAGAAAATAAATACAATCAATAGTGGCAGTGTTGCTGTAAAGGTAGCTGACATAATCATTCCGAAATCGATACCATCTTTGTTGGTGAACAACTGCTGCAATGCAATTTGAATCGTATAGTTTTCTCTATTCTTTAGAACAACAAGTGGCCAGAAGAAATCATTCCATACGTTCATAAAATTTAAAATAGCTAGTGTACCCATTGCCGGAGTTACGACTGGAATCGCAATGTTCCAGAAAATACGGAAATGTCCGCCGCCATCAATCCGTCCAGCTTCGAGTAGCTCAGAGTGAACGGCCGAAGAAATATACTGTCTCATCCAGAATATTCCGAACGCATTAACCATCGCCGGTACGATTAACGCCTTATAGCTATCAATCCAGTGCAGCTTAGCCATAATAACATACAACGGAAGTACGCCTAGCTGTGCTGGTACAAGCATTGTTCCGATAACGAAAACAAACAACACTTTTTTGAACGGAAATTCATATTTTGCAAAAGCGTAACCCGCCAATGTACACAAGAACACGACAGACACAGTAACCGCTGAAGAAACTACAACGGAATTTAACAGTGCTCTGAAAAAGTCAGTCCGTTCCAACACTCTGGAAAAGTTATCGAAGAAATTGGTTCCAGGTGTTAATAACGGTGGGATATGAAAAGCAGCATCCTTATCATTGGTAGCAACCACGAACATCCAATAAAACGGGAAGATGGATATCAAGGCGCCGATAATCATTACTAAATAAAATAATGTTTTAGCTATAACTCCCGGCTCATCCGGTCTTTTTCTTTTAAGTACAAAAGTACTCATGCTTTTCCTCCTCCTTCTCCACCCATTCGACTTGATAACAGCATATTAAGCAAGGAGAAGAAAATCGTTGCAAGTAACAATAGTACTGCTGATGCTGCCGCCGTACCGAAGAAGCCATTCATAAATGCTTCGCTATACAAATAGTTAACCATCGTAACCCCTTCTTGCCGTGTAGCACCTGAACCAGATTGTCCAAGGAACACATATGGCTCTGTAAAGAGCTGTAGTGCCCCGATCGTAGATATCAATGTAACGAACAGGATAAACGGGCGGAGCATTGGAAGCGTAATATAAATCATTTGCTGTCCGCGATTCGCACCATCAATTTTAGCCGCTTCGTAAATATCCGTTGGAATACTTTGAAGCCCCGACAGGAAAATAATCGCGTTATACCCCATCCAACGCCACATTACCATAGTTGAGATAGCGATTTTTACTCCCCACCAGCCTGAGTTGAAAGGAACGCTATCTAATCCAAAGTTGCCCAATAACCAGTTAACCATACCGTTGTTACCAAACATAGTACTGAACACTAACGTTACAGCAACAATTGAAGTGATATTCGGCATAAAGTATAAAATCCGGAAAGTATTTTTGAATTTATTCAAAGCCGAGTTGAGCATGACCGCTACGAATAATGCCACTATAAGCTGAGGTACAGTACCCATCAAAGCCATAATTATCGTGTTACTGAAGGAAACCCAAAACGTTGGATCACTAGTAACCAAGTGATAATTTTTGAACCCTACAAACTTCATAGGTCCAAGTGCATCCCATTTAAAGAAAGACAAATATATAGTAAAGAGAATCGGATACAAACCGAATATGGCAAAAAGAATAAAAAATGGTGAGATAAAAGTATATGCCGTAAGACGGCTTCGTCTAGTCTCCGTCCAAAAACGCCGTTTTGGCGGTGCCGGCTGGGCCGGCCTAGCTGTAGCAGTGTCAGCCATAAGCGCACCTCCATGAAGTAATTGATAAATCCGAATCCGCAGGAGGATTGTAACCTCCCACGAATTCGGATAATGAATTAGCTATAAACCTAGCTGCGGTCTACCAAAGTCTTGATTTGCTTGATTGCGCTATCCCATTCTTTTTGTGGATCCGCTTTTTTCTCCAGAACGTTTTTAAGAGCATCTTTGATAAGCTTATCTGCTTGGTCATGCAATGGTCCGTAGTATACTGGTTTTACACGTTCAGCAGATTTAGCGTAAGCTTCAGAGATAACTTGACCGCTAAAAAATTCATCTTTCTCTTCAGTAAATGCTGGCTCGGTGTACACTGCTGGAACAGAAGGGAACAAGCCGCTAGTTTTGAACGATTTCAATTGGTTTTCTTTGTTTACTAACCAGGAAATAAATTCATAAGCTTCTTTCGAATGTTTGCCTTCTTTAGGCAGTGTTAAGAAGGAACCACCCCAGTTACCCGCACCTTCAGGAAGCTGTGCAATTGCCCATTTACCTGATGATTCTGGAGCATTTCTAATTGTTCCGGCCATCCAAGCTGGGCCGAGCATTACGCCAAACTCGCCATCATTAACCGCTTTTTGCCATTCAGGGGACCATAGCTGCCAGTTGCCGATCCATCCCTCTTGGATACCTTTTACAGTAAAGTCATAAGCTTTTTTAACTTGTGGATTTGTATCACCAATAAAAGAGCCATCTTCTTTGTTGAAGTAAATTTGGTCAGGGGATTGGTCGCGAACACCGTTGTACACGAGGTCCGTCAAATCGGAAAATGGTTTGCCCGTTTTTGCTTTGAAATCCTTACCAACAGCTGCGAACTTATCCCAAGTATCGATCGCTGCACTGAATCCATCCGGATCAGTAGGCAAGCCGGCTTTTTCAGCCAGATCTGTGCGGAAGTAAGCTACAGTAGGACCTATGTCCGTTGGAAGACCCAATTGAAAAGATCCATCTTTCGAAGTTGCTTGTTTCCATTTCCAGTCCAGATAGTTGCCTGCGATATCTTTTGCACCAAGGTCATTCAGGTTGTAGAATTTATCCTGAGCACCAATGAAACGTTCCATGAAAGCGATCTCAAGCATAAAAATGTCAGGAGCACCTGAGCCTGCGGACAATGCTGTCGTCAAGTTGTTGTGATGCGCTGTTTGGTCAGATGTATTTTGGAACTTAAACGTAACGTTCGGATGCTCTTTAGTATATTCTTTAGCGAGATCCTCATAGTTTGTTGTTCCGAGAGACCAGAATGTAAGTTCAACTGGTTCTGCCGATTCTTTCGTATCGTTAGTACCTTGACTATCAGTGGTTGTTGCTGGAGGAGTAGTAGAATTATTACCACTAGAAGAATTTTTGTTGCCTCCACAAGCTGCCAGTGAAGCTACCATCAAAACAGCTACCAGCAATAAAGCCCATGATTTTGCTCTTTTCATTTCTTTACCCCTTTCGATATCTTATTTACAATCTAAGTCTACTGAAAATATCCGAACATTTTGAGGAGGTAATATTTCGATTTATGGTTTGAATTTTTACGGTTCGAAAGATTTCACACCTGTTTTTTGAGGTATACCGTTTAAGTAAACTTAAAATAAAAAAAGAGCCATCTCGGAAGATGACCCTTATCCTTATCGCTATTTTGTTACATTAATTGATGAAAAAGCCTTTATTTTACATTCGCTACCTCGACAACAGTATCTACTTCAGCTTCATAATCTATGCCTTCTGTTTCAAAACCAAACAGCTGGAAAAACTCACGGCGAAAGCCTTCCAGATCAGTCAACTCGTAAACACTGTCTGTAGTTAATGCATCCCACAATTTTGCAACCTCAGTCTGAACATCCTCACGCATTTCCCAATCGTCAATCCGAATCCGTCCTTTATGATCAACAGGTACATCACCACCGCTATATAATCGATCAGCAAACAGACGATGCATCTGCTCAATCGTTCCTTCATGGATGCCTTTTTCTTTCATAACCTTGTACAATGCCGACATATATAATGGTACGATCGGAATTGCAGAGCTGGATTGTGTTACTAACGCTTTACTTACTACTACATATGCATGACCACCTTGTGCCTCTAGCTGCTTGTCCAATTGTTTGGCTGTTGCTTCAAGATGATCTTTTGCTTGACCGATCGTTCCTTCACGATATATACGCTCGGTCAATTCGGGACCAATATAGGAGTATGCAATAGTAATAGCATTTTGCGCCAACACACCAGCCTCACAAAGCGTATCGATCCATTCCTGCCAATCGTCACCGCCCATGACAGCAACCGTCTCCGATATCTCCTGTTCAGTTGCCGGCTCCAGAGTAACCATACTAATTTCTCCGGTATGAAAATTCACCGTTTTATTACTGTAGGACTCCCCAATCGGCTTCAACACCGAATTATAATATTGCCCAGTGTTAGCATCTGTTTTACGAGCGGTTGCCACACTGTAAACGACAAGATCGACTTGTCCCAGCTCTTTGGAGATCAACTCAGCTGTTCTGACCTTTGTCTCTTTAGAAAAAGCATCTCCCGTTACACTAAACGATTGAAGGCCCGCTTCTTGGGCTGCTTTCTCAAAAGCCGCCGAATTGTACCATCCTGCTGAAGCTGTTCTCGCGCCAGCAGCTTGACTCGGACGATAAACTCCAACTGTATTAGCTCCCGCTCCAAAAGCAGCCGTAATTCGTGCAGCCAGCCCGTATCCAGTAGAAGCTCCGATCACAAGCACGTTTTTCGGCCCCTTGCCAAGTGGACGAGTCTTAACATAATCAATCTGCTGCTGTACCTGCTTTGCACATCCTTCTGGATGAGAGGTCGTGCAAATAAATCCACGTGTTCTTGGCTTAATAATCATTGTAAATAAATCTATCCTTCCCTGAACAATTGCACTTAATAAATGCGATATAACTTCACATAACTAGATGCAATTCTTTTTCTTTTATTTTAACTAAAATTTTCATAATAACAAACTACCCTACTATATTATCAGCTTAGTCATCACGAGTCACGTAAGAGAATGAAAGATCACTTAGAATTACATGTAGGAGCGTGAAATACAACATCATAATTAACGCTGCCAAACCAACAAAAAAATAAGACCTTCTCCCTTTCCTAGTAGTCGATGCAGGTGAAAAAAAGCGGGACCTATGCTACAATACTGAGAATGTTACGGGAATTCGTTTAGGAGGGTATTTGAAGCATCATGTTAATCATAGGCATCGCTGGAGGAACCGGTTCCGGTAAAACAACGGTCGCTCGCTCCGTTATTGACCAGCTAGCAACCGATAAAGTTACGTTCATTTCGCAAGATAATTACTATAAAGATCAAGCGCACCTCAGTATGACCGAACGCGAAAAAATCAACTACGACCATCCCTTCGCCTTCGACAACGAACTGCTTGTGGAACATCTTAAGCAGCTTAAAGCTGGACAAGCTGCTTACGCGCCGGTCTATGATTTCACAATCAATACCCGTTCCGTCGACAAGACGATCAAAATGCTGCCGAATCAGATCATTATCGTCGAGGGTTTATTTGTCCTGTATGATGAAAAGCTGCGGGAGCTTCTTGATATCAAGGTGTTTGTAGACACCGATTCCGACGTCCGCATCCTCCGGCGTGTCCTGCGGGATATGGAAGAACGCGGCCGTTCGATCCAGTCCATTCACCAGCAGTATCTCGCCACCGTCAAGCCGATGCATGAGTCGTTCATTGAGCCATCCAAAAAATACGCCGACCTCATTATACCCGAAGGCGGGCACAACGAAATCGGCATTCAAATGCTGGCGGTTCTTACCGAAAAACACTTAACCAACAATTATAAAGCCTGAGAAAATTTATTGTGTCGGCATAGCCTATAAGTGAAGGTATCGCTCCTCGCGCCTGATGTTAAGTGGATAGATGATTAGAACAACGCGGGAAAATTGCAAAAGTGCATCTTTTTTTACTTGAAATCTCGTTCACGTCAAAAGCCTGCAAAAATGCAGGCTTTTTGTTCATTCTTCTTCATTTATCTTATTTTGTGAGAAAATTGATGCAGATTTGCAGGCTTTTTCTCCAAAACAGTAGTTTGGCCAGAAAATAACTGCACTTTCGCAGGTTTTTTAATTGGACAGAGGCCAATCAACTTCACAAATAACAAAAGAAGCACCGCCTGATATCAGCAGTGCTTCTTCATTGTGCTTGGCGGCGTCCTACTCTCCCAGAACCCTTCGGTTCAAGTACCATCGGCGCTGGAGGGCTTAACGGTCGTGTTCGGGATGGGTACGTGTGGAACCCCTCCGCCATCGCCACCAAACGAATGACTTTTTCAGATGCTTAATCACCTGAAAACTGGATACGAAACTAGATTTGCAAGTTAGACCTGAATATTCAGGAATTTGGATAAGCCCTCGACCGATTAGTACCTGTCAGCTCCATACATTGCTGCACTTCCACCTCAGGCC
>NZ_FNBG01000040.1 GCF_900102215.1 Fontibacillus panacisegetis
CAACGAACCGTACAACGCCACATTTGGGAGAGCGACAAGGAAAAAGTAGCAAAATACCGGCAAAGTGATGCAGGAAAAGCCGCTTACGCCATACGATGCCAAACTATAGAGCGAAGCTTCGCGGATGCCAAAGTGCTCCACGGGCTTCGCTATTGCCGGTTTCGGGGCAGAGAAAATGTACAGATTCAAGCGTTGCTAACCGCAACTGCACAGAACATTAAGAAGATAGCCCTCCACCTTTCCAGAAGGACTATCTCGAATATGCACAAGATTTCGTATAGTATTTTACATCTTCATTTTCATTTTTCTTTCGATACTAAGTTTAAAAGTAGGGGTATCTCAACAGCCTGAATTTAGCTATTATTTTCGATTGGATTTGATGTTTCCTTGAAAAATTGGAGAGCTCTAATAAAGGAGTGTTACCTACTAGATCTGTTAGATTTTTTGCAATTTTCGACATAACGATTCCTCCGAAAAATTAATTCCAACCAAATTAGTTGGATTTTAATTATCATACTATCATGTATGGTAAATAAATACAAGTGATGTATGACACAACTAAATTGTAATCTAATATAGTATTTACACCTTTGAGATTTCGTCTAATTTCTTTCCAACGCAATAATCGATGGATCATTTCATCATCAAGATCATTCTCTTCAATATCTACAATACTATTCCACCACTTAACAACATTTTGGGGATTGTCCTTCCAGTTCTTCCTCTCAATTAATATTTGCAATGGGTCCTATTTTTCGTTGATCATTTTCCCTCCACAATAATTTCGTATATCGTTCATGTATTTACAAAATAACCCAGTCCTAGATACCTCTTATCTTAGGCTGGGTCGTTTGTTGCTTAGCTTCTTCCATGATTTACATCTGACAACTAAAGGGCGATCGTCGTGAAGCGTGAATACGTAAAAACCAATAATCATCAGCTATAAATCGTTGAAAAAAATATCAAGTATTATTGTTCTTCAACTCATTATCAAATATTTCTTTCAAATTATTGTCCTCTACTGTATACATAACTTCTCCTCGGGTAACATAAATGTCCTTCTTATCATATTGTATTCGCACTTCTGATCTATTCTGTAATCTAATAACTATTCCAGAACTTATATTTGAATTTATTGTATTCATTGAATTTACTGATTCTTGAGTTACTGAATTAAATATATTAATAATTTTTTGTTTCTGGTCATCCTTTAATTCAACATCAATATGCTTATATGTCGATTTCTTCAATACTACTTTGTTCATTCTAATACTCTCAATCTGTGATTCATCAATTTTTTGATGTAACATTAGTTCTTGCATAAACTTTTCATCTGAATCATTTGTCAAAATGGAGAATATCTCAAACGTAGCAAATATCATAAATACAACAATCAGAACATTTAATACTTTTTTGTTGATTGTATTCATTACTTACCCCATTTCTCTTAGAATGTCCCCGCGGCTTCTTTAACGTTAATAAAATATTTTCGAATTTCATACCAATTGTTCATTCGAATATATCCTGATTCATATATATTGTGGGGAGCTGTAAATAGTAATCCTTGTCCTTGAAATCTTCTAAAATGTCTTGAGCTATCATCTATCATATAATCAGCCTTGATAATGCTTTTGTCACCACAAAAAAAATAGTTTACTTGTGGGATAAAAGAAAAATGTTCTGTAAGCCATTCAAACTTCGCATGAAACGATGATGGATGTTCCATTGCTGCTGTTGTGATGTAATCTCAAAGAACTTACTTAGTTCTTGAATTACCTCCTGACTCCCTTCCATTACGTTCAGGTCACGAAAAAACCTGGATCATCTACAAAGTCCAATATATCTTTTGAGAACTCGGGACGTATCTTCCAAAGCCTCGTTCCCATCAAATCTTCAACTGTTAATGATTCATTGTACTTATTATTATACAAATGTATGTGTTTTAAATGAAAATCAGCAATTACTTCATCCATATCGATTGCAATTTGCTTCAATGTAATCACCCTCATTTATGTTTTTAACATGATTTATGCAGATTTCGGATAACGTTGTTGTATCTACGAACCTGAGAGGCTTAAAGCGTGCACGCGTTCGGGTCCTACGGACTTATCCTCGCAGGGGTATTCGCTGAATCAGCATCTCTGCTTTCCACTCCAAACCAACGGCATAGCCCGCAGTTCTGCGAGATACTTACTACAATTAATCTTTAAAATTCCACTCACTATAAAAATGACTTAAATACTCTTCCATAAATTTATGTCTTTTCTGCGCTATCTCTTTCGCATAATTCGTATTCAACAAATCCTTAATTTTTAATAGTTTTTCATAGAAGTGGTATATTGCAGTTTTTTCATTTGACCTATAATCCGTATTTGCAGGATCTCGGTCCGGATTATGTATTTGCTGTCCTTTCCAGCCCGAATAAACAAATGTTCTAGCAATTCCTATTGCCCCTAATGCATCTAATCGATCAGCGTCTTGAACAATTTGACCTTCTATTGTTTCCATCGGTTTATTTTGCCCGCCATTATAAGACATTGAAGATATTATACTCATGACCTTATCTATACACTCTTTATCATCAATATTCTGTCTCATCCAATTCCGTACTTTATCTAATCCTATTTGTTTTGATTCATTTATTTTTTCATCTGCAATGTCATGAAGAAGAGCTGCCAATTCACATATAAAAAAATCTCCCTTCTCATTCTTTGCAATTTCAAGAGCTATATTTCTAACGCGATTACAATGCCACCAATCATGACCGGATGGATCAAATTCTAGTTCTTCCTTTACAAATTTCTCTGCAAGTTTGATAAGATTTTTATTGTTTTTCATCTTTACCTCTTTTTTTCTGATTTTAGGCAATTTCATCTAACGTTCTCGTATTCTCGAAACAACCCGGCCTTTGCTAACTCTTATCTTAAGCTCGGTCATTTTGTTGTCTGAGCTTCTTCCACGACAATATTTATTACTGTATTTTCTTTTTAAAGCCTTTCTGGTCAAATGTTCCGCTATCCCCTACTAAGTCATAACAAATAATTCCCATTGCAGTTCCGATCACTCTACTACCAGCCTCTGCAACAGCAACATAGTAATTAGAATTCTCGTTAATTCTTCTAAGTTGTTCTTCCATCTTATCTTTATCAGAGTCTTTTCCAATAAAATCAACAAAAAGATTAGATAAATCATCAATATCCTTTGTATCTGCTCTTCTTATAAAATACTGCATCAGAATTACCCCTCTGTTTCTTTCCTTCCATTTTAAATTGAGTTATCGCGCTTTCACTTAACGTTCTTGTATTCACAAAACGCCCCAGCCCTAGATAGCTCTTATCTTAGGCTGGGGCGTTTTGTTTAGTGAGCTACGCTACTTCCATGATTACACAACTGTCAACCAAACAATGATAGCCCCCGCTGCGTGAATACAGTGTTAGGCGCAGCTGCTGGCTTCCTCGAACTATCAAATTTTAGCTTTTAATTTGTTTTATATGATGCAGCATATGACTTAAGTAATCATCAAATAACCAACATAGGGTAACCCGGCTCTTATCGCTCAAGATACATTGTTTATTGAAATCCAATTCACTAGCATTTCTTATGACATTCAGTATTTGTTTGTTAAGTTGTATCCATAATGTCAGTAAATCAGATTTGCTATAATTATTTTGATAATCATGAATTCTAACCCATTCATCCTGCTTGTATCCATCAATACTAATTGGTTCTTCAGTCAAAATTATTCTGACAAATCGGGAATGGTTGTTTACCGCTGAATCGCATAAATGTCCTAATATTTCTTGCTTTGACCACTTGTTTGAAGAAACCTTAGTAATAAATTCATTATCATCAATGCCGTTTATGAGCTTTGGTATTTCATCAAGAAGTTTTTCAAATTTCATTATTGAACTCAAGACTCATCACTCTTTCTTTATAAATTTCAGCAATTATGACTAATGAATAAGTCAAAATTATTCTACAAGATCAATATCAAATTCAAATGGGAATTCTTCCGCTTCCTGTGCTATAAAATCCACTTTATAAGCAACTCCGCTAAAATTATATAACTCATTGCAAAATGAAACGTTTTTGTTAATCTCCAATTCTTTTACTTTTTTAGAATTTGCATATGTAACTCTCCTCCAATAAAAGATTTTGTTACACTTAATTTCATTACTATTTCACTTTTTTATTAGTGTTTGATTACACTTTATATAAGTTTGGATTTGAGATACGGGTGTTATCGAATATTTATCAGTCCAAGCGTGCAATAATACGAGCGATCGATGAATCTGTATTAATAAGTAATGGAAGTGCAATGATTTCAAAAGAATTAACCTTCAATAATTGATCAACATTAGTTAGATTTTCAGCAATTAGCACTTGATTACTAAACAAATATTTATGAATTTCAAATGGGAATTTATCTGGGGAAGGCATATCCATTCCAATCAGTTTTATTTTCTTTCGCACTACTAATTCAGCAAATTCCTTCGTTAAAGTTGGATGTTCTGTAAAATACTTCTCTTGACCAAAATAGATACTATGGCCAGTATACAGAATTAAAATAGTTCCTTCACTTATCAAGTGTTCATACTCATCCTTATATTCAATTCGATTCATTCCAGATACATTTAACAATGTTCCTTTCCCTACAAATGAATCCAGAGGAAAATCACTTATAAATAGTTCTGAACTGATTAAATGCATAGGACCATCTATATGAGTACCTGTATGCATATTGATGGTTAATTGATGGTTACAATAGCCATCAGTCGTCAATGTACTGGTCTGTATTAATTCCATCTCACTATCACCTGGATACACAGGAATCTGATTTTGAATAATATGAGTCAAATCTATAAGCTTCATTGAAATCCCTCATTTTTTTCTTTTTATCATTGCGAAGATTTTCGATAACTCTTCCAAACATCAAACCATGATTCCTAGTAGTTAATTGCGTTTCATTCATTTTTCAAGTCTCGGGGGAACGATGTTGTCAAATGGTTTTTTGTTGGTTTACTCACACTACTAATTCGAGATTCAGGAAGATACTCCTTTTTCTATGCCTTAAAAGACCACTCCAATAATCCATTTCAAAAAACTGAATTTACCAATAACAAAAAGATATCCCATGAGCGTTGTTCATAGTAATCAACTCCCATGGAATAACTCTATTCTTGATTCTTATTTTCCTACTATCCATCATTTATTCAAAGACGCCACTTCGACCGTATGTCCTCCACCGCCGCTAAAGCTCCGGCATCTTGCAGGATATCTCCAGGCTCATTGCCTTTACCAAGAACATAACCGGCAAATTTCGTACCTGTAAAATCAAAAATATGCTGGAATTGCTGAACAAGTGAAAGTCCCTTAATCTGAGGTTCGTCAGCGCCAATGCCAATAACCCAAGCTGTTTTTGTGGCGAACTTGGCTAAAAACTCCTCCCTGTTCTCCCGTAATGACTGTGACCAGCGATCAATGAATGTTTTCGTTAGACCGGATGCTCCGTACCAGTAAATCGGTGTTGTAAACACAAGCACATCCTGGGCTAACACGCGTTCTAGCACTTGATGATAATCGTCATCCGGGTAAGGTCCCTTCTCTGAATGGCGGTAGTCTCTTATTGGTTCAATCTTATAATCAGACAAATGGATTTTATCTGCTTCAAACTCTTCAACTAACAAATTTGCTAATTGATCCGAATTCCCATTTTTACGCGAGCTTCCATAGATCACTGCAATTCCCATCCATCATCAACCTTTCTTCATATTTAACTTTTCTATCCTAAACCTGCGCGATTTCAGCCTCCTGATGTCGATAGATCACCTTTAAGCCCTCCACTAACGCAACCGCCAATTCCTTGGCTTCCTGAGGGGTATCTCCTGTCGTAATCAAATATCCCAACCGATCATCAGAGCTTCTCGCTATCGAAATAGTATCACCAGCAGAAACATTGACGTGTGAGCGGATCACATTGGCATGCTGACTCAATTCTTCAAGACCCTCAATCCGTTCAAATACCCCATCCCTGTCTGCGATCACATAAGCGATCGAGGCAGCTCGATGATGCTTCTTGTGAAGTTCGATCGGATTGTCCAAATAATAGTTGACCGTTGCTTCAAAGATATTAATACCGAACGCCTGAACTAATAAATCCGAAGAAATGTTGTCACCTCCTGGTCTGCCGTTCACCTCAATGATTCGTGGTCCCTTGCCAGTTAGCTTTACTTCTACATGACTCGGACCATTCTTAATTCCGATGGCCAGCAGCGCCTTAACCGCAGTCTGAACAATTTCTTGCTCCTGATCCACATACGAAGGCGTTGGAAGTGTATGAACAATCTCCACAAAATAAGGCAGCGGCGAAGTAATCTTCTCAGTCACAGTAGAAAAGATCGGCTCGCCTTCTCCCAAAAATAACTCTACACTAAATTCAGGTCCTTCCAAATATTCTTCAATTAAATACTCTTCACGGACTTGAAAATCCAAATAAGTCACTTTGAACTCAACGATGATGTCTATCGCTTTTTGCAGCTCCGTAACATTGCTAATAAAATAAACATTTTGACTGCTCGCCGCATTCGTCGGCTTTAGCACAACTGGATATCCGATCTCTTCCGCTGCCGCTGCCGCTTCTTCAAAGGTTCTTACCTTCTTGAACTTAGCGCTCGGAACATCGTGTTCTGCATAAGCTTCCCGAGCTAAATCTTTATTTCTAGATTTCAATGCCGCCTCATAGGGTACCCCTCTAAGTCCAAGACGTTCTGCTACCCTCGCTGTCAAATGTGACGCGTAATCCGTAGCAGGAATGAGCGCATCCAGCCGATCCGCATAGGGAGAATGAATAATCGCTTGATAGAGCGACTCTTCATCCCTTATATCAGCAACTATCAAATCATTGTAGATGCCTTCATATCCATATTTCTTCGGGTTGTCCGTAGACGATACAATGGAAATGACCTCATGCCCTTGCTCAAAAGCGGCTCTAGCAAAACTTACGCCATAGAAACTCGGTTCGACAAAAGCAACCGTTTTGATCGTTGTCATCATTTTTCCCCTCCTAAAAGTTTGTATCCAGTGCTTTCTGTTGCTGTTTTCTACTACTCAGCGCGTAATATACAATTAGTCCGACGATCATCAAACCACTCATACAAATAAAGCCCACGCCTGGAGAATAGCGATCGATAACTATGCCAAGTCCTGTCGCTGAGACAGTCTGTAAGAGTAGCGAAATCGCCATCCACACTGAAGTTGAACGTCCCATATAAGCTTTCGAGACAGTTTCCATCAGCGTCGTTGTTATTAAAATGCGTAACGAAGAATTCGTTAATCCTATCAACACACTGCCAACATACAGAAGAAGAATCGTAGTATTGAACGCAACAACCACAAGGATCAGAACCGAGATCAGGAAAAATAATATGATCGTTCTGTTTTGCGAAAATCGCTTCGCCAACGATGCTGCAATAAACCCGGACAACAGCGCCCCAATGCCATAGAACATATCGGACAATCCAAATACGACTGAATCTCCTCCCACAGCAATGCTCACATACCCGGGAAGAACCACGTTGTATACCATAGTGGAAACAAGAGGAATAATCGATACGATACCTACCACAAAAATATAAGGTCGTTCCACTAAGTAGCTAAACCCATTCTTAAATGTTTCAAAGAAGCGTTCACCCTTGTTATCGAGCTGGATGGGCGTATGCTGCATCCTAATAAGAAAGAAGCTGGCTGCTATAAAAGCAAGTGAATTTAGAAAAAGAATCAACTCAAAACCAACGTATTTATACAGTATGCCTGAGACGGCTCCGGCCACGAACATACCCACTTGCAGGCTGATCTCAATTAAAGAGTTACCATGGATAAAATCGTTCTCCGGCACAATTTCTTGAACCAAGCTTCGCGAAGCCGACATATATACAGTCCAGCCTATCCCGTTCAGGATAGCGAATGCATAAAGAAGTTCGATTCGGAACCCCGCCCATAAAAAAGCACCTGCAATAAGAAGCAGCGCAATGGCCCGAATTCCGTGCGCCCAAAGAATGATCGTCTTTCGGTTCCACTTATCAATTAAGGTACCGGCAAAAGCGGAGATGAGAAATCCCGCAATGACATTTAATGAAAGCATAAATCCGACGGATGTAATCGAACCCGTCTGATCCATAAGATACCAGTTCGCGCCAATCGTACTCATCCCTACACCAAACCCGGAAACGATATCTGCGATAAAAAAATGACGGAAATTGCTTGGTTTTAATAAGCTAAAAATCATCCGCCGTACCTCCCAGGATATCCTGAATTTGCTGCTGCAATGTTTCGTATCCAAAGCCCAAATAGCTCAGTACCTCGGTGTGCGTTCCCCCATAGCTCGGCCATTGCTCTCCGCAATCATGCGAATAAATCTCATATTTAGGCAATAACAGCGCCAGATAGGATGCTGTACTCCCAGTTGCACGATGCTCCTCCACGACAAGAAACCGATGGGATAATGCAGTTAACTGCTCTGTATATGACTTCAAGCTTTGAATATCGATATAACAGAGATGAGCGTGCACAATGGAATCATCCTCTTGAATGATCCGTTGGCATAGCTCCGTCGCTTGCTCTCCCACCGAAACCAAGCACAATCGAGATAAGCCATTACGCTTCTCACCTACCACAATCATTTCACGGCAGCTTGCTTCCTCCTTTCGGAGCAGGCTGTCGAACGAATCATTTCTGGAAAGCCGAATATAGTAGGGTTCCTCTGAAGCAGCTGCCTCCTGAATAACCCGTCTCGTCTCCGATTCTCCATGAGGACAGGCAATCCGAATGTTCTGAAACGATTGGAGGACAGCGATGTCCTCCAATGCATGATGGGTCGTGCCGAACCATCCACCTGATACTCCGCCGTAAGCGGCAACGACCTTTACGTTTTTGCCCATATATCCCATCGTCAGCTTGATGCTTTCAGAAGCGCGTAAGGCCGCAAAAGAAGCAAACGTTGAAAAGAACGGCACATATCCCGCTTCTGCAAGACCAGCTGCCATATCAATGCCTGCCAATTCCGCAATGCCGAAGTTAAAGAAGCGATCAGGATGCTGCTGCTGAAACGGATGGTTTTTGCCGCCTAAATCAGCTTCTATACATACAATCTGTTCATTATGAGATGCAAGACTGGTTAGTTCGTCCTTGTAAGAATCTCTCCCCGACTTCGTCATGACAAGCCCACCTTCCATCGATATGCCAGTTTCTTCGGTATCTTCGCATAATGCGATTCCGGATTACCTTCAAGCGCTGCCACACCTTTTCCTTTAATAGTCCTCGCCAAAATGGCAACCGGCCTATCAGGATGGGGTTCGATAGAGGCAACGATGTCTTCTAGCTGATGACCGTCGATTTCTCTGACCACGAAGCCAAATGCTTCAAATCGCTGCCGCAGGTTGCGAATCGGAGATATATCATCGACATACCCGTCATTCTGCCCCCCATTGCAATCCACAATATAGACAAAATTAGTGATCGACTGGGCCTGGACGATCTGGGCAGTTTCCCAGCACAACCCCTCTTGCAGCTCCCCATCTCCGCCGATCACGATTCCTAATCCTTTCGTTCCCTTCATTTTCTGCGCCAAAGCCCAGCCAGCTGCATAAGAAATGCCATGCCCGAGACTCCCCGTCGCGAAGGGGATGCCCGGAAGCTTATGGTTTGGATGCCCCGTAAATAAAGAACCCTCTTCACCATAGCTGTCCGCAGGATTATCCGGAATGATCCCATACACATGCAGAGTCGCATACAATGCCGCGGCAGCGTGCCCTTTGCTTAAAATGATGACCGTATCGGGATCCCCATAATACCTCGCATACGCACCGACTAACAGATCGATGACCGAGAGACTTCCGCCAATATGACATCCTGTTGGTGCAGACGCCATATCGATGATCAATTTTCTCGCTTCCTTGACTCTTTCGATAAGCAAGGAAATGTCTATGTTTTGAACAGGTATTGTTTGCTCCATCTATACCTCCGTCCGTTGCCGAAACCATTCGACTACCACATCCTTTAAAATGGCTCGCGACGACTCAACCTCTTTATTGTGCAGGTACTCATCATTCGTATGATCCAAGCTGGAATCCCCCGGACCATAAGCCACCATGGGAACATCGCTCCATGTTGTCGCCAAGGTATTCATGTCGCTAGTCCCGCGTTTCTTGATATATCGGATCGACTTCCCTTGCTTTACGAAGCTGCGAACAAATGATTTGACCAGCATATCCGAGCGTGGATTTGCAAATCCCGGCGTTTCACGCACAACCTCAACCCTCACTCCCTCACCAAATTCAAGATCAAGCTTGTTCCTGTAATCGTTGCCTGCCTCCGGCGATACTCTAAAGTTCAACGTACCTCTTACCGTCAAAAACCCCTTCTCATTTTGATGCTCAATGTCAATAAGAGAGGATAGGGATTGCGGATCGATTTCACGGACTCGGTGACGGATTTCTCCCACAATGCTATACAACTCGTCGATGACGCTTACGCTATCCTTGGCTGCGGTATGCTCCTGTGCCCGATGAATCGTAATAAGAAGCTTGAACAATCCGTAATATCCCAAAGTTAAACTCTCTTCCCCACTAGGCTCCCCAATAATGACTGCATCCGCTGAATAATGATCACGAATAAAAAATGCACCTTTGGATGATGAAATCTCTTCCTCAACAGCCCCAATAACGAGAAGAGATCCATGCTCGGGTACATCAACCTCCTCCAGCATATGAATAAAGTTAACGAAGCAGCCTTTAGCATCGACAACTCCTCTGCCTGTGACACCATTTGAATCGGTACGAACAGGCCAGACATGCGGAACCGTATCGATATGACCTAGAAGAAGTAGCGTATGGAGACCATTCCCTTTTCGAAATACAATGTTCCCCGCTTCATCGATGTTCCCGGATACCAAGGGGTAACGAATGGAGTCCAGTAAATATTGCGCAAGCTCATGCTCATCCTGTGAAACCGAAGGAATTCGCACAACCTTATTCAGCAAATCCAAGTCGCGGAGATCACTCTCAACATTCCAGAACCATGTTTTTCCTCCTTTATTCAAAGTATGAGGCCCGGTAATACTCACATCGCAGACGCCTTGCTGGACCGCCAATCTCGCTGCCCGCACCTTCTGTTTCATGCGACCTTCAACAGAGTTCAGCTCATCATCGGCATAGACATCCGGGATCGTGGAATGCGAATCCTGAATGTCTTGCAGCAAACCAGCAGTGCCCGTAACAAAGCGTAAATGATGCGCCTCCAGATCAACTGCTAAATGCGCAGCCAGTACATCCGCATCGATGTTAATGTACGAATCCAGCTCGGGGTCCCAAATCGGTGGAGTCACACATACCACATCAAAGTTCGCTAATGCAGCTTTCAGGAATGCGGCACGACTACTTGCGAATTGGCCAAATAAGGAATCGCGGACAATGATCTTTTTCCCGTCTCTTATCACTTTGAGTGGATTGGCTTTCTCTCCAACAACCAACCCGTTATCACCACCCAGCTGCGCATACACTGAAAGTCCATGTTCCTTCAAATGTTTTGTTATCTTTGACAAAATATTTTCATGATACGCTGCGCAAATATAAGGCATTTCCTCGGGTGAACAATACCGCACCTCATCACCTGACGGTAAAATGAGAAATGGCATTGGACGTGAGATGGATTCATATTTCTGCTTAATCGCTTCCGCCCCGCCTGCAACGAGCAGCAACCTGCTTCCTCGCTTTACGATGTCATGTATTTCCTCAAAAATCTCCGGATGATTTACTATCGTGCTGCTGCCCAGTTTGATGACATATAGACTGCCGTCACTGCTCATCAAGGCCACGCTCCTTCGCCTTCAAATTGCAGCCCCGCATCCTCGGGATAGTCAAAATAGAGATTGGCCGCCTGAATGGCTTGCCCCGCAGCTCCTTTGATCAAATTATCAATCGTTGCAAGCGAAACACAATTCCGCCCTTCGACATAAGCACCCACCTCGGCATAATTTGTTCCGACGACCGTCTTAATCATAGGTGAGCCATTTCCCGAGCTAAAATAATGAATAAAGGGCGTATTCGAATACGTGCTGTAAAAAGCTTTTTTCACATCCACTGCTTCTACATGCTCTTTTAGCAACGAATAGGAAGAAGCCATGATCCCTCTCGGAAGATCCAGACTAAAGACGGAAAATTGAAGGCTCACCGACCGATTCAGATGATAGTTCAGCGCGTGTTCGATCTCCGGCCTATGCCGATGTCCATGCACCTTAAAGGCTCTAAAGTTATGCGCTCGCTCCGCATGATGCTCGGTCGTCGATTTCCCCCCGCCGCTGGAACCAGTTTTGGCATCTGTAACCACTCGATCTTCAATCAAATGATGTGCAACAAGTGGATAGAGCGTATACAGCGTTGCCACTGCCATGCATCCAGGAAGATTTATCACCTTCACCGAAGGATCGATCCTGCTGAACTCCGGAATAAAGTAATGCCCGCTTCCCTCGAACGAATGTTTTAACGTCTCAGGATAGTGCTGATTTAATATATCGGGGTCGGATATCCGATAATCCCCGCTTACATTGAAAATATAGTCTGTCTGCTCTGACACCTGATTGATAATTTTAGGGAGAGCGCCTGTGGGCAAGCATGAGAAAATTGCATCGTAATGACCCTTTAGCTCGGCTATTTTACTGAACTTTAACGAGCTGGACTTCTTTTTATGGATCGATCCGATATAATACTTGTCCACAGGTAACCCCGCTTTCGATTCGGAAGAGACAAAATCAACTTCTAAATGAGGATGCTTGCCTAACAGCCTGTATAATTCAGCGCCAGTGAACCCGCTGCCGCCAAGAATGGCTACCCGTCTCTGATTGCCTGAAATACTCATCCTAATCGAGCATCTCTTTCATAAGGAATACTGAGGTCATTTCCCTGCTCTACGAGTTGACGAATAATATGCGGGTTCTCATCAATTTTCTTGAATGCCAATGCATAGGCTTGAATTCGCTCATACTCAATTGGCGTCCTCAGCTCTCTGCATATCGTCAAGCTATTCCTCAGCATCTTCAGCGTTTCAGGGAATTGATTCAGTTCGTAACCAAAGTCTTGTCGGTCCGATAGCGTGAATGGATAACCATTTCCGAAGCCTCTCCGATTTTTAAAAGGAAGATGGCCTGGAATCGGTACATTTTGCCATTCTCTGGCGTACACCCCTTCATGATTAACAAGCTGCTGCACCGCATCTTTTACACGGTAATCCTCCAAATCATCAAGACCAAGCCGTTCTGGAGACAGCTTAATCCGGTACATGTTATAGCTGTGCCTGTAGCCCTCAGGTACGTGAGGTCCGCTGAACAGCTTCGTCTCCGACAACGCGTTAGTCAAATAGGCGGCATTACGTGCCCGAATGTCATCATAATATGGAAGACGGTCTAGCTGACTCAGTCCAAAGGCGGCGACGATCCATGACATCCGGTAATCAATTCCCGATGAATCAAGGAATCCAAGCGCACGCTCATAATCTTCTTTCTCCTTGAAGAAAGCGATCCCGCCTTCTCCACCTACCATAAAGTTTTTATCCGCCATTAAGCTCTGACCTGCGCTATCGCCAATCGAGCCCGCTAATTGGCCATGAATGGAAGCCGAATGCGCGTGTGAGGCATCCTCTACGAGACGAAGTGAATATTTGTCCACCAGACTTCTTAGTGCCGGCAGATCAGCAGGCAATCCATGTACATGTACAGGCATAATCGCTTTCGTTTTGTTTGTAATCGCATGTTCTGCTTTTGTCGGGTCCAGGCAATACGTTATGGGGTCGATGTCTACGAAAATCGGAATCGCCTTTGCAGCCACAACAGCCTGAGCGGTTGCAATGAACGTAAAGGCAGGCACAATTACCTCATCTCCAGGCTCTACCCCTGCCCCTACTAATGCTAAGTGCAAGCTTGAAGTGCCGCTCGCTGTCGCAATCGCGTAATTGGCTCCTACATAATTGCGATACGCTTCCTTGAATTCATTCACGACTTCGTCTCCATCCTGTTGAATTGAGACCATCATTTGAATGACATCTTCTTTCGTAATAATCGGAAAATTGGTTCTCCTTACATCTTCAGGGATGACAGATGGACCGCCCAGAAATGCTAATGGATCTGTGATCCAATCTTCTGAAGGCAGTGATAGTGGCTTACGAATAAAGTCTGTCTTCACGATGATAGATTCCTCCTCAGCAGAGTTAATTTCACGCATGCTGCTACAAGCGGGCTGAGCCTGTAGTTAAACTGAGCCGTTGGCTGCAGCTCAGGCTCACTTTCTTCCTGAGTCCACATCGTCTGGAGATCAAAGGCACCGAAAATTTTCAATCGTTCTGCCTTCTTCCAAATGTTCTCGTCATTGGTGGCAATCGCGGCCACAGGTCCGAAGCCCAGCTCTGTAAAATCCACAATGAGCACAGGGGCTTCTCCCCCTGTCTCATGCACAAGCCGATCCACATCTCTAAGATTGGAGCCACTCAGGCTAATAGATGAATATGCCTGCTTCACATGTGGCTCCGCAACAAGCGAGATTCCTAACCACTCAAGAAACTTCCTCTCCTGATCACTTGGATGATTCAACCGTGTAGAGGATTGATAGCGAATATCCTGTCCCCACAATGCACCGTGAATCGCTCCAGTATAACTATTGAACAAGGACACGTATTTCGTTTTTGTGAGCTTGGCTATACTTTTCTCCAATCTTTTTAATTCTTGATCATTTTTTTCAATACTCATGATGACGCCAGAATTCAGAACTCTGGATAAGACGAAGGATAAAGAAAAATATTGCTCCTTCTGGACTACAGTTTCAGTTTCTGGCCTGGTTAATGTTTCGCTCATTTAGTTGCAAACCTCCCCGTTTACTGTGAATTAACCTTCAAGCTGACCTTGCTTTTCCGAACAAGCACGTCTTTCACATATTGAGCGATATGATACGCCACATCAACACCATGGATCTTCCACGATTTCGCAAACTCAGGGTTCTGATTCACTTCACAAACGACATAACGCAGCTGTTTATAATCAAAAAACAAGTCTGCGCCATATACCCCTTCTCCCAGAACCTCTACCAATTGCTCACAAATAGAAGCGATCTCTTCATTAATTGTCAGCGGCTCAATTTCAGCACCCAGATGCGTATTTGTCTTCCAATTTTCTTCCGAAACCCGACGGAAAGCTACTATTGGAGTGCGGCCGACAATAACTACACGAATATCATAATCCCCCTTCTCCACATACTCCTGTACCAATACAGGAAATGCTTGATGGCTGGGATCTACGGATTCTCTTGCCGCAATCCAGCCCTCCAGGCATTCTCTCCCTGTAATTCTGGCAATTCCCCGCCCCCATGATGATGTTGCTGGTTTAATAACGCACAGATCACCAAATTCCTGTATCGCATCATACAGCTTCCCCGGTGAAAAGATTAACTTGAATTTGGGCTGGGGTATCCCGCTTTTTCCAAACACAATAGCTTGATGAATCTTATTCGTACAAATCGTAATCGCCTTGATCGAGTTCAACGTCTCTAGCCCGGCCAGCTCGAGAAATTGGGTTCGATGGAGTGCGTTTTTCTGAGAAAGACAACGAATGAGAGCGAGTCCAAAGGGTCCATCCTCAGACCGTCCCAAAGGCAATTCCATGGAATCCAGATTCACTTGCACTTGTATTCCCAATTCGGCCAAATGATCGATAATACGCTGTTCTTCCTCTCTCAACTTAGTGACACACAATAAGACAGCGTTATTCTGATCCATGTTCGATACCTACTCTCCCCAAGTTTCTTCAATTTCTGGAGCCAGAGCAATACTGACAAGTTGAGCCTCAACCTGAACTTCATGTTCTTGACCGCAAGAATCGCACTCCACGATTTCACCTGTCGTTGCACGCTCTTCTACTTCGATATCCGACTTGCAAACAAGACATCTTAACTCTGCCATCTCCTCTTACCTCCTATAAATTAGAAAATTATTTATTATAAAAGGATAAAACCCCTTATAACCTGATTCGTCCTACTCCGTTGTCAAATCCCACTGGTTTACATTGTTGAACGTACCTAAATTCAGTGGCTTACCTACGAGTACGTTCTTCGAGACTACCTGCAATCTTTTCTCTGAATAGACGGCTAACGTAGGCACTTCATCATGAAGTATCTCTTGTAAATGATTGTAAATGTCATGGCGCTTTGCCTCATCGATTTCCTGCTCCCCTTGCTGGATCAGCTTATCTACCAATGGATTGTTATAACGAATCACGCTATCGGGATCATAGCTTCTATAGGTTGTAAAATAGAGGCTTGGTTCAATATAGTAATCTCTCGTAAAAATAGTAATGTCATGCTCACCTTTCTCAACCTTATCGATTAACGTAGGAAAATCGAACTTCTGAACATCGATTTTCAAACCAACTGATTCTAAATTTTGCACCAGTATATCGGCTGCCTGTTCACGAACCTTATTACCTACAGGTATGAGAAAAACAAGCTTGCGATCCGAGTCCCAGCCAGCTTCCTGCAGAAGTTTTTTGGCCTTTTCCGGGTCATAATTATACGGCTCAATGTCTTTATTAAAATATGGATGTGAGCTTGGAATGCCTCCGTCAATAATTTCTGCTTGCCCTTTTAGAAGCTGCTCGACGATGAGCGGACGATTCAGAGCGTGTGCGATCGCTTGGCGAACCTTCTTGTCAGGGAGTCTCTCGATATTGAAGAACAGCTCTGCTGGCTCAGACGCTGAAGCTGATGTCACATTCACATTTTCAAAACTCGTTACCTTATCATAATCAGTAATCGGTACAAGGCCCACCGGCAGAGAATTCAACGCTATTTCCCCTGTCTGCAGCTGAGCTACTAAATTTGCAGCCGGAAGCACCTTAATAAATATTGTGTCAATCTTCGGGATGTCGAGGTAATAATTTTCGTTCTTCGTAACCTCTACATATTGACCTTGCTCGTAGTTAGCAAATTTATATGGACCAATCGTTATGGTCGGTTTTTGAAAATATTCATGTGTAGCTAACTGCTCCGGATCAATATCTTTTAAAATGTGCTGGGGCAAGAAGTTGACCTTTACACCGAATCGCTCATTGAACACTAACGGATCAATTGGAGTTTTGGTCTTAATCTCGAAAGTAGTTGAATCGATAACGTGAAGTCCTTTGATGTCCGTTGTTCCTTCGTCCAGCTTACCGAAGTCATTTACTCCCTCTATAAATTGAAGCTTAAATGATGTATCTACTTTGGGATGAAGGGCAATCTTTAATGTGAAAGCCACATCTGTTGTCGTAAAAGGTGTTGCATCGTTCCACTTGGCATTCGATTTGAGCTTAACGCGGTATGTTTGTTTATCCTTGGTCTCAATGGATTCTGCCAGTTTAGGTATAAATTGCGCGGACTCCGTAACATCAAGCAAAGCATCGTTGATTAAGTTGATCGGAACCAGAGACGCCGAGTTATCCTGCGTATTGATCTGATTTAAAGTAACCGGGGCATTTACGATCCCGATGTTTAATATTTTAGGTTCTTGGACTTTGTCGCTTGTTCCATTATCAGATACGGTTTGTTGTGATTGTTCTGGTTGAGAATCAGAGTTGCTGGTCGCTGTATTATTTGTTTTGCTCGAATTGGCGCATGCGGATAGTAACAATGTAAAGATCAGTATCAGGGTAATCCCTTGTAATCGCAGCAATAATTTCATAGATTTCTCTCCCTTTAATCTATTTAGGCAAGTAATATATCACTTGCTAGGGTCTTGCATCTAATGCATCACGAAGTCCGTCTCCTACAAAGTTAAACGCTAAAACTGTAATGAGTATGACAAGGCCCGCAGGCAGCCACAACCAATGCTGGTCCGTCAGGACTGTTAACGATTGTGCATCATGCAGCATATTTCCAAGACTCGCCTGAGGAGATTTAACCCCCATTCCCAGAAAGCTGAGCCCTGCCTCGCTAAGAATCGTACTGGCAACGCCAAACGTTGCATTCACAATGATGGGACTCAGGGCATTGGGCAGAATATGTCGAAACAAGATGCGCGGGGTGCTATATCCCAATGTCATGCTTGCTCGCACATAATCCATTTCCTTTATAGATAGAACACTTCCCCTTACAAGCATGGCGATTGTTGGCCATTTGAATAAAGCCAGGACGATCATTATGGTTGAAATATTGGCACCTAGTATACTAACAATGACCAATACGACCAGCATATAGGGAAAGCTTAAAAAGATATCAGTTATACGCATCAGTAGCATATCGAGCCATCTGCCATAGTAACCGGCTAACATGCCAATCAACGTACCGAACGTTACATACAGGGCTACAGTGACAAATCCAATGATCAAGGATACCCTTGTTCCATATATTAAGCGGCTTAGCACATCTCGCCCTACTTGATCCGTTCCTAACCAGTGCATAAGCGATGGACGGGCTGCGAATACATCCGTAACTTCATTAGGATTATACGGTGCTATCCAAGGGGCTAAAATCCCGATGCCCAGCAATAGCAAGGTCGTCACGAGTCCCCACACCGCCAGCTTGTGCTTGAGGAACTTACGCCTCACTTGCTTTGCATAACTCTCGATCTCATGTATCGGTTGCTCGTGCTCTTCCCCCTTATCTGAAGCGGCGGCATCTTGCCTCCATGGAATTTCCGTAACGGACATTCACTTATCCTCCTATCAGTTGTATGAAATACGTGGATCGACCGCCGCGTACAGGATGTCTGTGATCAGATTCGTCGATAGCACGATGCAAGCAGCTACGAGGTTTAATCCCATTAACGTCGGATAGTCCCTTGATAGAATCGCCTCCATCGTTAATTGCCCAATACCAGGCCATTGAAAAACTTGCTCAATAATAATACTGCCGCCAAGCAGTAAGGGGATTTCAGCACCGACTACGGTAATAATAGGGATTAAGGCATTGCGAAGCGCATGCTTATTCGTCACTATAAACTCGCTAAGCCCTTTGGCTCTCGCCGTACGTAAATATTCCTGCTGAAGCACATCCAGCATACTGGCGCGAACATATCGAACCTTTTTCCCCGCAATGGTAACACCCAGAACTGTGACTGGAAGAATCATATGTAAGATGATGTCGCTGATGCCCCCTGTTCCCCCAAGCGTCTTCATTCCTCCTGTAGGCAACCACTTCAATTCAATCCCCATCATGTATATCAACCCTAGTCCCAGGAAAAAGGGAGGTATTGACGTACCCAGAAATGAAAGTCCTGTCATGATATAATCCAATTTTGAATTTTGATGGATTGCACTAATCACCCCTACAGGAACAGCGATTAATATACCAACCAGCAGGGATGAGGACGCCAGTAGCAAGGTGGGACCTATCCTCTCACCGATCAACTGGGACACAGGGGCGAAGCTGCTAAAGGAATAACCAAGGTCTCCTTTGAGAAATCCGCCGAGCCACTTCACATACTGAACAAATAACGGATCATTCAGACCTAGTCGCTCTTTTTTGAGCTCCAGCATCTCTTTGGGTATATTGGGATTGATTAGCATATCCACAGGATTGCCTGGAGCCATATTCATGATCAGGAAGCTAAGCAGTGTAATTCCAAAAAATACAGGAATGGCAATCATTATCCTGCGAACGATGTAATGTCCCATTGAATCTCTCTCCCTTCCACCGCCTTATCGCTATAATGTAAGCGGATAGTGACATGCTACAGTATGATGACCTTCGGAAATCACAGGCTCTTCCTTAAGGCAACGCTCTTGCACATAAGGACACCTTGTATGAAACCGACAGCCTGAAGGCGGATGGGCAGGACTTGGTACATCGCCGCGAATGATCATTTTTTTGTTCGTTCGAAGCGTCGGATCTGGGGCAGGATATGTGCTTAATAAGAGCTGTGTGTATGGATGCCGGGGATTACGAAACAATTCCTCTGCTTCAGCTACCTCCACAATTTTACCCAGATACATGACAGCGATTCTTGAACTGATCTGTTTCACTGCGCCAATACCATGAGAAATGAACAAATACGTCAGCTTTAGCTCATCCTGTAAATCCTGAAGCAGATTAAGAATTTGAGCTTGAATAGAGACATCGAGTGCTGACACCGGTTCATCACATACAATTAGCTTCGGCCTACACAAAATGGCTCTTGCAATACCGATGCGCTGACGCTGCCCGCCGGAAAATTCATGTGGGTAGCGATTGCTGGCCGATCGAGGTAATCCTACCAGTTGAAGTAATGAATCCACCTTCCGCTGAACTTCTCTACGCTCTGCGAGCTTGTGAACAATTAACGGTTCTGCAAGCGCATCGAATATTCTGATTTTTGGATTTAATGATGCATAAGGATCCTGAAATATCATCTGCATTCTCGTGCGAACAGGCTTTAACTGTCGCTGCGTGTAATGCGTGATGTCTTCATTGTCAAATATGATACGTCCCGATCTTGGATTTTCGAGTCGTAAGATGGAACGTCCAATCGTTGATTTGCCACAACCTGATTCGCCTACCAAGCCAATGGTCTCTCCTTCATACATCGATAGACTGACATCATCTACTGCCTTGATGTGGCTCACCGTATTCGAAAAAACACCATTACGTACAGGATAATAAGTTTGTAATCGTTCGATTTGCAGGAGTAAAGGCTTGTTGGGCGGGTCAGATTCTTTAGCCTGGATAGGCTTGTTATCGATCAACTCTGGCCTAGTCATACGGTTACCTCAACAGTATGATTTACGAAAATTTGTTCCGTGTTCCCAGCCATCCAACACCGTACGCGGTGTCCATCCGCTGCGGAGATAAGCTCAGGTTGCTCCTCTTCACAACGCCCTACAGCAAGTGGACAACGAGGATGAAATCGACATCCGGAAGGTATCTCCTTAAGTGAAGGTACAGCACCTGGAATTGCAAACAATTGCTCTTTTTTGTGCTGATCAAGACGTGGAATGGACTTCATTAATCCTTGTGTATATGGATGCTGTGGAGCACGAAACAGAGTGAACACATCCGCTGTTTCAACCACCTGTCCCGCATACATGACGATCACTTGATCTGCCATTTCTGCCACTACGCCCAAGTCATGCGTGACCAACAAGATCGCCGCACCACTTTCTTGCTGCAGTTGCTTCATCAACTCAAGAATTTGCGCTTGAATGGTGACATCAAGTGCCGTTGTCGGCTCATCCGCAATAAGAAGCTTCGGTTTACATATTAGTGCCATTGCAATCATAACCCGCTGACGCATACCGCCTGACAATGCGTGGGGATATTCCTTTATAATTGCTTCGGGCCGTGGTATGCCAACCTTTCTTAACATATCCACAGCAATCGCCTTCGCTTCTTTACGTGATTTATTCTGGTGGAGACGAACGGTTTCTGCAATTTGTTCGCCGATCGGAATAACCGGATTTAAAGACGTCATCGGCTCCTGAAATATCATCGAAATCTCGCTGCCACGTAGTCTTCGCAGCTGATTTTCGGTGCAGTCAGTTAATATGGAACCATTGAACCGAATCTCACCCTGGATAACAGAACCACTTGTTCCGAGCAAACCCATAATAGATAGGGATGTCACGCTCTTCCCGCAACCCGATTCACCCACAATAGCGATAGTCTCGCCTGATCCCAGTTCAAAACTTACCTCATCCACGGATATGAGTTCTCCCTGATCAGTTTGGAAGGCAATTTGTAAATGATCGACTTCCAACAGCAGCTCCATTTGCACTCACCTGCTTTCAGAAATGGGCATATACTCTGCAAAGTTATTACTTACAATTCCCATGTATTTAATTAGTTTTTATTTACATCAGCATACCTTAATATGGTAAAGTCTGGATAATAGAATAAATCTATACACTAATAAAATATTTCAAACTCTTGAATTAGCGACTGTATATCGGTTTTTCGGAAATGACAAGCCTAAATTTCCACGAAGCGTTTCGGCTTCATACTCTGTCCGGTAAATGCCGCGTTCCTGTAAAATCGGCACAACAAGTTGTACAAAATCCTTTAGGGCACTCGGAATAGGCGCATGGATAATGAATCCGTCGGCTGCACCCTCCTCATACCATTGCTGGATCAGGTCCGCTATTTTTTCCGGATTTCCGACGAAGTCGCTGCGTGGTGCCGCAGAATGCAACGCAACTTGCCGGAGAGTGAGGCCTTTCTCCCGCGCATTTTTTTTGATTTTGTCCGTATTCCCTCGGAAGCTGTTGCTTCCGATCTCTCCCAGATCAGGAAACGGCTCGTCGAGTGGATATTGAGAAAAATCGTGATGATCAAAAAAGCGACCGAGATATTGCAGCGCAACATCAATATTAATCAGGCTAGCTAGCTCCTCATACTTTAAGTCAGCTTCCTCTTGAGTACGACCGATAATCGGATTGATTCCCGGAAGTATGACGATGTCGTCACGCGAGCGACCCGCCGCTACAGCCCGGTCTTTGACATCCTTATAGAAGAGCTTTGCCTCCTCGATATTATCTGCTCCCGCGAAAACTGCATCAGCGCCTTTTGCGGCGAGATTTTTACCACTTTCGGATGAGCCCGCCTGAAAGATGACTGGATGTCCTTGCTTTGAACGTGCAATGTTAAGCGGCCCTTCAACCGAAAAATATTTGCCCTGATGATTCAAACGATGCAGCTTTTCCCGATCGAAAAAGACACCCGTCTCTTTGTTGTGTACAAAGGCATCGTCCTCCCATGAATCCCATAACCCGCGGACAACTTGCAAATGCTCTTCTGCGATCTTATAGCGCTCGTCGTGAGAAGGATGCTCGGATTTACCGTAATTTTTGGCTGACCCTTCAAGTGGAGAGGTTACAACATTCCATCCTGACCGCCCGCCACTGATATGATCGATGGAGCCAAATTGTCTGGCTACGGTGAAAGGCTCGCTATAAGAGCTGGACAATGTCCCGACAAGACCAATTTTCGAAGTTACTGCTGCAATTGCAGACAAAATCGTTATCGGTTCGAATCGGTTCAAAAAATGCGGAATCGACTTCTCGTTGATGTACAATCCATCAGCAATAAAGACTAGATCAAATTTACCTGCTTCCGCTGTTAATGCTTGCTCCTTGTAGAATGAAAAACTCACGCTCGCATCAACAGGAACCTCCGGATGCCGCCATGCCGTTGCGGTTCCACCCACTCCGTGAATCAGAGCACCGAATTTCAGTTGTTTCCGGTTACCCATGTTTTCTCCCTCCTAAAATTGTCGTTTCCTTCAAATGAAGACGGTAGCTCTTCACAACGGAGTCACCTTTAATAATATCTTTGTCATTCGCCCGCTCGAAGCCAAGCTGTTCGTAAAGTCTGATTGCGGCATACATCAATTCATTCGTATGAAGATGCAATGTATCCGCACCCCATCTCAGTGACTTCCTGACACTTGCTCGAATTAGCTCCGTAGCGATTCCGAGCCCCCTAACCTCTCTTGCTACAGCGAGCAGACGTATAATCGGGGTATTAATGTTCAGTTCCGGAAGCCCATAAGCCGCATCGGACGAGGGGTACAAAAACACACTTCCGACAATTTCCTCGTCCAGTTCGGCTACGATTCTCGCTTTGACTCCCGTATCGGTTACCGATTTAACTATGTCTGCTTTGTATTGGTCCCAGCGTTCTTTTTCCAATAAAAACTCGTATTGACTGTAAGCATCCAGCAAAACTTTTTTAATCGCTTCAACATCCGATCTTTCCGCATCGCGGATCAGGACTGCTCTTCTTGTCATCATTTGCACCTGCTTCCATGAAAGATTCGTTCATAGTGAGCAACTCGAATTGTGAGAGGCACTCTCTCCTTGCTTAATTCTCTCAATTTGTGCGAGATGGGTTTGGACGTGAGTGATGAAAGACTGAATAATAGCTGACAGTGACACGCTATCACCTTTCCAGTTAACACCCCTCTTCGCCCAATCTTCCTCTGACAAACGTTGGAAAAGCAGACTATTATAATGAAGCAAAGCTTTAAATGCATTTAAATAATCTGTTACAGACCCTTCATTCGCTTTTTGGCCAGCTACCCATGAATCTTGGCTGAAGGCAGGAAGACGCGCTTCGGAATCGGATAAAATCTCTCTTATTCGAAATGAAACAACAATGTTATGATCCACCAGATGGGTCAACACTTCCGTCACGCTCCATTGATTCGATGCTGCCTTCCACTTAAGCGCTTCGTCTGACAAACCTTCAATCGCTTGAGACAACTGATCATGCGTATGCAGATACAACTCAATATTGACTGGTAATTGACTCATTTTTACCCCTCCACCTTTACGTTTGGTTGGACTCCTTTGTCAATCGTTTCAGAGCATTTTGAGCGAGTGCGGTAAAGAACGAAGCTCCGATTGGAAGTGCCCGTTCATCCACATCAAATGCCGGATGATGCCATTCCTGAGGCCCTGAAGTTCCAAGGAAGACAAATACCCCTGGAATTTTCTTCAGATAAAATGCAAAATCCTCTCCTGCAAGCGAAGGCAACGGATCTACGACGGTTAAGCCAATCGAATTCGCCGTGTTGCGAGCTTGCTCTGCCCATGCTGCATCGTTAATCACAGCAGGTGGTCCGTCGATCCATCTCACACTTGCTTTTGATTCAAACGCATCGGCCACTCCGGCGACAATGTTGTCAAATCTTCTCCTTACGGTACTCCGTACTCCTTCATCGAACGTACGTAAAGTACCATCAAACACAGCTGACTCAGGTATCACATTCCATGCAGTCCCGCTATTTAGTCTGGTTATGCTAACGACGGTACTTTCAAGAGCGCCTACATTGCGGCTAACGATGGACTGCAAGGCGGTCACGATGTGAGCAGCAATTACGATCGGATCAAGACCGGACTCCGGTAATGCTGCGTGACTGCCACGCCCTTGTACCTCAACAGCGAAGCCGTCGGCGGCAGCCATAATCGGGCCATCTTTGATACCCATTGTCCCAACCGGCAAATCCGGTTTATTATGCAATCCGAATATGGCCTGAACACCCTCGAGCCCCCCGCTTTCAATCATCTGTAAAGCACCCTTCGCTTTTTCCTCGGCTGGCTGGAACAGGAATCGAACGGTCCCTTGCAGCTCGTGTTCCTTCTCCTTTAGCAATATAGCCGCACCCAAGATCGCTGCGGTGTGAAAATCATGACCGCAGGCATGCATCCTGCCTGGAATACGAGATGAATAAGGCAGCCCCGATTCTTCCTGAATCGGAAGTGCATCGATGTCCGCACGGATGGCGATAATCGGACCATCATGTAGGCCGCCAACCTCTGCAATTACACCCGTGCGAAGAGGATAATCCTTAATCTGGATGCCCTCACTCGCAAGCCATTTTCGAATAGAAGCCGATGTTTCATATTCTTCATTCGACAGCTCCGGGTTTTCATGCAAATGACGTCGAATAGATACCAATTTTTGTTCAAATGATTCGTTCCATTGCTGTGAACCCATAGCCCTCCCTCCCAGCTCTCGAGCGCAAGCCATCCTTTTATACGGTAAGCTCCTCAAAGGCTTCCTTGATCAAAGTAAAGGAACGCACCCGTTTATCGAAGTCACTAACAACTGTTGTGAAAATAAACTCTTCTACTCCATATCGCTCTTTCAATTCTAAAATCCGCTTGCGAGCCGTTTCTTTTGTGCCTTTTGTGATGTCAGCATCCCGCACCTCGTAAGTAAACGCTTCTCCCGCCTGTCTCCCAAACTCCTCAGCTTTCTCCACCGATCCGACGTTCACTGATTTGCCGCTAGTCAGTGTAACTCGAACACTCTTAAGCTCCCCGGCCAGCTCCACTGCCTCATTCTCCGTATCAGCAGCGATGACGGACAAAGCGAGTATAGGCTTTGGCTCAGTACCTCGCTCATAATTGAACCTGCTTCGATATAAGTCAAAAGCTTGCTTCGCCGTATCGGGATCGTTGTTAATAAATAAAGCGAACACATACGGAAGCCCTCTCTCTGCTGCCAATTCAGCACTTGCTACGCTCGTGCCAAGCAAATAAATATCGGCCGGATGCTGAGGCAACGGAGCAGCCTTCAACCCAGCGAGCGAATGTTCATTGTCCGCAGGCCCATGAAGAAATGCTGCAACCTCATCAAGCTTCTCATCCAGCTTCCCCGGATCTGCCAGCTGTAAAGCTTTGGTTGAACGCGGCAGTCCGCCCGGTGCGCGGCCGATACCCAGATCAACGCGTCCGGGAGCCAAGGAAGCAAGAACATTAAAATTTTCAGCTACTTTGTATGGACTGTAATGCTGCAGCATAACGCCGCCTGAGCCTATCCGAATATTCGTTGTATGAGCCAGTAAATACCCGATGAGTACTTCTGGTGATGAACCTGCGTATTCGTCGTTATCGTGATGCTCCGATACCCAAAACCGCTCATAGCCGAGCGATTCTGCGAGTTGGGCAAGCTTGACTGTATTACCGAGAGCTTCTGCGGGGGTCTGACCTGGAAACACGATGCTTTGATCCAATATTCCAAATTTCAATGTCATATGCATACTCTCCTAACGATTAGATGGAATAAGTGCCGTCGGGGGTAAATCGCTTCAAAAATTGTTTTGTTCGTTCTTCCTTAGGAGAGTTAAACAGTTCATCTGGTGTTCCGCTCTCCACAATAGTACCGTCGTCAATGAAAATTACATGGCCAGCCACTTCTTGAGCAAAGCCCATTTCATGCGTAACGATAATCATCGTGATTCCTTCCTTGGCTATCTTGCGGATGACCGCCAGCACCTCCCCGACAAGCTCAGGATCAAGCGATGATGTCGGTTCGTCAAACAGAATGACCTTTGGATTCAGCGCGAGTGCCCTTGCGATCCCAACCCGTTGCTGCTGACCGCCAGACAGCTGGCTCGGATATGAGTCGAGCTTATTACCGAGGCCCACCTTCTCCAGCAATTCAATACTTTGTTTACGTGCTTGCTCCTTCGGAACCTTTTGGACGATAACCAGACCTTCCATCACGTTTTCTAAAGCTGTTTTATGACGGAAGAGATTGTACTGTTGAAATACCATAGCTGACTTCTTGCGTAGTGCGTGAATGTCCGACTTGCTTGGACGTTTACAATTGACGGTAAACCCATCAATCGTTATCTCCCCTTCGCTTGGTCGCTCCAAATAATTCATGCATCGAAGCAGAGTTGTTTTGCCTGATCCACTTGGACCCAGTATGGCAACGACCTCCCCTTGCTCCACAGACAAATCTATTCCTTTTAACACCTGATGGCGTCCATATGATTTCTTGATTTGCGTGAGCTTGATCATGTCACACCACCTCGGTTATAAATATTGATTCGCTTCTCCAGCAGGGCGGACAGCCGTTCGATCAGTATCGTTATTCCCCAATAAATGATAGCTGCGGCGATATAAGCCTCAAAGAACTTCCAATTTGATGAAGCTATAATTTGCGATTTGGCATTGATGTCAACAACGGAGACAGTGAATACTAGAGTAGAGCCGTGCAGCATACTGATCGTACTGTTCGACAAGCTAGGCAATATAATTGCAAAAGCCTGGGGAAACACAATTCGGCCCATCGCTTGCCTCGTCGTCATACCGATTGAATAAGCTGCCTCGAGCTGTCCCTTTTCGACCGCCTGCAATCCGGACCGAACTACCTCGGATAAATAGGCCCCCGCTGTAATCGAGAACGAAATATAGGCGAAACCGATCATGGGGATGCTCACGGAGCGAAATGACCACCCAAATTGAACAGCCAAGCTATCAATGATTACTGGTAAACCGAAGTAGATTATAAGTAAATGAGTCAACATCGGCGTTCCACGAATAAAGGTGACATAAGAGGCCGCAACTGAATTAAGAACAGGCACTCTATACCTTCTGATCAGTGCTACAACTATGCCAATCGCCAATCCGCACAGCATAGACACAGCTGTAATTGCCAGCGTTGTCGGAACGACGGATAACAATTCAATTAGCGCTGTCCAGATAAACTGCAGGTCGATTTTCATAGCCTGGCCTCCTTACTCGGGATGTCTGATATGGATTCAAATTTGTGAAACAAACGTCTCCTGCCACTATGTTCCCTTTGAGTTGCCATTGTATCGGATTCATGACGGTGTAGACGCCTTTCGACATAAACAAAGAGCTTCTGGAGCACAAAGCTTATCAATAAATAAAGCAGGGCGAGAGAAATATAAATTTCCACAAATCGTTGTGACAATGCTCCAATCGTCCGCGCTGTTCCCGTCATTTCCATAATGCCTAATGAAAAAGCAAGCGACGTATCCTTTAAATTTCCAATAACCAGATTAGCGAATACAGGGATGGAAATGGCGATCGCCTGAGGAAGCACGATGCGGCTAAATGCCTGATAACCGTTCATTCCCATCGCATAAGCGGCTTCGACTTGCCCCAGATTCACCGCTGTGATCGCACCTCGAATCATTTCAGAGATATATGCTCCGCTGTGTAGAGAGTAAGTCAGAATTACGAAGTATAGTGCTGACGTCTTCGAGATATCGAGCCCAATGATTTTCAATACTTCTGGCACTCCGTAGTAAAAGAGAAATAACTGAATAAGAATTGGAGTTCCTCTGAAAAAGGAAACATAAATCTGTGAAAATCGCTTAAGAACCGGAATTTGATAAAGCCGGGGGAGCGCAACCAGAAGCCCGACGACAACCCCGATTAGAATAGAACTAAACACGATAAGTAATGTAATCTTCAAGGATGGGAGCAGTTTTACAAAATATTCGAATACATAGGAGATATCAAATGGATGTTGGCCCATCTTCCCGTCTCACCTCTCAAGCAGATAATCGTTTAACCGCTGGCCGCTGGCCGTTATTTCGAAAAGTCTTGACCCAGCCATTCCGTGCTGAGCTTAGCTAGAGTACCATCCGCTTTTAGCTCCTTAATTGTGGCATCTACAGCATCGGCAAGCTTCTGTGACTCCGCATCATCTTTGCGAAATACATACAGAATGTTCCCCTCGTTAAGAGAATCCCCTACCGTTTTGAGCTTGCCTTGAGGATCTTTGATCGGGAGAAGGAAGTCTGCTCCGATCGTCGCGTACACGCGTCCAGTAGAGACTTGTAAGACCTCATCGTTAGCGTCGTTTTGCTGGTACACAATCTCAATGCCGTCTTTATTCTCTTTGTTAAAGTTTTCAAGTATTTGGGCTTGAGCACTTGTTGGGCCAATTAGTACCTTTTTACCTTTTAAATCATCAAGCGTTGTGATCGGATCATTGTTGTCTGACGCTACGATAATTTTGTTTCTCCAATAGGCGTAAGGTTCCTTGTTAAATACAAATTTTTGCTCCCGTTCCGGATTTTTTTCGAATAGGTGAGCCGCAAGATCGACTTTCTTCGTCTCCAAACTAAGAAGAATGTTAGAGAAGTCCATCGTTTGAAACTCAAATTCATATTGGGTTAGTCGCTTGTCAATCTCTTTAATTACCTCAACATCATAGCCAGTCAGCTTTCCATCCTTATCCAGGAAGGCCACCTGTTCGAAATCATTGCCCGTACCGACAATGACCTTCTTAACTTGGTCGGATTTGTCTGATGAGTTGTTCGAAGCAGTGCTCGAAGAGGTATTAGAACCGCAACCTGATACGATAAGTCCAAGAATAAGTACAAATGCGAAAACAGTATTTTTTTTCAAAATAATTCCTCCATTTTTTGTATTTTCAAAAACCAATAATTCATACGTGATAAGTAAGGATTAGGTTTGAAACAACTTTAGCACTCGCCTTATAGGAGGTCAATGCATTCCATAATAGATAAATTCTATATAATTATCCAAACAATCAATTGATTGTTTATTTGTAAAGCCTATGGCGTAAATAGATCCTTTCCTAACTCTAAGATCGATTCCAGAATGGAACGGTGTTTGCCGTGGGAAGAAACGATGTTGGTTTGCAGAGAAATATCTTCAGTTTCAGTCATCCAAATTGGAACAAGTCTACCGTCGCGAGTTTCCTCCTTCACGCTCAAGCTTGGAAGAAAACTTATACCTGCCTTTTGGATCACCAATTTTTTGGCTGTTTCCGAGTTATCAGTAAGAAACTGAATATTGGGGGGACGATCCAAACTTTCGAATATCCGATGAACACGAAGCCAATCAAGTGCACCGCACTCAAAAAAAACAAGAGGCTGAGAAGCAATGTCTTCAATCGACAGATTGTTTTTCATAAGAAATGGATGTCCTTCATATACATAAAGGCGTATTGGGTCCTCGTAAAATTTGATAGATTGTAGATTCGGATGGTTAACATTTCGGACAAATCCTAAATCTACTTCATTGTTAACAACCTTGGCAAGGATATCATCCGTAGTGCCCGTTGTGAGTCTGTAATGTATGTTCGGAAATTGTTGTTTCAAGCGTGGAATTAATTCTGGAATGGTGTAATTGGAAACCGAGGTCGTACACCCTATACGCAGCTCTTCGGGTAACGACTTGTTATGACTAATGTGCAGCTTTCCTTTTTGATAGGTCATGAGTATTTGCTGTGCATAAGGTAAAAAACGCTTGCCTTCCTCGGTAATCTGGACCCCTTTGCCAAGACGATCAAATAGCTTGCAATTGAGCTCCCGTTCAAGCGATTGAATTCGAGCTGTGACGGAAGGCTGCGACAAATATAAGACTTCTGCCGCTTTATTAAAGCTCCCATAATGAATAATATGGACAAATGCCTCGATATTTTCTAGATTCACTTTATACACCTCCCAAATTTTATATAAAAAAAGAGACCTACCATTTTAAAAAAATGAACAGAAGGTCTCCGGCGGTCCGGTCGACGCGTTAATTGCCCGTTTTGAAACGCATGCGTCATTATTTGGTTATTTAAAAATAATACATATAATTCCTATGAGTTTACTGTAATATTATCCTCATTTTACCATCTTTACGATATCTGTCAATTGTCAATTGCAGTATGAGCGGATTTCCCCCACTGTCTAACATCATCGTGATAAACAGCCAGGCAAACACACTCCGGGAATGCCTTAGCCGGTGCGAGCGAAAACAAATTCCATAATATTTGTCAACCGAGAGATGATCCGCCTTGAAGCGGGAACATAATTTTCGGAAGTGACCGACTTTTTGAATGTAAATACTACTTATTCTTATATTCTTCAAAGTTTAACAACCTAACTCTACTTTTATCATGTACTTCTTCTGGAAAGCGTGAAGAATCAAGTGCATGAAGTGTTCTTGCAATATTTATACATTCTTGTATCTCATTATCGATTTCATATTTTCTTATAAGAATTTGCTTTAATCGATTAATTGTTTCCTCATCTGCATTTTTTATATCAATCAGAATATTTAAGAACATCCACCGAGTGTGAATTTCGCTTTGAATAATTAAGCCATCGACTGATGGAACGTAACCGGAAAATACTTCAAAGAGCGTAACTACATTACTGGAGGCAATTAATCCTAATTTAATTATTTCTTCCTCAACATCATACTTATTGCGATACATTTGTTTTAAAGATCTTGTTCCATCTGTATCCTTTTCAATTAATAATTCGTATAACAAATTACACCAATGGGTAACTTGATCTTCTTTTGGCAAAGAATATATTGTGCTCAAATATTGATCATATTCTTTCATTTTTGGAAATGCTTTATAATAATCTTCAATTGTTACTGTCTTTTTTATGTATTCTAAGTCATCTGAGTCATGTTCAACAATATATGCAATAAAATTATCAGTCTTATTTAGTTGTGAAAAAGTTGGTGCAAGTTCGTATACTATTTCAACTAAAGTATTGATAAACTTCTGAATTAATTCATTGTATGATTCTTCATCTTCACTATCAAAGTATTCCGAAAGTACATTTTCATACAAGTTCTCAAAATTATTAATTTCCTCAGGTTGTTTGGAATCTTCATAGTAAAAATCTCCAACATTGTATTCTACTCCCCTGGCGCCGAGTAATTGGTCTGGGGTATATGAACTATAATATTTATCTGCCCTATTTTTAAACGAATTTACGGTATTCCACTTCATATTAACAGTCCCATAAGTAGCATGGCAGTCCAATATCACTGCATACACTTCTTTATTCTCAATTGTAGCTGCAAATTTCTCGAGGTTTTTTCTAAAATGATCCAATAATAGACTTTTCATTAAATTGAAATCAAGATTTTTCATACAAATATTTCCTCCTTTTTTCTTTCTCAAGGAACTAATTGCAGTATTTAAATAAATCCCTTCCAGCATCTGCAAAAGCCGTTTGTGTTGTTTGAAAAAACCATCGTCACTTACTTTCCGTATCCTTCATGAAAAAAATGCATTTCCATCTGCCACTTTTAAAGTATACTTATTTCATATTTTCCCCATAGTCCTTCCTAGTTATTGCATAAAGATTACTATCCTGTAAGCCAGAGTTACAAAAATAATATTGTTTGGCAAAGCCTTCCAAAACCATTCCTATCTTCTGCAGCACTCTTCCAGATGCTATATTATTCACAGAATGGGTCGCTTCGATTCTATTCAACCCTACCTCGAATAACATGTAATGTATTACGGCTCTTACGGCTTCCGTTGTATAACCTTTCGACCAATACTTTTTTGCAAGACAGTATCCCAAAACTGCTTTCTGATCATAATCATTCACATTAACTATACTTACAGAACCGATAAGCTCATCACCTAATTGTATCCCCCACTGATATGTTAATTCAGACTTATATCCATCGAATACTTCTACGATATATCCATGAGAATAACCAATACTTTGATGCGGTGACCAACGTTCATATTTACACACATCAGGGTCACTCATCCATAAATAGACCATTTCTGCATCATCAGGAAGTATCCTTCTTAATAACAACCTCTCTGTCTTTATAATCTGCGTGCCTTTATGATTTATCATAATAATTCATTCTCCTTTGCATCCCAACTTTTCTGAAATCCCTTACCGTTATGATAGCCCATACCAAAATATCTGATAGTCAAAATCAGGTGTCATTCCAATTGTTTTCGCTATTCGAATAGACCCTGTATTCTCTGGAGTACAATCCCAGTAAGGATGAATTCCTTTTTGGATACATTCTTGTAGAAATGCGCTAGCTACTGCTGTGCCATAATTACTTTTTCTGTACCCTTCTAGGGTTTCTATATCAATAGCATGTGTTTGTTCCGCAACAAATGCCGAAAAGCATAAACTCACCGCATTGTTATTATACTCAGCAAAGTATCCAAATCCATGTTGTAAGAAAGAGTCTATAGAATCCCAAAAATGTAAAATCTTCTTTTCTAAAAAAGAGTGGTTTTCCAACCGGCCTGATTTCAACAAATCTGCATCTATTTTCCGAATAATGTTATCCCTATCCTGAAAACCTATAGATTTCGAATTCTCCTTAAAACAGAACACATGTTGAATATCACTCGAAATATTACGATTATAAAATATTGCTTGTATCGTTTTATCCCAAGTATCCATTTCACCACCAATCTCAACCCAATTAATATCTTGTTTCTTTAGTTTGGGTTCAATATAGGTTCTCATATACCCTTCTAGGCTTTCTAAAAATATTTTACTCTGCGTGTCTCCGACGAGCTGAAAACCTTGTTGGCCTTGGATCCAAATTAAAGCTGCCCTAGGTTCCGTTGGATGATCCGCATAGATAGTGCCCGGGTTATTCTCGTTAACTACAGCCCGAACCTCGATATTCTTACACTTATCAGTAATGTGCCGTATCCTGTAAAAGTCTTGTTTATTAAGTTCTGTTATCACTTTACTCCCCCCAATCTCAAGTAATTGTCTTATTTAGTTAGCTGCAAATAGCCTTTATATATTTCAATTTTTATTAATCTCTAATTTCATTCTTGTAAATCTAATGCCGTTTATAGTCTTCTCATCCTCAATACAGCAGAACCCCTTACTTCTATAAAAATCCACTGAATTGGGTGAAAGAATTTACCGTGATTGTTGTTTCCTATTTCAATTATTCCAACTAAACAATCATTCATATATGCAACATAAATCTTATGAGTTTATATGAATATCCATGATATAGTTTTAACACAAAACGACCCAGCCTTAGATAGCTCTTATCTTATGCTGGGTCGTTTGTTGTCTATTCTTCTTCCATCATTACATCAGACAACCGAGGGGCGATAGCCATGAAGCGTGAATACGGTGATGAAACGAAGAAACCATGAGTAACTTTCAAAATTATACCAGGCTGATCTTCTTTATATGATCAACCTTATTGTCCTCAAAACTCACAATATCTATTGACTCTACTCTTCCATTTATAATCTTGTTTGAGTCGTTAAATTCATCAACCAGCTTTTTGCATTTCCATTTATCCTTAGAATTTGCCACACCGATATGAGGAACAAATTGTAACTCCAGAAATAAAGTATCTAGAAGAAAATCTGAATATAGCTTATCGTGGAGCTTAACAACATTACTATGGCCTTGATCAGGAGTTAAGAAAACATGCCAGTCATCACTAAAGGAATCCTTATTTATTACTGCGCACCGTATAGTAAAATCAAATGAAATGAAGTCTCTTGATTGTTTTTCAACTTCTTTAATGAAATCATCAATAGATTTCCCGAACGTAGGAAATACGATGGTGAAATGCGGTTCAACCACTTCATAATATTGCTCATCGTGTAATTTTCTAAATTCCTGAATCCATGTGTAATCTTCTTTTGACAACTTTGGATATGCTAAAACTAGATACGCCATTGAAACTCACCTATTGTTTATATTGTTTATTCTCTTCGTTCTTTCGTCTAACGTTATTGTATTCACAAACCCAAGAAGCTTAAGGCGCTCAGCGCCGGGTCAAAGCCTTAGCCTCGCAGAGGTTTTTCGCCTGATTCACTTAAATATGAGGGGATTTCTGATATTAGTTTAAGATCTGTGCTTTCCTCAAGTGCCCTATTCCAATTATAAAAAAACAGCAAACCGGCGGCATAAGCGAAGCTCTCACCATCTCCAGTCGTGGAACCAAAAACGTTGAGCAGACCAAATTGCCCAGCGCGCGCAAACCGTTTCTTTTTGACCAGGTATTCATTAACCGCCAGCACTTTTTCATAATCCGTCATACCGGACACACTGATTTCATCGGCAATTTTCGCTGTCTCTTGCTTCAACTCCGCCACCATCTCCGCATCATAATCCTGGATCAGCTGAGCCTCGATCTGCTTCAGATCCTTTGGGCCTGTCCGACCTCCACTTTTCCCTTTTCCCTGAATACGACGGCTCTTTGGTCGAACACCAAAACATCGTAACGTTTCAGGCTATCCACAAATACTTGGGTCGGAACTTTGACGATGTCGCTGTCCAACCGCACCTCGTAAGGCATTGTGACCGACTGGCCGTTGACCTTGGCTTCTTTGCTGTGCAGAGTAAACTCAAACTTGACCTGATCTAGCACCAGCTGGACTTTCTTGGTTTTTGCATTTAAACTATAGGACCCCTGAAACCCGTCGGCGAGCGGCTTAACCGGAATCAGCAGTACATTGGTAAAAAGATCAGGCAGTTCATGATGGCTCTTCTTGCCGAGTTCAATGCTTTTGTTGTCAATCTGTATGTATTTTGAATTTAATGCCATGGCTACCCTATGCGGCATTTTCTCCGGTATTGGAGCAGCTTTCACTGCAGCCGATACGGACGCGGGCGATATGACTGCTAGTAGTAGAGCTATCACTAGCATAAATAAAGCAAGCCTTCTCATTCCCTAAATTCTCCTTATAATTGGTTATAAGCCCTATTATACCTGATTATTCCACAAGATTATGAATTGTTCATTTCTCAGCGTAAAAAAACAACTTCCGAAATAGAAGTTGTTTCCTGTGTAAGCGGAGTATGTCTGCTGTAATACCTCCTCTAAATGCATCCAGCAATTAGATTCTCATTCTTTAAATATCTTGTCTTATACTCGTTATGTATTGAAATACATTTTCTATTCGTTTGATTGAAATGTATTCTTCTAACTTTTCTGATATGAAGTCTAGCTCTTGCAATCGTTCATTTATACTCTGTTCATAGTTTTCCTTTATATCAAGCATCATGTCAATTTCACTTTCATACCAATCAAATCTCTCTAAGATATAAAATTCTTTAATTGAAAGAAATATTGATAACAAATCTTTTATATTTCGTTACTACTTAGGTGGGATCAGAATTGAAGACGCCCTTGAATGGCGAAAGTGAGGGATTTGAGAACGGAAAGGTTCTGTTTGAGGAGAGTGGAGACGATGGAGCGAATGCGTGCAAACTGCTCTGTACCCGTCGTTGTACGAAAAGCTCCTGAAATTTTAGTTTTGACCTTGACCATCCGAATATCGCGTTCTGCCTGATTATTGTCAAACGGAATTTGGGCATCTCGAAGAAAGGCAAGGATAGCGGTTTTGTATTGCTGAAACCGCTGCGCTAAATTCCCTGCTTTTCCTTTGGCATGTCTGCCGCGTGTACCTTTTTCCTTGGGGATAAACCCTTGTTTCCATTCTGTTTCGCCACACATCAGAAT
>NZ_FNBG01000004.1 GCF_900102215.1 Fontibacillus panacisegetis
CACTATTACACTTGAGATACGGTCATAGAATGTGTGGCAGGATCAAGCGGTGCAGGGATCATCTTCCTTGCACCGCTATTTCTAGTTTTGACACTAACCCTACTTTTAGGACAGCCCCATTGTTATTACTCTAGAGTGAACACCGATTCAACATTTCCTACCGTCCATCCCTCATCATTTCTGATATCTGTAGAGAAGGTATCACGTAATTGCTGTATTGTGTTCTGATTGCTATATCCAAGCTGCTCCAGAATGCCAAGCGCAATAAGTCCCCATTCCTCTTCAGAGCCATCCGCCACCTTAAAAGCAACACCCAATCTTTCCTTACGTAAACTAAAAGCGAATACCCCTTTAAAGCCACCCTTGGCGATCAGATTGTCATCCTCAAGCATAATTGAATCTACTTTGCCACTTCCACCAACCAAGTGTGGATAATGATTCATTGCTGAGGTTATTGTTGAGACCGCCTTAGCTGTCGCTGGATCTTCAATCAAATCCGGGCAAGCCAACTTCATGTATGCTGTTGCCAGAGCCGATAACGGAAGATTAAAGACTGGAAATCCGCAGCCATCAATTGCACGGCCGATTTCTTCCTGCGGAATATTCGCCAGATTTGCGAACGTATCGGCAATCTCCTGCTGAACAGGATGCTGACGGTCATTGTAGCCCTCTAGCGGGAGACTGCGCATTTTACAGTAGGCAAGAACGCCGAGATGCTTACCCGCACAATTATGATACAGTCGACGGCGATGCCCCCCTTCGCGAAGCAAGCACTCCGCAGCTTCTTCATTAAGCGGCAAGCTAGGAGCGCACACCATGTTATCTTCCTGAAGACTTGTCTTCTTGATCAAGTTTTCTAGCGCTTGAACATGGATATGTTCACCTCGATGGGAAGCGGTCATTACGGCAACCTCTTCCTCAGTCAACCCAAACTCCTCTATAAGCCCTGCACGGATTCCCGGAATTGCCTGAATCGGTTTGGCTGATGATCTCGTGAAAGCTCTGTAATGAGGATCGCCAACATACTTGACCACCTGTCCATGTTCGTCTACTACACATATATGACCACGGTGGACACATTCCAGTAATCCCCCGCGAAACTCTTGTATCAAAGTCGTATCCATTCTATTGCTGTCTCCTTCCAAATCCACACTGATACCGTCATTAAAGTATAGTACAGCCGAAGCAAAAAAAAAACGCCACATCCAAAGAGTGGCGTATCGAAGTAATATATTTAACTAGAATTAGACATAATTTGTTTCAATTTCTCTGTCGCCCGCTTCTGAATACGGGATACGCTCATCTGAGAAAGACCTAGCTGCTGTGCGATTGCACGTTGAGACTGTCCTTCCTGAAAAGCGAGAATCAGTACCTGCTGCTCTTGTTCCTTAAGCTGACCCAAGGCTTGCTGCAGATCCATTCTTTTCTCTACCGTATCATAGTCGTTGGCCTCAGAACTGATGAGCTCACCGAGAGTTGCAGCACTCTCCTCCTGAGACAAAGGAGAATCCAGCGATACATAATGATAGCACTCTCGCCCGGCAAGAACCTCAACCGTCTCCTCGACAGATAACTCTAAATAATTTGCAATTTCCGTTACATCAGGAGAACGCTCCAATTTTATAGTGAGTTCATCGATTGCTTGTTGAACAAGCGCACCCTTTTCCTTAATTCTTCGGGGCACTTGTATATACCATGACTTGTCTCGCAGAAAATTTTTCATATGCCCGATCATGCTCTTCATCGCATACGGTTCAAAGGGAATACCCAGCTCGATATCATATTGCTGAAGAAGACGAATGAGTGCCATACTGCCAACCTGATACAAATCCTCATACAAGTCAGTACGAGTACGTGAAATTTTGCCTGCAGCCATCTTGACCATAGGTTCATATTTTTGAATCAGAACTGTAGCAATCTCATTATCCATCGTTTGCTGGTATTTTCTAATAAGTTCTATTGCTTCATTAGTCGACTGGGGAGTAGTCAACTTATCGGTCATACTCTCTCCTCGCTTGGTATGAGCCTTCGTGACATGACCACCTTTGTACCTCTGCCGGACTCACTCTCAACGCTAACATTGTCCATTAGCGCCTGCATGAGATAGAATCCTAAACCGCCGATCTGTGCATCCTCCAGATCCTTATCATGCAGTCCGGTTCGTCCAGCCGCCTTGCCCCACGCATCAAAGCTCTCCCCTTCATCTCTGACCGTGATTTGCAATTCATCTGCAATGATATCGAAGGTGACTTCCATGTTGCCCTGGTCATGTTTGTAAGCGTAAAGAACCGAGTTGTTACATGCTTCTGAAACGGCTACTTTCATATCTTCAATCTCTTCAAAGGAAAAACCCATTTTGGAGGCTACTCCATAGAGATTTAGTCTTACAATATCCACATATTCAGCCTTTGCAGGCAAACTGATTACTACTTTCTGCGCTTCGTCTGTCACTGTCACAATCAATCTTTCCTTTCCTAATGGGAATTCTCAGCAGCAAAAAACTTCGCGATCCCGGTCATATCGAACAATTTCTGTATTTGATCAGGAACTTCCTCAACAAGGAAACCGGAATTCATTCCATGCCTTGTCTTTAGAATTGACAGTAGAATTCCTATGCCCGTGCTATCGATGTACTTTAATTCCTTCAAATTGATAACTAAATCAATCGTCTCATCGACAACCAGAGGCTCCATGACCTGACGAAGTTCAGGTGCAACGGACAAATCCAACTCACCACTTAAAGCGACTGTACAGATGCCATCCTCCAAATGAGACGTAACATTAAACTTCTCATTCCTACTCATATTCATAGACAATCTCTCCTGAAAGTTGTTTTCACTATACATAACCCTTCATTTCGACACGTGAATCAAAATATACTCCCGTCGCTTCGGGAGATTCGACACTATACGCACAAATTGTAAAATTAAATGCTGCCCCGTTCTCATTCTCCACATCAAGTCCAATTTCTCCACCCATCATATGAACAAGAGTCTGGCAAATCGCAAGCCCAAGGCCTGTACCGCCATGCTTTCTAGTCATTGGAGAATCAAGCTGAGAGAAAGGCTTAAACAGACTATCGATCTTATCAGGAGCTATGCCAACTCCCGTATCCTTGACGGTAAACTCCAGTACATATTTATCTTCATCTTTACCTGCGACAGAAACAAAGAGGTAAATACCACCCTCTTCGGTGAATTTCATTGCGTTCGTAATCAGCTGAATCAGCACTTGCCGAAGTCTTCCCATATCCCCATACAAAATAGCGGGGACATCCTCTTGTATGACACACACAAGCTCGAGATTCTTATTGCGTGCGTCCATAACAAACATACCAATTACATCCTCAATTGCAGCGCGTAATTCAAAAGGACTCTCTTCCAGTACCATAATACCGGACTCCATATTCGTAAAATCCAGAATATCATTAATTACCGTACTCAACGTATCAGCACTGCCCCGAATGATTTGGGCATATTCCTTCTGTTCATCCTTAAGCTCAGTCTCCATCAAAACGTCAATCATACCGATCACCCCGTTCATTGGGGTACGAATTTCATGACTCATCATAGCCAGAAATTCAGTTTTTGCTCTAACTGCAATTTCAGCCGCTTCTCTCGCCCTCATCAGCTCTTCGTAAATTCTTTCCAGCTCTTGTGTTTTTTGCTGTAGCAGCATGCTCTGTGCCTTAAGGCGTTGATTAGTCTGATACATATCGACAAACCCATCAATCTTGGATTTAATCACCTGAGGAACAAATGGCTTCATTACATAATCAATGACACCCGTCGAACTTCCGGCATACAATTGCATTGCTTCCGTGCATTCATCAACGGTAAAAATGATAGGTATTTCCTTCGACTTCTCCTGGGTCTTGATTAGCTTAACGGTTTCAATTCCGTTTGTTCCAGGCATTTGAACGTCAAGTACAATGACTGCATAACTATCCCTGTGCAGCAATCTTAACGCTTCTTCCCCAGAAGCAGCTTTGACCAAATTATATGGCTCACTATCCAGAACCGCTTCCAAGGCTACCAAGCTCTTGGGACAGTCATCTACCAGCAAGATATGAATTGGCTCTTCAACCCCCATGAAATCCTCCCGCTTATACCATATTATCTATCGATGAATCCTTAAGCGATATCCATACTAAACACTTGTCATCTTCACGTTCCTGAAGGACCTGATCATCGAAAAATATAGCCTGCATTTCTCCTTTATTAAAAAAGTGACTACCCCTGAACGTCTTGTCCAACATATCCATCTGTTCTTCGCGCGCCCCCTCTATCACTTCCATGAGACCATCCGTATACATTACGATATGTCCTTCATCTTCATATGGGATCGTTTGAGTGGTAGCATCTATTTTGTCGAATAATCCTACAGGCGGACACACAACATCCAGTTTAATAGCTTGATTACTTCCATGATAAAAAATCGCCGGAGGATGCCCCGCATTTACATAATCGATTTTTTTGTATTTCGTATCCACCACAAGATAAATCGCCGTAAAATAATACTGCACAAGCTGGTTCTCAATATGCAATTGATTGAATCTGCGGTTTAATTCCTGAATGACCTTTTCAGGCTCCACATAGGTATTTACGATGTCTTTCAAAACAGAGGCAATGAACATACAGAACAGGGATGATGAGAAGCCATGACCCATCATATCTAGCAGGATGATTCCGTACCTCCCGTCTCCCAACGGATACCAGGAATACAAATCTCCAGCAAGTTCAAATGAGGGTTTATACAGAGCATCAATCTCGAAATGAGGATCCTGAATCGGAGAACTTAATACTGCATTTTGAATCAAAGCCGCTAGTTTCAGCTCGTCCTGGATTCGCTGATCCCGTTCCTTATGCCAGTCCTTTTCTTGTTTAAGCCTGAGTGCGAGCCTTAGCCTTGCCATCAGCTCCACCTTATTGATTGGTTTGGTTACATAATCAACAGCTCCTGCATCCAAAGCTTCAGCGAGCTTCTTAGAATCTCCGACAGCTGTAACCATAATAATAGGGATATCTCTCAAATTATCGTACAGCTGCAGTATACGACAAGCTTCAATTCCATCCATTACTGGCATCATCATATCTAGTAATATCAAATCAATATCCGATGGACCAGCCTTCAGATTTTCTCCCGGATGGGTAATTCCCAATCTTTCCAACATCTCAAAAGCTGAAGATACCGAGACAGTATCCCAATAGTCTTCTTTTTTCAGAATTTCACGAATAATGATCACATTTGTCGGATTATCGTCAACGATTAATATTCTCATACAATAGTACTCCTTAGTTTCTACAAAATTGCCGAAATCCTAATAATTGACCTGTGACTACATCTCGACTCCGTCTTCTTCGTCAAAAAGGAACAAAATCCCTCTTTTTAACATTTGCAAAAACCTTCCAATTCCGGCTCAACCCTTTGCTGTCGCAACATCTACAAAACATAGATAAGGAATGGGTAATAATTCCCATTCCTTATCTATAATTTGAACTATATTTACCCGATCATTTCAGTTTTGAAACAACATATCACGTACGATATTTCTGCCACACGGTAGCTGCGATGTCGACCCACTTCACCCAGCCCCCCTGTTTATGAGCATCTGAAGCGGATTCATTGCTTGCATTGTGAGACTTTGGTACAGGACTAGATATTCCAACTGGAGCACCTGAAGCATTGGTTGTGACTTTTGAGCTTCTTGGAGAATTTTTGATTCTTCCAATAAGTGAAGATGACACTTGCTTGGCAGCTAGAGTTACTTCATTCAATACATCGCCTACATTTTTTACAGATTCTAGTACAGGATCTACCTGATCCATCTTATGCTGCAAATCACTCGTTATTTCATTGGCTTGCCTCACTACCTGCTTCACTTCAACACTAAGCTCATCGATCGTTTTCTGTACGTCCTGCAGAGTCTGGGCAGTAGTGTGTAACGACTTCTCAGCTGCCCTTAGCGTCTTAATAAGGAAAATGACTAATACTACAAAGGCTACCGCAATGAGTGCTATACTTATTTGCCAAATCATATAAATCCCTCTCTTTCTGTCACTTTGTACCCGAAGATCTGTTGTTTCAATCACAGATGTCTTGGTTAAAGTTTCTACAAGTCCCTAGTACCACTATACAATATTTTACGATGAAGGGAGAATGATTAGCATGTTAAGATGGTCATTAATTTTTCTTGTCATAGCTCTAGTAGCTGGTATATTCGGTTTCTTTAACATCGTAGCGGCAGCCGCTTCCATTGCAAAAGTACTCTTCTTCTTATTTCTGGTCATTTTTATCATCTCGCTATTCACTGGAAGAAGCCGTTCCTTATAAGGAGAAAAGGCTAAACTCAATAAGCCATAAATAATACAAAAACAGAGTGGTTGCCAAGAAATCCCCTTGGCCGGCCATCTCTGTTTTTGTATTTTACAATAAATTCAAATAACTTGCGATCTCCAGCCAGTCGAGTGCGAATTTAACAGTGACGGCTTTTCCGGGAAAGTCGACCTCTTCAATTTTTATGAAATCAGGGAAATAAGATGTCATATCAATCACAATGGGTTCAAGTCCGACCTGCTGAGGAGGAACAGAAATATGTCTTATCGATATTTTTTCAGGCTGTAAAATTAATTTTCCCTCACTGTATACCAGAGAATATTCCACTTCTGCTCCAAATTCTACTGGCCCCCAAGCACCATTAATATATACAAGAAGCATGTCTGCGTTTAATTGAAATTCTGATCCCGAAACTTCGAATGGCAGCTCCTTGCTGCTGATATTTTCAGCAAGCCCTTTTTTCGCTAACTGGTTCAACTCAGACTGTGTAATGGTTATTTCAGGTTTACGAGTCTCTGCCATTTGCCGCAGCTTATCCCGCCATGCGATTTCGGTATAATTCATATCCAAAGTTTTAGATGGCCGGATGTACAGCCAAGAGGCGGCTAGCAGAAGCACGAGTGCCATAAGTATCAATCCTACTAACAAACGGCGTTTTCCCATCCGTCATTCCTCCTTTTCGCTATCCAATTACAAAATACTAGTCTTTCGAGTACAAAGCAAGTTTACACTAGTTGTGTTAGCACCCGTTGCATAATAAAAAAGCTTCACGGATCAATGTATTCCCTATCGACCCGTTGAAGCTTATATATAGCATGATAATGATTGCTTTCAATTACATTATTTCAACACACTGCCTCCAAATAGAAAACGATGTTCCCACGACTTGGAAAGCGTATCGATACGTACCCCACCCGATTTATTGGAGTAAGTATGAAGCAATTGACCATTTCCAAGGTATATAGCCACATGTGTTATTTTTTCCGAACTCTTGTCAACTCCAGCGTAAGCAGAGGCTGATGATCCTTTGTAGCTCATAAAAAAGACCAAATCTCCTGCCTTCAAGCTTCCGATATTATAAACCGCTGTGCCTTGTTCCTTGATCCAGTCACCTTGTTTGCGGGAATCTGCGGGAAGGACGATACCTAATGCCTCCTTATATGCTTGTTTCACGAAGTCCGAACAGTCAAACGTATACGTTGTGCTTCGATCTGAACCAAACTCATATGGAGTTCCTAAATATTTTTTACCCGTTTTTATTACCAAATTAATCTTCTCTGTTAATGACGAAGAAACCTCTGATCCTTGTCCGGGCTTACTCTGTGAGGAATTTGAACTCAATTTAATATACTTACTTGATTTACTTACATAGCCAGTATGGCCGCCTGAAGTTTTTACTTTATAGTAATATTTATTACTTTTATCCAGAATAGCGACATTAGTGCCCTTCTTCAAAAATCCAATTATTTTGCCTGATGAAAGTGATGGCTTATTCCGTAAATTAACGCCGCCAACGATATGACCTTTCGCTATGGATGAAGAAATTGCTGTCGTTGTCGAAGCCGCTGCCGAAGCTGGGGCTTGCATGGTCATGTAGGAAGATAAGAGCATTGCGCTCATTGTAAAAATTGCTATACTGCGTTTCATAGATGCGCCTCCTTGATGTTGATAATCTTGGATGTATTAGGTGAGTATTACATCTTCCCTCCTTTCTTTGGACTCTCTTCCATTATATCTCTTGTCGAACTTTGTCTAAATAAGTCGATTTTCACATTATTTAGTTATTCGGGATTCCATCGCCTGCAATTGTAGTACCAAAGAACTACAAATCTATAAAAATAGGCAAAAAAATAACCCCGTTACCCTACGCAAATTACTGCAAAAATACATGCTTTTACAATGAATATCACTAATCATGATGAAAACCTGCAAAAGTACATTTTTATTAATCTAATTTAGTCAAAACAAACGTTCTGACACAAAAAAGATGCACTTTTGCACGCATTCTCATTACTGATCAGTGTATCCGATAAAAAGATGCACTTTGGCAGCAATCTCCGCAAATAACGAGGTTCCATGCAAACAATTCAGTGTTAAGATTTGGGCTCGACATGTACATGAACATGCATTACATTTTGGCGCTTTACCATACGCTCTTCAACAAGATCACTGATATGATGACTTTCCGTTACAGTTAATTCAGGATCAACCTCAATCACAACATCAACCAAAACGTGATTACCGTGTACTCGCGCCTTTAAATCTTTTATTCCCTCGACTCCCTCAATTCGTGCAATCGTGCTGCGTAAATCCTTAAGCTCCTTCTCGTCAAAACCATCCGTAAGATTATGTGTAGAATCTCTGAAAATGTCCCAAGCTGTTTTACAGATCAGCAGGCCTACTGCGAAGGCAGCAACTGTATCCAGCCACGGAAGTCCGAATTGAGCACCAACAATACCGACAGCAGCACCTACACTGACCATAGCATCGGATAAATTATCTTTTGCAGCAGCCATAAGAGCATGATTGTTAATTTGTTTCGCAAGTCTGCTGTTATATATGTAGACTCCCCACATAGCAACCGCACACACAACAGCTACTCCCGCAGACCATAAATGAGGCTCTGTATTATTCCCTTCGATCAGAGAGCGAATCGCTCCAATAATGACTTGAATCCCTACCATAGCCATAATAAATGAGGCAACCAGCGCAGCAATCGTCTCCGCGCGGAAATGGCCGTAAGCATGATCAGAATCAGGTGGTTTCTGTGAAATTTTTAATCCAATTAATACTGCTACCGACGCAACGATGTCCGTCAAATTATTAAAACCGTCCGCTATTAATGCGCTAGATACAAATAAATATCCACTAATTAATTTAAACGCAGATAGTATTATATAAGCGGAAATACTCACCCAAGCTCCGCGTTCTCCCTTTCGAATATCATCGTAGACATTCAATGTTGCGCACCTCCAGGTTTCTCCCCTATTTGAAGAATTTCAAATCGTTACATCATCGTAGCAAACAATATCCGTGTGGGTCTAGAGAAACAGTGTTGCACAAGGCTAAAGCGAGCCTTAAACATTATTCCCGTTGTACCGTTATTTAAAAACGTATAGAATAGGGACAACCCCCTTTTTTTAATTTAAGGAGATGATATCGATGACGGAAACAAATGAACCCCGTAAAATCGATTTGGCTGAAGCAATGCGGCAAAAACTGCAGCAAAAAAAACAGCAGCAAACGGGTAACAAGCAAGGAATAAATGGTGGTCAGCAGACTAAAATGCTGAAGAGTCAAAACAATAAAAAGCCTAACAACCAGCGCCGTCGTACTGGTGGCTCATAGAATCGACTCTTGTTCACAGACCATAGGGAGTGAGGAGGAATCAGCTTATCGCGATTCCTCCCCACTCCCTATTCCTGTTTTTGTCCAAAAAAACAAGCCGCAGCATTAAGCTGGCGACTTGTTCATACATTATTTATCTTCCTCTGGATACATGCTCTTGCGTAAATTTTGAACTTCTTCGTTCTCCAGATACTCGTCATAGGACATGACACGATCGATAATTCCATTAGGTGTAATCTCAATGATGCGGTTAGCAATCGTCTGAATAAATTGATGGTCATGCGATGTAAACATGATCGTTCCATCAAAGTCGATAAGCCCGTTGTTAAGCGCTGTAATCGACTCCAAATCAAGGTGGTTGGTAGGCTCATCGAACAAGAGAACATTCGCTCCGTTCAGCATCATTTTAGCGAGCATACAACGTACCTTTTCTCCCCCGGACAATACACTTGCTTTCTTGAGTGCTTCTTCACCAGAGAACAGCATACGTCCCAAAAATCCACGAAGGAATGTCTCATCCTGATCGTTGGAATATTGACGCAGCCAGTCTACCAGATTAATCTCTACTCCATCGAAATAAGCAGAGTTATCTTTAGGGAAATACGCTTGCGAAGTCGTTACGCCCCAGCTGTATTCGCCAGCGTCCGGCTCAAGCTCGCCCATGACAACTTGGAACAACGTAGACTTCGGCAGCGAGTTAGGTCCTACAAAAGCAATCTTATCGCCTTTGTTGACTACAAAACTCACGTTATCCAGCACTTTATCGCCTTCTACAGTCTTATTCAGACTATCAATAGTTAGCAACTGCTTACCCGCTTCACGTTCAGCCTTAAAGTGCAAGAACGGATATTTCCGGTTCGAAGGACGAATATCTTCCAGCGTAATTTTATCAAGCTGCTTCTTACGCGAAGTCGCTTGCTTCGATTTAGACGCATTAGCGGAGAAACGTTGAATAAAGGCTTGTAATTCCTTAATCTTCTCTTCCTTTTTCTTATTAGCGTCACGTTGTAACGTGAGCGCCAATTGGCTCGACTCGTACCAGAAATCATAGTTACCTACATACATCTGGATTTTACCGAAATCAATATCCGCAATGTGCGTACAAACTTTGTTCAGGAAGTGACGGTCATGGGATACAACAATAACTGTTCCCTCGTAGTCCATGAGGAAGTTCTCCAGCCATTGAATAGATTCCAAATCCAAGTGGTTGGTAGGCTCATCGAGCAACAGATTGTTCGGACGACCGAACAGAGCTTGCGCAAGGAGTACACGTACCTTCTCATTCCCACTAAGTTCAGCCATTTTCTTGTCATGCAATTCGCGTGGAATACCAAGTCCAATCAAGAGCGCAGCCGCATCCGGCTCAGCATCCCAACCATTAAGCTCAGCAAACTCGCCTTCTAACTCACCTGCACGCATACCGTCTGCTTCTGTGAAGTCGGCTTTGGCGTACAGAGCATCCTTCTCTTTCATAATGGAATAGAGTCTTGCATGGCCCATAATAACCGTTTCAAGAGCTTGAAACTCGTCATATTCGTAATGATTCTGTTTCAGTACTGCCATACGTTCTCCCGGAGTCATGCTTACTTCGCCTTGGTTAGCTTCGATTTCACCAGACAAAATTTTAAGAAAAGTTGACTTGCCGGCACCGTTTGCTCCGATCAATCCATAGCAGTTCCCCGGTGTAAATTTTATATTCACATCCTCGAAAAGTGCTCGTTTTCCATAACGGAGCGTTACACCATTTGTGCTAATCATATTAGGCATTACCATCCTTTTTCATTAATAGCGCTACTGGCACAATATTATACCATAGATCGCCGCATAAGTTGAGAGAAGCGGAATGTCACCTTGCGACATCTGATGAATACAAAAACAAAAGGTTACCCCTCAGATTGGATAACCCCGTTATAATTTATTCATCCTCATTCTTTTGGAAATCGAAGTGTCTCCCCATGCATTAGCACACGGATACTCTCCACCGGAACGCTGCGACGCTGCCGATCCGCTTCAAGCCGATCAAGCGCCTCTCTTGCAGTGTCATCCGCAAGGCGAAATGTTCCATAGTGCATAGGAACCATTATTTTGGCATTAACGTCTATAAACGCCTGAAGAGCCTCCTCAGGTGTCGTATGCTGACTATTCATGAACCACTCAGGTTCATACGCCCCTATGGGCATAAGTGCAACATCGATCTCATATTTTTTGCCAATGTCTACAAATCCACGAAAATACCCGCTATCTCCTGCAAAATATACGGTGGGTGGACGATAATCTTCCCTTGCTTCCACTGCTTCTAATATATAACCTCCCCAATGAGAGGTGTTGATATCAAACAGAGTTCGACGCGTCCAATGCTGGGTGGGGACAAAGGAAATCCTTACATTACCTACTTGAAGGTCATCCCACCACTTAAGCTCGTAGGTGCGCTGGAATCCCTTTCGAATCATTTTGCGTCCAAGCCCAACCGGAACAATAAGTCTTGTTTCAGCACCGTACAGCTTTCGAATCGAAGCCAGATGCATGTGGTCATAGTGAGAATGGGATATGAGAATAATGTCTATATTCGGAATGTCTTGAATCGCTATACCCGGAGTGCCAATTCGGCGCTGGAATCCCATTCGGGCTGCCCATACGGGATCTGTAACAATATTTAACCCTTCATACTGAATCAAAAAGGTAGAATGGCCAATCCACGTAATGGACACTTCTCCTTGATTTTGCGACAAAAAATCGAGCTGCGGCGGCATGTTAGGAATAATATAAGAATAATCCTTCTTCTTTTTCCGTCTCTCTTCCCTCCACTGCCTGAGCTGCTTCAACGATCGGTCTGTATTTACGTTATCCAAATTGTTGTAGCGTGTTCTTGGCATAGTGAGGATACCTCCTTCCAAATCCCGTTAACTCTTTCATTTTAAAACAACCGCTACGTTATTCCAAATTTTTATAAACTCAGTCTGCCGGGTCCCTGTATTTGCTTGCATACAGAAATAAAAACAGCACTGTAATCACAATAACAGCCTGCGGCGCTATCATAATGAGAAATTCCTCCATCCCGTCACCCCTTCTTTGGCGAATGTCCACGTACATATTTAGAATCGAACAGAAACAACCTCAACAGCAAAATTAGAGATGGGATCAAAATGAACAATCCTGCAATGAAAGCTATAATAAGCGCGATTGCCATCGTCTCATTCGTAAAGCTTTCGTAAATGCTAATCTGATTATACAGAATGTACGGTAGATGAGATCGTCCATATCCGTACCAAGCAAAAGCAAATTGCAGCATGACGAGAACAAACGCCCACCCTAAATTCACCTTTTTCCATACAAAATAAACGGCAATTAGAAAGCAAATCAGTGAAGCGATAAACATCCAAGACATATTTAACATATTCTCGAAATGCTCTGGATTTTGACGGTTAATTTGAAAAAAGGCGAATACACAGGCCAGAATCGTTGGTCCACTCCAAAATAGCGCATACCTGCGGAGTAATTCAAACGAATGCTGATCTTCTGCTCTTTTCGCATAATAGCTTAGAAACATCGCTGAAATGTAAAGCACCGATACCAGCGCGAGTATGACAACAGACCAAGTATACGGATTGCTAAAAAACTGTATCCAATCCAACCTGACCTTGCCATTCGTTTCTGTAATGATCCCGCCCTCCGAAAGAGCCAATATCGTCGATAGCGCTGCAGGAAGCAACAAACCCGTTGCCCCGTAAATCGTCATATAAATTTTGTCGTTTTCCTTGCTGCTGCCGTAAGTATTATAAGCGTAATAAGCCCCCCGAAGTGCCAGTAGGACAATTGCGAGGCTACCTGGAACCAGCAGTGCTGTGCCGTAAAAATAAGCGGTATCTGGAAAAAAACCGACCAAACCGACCACAAAGAAAATCAAAAATACGTTTGTCACTTCCCACACTGGAGTCAGATATCGCTGAATAATGTTATGCACTTTATTTTCATGCCTTGTAACAACCGCAGTATAGTAACTGAAGAAGCCTGCTCCGAAATCTACTGACGCAACAATCAGATATCCGAACAAAAACGTCCACAGTATCGTAATCCCCACAACTTCATAACTCACGGCTTCATCCCTCCCTTAGCATGGATACCAAGCTCACGCATCTCCTCTACTACGTCTTTGTTACGGAACAGTTTGGCTAATACCTTCACGCAGGATAGACATAGTACAATGTACAACGCGAGGAACAGAATAATCATGTAACCGACAGTATCTTGCGTTGTAGCCGCATGCGCTACTTTCATATAACCTCGAACGATCCAAGGCTGACGTCCAAATTCTGCATACAACCATCCTAGTTCAGTAGCGGCCATAGCTAAAGGTCCAAGCAGAACGAGACAAACCAACAGCCATTTGGGATATCCTCGTTTGTTCCCTTTCCTGGATAACCTGTGTCTAAACATATAGATCAGTGGAATTAATACAAGCAAACCACCAATGGTCACCATCGTGTCGAACAAATAATGGATCTTTAATGAAGGTCGTTCATCCACAGGAAACTCATTTAACCCAATGACTTCCGTATTAGGAGAATTCCCCGCCAATATGCTCAGCGCATACGGAATTTTGATTGCATATTTAATGCTGCCGCTCTCATCCATAACACCACCATATATTAATGGTGCCCTATCAGTTGTCTCAAAATGCCATTCCCCTGCTGCTAGTTTCTCCGGTTGATACTTGGCAAGAAATTTGCCTGAAAAGTCTCCGATAATCGCTGTCGATACAGCAAAAACAAATGTTGAGATAACGGTTAGTTTCAGTGCCTTTTTGAAATATGCTTCCTTTCTCCCTCTAAGCAGACTATAAGCTGCTATACCCGCAAGCAAACCCGCACTGGCAGTATATGAGGATGCAAGTACATGAGATACTTTAGTCGGAGTCGCCGGATTGAACATCGCCACTAATGGTTTGAATTCGGCAAAAACCCCGTTCTTCAGCGTAAATCCCTGAGGCGCATTCATAAATGCATTTAGTGAGGTTATAAAAAATGCAGACGCCGAAGACCCCAACACTACAGGAATCAACAAGAGCAAATGAATCATTGGCTTCTTGAATCTCTCCCAAGTGTACAAATAAATCCCAAGAAATATCGCCTCTACAAAAAAAGCGAACGTCTCCATGAACAATGGGAGCGCAATGGCTTGCCCGGCTACTCTCATAAATGTTGGCCATAGCAAGCTAAGCTGTAATCCAATAGACGTACCAGTTACTACGCCTACTGCCACAGAAATAACAAACCCTCGTGCCCACCTGCGGGCTAAAAGCGTGTAATGAGGGTCATTTTTGCGGATTCCTCTCCATTCTGCGAGAGCGATCATAAGAGGAACACCAACCCCGATTGACGCGAATACAATATGTACTATTAATGTAAGGCCGGTCAGCATCCGGCTTAGAGTTACGGGGTCCAAATCAACCATTTGATGATCATCTCCTTATGAACTTTTCTAGCCTCTAATAATAGTTCATCATTCGAGCTACACTTTTTATTAAGGCATACAGCATGATTACTGCTACCACGAAACAGACGATGATCAAAATCCTTTCTTGTCTTCTGAACATCTTCCACCCACCTTTTTCAAGCATCATGCTTATTGTGCCGAACGGATTCCTTTTTATTCCTAAGCGATTACGGTAAAATAATGTTTGAAGGAGATGTGAACAAACTATGAAAATTGTATTTATTGAACCAACACCGAGCCCCAATTCCATGAAGCTTCACCTTGATGAATCTTTGGAACCGGGTATTCGAAAAACATATACACTGGAAAACGAACGATCAGCCCCTGTCTGGATTCGTAAAATGCTCCACATCTCCGGCGTTAAGAGTATTTTCCACACCGCAGATTTTATCGCATTAGACCGCAAATCCAGCTCAGATTGGGCGGCCATTCTATCCGAGGTTCAGGAGCAATTTGGACAAGACCATGTAGAATCCATATGGGACTCGGAGAATTTTGAAATTAGCGGATATGGGGAGGCACAAGTATTTGTGCAATTTTTCCGTGGCATTCCGATGCAAATTCGGGTAAAAGCGAGAACTCATGAGGAACGTATTTCACTCTCTCAACGCTTTGTCTCGGCTGTTACTGAAGTAGCCAGCGCTACACTCATCAAGGAGCGCAAGCTTGTAGATTACGGCGTTCGCTACGGTGAGCTTCCCGACATCGCTCGTGAAGTTGAGCAGGAGCTTGAAGCGGCCTTCCCTCATGATCGTTTGCAGGACATTATCAAGCAAGCGATCGCTCATGGCAAAAGTGAGGTGGAGTTCATCGAGCAGCGCCGGAAGCTCAGTCTTGACGAAGTCCGCGAATATTTCAGCGCTGAAGACTGGCATGAGCGTTATGCGGGACTCGAAGCGTTGCAGCAAATAGACGAATATGCACTTCCTCTTCTTGCTGATGCCTTGAAAGACCGCCAAATGCAAATTCGCCGTCTTGCAATCGTCTATTTGGGTGACCTTCGAACACCTGAAGCAATGGAATTACTCTACAATGCTTTACGAGATTCTTCAGCCGCTGTTCGCCGCACAGCTGGTGATACTCTCTCTGATATCGGAGATCCAGCCGCAACGGGTCCGATGATCGCTGCACTGCAAGATAGCAGCAAGCTCGTGCGTTGGCGCGCTGCCCGCTTCCTGTATGAAGCCGGTACTGACGACGCTCTCGACCCGCTGCGAATAGCATCTGATGATCCCGAATTTGAAGTGAGTCTTCAGGCAAGAATGGCTGTCGAACGAATTGAATCAGGTGAAGCTGCAGCAGGCACAGTATGGCAGCAAATGGCGAAACGTGATCGTACTCCTACTTCGGAATGATGTGGTCTTATCAGGCTGATGCAAGCTGCATTTGTCATTATTTAGACATTGTTCTGCTCCAGGACTTGCTATATACTTTGAACAGCTAAAACAACTAAATAAGCCTCATCATTCACAAAGATGAGGTAGAGGTCGCGATTGTGAAGAGTACACGGAAGGAGGCGCTTGAAGCCGCCGAGGAATTTCGTGAAAAGGCACCGTCGCCGAAGTTTGCTTGGTTCGCTTCAATCACCAAGCATGCTGGGACTGTTACCGAAAGGGACAGAACTGTCACGTTTGATCCTGTATCAGGGACATTCGTGTTGAGCTATCTTCAGGAAGAATGGTGCGGATACACGGTAGAATTAAAGACCGCGGAGTCCTTTCCGCGGTCTTTTTGTCATTCACGTCATTCTCCTAGAAGGAAAACTTAAGGAGTGTTGCAATATGAGCAAGAACAACAAAACAAACTACCAGGGCGCAAAGTCACTGAAGCCTGGACTTCAAGCCAGGCATATGACGATGATCGCTCTTGGCGGTTCCATCGGTACTGGGCTGTTCCTCGCCAGTGGTGGCGCTATCGCTTCGGCTGGTCCGGGTGGAGCTCTGCTCGCCTATATAGCTGTAGGTATTATGGTATATTTTCTGATGACCAGTCTTGGAGAACTCGCAACATATGTACCTGACTCTGGATCTTTTGAGACCTATGCTTCCCGTTTCGTTGATCCATCGTTAGGCTTTGCTATGGGATGGAACTTCTGGTACAACTGGGCGATTACCATCGCTGCCGAATTGTCAGCAGCCACTCTTATTATCAAGTACTGGTTTCCGGAAAGCTCATCTTTCTTATGGAGTTTACTGTTCCTTGCTCTCATTCTCGGTCTTAACGTACTATCCGTTAAAGGCTATGGGGAATCGGAGTATTGGTTTGCTACAATAAAAGTAACCGTTGTTATCATCTTCCTCATTGTCGGTCTACTCATTATTCTGGGCATTATGGGAGGAGAAGCTGTCGGCTTCAAAAACTTCACAGCAGGAGATGCACCTTTTCATGGCGGCTTTTTTGCCTTCCTTGGTGTATTTATGGCAGCAGGCTTCTCGTTCCAAGGAACCGAGATGATCGGGGTAGCTGCAGGAGAAAGCAACAACCCCCGGGAGCATGTACCGCGTGCCATTCGCCAAGTATTCTGGCGTATTATGATTTTCTATATACTAGCGATTTTCGTTATCGGCCTTCTGATTCCGTATACTGATCCAAATCTTCTGAAGGGCGGTATTGAAAATATCGGCGTCAGTCCGTTTACTCTTGTATTTGAAAAAGCCGGGCTTGCCTTTGCTGCTTCCGTCATGAATGCTGTCATTCTGACTTCCGTACTATCGGCAGGGAACTCAGGAATGTATGCCTCTTCTCGTGTACTCTATTCTCTGGCTAAGCGAGGAAAAGCGCCTAAAGCTCTTGCCAAGCTGAATTCTCGCGGGGTACCGATCAATGCCGTGCTTCTTACGACTCTTGTCGGAATGACTGCCTTTTTTGCCTCCATGTTTGGGGATGGCATTGTTTACACATGGCTTCTGAATGCATCCGGAATGTGCGGCTTTATTACATGGCTGGGAATCGCAATCAGTCACTTCCGTTTCCGTCGGGCTTTCCAAGCCCAAGGTCGCGATTTGAACGAGCTTCCTTACAAAGCAAGATGGTTCCCATTCGGACCGATCTTTGCATTTGTGCTCTGTATCGTCGTTATTCTAGGCCAAAACACAGCTGTATTTACAGGAGAAAAAATGGACTGGTACGGCTTTGTCGTCACCTATATCAGCATCCCATTATTTCTCATTCTATGGCTAGGATATAAGTGGACCAAACGAACAAAGCTGATTCCATTAAATGAATGTGATTTGAGTCCTACAGTCAAACCTGCCGAATAATTAAATGATATTTCTCCAGAATATTTCAACCCGCAGATCCTCAGTACCTTCCAGGGATTTCGCAGAGTAACGAATATCTTCGATATCGAGATCGTACAGAGCGCTCAAATCTTTAATCAATTGATTTTCAGCACCTGCATACCTTACGGTTACCGTCTCTTTACCAGCCGATATACTTTGCTTCACTTTTCCCTGCAGCCCGGCTCCATCGCTGACAGCTGCATCAGCATAATAGAGACTATACCCTAGCTGATCCTCTAAAGCTGTGTAGACCCCCTTCTCTGTTCCACCCTTGCTTGATAAGGAACGGAGGATTTCTCTATACAGCGCAGAGGATGCGGGGTATTTTTTTGTCCATTTATGATCCACTTTCATCTCATGATCTGTGCGTAAATAATATTCATATCGAACCTGTCCCGGTTCATTAGATAGCGGATCGTCCCAAGTCGTATCCAGATGATACCACTCTCCATCCAGCAGTACGAGGTTCCATGCATGAGCTTGACCACCCGCAGTTCCTTCAACAATGTGACTCGTATATCCTGCTGTCTTAAGCAGCTTGTAAGTCAAAAGCGAGTATCCCTGACAAACCGCTTCTCCTGTTCTGAGACCCTCGTAGGCAGTATATTTTTGCAGATCCTCATCATATTTAAGGTTAAGCACTACATAATCATGAATAGCTTTAATACGCTGATGTTGATTCATTCCAGGCTGCATTATGCTCTTTAAAATACCATCTATTCGCTTGTCCACATAAGCAGATTGCTCGGCACTCTCACGATAATACACTTGAAAGTTTATTTTTGCTGTGCCTGTCGTACCACGCCATGAAAATGAATACCGATCCACAATATATTTCGTATACGGATCAATATCGAGAGCGTCCGCTATGGCTTGCTTTAATATTTTATCGAGATTTTTAGTTTTCCCTTTATACTTTATAGTGATCGCATTTTTGCGAGCTTCCAAACCTTCTATCAATTTTTGCTGAATTTCTTTGGACGAAATGACATAGCCTGAACTCGAATTCGAAATGGCGTATGCAGGGATTGTCCCCCAGCCTGGAGGAATAGCAAAAGTTAAAAGAGCTGTTATCAAACCTATCTTCAACCACTGATTAGCAATTCCATGCCTCATGTTACCCACTCCTCTTCAGCAAAAATTGCATTCCACGCTCATTGTATCACAGGCTGTCCTGCAAAAGGTTTCTAGTTTTGTCGATTGAATTTCACATATTTTCCTAATTCAACTTTAACCATATAACTAATGTTTTGATATAATAAAATCCATAATATATGACTTTTATCATTGCATCGCCATTCATAACAGAAACGGAGCGAGACTCAATTTTATGACAATTGTCGATATCTCGGATATTTCTATCGAATTGTTTATTACGGTTATGGTTTTTCTACTCATCATTGCCCCGCTTGTGAGTCTTGGAGTACTGCGACTGTTTCAGGGCAAAAAAAGAATCGGTTTCAGTCTAATTGGCGGCAGCATCGCAACTTATTTGGTTTTTCAACTTGTTGTAAACTTACTTGATTAAAGTATAAATATGAATCCAGCACTGATTGAACTTGAAAAAAGAACCTTCAATTCACCTAACGATGAAATTGAAGGTTCTTTTTCATTAAATGATAACAGCTACCGAGCCTACTAAGTCAAAGCTTTTTCAAATTGCAGCTTGTTCATTCCTATAATGCGATGTTCACCAATCAATGTAACAGGAACTGCACGCAAGCCCATATCCCACACTTGTTGCGCGTATTCGTCATTTTGCTCAATGTTACGTTCTTCATAAGAAATACCTTTTTCGCTAAGAAAGCTCTTCACTTGACGGCAATGAGGGCAGTTTGTGCTTGTATAGACGATCACGTTGTCCATAAATCTATCCTTCCCTTCTTATTTAACAGCTGCTGCTGTTTCATGTTCAATATTTTCAATATATTTCTCACAATCGATAGCAGCCATACATCCGCTACCAGCCGCGGTAATCGCCTGGCGATAACGTGTATCCTGAACATCACCACAAGCAAATACGCCTGGTACATTAGTTTCACTGGTTCCCGGCTTCACGATAATGTAACCATTCTCGTCAGTATCGATTTGTCCGTCAAGGAAGCCTGTATTCGGATGATGACCGATCGCTACGAATACGCCGGAAGCTGTAAGCAGCTCCTCTTCACCAGTCTCATTGTTGCGAACCTGAAGGCCAGTTACACCTGCGTCATTCGTAACAACCTCAACCGGCGTACGGTTTAAGGCCCATTCTACTTTTTCGTTGCTACGCACGCGATCCTGCATGATCTTGGATGCACGAAGCTCATCACGACGGTGTACAAGCGTTACTTTGGATGCAAAGCGAGTCAGGAATCCAGCTTCCTCCAAAGCGGAATCTCCACCGCCTACTACGATAATTTCTTTACCGCGGAAGAAGAACCCGTCACAAGTTGCACAAGTGCTAACGCCGCGACCTACATTATCTTGCTCCCCTGGAATGCCCAAATATTTTGCACTCGCACCTGTAGAAAGCACGATTGTATCCGTGATCAGTTCGCCAATACCTTCCACTTGAAGCTTGAAGGGACGGTTGCTCATATCTACACTATTTACCCAGCCAGTACGGAATTCCGCACCGAAGCGCTCCGCTTGCTGACGCATATTGTCCATTAATTCTGGTCCCATAATTCCCTCAGGAAACCCTGGAAAGTTCTCAACCTCAGTTGTAGTCGTCAATTGGCCGCCAGGCTGTGGTCCTTCAATAATGAGGGGCTTCATATTAGCGCGAGCCAAATAGATAGCTGCCGTTAACCCTGCTGGTCCAGTACCGATAATAATAGATTTATACATATATAAAATCCTCCTTCACAGGCAATTTATAATGGCAGGAAAAAACAGCTCGTAATGTGCTTTTATTTACCTATCACTAATTATGGTAAATCGTCGAATGAGTGTCAATAATAGTAGCGTAGTAGTTCAGTGAATTTTGAATGAAGGAATGATGAAATAGATTAATTTTATATCTCTATCTCAACAAACGCAATCCATTGAGTATCACAAGAATTGTGCTTCCTTCATGACCCACTACACCAAGAGGTAGAGGAATTCCTTGTATGAAGTTACTAGATATAAGCAGCAAGATGACAGCCCCAGCAAAAACTAGATTTTGCTTCGTAATCACTCTCGCTCTGCGCGCTAATCCTATAGTCTCCGCAACCCTCTCAAGATTATCATTCATCAGCACGACATCAGCTACATCAAGAGCAGCGCCACTTCCACCGCCGCCCATTGCAATACCTACAGTTGCTGCAGCGAGTGCCGGTGCATCATTCACACCATCACCTACCATAACTACATTTCCATACGCTTCACGAAGCTCACTGATATACTTCACTTTATCCTGTGGCAGCAGATCGCTGTACACCAGATCAATTCCCGCCTCTCTTGCGATCGCCTCAGCCGTTCCGCTGCGATCACCCGTCAGCATAACCGTAACGATCCCCATATCATGAAGACGCTGAATAGCAACCTTGGACTGCGGACGAACATGATCACGAAGTGCAATGATTCCTGCATACTCTTCACCTTGTTGAATAACCGATACAGTATTACCTTCCTCAGCCAGCTTTTGCAGACGTTCTCTAAGCACAGATGGCAGCTCTGGATCATTCTCATCTGCTTTACCGATCCGCCAAATCACTCCACCGATGGATGCCTCAATTCCCCAGCCGGGCAGAGCCTTAAGGTCGTCCGCTCCTTGTAAAATAACGCCCTCCTCTTCAGCTTTGCGTACAATTGCACGAGCCAGAGGATGCTGAGACAGATTTTCAGCCGATGCGCAAGCAGCCAATACATCCAGACGATCATACTTTTCCGTAACATACAGCTCTGTAACAATAGGTTCTCCAGCCGTAAGTGTCCCCGTCTTATCAAAAGCTACAGCTTTAGCTCCTCCCAAATGATCCATATGCGCTCCGCCCTTGAACAATACACCTTTCCTCGCACTCTTGGACATAGCTGACAAAATAGCCGGCATCACTGATGAGACCAATGCACACGGAGAAGCAACAACTAGAAATACCATCGCTTTATAAAAAGTAAATGACCATGACCAGTCCAGAAGCAGTGGAGCCAGCACAATAAGAGCTACCGTTGTTATGACAACACCTTTTGCATAGAGTCCTTCAAGTCGTTTTATAAAACGCTGCGTTTGAGGAGCCTCGTTCTGAGCCTGCTCAACCATGGCTATAATTTTGGAGAACAGCGTCCCTTCAGCAGGACTAGTGACCTCAACATAGAGTGCTCCCTCTCCGTTAATTGTACCAGCATAAACATCGTCGCCTAGTGCTTTATCGACCGGGATAGATTCCCCTGTGATCGTCGCCTGATCAATAGCTGAACTACCACTACGAATGAGACCATCCGTTGGAATAACCTCTCCTGGTTTCACCAGTACAAGATCTCCTACAGCCAGTTCTTCAACATTCACCAAGCTCACACCATTGTCATCTACTTTGAGAGCCTTTTCCGGTCTAAGCGCAATAAGCGCTGAAATATCTCTAAGGCTCTGCTCACTTGCAAAGGATTCAAGCGCGCCGCTCAGTGCAAAAATAAAGATCAGCATCGCACCTTCATTCCAGTAACCAATCGAGGCTGCCCCTAGCGCTGCGGCAATCATCAACAAATTCACGTCAAGATCGCGCTCTTTAAACAGCGTTTCAAGCCCTTCCTTCGCTTTCATGAATCCACCAATGGCATAAGCTGCGATATAAAGAATGATCGATAACACTTGGGACCATGAGCCGAATCCCCAACCTGCTAACATCAACACACCACTTATGATCGCAAACATCATTTCTTTATGACGAAGTAGTCTACCAAGGGATTTGCGGCGACGTGGACCTGGAGTTGGTAAATTGGCGGAATTTTGCTTAACCGGCATCGTTTTTTGTATGGCTTGCATATAAATTTCCTCCTTAATATAGTTAGAGTTCAAAAAGTCGACCTCTAAGAGCTTGTAATTGAGAATGAGTACCATTTTTAATGCCCTTAAAATGACACATGCCGCCCCGGGATATCCCGGAGCAGCATGTAATTGAGAACGATAATCATTTTTGGTTTAGTACAATAATTTTTCCTTTGAGAAACTTTAATTAAAGTTTAATCCTTTTGGCGATCCTTGTAAATAGGTCTGGCCAAAATTATTGTAAAAGTACAGTTTATCTCAACGAACTATATTCAATCTGGATATTTTGAATAGAGGCAATTGAGAAGCGATTTTATTGGATAAATAAACTTAAAAAAAGAACCGCTGTCCAGACTATCCGAACAACGGTTCTTTGTATTATAGTAAATATAATGACTTTATCCAATTAACACATTATAGTGATACTGACGTTGTTACGCTTGGCTGGCGATGATTGCTTGCTCCAGATCATACAGGATGTCATCGATCGACTCTGTACCTACAGACAAACGAATCAAGCCTGGTGTAACACCTGCAGCTTTTTGTGCTTCTTCAGTAAGCTGTTGATGTGTCGTGCTGGCCGGATGAATAATCAATGATTTGGAATCGCCGACATTGGCAAGGTGCGAGAACAGCTTCACGTTTTCGATCAGTTTACGACCGGATTCGACACCGCCCTTGATCTCAAAAGTCAGGATCGCGCCTTGACCTTTTGGCAGGTACTTCTGCGCAAGCTCATAGGATTCATGACTAGGAAGACCAGCATAGCTTACCCATTCTACCTTGTCATGAGCTTCAAGAAATTGGGCTACTTTCAATGCATTTTGACTATGGCGTTCTACGCGCAGATGAAGCGTCTCAAGTCCTTGAAGCAAAAGCCATGCGTTAAACGGTGACAAGGATGCGCCCAAGTCACGTTGAAGCTGAACACGCGCTTTAATAATGTAAGCAAGTGGTCCAACTGCATCGGTATAAACTACCCCGTTATAGCTTGGATCTGGTTCAATCAGCCCTGGGAACTTCCCGCTTGCCTTCCAGTCAAATTTGCCGCTATCTACAATGATACCGCCAATCGACGTACCATGACCCCCGATGAATTTCGTAGCGGAATGAACCACGATGTCCGCGCCGAAGTCAATCGGACGAAGCAAGTACGGGCTTGGGAACGTATTATCTACGATGAGCGGAATTCCGTTTTCATGAGCGATAGCTGCTACTGCTTCAATATCGAGAATGTCTCCCTTAGGATTTCCGATCGTTTCAGCATAAAGTGCTTTAGTCTTATCTGTAATGGCAGCACGGAAATTTTCCGGATTCGAGGAATCGATAAATTTCACGTTAATGCCCAGCTTAGAAAGTGTCGTCGAGAACAAATTGTAAGTTCCGCCATACAGAGTGCTGGAAGCTACAATTTCATCACCAGCTCCGGCAATATTCAGAATGGAGAAAGTAATCGCTGCCTGACCCGAAGCTGTAGCAAGTGCTCCTACGCCTCCTTCGAGCGCTGCAACCCGCTTCTCAAACACATCATTCGTAGGATTCATAATACGGGAGTAGATGTTGCCGAATTCTTTCAGACCAAACAAGTTGGCAGCATGCTCTGTATCACGGAAGCCGTAGGATGTCGTCTGGTACAGTGGTACTGCACGTGAATATGTTGTTGGATCGATTTCTTGACCTGCATGAACGGCTAACGTTTCGGGTGCAAATTGGCGCTCTTCTGACATGGATAATTCCTCCCTTAATATTTAAAGATTAAATATATTCATTTTATTTTACCTATTGTCTCATAAATTTTCGAATTTGAAAATAGTAAACCGATATAAATTCTTGGTTTTTTTTATAAAAACAAAAAATCGTTGGATACATTACTCCATCGATTCTTTGTCATGTCCTTAATTATATAGAGCCCTTGAGGTTATATTTCCGAACAAAATATGCATCCTCCATCGTCGGATCAGCTTCGCTCATACTTTGGAACGGTCTCTTGTCAGAGATAATTCTCACAAACATACCTTCATCCGGAAGCTCCCGAAAAAGAATCAGCGTTTTCTCTGAGCAGCTCGTAAATTGATCATTTGTGACAGGCCCTTCCCATACTCGGCAAGGTAAATCTTCAGTCCACTGCCCCCGGTCACCTGAAAAAGCAATCCGCCCCCGATCTAACCAGAGCACATCATCCGCAGCAGCCTCCCACTCATTTAATTCATGCACAGCGGCAACTACTGTTCTTCCGATCGCATAACGAGTCAGAAATGTGATTGTCAATTTTCGCTCGCTAATGTCCATAGCATTCAGCGGCTCATCGAGGAATAAATAATACGGATTAGCCAGCAGTGCCTGAGCGATAGCGATTCTGCGACAGATGCCCTGTGAGAGAGACTTGATTTTAACTTTCCGGTATGGTTCTAGACGAAATTCCCGCATTATGCCTTCCACCTGTTCCTTACGATATACACCCTTAAGTTCTGCCAAATAACATAGGAGCTTATAGGCCGTCATCTCTTCATACAGCTCAATTTCCGAAGGAACATAACCAATTTGACTTCGAAGAAGAGGAAGATGCCCGGATGCATAACGTTGACGATATAATATACTGCCTTGGGCAGGCATCTGAATCGTCGCCAGCAACTCAAGCAGCGTTGACTTTCCTGCCCCATTTGCCCCGACGAGAAGCGTCAACCCCTGGCTGATCCTCAAACGATTTACTTTCAGCGAAAAATCACCCTGCGGCTGGTGCAATCCATCAATGGTTATCATGCGTTATTTTCTCCTGTCAGGACTGCTTACCCGCATATTACGACTTCGATAATAAGATCTCAGCATCAGAAGTGCCCCGGAAATTAACATTAACGTATCAAGAGCTGTTTTGGACTGCACGGACCAGAGTATCATGAAATTTTCAATAAGTATCCAGCCTACATAAATCCCCGCAGAAAAAAACAACGCCATTTTTATTCCTTTTCGAAACATGACATACATGAGTACACCGCCGACCAAAAGAGATATCCCGAGCCACCGCAGCAAAAACGGTATGAATGGCAGGGTGACCGCACCTTCAGCCGATACACGCATCCCCACAACAATGGAGCTGATCAGAGCCCAGCCGACAACAAGTCCGATCACCATCAACATTCTGCTATACATGACCAATGCCGGAGGATACGGCGTAATGCTCTCAACATTTCTCATCCCACGATCAGAGGTACGGCTGCTGAACAGCATTGAAGCCATGATCAAAAGAGGTGTAATGACTGGAAACAGACTTGTCGCCTCAAATCCTACAATGATAAGACTATCCATAGGCTGCTTGGGATCAACCAATAAAATCATCATCAAAAACACGAAGGAGCCAATCAAAACAAGTGATTTCCGATATATACGGAATTGGTTCCAAAGCAGCTTCATTAGTGATGGCACTTCTACTTGAGGATTGAAATCTAGTGTGGCAGAAGCTGATTCTGCCTTAAGCATATCGAATTCTGGCTGCAGCGCAGTGATTAGTACCGATGTCTCTGAAGGAGAAGGCGGCGGTAAAACTGCTTGACGAAGAGGCTCTCTCAGCTCCCGTTCGAGCTGCCCCAATTCTTGATCAATGGAGTGTTTCATGCAATGTCACCTCAGCTTCCTCATTTGATTTGGATCGCCGACCCGATCCGAAAGATGCTACATCATTCTTTTTAGTAAGGGCACGCTTGAGTTTTCTCAGCGCACCGTATAAATGAGACTTCACAGAGCTCAAAGGAATATCTAGCAGTTCAGCTATTTCGTGGAGCTTGAGGTCATGAAAAAAGCGCATCCTGATAACATCCTGCTGTACATCAGGCAGCCAAGACAGCGAATTCGAAATTTGCTCGACGGTCTCCTGTCTTTCCAGCAGCTCTTCTGCACCAAACGAGGGGTCTGCATCATCAGGAAATTCATCCACAGCCATTTGTTCTGATCGATACGCAGCGCTTCTCCAATAATCCCGGCACAGATTTAGCGCAACCTTATAAAGCCATGGCCGAAGCTGTTCTAATTGCCCATATTTTCGCAAATGTCGAATCAACCGAATAAACGTCTCCTGAACGATATCTTCCGCTTTTGAGCGATCCTTAAGCTGCTGGGTAACATAGCTTAGAAGAGGCCCATGGTATCTGGTGACTAGCAATTCAAATGCTTCCTGCTCTCCATCGGCCATTCGCTGCGTCAGCTTTTGGTCGCTGATCATCTCTCTTCACCTTCTTTCTCCACGGCAATCCACCCGGCACTAGCCATAAGAGACAGGAGTATGGCCTCGAGCCATTTACGCACAGCCATAAAGCGAAGCGATACCGGATAGGTAGCGATCGTCTCCATTCCTCCTCCTTTGTGTATTTTCAGATCATATATAGCTCCCCGGCGAAAAAGCTCAGCTGCCGCTCTCACTTTCCATCACCCTCTTCCATTCCTTCTCCCATTGTGCATAAGAGATCCTATTGCCGGAGGGAGAATCCCCCCCAGTGTCATCGACTATTTCAAGATTCTGATTATAAAAGAAGCTCAGCACCTCTTTCACTTGTTTCGATTTTCCTTCATCAATAGCTTTGCCCACTTGCTCTGACATTCGGAGCCCTAGTCGTGCGGGATCTATACTATTATTGGAATCATATAGCTCCCAAAGCATGCTATTTCCCCAACCATCCTTTAGCTCCTTGTCTGTAATGTCCTCCTGCTCGCGGTAGTACACATACCACAGCAACGCCCGAATTTGCAGACGGACATCGTCTTCTGTATTTTCAATCAAGTAACCTCCATTCCTGCTTCCGACCACCATTGCATTCATTAGAATCTCGGACATATACTTATTGTCCCAATACCCATGAGTGACCACGTAAGTCTGATTTTCCGATGTAAACGGCATATAGTTATTGATTGGAAAATATATGAACTGATTGATATTAGGTTTGTAATTTTGCAGCCATGAGCTATAATAATCATTCATTTTACTCAAATGATCCAAAATGACGTTCACCGCAGAAGCATTATACGGAGAAGTTACCACGGTAACAGGTAAACCGGAACGCTTCATCTCCTTAAGCTCCCCACCAAACAACGTAATTTTATTATTGACAGGTCCCGCGAAGATTTGGCGATCTTCAGAACGTTCGTGTTCCGGTATGCTCGTATACAACGGTGATTTAAACCCGGTTAAGGTTAAGCGAAAATTTGCTGGGGCTCTGTTATCCATCTCATAATGCACTGGTGCAAGTCTAACATTAGAATGATCTACCTCTTTCACGTACACCGACTGATAACCAGGCAATGGGTACCAACCAATATATTGGGGCAAAAATACATTTTCACCCTTCACAAAAGCAGTAAACTCCCCGTTTCCATTTGACCGCATATAGTAATCCATCATCACTCCCGCATAGTCCATTTCAACTTTTACAGGCCCGCTGATATTCTCATTTAACTTGATGGTTAATTGTTCACCTTGATGCTGAAAAGAAACTCCAACACCGTTTACCTTCACCTGGCTTACCGAGAATGCACGATTTAACGTAAAAGGCAGCTCATTTACATGTCCGTCGGTTGGTACATTCAGTTGTATAGTAGCTTTCGTCTCAAGATAATCATTTTGACTCCTATGCATCGAAACATCGTAATCCGTAATCTCGTAAGTTGGATTCTGAATTGGAGTAAATTGCTCCATCGTCTGGATCGTAGGATCAGCCAATTTCTCCTTGTACTGCGCATATCTCCCCTGCCATAAACCTCCATAAGGCATGAAGCTCCCGCAGGCAAGCAGTAATGCAGTAATTGCAGTTCCCCACACGAGAAATAAATGTTTTGTTCGACGAAGACAGTTCAATATCGTAATTCCTGCAACTAACAGTAACAAGGTAAACGCCAGGACAAATAACCGTGAATACATGAGTTCTTCATCCATCTGCGCAGTCGCCCAAACTTCGTTATCCATTTGTATTGAAATAAATAATTGGCTCAGATGAAACGTCCGCAGAGGGAATAAATACATTCTATCAATTAAGAAAATCTCCATAAAAAACGTACCAAACATCCACGCACAAAATCCGATCAAATAAACAATCCGATTTGAAATGCAAATGGCAAGCAGAATCGACAAAGCCAATGTAACTGCATATGAAACTTCAAAAGTAGTTGCATAGTACTTACTGAGGGTCAGAGTAACGGAAGCATCTCCACCAGTTTTTGCTGAATAATAAGCATATATCACGGTAGCAGCGATAGTGAAAAGCGTAAAATACAGCAGGGTTGCCACATATTTTGCCGTTATTTTTGTTGTATTAGATAAAGGTATAGCATCGCTCCACTCATAGGTTTTGCGTCTAATATCCCGCCTGATCGCCAATATTCCCATCAGCATGACTAGACCCAGTGACAACGTATGAACCAAGGTTAAGGCGTTGTATGACTGTGCATGAAAAACCTGACTTGCATGCGCATCATGTACCACCCAGAGAATCAATACTCCAAACAGCACTAACAGGATAAGCAGCCACGGATTACGAAAAATCATTCCCAATTCAAAGCGGAACTGACGTAACCATTTGTTCATGTCCAACAATCCTCCTCAAGACTGGACCGAAGCAATACCATATACCCGTCCTCTAACGTTGGGCTTACGGAAATGGCATCAATCCCATGCGGCGGCTCCTCCCCTATAATCCGACACAGCAATCCGTCATCCGTTCGTCTGGTCGAAACGATAGACATGGGATCAAGTCCAGCATATTCCTGATCTGTTACAATCCCTTCCCAGACTTGGCCTTCACCGCGCTTTTGCAAATCCGGCAATTGTCCAGACAGCTTAACCCTGCCCTTGTCCAGAACCGCAATTTGCCTGCAATTACTCTCAATATCTGCAACGATATGTGTTGATAGCAGAACAATCCGTCCAAGACTAAACCTTGTGAGCGAATTACGGAACCGCACGCGTTCCTCTGGGTCGAGTCCGGCTGTCGGTTCATCCACAATGAGTACGGAGGGTGAGCCTGTAAGCGCCTGTGCAATACCCAGTCTGCGCTTCATTCCACCGGAATACGTACGAACCTTCTTGTCTGCCTTATCCGTCAGGTTAACCTCTTCTAATAATCGTTCTACTTCCGTTTTGCGCATTTTACTGTCTTTGATCCCTTTCATTGTTGCAACATAATCCAGATATTCTCTTCCCGTCAGTTGAGGATATACCTGAAACTGCTGAGGCAGATATCCAAGCAATTGGCGAATCTCCTCTGCTTTGCTAAGCGGTATTCCATGGATATATGCCTCTCCAATAGTTGGCGTTACTAGAGTAGCCAAAATACGCATCAGCGAAGATTTTCCAGCTCCATTAGGGCCGAGCAATCCGATCATACCTTCATTCAGAGTTAAATTAACATCCTGAAGCGCCCAGCTTCCACGTCGATATTTTTTAGATAACTGGTCTATTTGAATCATATCCATCCTCATTCCCTATCGTTTTGGCAACTCCGCGCGAAATCTATCTGTAGCTATAACGGGATACCCTGAAAAAAAGTTAATGTTAAACTCTGCCTTTTTTTGAAATAAGAAAGACGCCTTATGGCGTCTCTGATAAGAAGTAATTTAAGCTGTTGGGCGCTGCCTTAGTGCTTCTGGTGCTTAATCAACGTTACTTTTGATGTTGATTCGAGCTAATCAGTGCTTCTAAAACTTTAATAATCGCTTTTTCCGCTTAAGCCTTGTGCAATAGCAACTCCTGCACTAGTGCCAAGCCGTGTTGCTCCTGCCTCGATCATTGCTTCAGCATCGGCAAGAGATCTCACACCGCCTGAAGCCTTAACACCGATGCCCGGTCCAACAGTCTTCGCCATCAAAGCTACAGCCTCTACTGTTGCTCCGCCTGTAGAGAAACCCGTTGATGTCTTCACAAAATCAACACCAGCGGATACCGCAAGGCGACAAGCCCGAACGATTTCGTCAGGAGTCAGCAAGCAGGTCTCGATGATCACCTTAACCAACGCTTTTCCAGCTGCAGTCTGAACCACGCCGACCATGTCACGAACGACCAAATCATCATTTCCATCTTTAAGAGCTCCGATATTAATAACCATATCGATCTCGTCTGCACCGTCTTGAATAGCCTGCGTGCTTTCGAATGCCTTAACTTCAGGAGCCGATGCCCCAAGAGGAAAACCGATTACGGTGCATACTTTCACCTTGGAGTTGGAGGCACTCCTTAGCACCTCGGATGCAGTTTTAACCCAAACCGGATTTACACATACCGAAGCAAACTGATATTCCTTTGCTTCCTCCACAAGCTTTAAAATACTCTCTTTATTAGCATCCGCCTTAAGCAATGTGTGATCAATTCTGGAAATGATTGATTTTGCAGTCATGGACATATTCCCCCGTTCTTAATACAAGCTTGAAATTTGCACGCCTTCTGGAAGCTTAAAAGGATGATCTTTATTAATTCTGTCATAAAACATAATGCCATTTAAATGATCTAGCTCATGTTGCATTACGATAGCATCAAAGCCTTTGAAGCGCAGCTTTAATTCATTACCTTCAGTGTCATAGGCTTTAATCTGTACCTTCTCATACCTGGGCACAAATCCCTGTACATCACGATCGACAGATAAACAGCCTTCACTTTCAGGCAAATACACCATAGCTGTTGAATGACTTATAATTTTCGGATTGAATAAAGCATATTCCCGGTTGCGTCCTTGCTCATCGCCAAGTAAAGCAGCAAACATCCGCTTGTTAAGTCCAATTTGATTCGCCGACAGCCCTACCCCGGCTCTCAGCTTGTATTTTTTTGACATTTTCGGGTCCTGACTATTTTTCAAAAACATCATCATAGAGGCCATTTCTTCCCGATCTTCCTGACTCGGCGGTACGTTTACAGGCGCTGTTACTACTCTCAGAATATCGTCGCCTTCCCTAACGATATCATCCATAGTTATTATATAATCGCTGTTGAATTTACTCATAGAAGTATAACTCATCCACCTTTTTGGCATTTTGATTGCATTACCGATCTTTCTTCATACTCCATAAAATATCCTTCTGATACCCTGCTGTTTCCTGCAGCTGTTCAAGTCGTTCATCCTCTGGATAATGACGTTCCAAGTATACCATAAATGCCTGGCGAAGCTTTATATCATAATCCAATTTATTGAGCTCTTTTGGGTATTTTTCAAGGCGTTGAAGTGATCGCTCCCATCTCTTAATATCATTGAATGTAGAGCGTCCTCTTCGCGTTCGACTTGCTAATCCCTCAAGCTCCTCGTACGCATCTCGGATCTGAGCCGACTTTTTTTGCTTTTTGTTAAACAAGACAAGCAAAATTATGAATGCACAGAGCAATATCCAGATTTTTAATTGGTCCATTTTCCTACTGACCTCGCTTAAACATATTAAAAGCTCCTATCCATTTAAGCTAGGAGCTTCATTACAATTATACATATGTTACTTTCTATTTGTATTTATGCCAATCCAGATCACTTTTACTTAACAAATGTTCAAAATCGTTATCCAATCGCTTTTGCTCCGCCTTGCGAGCTTCCTCTGCTTTAAGCTGCTCAGCCTCACGGCGCTCCTGTTCTTCCTTCTTCAATTCGTTAGCCTGTTCCTTTAGTTTGGCTATCGTATCTGCACCTAGCAAGTCCTTCAGAGTAGCCGGTTTATCACTAACCTCAGCCTTTGGAACGCTCCGACCTTTCTTTTTTGCCATAGTGTCTCACCTCGATTTCAAGCCTAAAGTATCACAGAGTAAAAAATATTGTCAACTATAATAGGATAGTCCTTTAAGAAAAAGCTCCAAATTATACTCAAGGCTCTCTTGCAGATCCAGAGGGATTCTGAACCCGCCTTGCCGCTCCAAGGTAGCAAAGCCGTGCACAAGGCTTCTAAGTCCCCGAATCGTATGCAGTGCCTGCTTCTGGGGTAAATGATAGCTTTGCAGCAAGTCCATTACCAAGCTTACAATACGATAGCTAGCCTCATTGATCTCCGCATCTTCACCTTCAGGTGCAAACTGAGTTGCTTCATAAAGTCCAGGGTGCTCGCGAGCATATGAAATATAAGATATCGCAAAATCGTGAATAGCAGCCTCTCCGTTCTTTCCTTTTACAGCTTGAGCGATATAATGGTGTAATTCATCCATTGCATAAATCGCCAGCTTCTTTTTAAGCTCATCGAGACCGCTTATATGATTGTAAAGAGAGGGAGATTTAATACCCAGCTCTTTAGCGACAGAAGCAATCGTCACCGCACCTGCCCCATGTTGATCAGCAATGTTAATTACTACCTTCATCACTATATGAATATCAATCCCTGCTCTTGGCGACATGAAGTAAACCTCCTCCTCCTAGTGGTTAGATAAACTGTTGTTAATCATATCATTTCCCGTTCAATTTCCTATCGGCTTTATCTATCGCATTCATCATAATTTCAAGTGGATTATCTATCATTTCACCATGTCCAACAGCCAAAAGTGTAGGCTTTAGATTAGCGAGACGTTTTGCGCTGCACAATGCCTTCTCTTTGTTCCAGGTTGCTAGAGCAGGAAAAGGAAACCGTAGTGACATTACCCCGCTAACAGCGACACCACCTCGAACTTGAAAAGCATCCCCTGCTATTAGCGCTCCACTTCGGGTATCCATTAGCGAAATGGAACCTGGCGTATGTCCTGGAGTAGATATTACCCGCAGTGAACCTACAAGGTCTCCGTCTTCAAGCAGCACATCCGCTCTGGTACATATTTTTTTAGGGATATCTCCGCGAATTGGAGATTGCGGTTCATCTATATCCAGTGATACATCTCCACGAAGCAAACGGTCATCACGGGACGATATGAAAACAGTGGCCTCGGGATAAGCTGATTTCAAGATATCAAGCGCACCTACATGATCTCCATGAGCATGCGTTAGAATAATTCGTGTTAACGGCTTTGAACCCTCTTTATCATCAATAGCATCCATAATTCCTTTTGCACTGATAGCCAACCCGGCATCAATAAGTGTAACTCCCTCATCTTCTTCAACTAAGTAACAATTGACTGGAAACAGCCTTGGCATAGTCGTCAATTGTGACAGCTTTCCTTTACGAATAATTCTCATATGGGACTTCCCCTCTTTTAACTAATGGTATTAGTTAAATAATAAACTAATACCATTAGTTTTTCAACCTTTGTATGTAAATAAAGATGGAATAGTCATTATCAACTACCCCATCTTTTTTATTGCAAACTTTATTCCGTTATTTACTTAGTGTCTCAACCCGATAATGATTTTTTACCACTAGCCTTTTCCATATGACGTCCTGGCCAGAATGCCCATTTACCAAGCAGCATCGTGATCGCTGGAACTAGGAATGGTCTTACGACAAAGGTATCAAGAAGCACGCCGATTGCCGTAATGATCCCGAACTGTACCAGAACTTGAATTGGCAGAGTAGCCAGTACAGCGAACGTCCCTGCGAGAATCAGGCCAGCCGATGTAATAACCCCGCCAGTCTCTGTTACCCCTTCCTGAATCGCCTGCTTCAGAGGCATCTCTTTTCTTTTCTTCCAAATGCTTGAGATCAGGAAGATGTTATAATCCTCGCCGAGCGCTACAAGGAACACGAAAGCATAGACAGGGATCAAGCCCTGAATAGCAGCATCTCCCATAAAATCATGAATGACGATCCAGCCTAGACCGAGCGCTGAAAAATAAGATAATACAACGGTCAAAATCAAGTAAATCATCGCAACGATTGATCTCAGATAAACTAACAGCAACAGCCCAATGAGTCCGATAACGATCGGAATAATGACCTTCGCATCTCTGCTATCCGTCATTTCAGTATCATATTGAGTTGCCGTCTGACCACTGATCCATACTTTATTTTCTGGAGAAGAAACACCCGCGTCTTGCAGCGATTTTTCTGCCTCTGCTCGAATATCAGGAATATGATTCATTGCTTCATTCGTGTAAGGGTTAATATTAAACTCTAAATCTATTGCCTGGATGTTAGTATTCGTTGCCCCTTGTGCAGGGTCAGACACTTTGCTAATGTACGGAAGATCCTTGAAGCTGTCCTGTAATGCTACCTCTTTCCCTTCGGTATCTACCATCAATTTGACTGGCGCAAGCTCTCCAGGTGTGAATTTTTCTCCAATTACAGCAAAGCCCTCACGGGATGGAGTGTCCTCAGGAAACGAAGATAACAGGTCAACCGTATATTCAATTCTTGTAGCGTTAAGAGCCAAGGCCCCAAGTATAACGACCGTAATGGATACGACGGCCCATGGTCTTTTCGTTACGACCCGACCAATCCAGCCTCCAATAGGTTTTTTATTCGTTGCTTTGAGCTTCTTGCCTTTCTTTCTTGCACGTTCCTCCTGCATTTCTGGTGTTCGCGGAACGAACGGATAGAATGAAGCCCGGCCCAAAATAGCAAGCAACGCAGGAACCAGTGTTAAGCTGGCAAATGCCATGATCAGGATCGACAAGCTAAATGGAACGGCAAAACGATGCAGCGCCCCATATTCAGCTACCAATAGAACAAGCAGCGCGATAACGACTGTAAATCCACTCATTGCAATGGCGCCTGACGAGTCCTTCAAGGATTTAAGCAGCGCTTTAGCTTTGCTGCTCTCTTCCGTCAAATACTGGCGGAAATGCGAAATCAAGAACAGGCAATAATCCGTTCCTGCACCAAACAGCAATACGGTCATAATCGAAATAGCTTGAGAGTCAAATGTAATCCAGCCCAGCTCGGCCATTTTGCCCAAAATGGGACTCGATACCCCATAAGCGAAGCCTACTGCAATAATCGGAATAATAGCCAAAATTGGCGAACGGTAAATCAACAGCAGCAATATTAGAACAATAAGAACCGTGGCAATCATCAGGGATACGTCTGCTTGGGAGAATAACCCGACAGCATCGATAGATATTCCTGCCGGACCAGATACTCTGGCCGATATTTCATTTACGTCTCCTTGTTTTACAGCAAAAGGATCATAGCCGAATAAAACCTCGGCTTGTTTTCTTATCTCTTCTACTCCCGATTCCATAATTTCGGAATCTGAAGTTTTTTCAAAGAAAAACGGCAGTACAAACGCAGTACCATCCTCTGATGCCTCCGCCTTCAGTGCAGGCAATGGTATGCGATCAAATGGCGGCACCAATTCTTGACCTCCCACCGGATTTTCCGTGAAATAAGCGGTCAGCTTTTGGATATTGCCAAAATCTTCATCATTAAGCCCACCCTCTCTATTCCAGACCAGCAGAGCAGGTATGCCGCTATCATTTGGAAACTCTTGCTCAGCCAGCAGGCTGGCTTGAACAGAAGGCTTGTCGTTACTTAAGTTAGGCGCATTATTTTGTTCCATTAATTTTACGCCTGGCCAAACGATGCTAAGCACAGCTGCAAGCAAAATCCAAACGAGCAGCGTAATCCATTTTGTTCTTTTTCCAGCAACTAAGCGGCCCATTCGTTCAAAAAATATCTCCATTCACTCCTCCATCCCCCGGTTCTCATTTAAATTTCTCTGTGACATTTGTCATATTAATTATATATACTGGAAGGTTAATTATCAATATTTTTTGAATTAAATTTTCTTCAACAATTTGCTTATGGTATAATCATTGCTCAGAATAAGGTGTTGAGGTGATATGATGAACACACCGAACAAAAAACCGCTTGGTCGCCCCGTTCTGCAGCATGACAGCATGCCAACTCATAAACAAATTCTTGTCACAGCTTCCCTTCTTTTTATGGAAAAAGGCTACGACGCTGTCTCCATGAACGAGGTTGCTGAGCACTGCGGCGTTACTAAAGCAACGATCTACTACTACTACCCAACCAAAAATGATTTATTTGTCTCGTCTATGGTTGAAACTTTAGTCCAGGTTAAGAACCGTATCCAGGATATTCTCGATCAATCAGGGTCTTTTAAGGAACGACTGACTTTGATTACGGAGAAGTATTTAAAAATACCTCAGGTTCATGTGAACGGTATGTTTGAGAAGGTCAAGCACCACCTTACACCTGAACAGCAGCAACAGTTAATCCAAAGTGAAAATGCTCTCTATGACACTCTTCAGGTTGGCTTTGATCAGGCAGTTGCAAACCATGAAATTTATTGTGAGGATACCAAGATCACTGCATATATTTATGTAGCAATGCTGAGAGCCGGGCAGCGCCAATATGATGTCGATCAGAAGCTTTTTACCACTGAACAGGAAGCTGCCGCAACCATCGTCTCCTTTCTGTGGAGAGGTATTCATACGTAATACTTTAATATTTATACAAACAAAGGTGCATTAATAACTTATTAGTATTGCGACAAGGAAGGAATATATATGGCTTTTGGAATTACCAGAGACGAATTAAGCAACTGGAAACGGGAAGTCGCTGAAGGGAAAATCGCATATTTAACTCATTATTGGCTGGACCCCCGTTTCCCAGGAATCAAAACCGTAACCAAAGTAGGCTGTGCCGATTTGAATCGACTTACTGAATGGTGCCTGCAGCACGACCTCCATCCAAAGTATATTCATAATCGCGCCAAATTCCCCCACTTTGACCTTTTAGGTAAAAAACAGGTAGAAATCTTGCAAAAAGAGAAACTTTGGGATCAGATAGAACGTTTTAAACTAATGTATTAATATAGAGAAACCATATTGAGGTGATAATCGCAATGTCTACCACAGCTTCTCCAGATTCACCAGCATCACAAAGCTTGTTCAGCAACCGATTTTTCCAAACTGTGCTGATCTCCAACATTTTTTTGCAGATCGGTATCTGGGTCAGAAATTTCGCGATTCTTATGTTCGTAACCGATCAGACGAATAGCGACCCTCTGGCCATCTCACTCATCTCTGTCGTTGAGTTTGCACCTATCTTTGTGTTTTCCTTCATCGGAGGTGCTTTTGCCGATCGCTGGAAGCCGAAACGAACGATGATTTGGTGTGATTTTCTGTCAGCCGCATCGGTATTTGCCGTACTAATCACTTTAATGTATGGTTCATGGGAAATGGTCTATTTCGCCACTTTTATCTCAGCGATCCTATCACAGTTTTCACAGCCGTCGGTTATGAAGCTGTTCAAGCAGCATATCCACCCTGAAAAAATGCAGCAAGGCATGGCTATGTTTCAATCATTGATGGCCATCTTTATGGTTCTGGGTCCATCCCTTGGTATTTTCTCTTATCACCATTTTGGAATTTACATTTCAATTGGCGTGATGGGCGTAGCCTTTCTGCTGTCTGCGATCGTGTTGTTCCGTTTACCTGCTGACAAAGAGCCGGAGGCTAACGAGACAGCTGCAAAAACAAATATCCGCCAAGAGCTGGCAGACGGCTTCCGTTATGTATGGCGTAGTCCTGTCCTCCGCGTGCTAGGTGCTACTTTTGCAATCGCTGGCTTTGCAGTGGGTACGATCCAGACGCTTGGGCTGTTCGTCGTTACAGAACGACTGGGCCAAACGAAGGAATTTTTGCAGTTTTTACTTATGGTAAATGGTGTTGCCATGCTCATCGGTGGTATTGCAGTTATGGCCCTTGCCAAAAAAATCCCTCCACAAGTGCTATTGGCATTCGGAATCACAGTAAGTGCAATATGTATAGTAGGAATGGGTTTTTCCACAAGTATTCCATTAACACTGGCTCTTCAGTTTCTTAATGGTCTCACCTTCCCTTGCATTCAAATTGGCATCAACACAATGATTATGCAATGGACAGAGCAAGAGTATGTAGGACGGGTAAATGGTGTACTTAGCCCAATGTTCATGGGCATGATGGTTATTATGATGTCTTTGGCCGGAATATTCAAAAAATTCTTCCCGCTTGTAGGTATCTATTCCGTATCCGGCATCATTATGTTGATCGGAGCCATCATTCTGATCCCAATCTTCAAACATAAGCCTTCACCAGCACTGGCCACTGTATCCGGTGGCAATCCGGAAACGACGACATAAACCTATTTAAATCAAGGACCTCACCATGGTGTGAGGTTCTTTTGATTTTTTATTGGACCGCACAGATACCGCACTCTTCACGTTAGCGGACATGAAAGCCGCTATTTCCCCGAAACTCTCTTTTTGCGATGATGTGCGGACATAGGAGAAGCTATTTAGTCAAAATGAGGCACTGCTGGCAATGCTGACAGTAATCTTGCAAAAAAATGGCGCTGGTGTCCGATAATTCCCAATAAACAGCATATAACACAAATAACGTCCTCTCTGTCTGCTAATCATTGCAGCTTTGCATCTAACAGGAGCATGAACGTCAATAGTGACGTAGAAATGGTGGGTTGTTCATCAAACAGGAGCTCTGCAAAAGCACAAAAAAATCCTGATACAGCTATCCATAAGCTGCATCAGGATTTTAAATTGGCAACAGATTTTTTGATCAAAACCTGCTCTTAGCGTTTGTTGAAAATATCCGTAAGAACCGGAACGATTTGCGATTTGCGCGATACGACGCCTTTCAGTACAGCTGTGTTATTTTCCAGCTTTACGTTATAAGCATCTTCCACTGCATTTGCTGCTTTACCAAGAGCAAGTCCAACAGAATCGTTATTCAAAATGTCAGTAACTACCAACAGGAATAGATCAAGTCCTTTACTGTCCACGATACTATTCAATGCGGCTTCCAGTTCAGCTTGACGGGAAAGTACGTCATTGACGTCCACAGCGTTCACTTGAGCGATTTCTACTTTGGAGCCGCCCATTTCGAATTCTTTGGCATCAAGGGAAATCAGCTGTTCAATGGTTTTGTCGCTAAGATCAGCACCTGCTTTAAGCATGTCCAATCCGTATTCTGCAGCATTAACGCCTGCGATATCAGCAAGCTCGCGTGCTGCTGCTACATCTTGCTCTGTGCAAGTTGGGGATTTAAACAGAAGAGAATCAGAAATGATAGCGGACAGCATCAGACCCGCAATGTTTGCTGGAACTGCGATGCCGTTCTCTTTGTATATTTTGTTAAGTATTGTTGCCGTACATCCAACCGGCTCTGCACGGTAATACAATGGACCACTTGTCTCAAAGTTGGCAATACGATGATGGTCAATTACTTCAGCTACAGTTACTTGTTCAATATCTGCAGCGCTTTGCTGACGTTCATTGTGGTCAACGAGAATTACGCTTTTTACTTCTGCTGCTACCGCCTCAACTACACGCGGCGCTTCAAAGCCAAAACGATCGAGTGCAAATTTAGTTTCACCGTTAGGAGTACCTAAAGCTACCGCTTCAACATTCCAGCCGAGCTTCGATTTCAAGTCTGCGTACGCAATTGCAGAACAGATTGTGTCCGTATCCGGATTTTTATGTCCGAAAATCAATACTTTGTCCATTTCTTTACTCTCCTTTATAATTTCGCTTAGAAAAGTATATCTCAGAAGCAGATTGACAATCAAGGGTATTGAGTAATAATGAACTAAATGAATCATTGTCAGATTTAAGTCACTTCTCAGGTGGCATTCAGCTAACACTCAGCGGATTAGCCGATAATAATCATAATAAGACGTAAAGCCGTGACTTGGAGGACGAATACAATGAAGAATGTCAAAGGTGTAAAAATTTTGCTCGTTGATGATGAACCACATATTACACAGTTTTTGGAGCTTGGACTTACTAATGAAGGCTTTGAAGTAGCTGTTGCTAATGACGGTATGAGCGCCGTGAATCTGGCTATCGATTTCCACCCCCATATCGTCGTACTCGATGTTATGATGCCTGGTATGGACGGATGGGAAGTATGCCGGCTGCTAAAGAAGAATCTCAATAATGTAGCCATCATAATGCTAACAGCCAAAGACGAAGTAGACGATCGCGTTAAGGGACTTACCATTGGCGCAGATGATTACGTCGTGAAGCCTTTTAGCTTTGAAGAATTACTCGCGCGGATTGGGGCCCGTCTTCGCAATCAGTTTCCTGCACTCTTCAGCGAGGTTTCATTCGGACCTTTCAAGATTGATGATCGTAGAAAGGAAATCATATTTTTTGAGCAAGTCCTGGAATTATCTCCAACAGAATATGAACTCTTAAAATATTTAGTGATCAATCACGGTATCGTTCTTAGCAAAACTACGATTTTGGATCAAGTATGGGGATATGATTTCGGTGGTGAGGAGAATATTGTCGAAGTTTATATTCGTTCCTTACGGGAAAAGCTTAACGATAAAGAGCATCGCTTAATTCGTACGCTCCGTGGTGCGGGATATCGAGTTGATCTGCCATGAAAAAAACATTAAAGGATAGGGTCGGAGGTTTTCTCGTTCCCCACTCCCTGCGTTCCCAGCTTCTGTACCGCTCCTTATTTATTATTGCTGCACTTCTATTATTGATCGGTGGATTGCAATATGTTCTGATGAAAAACTTTCTGTACCACAACCAGGCTGAATCTTTGGTCTCCCAAATTCATAGTCTTCCAAAAAATTTATTTGAAGGAACTTATGGCATACCTTCTCCTGGATTTCGCGATGGGAAGGATAACCCTAATTTCAATCCGCCAAACAATGGTGATGGGACTGAACCTCCGTCGATATCAACCGATTTTGATCGCCGACCCTTTCTATTTCTCCCGGATACATCTCTAGCCTACATCGATACTGATACTGGATTTATTGATCGTTCAAATGAAACGGGTTTATCTGCACCGCAACTCTCGGATGAAAAATATGCTGCTATCAAGAGCAGCATCAAAGGAGATAGCTTCAACAAGGGTTACATCATTGCACATGATGGAAATGGAAATGAGCAGCTTCTCGTGTTTAGTAAGACGGGCGGCCCTTCTGGTGAAGGGGGACTCGTTCAAATGGGTATGGCTACCGCACCGCTCAAATCGATAGCCATGCGACAGCTGCTTATTTTTGTTGGCTTGTCCATACTGGCTCTAGCGGGTGGTCTTATGCTCTATTTGCCTGTTCTTCGCCGAACGCTTAAGCCGCTCGATCAAATGGTCCAGACGGTGGAGGACACCAATGCCGGCAATTTGAACAATCGCTTTCCTTCAACTCTTGGGCAGACAGAAATTGATAGACTCGCAGTAGCCTTCAACGGGATGATGGGGAGGCTCGAGCGTTCCTTCGATGCTGAGAGAGAAGCAAAGGAGCAAATGAGACGTTTTATTGCCGACGCTTCCCATGAGCTACGGACGCCACTGACATCGATTCACGGATTTCTTGAGGTACTTCTTCGCGGTGCAGCTAACAATCCTGATCAGCTGAAGAACGCATTAAACAGTATGCTTGGCGAATCTACCCGGATGAAAAAATTGGTTGAAGACCTGCTCACCCTCGCTAAGCTGGATCGTGCGCCTGTCGTATCCAGAATGGAAACCCGATTAGACACCCTGATCCTGGAGATGGAGCCGCATCTGCGTATTCTTGCAGGTGACCGGAACGTTCAGTTCGACATCACCTCAAATATTCGAGGAATGTATGATTGCGATAAAATCAAACAGGTAATTCTCAACTTGTTCCATAATGCTGTCCAGCACACCGATCCAGTAAAAGGAAGCATTGTGGTAACTTTATCCGCACATGACCCAAATCACTCCTTAATCAGCGTCAAGGATAACGGCCCTGGCATCCCGACTGAGCATCTATCGCATGTCTTTGAACGCTTCTATCGAAGCGATGTGTCCCGTACGCGCAAGCATGGAGGTGCCGGACTCGGTCTTGCCATATCGCAATCGATCGTGGAAGTACACGGCGGTAAGATCAGAGTTCAAAGTGAAGTAGGAAAAGGAACAATCTTTGAAGTTATACTCCCTTCGATATAGCAAAAGTGCTTCAGACAAAAAAACCGGGACGCACGTACCTTATGTACGCGATTGTCCCGGTTTTCTTAATTATTCTGAATGATCAATGGGCTGGGTAATAACAAACTGTTTGTATTTACCATAGTCGCTCAATTTGCATTCCATAGACAGTACCGTTCCTTCAGCTTCATAGCTGGTGGAAGAAATATTAGCTCTCTCATTGAAATAAGATACAACAGCACCTTGATCGTAAGGGATCAGCATATCGCATTTGATATAGTCTTTAAATACCCGTTCCCGAATTTGCCCAACCAGTTCAGTAATGCCAACACGTTTTTTGGCTGCAAGATATACGGTATCTCCCTGAATTTCTGGAATTTGTCGTTGGGTGAGATCTGATTTGTTATATGCATACAATGTCGGAATATCCGTAATGCCGATTTCCTTCAGCGTCTGGTTCGTAATCTCAATCTGCCGATCATATTCGGGATTGGAATAATCAACTACATGGATGAGCAAATCCGCCTCCGCTACTTCCTCTAAGGTTGACCGGAAGGCTTTGACCAGATGATGAGGCAGCTTGCTGACAAAACCGACCGTATCTGTAAGCAAAAAGGATTTATTATCCGCTAAAGGAATGCTCCGCACCGAAGTTTCTAACGTAGCGAACAGCATGTTCTTCTCAAACACTTGCTTTTCTTCCAACTGCGACGGGTTATATACCTCCATCATTGCGTTCATAATCGTCGATTTTCCGGCATTCGTGTACCCTACAAGCGATACAACCGGAACATCATTCTTTTTCCGCTGTTTGCGCTGAGTCTGACGATGAGCTACCAGCAAATCAAGCTCCTTGGTTAGGACATTAATCTTTTCTTCAATTCGCCGGCGATCCAGTTCCAGCTTGGTTTCCCCTACCCCGCGGTTTTTCGTTCCAACTCCACCGCTCTGCCGTCCAAGTGATTCACGCAGTCCAACTAGGCGAGGCAGCATATACTTGAGCTGTGCCACTTCAACCTGAAGCTGCGCCTCTCTCGTTTTTGCCCTTTGCGCAAAAATGTCCAGAATCAGAATCGTTCTGTCTATGACCTTACATTGTAAATCCTTCTCCAAATTACGAATCTGGGATGGGGACAGCTCATCATTGAAAATGACGAGATTGCCTTCATGAGCTTCAAGAAGTGCTATGACCTCCTGAATTTTACCTGTTCCGATGTAATGAGATGGATTTACCTTCAACAAATTCTGAGTAAGGCTGCCCACCACCTCTATATCACAAGCTTCCGCCAGATTGACGAGCTCTTCCATGGAATATTCAAAATCATTTTGATGATTCAGATTGACCCCAACTAATACCGCTCTTTGTTCCAATTGCTGCAATTGTTCCATAAGCTGAATTCCCCCTCGAGAAAAAATAAAAACACAGGCATTTCACCTGTGCTTCATACAAACGGAAATGAGCAGACAACCGCCTGTGGATACAAACGTATCCCGCAAGCGGCGTCCTCATACAACGGCATATTCTATTCAAAAGTTCCCTTTATCATAGCATACCTATCCCGTTTGCCCTGCACAGGAGCAGAGCCTTTGAGCACTATTCAATTAGTCGCGCAAAGTGGTGAAACGGAATTTGATATAACGCACAGGGAACCCTCCGTTCTTTTCATATTAATTCCATATTAGCATGATTTTAATCGCACTACAACGGAATGAATAGATATATGGATCCTTTACCGTCTGTCCAGAATGAAACAAAAACTGCTTTTCATGCGTAAAATAAATACATACATACAACTCATTGTTGTTTAAGGAGGAATATGAGTATGGGGTTTAGTCCCTTTGACGGCGGATTCAATTTTTTATTTACATTAATCCCTATTTTTATCGTCATTATATTTATTGTTGTTATTGTTGGCATCATCAGCAGCGGGGCTCGTTATGTTAAAAATTCAAGCTCTCCAAGAGAATCCAGATTTGCCACAATCAGCTCCAAGCGTATGGATGTGAGGCATCACACAACTCACCACAATGACAACTTTGCACACTCCTCTTCCTCCAGAACGTATTACTATATCACGCTTGAGTTTGACAACGGAGAGCGTCGTGAGTATTTAGATGTCAAAAATATTTATGGTCTTGTACGAGAGGGCGATTCCGGTTATGCGGCAACTCAAGGGGACTGGATTGTTGCTTTTGAACGCAGTCCTGGACATCATCCAAGCGGTGGCGTGCAGTTCTAATGATAATAATCAGCTCGCTTCTTTCTAAGCAGCTAACTAATGGGTAGACCCTGTTTTTTCGCATAGTTACCCCAATGCGGCTTGCGTCCATCCTCATCACAATACCCGTATTCATCAGATAAATCCCAGCTGGTCAGAGCTTGGCCGGATTTAAGACTGACATGAGGATCGGCCGCTAAAGCCGCTACAGCTTTTCCCACAAAATACGGAGTCTCCGACTCAATATAATGAGGCTCCTGCTTCATCGCATCCCGCCAGTGTGCTTCATCGACTCCAAAATACTCCAGCATTTGCTCTGAACGCAAAAATCCTGGAGATAGAGAGACTGCCGTAATGTGATGAGGACGCAGTTCCTCCGCCATCGATGCTGCCAGGTGAATCTGGGATATTTTCGCTAGGCTGTAGTATAAATTGCCTCTGTAATTGTAGGTAGAGCCGTCGGTAACTTCAATGATAAGTCCCTTGCCACATTCAATCATGAGAGGAACAGCATAATAGCTTGTAATCAGATGTGTTCTTATCGCTCTCTCCTGCATCAAAAGACCGTCATGAAGAGGCTGCTCCCAAAAGGGAGTTCCCCAATGCGTCAATTTCTCTCCGCCCCAAATATCGTTGACCAGTAAATCCAGCCTGCCTTGTTGTTCTTCTCTGACCCTTTCAAACAACGCCCTTACTTCCTCTTCTTCTGTATGATCTGTGCGAACAGGAATACCAATCCCACCTCGGACCGTTACCATTTCTGCCGTTTCTTCGATCGTCTCCCCCCGGTTCAAATCGGATGCGTTACCGCGCACACTACGCCCTGTGCAATAAACCGTAGCTCCCGCGGAACCTAACATCACGGCGATTCCTCGTCCAGCTCCTCTTGTGGCTCCGGCTACAACAGTGACGACTCCTTTTAATGGCTTGTTCTCATCGTTATTAAACATATTTATTCCTCCTCTTTTTTCTTTTTTTAGATTACCCAATCAAATATGACATCCTCTGTCTTATATGAATGCTATAATTATTTCATCACCAAATTCGTTAGATCAAAGGGGAATTACGCTATGAGAGCAGATCGGCTGCTGTCCATCCTGTTGCTTCTGCAAAACAACCGCAAAATGAGCTCGCGTCAGCTCGCTGAAAAACTTGAGGTGTCGGAACGAACGATTTTTCGAGACATCGAATCATTGTGCTCAGCAGGCATACCTATCCATGCAGAACGTGGATCTCAAGGAGGCTGGGTGCTTGCAGAAAGCTATCGCACTAACTTAACAGGTATGAGTGAACATGAAATCAGTTCCTTGCTAATTTCAAATTACAGCTCACTGTTAGATGATCTTGGAATCCAGAAACATTTTGACTCTGCCTATCAAAAATTGTTGTCATCCACCCCTGATGTTATCCGCAGGGACGCCGATATAACAAGACAAAGAATTCATATCGATGGGGTTGGCTGGCATAAATCAGAGGAAGCCTTTCCATGGCTATCCACCGTGCAAGAAGCTGTATGGAGTGGGCAGAAGCTAGAGGTTGTATATAAAAAAGACGATGCCGCGGTTACGCGGATCGTCCATCCATTAGGCTTAGTTGCCAAACGAAATGTGTGGTATATGGTTGCGGAGTCCGAAGGAAACCCCCGGACCTACCGCATTTCACGCATAATTGAAGCCCGATTACTGAATGAAACTTTTGAACGTCCTGATCATTTCAATCTAGCCCAGTTTTGGGAGCAATCCACGTTGGAGTTCAAGTCCAATCTTCCCAAATATCCCGCTCGGGTTCGGCTAACAGAAGCAAGGCTGATCCGGCTCAAACAAGAGCGTTACGTCAAGATTCTTCATACTAAGCAGGATAGTCCTGGATTTGTTGTGGCTGATCTGGAATTTCACACCCTGGAATCAGCTGGTGAAATCCTTTTATCCTGCGGTCGAGATGCCCAGGTGCTTACGCCATTTGAGCTTCGCGAGCATATCATTGCTGAGGCAGCGGCTATTTGCTCGCTATACTCCACATGATCACGCTCGTGTTCGCATTATTGCACTGTATCCAGAGGTTTCAAGTAAGCTTCGATTTGCTCACGTTTTGGCTCAAGGAATGGAGGCAATGCGAGAGATTCACCCAAATGCTCGACATCTTCATCCGTTGCAAAGCCCGGTCCATCCGTGGCTAGTTCGAACAAAATGCCATTTGGTTCTCTGAAGTATAATGAGCGGAAATAGAAACGATCAACAAATCCGGAATTCGGGAACCGTACCGCACGAACACGATTGATCCATGCTCGAAGCTCTTCTTCATTATCTACGCGGAAAGCCACATGGTGTACACCACCGCGTCCAAGATGCTCCTGCTCCAGATCGGTTCTTTCTTCTACATGGATCTCAGCACCTGTACCTCCCTCTCCAGTCTCAAACACAATAATATCCGGTTGCCCTGGTACAAATGAAGGATATTGCCCTTTCTTGCGGAAGCCCATTAGCTCAGTCAACACCGCAATGGTGAACTCTGGCTGGCTTACTGTCAGTTGAACCGGACCCAATCCGAGGATAGCGAATTCAGCTGGAACCGGACTACGATCCCACGGCTTACCGCCTGCTACACCCGTATTATTTTCGTCAGAAACCAGAATTAGACGTTGTCCTTCAGGGTCCTTGAAAAAGAGTGTTGCCCGACCCGCCCGCTGCTTCACTTCCTCATGTTCTACTCCAAATTCATCGAAACGTTGCGCCCAATATTCCAGCGCCCGATCGTTTGCAACACGAAGCGAGATCGCGGAAATACTGTTATTTCCGTCCACATTGTGTCCTGCGTTTGGAATTTCGAAGAACGTAAGCTCTGTGCCCGGATTACCCACTTCATCACCGTAGAACAAGTGATATACCTTAACATCATCTTGGTTGACCGTTTTTTTAATCAGACGAAGTCCTAATACCTTTGTGTAAAATTTAAAGTTCTCCGACGCTGTTTTCGTAATTGCGGATACGTGGTGAATGCCTTTGAATTCCATTTTGTTTCCCTCCATATAGTTAGTTTGAGTTTGAGTTTATGTTCAATCTTCAACATTGTTTTTTTGTATTTTTCTTAACAGGCCAAGCAGTTGTTGTTTCTCTTCACGGTTAAGTCCAGCAAAATGAGAAGCTTGAAATGCCTCTTGCTTAGGAACCACATTGTTATATAATTCCCATCCTTGTTCAGTTAAAGACAGCCATTTCTTCTTCCATTCCTGCTCTCTCTTGATCAGCCCAAGCTCTTCCATCTTAACGAGCAGCTGAGTGATATTCCCTTTAGTTACAAATAATTTGTTAGCAAGTTCCTGCTGAGTCAGCCGCTTATGGGCACCTATTTGTACAAGTACATCAAATTGGGCCGCTGATAAATCCCATTGTTTCAGGTGTTGATTGGTTGCGCGAAGACTCTGGTTAAAAATGCGGGAAATGCGAAACCATATTAGTACCCCTAAACGCTCATCCTTTGCATCAGACCCAGATTTCAATTGAATTTCCTCTTCTATGTCAACTTCATTTGCGATGATTTCATGATTTTCTTCATTCATGCGTTCACCTCATCTCTTTTGGTTGATATCAGTTTATAACTAAACTGATAAGGTGTCAAGTGAATATAGGTCCTTTTGTTAATTAACAAAAAGCCCCTGCCTGCTCTATAAATAGAACAAGGGGGCTATCATGTTAACGATATGGACATCAAAGTTCAATTACCGATTACTCGTCAATTTGATTATACTTTGCAGCCTATTTTCGAGAATTTCCTGCCGTTCGAGCACATCATTAAGCATTTCAAACAGCATCTCATTGGTTACATTCGTCGCAACGGAGGCTTTTAAACTCTGAAGTTCATTCTCTTTTCTACTATTGTGTCTTGCCTTGATCTCTTCTGATCTGACTCTTAATGGGTCAGCAGGAATATGAAAATGCGTCTTTTTAGGAAGCGGCTTTTTAGTTGCCATCTGAAACCACCACCTTTAACTCAGCGTTCCGGTCAAGTCCAATTGTTTTCATTAGAAAATCACCTGGCTCATCACTACTGATCGTAATTTCAGCAACACCTTTGGTTGGCTTTACTGTCTGCTTCATGCCATTCAGCTCTATATCCAGCTCTTCATTGAACTCGCTCTGGACTTTTCCCAGCAAATCCGTCATAGTGATGGTTACGGTTAACATCTCCTCACCATCCGGTTTAATCACGGATTTATCACTCTCCATTTGAGCAAACAAACCCTTGAACTCTCCATCAACATAACGAGTGTACAGCAGCCGATTATTTTGATATAGCTCCTCATTGATCGGAATCATATCACTTGCCGTTACTTCCCCAGCTAATTCACTTAACGCAAAAACTCTACCATCTTGTTCAATTTGGGCATAGTAATTAGGCATACTCAATCACCTCCCATGAGATTTCAGCGTACGCTTCAAAGAATCCATCCATGAAATTGAACCGTAGCTTATCTGGAGCAATAAACCTTGCGCATACAGATCCGTCCATCATTGTTGAACCTTGGGACCAATGAGCTAATCCACTAGTAGAAATATTAATAAATGACTTCTGCGTATTAACCGCCGTGATCGTTATATCTTTCATCAATGAGCCATTTCCATTAGGAGCAAAAAATGAAATGCTTGTCGCTCCCCGCTGCACACTTTTGATTCCCACGCCTTTCCACCCCGATCCGTCGTTAAATTCCAAAAATCCGTTCTTTGTTTGAAAATCGATACCGTCTACCTTATCTGCATCTGGACTCGTACCAGCCAGTTTAGATCGCAATGCTGAGTGAACAAATATTTCGCTGTTACCACCGTACCTTTGCGCTAATATGATCCGGTCCTTATGATCGTAAGACCTTACACCTGGATTCCACCTTGACGGATAAGGACTTACCTGAACACCATATTGATTAGGAATTTCCACAAACAGATATCCCCACTCAGACAATTGATACGTTCCCGCTTTGACCTGGAAATAAGTACCAGATGCCGGATTCATAATCGTAATGGCCCCGCCTAAAGTCAAGGCTCCTGCGCCGTTATCCGTAATTTTCCCTTCTGGAACAATCATCAATCCCTGCAGTCTCGCATTAAGTCCCCAAGGGCGCTCATCATCCAGCGGATCATCAACATTGCCGTGATAACTGCTATAAACCGATATACAAGAAATGGCACTTTCTGTTCCAAAAATGTTGTGCTCGGTTATTGTGATTCGAACATAACGTGAGTTTGCAATAAACGTAGAAAACGGAAAATACGAAAACGGTTCATATAATCCTTCGGTTTGTGTGTATACCCGCGTCCACATTAAGTAATCACTACTTATTTCCACATAAAACCCTTTAGGGAGCGTCTTTGCACCCATGCCTGTTTTAGAGCCAAATGACATTCCCTCGATCGATTGAAATTCCTTGCCTAGATCAATCGTAAGTGAATGAGGGAGCGTTGTACTATGGCTAAGACTCCAATAATGGCTATCTCCTGCATTTCCCCCTTCGAATGTATATGGGCTGGTCGGATTCCCCATCAACACTCCCTCAGTCACGCTAACCCGTTTAAATTTAGCAATATTGGAAGTAAGACTGCTATTTACAAGATGCTTGCGTTCGATACTGCTATGAGCAATTTTGGATCCGTTCACAGCACCATCAGGCAGCTTATCCGATACGATAGCTCCATCCGCAATCTTATTCGCAACGATGGCACCATCAACAATACCCTCACTACCAATTTGCGGAGCATCGCCTCCCTTACCTGTATGACGGTGCCCTTTTGATCCATGAAAAAGAGCATCAATCACCTCAATATTTTCATTTTGTGCAATACGCCTAACCGTATCGCTCGCCTCAAATGTTTTTAACCCACTGGGCAATTTAGGCATATATCCCTATCCCCTTTCCTAAGGCTTCCATACTTCTAATTGATCCCAAGTCATATTCAGTGCATCAAGCTCATCCCATGTCAGTTTTGCAGCATCCAGCTCATCCCATAATAAATAGGTATACTTAAACTTAAGATTCAAGTGGGCTGGGACGATTTCACGTAGTGCTGTTCTGACATCGTTCTCATTGGGTGGAACTCCGCGTTTGCCGATAAAGGTAATGACTACTTCATAATCCGCAAAATTTTCCTCAACATTTATCTCTCCGTTCTGAAACGAATCGGCAACGTTTTTGATTACAGAGAGTGTTACCGTCCCGGCTCCCCGGATTTTCGACTTAATAACGGAACGGCGCTGCTCATCAGGCTTATTGTTATCCACAGGAATCCCGCAGATCGTTTCCCAGCTTGCAAGTCCCCAGGTTGCATGATCAATAAAAAACTGCTTCAAAACGTCCTTAATCTGGAGATTAAGGTGAATAAGTTCTTCTACCTCCTGATTAATCAGGTTGACGACAATTCCAGGTTTACTATCCTCGTCATCCTTAGGAGCGTAATATTTAGGTAAATAATCAAACATATCCTTTTCAATCAGACGATCCAGCTCAAATTCCTTGCTAGACAACGAAATTCACCGCCCCGGCCACGGCTACCTGATCCTCGCCGATGATCAGATTCTGGTTAGAAACCCCATTAATCGAGAATTCTTTAAAATCCGTCACCACTTCAATATCAAGCAACAAGCCAAATATGCGATTGTAGGAAACAATGTTTGTTTTAAAGGCTAAATCGGCCAAGAAATGCTCAAGTTTGCTTGCAAACTGCACCTTCACATCATCCAATTTAGTTCCAGACGTCAGAGTAACACGAGCCGAGACGTTGATTTTCACTTCTTTCGCAGGACTTACCGTGACGTTTGCTCCTACCGGCCGGCGCTCATCCACTGCTTTTTTTACAGCTTCTATAATCTCTTCATTGGGCTCCCGTTTATCTTCTGACAAAATCGATAGCTTGACAGTGCCCCCTCCGTTCCATGTGGGGAACACTTTAACATCACCTACCCCGCGAACCTCCATAGCCCACTGACGATAATGCCATACATTTCCGCTTGTAGCAGGTCTTCGCACCCGGTCAAAATATCGAACAAGCAGTGACTCATCAGATTCGGTTTCAGCACCATTCTTGAATTCTTCGGGATTAGTAACGGATATTACCCCGGATAAATTTCCGAGCACGAGCTTGATGCGTCCTGCGTCCACGTTGCCACGACTGCCCCCTAAAACAGCAGTTGCCTTGATCGTGGCCGTTCCCTGCTTAATCGTACCGTCTTCAGTTGTTACGAATACGATCGCTTCCTCTTCATCCGTAGATACAAGAATCCCTTTTCGTAAGATCGTTTCCTCATCACCGGTAAAAATGATTTTCCCTTCCGCTTGCACACTGGGACGGCGTGTAATTCCAAATTCCCCTGCCCTTAAATCCAGAAATTCAGACGGCTGCTCGGAGCTGGCGAAGCCGAACTTCAAAACTTGATCGAGAGCAATATAGGCATGTGCCAGTTCAATGGCTGCTGGCGACAACAAATCATAGGTTATCGAACCCTGCCGCGTGTCTATTCCCTCTGGTGAAGCTTTGCGCATTCGCTCCAATATAGCCTCTTTGGTTTGATTTTCAAACACGTTAAATACTCACCTCCTGTTCAATAGCTCCTTCCGTAGTCAACACAGTGAACGTGACAAACAATTTGTCACTCTCCCGTACAATTTGAAACTGCTCCACGGCATGAATACGGTCATCCTCTAGAAGTGCCTCAGTAATAACTCTAGTAATCTCGCTTTTTAATAACTGGGGTGAAATATCCTGCCCTAACAAGCTCTCAATCTCGCAGCCGTATTGGCTGTTATAAATTAAGTATCGATAACGTGCCGATATAATTGCTTTATGGATAAATTGAATAACTGCATCTTTGCCATCGATTATTCGCTCGACTATTTTACCCGTCTCAAAATCGAGGCAGTAGGTTCGCGAAGGCAGCGGAATCGGCTTCACTTCCACGAATCGTTCTTCACGGTTCTGCAGCGGAGACAATGCCATTAATACATCACCGCCCGATCTAAAATAATGTAGGTTTGCCCTTGGTTAATTCCAACAACGATGACACGGTCATCTTTCTTAAGTTCGTCGATAAATTCCAGCTCTGCTTCCTTAATCGTTTGATTCGCCGAGTTTATATTAATTCCGCTGAAGTTTATTGTCCCTTGCCCGACAAAGATAGCTCCCGGGTCGAATTTAAAAGGGGGCGCCATCGGGTTTAAATTGGTTACGGAAATTTCAGTCCCACCCTCACTTTTCAAATTCACCTTCCGTTTATACTTTGTCAGCGATTGGGCTACGATCAGATCATCCTTCTCAAGCTCCACATTCATATGATCTACCTTGATTTTCAGTTCGGGAGGCTCGGCTGTAACAGTGGCCAACTCGATGGTGATATCCGAGTTATATCCGATAGCCCGTATCAACTGCACGAGTTGGCTCGCTCCCGAACCTTCAATACGTTCCATCACCTATCTCCCCTTTTCTTCCTTATATTCCATCTTCGGAATGTCATCGGTCGCCGACAGTGTCAGCGACATCGTATGACTTCCGTTTTCGAACTTATGTTCATCGGCTGACACATAGTAGCCGCCAAGAATACCTGTTATCGATTCCTTGACATACACACAGGAACCAGAAACGACATCAGGGATACCAAGACATTCAATCCGAGCCTGATCCTCGATCGTTGCCAAATCCTTCAGCAATTGCTTCGCTCGCTGATCCATTTGCGATTTGGTCATCCCCTGCTCAGGCTTCTCCAAATGCTGCATGATACCAAATCGTTGGATCAACTCTCCATCCTTGGCGCTGGCCGATAGTTCCTTCTTTTTTGCATCTCCGCCAACTACTTTGATCTGGGTACGCGTCTCCTCAATCGATTGAGAATAGCTGGCATTGATCAGGTTCACCCCGTTTTCCAGCACCCATTTTCCTTTCTGCTCCTTACGCGCCAGCAGCTGCAGCTTACCTTCCCTTGAGGTAATAAAGAACCTCTGTCCATTTTGTTTCCGGGTTTCAGTCAACGCCATTACCATCATTTCAAACAGTGTTTTATCACGAAAAACGAGCTTAGGAATGACATATCCCGTATCGTGAATCTCACCGACTGGAATGGAGAACTCATTGCACAGCCTCTTCACTACCGCCGATGCCGATTGGTTACGGAATATTTTTGTATCCTTACTTTTGGTCAAATATATATTTTCATCGTAAGCCGTCAATGTCATTTGGCCTTTGGAGTTAATCTGATCCGCAAACAAAACGCCGCGAAACAGCTCCTGCTTCTCATTCAGGAGCAGCCGCAGCTCTCCGCCCTTCTCGAACTTCATGTACAGGTCGCGAAGATCGCCTGTATTTGATATTTCAACGACTAGCTTGCGGGCAGCCTGCTTAATATCTCCTGACCAGTTGATCGACTTCACGATCGGATCCAAAAAAATGTTCTGCTCACGATCCTTGTACGTCACACTCCAGCTCATGAAGGAATCACCAGCTTCTGGCCAGGATATATCTTGTTCGGATTTTTTCCGATCACAGCTTTATTCGCCTCATAAACTTCCTTCCAGCTGTCCCCGTTACCAAGCGTTCGTTGGGCAATTTTCCACAAGGTGTCCCGTGGAATAACGACATAAAAAGCCGGTGGAGCTTTGGTGTCAGGGCGATAATCGCCCGTAATCACCATCGCCTTACCCGATCCTGAGGTCTCAACCTGACGGAACTGCACATCCTTGTATTCTTTAAGCTCCAGCTCAAAGAACACGTCGCCCGGGTTTCCTGCACGCTCGCTATACTGGAAGGATCGAATCGTGACCAAGCCTTCAATCGGAGTACCGGTAATGACTAGACGAACAGGCTTTCTTCTCTCCATCCACTTTTCAATCTTTTCAACTGTGTCCCACGGATCTGGGAGATCCTCGTACTCACAATAACCGGGATGATAGTCTCGCGGAAAAAAGGAACCCAACGAGTATTCCTTCAGCGCCGCTTCTCCAATGATCGTATACTCACCGAGTTGGGTAACCTGAACATCCTCATAGCCATGCCATTTTTTTACAGAAATCTGCTCGGGATTTACGGGCAACTGTAGCGATTCTTTCCCATCCACTGTTTTTAGCCAGAATTCAAGAGATGCCATTATGCCATCAAGCCTCCCGCTACTTTGATCTCACGGGCGAGCGCTCTGGCAATCGCATCGATATCAGATTCTTGACGCACGTTGAATGTGTTCCCTGTAATAGAGATGGAGCCACCCCCGCCACCTTGAGAAAATTCACGGTTCTCACTGGCAGTCATGATGCGTTCTCCTTTATGGAGCCGGGCCATCATCCCGTCATAAGGAACATAGTCCATTCCGTGGTATTTTGCCGGTGGAGGTCCGCCATTTGAGGTCAACTGCTCAGACGCCGCTGTAGTGTCCATCTCAATCGTTGCCTTTGCACCATCGGCAAGACCAACAGACTCTAGGAAAGAGTTGAATCCATCCTTGACTGAATTAATGCAGCCCAAAATGAAATCCATATGTTTTTTGATAAGATAAGCAACTCCCCCTACAACCACTCCAAGCAACAATGCAGCAGCAATAATCGGAGCAAACGGAGCTACTGTAGCCCATGCTGCTACAGCCGTGGCCATAAGAGCAGGTGCAAATACCGTCAGTAAAAATGCAGCAACTGTACCGAGCGTGATCAGAATGATACCTGAATGTTCAGCCAATACCTCGATTACAGACACTAGGGCATTTGCTAGTGGGAGTAATGCCTCGCCTAATGGAGCCATGGCGATCGTAATTCTGTTCTGAAGCGTGCTCCACTGATCTCCAAAACTCTGTAAGCTTTGAGTCTGGCTGATAATCCCATTCTTCGACTGATTCATAGCCCCAAGGATTCCATCAAACTCTACTTTTCCTCCCCGTAAAGCGGTCACCATTTCTCCAGTTACCTTATCGCCAAAAAACTCAGTAGCATATGCCGCAGCCATGGTAGCATCATGTGCATTTCTTACATTACCTGCAATTTCAGCTATTCCTCCATCGGGGAGCTTTTTCTTGAGCAGCTCTTCGACGGGGTTAATACCTTCCTTTTGCCACTTGGCTAGCAATACCATAGATTGATCGAACCCTATCCCCATTTCCTTAAGCGGTTCACCAAATTGGGCCATTTGTTTCATCAGATCGCCCATATTCACTTTCCCTGCTCGGCTTACAGCAAAAAATTGCTCCAGCATAGCTTCCCCATCCGTAGCGGCAATCCCCCACGTAGACATGGCCTTGGCCGCAGACTCCGCAGCAACCGCGCTATCCGATCCTGTCAGTCTGGACGCATCCAACATCACCTTGGTCAATCTCTCCAGATCGGTTCCTGTCAAGGAAGTTTCCCGACTTAATGTACCCATAGTCTTAGCCACTACATCCAAACTTTCAGGGACTTGCCCCCCTACTGTTCGAAACGATTGGGAGAGTTTGCTCATAGCCTCTTCTGAGGCACCGGAAGTAGAACGGAGAACCCCGAAAGCGGAACTGAACGCCTTCGCTGCCTCTATCGAACTATCCTTAATAGCAAGTAGCATACTGCCTGCTGTTGAAGCAACCGATGACAGCTTCTCTTTGTTATCGTCCGAGAGTTCAATCGGCTTGTCACCTACGATATTTTGCAGCCGCTTTATCCTTCCTACCTTAGGGGCATTTTTGCCTACCGGGAATCCTAAAGACGCGGCCATAGCATCATCTGCCTTTTTCTTAGCCGCTGCAGCCTTTCTCGCCTGATTTTTCTCCCAGAGCGCTTTAAAAGGTTTGCCCATGACCTTAAGACCTGAAGATGCCTGGCTCTTGAGCCCTTTGCCAGCTTCCGAACCCTTCTTCATCGCCCTAGCGGCTACAGCGCCTGCCATCAGTTGCAGGGATGTGAGCTTCTTTTCTACTTTTGCAGCAGTGATTCCCGTTCCCTCCAAATCCTTACTCATCTTGGAAAAAACATTCACTTGCTCTATCTGAACCGTTGTTTTTTGCACCTGATTCATCATTTTACTGAGCTTATTTATATTGTTCAGTTGTTCCTTTGTGATATCGATTAAACCCCCGCTTCCAGACGAGCTCAATCTCCTCACCTCCTTGGCTAAGCCGACTTTACGTCCTCATCCTGCGGGCAGCTCTCTCCTGTTCTTTCCTCACCTTTTCCTCCTCCTCCAGCTGCAGCATCATCGAGGCATACATGAATCGCTTCACACTCTCATCCTTGTTGTACATTTCATCTGGAGGAATATGATGCCGCTGGAAAATAAGATGTATAAGAAAAGCCTCACCGCCCGCTTTGATCAGTTTTTTATTTCTTCTTCATCGCTGTCAAAACCGCTGATTCCTAAAATTTCTGCGGACAGTTTAGCTATTTCTCCCGCTAACAGCAAACCGAGGATCGCCTCAGTGGGCGATCCGTACTTATCGATCAGCTCTCTAGCAGACCAATCCGGAATCAGGCATGCTTTTTGAATGACTAACGCGCCAAACTGTTCTTCATCCATCACTTTTTCGCGCTTCTGGCCTTTCCCTGTGTAATGGGTACATTGCTCCTGAATTTTGTTAATCGTCTTGCCGTCGAGCGCTTGAATTTGAAAGTCCACACCGAGACGTTTCATTGGAACATCCTTTTGCGGTTTGCTGTCTGCACTGAGCAAAGCCTGAAGCACACTGCTTTGTCTGTTATCTGTAATAGCCATTGTCCATTCATCTCCTAATATTTGATTGTTGTTATACTGGATATAATCGTTCTACGATTACTCCGCCGTCAATTTATCCATAAGCTCGTAGCCCGTAAAGTTAAAAGGCAGTTCTTCCTCGACGATCGAGCCGACTTCAAAGTGCATCAGCGGGATTTTATCGAAGGTTACGCCCTTCAAACGAACACGATACGCCCCATAGGACTCGGGATCTTCAAGCTTCAAAATAAGCTCGGTGATAAAAGTACCCTGACTGTCATCAGCGATTTTTCCGATTAACTCTACGAATTCAGACGTTACTTTATAGCCTGAAATAGTACCTGTTCCACTTAGTCCCGTAACTTTGTGAGCCGTCCATCGGGAACCTGATCTCTTGATTTCTTCCTTAGTTATTTCAACGTTCGCCTCAGCAGATTTAATATTGGTCAGCCATTTTCCATCGTGATATACATATCCAAAAGTTCCATTAATAACGCGGGTTGAATCTAGCAAATGAATCCCTCCAATAATTTGTAATAATTGAAACTCAAATCTCTAACTAAACCTTAATGGTTAAGAAAATCCGTTCCATACTGTCGATCTCTGTGAATCCGATTAGCAAGAAGACGGTGTCCCCCTCTGATTTACGCTCTGGATCAAGCGTTACTACGATATCAGTAAGTACATTGTTAAGCTCCAAACGCTCCAGATACGCTTTCACTGCGGAGATCAGCGCCGCTTGCCCATCAGCATTGTTGTCGAGCTTACCTATGTAAGCTTCAGTTGCCGCCTTTGGAATATCCGTTGCAACCGCTTGACGGGCACGCATCGCTCTGATTTTTTTCTTACTCGTAACGAGTCCTTGCTCGACCTTTACTTTTTCCCCATCATGAACGAGCACAAGCGAACCTTTTTGCAGAGCAGTCGTAATTTCGCTGTTCTTCAACCTTTTCACAACATCTGTTCCGCGAACCGGGGAATAAGTGATTGACTTATTAATACCGGTTCCTGCGATTAACCCTGCAATGTATGGAGCATATTGTGCAGAGCTATAGCTCACGTCGTTAATTTCTACACCCGTAATGAGATTGACCGTGTAGTCATCTGCCAGTTGGGTAGTCCGCTTGTTACCAACCGCCGGATCAAGATCATCTTCAAGAGATCCACCAAATACCGTGATAAAATGTTTCCCTTCATCTTCACGATTCTGTTTACACCAGACTTGAGTTGCCTTTTGCTCTTCTTCTGTAATTTCTTCAGGAAATACGAACACATTGAATAGACGTGTAGAGAATGCATCTCGAAGTAACGTATAGCTTACCTTTCCACCTTCGCCAACTGGAACTGTATACACTAGCACTTCCTTTGCCCCGCCCTGTAGAATGAGTGAGATAGCCGTTACATTGTCAGCACCGAACAATTCAATAGCTTCCGATTCTTTCTCAATCGTGTAAAATTTATCTGATGCTGCATTCCCATATTGAAGCAATGGCAAGCCTACCGTACCTCTGGCGCCACCTTTGATCTGTGCTGCTGCAGCCTCCACAAAATTAATATATAGACCCGGACGAACCGGCAAGCTAATCGGATCCCATGTTCCACTCATTAATAAAGCCACCCTTCTAATCGTTATAATTTAGTTAATTGTCGTACGTATTTCTACCTTGTCGATCTTCTGATACTCCGCCATCACCACAGCTTCACGACTGAATACCACCATCGTGCCGCTGCATCTAAGCAGTCCACTTTCCAGCTTCTCAGCTAAATCGATAGTAAAAGACTCTGGCCGAACTATACCTGTGCCGTCCGGTACAGGTATGCTGGTGGTTTCATTCATGACATAGCGGCTAAACGCTCCCATGCTAACAACCGCATCTTCAGCAAGTTCGCTATAGTAATGAACTCTGTATTGTCGTTCGATTACGGTATGACTCCGCGCTTCGCTGCGACGAATTTCCTGCTTCAAATGAATCGCAAATTCTCTCGCCATTGGAAGATCAGGCTCCTGGAACCGATGAACCTGACTGTCAGGAAACTTTGTACGTATTAACTCTCCAATACCGTTCACTTCCTCGGCAATAGACATAGTAGATCACTCCTTCCCGCATTTGATTTCCGCAGTTTGGATTATAAGTTTAAAAGTGAAAATGCGAATAGGATGAACTTTCTTCACCTGGGGGTGAAGGGAATTCATCCTACCGTTTATCTAGCATCATTGGTATACTGGGTTTAATTGTAAATGAACCAAGTCTCAGGAGGGTTGTATATGACATCTATCCGAATCATGCTCGTTGAGGACGATCCATTCTGGAGGGATCATATTAGTGCAGACCTCACGGACGAGGCAGATATCGAGGTAGTCGGAGTAGCCACTACAAAAGAAGAAGCCATAGACATGGCTTCTCGCATTAATATTGACGTCATTCTGATGGACATTAATCTGACCGGTAACAATTTGGACGGCCTTGAAGCCGCTGAACATATACTTCGTCAACAAACCAAGCATGATACCAAGATCATCATGCTTACTTCAATCACAGAGGCTGAAATTGTAATGAAATCATTTCGACTGGGCGCATTAAATTATATTAATAAATCCAGTTATCAAGACATCCTTAATGCGATACGTGATGCATATAGCGGAAAAGCTTCCATTCATTCAGACGCAGCTAAGGTCATGCGAAATGAAGTGCAGCTTATGGAATTGTCCCCTACTGAACGCGAGGTGTTCGATCTTCGCAAAACGGGATTAAGTAAACGGGAAATTTCCGAAAAGCTCCATAAATCTACAAATACGATTAAAACCCAGCTTCGCAGTATTAAAAATAAACTGACTCATTTCAAAATAGATGAGTGAGTGTGGTCAAAGCTCCTAGTCCTGACTGCATAATTGGGGGAACGGAGCTTCGATTTATATTTATACGCTGGAAAATGAAGTACGATCGTTGTCCCTTCTTCTGGCACACTCTCGGCTACCGACAGCTTGCCTCCATGCTTGGACATTACGCTCAAGCAATAGGATAGTCCGAGCCCGTAGTTGAGAGCATTTTTTTTCGTAGTGAAGAACGGCTCAAATATTTTAGACAAATTTTCTTGCGGGATTCCTGCCCCGTTATCCTTCACCTCAATTCGAAACTCACGTCTGGTTGCAGAGGTTCGGAGTTCAATGACTCCACCTTTAGACGGCAGGGCATCTATCGAATTGCGGATCAGATTGGATAAGGTTTCTTTTACATGGACTTCGTCGCATATGAGTTCTCCTTCAGTAGTGTAAAAAACGGACAGGGAAACCTGTTTATGTTCTGTAAGCGATCCAGCAGATTTAATAACGGATTCCAGCAGCCTCTTAATATCATGGGAACTCTCGTCAAGATGGACATCCTCTGCTTTTTCCTTAATACGGTTCACCATTTTAAGTAAATGAGAAGTCAGTCCATGTACCTGTTCAATCGTTTGTACTGCCTTATCAGATTGGCCTCCTTGAACAAGATGACTGCTTTTCTCAGCCAAGTAATCAATTTTCTGGATTTCATTCTTAATGGAATGGTTCAGTATCGACACTCCCATCGTTAAAGTTCTGATCGAGTAGTCGATGCGCTCCCGCTCTATTTTCAGTTTAATCCCTAAAAATCCATACCGGATCGTAAAAAATAACACTATAATGACCGTAGCTAGAATGACGATAAAATTGGTCTGCCACATCCCGTTGCTTCTAAGATCAAACGACCATTGCCCCAGCGTAAGTGAATCAAAACCTACATAGTCGGACATGAACGCCCAGATCATAACAAGTGGGAATAACAGCGTTCTTCGTTGACTGTGCCTCTTAAGACCGTTCTTTTCCTTAACATACGCGTATACATAAAAAATACATCCGAGCGCTATGTATGCTCCATCCCACCACCGAAATCTACTAACATCAAAGTGGTTCCACCCTTCGGACATCAGATGCTCGACAAGCAGCAGTACAAACCCGGGAAACAGCAGCACGGTCCATGTCCATTTAATCCAGTATGACATTTTCTCATTGATCCAGAGTCCTCCCATACAGAAGACATACGGCAAAATAAAAAAATAGATATTCATAGCAATCACAGTAGATTTGTAAAATAGTAGACTCAATACAGGATGCATCCACACTGCGTGCTCAAACACCGGCATGATGGACAAATGCATCGCGAAAGCAAAGCTTGCTGATCCTCCCAGTAATATGGTCAACCCTATCCATATGTTAGACCTTGTTCGATGAAATAGAATAAATAATCCTAACGACCACAACGATAAAAACATCAAAATGTAAATAATTCGCACCCAAAATGGCCCCTTAATGTATCAAATCTACAACCTTAATTTACTAATTATTCCCTGTTAAATTAATCTATTCCTGCATCAAGTATACATTTAAAAATTATTTTAATTCTCTTTTCTTTTACCCATAATTTTCCGTTTATTAACATCAAAAAAAGACTGGCTCAAGACAAAATTCTCCTGATACCAGTCTCTATTGTTATATCATTATGTCTATAATAATTCAGCAAAAGACTTTACTATTTCTTCGTGCAATTGCCGCTTCTCCTCTTTCTCCAGAAAAGCAGCCTCGACACTGTTCAACATAATCTGCTCCATTTCAGGAAGCGTAAATTGAAAATGATCTGTCAGAACCGCGAGCTCCTTCGTCATATTCGTATCAGATACGGTCAAATTGTCAGTGTTCACTGTGATGAGCAAGCCTTGATCAAAATATTCACGAATCGGATACGTCTCCCAGTTCGTTGAAGCTTTTGTCTGAATATTACTAATCGGACAGAACTCCAATGGAATACGCTCTGCTCGTACCCGCTCCAGCAGGTCCCTGTCTTCCTTCAAACGAACTCCATGCCCGATCCGATTGGTACCGAGCTTAACCACTGCTCCATAAATACTATCCGCCCCTGCCGCTTCACCTGCATGAATGGTAAACGGAAGCCCATGTTTTTTAGCCAGATCGAATACCTCCTGATGCAGTTCAGGCGGATATCCGTCCTCTGGTCCGGCTAAATCAACAGCAACCACTCCACGTTCCATAAAACGAGCAGCCGCCTCAATAACCTCCAGATTGTCTTGAGGTGCATGGTTCCGCATACAGATAATGATACCTCGAGCCTTAACACCATACGTTGCCTCGCCTCGACTTAGGCCTGTCACAAAGGATTCTATCACCTCATCCAGGCTAAGGCCCTTTTGAAGATGAAGCCGCGCACCCATCCGTACCTCAATATATTTGCAGTTATGCTCCGCCGCCTGCTCCACAACTTCATAAGCTATCCGTTCTAATGAATAAGCCGTCTGCATCGCAGGCAGCACCAAATCAAATTTACTCAAATAATCTACCAGACTCGGGCAATCTCCCTCCACCCGCATAAACGGCAACAAACGATCAACGTCAGCTGCAGGCAGCGTCAATCCCTCTGCCTCAGCCAACTCCAGCAAAGTTTGCGGCCTAACGCTTCCATCCAAATGAAGATGCAAATCGATCTTAGGCAATCTTCTCAGCACACTTTTATCTACTCCGCTTCCCATCTATGTCACTCCCTCCAAGCTTTCGAGCCATAAAATAACAATATAGAGTATTATACAATATCCTAATGCCAGTATTGTTTTTCTTTTCTCCAGCCAAAAAAAGCGAACTCAGGAAAACTCGCCTGAATTCGCTAGTATGAGAATATGATAAGTGAATAATGATTATGATTCCACGCTGTAAATTCTGAATTGCTGTGGTTCTAGCGTAAAGCTCAACGCCTTTTGTCCCAATACCTCATTGCTTTCACTCCAAGCATCTCGAATGGTGCTGTTATTATAAGTAGCTGGCACAATGACATTAACCGGAGCCTCTCCATTGTTAAGTGCGACGATCATTTGCTGAGCTCCTTGCCCTCTTGTAAATACTAGCAGGCCAGAATCATTGTTGGCCTCAAGCAAGCCGAAACGGGCATTGTCGGTAAATGCACTGTATGTTTTTCTGATCTTGATTAGCCGTTTCATAAACGACAGCAAATCTTGATCTTGTTTCTCTTCCTCCCATTCCATACATTTGCGATAGTATGCAAAATCATCACCATCTCCGGTCAAACCAATCTCATCACCATAGTAAATACTTGGGCTTCCTGGATAAGTAAGCAGCAGCAGGAAAGCAAGCTTCAATCGTCCCTTATCGTCTTGGCACTCTGTTAGAATTCGCGCTGTATCATGACTTCCGAGCAGATTAAACAGAACTTCTGTAACGTTGTCCGGGTAAAGCTCAAGATGACTAATGACTTCATTAGCGAATTTCTCTGCACCGATCTTACGTTTAGCTACAAAATCGATAACAGACTCCGTGAACGGATAATTCATGACTGCATCAAATTGGTCTCCTTGCAGCCAAGGCATTGCATCGTTCCACACCTCAGCTACGATGTAGAGGTCGTCCTTAACTGATCTTACTGTATTTCTAAACTGCCGCCAGAACTTATGATCAATCTCGTTTGCTACATCAAGCCGCCAGCCATCGATATCGAATTCCTCAATCCAATACTTCGACACTTTCAAGAGATATTCTTTAACTTCAGGATTAGTCGTATTCAGCTTCGGCATCTCAGGAACAAAAGCAAATGTCTCATAAGACGGTTGATCCCCTTGTCCATCGCCAAAGCTTGTAATATGGAACCAATCAGCATAACGTGATTTTGATCCATGCTTCAGCACATCCTGGAACGGTGCAAATCCATAACCTGAATGATTAAATACTGCATCCAGCATTACGCGAATACCACGAGCATGGCATTCCTTCACCATCGTTTTGAACGTCTCTTCATCGCCAAACTGCGGATCTATCTTTAAATAATCTGTTGTATCGTATTTATGGTTTGTTGGAGACTCAAAAATCGGGTTTAAATAAATTCCTGTAATGCCCAAGTCGACTAGATAGTCTAGATGCTGAGTAATTCCTTCCAGATCGCCGCCGAAGAAGCTATCCGGTTTCGGGGTATCCCCCCATGCTCCATTCACATTCGTTTTACGTCCCGGATTTCCGTTAGCAAATCTCTCAGGAAAAATTTGATACCAAACGGTGTCCTTTACCCATGCCGGAGCATCAAAAACATCGATAGCATTCAAGTAAGGAAAACGGAAAAAGCGATTATCATCCACGCTAGACGTAAAACCTTTCTCTCCGTATACGGTAGTCTCATCACCATCATGGAGCTCAAACATGTACACAAATCTGTTATTTTCCGGTGAAATAGCGATAAACCAATAATCAAACAGCTCATCTGAAGTTAACTTTTGCATCGGAATAGCGTCCGAAATCATACGGTCTTCCGCCCAACGATATGGATCGCCATAAATCAAATTAACTATCGAAATATCTTCTTTTTTGCTTCTGAGTCTTAGATGCAATGTCTTAGTATCATAGGCATAGGCATAGTTGTTTTTTGGACGATGATACACAGCTTCTTTAATCATAATCTTTACCTCCTAATAATTTGAAAATAAAAAAGAGCACATCCCCCCTAGCAGGCTGCATCGGGGTTGTGCTCTTCATTCGCCAGTGAATGAATAAGTCAGTCATTGCCCTTAATTTAGAAAGTTATTATCAATATGTAGTATAATTTCTCTGTTGAGATATGTCAATAATTGTATAGCCGTTCATTACACAAAATGACGTAAAAATGTGTTCACTTTCTGAAAAGCATCCTGAACTGCCGGACAATAGAAATTTTGGTCAAATACATGGTCCCCTCCGTCAATTGTAATGAGCTCACTCGGGACCCCGACTTGCTGCAGTTTCTCATACATCATTACGGACTGCTCATAGGCTACATCGGTATCCCGATTACCATGCAGGAGCATTGTCGGTGGGTAATCTTGGGTCAAATGGAGGATCGGACTGAATAATTGCAAAGCCTCCAAATCCTTGACGCGATCCAAACCTGTAACCTCCTCGACCCATTTTCCAGTTTGACGGCAGTATATATAGTAATCATAACGATCCCATGATCCTTCAGATACAATATCTTTTTCGATAGAGACCTGAGCCTTTGCAGCAGTTATCCTTTTCCGCTGACAATAAAATCTGCTTGGCTTCGTGATCCAGTCTCCAATTAGATCTCCATAGCCGTAAAAAGATACTATTGCCTTTGGCTTGATTTCCTCAATGGTTCCTGCCAGCAAACTCATATATCCTCCTGCTGAGCTTCCTACCAGCACCATTTTGTTTGGATCAAAACTGTAATATTGAACCGCCTGCTGACGAACCCAATAAATCGCATCTTTAACATCCTGCACAATTTCAGGCAGCTTTGTACCCGGAGCCAGTCTGTAATCAATGCTAATAATGGAAAACCCCGCATTCATATACCATTGAATTTGCTGAGACGGCAGCCAGCTTCTGGAGCCAAACACAAATCCGCCACCGTGAATGTAAATGAGCACAGGAGATCCGATACCCTGATCATATACATCCGCTTTAATTTGGCAATCTCCCAATTCCTTATAAATCCTCGTCTCTTTCATAGAGAGGCACCTCATGAACTCATAATTTGAATGGAGAAGCAGCAGTCCGTTTCCTCTCCTCTACCCTACACAAATAGTGATAGATAGGCTCAAGAAGCTTAAATCCCCTAAGCACTTCATCAGCGATATCCTGAGAAAAAAGCTTGTCCACATTACTCTCGTTATGAACTAAATAAATATTTTTTCTATCATGCCATTGACGAAGCTCCGGCGATATTGATGGGTTAAGAGGTTTCTTGTACATATCCCCTTCGATCACGTAGATGTCCTGATTATCGTAAAACGAAATGGCCTCCATAAATTTTGGAGTATCCTCTACCATCATTTCTCGAAATACATCCATGGATTCTCGTGTAGCACTGTAATAACCCATCCCATAGCGATAGCCCTCTGGCGATATCTCAAAGAAAAAGGCAGGGGCATCTCTCCACTCCACTTTCGGACGTTTGAAAGTTAGCCACATTGTTGATCGATAGAGTGATTTATCCTTGGAAAACCTAGTATCTCTGAAAAGCCTGGATATAGTTTTGTTAACCGATGGAGTTACCACGAACAATGAATCTATTTGTAAAATATCTGCACTTAAGTCACTAACTAAATATTGAAACGGCCTTAGAAGCAATTCCTGATAATCGTTGCGATGCTCCTCGTACCACTCCTTGCTGTTGTTCAATCTAACATTTTCCAGAAAATCAAGACCGTACTGACTAAATCCTTTAAACAAGTTATCGCCCATATCTTTCGATTCTCCTTGAAGACAGATTAGCTACGGAAAGTATTCAAGCGTGTTCATAAAACAGTAAAATGTCGGTGCAATAGCTGACGCATTCCATTTTCAGAGATATCCTACAATTATTTGAAACTGTTGTCAATTACTCCTGTTATATTGCTAGTTTGTGATTAATCCTTTTTCCAGACATGTTGTCAGTGACAAGGTTTTGATTCCACTGCTGAACGATATTTCAAGCAAATCCCCGTTAATGTTCACGATATTTCCTTGACCAAACAAAGTATGATAGATTACATCCCCTGCTTTGAGCTCCAATCCAGCCGAAGCGCCTGCTAAGCTTTCTTTGTTCGAGGGTTCCATAATCGTTCGCACATTTGTTACAAATGAAGACGGAGTTACTTGTTCATCATCTCGTTCTCGATACGTGATCAGGTCCAGATGCCGTTTCGCACGAGTCATGCCTACGTAAAACAAACGTACTGCTTCCTCCATAGCCTCTTCACGGCCAATTCCATGCTGCTTGATATCCTCGGAAGACGGTATAATGCCTTCTATTAAATCGATCATGTACACCCGCTCAAACTCTAAACCCTTAGCACTATGAAAAGTAGAAAAAGTAACTGCATTCTGCCCACGTTTTGATTTTGAAGTTTTGAGGGCGGATTCCAGATACTTCAGTCGATGAGCAAAATCCTCCATCGTTTCAAGCGAGTCCGCAATTTCCTCCAGCGTGTTCAGGATTCCGATCAAATATTCTCTGCGAAATCCGAGACGTTCACACATTTTGTCAAGCGCCTTTTCATATCCCAATCGATCCCGAATCACCCTTATAGCATGCAGTGGAGGCATTCCTCTCATTTCCTGAAACGTCTCCTTGCTTGCTGTGATCGGCTTGATTTGGTAATCATGAAGCGGCACTCCATTTAGCAGGTTATCAAATACGGACTCATTATTATGAAGCTCCTTAAGCACGGCCATTTGCTGCTTGCTAATGTATCCGTTAAATTTCAGATGGATTTTCTCCAGAATATCCGGCCGTTTATCAGTATACGTCATCCGCATAAAATTGAGGATATCCTCTACAACCCAATGGGAAAAGAAACGATTGTCCACATCCTTCATATAAAACGGAATACCCGCCCGATCAAACTCGTTCATTAACGAAATGGATGAGGCATTGTTTCGATACAGCACAGCTACCTCCGAAAGATCCGTCACTTTCTGAATATCCTGCACCAAATATTTGGTCTGATCACTATATTTCGCCATCGTCCGAATTTGAATGGGATCGCTCTCCGCATTACACGTAAACATATTTTTCTCATACCGATGCTTGTTGCGCCGAATGAACTGATTCGCTGTATCCACAATATTTTGCGATGAACGGTAATTCTGTTCCATAAAAAGAGTGACCGCTCCAGGATGTGTATCGGAGAACTGAAGCAAATAAGAAGGCTCTGCACCTCTCCAGCTATAGATCGACTGATCATCGTCCGCAACAACGCATAGATTGCCATGCGCAGATGCCAGCTTTTCAATAATGACATGCTGAACCATCGAGGTATCCTGACTCTCATCCGTCAGCACGTAATCATATTTTCGCTGGTATTTATGAAGTAGCTCAAGGTCGCTCTCCATCACCTTGCACCCAATTGTCAGCATGTCGTCAAAATCAATCAGAAGCTTCTCACGGTCCTGCTGCTTGAATCTTTCGTATTCCTCCAATATGCGTTCAGCAAGCGGTACACTTACCTTCACTTCTGACCATTTTTCGCGAGGAATCATTTTATTTTTGATATAGCTGATATATGTCGTCAACTCGTCCATCTGATCGTCTGTTATGTTATCGCCATGAAGAGAATGATACATTTCGCGCAGGATGATTTTCTTATGCAAAGGTAGCCCGTTTCTCATCTCGTCAATCTGTCCGCTTCCGCTTATGACTACTTCGTGCTCTGCTGACCCTTCAATGATCTGATAATTCGTTCTGATCTTACGAAAATGATCCCTTACCAGCTCATAAGCCAGACTATGAATCGTGGAGAAATGTACGGAGGGCAACTCAGGGAAAAATTTAGAAAATCGCGTCTTCATATCGTTAGCCGAAGCACGACTAAACGTCACCGCCTTGATTCTTGCCGGATCGACACCCTTTTCTTGAATCAAATACCCGATTTTCATAATAATTGTTGTCGTTTTACCAGAACCCGGAGTAGCGAGCAGCAGCATCGCGCCTTCTGTTTGAAGCACTGCCCTCTGCTGAACCTCATTAAGCTCCACGCCGATTTCTTTCTTTTTCCGAGCAAAAAACGGCTCTAATTTCAAATCTATGCTCATTCTCGTTGCTTCCTTCCACATCACATCATTACTCTTTGCACATTGTATTATCATATCATGATTCGTGATGAGTTTAAGAGCCATTTCAAAATCTGACGGACACCAGGGACCTTATTTCCACTAAAACCTGTATCTACAAATTTTAACGGACACAGCCGCACTTATTCATCCATTTTGACTCTGATTTCACCCATTTTATGCTCAGTATACTCAATATAGTCTCTCTTGTCCGTTAACAAGCCAATTTCGTGTTATTTCTAGCAAATAGAGTCTCTCCTTTCCGCCAAAATTGTTCTGTTCATTCATGACGTAAAAAACCTGCGAATACAAAGTTTTTACATTGAAATCAAGTGAATTCGTAGTAAAAACTGCATATCGCAGGTTTTTATCTTTTATATGCTTAGATTCCTTTGGTCCCCAGCCTCTTGGCCAGCTCCGCTAAATCCTGCCCTTTCAGCGCTCCCTCTACTAACTGCGGAAGCAATGCGGGAGTACATGCAAAGCAAGGCGTACCATCCTTCGATAAAGCCTTGGCCAGCTGTTCATCATAAAAAGGCTTGCCTTCATCGGATAAAGCGAGCAGGCAGAGCGTTTTGACGCCAGACTCCTTCATCTCTCGCATACGACGGATCAGCCTTGACTGATTGCCTCCCTCATAGAGATCAGATATGATGATAAACAACGTTTTACGTGGCTCCTCAATGAACTGTTCACAGTACGCAACCGATTTATCGATGTTCGTTCCGCCGCCAAGCTGAATCCCGAACAGCATTTCCACGGGGTCATTTGCACACTGCTCGGTCAAATCGACCACTTCTGTATCAAACACAACGACACGGGTGTCGAGTGCAGGAATGCTGGCAAAGATAGACCCGACAACCGAAGCCCAAATAATGGACTCCGCCATGGAGCCACTCTGGTCGATATCTACGATGACCGTCCATTCCTTGTTCCGTTTTGCTCGATCAAAGAAATAAAATCTTTCTGGAATGATCCGCTGCAGACCGGCATCATAATTTTTCAAATTGCGCTGGATCGTACGTTTCCAGTCGATACCGCTAAGCGAAGAGAGCGGCGTATGCTGTCTGCGGTTCAATGCACCGATAACTGCCCTTTGAATATCCTGTTCCATCCGCTTGATCAGTTCATCCACCACGGTCTGAACAAGCATTCGCGCAGTGTCCTTCGTTTTCTCTGGAATTTTGCCTTTAAGCGATAGCAGCGTTCCCACCAGCTGAATGTCCGGCTTAACGGTTGCCAGAACCTCAGGCTCGAACAGGAGCTGCTTCCAGCCCTTACGCTCCATAGCATCATTCTGAATAACTGAAACAACGTCCTCGGGGAAGAAGGTTCTCACATCACCAAGCCATTGCGCAAGCCGTGGTGCAGATTTACCTTGTCCTGCCCCTCTGCTTCTAGATCCGGAGGCCCCGTCACCTTCTCCTGATCCATCGGTCTGATCATAGATTGCAGCAAGTGCTCGGTCCATAATCAGCTCTTCATCGGACAACTCCATCTGACCATTACCAGTATGACGACTAAGTTCCTCTTCAGCTGCCGCGCCCAGAATAAGCCGCCAACGGGACAAAGCCTGACGTTCCAATGTATTATCCATATTTAAAAGTCCTCAAAATCAAAATCATTCAATTCATTCAGCATCTGGGCCTCGTCCTCCTTAAGATCATCCATGAGTATTTCCGCCACCTGCTCCTTATCCGTTCCCCAAAGCTCACCAAGGAGCTCGGCAACCATCGTCTTTTCCTTAGGACTGAAAGCACTGAAGGCACGCCGTAAAAACACCAATGCGCGTACAAACTCTTCATCTTCGAGCGTGCAAATATACTCGTTTAACTGTTCCCACAGGCTCATCCTTGATAAGAGAGCATACCGATTGCGCATAGCCAAGCCTTCAAACCATCCCGCTCCGAGGTCAGCCGGAATACCCGGTGACAGCCGCCGGGACACTTCTGCCGTGCATTGCTGCGCAGAAATATCATTTCGTTCCAGCAGAATGGCACAAGCAAGCCCGGAAAGACGAGGGTGGGCATCATCCCGATCAGATAAACGGGTGAGCTCTTGAATCCACAGCGGCTCATCCACTTCTTCGCTGTGTTCTGCTGCCATATAGTTCAGCTCATTCATAGCCGATGCCATCGCCTGCGCTGCTTCGTCATTGCATTGGCTGGCATCGTACAGAAACAGGCAGGCACGCATGAACAGCTGCTGAAGCAGCGGAACAAGCGGAGTAGTATCTATCCTGCGGATGCCTCCATATCGTATGAGCTGTGACAGATTTCTGGCTGCTGAGGCAATCTGTACTACATTTTGACTTTCAACCGCCAATCTCTGTAAAGCCTGACGGCCTGCCTCCATCTGATGAATCATTCCACATTCATAAGCAATGGTAATAAGGACAGATGCCTCTTCCATGGAGCCACACCCCTCCAGCCGCTGCTGAAAAACAAAACCAGCTGCGATTTCCACAGTCTCGCCGAGAAGCGTCGATTCAACAATTTCGATCTCCACTTCAGGCGACCACTGCACGATCCAGTGCTCCGCCCATTCAGCCTGATTATGGGCTCTACCTTTTTCTTTGACAAAATGAATACCAAGCAGCTTCAGACGGTGAAACCAGAGCGAACGATTCAGGTCCAGATAAGCTGCATCCTCCGAGGACACTCTGCGATTCTCGCGCAGATCAAGCACCAAATCGTTAGCAACCGTTGTTTTGTATTTCTCAAGCTTCAGCCGCTTCAGCTGACGATTCATATCATCCTGAATGGGTGTCTGGCTAACGCCCTCCGCAAGCTCCCCGATCGCAGTGCCAACCTCCGTACGTGCCAATGATTCCGCAATGACGGAAATCTCCCCTCGACCAAGGAGCGTTTTCGCTGCATCTCTTAAATCCCTGAGGGTCGGAGCAAGGCCATCATGCAGTGCAGCGAGAGACTCCGCCAGCCTTACCGCCTCAATCACCTCTGCTGTTGAACGATGTGTCCCCATTGCTCTCAAATCTCTCGCGATGGAGGACAGATAGTGATACGGCAAATCTCCGAGCGCTCCACGAGCCATGTGCTCCCACATCATTTCAAAATAATAAGGAGCGATATTACCTGCGCCGTAGCCCGAGAGAGACGACAGCTTCAAATAAGAATATGGCATAAGGGTCAACTTGGTTTGACGGGACGGCAACTGCTTCAGTTCATCATCATTCATAGCAGCAGACAGATCAGCCAAGGCCGCAGCATGGTAAGCACCGCAGATCACTACGATGTTGTGCAGCTTATGGCCTGCCGCAATGGTCTCCGCAATTTGTCGGCACATATAAGCTTCGCGTACAGCATTATAAGCATATTCCAGTCTTTCATGCTTACGCTCCCGCTCTTCCGAAAGCTCTCGCATCTGACTCGAATAAGCCAAAATCGACTGATGATATGCATCAGGGCTCAGGTTATGCTCGAAACTTCGCTCCCAATAGGTGTCGTAATCAAATTCTCCAGAAATTTCTGCAATTCGATGATAGAGATTGGCCGCTACCTTTTCCCCCTCTGATCCCGGAGCATCTGCTGTCTCCGCGCCTTCCCTTCTTACATCCTGCAAGCAGACTGCGGAAGATGAGGGAAGATCGATAAAGGCGCAATATGCACCCTTTTTACGTGCCCAGAGCATGGCCTGATATTCCGGCGAATAGACAGCGAAAGGCCATAAAACGGTTCGGACCGGCAGCTCCTCTGTAAAAGCAAGTATAGCAACAGGTGGTTTCGTTGAGCTGTTCGTCAGGTGAACGATTTCTGATGTCGCATCAGAAGGGCCTTCAATCAGCACTGCCGTAGGCTGTATCTGCTCTAAAAAATCAGCAACATGATAAGCGCCAGCCGGCGACAGATGCCGGACGCCAAAAACATGTACTCCAGCGCCGCGGTCTACATTCATTGATTGATCTCCTTGCAAGCATTATATAGCCCACGCCAGCTGGCCCCGCGTTTTTTCATCACATTGTCCAGGTACTCCTTCCATACCAGCCGATCCTTATCATCATCCTTGACGATGGCCCCTTGGAGCCCTGCTGCCAAATCCTCTTCCGTCATTTCCCCATTACCAAAGCTTGCTGCCAGCGCCATACTGTTCGTGAGCAGTGAAATGGCCTCAGCAGTTGAGATGACACCTGCAGGGGATTTGACCTTCTCCTTTTTATCAAGAGTCATACCACTTCTCAGCTCTCTAAAAATAGTTACAACCTTGTGCAACGCTTCATCCGCTGGAACTGCGGCCTGCAGATCGTAGGAGGCAGCGATTTCCGCAACGCGCTTCTTCACGATTTCCACTTCGGTTTCCAAATCCGCCGGAGCAGGTAATACGATAATATTGAAGCGGCGCTTCAATGCAGTCGACATTTCATTTACTCCGCGGTCACGGGTGTTGGCAGTCGCAATAATGCTGAAGCCTTTACGTGCATTCATTTCTTTGCCAAGCTCTGGTATAGAAATCGTCTTTTCCGACAAAATCGAAATCAAGGCATCCTGAACCTCCGAGGCGCAGCGTGATATTTCTTCAAAACGCGCAATACCTCCAGCCTCCATCCCTCTCATTACAGGACTTTGCACAAGAGCCTCCGGTGTAGGCCCCTGAGCCAAAAGCATGGCGTAGTTCCATGAATAACGAACCTGTTCCTCTGTAGTTCCAGCCGTCCCCTGAACAACTAAGCCGGAATTGCCGTAAATGGCCGCAGCCAAATTTTCAGACAGCCATGATTTGGCCGTTCCCGGTTCCCCGATGAGCAGCAGCGCCCGATCTGTAACCAGCGTTGCTATTGCCATTTCAACAATGCGCGAATTCCCGATATATTTAGGAGTAATGATCTTGTTCCCCGCTTTACCACCAACGATAAATTTCAATACAGATTGTGGAGACATCTGCCATCCTGCCGGAATTTTTCCCTGATCATCATCAATTAACGCCTTTAACTCATCCTGATATAATAGCTCAGCCGGAAGGCGCATAATATCTTGCAAATTTTGCTCCGTGCTCATATATGTAACACTCCCTTTTGAATAGATTTATCGCATGTTCTTTAAAATGTATTCGATTTGTTCTTCCGCATTGGCCTTGAACTTAGGCAAAACCGCGGAAATTCGCTCGGCATAGCTCGCAGGCAATCTACACAGCTGCTCAAAAAGATACGGCTCAATCTCGGTGCACTCCGTATTCCGTTCATCCTCCATTGCACGAACTATAGCCTCTTGCAGAACATCCTCCTTGACTCCCGCACGAACCAGTCCCATCACCGTCAAATTGGCAAAACGATTGCGAAATTCCGGTGAGGTCTGCAGCTTGCCAAGCAAATAAGAAGCAGCCTGCGGATGATCGGGACGGGCAAACGCGCTTACTAGCGCCAAGTGATCCCATTCGATAAAATGATCGAGCCACCGTGAATCCCAGCTTGCCGCAATTTCCTCCTGTGGCAGCATCTTCACATGATAGTTATATCCTGTCTTCTCTCCATAAGCCCATACTTGGGTGTAGGCCCTATAATTCCGGGAAACCACCTGGTCCTCAATCGTCTCAAGCAGACGTTTGCCATTTTTGGAGCTGTTGCTTAATGCCGAAGCATTAGCACCTTCTACCAATACCTTGACGTACTCTTCATATAATCGTTTTGCGGATAATATTGGACGAACTTTAATAAATGTCTCCCGTGTGTACGAACTGCTTTTGGCATAATGTATCAAATCTAGCTCCGCACAAGCTTCAATGAGGCGGCGTATTTCCTCAGAATCGACTTTTTTCATATAGTTCATCGCTTCATTGGCCACAAACACCCAGTCTAATTTGAACATATAGAGATCATAATGCCGCAGCACATCTAAATAGAGCGCCTCTAGTTCAGGGCTTTCTTTATGATGAAGCGACCAAAGATAACGCTTGACTTGAGTCCAAAGCTCATCTCTTTGCTGCTTATCTCCCAATGCCTCCTGCTGTGATTTCAAAAGTGATGAGAAATCCTCTGTAAGCTTCTCAGTAAGCAGCACCGAATGGCATCGGGCCAGTGACGGGTTCACAAGATCACTGTCTTTGCCTAAAGATGCTTCATACAAACGACCTGCTGCACTGTTCCAACCGCTATCCGCCAAAGCTTCATATGCTGCTTCACGGATGCCTTTTTTCTTATCGCGGCTCCAGTCCAGCAGAGCTTGCTCGTATTCCAGATGACCTCCAAGCAGCCTGATCGCTGTTGTGCGCACCTCATCCGAGCCCGAGACGGCAGCCTTATAAATCACGTTAAGTACATCATCGCCTCCGCTCTTTGCAATGACGGTCAGCTTACGCGATTCGAGCTTCCCACCTTCAGGCTGAAAACTATTCAACAAATGAGGTACAATTGTCCCTCCATAAGACGGCAAAATTTCGTTCATGGCTAACTCAGCTATTTCAGCATAAGGGTCGTTAAGGGCCCCAATAGCAAGAGGAACAAGCCGCAAATCCTGGAATAATCCCTCCCGGTATGCGTCCTGAATTACCTCATAACGCCCTCCACCACGAGTCGTAAGCGCAGCACGAACTGCAGATAGCTTGCGGTAGGACAATCGGGTCTGGAGTAAAAGAGGCTCAGTTCTAATCGGAAGCGTCTCTCCCTCTGCAGCACCCTTTCCTTGGGTACGTAAAACCGACTGCAGGAGCAGGTTCACATCCTGGAGTTGCAAAGCGGAATCTGCACCACTGCAGTTACCCGTTTCGATCAATGCATGAATCCCCTCGCCAAGCTTTTTGAATACCGGAGCCCGTTCTCCCAACTGCTGAAACGACGGCAGCAATCTCTTGAGTCTGTAATCTCCCGCAGCAAGATCACTTCCCGCAATATATAGGCGTCTGATTTCTTCATTTAGCTCCATCAGCAATGTATTGCTCATTTCTCGCGTTTCCTCCTTTTACAGACTCATCTATTAATAAAGCAGACGTATGATTTCTTTTCTGTTTACTATACTTAAAGGCTGAACACGCAATCGTCCACTCTGCGATTGATGCCCGAACACCACTAGCATGACGACGTCGCTCAAGTTCTCTTCAGATAAATATCTCAACAGTGATACCGTGGAGTCTTCCATTATGTCCTGTAGCTCAAGCGTCTCACCTTGTGAGTCGGTGATGAACAGCCGATCATCCTCATTCGTGCATATTTTGTCAACATGCAGCAGCATAATTGGGGTTGGATCACCCAGCGGATTTTTAAGCTGATTTTTCACTTTTTTAACAGCGTCGGCATAGGAAACAGCCGCATACTCGCGTATTTGGGACAGATCCTGGTCCTCCACCGATCTTGCAGCAAATGATTCGTAACGAACACGACGGTTCATATCACCAGGATAAAGGTAGAGTTCCGGCACAACAGCCACCTCAAAAAAACTATCCTCCTCACGCATCAGCTTTGCCGCTTTATATGGACGATACTGCACTGTACAGTGAATCTCCCCGTTATCCATTTGAATCCAGTAGCCAACATCCACAAACTCTTGACGTGAGACATCGTCGTAGCTGATAAATGACAATTGGATCAATTCCGCCTGAGAAATTACCAAGCCCGCTTCTTTCAACTCTGACAGCTGCCATGCATGGCCAAGCCACTCTTCTATAGTAGATTCATGGTCCAACGCAAGCTCGGAATCTTCTAGCTTCTGATTCAGATGTGTCCGTCCCTTCTTAATAAATGCATGAATGATAGCAAATTGCTCAGCAGCAACGGTATATGTATTTTCCGCGTCCCCATCCGATGACAAAATTAGATACAGCTTACGCAGCTGAATTTGGGCTCCGCTTAAATAATAACTCCCCATTTGTTTCACATGATCCTGAATGACCTTGAGTTCTTTAGTATCCAAAGACCCTAAACCTCGGCGTATCAAGGAATGAGTGAGCTTCTCCAGCACCTCCAACCCTTCAAGCTGCGCCATTATCTTCTTCTTTAATGCCGATTTATTTACTTTCTTAGGCTTGGCAACAGCTCCTTCAGATATTTCCTTTGCCTTCTTCTCTTCCCTTTTCTCTGCCTTTTCACGTTTGGACACAAGCTCATCAGGTACCGCCGATGATGTAAAAAGTTTTCCTTCTACATATGCATACAGCAGACCAAGTACATGCTTGCATGGAAACTGCCTGCTTGGGCAAGTACAGCGCATGACTGGCTTATCCGGATGAACAAAATCCGCAGAAGGCATATATGGCGTTTTACCACTACCTGCACATGATCCAAACAACACCTGTTGATCCTCAGACTGATGAAGCTCAACAAACTTCCCTTTCTTGACGAGATCATGCCCATTTTTTATCGCAGCACTATTGGGAGCCAATGAATCTACCCATACCTCTGTAATCTCAATCAAACGAATTCCCTCCTGCTTCAGTTAATAACGCAGTATAACCACGACTATGATACTAGCTCTATAAGTTAAATAATACCTAATATCTATAAGCAACCCTACCTTCTTAAGAACTATTTAAGTACTATTTGAGCACACTTGCTCCTATTGCTTCACGGTATTTATGCATTTGAACAAAATGAAACTCCTGCAAAAATGCAGTTTTTTATGCAGGATCAACCCGATTTTGAGAAAATTCCTGCAAAAGTGCAGGCTTTTGAACCGAAATGCCATGATTCAGGCTCAGCAATAAGAAATTCCTGCACTTTTGCAGTTTTTTGCCTTCTCCCCCCCTCCCTCTGAACAAAAGATGCATTTTTGCAGGAATTTTTTCTTTTCACAACAAAAAAACTGCCCGGCATCACCAGGCAGTTTTTCACTAAACTCGATCTATTCTATTCGTTAAATTTGAGGATTCTTGCAATGTTCTCACAAGTCCGTTCCACATTTTTTGGACCTTCAATGAGCAATTTGTCGATCTCAGCTGCCCCTGGGACGATACCAATAATTGCGTCAATCCCTTCCCCATAGAGCATTTCAATGCCTTCGCCAATATAACCTGCAATAGCAATTACTTTTTTACCTTCTTCTTTTGCAGCCTTTGCTACGCCGTATGGAGTTTTACCAAACTTGGTCTGAAAATCCATACCGCCTTCGCCTGTAAATACCAAATCTGCACTAGCTAGCTTTTCTTTTAATTCCGTGTACTTAATAACAATTTCAATTCCGCGCTGCAAGACGGCATTAGTAAAAATCAACAGCCCTGCGCCCAAGCCTCCAGCCGCGCCCGCGCCTGGAATATCACGTACATCCTTATGCAGCTGCTCCTTCACGATTTCCGCGTAATGAGCAAGAGCTGCGTCGAGTTGTTCAATCATTTCAGGTGTTGCACCTTTTTGCGGACCAAAAACTCGAGAAGCCCCAGTCTCACCGCACAACGGATTCGTTACATCACATGCAACGATCATTTCCACTTCCTGCAGTCGAGGGTCAAGGGAGGAAACATCCACGGTTGCCAGCTTGCCAAGACTTCCGCCACCACGTGGAAGAACATGTCCTTGTTCATCAAGGAATCTTGCGCCAAGCGCTTCTGCCATCCCTGTACCGCCATCGTTAGTTGCACTACCGCCAATCCCGATGATGATCTTTTTGATCCCTTTATTTAGGCATTCCAGAATCAGTTCACCGGTACCGTAAGTTGTTGTGATCAATGGATTTTTCGTTTCCTTGGTCACGTAAGCTATTCCACTTGCTGAAGCCATTTCAATCGCTGCTGTTTTACCATCCCCAAGAATGCCATAATTTGCAGTAACTGTACCGCCTAACGGGCCCATAACTTCTTTCTCATATATTTGTCCACCGGACGCATCGACAAGGGATTGTACAGTTCCTTCACCACCGTCGGCCATTGGAACATGGATAAAGTTTGCTGAAGGATACACTTTCTTCAGGCCTTTCTCCATGGCTATACATACTTCTTTTGCCGTCATGCTTTCTTTAAAAGAGTCCGGAGCCAATACGAATGTTTTTTCTCCCATGATGTCTTCACCCCATATATTTTATAGTTCGTGATCAATAATGGATTTTCTCATTTCTATGCCTACAGGATAAATCCATAGAGAATCGTTGCTACAATTGTCATTGTTAAACCGACGAGTGCTTCATAAGGGATAACTCCCATACGTTGCTTGATACTCATCTTCATTGCGCCACCAGTTACGTGGAAGTAGTTACCTTGTGGCAAGGAGTCGATAACAGTTGCCCCTGTATGAGCCATAACTGCTGCAGCCAATGGAGCTGTACCCATATCGAGAATAGCTTGTCCGAAGGAACCTGTTGTCAAAATAACACCTGTTGATGTAGATGCTGTTGCAGCTGCCATCAAGATACCTGCGATCGGTGCCAGGAAGGTTCCTGAAATTCCCGAAGCTTCAATGATGTTTACGACCTGAACAGATAAATCTGATGCCGAGATCAAACCTGCAATACCACCCGCTCCAATCAGAATCAGGACGGTTGCGGTCATTCTATTTAAGCCTGCTGTAGAGTATTCCAAAATTCTATTAGCTCTCCCCATTGCAAGCATACCGACAACACCGGCAATTGGCAAAACATACAAAGCATCTATTTTCAAGCTAGCTAATGCATCTATTCCTAGAATAGAACCAACTGGGGTAATCATGAGCAATATTACAGCGACAAGAGGTGCTACAATTGCTTTGCCTAACGGTGGATATTTCGAGGTATCCATTTCATGCTCAACCGCTTCTGAATCGGATACTTTATCGCCTTTATTTTTAATGAGAGAAGCAATAACAACGGTCATAATCAGACCACATATAGCAGGAATAAAACCAGCTATCATCACGTTGCTCAAATCCAATTCAAAGCCACGTGCGGCTGCAATTGTATTCGGGTTAGGAGAAATGATATTTCCAGCCTTACCCCCACCTGATAAAGCAACGAGGAGTGCAAGCTTTGAAATCCCCATCTTGTTCCCTACAGACAATGCAATCGGTGCTACGATTAACACGGCAACTGGAATAAATACGCCAACGGCTGTAATAATCATCGTTGCCAGGGCTAGAGCTAGAATCGCTTTACCGCCACCAAATTTCCTAACGATGGCCTGGGCTATCGTCTCGGCTGCTCCTGATTCCATCATTACACCTGCGAGTACACCAGCAGCGAGCACCCGAAGAACCGTACCCATTACACTTTGCGTACCGCTAACCAGAACACTAACAGTCTGTTCCAAATTAGCTCCGCCGATTATTGCACCTACAATAGCACCCAAAAACAATGCATAAACCGGATTCAGCTTTCTCAATATCAGGATAATTGCAATTGCCAGTCCTGCAAGTGCACCAATCCAACTGATTGTTAATCCTTCCATATGTCTTCCCCCTAAGTAAGTAAATAGTGAAATTTGTTATATTGAATACGCTTTCATTATATAATCCCTCTCCATACATAGATATTGATAAAGGGACGAATTTCATTGTTCAAATGCACAATAAAATCCCTGGATCAGATACATTCTCCAATCACTGGGCAATATATCCTATTCCAGTCATAGTATTTACAAAGAAGGAGATGAGAATTCATGGAACTTGAGACAAATTTCAATAGAGATCATCTACTCAAGCTTGTACCCAACCTACTGATGAGTATTCCAATGCATGCTCTCAGCCATACTGATCGGGATTAAAAAAGAGCTACCCCCAACTCATGTTGGATTTAGCTCTCCCTATTTTCAGACAAGATGTTAGCAGTTACGAAAGCTTCACTTAATCCCTAGCCTTAATCTGTAACTAAAAACAATGTCCATCGAATTACCTTTAAAATGTTCAGTTACACTCGATCGAAAAGATTCGATTGCTAGATCTAAACCTTCTATTCCGAGTTTGAAAACCGTTTGAATTCCTCCCTGGCTCAAGGCAAGACCAACAAATCGTTCAGCATCACAAGCTTCTGAATGATGAAATACGATTTCTCTCGTGTAACGAAACTTCTCACTTTCCTGAATGACCTGTAAATGCTCATTTTTATTTCGTTTTACTGCTTGTATCTCTTTATCTGTACACTGTGCAACAAGAGCGTCCGCGTGATCAATTAATTGAAGATACTCCTGCTCTAGCCGCCAATTCACAACAGGAGGCCAATCACAGTCATAAACTGCAAAAATCCCACCTCGTTGTAGAACGCGATACGCTTCATTTAACGTACTTATCGGTTCCATCCAGTGAAACGACTGAGAACAGGTGATGATATCGACAGAGTCATCTGAAGTATTCAATTGATTAGAATATCCTGATACAAAAGTAATATGATCCGCATTCGCTGCCATTCGCAGTTTATCCTCTGCCTTGCTTCTCATGTCATCATTAGGCTCAACGCCTATAACTTGCTCCGCATGATCCTTCCAGATCAAGGTGGAGAGCCCTGTGCCGCACCCTACATCCATAACTAGGTTAGGCTTTCTCTCTAGATAACCTGTCAAAATATTCACTACAAATTCTGGAGCTTCAGGACGATATTGATCATACACATCCGCAAATCCAGAAAACCGTTCGATATTATTTTTCGAATTGCCTTGTGGCAGCATATTGCATCCCTCCGAATCCGTATCCATTCACCCTTTTGACACCTCGTATACTAGCAAGTTCTGATAAACAGCCTGAAGCAGCGGAGCTTCAATACTGTAATCCCGTGCTAATTGCAGCAAATATCCGTGCAGGTGCTCTCCCTCAATGGATAGACCTTTTTCCATATCCCGAAGCATAGAGGATTTCATTTCATACGACGAATTCTCCATCGTTTCCATATGTTTGGCTACGATATCATGATCTAATGGAGCACCATGCTCAAGCATAATCGCTTCAATTTCTTGAAATAAATGACGAATGAATTCTCTACCCTGCTTACTCTCCCGAATTGGGCCAATGGGAGCCCGCATCAATGTAGTGACGCCTGCAATCGTAGCAATATATAAATATTTATGCCAAATATCTCGTTCAATAAAGTCGCTTCGTATAAAAGAAGACACCGTTCCGCTCAATACGTCCTCAATACGCTGTATTCTTTCTGTATTCTTATTTTCAAACTCGCCAAACTTAACAAAATGCGCCTTACTCGTCTGTACAATATGACCCTCTGGATTCAAGGTCGTTTCAATAAAGCAAAGCCCGCCAATTACGTTGTCCGCTCCAAACTCACTTTTCAACAACGGAAAATGAGCTACACCATTCAAGAGCGGCAGTATTACGGTCTGGTCACCAACAAACGGTTTTAGATCCTGCATTGCTGCTTGCAAATGATATGATTTTGTCGAAAATAATATAAGATCATAGGAACCCGTCGAATTAGCATCTTCCGCTGTGATCAGTTTAGGCTGAAATTTGAAATCTCCATTTACGCTGCGTATGACCAGATCTTCCTGCTCAAGCTGCTCTTTACGCTGATTTCGTACAAGAAAAGTAACGTCCTCTCCTTTTTCCACCAAACGACCACCAAAATAACCGCCAACTCCGCCAGCTCCTAACACCAATATACGCATACTCTATTCCTCCAATGGTTGATTATTACGATACCAGAATACCTACAATCAGTAAGAAAATAAAAAACACCAGGGATATTATGCTTATTACGAATCCGGCAATACCCAAGCCTTTACCTCTCTTAGAGCTAAATGCCAGCGAACCAAATATCACACCTAAAATTGATGATATTATTATCAATAAGATTGCGATGACTGCTGTACCATCCGAGTAATTGTCCGGATCATTTGTCAGAATAAATAAAAGTGTTAAAAAACCTATCATACCTGCAATAAAAGAGGTTATTGCGAAACCGTATCGATCTACTCCGTAGCTTGGCCTATTTTCCGGGTAAATGCTCTCCATTATGTACCCCCATCCTAAATTTAACTTTCCTAACTAATAGTTATGTACACCTCCATAGTAACATAGGTTTTAATGATGATATATTAAAAAAGCCTGCCCCCAATTAGGGTTAGCAGACTTTAAAGAAGCCTATTATTTTGCAAAGCTATGATTGCCAATTGTCGTTATGACTTCAAGACTTGACCAATATGCTCCCTTGGATACATCAGGATTAAAAAAATAGATCGCATCCTCCACGTTATTTTTGCCATTCAGTGCATCCTTTGCTGCACGCAGCACACTTGCATTTGGCACGCTTTTGTCCAGTATTCCATTATGTGCAACCGGAAATTGCTTGCCGGAATAAATAACATCGCGGATCGCATTTGGAAACCGCGAATCTGCTACCCTATTAAGAATAACGTTAGCTACCGCCAACTGCCCTTCATACGATTCATAGCCCGCCTCAACCTGAGTAAGCTTCGCTAAGAGCATATAATCTTTATCAGTAAACGGCTTGGCATCGTTATCCAGAATGGATGGAATTATAACCCGCAGAGTTGTTCCTGTTTTGATGTCGTCAGCACTTTTAAGCCCGTTACGCTCTACAAGATCGGATTCACTAACTTGGTACTGCCTGCTGATTTCAGTCAAATTTGTCTCTTCTGTCACGACTGCCGGCTGTACCGCTTGCAGCTCAATCACTTGTTCATCCGCGTTCCATTTGACCGTTCCATGAAGCATCTCCGTTAGATCACGTAATGGAGCATAAGTCTTGCCGTCCACCATAAAAGATGCGGTATCCATGAAATAACGACTCCCATTAAAGTAAACGACCGGAACTCCATCACCAAGTACCATTTTATCTCCAAAAGCATTATGTATCGTCAATTCATAAGCATCTTGATCCCAAGTAGATTTGGCTCCAAACATTTCCGTCATCCGAGCCACAGGAACATAAAGCTTCCCATCCAGCATTAGCACCGGATCAGTCATCTTTACCTTTTCACCGTTCATCATAACGATTATCCCATTCATGACCGTTGCTTCCTTTTGCACAGCAGCAGCCGATACAGGCGATACGGAGAGCAGAATCATCACAAATAACGCTATAAAAATTCTGTTTATAAGTCTACTATTTCTTCTAATCACAGTTACCTCCTAATGCAATGTACAGATATACATTCAGATGTCTGAAATAACCACAACGTAAAAATTATACCACATCTTTAAATAGTTACAAAAATAGCGTTTTCATAAATGCTGAACCCAGAACCTTTTTTCTAATTATGGTTATTTTGGATCAAATTTATATTTCGTGATCCTGATCACGCAGTCGCCTCTCCACCTGCGCTATGCTTCTAAATACTTGGTGATGTGCATGGATTCACAATCTGTTAGCACAAATAAACTTAGGAGGTTCATTAGATGGATCAAGATACGTTAAATCAACCAGATCAGCAGGTGCCTATGTTTTGTTTTCAGTGCCAAGAAGCATCAAAAGGTGTTGGCTGCACGATCGTAGGAGTATGTGGGAAGACGTATGATGTTGCCAACCTTCAGGATTTGCTCATTTTCGTGCTGAAAGGCATATCGTTCTTAAGCATCGATACCGAGTTGCCTGAAGCACTGGAACGCCGAGTCTCCGTCTTTATTATGGATTCGTTGTTCGCCACGATCACAAACGCGAACTTTGATCGGGACGTGTTTGTCGCCAAAATAAGAGATGCGCTGGCGCTTCGCACCCAAGTACAGCTGCATTGGGATCATCAGCACTCTGACCCGGTCAGCAAAATGAAGCTCCCGGATGCTGCGATTTGGCACAGCAACGATGAAGAGGCATTTGATGCCAAAGCGAAGCAAGTTGGCGTGCTGACCACGGAAGATGCCGATATCCGTTCCTTGCGTGAATTAATCACTTACGGACTCAAAGGCATGGCTGCCTATACGTACCACGCTTTTCAGCTGAACCATACGAAACGAGAAGTAGATCAGTTCATGCGCCAGGCTCTTGCCGCAACTTTGGATGATTCCTTAACTGCAGACCAGCTCGTTGCACTGGTAATGGAGACTGGAAAATTTGGCGTGGATGCTATGTCCTTGCTTGACCAGGCAAATACCAGCACATATGGTCACCCTGAGATTACGAAAGTCAATATCGGGGTACGCAATCGCCCGGGTATCTTAATCAGTGGTCATGACCTAAAAGACCTTGAGGAACTGCTACAGCAAACCGAAGGAACAGGCGTTGATGTGTATACACACAGTGAGATGCTGCCCGCTCACTATTATCCGGCCTTCAAGAAATACGACCATTTTATCGGCAATTACGGCAATGCCTGGTGGAAGCAAGCCAGTGAATTCGCTGATTTTAACGGCCCAATTCTCATGACTACCAACTGCATCGTACCACCAAAGCCGAGCTACTTAAGTCGCATCTTTACGACGGGCAACACTGGATATCCTGGTGTACAGCACATTCCGGAGAGCATAGACGGTAAACCTAAAGATTATTCCGAGATAATTGCTCTCGCCAAGCAATGCGCACCCCCAATTGAGCTGGAGACCGGGGAGATTGTCGGAGGTTTTGCTCATAATACGGTGACGAGCATCGCGGATCAAGTAGTTGAGGCTGTTAAAACTGGAGATATTCAACGTTTCTTTGTGATGGCCGGATGTGACGGCCGGATGAAATCCCGCCAGTATTACACCGAATTTGCCCAGCAGCTTCCCCGCGACACGGTCATTCTGACAGCAGGCTGCGCGAAATACAAATACAACAAGCTGGATCTCGGCGATATTGGAGGCATTCCGCGCGTTCTTGATGCTGGTCAATGCAACGACTCCTACTCTTTAGTTGTCATCGCTTTAAAGCTGAAAGAGATATTCGGACTTGAAGACATCAACGACCTGCCGATTTCGTATAATATCGCCTGGTATGAGCAAAAGGCGGTTATCGTTCTGCTGGCCTTGCTCTACCTCGGGGTTAAAAACATCCATCTTGGGCCAACGTTGCCTGCTTTCCTCTCTCCGAATGTGGCCAACGTACTGGTGGATCAATTTGGCATCGGCGGCATCACCAATGTTGAAGATGATATGGAGATGTTTCTTGGGGCTTATGCTTAAGTAGTAATATGAAAAACTGAAATAAGCTGTGTCCTTCGCTTGAATTAGCTAAGAACACAGCTTTCCATGTGGAAGTTGCTGCAAATGTGCAGGTTTTCACCCACGCTTTTTTCGAAAAGTATCAATACCTGCAAAAATGCATCTTTTTTCCCAGAAAATATCCAACTATCGCCTTTTAGATGAGAAAAAGTGTACTTTTGCAGGCTTTTCGTCATTTTATCAATTCTCTACGATAATAACTGCACTTTTACAGGATTTAAAGAAGTTACCCTGAGGTAATTGGAATTCCCCGAATCCCCCTCCTCAGGGGTTCAACCAATTGCGAACTTCATCATCCACAACTCTAGTGTCCCACGGATAGAAGAATACGTTGACCCCATCGTCCGCTATAGAATAAGCGTATCCTAACGGGCCGTCGGTGTAAAAGACCATTTGATAATATGCCGGATCTCCATCCTTGTTTTGAGGGCGATAATTTGGAGTATCCTTGCCATGATCCAGAAGCTCAATGAACCGTTCCTTATCGTCATTCAAAAGAGTATTAAACGGTGTTGCTTGATCAAAATGATAAAGCTCGACTCGCTCAACCTTATCTTTAGGCATATCCTTATAATGAAGCTGTAGCGTTTTGACAAAATCATCACCTGCATATAGACGATATCCTCCAATTTGGTTCTCATCCTTTGCAGCGATCAACTCTTCGCTTTTATAACCGTTGACCCGATAAAGCTTCGTGCCTATTTCCAAAAATGCCGCATCTCCAGCTTTGGTCTTGTAATTCGGATTTGTGACAACATCTCCAACTTTAAATTTCACTTCGCCCACTACCTCATCAGTCACATCATCCGGGTTTTTTAGCACTCGGCCGTATAACCCTGTGTATGAGTCCCCATTTAATTTAACAAAATCAACCCAATCAATAGTTGAATTCCCCTTAATCGGATTCGGATCTACACTTGTCGAGCATCCACTTAAAAATACAACGATTCCCATCATGATCATCAAAATTCTCATAACACGCCCCCCTGCACGGCTCTTTTATATTCTGACGCATATCTACCCGAATTTGTTCCACACACTAAAAAACATGCGAAAAAAAGACGAGCATTGGAGCTCGTCTCTTTTATCTTTATTCGTTAATAAATCCCGCTAGTAGCAGCATTCGATGCAAAAGCACGGTCGTCTCTGCACGAGTTAATAACTGCTTCGGACGAAGCTCGTTACCATAGCCTTTTAATAACCCTTTATCAAGTGCCCATCGCAGCGAATCGCTTGCCCATCCGCCAATCTGATAGCTGTCGACATAGACAGTCGAATCTGCCTGCGCACCAACACTATTTAGTGCCATATCAGTTCCCGTCAACTGCAGCGCACGGACAATCGTCACGATCGCTTCTTGTCTGGACACCTTTCGATTCGGATCAAATGTTCCATCCTCGAAGCCATCCATAATTCCGTAAGCTTGAACCGCTGCTACAGCTCCGCTGTACCAGCTGGATTCACTTACATCCCGGAAACCTGCCTGAGCTTTAACTTCAGGCAAACCAAGTGCTCCCGCTAGCAGTGCAGCAAGCTCCGCCCGAGTAATGACTGCATCAGGATCAAATCGGTGTCCATTCACCCCCTGTACAATCATTCTGCTGTTCATCTCACTGATTTCAGTTGCGGCCCAATGTCCTTGAATATCTGTAAGTTGCGATGTTTTGGATACTACTGCATATACGCTGTTCGTCAGACTACGAATAACAGCAGCCTGATGTCCGTCTACATGGATAAACTCCGTAGGTACCGGACGTACACCACGTTGTCGATCCCAGACGATCACTGTAGAAGTAGCGCCCACATCCTTGGGCAGGTAAATAACCCGTTCTACGTAACTGTTGAAGCTGGAAATTTCCTTTGTCTTATTAAGATCCAGTATATTTACATTAAAATCAATCGGATTCGAGATTAAACGGAATCCACCCTTAGTGGCTGCATCCTGCAGACCTTGCAGCTCTTCACCAGCAGCAAGCTGGATTGCGATTTGAACCTCTCCATCACTCGCTAGTTCCGAATCGGTTTTCACTACTTCGGCTAATGGTAGCCGATATTGGCCATGTGGAGTTATCAAGTTTACTGCCGCTTCCTTCTCCGCAAGAAGTCTAGCCACATCTACAGGAAGGCTTAGAGTTATTTTATCTACCTCATCCTCAAGAGAAATCAAGAGATTCCAATCCTCTGTCGTGGATGATGAACCGAATATTTTCTTTATAGCGTCCATATCCAGCCTTGCGTCAATCGACTTTACTCCATTTGTTTCAGTTCGCAGTAAAGCTAAACCGGACAATTTTTTACCATTGACTGTGATCACCACGTTATTGTCAGGCAAAGGAGTGCTCGAAGTGTTCGGAGAGCTGTATGAGCTGGAGCCACTGCCAGAGCTCGGAGAGTCGGTATCAGGGCTAATAGAGCTTGCCGCTTTCCGATTTACGTCAAGACTATATTTTTTGATCGTTCCATCTTGTGCTTGAACTGTAATCTCGAATGAATTTTTGCCCACTATAAGAGGATACTCATTTGTAAGTGTGATAGCAGTCACCTGAATTCCGTTGACAAGGATCGTTGAATAGTTATCCGCTGTTGACAGCAGCATTTTCAGACCACTTACCGAATAGCTAGCATCTACAGTATAGGTCGTTTTTAATGGGTCAAAATCAAACGCAAGGGTTCCGCCCTGTCCTGCAAGCACCCAATTGCTCAAATCCGCGTTGCTGCTTAATGGCATGATATTCTGAATATCTATTAAGCTGACGTTAGCATTACCCGCCGCATCAATGGCGTAGACGGAATAAATGCCATTCTCTTGCACAATAAAACGCTGATCCGTTATTTCAATACCTTGTGTATCAAAATAGGATTCTGCTTGGGCTCCGGCCGCCCATTTTATTGAAGAAATACTGTTGTAATCGCCGTAAACAGATGCGGTTACCGCAACATTCACATCACCGAAGGTAGGCGCAATCGGATCAGCGATCAAGGTGATCTTGGGCGGCTGGTCATATTTAAATCCGATCGTTAAAGGCTGACCAACGGATTGGCCGCTAATTTCTTCAGCAGCGGTATAGATTACATCTTCCGCTGCCGTATTGCTAACGGAGAATTCTGCCTTCCCGTTAGAGTCGGTTACATCATTAATTACAGTAATGATAGATGATCCGCTGCCGGCCTGAAGCAGTATTCTTTTTCCTGAGATCGGATGATTGAAATCATCTCTTAATACAACGTATATAGTAGATTGGTTTAGCCCATCGGCTCGAACGTTCAGATCGGAAGCGGTGATCGTTGATTGCGAGGAACTGATCTGACCTACAACAAATTGAACCGTTTTGGTCTGAGTAACTGCAACTGCATCCACTAAGACACTGATCGTTGCCGTTCCCGCCGTTGTTGGCGCTGTTAATATAGCTGTATAAGTACCGTTATTGTTGTCCGTTACGGAACTCACCGTGCCTAACGTTGATTTGACGACTACCTCCGCTCCTCCACTCGTCAGCGCATTCCCCTGCGCATCCTTCAGCTTCACAGTGATCGGCGTTTGACTTGTTCCGTCTGCGGTCAGTGAAGCATCGTCCACCTCAATAGTACTTGTCGTTGCCGACGGTACTCCGGTTATAAACTGCACGCTGCTCGTACTCGCTATAGGACTACCTCCTACGCTCGCGCTGATCGTTGCCGTACCCACCGTTGTCGGCGCTGTTAATATCGCCGTATAAGTACCGTTATTGTTGTCCGTTACGGCACTCACCGTGCCTAACGTTGAGCTGACGACTACGACCGCTCCTCCACTCGTCAGCGCATTCCCCTGCGCATCCTTCAGCTTCACAGTGATCGGCGTTTGACTTGTTCCGTCAGCGGTCAGTGAAGCATCGTCCACCTCAATAGTACTTGTCGTTGCCGACGGTGCTCCGGTTATAAACTGCACACTGCTCGTACTCGCTATAGGACTACCTCCTACGCTCGCGCTGATCGTTGCCGTACCCACCGTTGTCGGCGCTGTTAATATCGCCGTATAAGTACCGTTATTGTTGTCCGTTACGGCGCTCACCGTGCCTAACGTTGATTTGACGACTACCGCCGCTCCTCCGCTGGTCAACGCATTTCCATGCGCATCCTTCAGCTTCACAGTAACCATCGTTTGGCTTACTCCATCGGCAGTCAAAGAAGCATTGCCCACCTCGATCGTGCTCGTCGCAGCAGACGCTGCTCCAGGCACAAACTGCACACTGCTCGTCCCTGCAATCGCATTGCCGCTCACGCTTGCGCTAATGGTCGCCGTACCTGTCGTTGTCGGCGCTGTTAATGTCGCCGTATAGGTGCCGTTATTGTGATCCGTTACTGAGACCACCATGCCTAAGGTGGACGATATCGTTACTGCCGTCCCTCCACTTGTCAGCGCATTCCCTTGTGCATCCTTCAGCTTCACAGTTATCGTCGTTTGGCTTGTTCCGTTTGCGGTCAGAGAGCCGTTCGCAACTGCGATCGTGCTTGTAGCTTCCGAAGGTGCTCCAGGCACGAACTTCACACTGCTCGTCCCTCCTATCGCATTGCCGCCCACGCTTGCGCTAATGGTCGCTGTACCTGTCGTTGTCGGCGCTGTTAATGTCGCCGTATAGGTGCCGTTATTGTGATCCGTTACAGGACCAACCGTTCCTAACGTTGAAGATATTCCGACCGCCTCTCCCCCGCTGGTCAGCGCATTTCCCTGCGCATCCTTCAACTGCACGCTGACCGTCGTTTGACTGGTACCGTTCGCTACAAGACTGGAATGAGTACTTGATACCTCACTCTCCCGCAAGGACAGTGCATAATCCGGAATCATATACGTCCTGAAGGTAAAATCATGACCTTGAGCTGGGGAATATCCCCTTGGATATACATCTCCGCTGTAGCTGTACCATCCAAAGCCAGCAGTTCCTCCATTTTCAGTGGACACCACCATTCGATACATAGTTTCCCTAATCAAATAAGGCGAATCACCCGAGAAATCGAACGATACCCAGCCCGGTCCGTACCAAGTGTGCTGTACGGTTGCAATGGGTGTCGACAGATCACTCTCCTTATAGAGCTTTACCTGAGTATATCCAATGGAACCGAAGCTATCGAAGATTTTTAAATCTATCTTGCTCAAATTCCCGCTAATGGCAGGTGTAAACGTCTGATACCGCTGCAAATCAGCATTAACAAACACATTTCCAGAACTAAGCTCCTGTGCTTGATCCACAACTGGTGAGCTTGCAGCAATAGCATTTCCACCAAATGAAAGCCCCAATATCATCGCAAACACAAGCATTACAGCCATCCATGACTTGCTCTTGCCCCTCTTTATACCTTGCATTAATATCCCCCTATATAATAATCAGCTCATAAAATAAGTGCATATTCCAACAATGATTACTACAAAAACCAGAATGCCAAAAAACCACCTTGTAAATTTCCAGCCAACACCTGGACCATCCCACCACAATTTAAAATAAAAAATTAAACCAAGAACAACAGTAAAAATAGAAGCATACAATGCAGTTTCCATATTGCTCCACTGATCCATATTTCCGTCTGACCCTCCCTGTATCTACAAAAGTAAAAACGACTTGCTTCATAAAATAAAGCAAATCCAAGGATTACTCTATACCTACAAAGGAGTATCTTTTATCTTAGCGGTAATGAGAACTACTCCAGCACCGCTACCTCTTTATGGGTATGGTGTTTTAGGTCTGATGGCTTTATGATGTCGGTAAATATTGTCTTAGTGCTGTCCTCAGCTTGAAAGGAGAAAAAAATGTCAACCCTGCCCACCGCCCCTGGCTCCAAGGGTAAAAACACTGCATTGGTCCTCAGCGTGGTATTCCAAAGCCTGTACCTTTTATCCCTGCCTGTCTGGTATTTTGTATCTATGTTCTCAGTCATGCTGTTCGATGCTCCAGGCTCTGAGACGAATTGGGTTATTTTGCTGTTTTATTACGCAATCAAAAGCTATCCATTTATTGTTTTGAGTGCCATAGTATTAACTTGGATCATGTACAAAAAGGGAAGCTACAAATGGACGTATCTCGTAAATGCCATTCCGATCCTTATTATGATCCTATGTATTGGACTTATGGCTGTCTTTGGCGACTGATCAAATAATCCGATTTTTGATTTTTCTGTAATATATACAGCTCTTACATTACAATAAGGGTAGTTGCCAGTCAGTTTATGTTTGAGGTGTTCGAAAATGAAAGAAAACTATCCTATCGATGATCACGCGCCTGAGTTCTTGTTGGAGCAAAAAAGCAGTATGTCACTAAGGGAAATCATGAATAATGAGAGCTTTCGCATGCAGATTAGGACTATTGATACCTTCCTGTCACTTGCGAGGGCTATTGCTGCCTGTGTGGGTAAGCTGCATCAGCAGCATATTCTTCATCTCGATTTACGGCCAGAGCTAATACATATTCTTTCAGACGAAAGAACAGTTCAATTAATCGATTCCGGCTATGCGATTCATCGCTCGAAGCATGGTTATATCCGTCCATCCGATGGCATTATGGAAGCAGGTCTACCCTACTGTGCCCCAGAAAATACAGGCAGAATGCTGCGAACGATAGATGAACGCAGTGATCTCTATTCCTTGGGCGTTATTTTCTACGAGATGTTAACTGGCCGTCTGCCTTTTCTCGCCGATAATCCTCTCGAATGGGTGTATATGCATTTGGCGCAAAGCCCTTCCCCTCTAACCAATCATAGAGAAGATCTCCCTGAAGGTCTGGAATCCATCATCTTGAAGCTACTAGAGAAAAATCCGGATAAACGATATCAGAATATCGGATCATTAATTGCTGATCTTGATAAAGTAGGTCGATCTCAACTTACACTCTTTATTGAGCCTGAGCTGCATGGGAGAGATTATGAGATATCCGTTCTGACCCAAGCCTTCTATTCGACCTGCTTCGGTTCAACAGAAATAGTGTACGTTGCAGGCGAAGCTGGCATAGGCAAAACCAGTTTAATCGATGAAGTCTTTCACAAAATCCAGCAATCGCAGCATTTTTTCTATATCACCGGGAAGTTTGAGCAGATCTCCAAGGAAAGCCCGTATCTTCCAATTATTCAGGCATTTCGAGGATTGATGCGTCATTTGTTGGGGGAACGACAAGACCAGTCCGAGCTGTGGAGGCTAAAACTGCAAGAAGCGTTAGGAAATAATGCCAATGTTATTGCTTCTATTATTCCTGAAGTTTCTCTCTTATTAGGCGAGGTTCCGTTCGAGGAGGAGCTTCCGGCCAATGAATCAAAAAAGCGGTTTATTTATGTTTTTCGAAAATTTGTGCAGGCGCTAACCTCCAAAGAACACCCTCTTGTCCTTTTTATTGATGATTTGCAATGGGCCGATGATTCATCTCTCCAATTGATTCATGCTCTGCTAAGTGATCCGGAGTGCCAATATTTAATGTTTGTCTGTGCTCACCGCCATTTGGACACGGACCAAAGCAAGCTTCCAGGGTATGAAACGGACGGAAGTGTTACTGAGCAAGCGACTGTTAAACATATTCACCTCTCTCCTCTAAGCCTTGAACAGATGAACCAAATCGTAGTCGAGACGCTAAATAGCGATGCCCATACTGCAATGTCATTGACCGAGCTGCTGTATCATAAATCAGAGGGTAATCCGTTTCATTTCAAACAAATCCTGCTTCACCTGCAGGACGATGATATTCTGAAGTACAATCGTGATAATCGCTGCTGGCAATGGAATCTGGGACAAATTATCGAACAGGAGCCCAGCTATTCTATCCATGATTTGATGGAGCACAGATTGTATCGTCTACCCAATATTGCACAGGAACTGCTTTTTGCCGCAGCTTGCGCAGGAAGCACATTTGACCCGGAGCTGATTAACGTTGTTGTAAACTATGGAATACAGGACATGAATACAGAGTGGTCATTGATTGAAGCAGAAGGAATGATTGTGCCCTTTGAATCAGGTAAATACCGTTTTACTCATGACAGTATTCAGAAGTTAATCTACAGCCAAATTGAAGATGACGCGAAGCAGTCCATCCATAGCCGCATAGGCAGGTGCTTGAGGGAGAATGACGATGGAACGGGTGAGAACTCCTTCGAGGTGGTAAATCATCTAAATCGAGGCTCGGAGAAAATTACGGATATGCAGCACTTATTGCTACTCATAAAACTTAATCTGGATGCAGGAAATCGCGCCAAAACCTCTTCCGCTTACGATGTAGCTTTAGCGTATTTCAGAAAAGGAGTAGAACTGCTGCCGGCGGATTACTGGGAAAGTGATTTTGAACTCAGCTTCGAACTGCATGCCCAACAAGCAGAATGTGAATATCTGTGCGGCAATTACGCCAAAAGTGATCAGGAAATCGCATTTCTGCTGCATCATGCCCGCAATCCAGTTGAACGAAGCAGGATACATATCATAAAAATTATGCAGTTCATTAATCAAGGCAAATATCTGGAGGGTACTGATCTAGGTCTAAAAAGCTTGCGGGAACACCATATTTTTATTTCACCCAATCCAAGCAACTTGATGCTGCTTATTGAAAGTAAACGAATTGAACTGCTCCTGAGAAATAAATATGACAAACTCAAGCATTTGGAGGAAATGTCGGATCGAGAGCAAATCACTGCGATGAATCTAATTCTCGCAATCATTCCCTCTACCTTTTTCACCAATAAAAAAGTGTTCCTTTTGCTGATGTGCAGAGCGATACAATTAACACTCAAATATGGAAATACCCCGGTTTCCGCGGCCGTCTATTCAGCCTTCGGCATGTTTATGGGAAACGCGCTTGGCAAATACGATAAAGGCTATCTGATTGGCAAGATCGGAGTAGAATTATCCGAGCAGTACAACATTAACTCCATCAAAAGTAAATCCTACACGATGTTTGGCGGTGTACTCTGCCAATTTGCCGGGTATCCCCAGGAAGTGGATGACTATTTGTCAAAGGCCCTCCGCTGCGGTATGGATTCCGGAGACTACGTGTTCGCCAGCTACGCGATAGGTGCTCACGTAAATTCACAGTACCCCAGAACATCGTTAGTTGAATTATCAAGAACGATCACGGATTATATGGCTGTGCTGGATACAACCAATGATGAATTTGTGAAACAGAACTTTTATTTATATCAGCAATTTATTCTCGCTCTTCAGGGCATGACGGATGCTCCGGATTCGTTTAACAGTGAAGGCTTTGATGAAGAGGAATTTTTGCATCGGATTCGCAAGGAAGAAACTTCATCTACTACCTTTTTTCAATACAACACGTACAAAACTCAGCTATGTTATTTACTAGGTCGGTATGAAGATGCCATTCACTGGGCGCGAGAAGCGGAACGATACAAAATATACGCGACTCATTTGCCTCATTTGCCGGAATGTCTGTTTTATCAATTGCTCGCTACATTATCATTAGCTGAATCTTCGCATTCAAAAATACGCGACCGCTCAAAAAAGAAGCTGGAGCGCGATCTTCGACACTACAGTAAATGGGTAAAATGGAATCCGACTAATTATCAGCCCAGATTCCATCTTCTTCAAGCCGAGTATGCGCGTGTCTTCCGCCAGTACTTTAAGGCTGAACAAATGTATGATGCAGCTATTCGAGAAGCAAGAGAGCAAGACGACTTTCAGGTGACAAGCCTTACCGGAGAGCTTGCAGCTAGTCACTATTGGGGTCGTGGCAAGAGAAAATCGGCATTATTTTATTTGCAAATGTCTGTTGATGGATATAAGCAATGGGGAATACCTGCCAAAGTAGCTGAATTGGAAGAGCAGCTGCTCCATTGGCAGCGGGAGGAAGCGAGTCAAACCTCTGAAAGTCCGGCAATACGGCTAGCATTGAGCGGGACAGAGCGGGCTTCTGAATATGCAAATACCCAAAAAGTAACGAATTCCTTGGACAGTGTCGATCTTGCGGCCATCCTAAAAACAACTGAAGCCATCTCCAATCAGCCAACCATCGATGCCATGCTTGCAGAAATCATGAATACGATCATTAAATATGCTGGTGCAAGTAAAGGCGCCCTGCTCACAGGCAATGATGATGAGCTATATATTCAGGCATACGTAGATGCTGAAACACCAGCCTTCGCTTCACCTGTGGGAATGAAAGATAGCTCCCTCCTTCCCGAAGGATTGATCAGATATGTCTTTCGTACTCATGAGGATGTGCATTATTACGAAGAAGAGGAGAGCTGGCTGATTCATAACCCGTATATCGCAAAGCATCGGCCAGGATCGGCCCTGTGCATCCCCGTGGCTGTACATGGAGCTATGCTGGGTGTTCTTTACCTTGAAAACAGGCTCGCAAGCGGTGTATTCGCTTCAGATCACAAGGCAGTTCTTCTAGCAATAGCCTCTAACGCCATATTAATGTGTGTGCTTCAAGGCTCCAGCGAGGGGAATCCCTTAAGCCCTGATCTTGTGGAAGCAGGAGCAGCCGTTTCGGATCACATCATCGAAGAGCCCCTCACCGAGCGGGAGCTTGAAGTGCTCGCACTCTTAGCCGCCGGGCTCTCCAATAAGGAGATTGCGGATCATTTGATCATTGCAATTGGTACAGTGAAGGTCCATGTAAAAAATATTTTCGCCAAATTAAAGGTCAATCGACGCACGAAAGCAATAGCTCAGGCCAAGGAGCTTAAGCTTCTGGGATAAGGTTGCACAAAAAAGCTGACCCCGATGTTAATCGGAGTCAGCTTTTCCTGCTATATCGCTCGCACTAATCCAAATCATAGATCGTACCTACTTTAAGACCATACAGCTCATTGTAGATTTTTTCGGCGTAAGCGTCTGTCATTCCCGCAATATAATCTATAATCATGTGCTCCCAGGTCCAGATTGGGTGCTCCTTCTGCTGATCCCGATCAAAGCGGCGCAGCCAATCCCCGGGAATGATTGATTTGGAGGTGACAGGGTCTACAAAAGCGTCCCACAGCCGTTTGATCACCCAAGCGCTTCGCTTCTGAAGCCGCTGCACCCGCAAATCGCGAATCATCGTTACCCAGGCAAAGCTTTTCAGCACGCTAACCGTTCGCAACATATCCTCGTCTTCATGTCCTTCCCGGACAAACGTCACCTTATGCCATTCATCATCCTCAATAACGCCCAGGCTGCCGACGAACAGGCTAACCCAATAAGCCTTGACCTCTCTACGGGTACGTGAATAATCGTGGTCACAGATCGGCATTTTTGTTTTCCAGATATTTAAGAAGGACGTTAACACCTCTTCCACTTTAACCTGAATAAGATCAGGGGTCCAATTGCTCCAGAACACATCCTCCAGCGTCAGAATTTTCTCGACGATCAACCGCTGAATGTTCGAATCAAACAAGAAATGCTCATGCACCTCAATTTTTCCTGCTTTAATTCCGTCCTCCAAGTCATGTGCCGAGTAGGCGATATCGTCGCACAAATCCATAAGCTGCGCTTCGAACGTCTTTGTGCCCGCTGGCATCCCCCAACGATCCCGAATCTCGGAAATGTATGCCCATTCGTGCTGATACATCCCCTTTTTGTTCTCGGTTCCCGGATATGGATATTTGTTCGTTCCGAGTAGAACGGCATCGGATAAATTCAGACCGTCAAGATTCTCGCGCTTCTCTAAAAACATCATCAACCGGAAATTATGGGCGTTGCCTTCAAAATGCTCGTATTTCCTGCGAATCGATTCCCTTGTCTGCTCCTCCTTCTCAATTGACACATGCTGTCCCTTGAGGGCAATCTTCGTCTTCTCCTCGATCAGGTTGTCCAGAATGCCGTCTAACACCTCTTCCCCTTTATGTCCAAAGGGAGGATGTCCAAAATCATGACAGATGGCAGCGCACTCTACGACCTCCGGATCAATGATCAGACCGGGATGCTCGGCAGCTTCCGTGGCTACTGACGGATAAGCGCGAAGCAAACTACGCGCGGCTTCCCGAGCAATTTGAGCAACTTCCAGCGAATGCGTCAGCCGTGTGCGATAATAATCTCCGGTTCCCGCTCCGAATACCTGCGATTTCCCTTGCAGCCTGCGAAAGGTCGGAGAATGAATGAGCCTGGAGTAATCACGTTCATAGGTTGCACGATTCGTCTCTTGTCCGGTATTATCCTGAAACTGCCTATGCTGTCTTAATTCCTGAATATTCATTCTCTCCACTCCTTTACTTTATGCTATTGTAGCCCCCGCAGACATGAACATAAAGCCAGGATTTGAATCATTTTTTTGCACGGGATGACCAATAATTTACACTTATCTCTTCTAATCCAATTCTAAGATTGCTGTGACATGATGCTTATATATTAAACATTGAGGAGTGTTGCGCATGCAATCGGTCAATTCAAACAAGTCGGTTAAAATGTCATTTTGGGGAGCGTGGTTATTCTATTTTCTTATAGCATTTGAATTTTTGTACATGGCTAGTCCCTTTGCAGTATATTTCTACTCCATTTATGAACCTGCATTACAGTTTTTCAATCAATCTCCTTTATTATCATGGTTGATCAGCTTCTTTCTTCCCCATGCCGTTCGAGAAACATCATCTATCTTCATAAATCTTCACACGATCATAGGCGCTATTCTGACATTGACAGGTTTTCTAGGCTTTGTCTTCGGCGCCATACACATATATTATTACAAACTGGCTAAGAAGGGCATCGTCACTGGGGGGATTTACAACTATGTTCGTCATCCACAATACTCCTCATTTATCATTTGCAGCTTCGGACTACTAATCCTTTGGCCGCGATATATCGTGCTGATCATGTTTATTACAATGCTCTTTGTGTATTACTTGCTTGCAAGAGCAGAGGAATGTGAATGTGAGGCTAAATTCGGGGCAAGTTATGTAGATTATAAAAATAAAACAGGCATGTTTCTGCCATTCCGAATCTTTTCCAGAAACTCAATCTCCTCTTGGGCTACAACCAAGACCAGAAAACGGATTTTCCTGCTCTGTGCCTACATTATGACCATAGCGCTTGCTATCGGGATGGCAAATATCATTCAGCGACTTACAATCAATAGTTTATATGCTGTCTATAGCACAAATTCCGCTACCATCTCCATTAGTAAAATTGAACAAGATACATTAAATCAGATTATTCAAATTGCATTGTCTGATACAACAGTCCAATCAAAAGTCGTTCAAAATAACCATGATAAATACTTAAATTACGTGCTGCCCACCACTTGGTTTGCTGCAGAGATTCCAATGAATGGCGTTAAGTATAGAGCCGGTCATAAGTCACCAAGAGACTATGATCGAAACTCATATAAGATCATATTTACGAAGGCCGTATTAAGACCATCAAAAAATGCAGAGGGAAAAGCGATCCTTTCAAAGGTTCGCGAACGAGAGGGAATTGTTGAAGTATGGATTAATCTGGCTGAACAAAAAGTAGTTAAAGTTGTCGATCTGCCAAAGTCCACTAAGTATGCGAATATCCCGGTAGCCCTTTATTAAAACACCTCTCAATAAATATGTTCACTTTCAAAAGCGAGTACGCATACATCGTTTCTATGATCGTACTCGCTTATGACTCAACAATAGGTAAATGAACCGAAAATACACTTCCTTCCCCTAAAATACTTTTTACTCGAATAAAACCGTTATGTTCTTCCACAATCCACTTGGCTATCGCTAGCCCTAATCCAGATCCCCCACCGTTTCTTACCCTTGCCTTATCTCCTCTATAGAACCGATCAAAAATTTTGTCCAAATGTTCCTCTGCAATCCCAACACCCGTATCAGAAACGGATAATTCCACTTTCTTGTCTTTCTTAATTAAATGAACATGAATTCGTCCTGACCGATTTGTATACTGCAAAGCGTTATCAATTAAAATAACAATCAATTGCTTCAGCCTGTTCGAATCTCCCCAAAAATAAATTTCCGGTTCAAGATCATACAATAAATCAATTCCCTTGCTCATTGCTTGGGATTCAAAAGGTACAATAGCTTCCAGCAGGACTGTATCTAGCAACATTGAATTCTTTGAAAGGGTATGTTCACTACTATCTGCGCGAGATAAGGTCAGCAAATCATTCACTAGATTCGTCAGACGGGTATTCTCGATCATAATATGATCCAGCCATTTCCTCTGGCTTTCTACTGATTCGTTAGAGTTTCCCAAAACTATCTCTAAGTTGGTTTGTATAACAGCGAGGGGGGTACGTAATTCATGTGAAGCATCAGCCGTAAAATTGATCTGTTTCTCCCATGCTTTTGTTACGGGGATCAATGCTTTTCCTGAAATAAATAAACTTCCCACTAAAACCAGGAGCAAAATAAGCAGGATAAGCGGTATCGACTCTAATAGAAATGAAGAAAGGCCTCCTGATACTTTGTCCATCACCCATACTGTCCCTTGTTCCTTATCTAAATTCACTTTTAGAAAATAAAAGATATTATGGTTACTCATCGGCAACTTTCCACTATATTCCCCTGAATTAGCGACGGTCTGAATCATTGTTCGAATCTGTTCAATGCTGTATTGGTCAGAAGAAGATTGCTCCTTTATATTGCCCGCAAGATCCATTTTGACATAAACCAAATCCTCATTCCGATCAGCACGTTTTAAAAAACCATGTTCTGTATCAAGGGGACCGTCATTCTCAGCTACTTGCCAGAGACGATTCATAATTACCGCTTCGTTACGTGGAGAACCCCAAAAAATAGCCAGTGAAAAGATCATCAATATCCCACCGATTACCGAAATATTAATCAGTGTTAATCTCCATCTAACCTTTTGAAGCATGCTGTTCCTCCTTCAAGCAGTAACCTACCCCTCGAATAGTATGTATAGTGACCCCGCCATCCTGGATCAGTTTTTTTCGTAAATAATAGATATAGATATCTACACTATTCATTTCAACATTGCTTTCAAGCCCCCATACTCGTTCAAGTATCTGCTCTCTTGTAAGTACCTGCCCATAGTTCCGCATGAAGAGTTCTAGCAATTGGGCCTCTCTTAATGTAAGCTTTATCAACGTATTTCCACAGATAACTTCGCAACGAAGCGGATCAAAAGTAAGAGATGCGATTCTAAGCTGATCTCCAATAAACTTGTTAGTTGAACGCCTTCCGAGAGCTCGAACCCTTGCTATAAACTCTTCCGTCGAAAAAGGCTTTACTAAATAATCGTCAGCACCAGCTTCCAATCCCTCAACTCTAGACTCGACAGCATCCTTGGCAGTCAAGAAAATAATTGGGGTTGTCATTCGATTCGCTCGCAAGCACCTTAAAATATCAATTCCTTCCTTACCTGGAAGCATCCGATCCAACACAATGACATCATAAATATCGGTCTCAGCCATATCTTGTCCTGCTATGCCATCACTCGCAACATCAACTAGAATATTATGCTTATTTAGGATGTAAACCAAAGCATCAGATAACCTTTGTTCGTCTTCTACTAACAAAATTCTCATAATTCTGCCTCCCTTCATTAATGAGTTCTTCAAACATCATTATCCACTTGATAAATTTTACGTAATAATCAATATAATCAATTATTCTTAGAATTTCATTAGAACAACACTAGAAGGGCAGTACCTGGGCTTTATGATACAAGAAATGAGAAGAAAACATGAATGGTTTTCTTCTCATTTCTTTTGGGAATATTGAACCTTAAGGAGATACCATATACGACTGGCAATTTCTTTTGCTTCCGCTAAGTGAGGTGTATCTATAAACGACTCATGAAATGCCTTTAAATTATTTTCCAATACATAAACACGTGGATGCTCTCTATTTAGTTCTTCAAGCAAATAACTGGAAAATTCTTCACCTTTTTTATTACAGTCACCATTTGACAATTTAATGCCTTCTATAAAACCTGAAAGCTGCTTAATAACTGTTTCGAAAGTAATTTCTTGTTTTTGAATTTTTTGCTGGAGAATTCGCACGGTTTCATCATCTATAATAATTTCTTTTCGGTCCATTTTACCTTTAAGTATGGCTTCGACATTTTGAATTACTGATCTTGTCATTTTAAGTGGATCAAATGCCATTATATGTGCATCCTTCCAGGTCATCATTAAATGCTGTAGCATGCCGTAAAATAACACTGCACATTCAAATGCATACGGGCGAATTTCCTCACCATAAACGTCAACAAATCTGCCCGATAACCATCCTATTTCGTAAATCCGATTTTGGGAAACAATATTTTTCAGTTCACAATCCTGAGAACTAAAAACCGCCTCAAAAAGTGAAAATATATTTTTTTCTTGATTTACATACACCAATATCGCAATTTGTTCGATTAAAACTTCAACATCATTTTCATTACGACCGACTAAAACTTCATTTCGCCGTAAACTGGCCTCATATCTGGCTTGTTCCAAAATTGCAAGCACACATTCATTTTTTGAATTGAAATAATTATAAAATGTACCTTTGGAAATACCCGCATGATTTAAGATGTCCTGAATTGAAGTATTCTGAAAGCCCTTTTCAATAAAAAGCAGCATGGAGGACTCTAGAACTTTCCTCTTTCTATTGTTCATATTCCTGTTCCCCTAGTTTTTAATTATACTATGATTCTATCCCGAAAACGCTTTTATTTCAACGGTTTTAGATTGCCAGTATAAAAATGTTGAAAAAAATGAACCATCGGTATAAAATAACTCAAGTACACCATAAATAGATTGAGAGGTCCTTTAGCAATGAATACTGCAACAACAACTAAGAAACCGCCGTATTTAATGATCATCGTTTTATTCGTCGGCGCATTCGTAGCTTTTTTAAATAATACGCTGTTAAATGTCGCTTTACCTACTATAATGGCTGACTTTAAAATCACTGATTACTCCACTGTACAATGGCTGGCGACAGGCTACATGTTAGTAAGCGGGATTCTGATCCCGACAACAGCATTTTTAATTACTCGTTTTAAAACACGCAACTTATTTATTTTATCTATGATCATCTTCATCATCGGAACTGCAATGGCAGCTTATGCTCCATCATTCGGTGTTTTATTGGTTGGTCGCATGGTTCAGGCAGCAGGTGCTGCATCGATGTCTCCAATATTGATGAACGTAATGCTACTTAGCTTCCCTGTTGAAAAACGCGGGGCGGCAATGGGTGTTTTCGGTCTTGCCATGATATTGGCGCCAGCAATTGGCCCAACTCTTTCCGGTTACATCGTTGAGCACTATGAATGGAACGTATTATTCGAAATGATCCTTCCATTTGCAATCATCAGCTTATTGTTGGCTATTTGGAAACTTGATAACGTATTGCCTAACAAAAAGGCGTCGATCGACTACTTGTCAATCGTCTACTCAACCATTGGTTTTGGTGCTTTATTGTACGGATGCAGTTCCGCAAGTACTGCTGGTTGGTCTGATATTACGGTATACGGAACAATTATCATCGGAGTAATCGGTATAGCACTGTTTATTTATCGCCAATTCAAATTAGATGAGCCTCTATTAGATTTGGCAGCTTATAAGTATCCAATGTTTGCACTATGTTCATTAATTTCGGCCGTATTATCTGTTGCCATGTTCTCTGGTATGATTTTAACCCCGGCTTATGTACAAAACGTTCGTGGCATTGCCCCGTTTGAAGCCGGTTTAATGATGCTGCCCGGTGCAATAGTAATGGGTCTCATGTCGCCAATCACTGGTAAACTATTCGATAAATTTGGACCACGTATTTTGGCACTAATCGGTCTCGTAATTACTACAGCAGCTACATTTTTCTTAACAAAACTTCAAGTGGATTCAAGCTATGCTTATATTATTTCTGTTTACACGATCCGCATGTTCGGTATTTCATTAGTTATGATGCCTATTATGACAAACGGTCTAAATGCTTTACCAGCTCGTTTAAATCCACATGGTACTGCAATTAACAACACCATTTCACAAGTTGCTGGATCAATCGGTACGGCTGTTTTAGTAACCATCTTCAACTCACACACAAAAACTCGTGCTGCTGAAATTGCCGCTGACTTGAAAGCACAAGCAGCCGCTTCCGGTACAACAGCTACACAAGAACAAATCGCTGCAATGACCCAGCAAGTGACTCAAAAAGCATTGCTGGACGGTATCAACTATACGTTCTTGGTTGCAACAGGCGTCACAGCGGTCGCACTGATTCTTTCATTCTTCTTAAAACGTTCTAAACTCGCAACTCATGCTAACAATGTTACAGCTGCGAAAGGTGAATAAGCTCTGGTAACGAAATAGACCCCGAGTGGTTGGCACTTATACGTGCAACAATTCGGGGTTTTGCTTCAGGATACCCATAATCACCTTTGCAGTGCGTGTTCCTGCAATCGTTAACTATTTATTTCTCATCTTCTCTCATAATAATTACTTGATCCGTTTTATTCGTATTATCTGTGCTACTATTTGGATTCCCCTTATTTTTTTCTTGATTTATTAATGCATTATCCAAAGCAACCTGTCCTTCAGCCTGAATCGTCTTAATTGCCTCATCCAGTGACTTTTTATTCTCTTGAATTAAGGCAATCTCTCTACTTATAATTGATTGGAATTGTTCATTAAAGGCACTCGGAATTTTATCTGAACTTGTATTGTTTCCATTCACTTTGGGCTTTAAAGCATAAAACACATCAAGACTTTGCCCTTCAAAATCTTTATTGAAGCTCATTCTTGTTAGCAAATTACCATTCATCGTTCTTGACTTTATGCGAGCGTAATCTTCACCATTCACGAATTTAATAAATTTCCAGGCCGCTTCCTTATTAGGAGAATTTGCATTTATCGCAAAAATTTCGTTCATACTTGTCCCCATAGTTGTTGCAGGATCTGTCGAATTCACTGGACCTGAAACGATTCCAACATCTATCGGCTTGTAATCTTTCATTGTATCTTGGGCTAACTTTAAATTTTGAAGAGTATAAGGATCACCGATCATCATTGCGACTCGTCCCATCAAAAACGCTTGACTTTGATAATATTCTTCAATACTTCCGCCCATGAATCCGCCATCTTTAGGGTTATATATTGCCCCTGATTTGTCGGCATCGATAGCCAACTGATATACCTTTTTCCAAGAATCTGTATCAACCGTCACTTTCATCGTCCCCGGGTTTACGTTCATAAGACCTTCAGAGTTCGAAATTATACTTACCAAATGATCTACAGAGATCGGAAAATCATTACCAAAACCGTAAACGCGTGACTTCTCATCTCCATCAACTGGAAAACGGCGAGCCAAATCTATGATATCCTGCCAGGTCATGCCGTCATGCGGTAGCTCAACCCCATATTTACTGAATAGTTCTTTATTGTAAAACAAGGCATTTCCATAAAAAGTAGGTGCAAGTCCATACAACTTATTTCCTCCCATTTCCTTTAACATATCAATAAGTCCGGGATAAATACCTTCAAGGTTATATTTGTCCTTATCAATAAATGGGTCTAATTCTACTAACTTGCCATCAGCTACATACTTTTCATAATTACCTGTGCTTAATAGCAAAATATCTGGATTCTCTTTTTGTACTAGCTCATCAAATGCTTCCTCATATGTCTTGCCCTCTAAATTGTTGTTCAACCCTTGGGTACTGATAACTTCAAAGTCAATGTTCTTATTATTTACACTAAATACATCTCCATATTGCTGGTAAAAGTTACCTTCAGTGTTATAGAGTACTTTTAGGGTTGATTTAGTTTCCTCGTAATTTTTACTATTCCCCCCTGTACAACCTGCAACAAGGAAACAACTCAATAGAATCACAGCTACCTTATTGAATAATTTTCCATCCATTTTATCAAATCCTCCAAAAAATTTTTTTACCCATATGCCACATGATACGGGAAATGGGTATATTTGGAGTTTAGTTTTGATATAGATTTGATTTAGTTTTATTTATATGAAAATACTACTAACCTGCATTTAGCCGTCGCTCTTAATTTTCCTTATCCATTCGGTATCCTATCCCTCGTACCGTTTCAATGCAATCGATCCCTAATTTCTTGCGTAGGTTCATAATATGAATATTTACTACCTTTTCATCACCAAAATAGTCATAGCCCCACACCTGATTTAGCAGAGCTTCTCTTGTAAAAACATATCCTTGATGACTCATGAGCAACTGTAATAGTTCAAACTCCGTGCGAGTTAATTCAATTTTTTGATCAGACACAAATACCTGTAAACATTCCTTATCAAGTTTAATATTTTTGTAAGTTTGGATGTTATTATCCTCTTGGTTTTTGTGCTTAAATCCACCAGCTCCACGGCGCAAAACAGCCTCTACACGCATTTGAACTAGTTTGATAGAAAAAGGTTTTGTAATATAGTCATCTACTAGCATTTCAAATGCTTTAATTTGGTCATCTTCTTCATCCATTGCAGTAACTATAACAATTGGAATATTGGATTTCTGTCGAATCATCTCACAAACGGCATAACCGTCAATTTTAGGCATCATGATATCCAATAAAATCAAATCATATGTATGGGTATGAAAAAAATTGATCCCTTCAATACCATCGTCCGCGGTATCGACGTAATACCCAGAGTCAACTAAGAACTCACGCAAAATTGTTTGTATCGCAATTTCATCTTCGATAACCAAAATACGTTTTGACAAAAGATCACCTTCTAATATACATTTCGTATTCCAATGATCATTATTCAAGTCATGACTATTTTTATCAATTTATTTATGTTAGATAACAGAAAATTCTGCACTAAATTTGACTCCACGATCACTATTCTCGATTCTATAACCTATTTTATGCAAATCAAATATTGTTTTTGTAATATAAAGTCCTAATCCGCTGCCTCCCGAATTCCTATTATGCGATTGCTCTACCCGGTAGAATGGAGTAAAAATCCGCTCTATGTCTTCATCTTCAAAAGAAATATTGCCATTTTCAACAGTAAGGATGCCTCTACCATTTCTCAAAAACAGGTCAACCCATACACCAGCACCACCAGGAGAATGAAATACAGCATTATTAATTATATTCGATATAGCTCTGTGGAGGAGCCGTTTATCTGCAAGAATCACCATTTCCCCCTCCAACTCAGTGCTGATTTGAATATTTTTGTCCAACGCTAGCCCTGCAATTTGCTGACAACAATCAATTATGATACTACTTAGATCAACTTCCATCAATTTGAGCTGAAACCCTTCTGCTTCTAATTTAGCTGTGGTAAGAATCTCTTTAACCAAATGTTCCATGGATTCCGCTGTTTTAAGTGATTGTCGCAAATATTGATCTCTATCTTTATAAATTCCTACGTTATGAATCATACCTTCCAACTGACCCTTTATAATAGTAATTGGTGTTTTTAATTCATGAGATACAGCAGCAAAAAAATCACGTCTTTGCTTCTCCTGACGTCGTTCGCGATCAATATCCATCTGCAGTTTTTCATTAGCAGACTTTAACTCGGTTAAAGCCGTTTCTAAATTGTGCGCCATGCTATTCAAGCTACTTGCCAGCACCCCTATTTCATCAGGACGTTGGATATCACATCGCCAGTTCATTTCTAGGGTAGACATTTTTTTAGAGATACTGCTTATTTTGATAATCGGTTTTGTTAAAAAACGGGAGCAAAACCATGCTCCAATGAAAGAAATAATTAAAATTAATGCTACAATCCACGGTAACATTTTAAGCAGTAAGGCAGTGATTTGGTTGACTGGTTGTTCAGATACAGAGACTCTTAATGAGTACGTTTCATTTGAATCTTTAAATTGAAAAGTAGTAAAAGCACTAATCATCATCTTACTGTCTTTGGAATCGGTGAGTCCATATTCCCTGAATGCGCCGTAATTCTCTTTAATTGTTTTGCTTTCAAGAGTGACACTGGCATGATTCACTACACAAAAATTGTAAATATACCCCGAGGCTTCTTCATACTTGGATTTTTCTAACTGCGTAAGAAGTTCACCCAGATTTTTTGAGAATTGTCCGGACAACTCAGATTTGTAGCTTTTGGGCATGACCACCATAATGACGCTGTAAATAATTAAACTGGTTGCTAGTAGCAGAGAGCCTATGTATAGGAAAACTTTTATACTTAAACTGCTTGAAATCTTCTTAAACAATTTTAATCCTCCTACTCTAGACGAGCGCCTTTTAGGGTGAAGTCTACCATTAATCCTGAATTGGCTCAGTTAAAATCGATTGTTCTCCATCCACTTGGTTCCATAATCAACTAATTCCGCCTGTGGTATTAGCATGGCTTCTGCACCAGCAATTCGGCCACGGATGACAAGTCCCGTATCGTGCTCAAAATCGCTTCCAATTTGCTCGAAATCATCTGTACTGAATTCTATATCATTGAACCGAACCCATTTGCGCTCGGAATCAACCAGCATGGGGGCCTGATTGGTGATTGGCTTTTTCGATGAAAAGCTCGCCCTATACTCCGCCAAATGTAATGAGGTGTTCGACTGGTGCGATACGCCGATAAGTAATACCCAGCCCTTGTTATCGTATATACGTGCTAGAGGAGACGCTTCACCCAAGCTGTTCTCCAGGCTGTGCTGCCCTACAATAAAATCGGTGTACGGACCTCGAGCAGCAAAGGAAAGCTGTGGATGCCCACTTCTTTGCGTCCCCGCCTGTCTTCTGAATGTATCCGGTATAATTCCCATTCCCCATAACGGTGTTAAATCTGCATGGTACGGAGGCATTTCCTTACGAATATCATCCCACCACGCTTCCGGTACAGGAGGATTACTCCAGCCTGCAGGATCGCTCAAATCACCTGAATGAGTTGGCATTACTAATGTTCCCGTTCTACCAATAACTTCTTCGAGTGCTAATAACACCGATACCGGACCGCCCAAGACCCAGCTCCCCAATGACTTAAATGAAGAGTGAACTAGAAGGGTCATCCCTTCCTTCACACCCAGCCGCCTTAGATCATTAACGAGTGTACTTACGGTAATTAAAGTTCCATCTATAGTTTTTTTCTTGTTCTCTTCCAAGTCTTTCTCCTCCTATAAAAACGCTATTGCTTAGTCGTATATTATAAATATAGCTGAATATCAAAAAAAATAGGAGAATAAGCTGATGATTTAATGGTTGTTATCCTTCCACCTCATAGTGTATGATGGATTAAACATACCCCATCAGGGTATATTAGAAACCGTGATAAGAAAGCAGGGATATGTCATATTTAAGCTTCGAACATCCAATATAGACCAAATTGCAGCATCCAAGGAGCTTCAGCAAGCGCTATACAAACGGACTCTTCTTATTGTGCTGCTATCCCAGACGTTGGGCGGTGCAGGACTTGCTGCAGGAATAACTGTCGGAGCGCTTCTTGCGCAGGAAATGCTGGGAATTGAAAGCATGTCGGGTTTGCCTACAGCGCTGTTCACGCTAGGATCTGCCCTATCCGTGTACGTGGTTGGACGAATTACACAATCATACGGCAGACGATCAGGTCTATCCTTTGGCTTCTTTACTGGAGGGATCGGTGCTCTAGGTGTTGTTCTAGCCGCTAATCTGAACAGCATTATATTGCTGTTTATTGCTCTATTCATCTATGGCGCTGGTTCATCCACAAATTTGCAAGCACGTTATGCTGGCGTTGACCTTGCCCAAAAGCATCAGCGAGCCAAAGCCGTCAGCATTGCGCTTGTTGCAACGACATTTGGTGCCGTTGCCGGGCCTAATTTGGTTACTCCAATGGGTAAAGTGGCTGAGTCGTTTGGGATGCCCGCACTTGCAGGACCATTTTTGTTGGCAGCAGCTGCTTATTTTGCGGCCGGACTTGTCCTAATATTATTGTTAAAGCCCGATCCACTCTTGGTTGCACGATTAATCGAAGACAACAAAGCTAATCTTCACCATAAGGAAACTGAGCATGCTCCTCAGGGGCTGGTGCAACGAATGGGGGTCATCGTAGGCGCTTCGGTTCTCATTCTTTCGCAAATTGTTATGGTAGCGATCATGACTATGACGCCTGTCCATATGAAACATCACGGCAGTACACTATCAGCGGTTGGTATCGTCATTGGACTGCATATCGCCGCCATGTACCTCCCTTCCATCATTACAGGCTCACTTGTCGATAAAATCGGCCGGGTTAAGATGGTTTTCGCTTCGGCTGCTACACTTACTGCTGCTGGCCTACTGGCAGCTTTTGCTCCAGGAGAATCTACTCTGCTGCTGACGCTCGCGTTAATTCTACTTGGACTAGGGTGGAACTTCGGCTTAATCAGCGGAACAGCTATCGTTGTTGACTCGACTACGATCCATAACCGCGCTAAAATTCAAGGTTCCATTGATGTCGGGGTCGCAATAGGCGGTGCAGCAGGCAGCTTGTTGTCCAGCGTCATTGTCGCTTTTACCAGCTATGCTGCTCTAGGGTTCATAGGGGCTTATTTATCCCTGCTGCTTGTGCCGTTTATCATTTGGGCCTCAGTAACAAAACGCTTCAATGGGATAAATCAGGAAAACTAATCTATATACTGCCGGAAAAACTCAATCTGCTCACGATTGAGTTTTTCGGCCTCGTTATTTCTTGTGTTGAGATGGAATACATGATTAATGGATTTGTCACTATGACCGTATTCCTTGTAGATATGAATTATCTCTGCTTCTTTTAATTTATCAAGGAATACCGGTCTATGGCCCACCAAACCATCATTCACACTGCACGCAACAAAAGACGGAGGAAAGGATGGAACAAGGTTTGATTGAACATCCATTTCCTTTTCATATTTAAAAAGTTCTTTACCAAGATAATCTTTTAATAAATTTTTCAAAAGACCATTTACAAATTTATTTGTCTCGTTTTTTACCCGATCAAGTGGGTCAAATATTCCGCAATTTAATCCCAATGCTTTAATTCTGACATCAGGAGTTTGGATGCTAAACATTTTTGCATACCTTGGATTGGTAATGATTGCAGCATATTGACTTGCAATTTGTGCTCCGGCCGAATCGCCTACAACGAACAAATTGTTTAGGTCAATATTAAATTTTCCCGCGTTTTGCTTTACCCAATGAAAAACCGCATTTACATCCACCAAAGCCGCTGGAAATTTAAACTTTGGTGCAAGACAGTAATTAAAGTTTACTACCGTAAACCCATGCTGGGCTAACTTCATACAGTAAAACTGATAGGATTCCTTGTTCCCATATACCCAGCCGCCGCCATGAACTGAAATAATAACGGGTAACGGTTTATCCGTACCCTTAGGATAATAGACATCAAGCAAATGGTCATCGGTTTGATCCCCATAGTAATCCAGGTTATCTTTTCTTTCAATTGTAAAGGGTGTAGTTAGTCCTCTATCTCTTTTAGCATCTCCCTTTTTAAACAATACATTTAAAAGAGTCGATGTTAACGACATACCATTACCCCCTCTTATTTTTCACTTCATTCAATCTGCTTAGTCAACGCCGCCGGCTTAGGTGATATTGAAACCGACCTGCTATAATAGTTTAAAGTTTAATAACTATTTATTACTATAATAATAATAACGTATGGATCAATAATCTATATTGAAGGGAAGTTAAATAAATGTCAGACGCAATCGCAAAAAAACAACAAATTTTAGATGCATTCCAATTCAGATTTGCAACAAAAGAATATGATGAGAATAAAAAAATTTCAGACGAAGACTTCAATTTCATCCTGGAAGCGGGGAGACTGTCACCTAGCTCATATGGTCTTGAGCCTTGGAAATTTCTGATCATTCAAAATCCTGACTTCAGAGAACGTTTAATGAAAATAGCAACAGGAGCAGCCCGTCAGCTTCGCGGAGCAAGTCATTTCATCATTATTCTTGCTCGTACGGATGTTAAATTTGATTCAAAATACATTAGCAATCATATTAAAACAGTTCAACAAGCTTCTGATGAAACAGCCAAAATGCTGCTACAATCCTTGGAAGGTTTCCAAAACAGATGGAAGCTACTAGAAAATGATCGTGCTTTATTGGATTGGTCCTCCAAACAAACCTATATTGCATTGGCAAATATGCTGACGGCCGCTGCGCAAATGGGTATCGACTCTACACCTATTGAGGGCTTCAGCTTTGATGATGTGAATGCCCTGCTTGAAAGCGAAGGCTTATTAGACAACGGAAATTATAAACCTTCAGTAATGGCAGCCTTTGGATATCGTAAGGAAGATCCTGCAAGATCCAAAACGAGAAAAAATCTTAGCGATATTGTTGAGTGGGTGTAAAAACTGATTATATTCATTCAGATGCTGTAGAAATTCATGCGAATGTGCAGGCATTTATTATCAAAAGTCTCAAAATGCGCTACATTGCTGCATATGTGCAGGCTTTTTCTACAATCCTCTTCAAAACTAGTCCCTGCCGAAAAAAAAGGCTGCACATTTGCAGCCTTTTGCTCATTTCTTTTTTTCTAATTTAAAAAAACTGTATTATTGCATCCTTTTCCGGATTTCGTGCGACCGCTTCGCTTTTCCAGAATCATTTTACCTAGCTGTCAGATAATATCATCCTTTTACAGCGCCTTCAATCATTCCTGCAATTAATTGCTTCTGGAAGATCAATACGATAATCAGCAGCGGCACGACACTAATCACTGAGCCTGCCATAATCAAATGATACGGGGTATTGTTGCTGTCCTCAAGCGCCTTAAGCGCAACAGACAAGGTCATGTTCTCCTGTGATCTGAGAATGACAGAAGGCCACAGGAAGTTGTTCCACTGCTTCACGAACAAAATAATTCCCAGCCCGGCAAAGCCGGATTTCAGGTTAGGCAATACGATACGACGGAACAGCTTAAACTCGCTGCAGCCATCAATCCGAGCTGCCTCCAGCATCTCTTCAGGGAGCGCGGTACAATATTGGCGCATAAAGAATATGCCAAATGCATTCGCCAAATCCGGTAAAATGACGCCCCAAATGTTATCAATGAGATTCATTCCTTTATAGATGGAGAACAAAGGAACCATAGTCGCTTCATGCGGAATCATGAGTGAAGCCAATACCATGATGAAGAGAAAGTTTTTCCCCTTGAAGTGATATTTAGCAAATGCAAAACCAGCCAAGCTGCAAAAAATGAGAGCAATTACTGTAGAAGTGGTTGCCAGCAAAAAGCTGTTCCAGGTAATAATACCGAATTTACGGTTAACAAACAGCTCCGTGAAGTTCTCCCAATGAAATACCTTGGGCACCCACATCGGCGGATTTACGAAAATTTCGCTAATATCCTTGAGCGAGGAGCTGAACAACCAGAATAATGGGAACATCGTCGCAAGCGAAACTACGGTCATAATGATAAAGGTGGTTACGGACAGGAGCCCCCGCTTACCCTCGTGATGCTTTACACGCTGCACTTTCAAAGCCTTTTCCATCTCACTCCACCTCCTATTCCTTATCATCGAATACGCGCATCTGGATTAACGAGATTGTCATCATCAGAATAAAGAAGCAGACTGCAATGGACGACGCGTAACCGAAGTTAAAGTTTTGGAAGCTTTCTGTATATAACATCAGAACAGGAGTCAAGGTTGAATTTAGAGGCCCACCCTGAGTCAGAATGAACGGCTCCGTGAACAACGAGAAGGTTCCTATGGTGGACAGTACCGTACAGAATAACAGCATTTTTTTAACCAAAGGAATTGTTATGAAAAAGAAGCTTTTAATTTTTGTCGCTCCATCCACATAAGCTGCCTCATACAAATCCTTTGAAATGTTTTGCAATCCTGTCATAAGCAGCAGCATATTGTAGCCAAGCCAACGATACAGAACCATAATCGCAACTGAAATACGAGCCCACCAAGGCGATTCAAGCCATGGAATCGGATTGTCGATGAGGCCGATATTTCGAAGCACGCTGTTAAATAATCCGTTTTGCGTATTTAATAACAGAACAAATACAAAGGATACGGCTACTACGGATACGAAATTCGGAACAAACAGAGCCATTCGGAAAAAGCCTTTGCCTACCATCCAGTTGGAATTCAGCATAGATGCAAATATTAGTCCAAGAAACAGCATCAAAGGTACGTACATCAGAAAGATCATGGAGCTGTTCCACAAGGACAGCCAGAAATTTTTGTCCCCGAACAACCGGATATAATTTTCGAATCCCACCATCGTCTTCTCGCCTGACCCATTCCAGTCCGTAAAGCTGATATAGATGGAATACAGAATGGGATACAGGGAGAAGACGAAGAACAGGATAAAATAAGGCGAGATGTAAATATAGGGAGCTATCTTCAACTGCTTATTTAATCTGGATGTCATATCGTCCCCTCCAATCCTATCAGAAATATATTGCTATTCTCTCTTTGTTTTACTGCGAAGCTCGTCCGCCATATCCTTTAATGCTTGCTCAGGACTTGCATTGTTAAGGAATACCTTGGCCCATACGTCTGTCATCAGCTTATTAGCCATAGGGAAATCAGAAGTATATGCCAATGGGTAAGTGTTTGCCAAAGATTCAGCATATACCTTACGGATTGCTTGATTGTTAAAGTATGTTGAAGGCTCATCGATAGCAGGGTTGTTATCGATCATCATGGCTGGGAATAACCCTGCTTCGGACATCATTTTCACCTGGTTCTCTTCGCTGCCGAGCATAAATTCAATGAACTGCCATGCTTCTTCAGGATGCTTGGAATTTTTGTTGATGGCCATATTGGAACCGCCTTGGTTTGCACCTGAGTATTTGTCATCCTTTGACCATTTCGGCATCATAGCTACAGACCATTTCCCGTTATCTGACGGGGAGTATTGATTCTCAATAATGGCGTCATGCCACGACCCGCCTACAACAGTGGCAATTTGTCCATCACGGATTCCATTTCCCCATTGGTCAGTATTAGCACGGGCATCAAATACGAGATTTTCCTTCTGCATTTTGATCAGGTATTCGGCAACTTCCTTTACTTCAGGTGAATCTACTGCTACCTTTCCTTGATCATCAAAATACCACAGGCCGCGCTGCCACATCATAGATTCAAAAACCCGGTTGCTGGAGTTGGTTTTGGAGTCACCATACATAAAGGCTCCGGTTTTTTCTTTAACCAGCTTAGCTGCCTGATAATAATCGTCCCAGGTCTGGATTTTCTGAGCTACCTCAACCGGATCGGTTGGAAGTCCCGCCTGAGCAAACAAATCATTACGATAGAACATGACGACCGGGCCGCTATCCCATGGCATGGCGTAGGTTTTGCCATCTTTTGTTGCATCCTCCCACTTGTATGGGCTCATCTTTTCTTTATATGGCGCTACCTTGTCAGTAATATCGAGCAAGGAATCGATCTGTACAATTTGTGCCAGGTTTGTGGATTCCACCGTAATGATGTCTGGCACAGCATCTCCCGTATTGGAGGTTATTAAATATTTGGAATACAAATCCGTTGATTTCATGTTCTGGAATTCAACCTCAATGTTTGGATATTTCGCCTTAAAGGCCTCCATATTTAGATCCAATCCATCCTTGGCTGTTTCCCAAGTCCAAACGACCAGCTTGACCTTTTTGCCGCTTTCGGTTTGTCCTGCCGCAGTGTTTTTATTCTCATTACTGGAGCAAGCTGTAGCTAATAAAGAAATCATCAAGCAAGCAACAAGAACATAAATTATTCTTTTCTTTCCCATCATTTGTAACCTCCCTTAGATGTATAGCACTTCTTTCACTAGTATCATAAAATTTTTGAAAGGGCTTTCAAACCGACATATGTTTGATAATAGTGTGTTCTTTTTCGATAAATAAAAAAACGCCCAAAAAATCAGGGCATTGGAGTAGTTTTGTTGGAATCCGGCGTCATTTTGTTTGAATGCGATATTGACCGGGAGTAAGCTCGGCACGTTTCTTAAACCATTTTGAGAAGTATTTGACGTCCTGTATACCAACCTTTTCAGCTACTTCCTCTGTACGGATTGAAGTTGCACTGAGGAGCTCCTTGGCTTTTTCCAGCTTGCGTTCAGAAATAAAGGAAATAATGCTGCTTCCTGTTGCCTCCTTAAAAATTGTGCTGAAATAACTGCGGCTGACGCCTATTTCCGCGGCTACATCCGCTGCGCGAAGATCCTCCTGCAGATGCTGGTCAATATAGTCAATTGCCCTTATAATGTCTTCCTTATGGGTGTCCTGCAGCAGCTCCACACTGGCTTCAATTTCCCATAATCTGTACAATGCTTCTGCATGGCGGAACCAATCCGCTTCACTGTTAATTACTGCACTTTGCCGCCAAGCCAGTCCGCTATTTTTCAGCTGCATTTCTACTAGTGATGATTGAACCAACGATAATGCCAGCTGATGACAAACCACCACAGCGGCTTGATCGTCTATCTGCAAATAACCGATTTGCCCTGAGCAAGCTGCGATAATATGCTCCCATTGATTACGAAGCTGAGGTACATTTCCCGCTCCAGCTTTCTTTGGAAAATATATATACATCATATAACACTTGCTGAGCATCCAGTGCCATTCCATGCGAAGCTTCTGGAGCAATTGCTGTTTTGCCGCATAGCTGTCTTGATGCAGCCATACACCCAGTACACCTTCCTCATGAGCCTGGGAAGAAGGAGAATCTACTGCAGCGCTAATAGCTTGACGTCTGGCTGCTAGCCTATCAAATTGCTGGCGAACCCGATGCAAGGCATCATCCATGTGCTCATCATCCATATCTGTCTTGACAATGTAGTCATGTACCCCTATTTGAATTCCACTTCTCGCATATTTGAAATCCCGATGGCAGCTTAAAAATAAAATTGCCGTATCTGGAGCCGCCTCTTTTATTTTTTGGGCCAACTCAATGCCATCCATCTCCGGCATCACAATATCTGTAATGACCAGCTGCGGCCTATACTGTACAAACTTCTGCCAGCCCAGGCTGCCATTAGGCGCATCGTCCACGACAACCATACCGTGCTTCTCCCAATCCGTAGTCATACGAAGACCTTTACGCACAAGCTGCTCATCATCAACAATCAACACTTGAATTAAAGATGGATGTCCACTGTTGTCTTTAACCATGATAAAGTCACCTTCGTTCCTTGATTTCTGTTAGATTCTATCGAGAGGCCATACCCACTGCCATAATGAAGCTTAAATCGTTCATCCACATTTCTTAGCCCCAGTCCACCTTGCTTGTCGGGAATTTTCCTGCCTGCTGCAATAAACTCCATATGTTCCGGCTTAACACCGATCCCATCATCCTCAAGCACCATATACAACTCATTTCTCTCTGAAAACACCTTCATCGTAATATTGCCTTGTCCATCCCGGAATCCATGAAAAAAGATGTTTTCGAGCAGGGGCTGAAACACCATACGCGGAATGAGACAGTCATCAAGCCCAGACTCCACCTCCAGTTCGAAGGTAAAAGCATCATCATAGCGATATCGCTGAATTTCAATAAAATGACAAGCGATATCCAGCTCTTTTTTCAAAGGAATCAACGTCTGCTTAAAATTAAAGCTCCCATCAAGAACGACAATTAAATGCTGAAGCATTTTATGAATTTCCGGCTGATGAGCAAGTTTTGCCTTCCACTGAATGGAATTCAGCGTATTAAACAATAAATGCGGATTAATCTGGTAATGAAGAATTTGCAACTCAGCTTCACTTTTGAGTTTTTCAGTATGGCTAATTTCATGCACCAATGCAACGAGCTGCTCTGTCATTTTATTAAAGCTTTCGCTTAGAAAACCCAGCTCGTCCTTGGACATCACCGGAGTCCTGATCAACAAATCGCCTTCTCCAAATCTACGCATGGAATGAGCCAGTTTCTTGATCGGCATCGTAAATCGAAATGAAAAGAAGCTGGACATACCGATACCTAGCAAAATAGCCAATGCAGAAATAAGAATGGAATATCGCAAAATAACTGTAGAAGATTCATAAAATTCCGCATATCTGATTCTAGCTTCCACGATCCAATCTTCCATATCCAAGGAGCGTGACCAGACGATATCATCGTCTTGATGAACAAAATCAGTTGAAGTCTGGAGCAATATTTGTCCTGACTGATCCCTTATCTGCAAATGAGAGCGGGTATCCTTTTCAAACGATTTAATCAACTCAATCACTGTATCCGCTTTCATATCTATCAGTATCTTACTGCCATTAGGCAAGCCAAAGGAGTTTTTTAAAGGCATCATCAAGCTGATCACATATGCATCGTCCTGTGTCGAATAATAATCCGGTATGTGAATGGACACATGTCTTGTGTCATAAGCAGCAATTGATGTCCAAAATTCCGAATCCGTCAGCTTTTCGGCTACGATGAGGTCATTGCCAATTATCCTTCCGGAAGGAGTGATCACAGCCACCTTGAACATGTTATTGCCGAGGGAGGTCAAATAATTATGAAAATCTCTCTCTTCTACATATCTGGTGTAAGTCGTTGGCGGCTCCTCCCCGATATAAATCGAAGAAGCTATTAAATAGGTCAATATATTTCCGGTAATTTGATCCATTTGACGCAGATCGGTATCGATATGAATTTTCAGCTGCTCCACAGCATACATCCCATAGCTTCCGAATTGTGAATTAACAACCTCGGAGGATTTATGAAACGAGAAATAGCTAAGAGCTCCTACGGGCAATACGGCTGCAATAAAAAATGCAAGCAACAGCTTGATGCGTACACTTCCGTTGATTTTGAACTGCTGTAACCTACCCCAAAAGTTTTTCATCCCTGTACCTTCTTCTGGCTGTCATTTATCAGGTATATCCTGCTGCCTAAAATGATTTCAGACGCTCATAGCGCGTGGACCAAATGTTAGAACCATCTCTGAGACTAAATATTAATTTGTATTAGTATATCAAAAATAATTATTAAATTGAACAAATGGTGTCCCCATGTAAAATAATGGAGACACCTGATTTGTTCGCTTATTCATCTTCCTTAAATATTGGAGCTATCGCAATTTCAAAAGTAAATTCCTTCTCATCCAGACGATAGACCTCCAAAAGCTCCGGTCCGCAGGAATTTGAGCCTACGCCGCTCATTTTATAATCCAAATGGACAATAGTTTCCTCCCGACGCTGCAATTCATAAGTATGCTGTGCATTCGTCAAATCCTCTGGAGTATAATGGGAGGCATTAAATGAAAACGACTGAGGCCCGGTAAATTTCAAGCCCATTCCCTGCTCATTCGTTACGCTCACCCATTCCGTTCCATCATGCGAGCCGTTCTCCTGTGGCATGACATACGGGATAAACAAGTCGTCGACCGTAGTTAAATATTTCCCTTTACTTGTGCTATGATTTTTATCGATATAGCTTTCGTGAGGGCCATTGCCGAAATATTCAACTTCCTCGGTTCCCGAAGGCATTGTAACCTGCAGTCCAAACCTTGGCAAGAATATCAGGTCCTCTCGAACACATACATCCACCTTCAAATCCACCTGACCATTACCAATCACACGCCATTGGGCAGTTCCATGCAACAATGGAGGTTTGATATAACCCCCCAGTGAGAATCGCACCGAAATGGCTATTGTCGTATCGTCCTGCTCCGTAACCTCTGTCTTGTACACATGCATATGCGCCCGATCGTAACCTTCTTCGAACCATTGCCGTTTGACTTTGCGGTCATTATCAATCGGGGCACGCCAAATGTTAAATCCGAGAGGCTTGTTAAGCATTTCTACCCCATGCTTGGTTATAGAAACAAAGGTGCCATTATACGTATCGAAGACATGCCTGAAATCAAAGCCCTCAATGATGAGCTGATCCTTCTGATTTTCAATCCGGATTTCGTTATTTCTGATAACCTCAGCTTCCTTCGCCAAACGTTCCACCGGAAGCTGAAATTGCTCAAAGGTCACCTCATGTCCAGCCGATCCCCATTGATCATCTTCTTTTAGTCGGCAGGATACTGTTAATATATATGCTCCCACTGCAGCCTCCGGGCAATGATATGACAATTCCACGGTTTCTGAGCTATGTGCAGCAATGCTGCTTAATTCGAGATACCCCTGCTCCACAAGCGCCCCTTCCTCTTCTACCTTCCAGAATAGTCTTAAATGGGACAAATCAATGAAATCATATCGATTGTTAATTCTGATAACCCCTTTGGCCAGATCTACCGCCTCGAACAAAACAGGGGCAATAATTTTTTTCAGCTCCAGCAAGCCTGTATGCGGGATTCTATCCGGCGACACCAATCCATCGATGCAGAAATTCCCATCATTTGGTTCATCCCCAAAATCCCCGCCATAAGCGAAATAAGGGGTACCCTTATCGGACGTTGTCAATATTCCGTGGTCAGACCACTCCCATACACAGCCGCCCATCAGCTTCGGATACTTATAAATCACATCCCAATATTCCTTTAAATCACCAGGTCCATTACCCATGGCATGACTGTATTCACACATAAACATAGGCTTCGTGCTGTTCTCATTCTTGGCATACTCCTCGATATAGGCAGGTGAGGAATACATCCGGCTTTCCATATCCAATACCTCTACATCGGGGCTTCCGAAATGCCGCGGATCAGAGCCTTCATAGTGTACAGGTCTTGACGCATCACGCGATTTAGTCCACCTAGCCATAGCCATATGGTTCTCATCATAGCCCGATTCATTGCCCATGGACCAAATAATAACGGATGGATGGTTTTTGTCCCGTTCGACCATACGTATCGCACGCTCTACAAATGAAGGTCTCCATTCAGGAATGCGAGTCAGCATATTAAAATCTCCTACAGCATGGAATACGCCATGACACTCCAGATCGGCCTCATCAATGACATAAAACCCATACTCATTGCACAGCTGTAAAAATCTTGAATCATTAGGATAATGAGAAGCCCTGATTGTATTAATGTTATGCTGCTTCATCAGCTTCAAATCCGCAATCATATGATTAATAGGAACCGTCTGCCCCAGCACGGGATGTGAATCGTGACGGTTTACCCCTTTTAGCTTTACGGGAACATGGTTGATATAGAACACACCCTCGGAAATTTCGATGGTTCTAAACCCTACCGCAAAATAGAACACTTCTTCTCCCGATGAAATGTATAGGTGATACAAATTAGGAGCTTCTGCAGACCATAGCTGCGGCTGGTTCACTTCAAGCACGACACTGCCCTTGCCATCAACCTGGCATGTCCTGCTTGCAACGACCTGTCCTTTGGCATCAGTCAGTTTGACTTCAGCTTCAACATGACCGATCGATTCCAGCTCGCAGGTCACGGTTGCGCTGCCCAGATCCTCGCTTAATTCCGTGCGATTAAATACATCACGAATATGCTGCGGACTTCTTGCCAGCAAATAAACATCCCGGAATATTCCCGAAAATCTCCAAATATCCTGATCCTCAATGTAGGACCCGTCACACCACTTCAGAACCATGACAGCAATTTTATTTTTACCCGCCTGAACATAAGGCGATATATCGAATTCAGCCGGCATCCGGCTTCCCTGGCTGTATCCAACCCATGTACCGTTAATCCATAGATAAAAGCATGAGTTCACACCTTCAAATACAATATACTTCTGCTTGTCCTCCCATTCCTTGGACAAATTAAATTCTCGTACATACAGCCCTGTTGGATTGGCATTTGGCACATAAGGCGGATCACAAGGAAAAGGGTAATTCACATTTGTATAATGAAGCTGATCGTAGCCTTTAACCTGCCAGCAAGATGGAACGAGCAGATCATCCCAGCCGCTCACATCAGCATCCGTTTTATAAAAGCCGTCCTCGACATGTTGAATTGATTCATGGTATTTAAATTTCCAATTTCCGTTCAGGGTTCTATAAAAAGGAGAGCGGCCTCTTTGCTGCTGCAGTGCCGATTTCCCGTCTGCAAAAGGAATATAGTAAGCTCTCGCTGCCTCCCTGTTTTTATGCAGCACGTTCAAGTCTTCCCAGTACTTAGGCAGATTGATCATCATCATTCTCCTCACTCATCATTCAGCTTAGTCTAATGCATCTCTATTCTAATTGACGTGAAAAGGCTTTCAAACCGATTCTTGTTTGAATTAGGGGTCATTTTGTTTGAATCGCCTGGTATGTCTGCATTTTACCACTCTGCGACAGAGCCATCCCGATGGCGCCATACCGGATTTCTCCAACGGTGCGAAACCTCAGCAGCCATTTTCTTAACATATTCCTCGTTCACAGTAATACCCAGTCCCGGTCCCTGAGGAATTTGGACAAAGCCATCGTCGTAAGCAAATACACTTGGATCAACGATATAATCCAGCAGGTCATTGCCCTGATTATAGTGAATTCCGAGACTTTGCTCCTGAATCACGGCATTATGCGCAGTTGCATCAACCTGAAGACATGCCGCCAGAGCAATCGGCCCAAGAGGACAGTGAGGAGCAACCGCCACGTCATAAGCCTCGGCCATGGCAAAGATTTTTTTACATTCTGTGATTCCTCCGGCATGAGATAGGTCAGGCTGGATGATATCAACGTAACCATCTTCAAGAAGCGACTTGAAGTTCCAGCGCGAGAACATTCTTTCCCCTGTAGCAATCGGCGTGCTGGTATGGTTCGCGATTTCACGAAGTGCTTCATTGTTCTCAGGAAGCACCGGCTCTTCGATGAACATCAGGCGGAATGGATCAAGCTCCTTTGCCAATACCTTTGCCATCGGCTTATGAATACGCCCATGAAAATCAACGCCAATCCCGAAATCCGGTCCTACAGCGCTTCTTATTGCGGCTACCCTCTCTATGACCTGATCTACCTTGTCATGACTATCGATATATTGCATTTCCTCTGAGGCATTCATCTTGATCGCCGTAAATCCAGCCTGTTTTTTCTCCAGTGCAGCTAGTCCCACGTCACTCGGACGATCTCCGCCGATCCAGGAATATACCCGCATCGATTCCCGGCAGGCCCCGCCAAGCAATTGGTATACTGGAGCATTAAAGTATTTCCCCTTGATATCCCACAACGCCTGATCAATCCCCGCAATCGCGCTCATCAGAATTGGACCACCACGGTAAAATCCGCCACGGTACATCACCTGCCAATGATCCTCAATGCGAAGCGGATCCTTGCCGATGAGGAAATCCATTAATTCATCTACGGCCGCCTGCACTGTATGAGCCTTGCCTTCAACGACAGGCTCACCCCAGCCCACTATACCTTCATCGGTCTCGATTTTGAGAAACAACCAGCGTGGCGGAACAATAAATGTCTTATAGTTTGTAATCTTCATATAAATCTCTCCTTATCCTCTTGCGCTAGTAATAGCCGATCTGAATTTCTGAGCCAATTCAGTAATATCCCCGTATCTGCGATCTGCAATAGCTGCCTTATCCAGCAATGAGCTGCCCAGACCAACTGCCGCAGCCCCAGCCTTAATAAACTGGGCAACGTTGTCCAGCGTTACCCCGCCCGTTGGCATCATCGGGATACCTGTCAACGGCGCTGAAACCTCTTTAATATAGTTGACGCCCAGAGAAGAGCCTGGAAAAATTTTAAGCATATCTGCTCCCCACTCATACCCCTTAGCAATTTCTGTAGGAGTCATAACTCCGGGAATGGAAATACGTCCATAATGATTCGTAATTTTAATCGTTTCTTCATCCAGAATCGGCGAGAAAATAAAATCCGCCCCTGCCTGGATGGCCTTTTCCGCTACTTTGGCATTCAGGACTGTACCGGCTCCAACCAGAACATGCTTGTCATATCGCTCTTTCAGCATAGGAATAATCTCAAACGCCCCATCTGAATCCACCGTTATTTCCAATGCTTCCACTCCGCCGGCAACCAGTGCATCTGTAATACGTTGTACTTTGTCCCTTGGAAGTCTTCGCACAACGGCCACAATGCCTGAATTCATCAGCTTGTCCAGCTGCTCTTGTTTAATCATATGATCTTCGCTCCTATCGTTTCACATTTTGGTAATCATCTTTGCTGTTCATCCTGTGAAGCAGCTCTGTCTCATCAGGCAGTCCTTCAACATCACCATTAAACCCTACCGCAATAGCTCCCATCGCACTGGCTCTGAGCACGGCTTGTTCAAGCTTCTCACCATGCAGAAGCCCACTTATGAAACCTGCGGCGAATGCATCTCCTGCTCCTACAGGATCAACCTCCTCAGCCGGAAAAGGAGCCATGTATCCACTATGCTGAGCCGACTTGTAATACGCACCTTTGCCGCCAAGCTTCACTATGACACCTGTTACTCCCGGTTTTAGCAATGCTGCAGCGATATCCTCCGGCTGGCTGAGACCCGTCAATAGTTCACCTTCATCCAATCCGGGCAAAACATAATCCGCAGAGTCTGCCAGCTCCAGCATTATTTTCCTAGCTGCCTTATCACTGTCCCATAGCTTCCAGCGTACATTCGGATCAAAAACAATTTTTAGGCCCCGCTCCTTTGCCACCGCAATTGCCTTGCGTGTTAATGCCAGACAATTGGAGCTTAAGGCAGGAGTAATTCCTGTAATATGCAAAATTTTAAAGCCTGACAGATACTCTTCATCCAGTTCATCCGGGTTCATCAGACTAGCAGCAGAATGGTGGCGATAATAATAAACCTGTGTCTTACCTTGAGAACGCTGTTCTTTAAAAAACACACCAGTGGGAGCATCAGGGGTAGAAATACATCGTGATGTGTCTATGCCATACCCTCTTATTTGGTGAAGCACATATCGTCCGAAAGGATCATCCCCCAGCTTACTGAACCATCCAACGCGATGACCCAGCTTCGCCAATCCAATCGCTACATTAGACTCAGCCCCGGCCATTTGCTTGTTAAAATGATGGACATACTCAAGCGGCAAGCTCTTATCCGTGCTAAACAACACCATGGATTCACCAAAAGTTACTACTTCCATCGCCTTCCCTCCTCCTAACCAAATAGATCATATCTTTCATGTTTATAAATAATAATATATGATATAGATATGATCTATTAACTAATTATTCACTGAATAATCCAGTTTTTTAGCTGATTATTCAATATACATCTGATCTTTATGAGGTTATCATATTATCTTTATTTTTGTATGTCAATCCTCTTTTGTATTATGAGAAACAGATTCAAGTATGCTAAAATGAACACGATACAGTAGAATAAACAGGGGAAATGAATATGAAAAGAACAGCTTTTACTGCAACCATAGATCAGCTCAAAGAAAAAATAATAAATGGGGAATGGCCTCCAGGTTCCCGAATTCCAACGCTTCAACAGATTTCCAAGGAGCTGGAGGTAAGTGTACCCACAGTCAGAGAAGCTTTGCGTACACTGGAAAGCCAAGGAAATGTCAGTATTGAGCATGGCCGGGGAATGTATGTAAGAAATGACCCCTTATTGTTAGAGGACCCTACAGGCAATTTGAAGGAACTTGGAGATATTTCACTCGTTAAGCTGTTGGCAGCAAGAATCCTTATAGAACCTGAATTAGCTGCGCTGAGTGCCGAGCACGCCACACTTACTCAGGTGAAGCAGCTACGAGAGCTTGCCGATCGTATGGTACAGCAAATGGAAGAAGGCGGCCCTTTTCTTGATACCGATCTTGCCTTCCATCGCCTGATTGCCGAGTCCGCTCAGCAACCTGTCTTGTTGAGGATGATGGAGTCGATTTATCCGCTGCTTTCCGAAGGCCGCAAGCATACGAACACTTTACCCCACATGCGGACCAAGGCCTCTAACTATCATGTACTGATTGCAATCGCGATTGAGGAACGGCATAGTGATCAGGCAAGACAGCTTATGTATCATCACATAAACGATATGCTGGAGGCATTAAAGAAATAAACAAGATAGAAATTGATGCAAATGTGCAGGTTTTGACCGGATAAATTCACTAAATATGCTAAATTGCTGCAAATGTGCAAGCTTTATTAAATAATCCTCCTCAAACTAGTAACTACGAGAAAGATTCCTGCACTTTTGCACGCTTTTGTTCATTTCAAATATTCCTGCTTTAAAAAACTGTATATTTGCAACCTTTCCTGATATCGTGCCTCTTCTACACCCTATCGCTAGTTACAATTAAAGCTATTTCATTTATCGATATTATAATTTAAGTCCTCAGATATAAAAAAAGGAGCTCTGCATCAAAAGACGCAGAGTTCCTCAAAAACATCAACAATAACACAAAATGGACTTTTGTATCCAATACGTAAATACCGTATCCGGACTTTGTTTTTCGTACGATTTCATCTTTAAATACATGTCTATTCCATCAGAAACATCATGCCACAAATCCGTAAACACGAAATCATAGTTACCCTGAGTCATGTGTTGCCCGGCATATTCAAAGGCATCTGCTTGGATAATGTTAATCTTGTGAGCATTTCTAAATTGCGGTAATACATTCTTCTTAAATAAATGAATAACATCTTCATTCATCTCAACCACGGTAACACTCTCAACATTATCTTTTTCAGAGACCATATAAGTATAATAGCCTAGCCCAAGTCCGTAAGTCAGCACGCTACCAAAAGCTTGATCAACAGCTTCTTTCATCGTTTCAATTTCATTCGGTGTAATGGTCATCCAGATCCTATCATTCTCTAAAATAGCAGGGAACATAAACTCCGTATCAAAAAATCCGACTTGCGGGATTTGTCTCCCCTCTTCCGTTTGGAAGATATCATTACACACAAAACCTTCAAAAGGTTTATAATTTTCATATTTCAATTCACTATTGCCGATCTTGATCGTTGGGATCTTGATATTTTTATAATACGGGTTATTGTAATAAATATTTGCATCAAGCTGATGTATCATTTGGTCAAAATACTTGTTAAACAATTCTTTGTCATCCATATTGTCCACAATATCAAGCCCAAAAGCAGAAGCTAATAATAGCTTAAAAGCATATTCAGAAGACACGCCATTTTGAGCGATCTCACTAATTTCTTCTTCCTTAATAAAGTCGGGTGCATGATTCAAATAATTGCTTAATAAAGCAAATACTTTGTAATTGTCTTCTTTTATTTTGTATGTTGTTATTTTATTATCGTATTCCATGTCCTCACCTTTTAATCTACAAATGTATTCACTCCTTATGATAATACAATCTAGGCTGATATCTCTAGTTTAAGTTAAATGTCTAAAGAATAAACCATGGGCAAATTAACATTTCCATTATTAAAAATTTGTCGGGCATATGCATTTGTAGCTATGCTTGAAGGTATGATGCGGTTTAGCATCAAATTAGATAGAGATGTAGGTGAATATAACCCTATACCACCAAATAATTCACTCTGTTGCCCAAAACTACTTAAATAAGGATTAAATAAACTACTGTTGGTATCAGCTGTATTTAAGTAACTTGATAATAACTGTTGTTTGGAATACATTGCTTTAAGTTCTGTGCTTAATACATCTTTAAACGTATCCACCTGGGCATTAGATAAATTGAGTTTTTTATTCCTTGCAACTGTATCCACGATGTTATCCGTCTGTCTTTGGTTTATAGATTTCAATAAAGTGCTTGTTAATAAAGAATTTCCTAACATCAGAGCACCTCCACTATATCTCTTTATTCAAAATGGTTTAATTATCCTCTCTACAAATTCTCGGCTATCTAATTAAAGATTAAATACAAATGACTTGAATAACGTTCTTTCTGTCATGAACGCAATACAAAAGAGCCTACTACTCAGCTTTAGCAGGCTCTGGTGATATCAATAAAATATGGATTTGAAAAATCGACGAATCTACCTCGATTTCAATATCTCCATAATATTTTCTAGCAATTTCTCGAATATTGTTTAAACCAATTCCATGGTTCATCTGCTCTCTTTTTGTCGTTATGGGCAAGTTATTTTCTCCCCATTCTAAACTAGAAACAAACGGATTGCGAATCGTTAATAGATAACTATTTTTATGCTGCTTAGAGGACACCTCAATCCAGGCATTCTCTATTGTTTTCGTAGCCTCGATTGCATTCTCCAGAGCATTATGAAGGATGACACTCATATCAAATGCGTTGATCCGACCGCTTGCCGGATAGTAGAAGCTTGAATGGAACGCTATATGAAATTGATTGGCCTGCTCGGATTTTTCATGTATTAGTATGTCTGTAATCGGATTTCCTGTCGGATAGGACACTGACACTTCTGCATGAGCTAGTGCCTTTTGCATGGATGTAAGATAATACTCTGTTTCTGAATATTGCTGCTGCTCTAATAATCGTTCAATTACTGTTATGTGATTTCGTAAGTCATGCTTTAAAGACCGTAATTCTCGATAAGTGCCCTCTACCCCTAAAATATGCTGTTCGATATTTTTTATTTGGCTTTCTAAAACAAACTGCTTCCTTTTATCTTCATGTTGTAGCTCCAAGCGTTGAAAAAGCACAAGCACAATAAGCATAGCTGCTAATGTAATCATATTATGTATCGCCCAATAGCTTAATAATTGAATGTTCGTAAAGAGTGGGCTCACAGTTGATAGCTTATTAAATTGATTCCAGAGTGCGTAGCTGGATATGCCGGAAAGTGCAGGAATTAATAATATGATGATTTCCTTTGTGCTTAAGTCCGATCTATACCATCTATTCATTTTCATATAAACCATGGTTAATAGCCACAATACTAGCCAATAAAGAAGAAGCATTACCACCATCATGCTCAAATTATAATAAAAGTAATATAATCCGATATGCCCGGATGACATGTCGATTACTTGTTCAAATAAACGCATCAACAAATGATTGATCGGTAAAAACAGGATGGATACAATGGAGGCGCCTAGCCACCGAACGGCAAAATAGGTCACACTAATAAACGCTTTTATTTGTACAGATATTCGCAGCAGCGGCCACATCATCAAAAACGCTACAGTGGAGGCAATCATATATATCCAAAAGTTATCTAAATTAGGTTGAAACAGATTCATAGCAAGTATAGTGAGAAAATAAATGAAGGTAATCAAACCAATAAATCGTTTTTCATTTGTATAAATCCCGCAAAACCGGTAAAAGAAAAACGCCATTATACCATGTACAATGACTTCATAAGTTTTCGTAAGAATCGCATAATATTGATCTAATTGCTCAAAGGTCATAGCTTTAGTCCCTTATTCTTCATAAATTGCAAATAGGCCTGAACAAAGTTTGGGTATTTTTTCTGTGCAATAACAAGCTGTTGACCATGATCTAAAGTGACCTCGACTGCATCATAGGACGAAATATAGTTTAGATTCACTAGATAGGAACGATGAATTCGATAAAAACTTGGACCTAAGCTGTCTTCCAGCTCCGCTAATTTCCCATTAAATTCATGGATACCTTCTACTGTATGCAATTTGATTCTTCGTCCTAGAACCTCAGCATAATAGAGTTGATGATGATATATTTTATATGTACTATGTCCCTTTTTAATGATGGTGAAAGGTTCTTCTTTTCTATCTTTTATTTGGATATTTTCCACTGCTGACTGCAAAACCTTATAAAATTTCACTGAATCAATTGGCTTCACTAGAAATTGAAATGCTCTTACATCAAAAGCATCGTATACATACTTTTCATACGCAGTAATAAAAATAATCGTTATGTCTTGATTCTTTTCTCTAATTCTTTTAGCAATCTCAAGACCATTCATATCCTCCAGAAGAATATCCAGAAAAACGATATCGATCCCCTCTGCCTCCCGAAGCAATTGTTCTCCCTTTTCAAATTGCACAATTTGAGATTTTGGATAACGGATGTAAATTTTCTCAGCAATACTTTCTCTAATGACCTTTTCATCTTCACAAACTGCAATCCTCAACTTCATCACCTGAATTTCATTATGTTGATTTCTGTTATTAAAATTCAATTTAAAACTCATTCAAATGACTTTGTAATTTTTCAACTAATTTCCCAACATGAAAACCATCAACAAAAGAATGATGTACTTGAATCGAGAATGGCATCATTACCTACCATCCTTTTCAACATATTTTCCCCAGTCAAACATCGGGTTTGATTTTTCACTTTTCCCTGAAAAAGTATGCGAGAAATGCGTGAATGTAATCCATGGTAACGATGAAAATTGATATACATCATTTGCAGGAGGACCCGTAATATATTCTTGCTGGTTATTAATCGTTTCTTTCGCGAGTTTCATATATTGTTCCAGATTGTCGATCATTGGCACAGAAATCACTTTAGCTACCTTACTCCCCTATTCTTAACAAAACCGACTCACGAACCGCCTTCGTAAGACTGCCTAACACCAGATTATAAGAATGCTCAATCATTGCTTTCAAATCATCCATAGGGAGGCTGCCATCTGCGATTACCGTATTCCAATGCTTCTTGTTCAAATGATATCCGGGCTGAACACACTCATGCTGTTCTCTCAGGTTTGCGGCGATGACCGGATCACATTTTAAAGAAATACGTACTGCAGCCTGATCTGCTGGAACGGAGATAAGGGCAAACATTTTTCCTCCAACCTTCATGACCAACGGATCTGGACCAAAAGGATAATCCTGAATTGCCCCCTTGTGGGATAAGCAATAAGCGATCAGCTTGTTGTACACAGATCTTTCCCCCTTAATGACTTATATTTTATCATCAAAGCTCATTTTACTGAATCATCGTTTTTTTCTGTTGCACATCATCAACTATGGTTTCCCGTTTCATAAAATAAAAGAAACGCCCGCGTAAGAATCAGGGCAAATGCCTGAAACTTGCTCGGGCTTATTCTGAACATCAGTATTAAGAACTTAAAAATATCAGAGCATACTCCGAAAATAAGCTAGGAACCACCTATCCAGTATATCGCGTATATTCTTAAATACTTCTTTGGATCACACTTTTGGTTGCTGCCGCCTCAAAGATGGTTTCAATCAGCACAAGTACTCTATGAACTTCTTTATTCTTAATAGCTAATTCAGATTTCCCTTCAATTGCGGAAACAAAATTTTCATAAAAGCTTTGCGATTCCAGTTCCGGTCTCTCTATTGCAAACTTCAAGGTGGACTCCTCAGATGGCGGTGCCATTGTTTTAGTCAATCCCTGGCCTGCTTGAATCGGTTTAGGCTCGATGTGGGGAACATTCCGATTCCGGGTGATGATCTCCCCACTCAAATCCCAATCCCTGATCACTGCAGTACCTTCAGTTCCTTTAAGATACCAGCGCGGCAACTTCACATAGTTGGTCGTTCCCACTTCGATAAGCGCCGTCAAGCCATCTTTAAACGTAATATAAGTGGTAAAGCCATCGTCTACTTCAGTTCCCAAAATATAACTAAGAGTAGCAGCCACACTTTCAATTTGGCTGTCTGTAATGAGAAGCAGCTGATCCAGCAAGTGAACTCCCCAATCCAGCAGCATTCCCCCGCCGTAATTCTTTAATTGACGCCAGTCCCCTGGAATACCGTTGGCTCCCTGAACCCGGGATTCCAAATGGAACAGTTCCCCCATGGTTCTTCCTTCAATTATTTTTTGGATAATCCGGAAGTCTTCATCCCAACGGCGGTTTTGATGTACAGTAAATACACGGTTTTCTTTTTCGGCTACTTCAACAATATCTAGAAAATCAGTGCTGGTTATCGTCACAGGCTTCTCGCAAATTACATGTTTACCGGCTTGAAGAGCCTTGATCGCAATTTCTTTGTGAACGTCGTTAGGCGTGGCAATCACAATCACATCCACCAAATCATCAGCCAGAACGGCATCCAGACTTGGGTAGGCTTTATAGCCGTCTGCCATTCCCAGTTCCATTCGATAATCAATGATATCGTAAATACCGATCACGGAAATCTGTTGTACAGGCTCAATCAACTTGCAATGATAACTGCCCATTCCCCCGTAGCCAACAATTACTACATTATAAGTTCGGTCATTCATCTTAATTTCCCTTCCATATGTTACTAGGCCCACCACATGTCTTGAGGGTTCTCATAAATCAGGATTGATTTCAGGTTGGTTACTGCACGGTTGAATCCCTCTTCAATAGACATCAACGGATCTTCATGTTCAATGCTAATAACATAATCATATCCGTAAATCCGCAAAGCGCTAACAATATCGGACCATTCAGTCATGCTATGCCCACAGCCTACAGAACGGAAAGTCCAGGCACGAGTTTGCACATCACCATAAGGCTGCATATCGAGCAACCCATACATATTCATGTTATCCTGGTCCAAATAAGTGTCTTTTGCATGAAAATGATGAATTGCGCCGGCTTTGCCCAATATTTTAATCGCACCTACCGGATCAATGCCTTGCCACCACAGATGACTTGGGTCCAGATTTACGCCAATCGCATCACAGGTTTCTTCCCGCAGCTTCAGGATTGTATATGGCGTATGGCACAAAAATCCTCCATGCAGCTCGATGCCTATTTTCACATGATGCTCTTCCGCCAGCTTGCCGATTTCTTTCCAATATGGAATAAGCTTGTTCTCCCATTGCCATTTCTTAATGTCACTATATACAGTTGGCCATGGAATAACGGGCCAGTTTGGCGCTTTCGCGTCATCACTATCTCCGGCAGTGCCAGAGAAAGTATTAACAACAGGCACTCCCAACAGGGAAGCCAATTTAATCGATTTTCGCAAAATTTCGTCGCCTTCCCGAGCCTCCACAGGATCTGGAGAAATCGGATTGTTGTGGCAACTGAGAGCACTTATAATCAAGCCGCGACGCTCAAATTTCTCAAGATAGGCCTTACGTGCCTCCTCGCTCGCAAGCAGTTCATCTGTAGAACAATGTGCATTTCCCGGGTTGCCTCCGGAACCGATCTCAACGGCATTCAATCCGGCAGCTACCAGCTTATCCAGCATTTCATCCAACGTCAAATTTGAAAATAACGGATCAAAAACTCCCAATTTCATCGTAATTCCCTCTCATCTTCTATGGATTGGTTTATCTGAACGATTAATTAAAATATACAGGTTCTCCGGTTTCGGAAGATTTATATATAGCCTCCAAGATACGCGTCACTACCAGCGCCTCCTCCGGCTTAACGACAGGCTCCGTATCATTAATAATACTATCGATCCATTGGCTTGCCTCGGCTAAGGCCGGGTCGTCTTTGGCTCCGTCGTAAAAATCCACCCCGCCAGTCTCTAATTCAATATGGTTCGTGTATAATTTGCCGAAGTTTTCTCCGTTAATGCGCAGCCCGTTTTCCATATCCGCGCCGCCTTCTGTTCCGCAAAGGAGCGTTTTGGCTTCACCAACATCGAGCGTATTTAGCGCCCAGCTTGCTTCAATTACAATTGTAGCACCATTCTCCATCGTAACAAAACCAATAGCAGAGTCCTCAACCGTAAATGTCTCAGGGTTCCAGGGTCCCCAGGCATTTGCAGCGTTCTTTCTGCCTGAGAGCTTGTGATATGCATTCCCTACGGCGTATTTCGGTTTATAGTTATTCATCATCCACAGTGTCAGATCCAGAGCATGAGTTCCAATATCGATCAATGGTCCTCCTCCTTGCGCTTCCTCATCCAAAAAGACGCCCCAGGTCGGAACCGCCCGACGCCGAATAGCCTTGGCTCTAGCATAATAGACTTCTCCCAGACCCTGCTGTTCGCAAACTTTGTGCAAGTAAGCAGAGTCGGGTCTGAACCGGTTTTGATAACCAATCGTCAGCTTCCTTCCAGTGCGCTTGGAGGCATCGATCATTGCTTGCGCTTCCTCCGTTGTTTTAGCCATCGGCTTTTCACACATTACATGCTTCCCTGCCTCCATGGCTGCAATGGAAATCTCCGCATGAGAAATATTAGGAGTACATACATGAATCACATCTATATTTTTATCCTTTAATAGTTCCCTATAATCTATATATACTTCTGCGCCTTCACTCCCGAAATCGGCTTTTGCCTGCTCGGCACGCTCAACGATAATATCACAAAAAGCAACTAACCTTACTTCATTTAATTTCTTCAATGCAGGCATATGTTTACCTTGCGCGATACCGCCACAACCAATAATTCCAATATTCAATGTCATTGTCGACTTACCCCTTCCACTTGTTTGATACCCTTATCATACAAGTCTGATAATGGACTATCTTCCTATATTCTTGCTGTTTTATTCCCGGATATTGTCCTGCGATACTTCAAAGGCGATGTTCCCGTAGCTTCCTTGAAAAAATGGTGAAAGGTCTTTACACTACTGAAACCAGCCTCCTCTGATACTTCGGTAACCGAATGATTTTCATTGAGCAAAATCCATTTGGCCTTATTAAGCCTATATTCATTTAGAAAGGTTACGAAGGTCATTCCCGTATTCTTCTTGAAGAACTTAGTAAAATAATAGGGACTAAACCCCATATAGTCGGCAACGTCTTTTAGGGTGATCGATTCTTGATAATGACATTCTACATATTCAAAAATGCGCTCCAGCTTCGAAAGTATTTCCTTGGTCGGAGTCCATGTATTTTCAGAAATTTGAGGTCGATATGACGCACTGCTCCTTGGTACTTCTCTTAGAATAAAAACCAGCATTTCGTAAAGCTTGGCCTTGATCATATAAGCATAACCCTCTTTACGCTCGAAATCTTCCTTGCTGATGCTTTGAAGTAGAGGAAGAAGCGCACTTACTGTTGCTTCGGGCCAATTCCAGCTTGATTGCTCCATTTCAGTAAAGATGTCTCGAAGCGAACGGTCATCGTTGATTAGTGCGGCTACGTCCTGGAACAGGCTCAGATCAAATTGAATAACGATCCGTTCACTATCCGGGGACGCCAAAAAATAGTGAACCTCTCCGCCATTAATAAACTGCACCTCCCCTTGCTTCATACGGATCACCTTATCATTTATTCCCAGATCCAAGCTTCCTTGCGTCACATAAATAATTTCGATTTCTTTATGCCAGTGAGGATAACCAAGCACATCTCCTTTGTGAATAAAGCTCCGAAATGGAAAATGCTTGTCTAGTTCCGGGATTTCCAGATATAAACTCATTTCCGCCAGCTCCCCTTTGTTATCAAGTAGTTTCCGATTAAGTATTCGATCAATAAATCACAAGAGGGCGTTGAATTTATACGCCCCTTGTAACGAAACTGTAAATTTAGTGAACCGGTTCCAACGGGGCAACGCGCCCGTAAGTGACTTTGACGCGCTCGCTTTTTGCCGCCCATCGAACGCTGTTACTGATAACCTGAAGCACCTCAGGCTGGTGATAGACTGGAAAGGTCTCATGCCCTGGTCTGAAGTAAAAGATATTGCCTTGTCCGCGCTTGTAGCAGCATCCACTGCGGAATACCTCTCCGCCCTCGAACCAGGAAATAAAAATAAGCTCATCTGGGGCCGGAATCTCAAAACGCTCGCCGTACATTTCTTCCTTCGGAATTTCAATGTACTCTCCAAGACCTTTAGCAATCGGATGTCCAGGCTCAATCACCCAGATTCTCTCCTTCTCACCATCATCACGCCATTTCAGAGCGCCGGTATTGGTGCCCATTAATGCCTCGAATATTTTTGAATTATGTCCAGAGTGAAGCACGATCAATCCCATACCGTCCAGCACCTTTTGTCGTACCCTTTCCACGACTTCGTCGCTAACTTCGTTATGGGCCAAATGCCCCCACCAAAGCAATACGTCCGTTTGCTCCAGCACTTCTTCAGTTAATCCGTGTTCCGGTTCGTCCAAAACAGCGGTTGTTGCTTCCATATCCTCTTGCGTGTTCAAATAGTTGGCAATCGCCATATGAATGCCATCCGGATAAATAGCTTTAACTTCTTCATTGTGTCTTTCGTGACGATACTCGTTCCAGACTGTGATCTTGATTTTAGACATGATTTGACTCCTCCTGTTATATTGAAATCCACCGTCGTTCTGTTATTGAGGCTATAATTGAATCAATGGCTTGCTGGTTTATGTAGCCGTCTTCCATACTGGCGTCGCATCCGTCGCCCTGTCCATTGACCAGATTAACAAAAGACTGCATCTGATCTACATGAAACACTTCAGGAATATCTACTTTCCTGAAGACCTCGTCACCGTCCTCGGAAAACTTGACATATAGCGTATCCTCTTCTTCAAGGTTATAAAGAATCGCCCCACGGGTCCCGAAAATTTCCAGCTGTTGGTAGTTATCCCGCCCATATGCGAATCTCGAAATGGACATCGTTGAGGACACTCCTCCTTCAAGTCGCGCCAGCACATGACAGAAATCATCGACATCGACCTCACCCTTGCCTTCTCCTTCAAGCAGGGCCCGTTCCTTAATAATTGTATCGGCATCCGCCATTACCCACTCTACATTACCTACTAGAAAACGTTGAAGATCGAGCAAATGTGAGCCTAAATCTCCCAGCGCACCTGATCCGGACAGTTCTCTACGGAATCTCCAGACCAGCGGAAGCTGCTCATTGAGTCCCCAGCCTTGCAAATATTGGCCGTAAACATGTTTGACCTCACCCAATTTACCCTGTCTGATTAACCATTTCGCATATCTTATTGCTGACTTGTACCGATAGCTGAAGCAGATCATATGCGGCAAAGGAGCCTCATCCAGCAGATCGCGCAGCACGATGGCTTCCCGTACATTGAGCGTCACCGGCTTCTCCAGCGCAAACGGCTTCCGATGCTTGACCGCCTCGCACGCTATTTCAAAATGGTTATAGTTCGGCGTACCAATCGTTACTGCTTCAAGTTCAGGATCAGCCAGCATTTCTTTGTAATTCAAATATCTTCTTGCTTCCGGGATATGAAATTGTTCTCCCCGCCCCGCCAGCACCTCTTCCTTGCAATCGCAAATCGACCAGAGGACCGCATCATCACTCGCTAACAGGCCGGAAATATGCATGTCTGCTATTCCTCCAAGACCAATTACACCGACTTTCAGTTTTGCCAAGTGCATCACCCTCCCCCTTATTGCATCGTCTGCATTACAACTACAGTATAGGTTGTGATAGAATAAACGAAAATGGTGGAAACATACCCTTTTTGTACAAAAACTACTTTTTACAAGTCGTAAGGGAGCGAAGAACTTGCTTGCCATTAACGTGGAAATGATGCCAAGAATCAAACTGATGGGATTTGTCTCTTATAAGCAGCCCTGGATTCATTTTAAAAGAACGACACACGAGACGATTCTCTATTTCGTAAAAAGCGGAGAGCTTCATCTCAAAGAGAACGGAACGCCCTTTATTCTAAAAAAAGGAGACCTCCTTGTTCTGGAGCCGAATATGGAGCATGAAGGAACGGAAAAGCATGTCTGCGATTACTACTATATTCATTTCGAGCATCCAGATATGAATTCCGTTCAGGTGGAAGATTTGCTGACGATGGCGAGACACTTCATCCTGGAGGATGGAACACAACAAGCAGGGCAGGACAGCTCGATCTGCCACTTTCCAAAGCATTATACTTTGTCCAAAAAAGCCCTCTCCCTCTCTTTTCACGCCATGAACGAGATGCTTCAACTATATAGACGAAAATACTTCAATCGCGGGTTAACCGCCCTGAAGTTCACCGAATGGCTGATCGAGGTGTCCCGGGAGCATTTCATTACAGCACTCCAGCAACACGAAGGCAGCAATACCAAACCCTTTATCAAAGTCCATGCCCTGCTGGACTATATTCACGAGCACTACGCAGGCAAAATTACCGGGAGTGAGATCGCGCAGGAATTTGACTGCAATTATGACTACATGAACCGCGTCTTTACCACGCTGACAGGCCAGAGCATCATGCGTTATGTCAACTGGGTGCGGATCAACCATGCAAAAGAGCTGATTGAAGCCACACACCTGCCCTTTGGCGAAATCGGCTACTTGACCGGATTGGATGATCCCTATTATTTCAGCAAGGTGTTCAAGAAGTACGCTGGAGTCACACCCTCCCAGTATTATAAAGAAGTGCGAGGACAGGGAAAGAGCGCCCATTAATGCTCAAACTGGTTTGAGATTCCATGAACCCATCGCATCGTCACGATTCTCAAAAATCGCGTTGGAGGATTCATACCTGATGTTTGTATTTCAAGATATGAAACGAGAGCTTAATCCAATGATCATGTTTTGCGTCTGCGAGGTTAAGCTCGAATAATTGCTCCCATTGCTTCATTCGATATTTCAACGTCGTTAATAAGTCGTATAGTTCATCAGCCCCCTCATGTTACTTTTTTCACATAATACAAAGATAACATGAGAGAACTGTTCCATCATCGGATGAAAGCGCAGAATTACAAGGCTTCTATTTGTCTGTTTTAGACATTCGTTAGTGACCCGCTCCATGATTCCCTATTCTTAACAAAACCGACTCACGAGCCGCTTTCGTAAGACTGCCTAACATCAGATTATAGGAATGATCGATCATCGATTTCAAATCAGCCATGTAAGGCTGCCATCTGCGATTACCGTATTCCAATGCTTCTTGTTTAAGTGATATCCGGGTTGAACACACTCATGCTGTTCTCTCAGGTTCGCAGCGATGGCTGGATCACATTTTAAGGAAATACGCACAGTGTACTGATCTCCTGGAACGGAGATCAAGGCAAACATTTTTCCTCCTACCTGGATCTGGACCAAAGGGAAACTACTGAACGGCCCCCTTATGGGATTGGCAATAAGCAACCAGCTTACTATACACAAGTATCTCTCCCTTACACTATTTTGAAATTTACGTCATTCGCTCTTCAAAGGAATCAAAATGATCTGGTGATAATATTTTTTGCCTTTATCGAATGTTTCAAGCAACGTACGTATAAGAATATCTCCATTCGGGATTAAATGATGCTTTTCTAACAAATGTAAAGGTCTTTCCAGAATACGATTTATGAAATCTTGTTCTTTGGCTAGTTTACTCTGATAGATAAGTCCCCAGCATTCAGCCATTTCTTCAACAGGGTCTTCGATATGAAGCTTAAGCGCCTTAGCATCTTCCTTGTTAATCGGTAGTCCAAAAGTCAAATCACTGTACTTATTATGATTATAGGATATGCGGGAGCATTGCTCCACTATAGGTATAGAATCGATCCAACTAGATAGATGATTCAGAACAGTCTTTGATTGGAGTGCAAATTTATATCCTTTTGAATGTGAAAAAAATAAAACGAATCAATCTTTCCGATGCACCATTTCCCATCAAAGTTATCATTCTGTAAATCACGTAACAGCCTGCAGAAATTTTGGGCATAATTGAAAACGAGTTGCTTTTCACTAAGCTCCTCAGCTAAAGCTTCTGTTTTTTCGCTAATTCTGGCAAATAAGATGTCTATGGAATCATGGTAAAGCATATGTTCAATCTCACGAAGCTTAAAGTCTAGCTTCTGATATTTTTTACTTTCTAGTATCTGTGGACCCTGATTGAAATCATAGAAGCGATATCCGCCATCCCCCGCTTTTCACTGCTGATAATATTGTATTTCTCGTAATGTTTGAGTAAGTCGGGAGAAACACCTAAGTTAACAGCAAAATCCCCTATCTTATATTTATTCACGATGCATTTCTCCAGAAGATTAATTTTTTTTAGTTATTTCACTATTATTGATCTACTTTTTTAAGAGTAGAAGTTAATATCTTACATTTATATTGTGAATTTTATCACATAAGGAAATATATCTCATTCTTTTTTTATTATTACATACATTTATTTGTCAATTGACCTGGAAGTAACACTGAATTTTACACTACCTATGTAATCATATTACGCAATATGTTAAGGGGAGGCAATCAAATGGAATTATTCACAAAACTAAGATCCAGGCTCTCACTCATTCTTCTAACTTGTTGTATCGTGCTTAGTGCTTGTAGCAGCAATGTAACAAGCAATACTACTACTAGCACAACAAATGGTGAAAGCTATAAAGCTGGAACTTATACAGGAAGTGCAGAAGGTAAAAATGGAGAAATGTCGGTAGAAGTAACTTTCTCAGATACGGAAATTACCAGCATTGAAGTGAAACAGGGTTCAGAAACAGAAGGACTCGCCCATCCTGCTCTAGAGAAGATTCCAGCCAGCATCGTGGAAGGTCAATCTTTGGCGGTTGATGTGATTTCCGGTGCTACCGTTACAAGTAATGCGATTATCGATGCCGTTGCTGACTGTATCCAGCAAGCCGGCGGAGATGTAGAGAAGCTCAGAACCAAAGCGATCGTTAAAAATGGAGTAAACGAAGAGATCACAACCGAGGTCGTTGTAGTCGGTGGCGGTGCATCTGGGTCAGCTGCAGCGCTAAAAGCCTCTGAAAACGGTGCAAAAGTCATAGTTATCGAGACCACGGCTAGTCCGGCAGAACAAGGAACAATGGCAGGGGGTATGTTTGCGACAAATTCTTCTGAGCAGGTTGAAAAAGGTGAGACCGTTGATCCGCAGTGATACTATAATCAATTCATAAACACAGGAAACTATCAAGTCAATGGGGGTTTGCTGACAAAGGTAATACAAAAGTCAGGAGAAACGGTTGACTGGTTAATTAACAACGGGGTGAAACTAACCCTTGCTCATCCTGGTACTGGTGGTTATTACGAGCATACTAAGACACATCCAGCTTCCACTTTGCATGGATATACGGAAGGTGGAGTTAAAGGAATTACTGCCTTGCATAATTCTATTGAGAATAAGGGCGGACAAGTACTGTATGAAACAACAGCTAAAGACATCATTGTAGAAAATGGAAAGGTTACAGGGATTATTGCCGAAAAAACGGATGGCGGCACATTAACCGTTCATGCCGATGTCGTTATTTTGGCTACAGGCGGACTTGGCGGTAATGAAGAAAAAGTGGCTGAAACCTTTGGTGAAGGGTTTGGTCACAGTCACACCTGTAGATTTATTAATACTCTGATAAATCTGTATTTAAAGGGCATGGCTCGGATTCTTTCCGACCATGCCCTTTTTACCTTACTCTCCAGAATTACGGTGGTCTCTATTTAAACCAGCCCTTTTCCTTGATACGAGTAATCGCTTCTATTCTGTTACTGACATTCAATTTATCCAAAATGACCGATATGTAGTTACGAACAGTCCCCGCCGTAATAAACAGCTCGGTTGCGATTTCCTTTGTATTTTTGCCGTCCGCAACAAGTCCCAGCACCTCTTGCTCGCGCTCTGTAAGCGGATTCTCCTCTCTTCCATACATTTCATCGACAAGCTCAGGAGCAAAAATCCTTCTACCCGCCATTACACTGCGAATCGTGCTTGCCAGTTCTTCGCTTGGTGTATCCTTCAGCAAATATCCGCTAACTCCCGCCTTAAGCGCTCTCTCGAAATAACCGAAACGCGCAAATGTAGTCATAATGATTACCTTTGAATTCAGCGCCCTCAGCTCCTCTGCCGCATCTAGGCCGCTTCGGATCGGCATCTCAATGTCCATGACAACGATATCAGGCTTATATTGACGAACAAGTTCTATCGCTTCCTCCCCGTTACTCGCGCGACCTACGACCTGCATGTCTTCCTCCAGATCAAGCAAGGAGGCAAGTGCTCCAAGCAGCAACCGCTGATCCTCCGCAATAACAATCGAAATCATTGATCCGTCCCCCCTTCTCGTCGATTAGTGGCATTTGGAACCTTAATTATGACCATGGTTCCTTCCTGCGATATAACAGCTAAGCTTCCATTAACAAACTCCACTCGTTCCTTCATCCCACGAAGGCCGTTGCCTCTAATAAGAAGCTTCTCGTTCAACGCTGCAATGCCAACGCCATTGTCCTTAACCTTAAGAACGCATTCAGAGGAGGACGACTCAATCGTAATGATGCATTTCTCTGCTTGACTGTGCTTGACGACATTATTTACCGCTTCCTTTAAGCACATGCTCAGCACATTTTCAGCAAGCAAGGGTGTGTCTGCAGAATCTGGCACGCCCTCAACGAGACATTCGATCCCAGCCGCCTTCAATATTTGCTTCACGCGATAAAGCTCGTCCTCTAGCCTCGTGCCGCGCATTTCCGTCACCATCTCGCGAACTTCCTTCAGCGCTGCTCGTGCCGTCTGGTGGACGTCCTTCAATTCATCAAGAGCCCCATCCGGATTTGTACGTATCAGCTTGCCCGCCAGATCTGATTTGAGTCCGATAAGGGACAACTTCTGACCAAGCGTATCATGTAAATCCCGTGCGATACGCTGCCTCTCCTCCAGCTTTACAAGCTCAGATATCCGCTTGTTGGCATCCTCCAGCTTTCCCTCCAGCTCTCCCTGCTTAATTTGATTATACTTATTAAACGGCAGCAGGATGACGACCGCAACACATATAAGGACAAAAGGGAATTGCGTAAATAACAGCTTATTTTGCGTTACAAAGCCATAGTTAACCGTTGCGAGCGTCGTAAGTAAGTGAATGGAATAAAGCGTGAAGAAACCGGCTTTGTTCTGGATATTGCCTATAATGAAGGCAAGAAATATCGCAAAGTACACATAGCTGAATAGCAGCGTCATTGCTATGGATATAATAATCTGCCCGCCCGTCCACATATATACCTGCCAGCCTTTAGACTGGAAAGAGCGCATATAGCAGAAAAAAAACATAATCGTCATCACGATGCCCAAGATTACTTCATCCGTAGAGGACACGGATTGAAGAATAAAATAAAACGGAAGTATGCAAAATACGATCCATACATATGGGCTTAAGCCAGTACTCTTGCTAAATATTTGATACCATTTATTCATCAATCTGCTACCCCCGACTGCTGTCAGTCATGTTTTGCGCCATAAACGGAAAACGGCGCAAGCAAGAGCTGCTTCGCCTATGGTATTTTCCTATATATTAACATAGTCAACTATGCTTATGTTCATTAAGCTTCGTGCCACGTCGATAAGACGTTATGCGAATCGGTAAAGGTTGAACATACTTCTGCTCAGAGACATTGGCCATTTTCATCACCGTGCTCCTTCTGAAAGTGACAAAGCTCTTTGTGTCCTCGTCCCATAGACGAAACTTTAGTGATTTCAGACTGGTGCTAATTGTAATAGTTGTCGCCTTTTGAAGCGGAGTGGTATGATTATACGCTTTCTCCAGGTTGTAGTTCGGCACGCGAGGACTTAAATGATGCACATGATGGAATCCAATATTGCCTGTGATCCATTGCAAGGGCTTAGGCAGCTTATAATAAGAGCTTCCTTCAACAGCAGCCTTTACATAGCTCCATTCATCCTCATGCTCAAAGTAAGATTCCTCAAATTGATGCTGAACGTAGAAAAGCCAAATACCTATCAGTCCTGATACATAGAAAATTGGCCCATGAATCATTAAGAACGCTTGCCAGCCAACTGCCCAGCATAGCAAAGCGGATAACCCGACAATCGACGCATTTGTTAAATAAGTATTCAGACGTTCCTTGCGTTTAGCGCCCTTGCGATTGAAGCGGTAGGCAACTAAGAAGATGGCAATTGGACCCAGTCCGAACATAACAATCGGATTGCGATAGATACGATAAGTGACTTTGCGCCACAACGGGGCCGCTTCATACTCCTCAACAGTCAAGAGCCAAATATCACCTACGCCTCTCTTATCTAAATTGCTGCTTGTTGCATGATGCATGACATGTGTATATTTCCATTGCTCATAAGGAACAAAAGTAAGAACACCGGTTATCGTGCCAATGATTGCGTTGGCGCGTTTGCTTTTAAAAAATGACATATGAGTGCAATCGTGAAAAATAATAAACGTTCGAATGACGAAGCCTGCTGCAAAGATCGTAATTGGCAACGTAATCCAATAAGATATCGATAAGCTCAAATAAGCAACGTACCACAGCAGAATCAACGGAACGAGTGTATTAACTAGCTGCCTGATACTAGCCTGTGTATCTACTTTCTCGTATGGAGCGACGTCTTTCTTCAACTGTGTTTGCTTCTCTCTTGACATGCCAGTCCTCCTACTCCCTAGGGATTTTTTATTTCAACCACAACTTCAATTGAGAAAATCGAGAATTGTGGCGAAAATCTCAAAAGCACTTGTGTACCTTCAATTGTATAGAAACCCCGCATTAGACAGTAGTCATAAACGTCAGTTCAAGAGTATGACATTTGTCATATATGCTGATAAATGTCACTCTATTTGGAAGATATATACACGATATAGATATAGATATAGATATAATACGAACCATCAGAGGATTCAATGTGATGAATCGCTATTCCTCCACAATGGCAGATACTTGAATAAAAAATGAATAAGCGTTGTAACCTAATTCTATTAGACGACATTTAAGTCATGGCTGCATTTCGAATGCGCTATATTACAGATATCAGCTTATTGGAGGCCTTTACATGATTTCGTTAGTAACCCGCTCCATGATTTTGCTTCTCCTTCTATCCATGTTTTCTTCTGGACCTGTGATGGTCTATGCAAACAACAAGGCACCTTCAGTTGCTGTTGTCATCAGTGTACGGATAAGTCCTTCTGCAGCATATGAACACAAAACAGTTTTAACAAATGCGGCAGCACTTCAATTATTGAAGGGCGGTAAAGAAGAAAAAGCAGAACACACCGTTGCATTTTCCGACATCTTCATAACCATCTTACAACATGGCAAGACAAGCCATTACCAAATGGATAAATCCGGTTCCTTATGGAATGAAGCTGAATTAACCCGTCTAGTCCTGACTCGTAAAGCAACGAAACAATTACAAGCCCATGCTAGGTCTCTGAGAACAAGTCATTATGGATCGATGCTCCCTTGGAGTGAAGTCAGCAAATTACTTCCAAAGAAAAGCACATTCTCTATTGTAGATATGGAAAAAGGCTTGGTATTTCGTGCGCAACGTCGTGCTGGTAGCAGGCATGCTGATGTGCAGCCACTGACCAAAGAGGATACAAAAACGATGAAACAGATAATTGATAATCGCTGGAGTTGGGATCGAAGAGCGATCGTAATCGTTATGGATAACAATACAAGGATAGCTGCTTCTATGAATGGAATGCCTCATGGCGGGGACGGAATTCCGGACAACGGATTCTCTGGGCACTTCTGCGTACACTTCTTGGACAGCAGTACACACCGCTCTGTTCATCCAGATTTATTTCATCAATTAATGGTCTACACCGCTGCTGGAAAAAGAGAAAATTTTCTTCACAGCTTATCTCCCAATAAACTTTCGGAGACATTTATCGGAGCGTTGTCACAGCGGGACCCCCATCTACTAACAACTTTGGCGGAAGGTGCGAATGCTGAAACGTTAAACTACTTTCTTAACGAGATGAAACAAGGAACTACATTTCGAATGATGAACAGAAAACAATCCTACCTAGATAATTCAAAGGTTGGATTAACTGAAGAGTTAATTATACCTATCATCATCAGACGGAAGAACCAGTCAGAAAAAAGCGTTGCCCTGCAATTCGAGCTTACACGCGAATCTGTCTTATCTCCGTGGAAAATAAGAAATGTACAACAACGCTAAACTGACTTTCTCTCTTCGTTGTTGGCAATCCCATCATCCCTAACGTGAATAACAATACTGATAATCTCTTAGAATTGATCTATTATGATATAGGACGATGCTTACAAAGAAATATAAGAAAGTCATTATCCAGCATGAAATTGAACCTGAATGTACTCTCCATGAGCGTTCCCTTAGTGAAAATCCTGGATTCACATGAACACGATTTAATTATTGAGGAATTAAGAGCAAGGAGTATACAACAGACTAAGGAGGCTATTCAGAATCATACAGAAAATACTTATTACACCGTAATAGCAAATTCAGACTTTTTACGAAAGAAGGTGGGTGGTCTCTCGAAATTAGAGACTACATCAAGTATGAAATTCCTACTCATTTTTTTGCAAATATGCATTTTATATGTTTTTTCCTTCATCGGAAATGCGATTCACAATTTTTTTAACCTGGCCATTCCGGGTAGTATTATTGCACTGTTACTTCTTTTTATTTGTTTATGTCTAAAAATAATCCCCGTATCGTTTATAGAGCACGGCGCAGGTTTTTTATTAAGTATTTTGACTTTGTTTTTTACTCCGGCTGCAGTTGGTATTATGAACTACCCTTCATTGCTTTCGCTTCAAGGTGCGTTGCTCGTATTAATCGTTCTATTAAGTACGATCATTACTATTGCCATAGCAGGAATAACAAGTACATTTATTGAAAAGAAAAAACATTCAGGAAAGGATGAAGATGCATGCAACAGCTCCTTTTCGCACTCGGGATGATTCTATTAACTGTTGCAGCTTATTATGCGACAACCCTATTGTACAAGCGGTTTTCTTATTCATTTTTAATTCCTATCGTAACTGCTACCATTCTGATCATCGTCTTCCTGCAAGTGCTGCATATTCCTTATAATAGCTATATGATAGGCGGAGAGTGGATTAATTCTCTATTAGGACCAGCAGTTGTTGCTCTCGCTTATCCTTTATATAAACAACGACATTTTTTAATCAAGCATTTTTTTCCTATTTTAGGCGGGGTTTTAGTGGGTGCCATTTCAGGGATGATAAGTGTCGGTTTATTAGCAAAGATGTTCGGATTTAGTGATCCATTAACTCTTTCTCTCATCCCTAAATCTCTTACAACCCCTGTTGCAATTGACGTGGCTAAAGGTTTAGGCGGAAATGTCTCTATGACGATTATTGCTGTCTTGATCGCCGGGATCTTCGGTGCAATAGCAGCTCCTACTATTTTTAAATACACTCGCATAGATAGTCATATTGGCAAAGGGATTGCCCTTGGTAGCGCCTCACATGCCATAGGAACTACAAAGGCTGCTGAATACAGCGAACTTGCCTTTTCAATGAGCTCTATTGCCATGACATTATGCGCCATCATCGGCTCCTTCCTAGGCCCTGTCATAGCGCATATATTCAACTTCTAAGAAATTCTCTTATAATAATATAGAGGTGCCGTCCCTTTTCAATATTTCTATTGAAATGGAACGGCACCTCTCTTTATTTCTTTATCTATATTTATTCTATTTAATCAATCCCAAGTTTCATCCATCGTTTATTCATCACTCTACAAATGACAATACTTAGCGCAAAAAGAATCCCGATGTAAGAAATGACCGTTAAGCTGTTTGATAAAGAAATAAAGTTCTCCCCATCCATCAGTACTTTATCGACATGAGCATAAAGAAAATTAGATGCATCAAAAATTGCAACGTATTTTAATTGTTCCGAACTAGATACTAAAATGACAGTTGAGTCCGTATAATTGTGTAAATTGGTTTCTTTTAAAAAGAGAGCCATAGATAGAATCCTCATATAGAATGAAGTTGTCGAGACACTTATGGTCGGCGACACAGAATCGGAAGAGAGTTGGGGAGAGTTCTTTAGCTCTCTTAAAGCCCGTTTACGAGGCTCGAACTCATCATTAGTGATCCCACAGCGGATTATAAAGGCGCTCAAACAGCATTTTCAAGGTGTTACCGGGCAGCGATGTCAAATGCACTTCATCCGCAATATTCTAGACGCAGCACCCAAAACTCTTAAATATGAAATTAAAAGCCGTGTACGTTCCATCTTTGAAGCTCCGAACTTAGATACTGCACGGTTGTATTTGCAGCAGACTTTGGATACTTACCAAGGTAAAGCATCTAAAGCAATGCAAGTACTGGAACTTGGTTTCGATGATGCGACGGCTGTCCTTGTTTACCCTGAGATGTACAGATTCCGATTACGAACTACAAACGGTATTGAACGGCTAAACGCTGAAATACGCCGCCGCTATTTCAATATGACTGAATATATGGAGTGGCGAAAAAGGTAATTCAATTAGGCTAAATTCAGGTAATGAGGATTTTACACACAATTTAGGACTTGATCCTGTGCCAACGGTAACGCTGGCGTTTTTTTGCGTACCACTTCGTCAGCACGTCCATAAAAAAACGGCTCTCCCGAGGGAGAACCGATCGTTGAAGCTGTATACTAATCCATTTGAATGTTAGACTTCTTGGATTCAGAAACCATTCTGGCTTCTTTGCTTCCTAATAGCAACGATAAGATAAAAGTAAAAACCACAACACATATTACAATATATAATTGTTCTCTTATAGCATTATAAATGTGACCATTATCTATTTGTGAAAAGTAGAAAGTGATGAGCCACCCCGTGATAACTCCGATAACGATTCCTATAATGCCAAACAATCCACATTGAACGATAACAATCTTCCGAATTTGACCGTGGGTTGCGCTTATCATACGAAGTATTGACATTTCACGACGTTTAGTCAGGAGGATGGCCGATAGATGATTAGCCATCCCGCTCAGTCCCATCATGAGCAACAACATAAAAGTTGCTCCCAATATCAAAATGCGCTGGGACATTTGCTTTGACAGCTCCTGCAACTGGGTAGATCTGTCACTCCAATTGATTTCGCCATATTTATTCATTTGAAGCATCTTTATATGCTGATCTACAAGCGTTTTCTGGTTCGGATCGACGTATAACATGACACTACGCACATTGGGTTGATCCAGCCCTGTGAGCGTAGGGTTGTTCCAATCCAAAAGCAGCGAGTCTTCGTTTGCATACAACTGATTTAATACTGCTGCAATCGTGACTTTCATGCGAATAGGATCTTTCTTGATCTGAGGAATGATAAATTCCAAAGTATCCCCTTTCCTAACACCCAACATTTCGGAGTAATGCGCTGTTATCATTACCACATTTTTTGATTCGATTTCTTGTGGCAATTGCAGATTAAGTTCCTTAACAAGTGAATGGATATGAACCAATTTGTAGTTCGCCAATTCTCGTTCCGGAATAGGTTTATTGTGTTCATCTGTATAAGTTGGAGAAGGGGATGACTTTAAATTCAACCATCTCCGATTGCTCTTTGAGAAATCATAATTATCCAAGATTAACGTCTGATTGACGCTCGTCGCAATAGCCGTTTTCACACCTGGTATCCGTTGCAAATCTTCTTGTATTTCCAACGGAACAGTGGAACGCATGTTTTTATTGCTCGACACTAAAATATCAGAAATGTAATTCGACTCTATTTGCTGCACCATATTATCTTCAATCCATGTGTAAATCGTGACAATCGGGATAGTCAATGTCATGGATAAACCAATGATAATAACAGCCAATGTACTTTGGGCTCGTTGGAAAATCAGATTTTGAACGGCAATTTTGGATTCTATGCCTGCTATTCGCTCAAGGAGCGGGGACAATATGCGCAAAACAGGTGATATCCAAAAGGGAGTTAACATATAAAGAGAGCTGGAGATCATTAATCCTCCTACAACATAGAACAGCACATGCAAGGAACTTTCCTGATCCCCCCATCTACCTATGCCTGCGCAAAGAAGACTAGTCATCAATAATCCAACCGCTATCCATTTCTGAGTTTTCCGAGGCCGCAAATTTGCATCAAATACCTCATTGAGAAATTCCATTGGCAAAACTCTTGAGGCTTTATAGGCAGGAATCAAGGCAGTTAGAAAAACGAATAAGGCGATGCTTATTGCAGTGACCGCAACGTACTCATATGAAATTGACACTGAAAATAATGGGATCGCAAGATACCGGGCCATCCAATTTATAGTTATCTTTGTTAATAATACACCCATAAGCGAGCCGAGAAATGACCCGATGATGGCAATCGTCAACGCCTCTATACAGACCATCAACTTCAACTGACCCGGACTTCCACCGATCATACGTAGAAGAGCTAACTCTTTTTTTCTCTGTTGTACAGTAATGTAGAAACTGCTCAGAATCATAAAACCACTAGCAAATACAACCATAATCCCTAATGCATATCCGATGACTAAAAAACTATTTAATTTATCTCCCTCTTCAGGGTTACCTACGATATCCACATCCGGTATGGGATCTAAGTTATCCTTCACAAACCGCAAAAACCTTTGCTTATCATGATCTTTGACTAAATCTATCAAAAGAAGATTAACTTTTACGTCGCTTCCTACATTCTCTTGCAGGGATTGTAAATGAAAAATGGCATAGTCCGGCAACGGCCAGCAACAAGGGCATGGCAACATTGTCTTCGGCATTAATCGAAGCAATGAGATTGAAAAACTGGAATATGAATCCAACTTTATCTCGTCGGTATTGTGTGGCATGTGGTTCAACGGAAATCTCTTGCAAAGATTGACCATAGACTCGTATATCACCTTCCGATGGCTCAATCAATGCCCCGATTAGTTGAAGTAAAGTTGTTTTACCAGACCCGCTTTTCCCCATGACGACAATGAATTCTGAACGCGATATAGTTAAGTTAATATCCTTAATGACATACGTCTTTTTCGAATGGGTTGTATAGAATTTGCTTAGACTTTCTATTTCAAGAATCATAGTCAAAGTGCTCGCCTCGATTCGATTTCGGTGTGTTGAAGAGGGACAGCGTTAATCTTTTTCAACAAATCATGTTTCATCTTCATGTTGGCATCTTGTTGAACGATTGTGTAGATGTATTTTTGGATTTCTGTTATGGTCACCAACACGAAACCTGAACCGTAGTAAATAAGTAAAGTAAAGATAACATAACGATATAAAAAGACCCTTGTCCTGTTGATAAAATCGAAACTTGATCAATTAGAGTTTTATGAAACCAGATTTGAACTGTAGGTATAAAGGCCATAATGAACATAATGAAGATCCAACATCAATCTAGGATGCGCTTTCCATCCGATCATAAATATTAATTTAATATGTCTCCTAAATTAGGACAACCGGTTTTATTAATATCTCAAATACTGCTTATTCTACTTTTGAATCTGCCTTGTATAGTCGGTTATACCTAACCTATTTCCAAACGGATCTTCAAATTCCACAGCCATTCCAGTCATTATACTAAAGGGCTCTGTTAAAAATGTAACGCCCTTATCCGCTAATTTCTCACATTCCTTATGTACATCCTCAACAACAAACCAAATGGTAGGCTTAATGTCCTTATGGACACTTTTTTCTTTTAGAATTATCGCCGGTTCTTCATCTCCCACATTAAAGGCCACCATACTTTTTTCAGAAAATTTGAATTTTAATTCCAATCCTAAAATCTTTTCGTAGAACTCCTGTGCTTCTTCGAGGTTATCAACACCCAAGAAAAAATTGTCGTAGCTCTTCATCAACTTTTTTCCTCCTCGTTGTTCCCCCTTCTCTTTCAATAGGGAAACTATCAATTGACTCATACTATAAATTATAGTACTTTATATTATAGTATTTTTCAATAGTACCCATTGGTTTTATCCTAATATAAATTAGAGTATTGCTTGGAGGAATATAAAATGTCAGCGATTGATTTAGTCGTTTTAGGTCTGATTAAACAACAACCACAAGGAGCCTACGATATCCAAAAGGAATTAGCCTATAGAAATATTTCCAGTTGTATTAAGGTCAGCATTCCGTCAATTTATAAGAAGGTTATTCAACTGGAGGAAAAGGGATACATCGAAAGTGATATAACGAAAACTGGAAAAATGCCTGAAAAAGCAGTCTATAGCTTAACTGATAAGGGAGAAGAATATTTCTTATACTTAATGAAAAAAATATCGGCTCAAACAGTAAATATTTTTTTGGATCTCAATTCGGTTATCATGAATCTTGATTTAGTTTCTATCGAAACCAAGGAACAATGCCTTTCACAAATAAAGGACAATATTATTGCTTTAAAAGAGCAAATCGTCGAAAACATAACTTTGAAAAGTCACATTCCTCAAACAGGAAAAGGAATTTTATCTCAGCAACTGGCGTTAACTGAAACACTCGAATTATGGGCAGATGAGTTTTCAAAAGAAGAGGGGTAGTCAAAGACCTTTACAGGCATTCAGAGTTTAATTTACAAACATGCGATTTCTACAATAAAGTAGCGTACAAACGATCGACAACGTTATCCATTTTAACATGAGAGAAACGATTGTTGATCGTTGAGTCGATTTATATTATCCTTCTTGTTTGGTTGGACGGATTAAGATTTCGTTTACCGCTACCGTGTCAGGCGTGCTGAAGTATAAGAAATCTCCGCATCCGGCAGGGATTCAACCAAAGCTTTCAAACGGTCAATCCCGCTTGACCCTATAATTTTCGTAAATCAGCTGATCAGACACGAAGGCCCTCCATGGATCAAATTAATTGATGCCTGGAGGGCCTATTTTCAAGTTACAAAATCCCAAAACTTAAATATTTTTTGAAAGATCCAACATATTGCTAAAATGAATTTCACTCAATTGTACAATAACTTCATCAATTGCTATATTCTCAGAATCAGTAATCCAAAGACAAATTACACCTACTAACCCTGAAATCATATACTCCAGGCTAACTTTCACCAACGTCAAATGCAATAAGAAAAATTCAATTCAAAAGGAGATAGAGTTATGAAAACATTAGCAATTATTGGAGCAGGTAAAGGATCGGGATTATCATTGGCAAAACGCTTCGATAAGGAAGGCTTCCAAGTTGCCTTACCCGATATGTTAGCGAAGAAAGAAGGTGCCCTACTGTTTACAACTGGTTTGTCTTCACTATATCCAATGCCAATGCTTGGCAACCTTGGGATCGCGATGTCCGCTTTACGTAATTATGTTGCTAATCTTCAGAGTCCCTTCCCCATGCATAATGATTCATCAACTTCTGCATACCAAGTTTAAGAATATTTCTCCACCATTCTAATTAAATAATTACGAAATTCATCAACATATGTTTTGGGCTCTACGATTTCCAGATTTGTTCCGAAGCTTGCTAGAAATTGAAATCCAATACTGTTTTGAGGAACGTGGATGGTGGCTAAGAGATAGTCAGAACTATAGTTTTCAATACTTTTTCGACCGTACCTTTCAATGAATTGATCTTTTATGCCAGGCGAAATCAACGCCTTAATAGTGACTAATTGCGGTTCATAACTTGCTTCATGTTCTAGTTCTAATGAATAATCTCTAGGGTTAAATGCATTTTCATCCATATGAAGATGATCGATTCTGGATAATTTAAATGTTCTATATCTTTGACGATGTAAACAAAAGCCCTTCAAATACCAACTCGTTTCGCTAAAGTGAAGCTGGTATGGCTCAACAATTCTATTCGTTGTATTGCCATTTTTATCAATATAATCAAATGCAACTAACCTTCTCTTTAATATTGATTCTTGGCATATCTTCAAGGTTTGCAGAATCTCAGGCCGACCCTCCCAATCATAAAATGACAGTTGGATTGAACCTTTCGGAGACAATGGGCTAACCATGGCTTCTATTTTTTTTATGGTCACTTCAACTTCTTCGCTAATTAGAATTTGTTCCAATCCGCCGAGCGCAGTCAATATATTCTCCAAGTCGGAGCTGCTTAAAAGACGTTTATCAACCTTATATTCATCCATAATGCCATAGCCGCCATTAATTCCACTAATAGAATAGATCGGGATATTTGATAAACTCAGTGTTTCCATATCACGAAGAATCGTTCTTTTGGAAACGTTAAATAATTGTGCGAATTCTTTTGTTGTAACGACATCTTTTTTCAGCAATATCATGATGATCGATATTAATCTCTCGGCCTTCTCCATATTTCCCCTCCTTTTTTTGTATTTTATTTATAAAAGGTGACATACGTATGTCACCTTTTATAAATTATACTTCATCTATCACAAGAAGGAGGTATGACTTTATGTCAGCTATTGTATATTTAAACTTTGATGGAATCGCAGAACAAGCTATTGAATTTTATTCGGAGGCTTTAAATGCAAACGAGGTAAAAAAGGTGAAATTCAGCGATTTTCCGCAAGATCCAAACTATCCATTGCCAGAAAATGAATTAAGTATGATCATGGAAGCTTCCATCGAATTCGCAGGCGGGAAAATCATGATGTCGGATATTCTACCCTCGATGAAGAGTGTAACGGGTGAGTTGGTTAAAGGCAACAATATACTGATTAGTATCGTTATTGATGATAAACAAACACTGGAAAATTACTTTTCTAATTTGTCTGTAGGTGGTTATGTTATCATGCCGTTATCAGAAATGCCTTGGTCTTCCTGCTTCGGAATGCTGGCTGATAAATTTGGTGTTGTTTGGAAATTTAATAGTGACGCAGATAAGTTTCTTGATAAAGTTATTTCTAACAAACAGTAGCTCATTAAAAATGGTCTTGTAATTAGAGGCCATTTTTTTAATATTCTTTTGTATAAAAGGTAAAATAAAAATATGGGAATATGGATCATCTTGGGAAAAGACTGAAAAGTGTTGCTGGGTCTTGGTTAGTGTGACTCCCACCCCCGATGTGTTGTTATATTTGGACGTGGTCGAAGAAGCTTTGTGCTTTGGATGGATCGATGGAGTCAAGAAGAAGATTTCTGAAACGGAGCTGGCTCAGAGACTATCTGAATTAAATAAAGAACGTGTCCGCCGCCTCGAAAAGTTGGGGTTAATGAGAGAACGATACAAAGCTATAAGAATCAGCCGGAATTATTACAAAATGTTCGGTCAATGGAACGATAATGGACGTCTCGGGGGAGTTGGAGATCTTTGAAGCGCTTGCTTTCCTCAGATGGCTGTTGCTCGGTCGAATCGCTGGAGTGCCCAAACACGCCCCCATATCGTTCCATTTCAATGAATCCATGATATGATTGAGCGTGGTAGATATACAAGGAGAGAAATTATGATTAGGAATACAAATCAGCTGGCAGCCAGAGCAGCAGCGGTTTTAGTGCTTGCCGGTGTCATGCTCGTTACCTCGCTCTTCATGAGCCAAGGTTAGTGCTCGCCGATTCCATCAATACGTGCGAACTCTGGATATTCAGAATTTATACCTTTAATTGACCAAACCATTGGAGTGAAGCCGATGATCCATATTCTTGTTGTAGAAGATGATCGACATGCCAGAAGACTGCTTGAAGCCGTACTGAAACGCGAGGGGTACTTGGTATCAACTGCTGAAGACGGGGTTAGGGCAATGGAAGTGCTGGAAAAGCAGCATATCGATCTCATCATCCTGGATATTATGATGCCTAACATGGACGGGTACGAGTTCGCCAAGGAGCTCCGGGATGTTGATAGCCTTATACCCATTCTGATGGCTACGGCTAAGCATCTTCCCGAGGATAAGAAGAAGGGGTTCCGGCTCGGGACCGACGATTATATGACCAAGCCGATCGATACCGAGGAGATGCTGCTCCGGATTCAAGCACTGCTCCGCCGTTCTCAAATTGCCAGCGCCCGCAAGCTAGTTGTAGGCAAGTTGGTGCTGGATTATGATGCCTTGACGGTCACGCGCGGCGAGGAGAAGCAGACCCTTCCGCAAAAAGAATTCTACCTGCTGTACAAGCTGCTGTCTTATCCGGACCGCATCTTCACCCGTATCCAGCTCATGGACGAAATCTGGGGGATGCAAAGCGAAAGCACAGATACCACGGTCAATGTGCATATCAACCGCCTGCGGAAACGGTTTGAAGGGTATCCCGAGTTCGAGCTGGTGTCCGTCCGCAGCCTCGGTTATAAGGCGGTACGGAGTCAATGAGCAGACTGGGGATATGGATCAAAGCAAAATTCAGCCTGTCGTTCTTATTTTCACTGATTGTTTTCTTTATTTTCCTCATTACCGTCGTGATTACCGGCATACTGTTTTTCCTGGCGCATTTTTTCGGACTATTAAATGATGAAATCGTACAGGGCGGAATCGTATTGCCTATCATTATTATGATATCCTGCATTATTATCGGGACTACGATATCCAGTTTTGCCAGCCGCAGAATGGTCAAGTCCGTCCGCGAATTCATCGACGCCATCAAGCGGCTGGCTGCCGGCGACTTTTCCACGCGCCTGCATCTGAAAAATCCTCCCGAATACCGAATTCTGTCCGAGAACTTTAACCGGATGGCCGAGGAGCTCGGAGGCATCGAGATTTTGCGCACCGACTTCGTGAATAATTTCTCCCATGAATTCAAGACGCCCATCGTCTCGATTAAAGGTTTTGCCGAAATCCTGAAGTACGATGATCTCTCGAAAGAAGACCGGGATGAATACCTCGATATCGTCATTGAGGAATCCGCCAGACTCGCCTCGCTGGCCTCAAATGTGCTGGAGCTGTCGAAGATTGAGACCCAGACGATTCTGACGGACAAGCAAATGGTTAACGTCGGCGAGCAGATCCGCCAGTGCGTACTGCTACTAACCAGCAAGATGGAAAAAAAACATATATCCCTCAATCTCAATCTTCATGATTATTCCCTGTCCGGCAACAAGGAGCTGCTCAATCAGGTCTGGCTTAATCTGCTGGATAATGCGATCAAGTTCACACCTGAGCATGAAACGATTACCATTGAGATGAAGCGTATCTCGGGATTCCTGGAAATGGTGTTCCGCGACACCGGAAGCGGGATCGATCCAGAGGTCGTGCCCAGAATCTTCGACAAATTCTATCAGGCGGATACATCCCACTCGACAGCGGGCAACGGTCTCGGCCTAACCATTGTGCAGCGAATCGTGAACCTGCACGGCGGAACGATTGCCTGCGAGAGCGAGCCTTCCCGGGGAACCTCATTTATTGTCACACTGCCGTCCGAAAGATAAACAGAGCTTTGAAAGAACCGCGAAGTTTTTCACTAGCGATCATAATATCAAGGGTTTTGTCGCCATGATGGCTCAAATATGAGCAGCCAGCTCAGAATAACTCCTGAGCTGGCTGCTCTCTTACATGTTTGGTGAAGGAAGCTCCTTTGCGGTTTTAAACCTGCTTTTGAGACAAACCTTGTGATGTCCAATTACGTTCAGCACTTTAAGAAGCCTGCTCGAATTGGCTATTATATAACTCGGCGTAGAAGCCGTTCTTGGCCAGCAGCTCGCTGTGGCTCCCTCTTTCCAGAATGTCCCCGTCCTTCAGTACCAGAATGACATCGGCATTCTTGATGGTCGAGAGCCGGTGGGCGATGACGAAGGAGGTTCGGCCTTCCATCAGCTGATCCATCGCCTGCTGGATCAGCAGTTCCGTCCGGGTATCCACCGAACTGGTCGCCTCGTCGAGAATGAGCATAGGCGCATTCTTGAGCATGGCGCGGGCGATGGTCAGCTGCTGTTTTTGGCCAGCCGACAGATTGACCTTGTCGTTTAATACAGTATCGTAGCCGGCGCTCAAGGTCTGGATGAAATGGTGCAGCCCCACCGATTTGCAGGCCTCCTGAATCTCTTGATCGGTGATGCCGGTCTGGTTATACACCAGGTTCTCCCGGATCGTTCCTTCAAACAGCCAGGTATCCTGCAGCACCATACAGAACTGGTCATGGATGTTCTCCCGGGTTAGGCTGCTGATCGGAGTGTCGTCAATGTAAATCTCTCCGCCTGTCAGTTCATTGAAACGGATAAGCAGATTAACCAACGTAGTTTTGCCGGCCCCGGTAGGACCGACGATGGCAATCTTTTGCCCCGGCTGAACCTCGGTGGAGAAGTCCTTGATGACCGGATGGTTTGTACCCTCGTAAGCAAATTGCACATGCTCGAACTTCACTTTGCCCGTTGCAGCTTCCAGCCGTACTGTCTTCTGGCTCTCATCGTCCATTTCCTCTGCCTCCAGAAATTCAAAGACACGCTTGCCGGCCGCCGAAGCCGATTGCAGGCTTTGCGCGGCTTGGGCGATCTGCGAGAGGGGTTGGGTAAAGAAACGGACATACATCATAAAGGCGACAATCACACCGAAAGAAATGTCTCCGTTCGTTGCAAGTACGGCACCAACCACACAGACGGCCACGAAGCCCAAATTTCCAATAAACATCATGATCGGCATCATCAGGCCGGAAAGGAACTGGGCCTTGAATACACTGTTTTTCAGATTATGGTTCAGGTCTTCAAATGCGCTGCTCATCTGCGTTTCGGCATTGTAGGCTTTTACAACGGTATGTCCGGTATAGACTTCCTCCACATGACCGTTGATTTTGCCCAAATACTCTTGCTGGCTCTGAAAATACTTCTGGGACTTCTTCATAATGACCGCCATCAGGCCAAAGCCGATGATTGTAGCAACAATCGCTGTAACGGTCATGATCCAGTTCGTTTTGAGCATCATGACGATTGACCCGACGAACAGCGAGAGGGCGCTGACCAACGTACCCACGCTTTGATTCAAGGCCTGCCCGATCGTATCCACATCATTGGTTACCCGGGAGAGAATGTCACCGGTCGTTGATTTATTGTAATAAGAGATCGGCAGTCTGTTCATTTTGTGCGACAGATCGCCTCTCAAGCGTTTAGAGACCTTTTGCGTCACCGACGACATGATAAGACCCTGCAATAGAGAGAGCACAGCGCTGATGCTGTAGATGATTACCAGAAAAAATCCGATTGAAGCGACCGCGTCCAAATCGATACCAGTGGCGATGCCTTGGGTAATCAGGTCCGTCAACTCCGAAAGCTGATCCGGACCGAGTAAGGTCAGCACGGTCCCGATGGCCGCACTAAGTATGGCTACCAGCACAACAGGAATATGATTGCGGCAATAACGGAGAAGCTTGCTCCAGGTGCTAGGTTGTTTTTGGTTTGCAGTCATTATGCCAATTCCTCCTTGGACAGCTGCGAATAGGCAATCTCCTGATAAACGCTGCAGGTGTCCATCAATTCTTCATGTGTACCCATGCCAGCAATGCGTCCGTCTTCCAGCACGATAATTTTGTCCGCATCCTTTATGGTACCGATCCGTTGGGCGATAATCAGCATCGTGGTTCCACGAGCACCCTTTTTCAGCTCGCTGCGCAATTTGCGATCTGTCTTGTAATCAAGCGCGGAGAAGGAATCGTCGAAAATCAGTATTTCCGGACGGCGGGCGATAGCCCTAGCAATGGATAGCCGCTGTTTCTGACCGCCGGACAAATTGGAGCCACCTTGAGCGATGTGCGCATCATAGCTGCCTTCCATTTTCTCGACGAAATCCGAAGCCTGGGAGGTATACACCGCGTCCACCACCTCAGCGGAAACATCGCTGCCGTTGTCGCCGAATGCGATATTGGAGGTCACTGTTCCGCCGAACAACACTGCCTTCTGAGAGACATAACCCATCTTGTTGCGGAGTGCGCTTTGTTTGTATTGATTTACATTAACGCCATCGACGAGCACTTCGCCTTCGGTAGCATCATAGAAACGAGGGATCAGGTTAACGACTGTGCTTTTGCCACAGCCAGTCGATCCGATGAAGGCGACAGTTTCGCCTTTTGTAGCCGTAAAGCTGATGTCTTTGATGACATAATCATCCGCATCGGGGTATTTAAAGCTGACATTTCTGAATTCAACCTCGCCGACTAGCTTGGAAGAAGATGCGGTCATTGATCCGTTCGTCAGGCTTAGTTTGGTATCCAGCACTTCATTGATCCGTTTGGCCGAGACATGGGCGCGGGGCATCAGAATAAAGATCATAATAAGCATCATAAAGGCCATAACCACTTGAATGGCATATGAAGAGAAGACAATCATATCTGAGAACAGTCCCATTTTGTCGCTCATACCAGCAGATTGGATCAGCACCGCGCCTACCCAATAAATAGCGAGGCTTAGACCGCTCATAATCATGGTGATGCTTGGCATAAGCACAGCCAGTACGTTGTTTGCGAACAGGTTCGTCCGGGTAAGAGCTTGATTGGCATCGCTGAACTTGTCTTCCTGATAGCCTTCCGCATTATATGCACGGATGACGCGTAGTCCGGTCAGATTCTCTCTGGACACCCGGTTCAGGTTATCCGTCAACTGCTGCAGCTTCTGGAACTTTGGCAGCACGAGCACGATACAGATTCCGACGATCAGGAGGAGAACGCCGACAGCAATACCGGTCGTCAGCGACCACTGCCAGCTCTTGCCGGTTATCTTGAGCAGCGCCCATACCGCAAGGATCGGAGCCTTCACCAGCAGTTGCAATCCAATGACAATCAGCATTTGCACCTGGGTAATGTCATTGGTCGAGCGGGTAATCAGACTAGCCGTCGAAAAGCTGTTGATTTCCTCCATGGAGAAGGATTGAACCCTATCAAACAGCTTGGAACGCAACCGGGAAGAGAAATTGGCTGCGATCCGGGCTGCTATGCCGGCTACAACGATCGAGGTCGCCAGACTGCCGAGCGCACAGAGCAGCATCCAGCCGCCAGTGGCAATGATTTCGCTCATTTCGCTTCCCGGCGTCTGGACCAGTTGGGTAATCTTGCCCATATAATTGGGTAATTCCAGATCCAGCCACACCTGGGCAACGATGAAGAGGAGGCTGACGCCGAAGAGTGCCCATTCCTTCGGGTTCAAGTATTTGAGTATTTTGACCATAAGTCTTGCTCCTTTGTGTGATGATGTTTGTATAGTACCGGAACTACATAAACTGAACGTTAACTTTCTGAACTTTCGAGAATTTTCTGATAACCCTGAAGAATAAAGGCCGTACTGTAAAAAAAGCTGTGGCTGGTGTATCACTCAACATTGAAGGAATTGAAGCTGAATTTCTTTCACCTTTTTCTTTGCGATAGTTACAGCCGCCATTTCTTGATAGGGTTCTTTTCTACACCAAACTTCTGTGTTTTCCACCTTTATTCTGATCAATCCCTGTTCAATCTCTTAAAATATAGGGTAGATCCAGACTCGGTGTTATTGCATGTTCTGGCTATACATCTGCAAGGATGTGATCTTACCACTGTGACTATGCCATTGAGGCAAGTTTCAACCGTTGGTATTGGGATTTTATAACGATCTTCACAATGGATACGATCGGATGTCAAAACGATAATAAAAATAACCCGCTACCAATGTAACAGGTTATTTTAAGATATCTGAAATTTTTATTTATTCATTAACAGAAGCCTGATCCTCGTATTGCCATAACAATCTCATTTCATCACTAGTATCTAATAAATAGTCAAGAGTTCCCTCAGCTTCAATCTTACCATTCTTCATCAAAATGATATGGTCTGCCTTTGACAATACTGCTTTTCGATGAGAGACAACAATGCATGTTTTCTTATCATTTGAAAACATTCTACCCCAGAGCTTATTTTCTGTTTCTACATCCAAAGCACTGGATAAATCATCAAATACTAATATGTCGGAACCTCGTATAAACATTCGTGCAGCTGCAACTCTTTTTACTTGTCCTCCAGATAATTTAACACCTCTTGGTCCAATCTCCGTATCCAAACCATCTGGTAAGTAATCAATATCTCGTTCTAGGACAGCAGAATAAATTGCACTATCTAATTTTTCTTTATCTTCACCTAAATTTAGTAAAATATTTTCCTTTAATGTTCCACTGTATAGCCTAGGTACTTGGGAAACATAAGAAATACGTGGTGGAGTAAAAAAATTACTTGGATCGTCAACATTAACACCATTCCATTTCAACTGGCCACTTTCAAATTTTGTTAATCCGATTAAGGTTCGAATAAGTGTTGTTTTCCCAGAGCCTATTTGTCCTGTTATAACCGTTAATGTATTTTTGCGGACCCGCAAATCTATACCTTTAATACCATTATCTGAGTTTGGATAATAGTATGTTAAGTTTACAGCCTCTAGTTCTTGAAAATCCTCTTCCGTCCTAGTTTCTTGCGACTCAATTTCAACGCTTTCCCCACGTATAAACAATGGTTTTTTCTCAGTCAACTTATCTATGTGAGCCCCATTAAGCAAACCTAAAATACGATCCAGAGAAATTTTACTTTGTTTAAATGATGTAAAGAAGCCTCCGAATAACTGAATGAATTCTGTGACAAATGCTAGATAATAAACAAATAAAGCAAAATCCCCGACCGAAAAGTCCCCATTTTTCATTAAGTGAGCAGACATTAGCAAGATGATTCCAATACCAATGTTAACAGTATTAGAGAAAAAGGACTCTAACGATAATTTTGCCAATAAATCTTTAATAATATTTCTACGTCTCTGATTATTTAACTGTTCAAACTTCTCAATAACCCTATTTTCAGCAGCCGAAATTTGAATCGATTGTATATTTGTAAACATTTCACTAATAGCTTCTGTAACCTTGCCTGAGGATTCCCTACTAGCTTTTCTGTATTTTTCTAACTTGGTTGAACTAAACTGAATAGCAGAAACTATAACTATAAGCGGTAAAAAGACCCACAGTGTCATTTGCACATTTATATTTAATAGAATGACAAAAGAAACCCCCGCAAACAACCCCATGCCAAGCGTATCCACCGACAAAGCTACTGCATCTTCTGTTATTTCTACGTCATCACGAAAGTGACTAATGGCTTCACCTGATGAGCAAGGTATAGATTGCGCCCCTGGTTGCTTAAGAATATGCTCTAACATATTGCGCCGAATTAAGCTACTAATCCGAAATCTAAAGTGAACTTCCATCAAGAGCCCGAGAATAATTGCAATCATTCTTGCTAATCCAGCAACAATAATGAGAATAATTAACGTCTTTATACTCAAATTAAACTGTGAATTCCCAGTCAGTGTATCAAAGTACTCTTTCATAATTACACCAGGAAAAATAGGCATTAAATATACCAAACTAAAAACCAATGCATAAATACAATATAACCAAGGAAGATAGCTTATCATCTTCCAAATAAGATTTATTGAGCGTATCATGCCAACATCTCCTCTATACCAGATCCAGTTTTTAACATTTTATAAAAACGTGAATTAGAGTCAGATACAAGGTTCTTTTGCTTGTCATATTCTATCACTTGCCCATCTTCTAAAATTAAAATATCATCGGCACGCTTTAAAGTTGATAATCGATGTGCGATAACTATACATGTGCGATTGACTAATAACTTTGAAATTGCTGCTTCAATCAAATTTTCTGTAACCGTATCAAGTCTTGACGATGCCTCATCAAGAATGACTACCCCTGCGTTATTCATAAACACTCGAGCGAAAGAGATCAGTTGTGCCTCACCAGCAGACAAACCAGATCCACTTGCATTAAGCATTGTATTTAATCCGTATGGAAGCGATTGATACCATCTACCTAATCCAATATCCTCTAGTACATTGACTATATGTTTATCTGGTATGGAATTATCAAATAAGGTTAAATTATCCTTGACACTGGCTTGGAAAATTTCGACTTGTTGTGTCACATATCCAATACGTTTACGAAGTTCTTTCAGCTTCATATCCCGCAAATCCATATCATCAATTCGTATACTCCCGTTTATCGGATCATAGAATCTAAGTAGCAATCTTGCAAAAGTCGTTTTCCCGCTCCCCGTGCGACCTACAACACCTAACACGCTCCCTTTTTGAATCGTGATATTAACATTATGTAAGATCGTAGAATTTTCCTCATACCCGAAAGAAACATTTTCGTACTTTATAGAAAACGCTCCCTCTGGAAGGACGACTCCCGCCCCATCTACTATTTTAGGTTTAGTATTTAACAACTCTTTAATTCTATTTATGCTCGCGTCTGCTCTTTGCAAATCTTCCATCTGAGTACGGAGTTTCTCGATCGGTTTTACCAGTAATTCTGTATAATAAAAAATCATGTATATCGTTCCCACTGACAGAAAGCCATTATCCCATAAAAAAGAACTTATCCCTATCGATGTCGCATTTCCAACAGTAAAGATCAAAATTGTCGTTATCCAAATTAATCCAAAGCTCAAAAAAGCACCTACACGTACAGGAAGCCATTTACGTAAAATTTTAAAAAATTTACTCATTACATATTTGGTTGCTCCATTCGCCCTGGTCTCCTCAGTACTTTCCAAGTGTTCGCTTAAAAATCCATAAAAATCAGAACTGATGTCTCTCAATTTATCCCAAAACGGAGCAGAAAACCTGCGAATTCGTTGAATCACATAATATGCAGCAACAATAAATACTGACATTGCGGTGCCAATCATCCAACTTTCTCTGAATAACAATATGATAACACCCAGCATCAGTAAAAAGTTTCCAATAAGATTAATGAAAAAACTGGAAAAGAAATTTGTTAAAGCATTGATGTCTCCGTCCATTCTTTCAATAATGGAACCTGGGGTATGGGATTTATGAAATGTCATATCCAGGTTAAGTACATGCTTGGCAACATCTTTTCTCAAATGGTTCGTTGCGACCCATCCAACATTTTCACCAAGATAACTAGCTAGTAATGTGATACCTTGTTGAGCAAAGGAAAAGCCGATAAATAAGATAGCGGCAAATATCAGCTGATTCGTTGATGAATTCTGGGTTGCAGAATCAAGAAAATATCTTATAATTTGGGGATTGATTAATTGAAATAAGATACCTATCAAAAGTAGTGAACTAAATACAGCAATGATCCACCCTTGGGGTTTAAGATAAGTTTTAAGCAAGCCCATATATTCTTTAAATGGAATTTTAAAATTAAATTTTATCATTTCATAACTCCTTCACGATGCTTTAACCTATAGTAAATGTACTACTTCATCTTGGAATTGATGATGTTTATTCGAGGATTTCCTGTAAGTATGTAACTTTTAAGATTTTGATTAAAAATATTCACAACCCTTTGATCATGTTGATTTGAAAGACCCGCGTTATATGGTGTAATTATTACATTCTCCATCAACCATAAAGGACTATCAGGAGGCAGTTGATCTGTTTCGAAAACATCTAGACCAACTGCAGCAATTTCACCCTTTTGTAAAGCAACAATCATTGCCTCAGTATTCGTAGTCATTCCTCTTCCGACATTGATATAAATCGCTGTGTTTTTCATTAATCTGAACTGTGCTGAACCAATGATATGCCTGGTATTTTTATTAAGAGGTAATATATTTACTATGTAATCGCTATGAATTAATAATTCATCTAGCCCATCAATACCGTACATCCTGTCTACGTAAGGAGAAGGTTGCCCTGAATTGCGAAGACCAATAACTTCCATGCCAAATGATTTACCGATTCTTGCTACTTCTAAACCGATGGACCCAACCCCAATAATTCCGAGAGTCTTCCCATTTACTTCACCTAATTCGCCTGTAGTCAGCCACTTTTGAACCATCTGGTTTCTTATAGACAAATGAAGGTGCCGAGTTAAAGAAAGGATCATTGCAAATATCGTTTCTGCTACTGGGCTTGCGTGAATTCCACGAGTCGTTGTTATAATGATATTCCTATTCGACAATGTAGCTATCGGTACATTATCAACTCCAGAACCTATACATTGAAGCCACTTCAATTTTGATTTTAATTGCAAGCAGTTAGTCAAAACTTCATCACAATAACCAAGAACAATTTCAGCTTCTACCAACTCATTTGCTAAGTTAGCGCAATCATTTCCATTTATAACATACCAATCAGGAGCAGTCTGAGCAATTGATTCTAATTGTTCATTTGAAATTTTATAAACGGACACAATTTTCCTCATTATACTCTCCATTCTATAACTATGTATCCTGGAATAATGCTTCTAACTCTGAAGAGTTAAATTTTATCCGCTTCGCCCCATTGCTTGTAGAGAAATGTACAATTGCTTTTGAAATATTACTAAATAGCTTTTTGGTTCTTCTAATGCCAGGCTCAAGTTCAAGGAGGTTAATTATCATCTCGCCATTTTTTCTGTCTATTTTTGAGTCAATCCGACCAATAAATCTATCCCCTTCTAGGATAGGCATAGTATATGAACCATATTTTCTTTTCTTTTCGGGAATATAAATCTCCCATTTGTAATCAAAATCAAAGAAATCTATTATCCGCTTGCGTCTCCAAAGCAAATTATCTAATGGAGGTAAAAAAGTTATAACATTAGAGGCTACTCGAGTATCATCACATTCGTATTTAAATAGCTCTTCAGCATCCTCAGCAAGTAAAAAATATTTGCGGTGCACACCATCAACATCCAGAGGAACTACGATGCCGTTCTTTATATACTCATCTATTAATTCTGTTCTTCTCCTTGCTGTATGAGACTTCCAACCAAACCTAGAATCACTTAGATCGAAGATACGATAAGCTCGCATGTATTTTTCCATAAGATATTTTTCAGATTCATAGTTGCTCATTTCTCTTGCTTGTCTACGTAAGTCAGCAGAAACAGCCCGTTCAGTTACATCAAAATAGCGTGTATTTCCTTGTCTTTTCACAATATGAATTGTCCCAACATCATGCAAAAGATTAAGTAAATGTGATGTTAGCTTTGTCTTTGGTGCTCCATTATCCCAGTAACCATTAACAAGTTGATTAGATTGAAAAGCACTTGCTGGAAGTTCTCCTTCAGCTTCAATTCGGGATAAAATACTAGCCACTATATCACTGTTTTTGGATAAATCTGCAGAATGCCATTCGCGGTACTGACGCCGAGTCGATTCAAAAATCGGATAATCATCCATTGGTAGCAAACACGCTGCATTAGCTACGTATTCAAACAATCTACCTTCTTCCTGTAACTGAGGCAGATAATCAGAAGAATATTTTTTTACCCGCGATGCTAGAACAAGATCATGATTACGATTTACAGTCGTTACTGAATCAATCTGAACACATTCTAGACTTTTTATCATATTTATTATCTGATCACCGTTCACATTTATTGGTTTATCCTTATCCTTTGTCCAGAGAAGCTGGCTGGAAGCAAGAAGAAATCTTCGTAATGCTTTTTTTGAAGCTTTCATTAAAAACTCCCCCTATACATCTCTTACCCATTTGAACCATGGTTTAAATGTACTATTTCATAGATCCTTGTATTATTTTTACAAATTCCTCTGGTGCTGAAAGGAATTGATAGTGGTCCCCTTCTATAAGATGCTGAGACACCTCACCATACTGTGACCAGCCTGTCATTTGATTTGGATTAATTTCAGAATCATTGGTCCAACCAAAAGTAACTAATGGCGAAACTAATTGGACAATTTCTTTATCAGAATAACGTTTGTTCATCCCAATATCTTTACAAAGGATTGATACCTGAAAATCTAGTAAGTCCTGGATAGGTACCCCTCCCATTTTTCTAGTGATGATCTCCAATTCGATTCTTAACTCTTCATCCGTTAAATGAAGAAATCTTCCAAATGGCCCTTCATGTGGTGCTACTTGAGAAGAAATAAATAACCTTTTCGGTATACAGATTCCTTTTGTTTGTAGCTGCAATGTCGCTTCATATGCAATAAGTGCTGAACCACAATGACCAAAAAATGCGAAATCCTTATCAAAATATGGTGATAACTCTTCAATCATATCTTTCACAAGATCTTCATATGATTTATATCCACGGTCACGAACTCTACTCTCTCTACCAGGTAGTTGTACGGGACATATCTCTATATCTCCAAAAAATTTTGGCCATAACCTATACATACTTGCACCGCAACCTGAATATGGAAGGCAAAATATACGTGCCTGACTATCTTTATTGGGCTCACTTAATAACCATTTGTTTGAACCTGCAGTACTGGTATGGTGCACACTTATCACTCCAGATCTCATAATGTTTATTAACCAATTAATTCACTTCAGATAATGTTATTTCAGACAATGTCATTTCAGCGCACTTTTTAGGATGAGCAAGAATCTGCATATGTTTAATTCCAGCAATAAAGTTTGAACTTAAATGTTCTGGTGTAGCAGCTAATTTAATACTTTCAAAATTTGTAAAAACTTCTTCAAACAAAATTCCAAGCGTTTGTTTAGCCGCAAAATGTCCTACACAATGATGTGGACCAAATCCAAACGAAATATGTTTATTAGGCTTACGTCTTATATCAAATTGATACGGATTGGAGAAAATATCCTCATCACGGTTTGCCGAGCCAATCCACACAACAACAGCATCGCCTTTTTTAATCTGTTTACCCCTTAACACCACATCATTTTTAGCATATCTCATGAAATGACTTGCAGGTGACGACCATCTTAATGCTTCATCTAACCCGGATTGTGCATACTCACTGAAATTCAACATCCAGTCTTCATATAGATCGTTCTCAATAAGTTCTAAAAATGATGCTGTTGGGACGTGTGGAGTTGTAACGTTTGCTCCTAATAACAAACTATAAAGATTAGACACAATATTACCCTGAGTTAACCTCTCACCATCCATTTCAATATCTAGCAGAATGCTGACAATATCCTCTTTAGGTGACTTCCTTCGGTCTGATACAACATCATGAAAATAAGCAAATAGTTCTCGATGGGCTCTTTTCATTGTTTCTTCTGGGCCAGCAGGTAACAAATACTCTGGATCATCCGGTGCAATCGATGCATTAGTTAAACGAGTTAGTAACGGCCAATCTTCTGATGGCAAATTTAAGATAAGCCCTGCTGCTGCTGTGGAAATACTAGCCATCGATGTAGCTAAATCAATAGGTTCCCCTAAAGCCATAGGTAACAACAATTTACGGATTTCATTGCGGATTCTAGGAATATGCTTTTCGATTTCTCTTGGATTTAATGCTTTTTGCAGAGGAACTCTTAATATTGCATGTTTTGGTGGATCGGTTACTGCCATTTGTTTTTCTCCGGCTGGATCCTCCACCCCAAGAATAGATAACAAAGTCCCTCTTGTAGATGTGAAGTCATTATGATCTTTCAATACTCTTAAGGAATCTTCATATTTGGTTACTGACCAAAACCCATCCTTACCTTCTACGTTCTGCCAATGAATTGGAGCGCGCTTTCTCATAGCATCCCAAACGAGATGAGGATCACCTTCACCATAAAAGCTAGGATTAAGTAAATCGATAGAATTAGGGTCTACTTGCGAGGAATCTAATACTTTACTCATTCGCATTAGCTAACACCTCCAATTTTGTTTTCTTAACTTCCGATGCTAATTCACTTATTGTTGAATTAAAGTACAAAATTCTTGCTGGTATCTGTATTCCTAGGACATTCTGGATTTGTAATAGCAATTCAGCCGCTAACAATGAATGACCACCTAAATCAAAGAAATCATCATTAATACCGATAGGTTCCTTTAATAGAAGATCTCCCCAAATACGAGCAAGTTCTAATTCCAGTTCATTTCTTGGCTCTACATATTCAACCTTAAGACCTCGTGGAGTTCTCAGATTTACAGGTAGTTCTTTACGATTAATTTTGCCGTTATTGGACAATGGGATCTCATCTAATGGGATAATTGCCCATGGAATCATAAAGTATGGAAGCTTGCTTTTTAAATACTCTCTCAACTCCGTAATTAGACGCACATGATCCCCTGTATTTCTATCTACAACGATATAAGCAATAAGAATATTTCCTCTGATCATATCCTTTTGAACTTCCACTACAACATTATTCACTTCAGGATGTGCTGACAATGTTATTTCGATTTCGGAAATTTCCACTCGATAACCCCTGATTTTGACCTGTTGATCCTTCCGACCAAGAAATTCAATGACACCATCTTCTCTCCTAATAGCTAAGTCCCCTGTTTTATACATTCTTTCGCCAGGTCTTCCGAAAGGATTAGGTAAAAATTTTTGAGCTGTTTCAGCCGGCTTATTAACATAGCATCTAGCGAGGCCTTCTCCAAATGCATATAATTCACCAATTACGTTATCAGGAACAAGTTCTAAATTATCATCAAGGATAATAACATCTGAGCCTTTAATCGGTTTACCGATAGGCACTTTGTCTTCAGGATGATGTTGATTAATTGTCCAAGTCGTTGTAAATGTTGTATTTTCTGTTGGCCCATACCCGTTAGTAAAATATATATTAGGATAAGCATTCAATAATTTTGTAACGTGAGTTGGTGATAATACATCTCCCCCGGCAATCACATGTTTCAACTCAGAAAAAGCACATAAATGATTATCTACCATCACATTAAATAAACCTGAAGTGAACCAACCGGTCGTAACCTGTTCATTAACCATCGTCTCCGCCAATCTATCAGGTGAGACTTGCCCTGGACCATATACTGCACATCTTCCACCGTTACACAAAGGACTCCAAATTTCTAAGGTTGATGCATCAAATGCTGAAGATGAGACTTGTAAAAATACATCGTCAGTATTCACCTTACCCCAGCCTTTAACAAGACGTACAACACCCTTATGTGGTATACTTACCCCTTTTGGTACTCCGGTTGTCCCAGAAGTATAACTAACGTATGCCAAATTATCTGGATTAATTTCAATCTCACTTCTTTGCTTTCCAGAAATACTAGTCTTCCAGTCCATACTCAACTGTAGTATATCTACATTACATTCAGGTATAATGACTGGAAATTCTTCTGCTGTAATTAGTAGTACTGGTGAAATATCATTCACAATGTAGCTAATCCTGTCAGTTGGCGTATTGGGCTCAATGAACAGATAAGCAGATCCACTTTTAAGAACAGATAACAATATTAGTACTAAATCTAGTGAACGTTCTACACAAACAGCTACAATTTTTTCAACTCCGGCTCCTTTTCCAACCAAGTGGTTAGCTAGATTTTCCGTGATTTGATGAACTTCCATATAAGTAAGTGATTTACCTAAGCAACTGATAGCAACACGCTCTGGATTCATAACAACCTGTTCATAAAACAATTCATGTATACCCTTATTCAAATATTCCGAAAAATTGTCAATATCAAGGTTTCCGTTAATCCTAGTATCCAACATCAGTATCAACCTCACTTTTCAAACTTTTTTTCATCACTTCATTCACAGTGAACTCCGCCAGCTTTTCACTACCTATTTCAGATATACATAAAATAATAAAATAATAAGAGTTTAATATCTTACGCATAGTCTTCTCACTAAAAAGATCCGAACTATAAGTAAGAGAAATTTCCAATCGCTCCCCGTACAATTTATTAACAACAGCTACGTCATACTTTGCTGTATTTGTTGGAATATCTTCTATACCAATAAAGGATAATTCGGTCGAGTCTTCAATGCCTTGTAACGGATCTTCTTCCAATTCAAACAAGATTTGAAATATTGGATGGAGATTTCTAGAACGTCCCGGATTTACAGCCTCAACAATTTGATCAAATGTTATATCCTGATTATTAAATGCTTTTAAACATTCTAACTTGATATTGTTCATGAGCTGCAAAATTGAATCATTGCAATTAATTTCAGATCTTATTGGCAACATGTTTATAAAAAGACCTATAAGCGGTTCAAATGCACTATAATTTCGACCATTTACTGGCGTTCCAATGACAATATCGTTCTTTTTTGTCTCATGACAAATTAGAATTTTAAAAGCCGCTAACAAGTAAACAAACAAAGTCATTTCATTACGTCGACAAATATTTAGTATTGAATTGGTCTCACTTTCAGATAAACTAATAACCATGTTCTTACCTAGATAACTCAGTATTTCTGGCCTTGAAAAATCAGATGGAAAACTTATTATTTCATCAAGGTTCTGTAATTGTTCTTTCCAAAATTGCTGTTTATTAAATAGCTCATCACCTTTTAATCTATGCCTTTGCCAAAATGCATAATCTGTATACTGTACCTCAAGTGATGGTAATGGATTATTCTGACTCTCACTAAATGCTTTATATAGAATGGATAATTCTTTTAATAATAAATTCATAGATAATCCATCAAAAATAATATGATGAAAATTAAATAACAGGAAAAATCGTTCTTTAGAAATTTGGTATAACGTTGTACGAATTAATCCACCTTCCATTAAATCAAAAGGCTGAATAACTTCACTTTTTATCAACTCTCTTGCCTTATCTTCATTAGCAATTACCTTGTTAAAAGAGTAACTTTCATTTCCTAATATGATTAGAGGCTGTCCATCCAATGAGGTGAGTTTTCCTTGCAGAATCTCGTGTCTTTGAATAATTGTCTGTATTGCCCTCTCCAATGCTTTTTCATTCAGAGTGCCTCTCATTTTTAATATCCACGGCTCATTATATAAATGCTTCGGAACATTCATCTTGCTGATTATCCAGATACCATTCTGCGATACTGAGGCTAGCCCCTTAATGTTCAATCCAAGTTGATCTGTCAATGTTTTAGAAATTAGTTGTACTTTTTTCTTAACCTTTGCGATTACGCGAAATTCTTCTTCTACTTGACTTAAGGTTTGATTAAGTAAATGCTCAGATAATGCCTCAATAGTGACTTTTTGAAAAATAAGTGATGGTAATAGATTCACACCTAAACTGCTTCGGATGGCGGCTGTTATCCTACCAGCGATGATAGAGTTACCCCCTATCTCATAAAAACTATCCGTTACTCCAAACTGAGTAATTCCCATATAATTTTTCCATATTTCAAGCAAAGTCTGCTCCATTTTATTCCTGGGTTGTATTTGAGCGAAGCTGTAGTTATAGTCTGTGAAAAGTGATAATACTGCTTTATGATCAATTTTTCCATTATTCGTTAAAGGAAATTTCTCTACGACTATAAAAAACTCTGGAACCATATAAGAAGGTAGATATTTTGCTACAAATTCCCTTATCTCTGGTATATCAATTATCATTTGTCTTTCTGCTGGCAAAATAAAGGCTATCATCTGCTTATCACCATTCACTTTATCGTGAATAAGCAATAGTGCTTGTTTTACTGAAGAATGTTTTTCTATAGTAAATTCGATTTCTGACAATTCTATTCGAAAACCTCGAATCTTCACTTGCTTATCTTTTCTATCCAAAAACTCTAGATTGCCATCCGGCAAAACCATTACATTATCGCCTGTTTTATACATACGATCGCCTAGCTTCTTGCTAAACGGATTTGGTAAAAATTTCTCAGCTGTAAGTATTGCTTGATTAAGATAACCATTTGTGACTAGGTCACCACCGACATATAACTCTCCATGAGTCCCTTGTGGAACAGGATCGAGGTTATCATCCAGCACATATACTTCTAAATTAGCAATAGCCTTACCTATAGGCAAACGCCACTCTAAGTTTTCTGTATTCTTGGATGTATAGTTATTACATTTAAAATAAGTTGCTGTAGCTGTTGTTTCAGTTGGCCCATATACATGTATGAGTTCTATATTTTGCTTTTTCCAATTATTATAGTGTTTCTCAATCGCCCGTTCTCCACCCATAATAACTAGACGAAGACTGTCAGATAATCTTAAATTATTATTTACAATTTCTTCATTTAACTCGTGCCAATGTGCCGTTGTTACCTCAAATACAGTAACCTGGTTCCTTTGCACAATATTAATTAATTCATGAATAGAGGATAACGATTTTCGATCACAGGAATACACAATTCTCGAACCACTCAAAAGAGCAGGGTATAACTCCTCCAATGCAGCTGAGAAGCTTGTTGATGCCACCTGTAAAAAACAATCCTTTTCCGAAAGTCCAAATTCTTTAGAACCTGCATATGCCAATGCAACAAGATTTTGATGTGTGATGAGAACACCTTTTGGTCTTCCTGTAGAGCCCGAGGTATAAATGATACATGCCGTGTTTCCACTGGTGTGTATATTACCTACTAAAGTATCATTACCCGATAAAAACCCTGTCCAGTTTTTCCCGATTTCAATAATTGTATAATTTCCATCCGGCATTATTTGTGTGTTCTCTGGTAGAGTAATTACAACTGAGGCTTTAGTATCATTTAGAATGTAATTAATTCGTTCAGAAGGATAACTCGGGTCAATAGGAACATAATTACCACCAGTTTTTAGTACTGCAATGATTGAAACTAGCAACCAGATAGAATGATCCATACACAGGCATACAGACTTTTCGTTGCTTACTCCAATTTCTACTAAATAGTTAGCTAATTGGTTACTATAACTATCTAATTCCTTATATGTTAGCGACTCAATATCACACGTTACTGCAATATCGTCTTGTCTCAGAGCAGCAATTTCTTCAAATAAAGTGTGCACACATTTCTCTTTCGGATAATCAAGTTGATTATGAGAGTAATAGGTCGCTAACAATTGCCCCTTCCTCCTCTACAAGGACTTTTTGTGCTGCAACAACTGCACTACCGAATTGATGATGATATCCATACTGATAGAGCAACAATTCAATTGCTGATAGGACATTTAATATATCGAACACATCAAAATACCCACAATGTCCAATCCTAATAATCCGATTTTTCAGTTCACCAACCCCTGGAGCAACCTGAATTCCGTACTTAAGATTTAAACTTTTGAGAAAGCTATCAGCAGGTATGAAATCTGGTAATATAACAGCAGTAACAGCCGAATTAACATCGGAATCTGATGCAAATAAAGTTAATCCTATCGCCTGTACTCCACTTCGCACCATTCTTCCTAATACAATATGGCGCTGTAAAATGTTATCAAGACCTTCTTCCAACATCCTCAAAATTGCAGTATCTAATTGCATTATTAAACTAATTGCTGGAGTCCAAGGTGACGGAGATGAATCAATATTCTCCTTCGCCAGGCTCCAATCAAAGTAAAAACGGGACATCCTAGAATCTAAATGATACTTCCAAGCACGATTGCTGACACTAATAAAGGATAATCCAGGGGGACACATCATCGCTTTTTGTCCACCAGATACAAGAACATCGATCCCCCACTCATCAGTTTTCAATTTGCAGACTCCAAGTGAAGATGCACCATCTACTATTTTTAATACTCCATTTGCGGCTTCACAAAAACCTTTAACATCATTCACCATACTTGTTGAAGTTTCACAGTGTACGCAAATCGCCGCCTTAATGTCAGGGTCATTAGAGATGCTGGACTTTACCATTTCGTTATCAATTTTATTTCCCCACTTAAAGTCCAACTCTATCACATCTAAACCGAAGGCCTGACACAATTTTATCCATCTTTCACCAAAAAATCCATTACTTGCGACCAGAATCTTGTCACCAGGTGAAAATAAATTTTGAATAATACTTTCTGAAGCACCCGTTATACTTGATGCAAACATAAAAATATCATTATCAGTACACATGAGCTTTTTCAAATTACTTACTACTCTTGAATAAATCACTCCAAATTCTGAAGTTCTTTCATCAATTAATTCTTGCATAGCAGCAAGTTTTACTTCCGGTGGAGTCGGTGTAGGTCCTGGTACTAAAAGTCTGGTTTTCATTCTCATATCTTCATCCCTTTAACACTATTATTTTTGTTTTAATGGATCTAAAATATGATTCGACTTTCAGGGTTGACCCTGGCGTCCCTGGATTTTCTTAAATCTCTAACAATATTAAGTCGCTTTAACCATCGATCATTACCGTCATATTTTGCCTTAAATGGTTTTCTCCCGTGTATAACCTTATAATTGTCCAGGAACAAAATATCTCCGGATTGTAATGCAACACTTTCAATCTGGTTATCTATTTCGTTTATTAAATAGTTGAGTGCTTCCATTGCTTCTTCATCGTCTTCAATATGATCCATAAAATAAGGGTCGATACGAAGATATGGTTCATCAGGATCACCAAACAATACAGCGACTTTTTCGGGCTGTATGTTCATCTGATTAATTCGCTCATAACTTCTCTCTAGTAAATCTGGACTAGCCCCTAAGTATCTTTCAGAAGAAGACCTATTCTTCTTTAGATGAGATTCATCCGGGCGAATAATAAATCTTTTTTCAAATAAAATGGCTGCATATTTACTACTCAATTTAATGTTATTCATTCTCGCAAACGTTGTTTCTACGTCGTCTGGATTTTTAAGACACATCAAACCTAAATAATCTGTACGATAAGGATGAAATGCATCCTCAGTATGCCAAGTAAGAAGGCATTCACTTCCTGATCCTAGTTGTTCTTGTTCATGACCTTCTATAGGGAAGATATCGTGGAGTAAATAACCATCTTGCTGCGTTGCCCAACCAATGTAGTCACCTAGCAAAGAAGCACATAATGAGAAAAATATATCTTCTCTAATTGTAGGTGACGGTACTGGTTTGTTAGCCCAATGTGTAGGCGTTTTCACTAATTGATTCACATCAATTTGATAGCCATTAATAACACACACTCCGCCCTCTGGTTCATATAACCTAAAAACATTTAAAGCTTCACGTAACTTAATTGGTAAATGTTGAGCATAAGTTGTGACATTTCGTAAAAATTCCGGATCTTCTACTGTGCTGTATATAGAAGCTAACTTATCCAATTGTGATACGATAACTTGCATCTCATCTTTCTCGATCATAATTCTATACATAATAAACTAACACTCCTTTTAATTTATGATTTCATTCGTGAATGCTATTATGTGTATGATCTTCTTCTTCAGTCAGATATATTTTTTGAATATATTCCTCTAATACTTTTAATCCACCAATAAGTTTTGCCTGATTATCACCAAATCCTAATCGAACATACTCAGGATAACCAAAACATTTTCCAGGAACTAAAAGAGTCTTCCATCTCTCACCTAAATCTTTACATAAAGATTCAGTATCTGTAATACCTTTAAATTTAATAAATACAGCTACTCCACCAGCAGGCTTAGCCCAAGTAATTGTTTCACTATGAAGACTTATCCAAGCCTCTAAAACTTTTAGATTTTCTTTTGCCTGTAATCTTTTATTTTTCAGTATTTCATCAATGCAAAGGATTGCCTTTTCCGCCAAAAACTCAGTAAGAGGTGATAAATGAAGTGTTAATCTATCGCGAAGTGGAACCAGCTTTTCAAGTACCTCTCTGGAAGCGGTACACCACCCGAATCTTAGACCAGGCATTCCAAACGATTTTGAAAACGTTCCAGTGGATATACTTTTTTTGTAATATATCAGCGGGTTAGGTAAAGGATCGGTGTCATATACAATATCCGCAAATGCTCCATCCCACAACAGGTATGCATCAACCTCTGACACAATGGATAAGATTTCATGATATTGTTTTAGTGTAATAGTCACTCCGGTTGGATTGTGTGGAAAATTAAGAACTAGCATTTTGGTCTTGTCTGTCATTAATTCTCTTAATTCTTCCATCCCAACCGAAAACCCTGAATCTGAATCCATATTCCAAAAACTTATGTCACAGCCTATTTTTTCAGGGATTGATACTAATGGATGATAGCTTGGATTCAATACAACAACTTCGTCTCCAGCATCAAGCAATGAATTTAAAATCAAGTATGTAGCTTCACTAGAGCCATGAGTAACCATCACATGTTCAGGGTTATTATCCCCCCATCTTTTAGCGATAACCTCCCGTAATGATTCACCACCAAAAGAATCGCTATCTTTTAAAACAATCTGATCTAATTCGTTTAAACTTATATTTGCCGTCTTCCGTAAATCCCCAAATGTGATACATTCAACACCGCTACTTCCTAGATCAAAATCAGCATCGTAATAAAAATCTCTCATCCAATCTTCTAATAAAGCTCTCTCATACTTCATATTTTCACTCACTTTGCTTTTTTGTCATTTCAATATTTTCAATATTGAATTAGGCCTCATATCCGTCCATACAGTTCCAATAAATTCCAAGCATTCAGCACGTGTACCTGTAAATCCTTGATTTTCCCATCCTATAGGATTCACCTTTCCTTCAGGCCATATAGAATATTGATTTTCATCATTGATTACTACCCTCATCATTTGCTCGTCCATAAAATCACGTCCTCTCTTAAATTAATGTCATAGCAAAAATATGCATATACGGATTATCAGAAAGCTCAATTTTTCTCAATTTATGCCTACTTAAACTGATTTTATTCACCCAAATCCCCGTAGAAATCATCAAAGGATTATGATTTCCATCAATACAATTTGGTATTGTTATGCCTATCTCTTCTTCTAAAAAAACTAATTTTTCATCCCAATGAAGTCTATTCATAAATGACAGACCTATCATTGATTTTTCTTCAAAATCATCATATATTAATGTAACAATTTCTTTATAATCCCCCCATGTGCTAAAACCTAAGAAGTACAGATATGAATACTCCTGATCCACTTTATCCAATGTTATGGTTTGTCCTTCACATATAATGTGATCATGGTTCACCATATTTGTTTTTGGAAAGTAAAATGGTACCTGGACGCACTTAACAATCTCATCGTTGGGTAAGCACTCTCCAGGCAAACTCAAACCTGAATGTTCTAATGAAGCCCAAATCTCCAAAGATGCCCAGGATACACCTTTGTTGTTATAATAATTTGTCAGATCTACTACCAATGGACTTGTTCTTGCATCTATCATCCACTCACCAACTCTTTAAGAATCATTTCAATAAATTTCTCTTCATTCTCAATTATTTTTTGTAAAAAAGCGGTGTATTTTTCAGTTGAACTCTCTTGTCCTCTATACTTGTAAATAACATTTCTAAAAGAAAACCATAAATTCGCTGTTTCATTTAGTAAAGCAAATAAATCTTTACTAATTTGATTTTGATAAGGTGAATCTGGACTAGTGTTTAAATAATAAATAAATTCTAAGGCTCCTTCTCTTAAACCACCGATCTCTCCGAGATAATTCCACCAATTCTCAATCATCTTGTCCATAGAAGCCAACTCACAAAAACTCAGATCTTCTTTGAACTTCTTAATTCCTACGATCCCTGAGTACACACCGTTACCGTCTTCTGGTTCACTGCCTTGAATGTTATGAAGTAATGATCTCAACTGCGATTGAAGTAACGTTTGGGTTGGATAAAATTTTTCTGGTTTTGTTAAATAAAATGAATATTCACCTGTGTATTCTGCTGCTGCATTATATGAAAGTTCCACTCTTTCGAGAGGCACCCATTCTTCGAACTTCATATAATAATCAATAATATAAACTTCGTTTTTTTGTGAATTATAATCGGTGATAATAAAAAAATGAGGATGTTTATTCTTTAAATAATCATATGAAATCCACGGGACATAGTAAGCTTCAGCTATAATAAACAAAGGAACTTCAAGTCCCATACAATGTTGTACTGCTTCATTCAACGATAAATCTCTAATAGGTTGTGTCTTTACTCCGTAAATATCTTCAATATTTTTATCAAAAGGATGGATCATTCTTTCATCCCTATACACCGAAAAATGATTAAGCCCTCTATAGTAAAAACCCCAACTATCTGAGAACACCCAATGAAACGAACCAACATAGGTTTCTAAAAAAGAAAAGATTGATATACCTCTGCAATCCACAAAACTTTTCCTATCCTGCAATATTTCTGATTTTTTCAGTACTCGTTGGATACCGTTCAATAATTGTCACCACCTTCAAAGTACTCTTACATTAACAAAGAGTTTTTGCTGTTATTCAGAAAACGTAATTCACTGTCCATGATCTTCATACAATGGTGATGAAACTGTTCCCTTTGAATTTGCTTAGTGTATATAGCCCTATATAGTGAAACCATCAGAACATAAGCTGTTTTAAAACACTCCGCTAATGACTCAAAATCTATATTGTCATCTTTATAAACAATATATAAAAAACTATTAAATGCACTTCTAGAACCTGATATTAAACCAAATGCATTTCCATACTGTTCTAATTCATTAGCAATCTCTTGATCAGTACCATTATTCAATAATTCCAGGAATTTTTTATATAGGAGCCCATTATCATTGAAGCTTTTAAAATAATCCCTAGTTTTTTTTCTAAATTCCAACTTAAGATCTTCTACCGCATCCTGTAGATGAATAGTGTAATCCGTAACATGTTTCAAACATGTTGTGTTATCAAATGCCATCATTAATACTTGATCTGAATATGAATACTCTCCAAAATGCAACCCTACATTATCTTTTATCTGGTAGCTATATTGTTCATTTTCAATAGAATAATCTAGTAGAATATTAGAATGATTTGTATGGAACTTTTCAAATTGATTCGAGTAAGGAAGATAGAATTCATCCACCTGTATAAACAGTGTTTTTCTTTTCCACAACATTGAATGAATATAATCACGTGCATCTAAAAATGTATTAAATGTTTCTCTGTTCCTATTCACATTTAAAAGCTCTAAATCACACATCCGAATATTGTTAGAAAAATCATATTTACTTTCTTTGTTAATTATTGCATCATGATATATTTGATCGGATGATTCAAAAGATTGTGAGTATAGAAATTCAATGTTCACCCCTTGTTCCTTCAAAAAATGTAGTGTCTGTACTTGAACACAATTTAGATACTGTATATGGTAAAAGTCCATAGAGCATTTAATCCTCCAATGAATCTAAATCAGAAAGCAGGTTTAATATTTTTTTATTATCATTACTTGTTTCATGAATAAGTACCTTGCCATTTGATTCCCTATGCAAAACAGTTACAAGATCCTTGATGGTTAGATTTTCCAATAAAGTTTCAAAAGAAAGTCTTATATTAAATTTGTTCTCTATCATTTCTATTGCTTGCACAAGAAGTAATGAGTGACAACCTAATGTGAAAAAGTTTGAAGTTGTGTCTATGACCTCTCGATTAAGCAATTGTCTCCATATTTTCAAGAGCTCTATTTCTGTTGCTTCTATAGTGGCGTATACTGTATTATTCATAAATTAGCTCCCTTTTCCAAAGGCATATTACATACATAAAAATCTGGTATTCTTATGTTTACCTGATCCAACTCGCACAATGACAATTGAACTAACTCAGCTTCATAGATAACTTTAAATCCATGTTTATCATAAAAGTTCTTCACTTGCTGATTTTTATCCGTTTCAATGTAACATCCAACTATTCTCCTGGAACCTCTGTCTTTGGCAAGCATCACTGCCATGTAAAGAAGAACCTCTTCAGTCTGCCTCCCTAAGGAGCGACAAGACAATAGAAGAGTATCAATATCTGTATAATGGGGATAATGTTTAACAATGCATACCCCAACAATTCCCAAGTCACCAAAACGATCTTTCAAGCTCAATGTTATGCAATCTGCATTGTCATCTTTCCAAATATGCTTGATTTGATCTTCCGTATAACGAACAGTGGTCAAATTAAATTGATTCGTTTTTTGAGTCAATTGAGCAATACGGGTAAGATTATATTCATTGACATACTCTAAAGTTGCTGTTAGTTCTAACGTTTCCAAATAATTATTAATATCAAGTACATTAGATAAATACTCTTTTCTTGCTTTTTCTTCTCGATACATTTCTCCGCGTTTTTTATCTTCATCGGTTAGACTCGTAATATTGAAGTATCCGCATGATAACAGTAAATCTTTATATTGACAGGGTTTGCTCTGATCAAATTGAATCGTTGTAATTTCAGGTATCATACTTTCTACGAGCTGAATCTCAAATGGATTGTCATCTATAAATACTATGCTATCTAGACCAATATTTAATTCTCCAGCAATTTTTTTTATATTCGTTGCTTTATCATCCCAATTTATCTGATACGTAGTAACATGTTCTCTTCTAATTAATGAATCCGGATGATGATCTAATATATGTAAAACATCTTGCTCATTATTTTTACTGCACAATGCAATAATAATTCCGTTTTTTTGAAGTTTGATTACCTCACTTTGAAACTCATAATACTGCGAACCTGGGTACTTTGAACTCAAGGAAATCCCTGTCATTCCGTCCTCTCCGACAATCCCTCCCCATAAGACATTATCACAATCAAGAACTAGACATTTTTTAACTTTCCCTTTCAAGGCACTTACATATTTATAAGATTCCGAGGCAATTTCACGTATTGCTATATTACTATATGGGGCATTAGCTATATGCCATAACCGCCTATCGAAAAAAACCGAATACCCTACCCTTTGAACTAGTAAATTCATATCTATACGAAAAATATTGTTGAGTTCATATGTTAGTTGTTCTATTTCATGATTTAATTGTGATATAAACATATTTTCATCAAAGATGTATTTACGGCTAATATTAATATTAGGGTAAACTGGTGTGTCGAACGACAAATAGACGACTGGTGTGTTGGTCTTACTTCTGATGCCACTTATGATGGCTTTATAATAACTCAATATATCAACAAAGATAGTATCTATCTGAGCTTGATCTAACAATTCGTATTGCATCAGTTTATTTGACAAATTCGGTAAATATAAACATATAAGAATCAAATCTACAGAAGGATTTATTAGATTAGAATTTTCACTCAAACATTCTTGTATTACGCCATCATAAGTTGCATATGAAATACAGGTGTTAAAGTTATCTTTGAGGCCTAAATATTTTAGGGCCGGTGTTAGATTAAGCTCCAACGTTACATTACTAAGTACAGTAATATTCAATTTAGTACCATTATTATTGTCCTCTCCATTTCGATTTAAGTAATCCATAATCTCAAAATTTGTTAATCCATTTAACACTAGATTTATCCTCCGAATTCTAGTTTAGATTGCCATTTTAAAATTAATTTAGAATTACTTCATACTTCGATAACATTGTCATTATTTTTGATACGGAGCAAAAACTATCAAATAACAAATCCAAATCAGAGAAAACTATTCCGTACGCCTCCTCTATTAAAGTAGAGAGTTGTATAAATTTTATAGATGTTAGTCCATGCTCTCTTAGGTCAACCTCTGGATTGTCTAGCAAAAAATTTATTGATTCAGTTTCCATAATAATTTTAAGAATACTCATAAATTTATTAATGTCCGACATAGAACCTCCACTAAATATTGTAATTAAATACTTCTTTTTAAAAAATAATCATTATAATATAATTTATCCTAATATATCACTTACTACATAAAATAGTCATTGACTTGTTTTGACTTTTTTTGTCTTTCTTTGTCTACAATTGTTTATTTAACGGAATTTCATCCCCATTTACGGGGCCGGTTATTGATGAAGGATATGGAATGGGATAGTTCCTCTTCCGCCACGGCAGCAAAATCATGCCTTTGCAGAAAGATCTACGAAGTAGTACACCTGCACATCGTGGAAATATTCCAGCAACATCCCCCCCCCCCCCAATAACCAAAGTCATTAAGTTAAACTCAGAGACAAGACCGGGAATAAAAATGGAATCCAGAACAGCATGGGGAAAAGCCCTGTGCCGTTTTTTTGGTGCAAGAAAGGAAGAAGTGTACAGCAAACAAAGCATATGGACTATCCGCTTAAAAAAATGTTCATGGGAAACGAATTATGCTACTCTGTAGACGAAGCTAACGACTGATGTCTCTTTGCGTGAAAATTAGCGGCAGAAAGATTCGTAATGACGGTTTCATAAGCGCCATTAGGCAGAACGAAACGAACAACCTGAAAGGAAATCGAGTAAAACAAGTTCTCCTGTAAATTTAAAAAATCAAAGGTAGACGTGGAAGGGACGAACTTGTAAATCTCGGGATGAGCTTTGACCTCTTTGGTTTGTTTTTTTGTGAGTGTCAGATGAACGGCCCGATCAAACTCTCCGTCAGAGGGCAGACGCAAGCCCGAAAGAATACCATTACAATCTAAATCCTTAACCCGTATGACATAGCTCCACCCTTTGCGTTCCATATGCGCGAAATTGTTGTAACTTTCATAACACCTATCGGCAGTAACAATGGTTTGCCTTTGATAGGGGAACGGCCAACCATAGCAGCCAGCGCCTTTCCCTCGTTGCACAACCTTCGTGGCTGAACAATGGCATCCACGTAAAGTCTGTTGCATAAGTCATAGGCTGCGTTCAAATGCAAAAGGTTGTAGCCTTTCGTGTTCGATTGATTTTGAAAATAGGTGTCTGGGTCCACCCGGTCCGTTGCCATATGCAAATCCGAACCGTCAATGGCAAGTAATCGATACCCTCGGTAGCCCTTGATATCCGTATATGATTGCGTAAATTCGTGAAACAAGAATTCCACAGCAGACGGAAGGATTTTATTCCTCTGCTGGGCAAAAGCAGAAGTGGTTGCGGTGTTTACGTCATGACCCTGCGATTCCAAGAGCTCCTTGTATAGGCTGCTTCCTCCCACAGAGATCAGGAGTTGCATGACCGTTTCAAAGATGCTTTAAATGCAAATTGTAGACGATAAACCCGAATTTTTATTGTACATTTCCCATATGATTGCTGAGGAGAGTAAACGCAAAAAATCCACTGAACTTATCCAGTGGGTAAACTCTTTCCCGAGAATATTATCATTAATTTGACTTCAACAAATAAAGAGGGGAGCCCGAATTATTGCCTCGGGCTCCCCTCTAGATGCATTAATCATCTTACATGTCGGTTTTACACATTTTTTACTGGTTCCATAGTTTCTTTACTGGTTCCACACTTTTTTATCACCAGACAATTTCCTACTCCACCGTAACACTCTTCGCCAAGTTACGCGGTTTATCCACATCATTACCACGAGCCAGGGATGCGTAGTAAGCAAGCAATTGCAATGGTACTACTGACAGAGCCGGTGTAAGCAATGGTAATGTTTTAGGAATTGCAAAAGCTTGATCAACGGATTTGAGCAGGCTTGATACATGCTCTTCGTGGCTAAGCGCCATTACTTCTGCGCCACGAGCTTTTACTTCCTTGATGTTGCTTACTGTTTTCTCAAGCAATGCTTCTTGGGTTGCAAGAGCGATGACTGGAATGCCGTCCTCAATCAGAGCGAGCGTGCCATGCTTCAATTCGCCTGCTGCATAAGCCTCGGAATGAATATACGAGATCTCTTTAAGCTTGAGCGAACCTTCAAGAGCGACTGCGTAGTCAACGCCACGTCCGATAAAGAACAGGTTGTTATGGTTGGAAATATGCTTTGCGTATGCTTTGATTGCATCTGTATTTTCAAGCATAGCTTCCACTTGCTCAGGAAGAGATTGCATAGCTGCAATAATATGGCTGATTTCTTCAGCCGTTTGTGTTCCACGAACTTCAGCCAAATACAGACCGAAAAGGTAGAACGCGATAAGCTGTGAAGTGTATGCTTTTGTCGAAGCTACGGCGATTTCTGGACCCGCCAGAGTCGCGATAACATCATCAGCGTCACGGGCGATCGAGCTGCCTACTACGTTTGTAATAGCAAGCACGTGTGCACCGTTCGCATGAGCTTCACGAAGCGCTGCCAGTGTATCAGCTGTTTCACCGGATTGGCTGACTACGATAACCAATGTTTCTGGAGTAATCAATGGTGAACGGTAACGATATTCGGAAGCAACATCGAATGCTACAGGGATACGAACAAGACGTTCAATCGCTGTACCGCCAACAAGACCTGCATGATAAGCCGTACCGCACGCAACGATGTGAATGTTGTTGATGGAACGAATCTTCTCTTCTGTCAGATTCAGTTCAGGGAAAATAACTTTACTTCCACTTTCATCAATCCGTCCACGCATCGTGTCGCGGTATGCTTTTGGCTGCTCATAAATTTCCTTGAGCATAAAGTGATCAAAACCGCCTTTTTCAGCAGTTACAGCATCCCATTCGACATTCGTCATTTCCCGAGAAATAAAATTCCCCTCAATAGTCATCAGTTCGACAGAATCTTTTGTCAATACTGCCATTTCACCGTCGTTCAGGATATACACTTTACGAGTATAATTCAGGATAGCTGGAATATCAGAACCGATAAAGTTCTCTCCTTCGCCAATACCGATAATAAGCGGACTTGCTTGACGTACTGCAACGAGCTTGTTAGGTTCGTATTCAGTCAATACTCCTAGCGCAAAAGCACCGCGCATGTAAGTAATTGCTTTCTGAACAGCCTTAACGATATCTCCTTGATATTCACGAGCTACCAAGTGAGAGATTACTTCTGTATCAGTCTCCGACACAAATTCATATCCTTGGCTGATCAATTCCTCTTTCAAATCCAGATAATTCTCAACGATCCCGTTATGCACGACCGAGAATTTCTGGCTGTGGTCCGTATGTGGGTGAGAATTAACATCAGACGGTTTACCGTGAGTTGCCCAGCGTGTATGACCGATTCCGGCAGAACCAACAAGTGGAGCTCCTTCTAGTTTAGATTCAAGATTGGCCAATCGACCGATCGATTTCGAAATTTTGAGACCCGCATCTGTAAAAACAGCGATCCCGGCAGAATCATAACCACGGTACTCCAGTTTTTTAAGTCCTTCGATCAATACCGCCTGTGTATCTCTTTCCCCAATATATCCAACAATACCACACATAATTTATATATCCTCCGTTCGTCAACTTCAAATTTTTGCGCAAGCAAAAATACACGGAAGATATACCGCAATAGGAGAAAGGACAGACTATTCAATTGTCTGAAAAAATGAGAAAGTTACATTCTTACTTCTTCCATTTTCATGAATGTCCACACGTCTCTCTTACCGCGTTTCTCCGCATACTTACCTGCTAACACTCATGATTTGTGGCATCAGTCCAAAAGGTTTGTGGGAACGGTCGCCCATTCCTTTTGCCCTTATGGTTACGATGTGATGCTTCACCGGGAGGCCCCCGCCGAACAATTCGAACACCTCCACCTCGTCAGCTTGCATTTGCCGTCAGCCATCACCCATTGATACGTCATTAAACTTTAATGGGATGAATGACTTCTACGCGCGAAATGAAGCTCTGGCGCTTAATGTTGCACGTAACCTCACTACCCTCACTTTCTCATATTGAATATGCTTATTATATGCATCCCAGAGACTTTTTGCAATCATTGCTCGCCTAAAATGATCACATCACCGTCCCCTCATTGCAATTACCCTCAATAAAAGCCGCTGAAACATAAAATGACTCGTTCCAGCGGCTTATTTTATAGTCCTATAAATTTAAAATAAATACTATTTCAGGTGAACCTATACCAGTTCTTTTTCAACAACTGCAACAATCTGTCCAACAAGCTCTTCAAGCTCCTGCTTCTCCGGTCCTTCTGCCATTACACGGATCAAGGATTCTGTGCCGGAAGGACGCACTAATACCCGCCCATTATCGCTTAACTTGTCCTCCACCTTCGCAATAGCCTGTTCAATCGCTACGTTGCCAACATATTTGCTCTTATCCTGTACACGGACATTCACAAGCACCTGTGGATATTGCTTCATTACCTTTTTGAGCTCGCTAAGCGATTGACCAGATGCTATAAGTGTATCTACGAGCTGAATAGCTGTTAGAATACCGTCTCCTGTCGTGTTGTACTCAAGGAAAATAACGTGACCCGACTGTTCACCGCCAAGGTTATAGCCCCCACGAATCATTTCTGCCATCACATAACGGTCGCCTACAGCGGTCTGTTGTGTGTTAAGAGATAGCTTCTTTGTTGCTTTATAGAAACCGAAGTTACTCATTACTGTTGATACGATCGTGCTATCTTTAAGCTTACCTGCACGATTCATAGCATCGCCACAAATACACAGGATATAGTCGCCATCGACCTCTTCACCTTTTTCGTCAATCGCGATCAGGCGATCTGCGTCACCGTCGAATGCTAACCCCAAGTGTGCCCCGAGACGTACGACCTCTTCTTTAAGCTTTTCTGGATGTGTGGACCCGCAATGATCGTTAATATTTAATCCATTAGGTTCTGCAGCAATCGTATGAACCTCTGCGCCTAGCTCTTTGAACAACTTCGGAGCAAGCTCATAAGCAGCACCATTAGCACAATCAAGTACGACCTTTAATCCTTCAAAAGAATGGCTTATCGTAGTTTTCAAATGCTCCAAATATTTCAGTTTGGATTCTGTATCCACAGTTACCGAACCTAAACCGCCACCGATTGGACGTGGAAGTTCATCTACTTCTTTATCCATCAATTCTTCAATCTGCAGCTCCGTCTCATCAGACAGCTTGAAACCGTCGTTACCAAAAAATTTAATACCATTATCCTCTACCGGATTATGAGAAGCTGAAATCATAACTCCCGCATCAGCCTTAAGTACACGTGTTAAATAAGCAACCGCAGGTGTAGAGACAACACCTAGACGAATAACGTCAGCACCGATCGATAACATGCCTGCTACCAGTGCAGATTCCAGCATAAGTCCCGAAATTCGAGTATCCATACCGATTACTACCTTTGGCTTCGGAACCTGTCCTGCAAGCACATATCCTCCACATCTTCCAATCTGATATGCTAATTCTGCAGTTAATTCTTTATTAGCTACTCCTCTTACTCCATCTGTACCAAAATACTTCCCCATGATTTCACTCCTTCAACAATTTGCGAAGCCTTGCCCTGACTATTCTCTACGGACGAAACAGACTTCAAGATTTTCATCCCCCGGTGTTATTTGCATTTGTTGCAGCATTTCCATGCTCTCCATTAGCAGGAGCAGGCTCATCCTCTGTAGTGGGTTCTGGCTCTACCTCCGGTAAAGTAGTCGCTGGATTTGCTTTCTCCGTCAGCTCAACCACAATCTCTTTCGATTGATCTGGCTCTGCCAGCTTAACATTATCAGGCAATGTTACAGTCACAGGGATAGTGTGCTTTCCTGCAGCCAACTGAGCAAGACTTGCTGTGACCTTGATATCCTCTGGCTTTATTTTGCCAATAATATCATCAGCACCTAATACCGTTAGTGATACTGTACCATCGGCAGGCTGAATGAACTCCGCTGTAAAGTCTTGGCCTTGTTCCGTGAATGTAACAGGTATGCCATCTATCAGCTTCTTTCCGCCATGTACAATCTGAGCAGAAACCTGAACAGAGCTCGGCTCGATTTTCTCAAAACCTTCAGGCGGAGTCAAGTCCACCGAGAATTTAGTCTCAGTAGCCCCATTAAATCGGCTCAAATCAATAGTTATCGGATAGGAATTTATACCCTCCAAAGCTTCTTTCGAACCATAGACCGCTACACCTTCCACTTCTGTACTTAGAACTGTGAGGACGTAACCTTCCGGCAGCTGCCCAGTATGACGTATTTCAATCGGAACATTCTTATACATCTTATTCAACGGAATATCTACATCGACTGTATTTGGTGAAATTTCAGCATTTTCCATTTTGTTGCCTTGCTTATCATAAGCAGTCAGCTTAACTGCCTTTCCTTTGACACTATCACTTAGTCCATTGACATCCATAGTACCTTGTACCTTCTGCAGATCATCAAGTTCACTCTCCGGCAAAGTTACCTGAACCGCAGACTTCCCTGCAATAACGGGAGTTCCTAACTCAAGTCCATTTTTCGGCGTACCCGTCGTCATAATCGTTACAGGCACCTCTTTTGTCGCTTTAGCTTCAATAGTTACCTTGATGATCGAAGGTTCCATCGAGATTAACTGAACGCCTGAAGGACCCTCATAGGTCAAAGGTAGCGTAATCGTTCCAGGCCCAACATTGCTCAAGTCCAGTTTTACTTTATAATCTGAGAAATTCGTCGTAATATTCGTTCTTTTACCCTTTACTTCCAAACGAACCTTATCCGGCTCCAGCTCATAAAGTACGTATTTATCACTATCAAAACCAGTGACCTGGATCTGAACGTTATCAATCACTTTTGTTTTTTCAATTGTCGTTGTGGAGGCAACAGGCGTTCCGCTATCAATGTGAACCATTGCCCATAGAATCACGCTAAAGATCAGTGCAATTAACTTGGCAAAATTGTTGTGGGTCAGCCATTTATCCATTTTTATCGTCCCCCTTCTTTTTCCAGAAAGGAACACGTTTCTCTTTTTCTTTTGAATTAGGACCTAATTCTTCATATAGTTTCGAAATTAATGATTCTTCGTTAATATCACGAACAACTTGTCCATCCATGGCCAGTGATATTTGACCTGTCTCCTCAGAGACTACAATCGACAAAGCATCCCCAACTTCACTAATTCCAATCGCTGCCCGGTGACGTGTTCCAAGCTCCTTACTAATAAAAGGATTCTCCGACAAAGGTAAATAACATGCCGCTGATGAGATACGATGTCCCTGAACAATAACAGCCCCATCATGAAGCGGTGTATTAGGAATAAAAATATTAATTAGCAATTGTGAAGTGATCACCGACTGAATCGGAATACCAGATTCTTTATATTCATTAAGACCAGTATCCCGTTCAAACACAATTAACGCACCGATTTTTCTACGTGATAAATAATTAAGCGCCTTAATGATTTCGCCAACCTCTTTACCGAATTCTTCCTCATCCGCTGTATTCCTGCCAAAGAGCTTACCGCGTCCAAGCTGTTCGAGCGCACGTCTTAATTCTGGCTGGAAAATAATAAATATGGCCAGCACTCCGAAGGTGAACATCTGATTCATGAGCCATTTCAGCGTATATAGGTCAAACCATGTGCTTACAGCCCAAATAACGACGAGGACTAAAATCCCCTTCAGTAACTGGATTGCACGCGTTCCACGGACAAGCAGAATCAGATGGTAAATGATATAGGTAACAATAAGAATATCGATAACATCTTTGATGACATCCTGCCAGGTTAAATTAGCAAAATAGTTCATGTTGCGACCCCCGCTACGTATCCCGATAACCTGCTAAGTTGTACGGAATAGGTTTATATACTTCTCTACAGTGCCTGTCTATTTATAATTCCCCTAACCTCTAGGTTATAACGTTCCACAGACAGATGCAAGTTTGGCACAATACAGGATGAAATTGGGTTCAAAAAAAAGAAAAGACGCCTATTTCCCGTAAGGGAGGCGCCGAGTCATACATCTTATGCTTTCCAGTTACCTATAGGCGACTTCCGTAAAAGTATTAGTGATCCTGTACCAAATCCAATCCAGAGCCTGATCAATGCTCTTAATCTCTCCCGAGATATGAGCTGTCGAGGCCTGATAATATGATCCGTCGATCACTGTCAGATTGCCCTGTACATCGCCATAAATTTCAGCTTTGCCATTCTCTACAGTCAGGTTACCTGCAATGGTTGACCCTTCAGGAACTGTCACCGTATCACCATTAATAATGACCTGATCAAGATCAGCCACTTTTACAACGAGTTGTTCATCACTCTTCCATAAAGATAAAGAGCTAAACACCATTACAAATAAAAACACCGCGGCTGCTGTCAATGCAGGGTGTTTCTTGATCCAGCCTACCCATGCTTGTTGTCTGCGCTGATTTGGAATCTTACTCATGATCGCATCAACAAGCTCATCTGGTGCAGATAACGCTTTGTGTCGAATCGTCGAGAACAACACCATTTCGGTCTGCTCCAACTCTTGAAATCTGGCGCTGCAAACGGAGCATCCTTGAAGATGATGCTTTAGCTCTACGACTTGCTCATGTGTCAAATCATCATCAAAATACTCATGCATTAATGAGCTGGCTTGTTTGCAATCCATATTAGCCAATCCTTTCCAGTTCATTCTGTTCTAACCGATCTATGAATTAACCTGACCTGAACAAATAAAATAGTCGTTCTATCATACATTACGTTATAAACTTCAAAGCGTTTCACAAAAAATCAGGACATTTTTGGCTCCAATTTTTTACGTAGAAACTCCCGTCCCCGGTGCACACGGGTCTTTACCGTCGTTACTGGCATATCCAAAATTTCACCAATTTCTTGTAACGACATCTCCTGCAAATATCTTAAAATAATTACAGATTTATATTTCGCGGGCAATCCTTCAATCGCCTGATGGATCATCTGCTGAGTCTCTGATAATAAATATTCACTTTCAGGAGTTCGTTCATCACCTGGTATCAGCGAGTAGCCATCCAAACCATCCTGATCGTTCATTTCGGCATCCAAATAATAATTGGGCTTACGTTTCCGAAGACGATCAATGCACAGATTTGTTGCAATACGATATATCCATGTAGAAAATTTCTGTTTCTCGTCATAACGATTCCAGTTTTTATAGACGCGCAAAAAAGTTTCTTGAACAATATCCTCTGCTTCATGCCGATTACTCAGCATCCGATATGCCAAATGAAATATTTTATCCTTATATAGATCAACGAGCTCTGCAAATGCACCTTGGTCACCCTTACGTGCCAATTTTACAAGCCTCGTATCAAAATGGTTCACCACCATATTTTCCCCCAGATCTATGAACGGCTATGGATTATGCTCCACATACCCTGTCCAGCCTTCTGTTTCAACTGCTTATTCCGGACATCTCCGACTGCTAGCGCTTCATTCAAATGTTAATTCATGTCCCATCAAATTGCAATAGAATAGGCCTCTTTATAAACAAAACAAGCCGAATTCATCTCTTATCTGAGAAAATTCGGCTTGTTTTCAAATAAAGCGACTATCCATCACGTAGCGTATCAGCCCGTATTCCGAAGTCCTGCTGCAATGCCGTTAATAGTAAGCAGTACTTCACGTAATAGAATCGTATCATCTCTTCCCGCTTCACGTGCAGCCCGTAGTTCAGTAAGAAGCTGTACTTGCAAGTAGCTGAGTGGATCGATATAAGGATTACGCTGACGAATTGATTCTTGCAGCGATGGTGTATTATCAAGAATTTCTGTAACACCAACAATTTGAAGAACCAATTCTTTAGTCAAATTGAACTCATGTTCAATTTGCTTGAATATACGACCTCTAACCTCATCATCTCCACACATCTTAGCATATTCTTTTGCGATGACCAGATCGGCTTTAATAATAGCAAATTGTAAAGTATCAATCAGTGAACGGAAGAATGTGAAGTTCTGGTACATATCCTGCATGATCTTCATATTCTCTTCTTTGTTCTGATAGAAGGTCTGAAGACCCGTACCTGCCGCATACCATGCCGGGAATAAATACCGGCTTTGCGTCCATGCGAACACCCATGGAATCGCACGTAAATCTTCGAAGCGATCGCTATTTTTACGTTTAGATGGCCGGGAGCCGATATTCAGTTCGCCGACTTCCACAAGAGGTGTAGACTCGCGGAAATATTTCAGGAAATCCGGCTCACGGAATACCAAATCCTGATATTTGTTCAGTGATGTCTCTGAGATTCCTGCGCAAATTTCTTCCCAGTTCTTTTCTTGAGGGCTAATGTCATGATTTTTAATCAATCTAGCTTCAATCGAAGCACTGATGAGTGCCGATGTAGCCTGCTCAAGACTGCGGTATGCAATACCTCTTAAAGAATAACGAGAGGAAATAACCTCACCTTGTTCGGTAATTTTAATGCCCCCGCCGATCGTTTCAGCAGGCTGCACTCGAATACTACGGTTAAGAGGCATACCGCCACGACCGAGCGCTCCACCGCGTCCATGGAAAAATTTTAATTTAACGCCAAACTCATTCGCAGCGGCAGTAATTTGTTTCAATGCTACACGAAGTTCCCAGTTAGCTGTAACTACGCCGCCATCCTTGTTACTATCGGAATAACCAAGCATAATTTCCTGCAGGTCATTCATAGCAGCTACAGATTGACGGTAGATTGGCATACTGAACAATTGTCTCATAATGCCTGGCGCAGCATGCAGATCATCTACGGTTTCAAAGAGCGGCACTGCTTGAAGGGTACATGTTACTGTTCCATCTGCTTCTTTATGAAGCAAACCTACCTCTTTTGCAAACACCATTACTTCAAGAACATCACTTGCAGCTTCTGCCATACTAATCAAATAACTAGTAATACATTTTGCTCCAAATTCTTTTTGAGCATTAAATACAGTACGGTAGACATTGAGACATTCTGTTGTGCTGGCACTGTATTCCTGATACGGAGAAGTTAATGGACGCGGATCGTTCAGCAACTGCTCCAACAGTTTAATTTTATCAGCCTCAGAAAGTTCGGCATAATTACTTACGATATTCATATTCGCCAAAATTTCAGTCATTGCATTTTCGTGCTCCTGGCTATGCTGACGAATGTCGAGTGTAGCTGTATGGAATCCAAACAGTTCAACCTGACGAATCATTCTTTTAATGTAAGAATCAGCTACATAGTCGGCATAATGATGACGAAGGCTGCGGTCAATGATCTTCAAATCATCGATCAGTTCTTTAACATCAGTATAACGCTCCAGTGTGTCTTTCTTATTCTCATCTAGAAGATTATTCAGCTTTTCTGTCATATAAGTCAGTTTTACGCGATAAGGCTCTTTCTCGTTGTTCCACTTTGGTGTCTTGTTCAATGTCACTTGAAGACGATCCTTTTGGATAGAGGCTAACAGCTCATCAGTCACATCAACAATAGATGTACTGAAGCTCAAATATTTGAACAATTCAGCCAAAGTGCGCTGATACTCGCGAACAACCATTTTACGCTGCATTTTGAGTGTCTGCCAAGTAATGTCGGATGTTACAGATGGGTTGCCGTCACGGTCTCCACCGATCCATGATCCAAAGCGGAGGTAAGTAGGCGCATGCCATAAATGCTCTGGATAGTATTTACCAAGACATCGTTCCAATTCTTGATATACATCCGGCAAGACATGAAAAAACGTTTCGTGAAAATAATACATCCCATTCCGTACTTCATCAAGAACGGTAGGTTTGCGGTCACGAAGCTCATCAGTTTGCCATAGAGTAATTACTTCATTAAGAAGCTTCTCTCTCAATTGTTCCCGTTCACGGAACGTTAGCGTTGGGTTGTCGAGCTGCATTACATCATCGGCAATCCGTTTGTGAATATCCAGAATAGCGCGTCTCATGGCCTCAGTAGGATGAGCTGTCATGACGAGTTCAAGTGACATACCCTGAATAATTTCTTCAGCTTCTCTGTAATCAAACCCGTTATCCTTCAGTTCCTTTACAGCAGCTTCGATTGTGTTAAGCTGTACTGTCTCACCAGCGGAACGTTCGTAGTCACGTTTGCGACGAATCCGGTGATTTTGCTCAGCAATGTTAACCAGCTGAAAATAAATAGCAAATGCACGGATTACTTGGTGACGAATCTCGGGTTCAAGAGAATTAATCATGTCTTTGAACTCTTCATGCAGTTCCGGTAAAAACACGGACCGGAGCGATTTACTGGCTTCACGAATCTTCTCGACAATATCCAAGAGTTCATTGCCGCCTTGGTGTACAAGGACCTCTCCTAGAATATTGCCCAAAAAACGGATATCGCGTCGAAGCAAATTATTCAAGTTGCTCTTACTCGCCGTTTCCGTTAATTCTGTCATTTGTCTCCCCCATTTCATCCATCCCTAATTCCGTCTATCTAGAAGCCTTCCTAACATAATACAATAAACTCCCCTGAAAATCTTCACTTTATTTGTAAGGAAATTAAGGAAATTTACGAATTATCGAACATAAACACGTTTTTTTATACGATTTATCGTATATTACGACGTTTTTTAAACTATACCGTCGCTTGATATTACAGCATCAAAAGAAGTGTGAACAAGTAGCCGCCTCATAATTATGCATCATAGTTAAAACAACACTGTCACTTACCGACCTTCTATGTAATATCATAGTCAGTATAGAACTATACACCCTAACACGGTGAAGCAATAAACTGCAAGAGTATAAAAAAAGCAAATCTATAACAAAAAACATCATCCATTTGATGATGTTGATGCTGTAATTATGGAGCGGGTGATGGGAATCGAACCCACGCTACCAGCTTGGAAGGCTGGAGTTCTACCATTGAACTACACCCGCACCTTATAATGGTCGGGACGACACGATTTGAACATGCGACCCCCTGGTCCCAAACCAGGTGCTCTACCAAGCTGAGCTACGTCCCGAAATAAGATGATGAAAATATGAAATTAATAATGGCGCGCCCTAAGAGATTCGAACTCCTGACCTTTTGATTCGTAGTCAAACGCTCTATCCAGCTGAGCTAAGGGCGCATAATGGAGCGGACGACGGGAATCGAACCCGCGACCCTCGCCTTGGCAAGGCGATGCTCTACCGCTGAGCCACGTCCGCAT
>NZ_FNBG01000043.1 GCF_900102215.1 Fontibacillus panacisegetis
TTCCTTTATTTTATGATCTTGAGCGAATCCTGATGGAATAGGGGAACTTTTTTCCTTTATTGCTACCGAAGTGCTGAGATAGGCTGACAACGCCCAACTGTAGCCCATGATGCTTCTGTTTAACACGAGCCTAATCACGATTACTTGTGGCATACTCTTTATTTTCGTATAAAATGTAGTTTTTTTCCATTCGTCAGAAAGTCTATCGTTAGCTTTACACGCATATTCAAGTCAAGTGAGTCTCCCTGCATCCACCATGCTTCACAGACTACCAAATGAGTATTCTCGTGGTTATAAGACAGCATCATTAGCTAAATGTAGAAATCCATTTTTTTATAAAAATTCCTACGCTTATAACAAAGGGTATAATTAATACCCAGCCAATTTTGTTGTGATGTCCAATTAGTAAAATCATCATTACTTGAAAAGAAGCCACCGCTAAACATGCAAAAAAAGCAATAATAACAATTTGATAAATACCGTTTTCTTGCTTAAGTAAATCTGAATATTTGCTTATAGAGAACAAAATAGCTAAAACAAAAAAAATTGCAGCAGGAATTACAATAATATCACCAATCTTTGATTTAAACACAAACTGCATCATCTTGGAAACTACTGTAAGAACCAACCCGATTAATAAAAAGATAATGTTTAGCTTCATTACTTCCTCCTCATGGATTCCATCAGATAACCTGTTACGAGTAGCAGAAAAATAAATAACGTATGCTCTATCCCGTCAGTCCCTTCATTCTACCTGCTATCCTACAGTAATTCCTTCTGTCCCTCTGTAGTCTCTTTTCATAATCATAGGTCTAAATACTAGCAAAAGTAATCCGATCACTGCCATTAATCCACCTGAGATTATAAATGCCGGTGCAGGGCCAAAAGCTGTAACGAGCGTTCCTCCAAATACCGGGCCTAATACGGAAGCTGCAGAAGTGATGCTAGTTACTGTTCCAAAAACGCGTCCGATCATCGCCTCAGGGGTTTTCTGCTGAAGCATTACATTGAAGGGAACAAACGTCATACCCGCCCCTAATCCAGCAAGGAAAAATAACATCATAATAATAATGAAGACCCAACCATTAGCAGGAAGATGTGCTGAAGCATATCCTGCTAAAGCAAAAACAGTACCTAACAATGCACCTCCAACTCCCATTTTGGTTAATGGAGACCAGCTTCGCAACAATTGGATGATGCCTACCGATGCTAAGGTCCCAACTCCACTTAACGTAATACACCAGCCAAATATGTCCTCAGACATTCCCGGAATTTCACGGAACAATACCACAGTCTGAGAATCCGCAATTTGCAAAACGAGTAGCGCCATGCCTAAAGTCAATGTGCCGTAAGCGATAAGTGGGATGCTAACGATCAGCTTCATACCTGCTGCCAATTCGCTCCAAAAACCTGTTTTTTCAACATTCGTTTTCTCTTCTATTTGAACTGAAGAAGCCTTTACAGTTGAAAGAATCTTTTTCCCTGGAACAGCAAGTAGAATACAAGCCGATACCAGAAAAGTCGCCGCATCGATCATAAAGCAGATCGAGACTCCAAATGCAGCTGTCAGCATACCCCCAATTGCCGGACCGATTATTTTACTGCCCTGTTCGATAATCGAACTGTAGGATACTGCCTTCTCCATTTGCTCGGAAGGTACGATTTCTTTAAGCTTTCCGTTCTTCGCCGGGGAGAACAGAACATCGAATACCCCTTTAATAATCAAAATTAAATATACCTGCCACAATGCTGTTACAAAAATAAGACCAATCACAATAGCAAATCTAGCTACATCCGAAATAATCATTAGTTTTTTTCGCTCTACCCGATCCGCGAGCATCCCTGCGATAGGTCCACCGATTAGCATCGGAAACAAAATACTCAGCATGGTGATCGTTATTTCCCATGGTGTAGCATTCCACTTAAGTCCGATCATCGTAAGCAATGCCAACAAATACAGCCAATCCCCCAAATTAGAAACAAGCTGTGCACCCATTAATGCCACATAAGAGCGGTTTCGCCATAAACCTTTTTCTGAATACGTTAGCTTCTGTTCCATTTTCTACACACCACCAAAAAATTTGATTTCATGCATTAAGTGTAGAAAATACAGTCTTGTGGAGCATCCGTCCTCAGAATGAAAGTAGCTTTGTTCCCGAGGCTGAATTTTCAACAATCCTTAAGAACGATCCAATATTTTTTAACATCCCTAAAAAATAAAAACCGAAAATTGTGATAAATTATATTTTTTTAATTAAATCTCTATTCTAAGATGTATGTATTCCAACTATTAAACTAAAACATCAATATAGAAAAGGCGGGATGAATATGTTGATAACCGAAGAACGCGGAACCGATTTGTCACTGCATCTGTACAGAGTATTTGCTAAATCTTTCAAGAGCGTGAACGAGCATGCTGTAACCGGAAGTAAAATGAAAGGCTTTAATCCTACTGCTTTTGCTGTCCTTGAGGTACTGTATTACAAAGGGCCTCAACCAATTCAACAAATTGGCGCCAAGCTGCTGCTCCAAAGCGGCAACGTCACTTATGTTATCGATAAGCTCGAAAGCGCTGGTTTGCTGCATCGGACGCCGTGTCCTCGTGACCGTCGAGTCATTTATGCGGAGTTAACAGCAGAAGGTAAAGAAGTCATGGACCAATTGTATCCGGAATTCTCGGACCGTATTGACCATGCACTCAGCGGACTTAATGAATCAGAGAAACAAGTTATGATCGATCTTCTGAAAAAAATGGGCCGGGAAGCCGAAAAATTGGCTCCACTTGCCCGCAAATAACAATGAAGGAGCTTGCTCTCAGTAGAACGTTTCTGCTGAGAGCAAGCTCCTTTTTCTTATCACTGCTAGTGGGACGGGTCCATGTCGATTTCTTTTTGATGATTTTGCTTGGCTTCCTGACGGCGGTCATTCACTTTTTGCTGCAATTGCTGTGCATGGTGACTGTTTACGGGAGATTGGTCTAAATCCCCCACTACATTTTGCAGGTTTTTATCGATACCTGCCTTTGATCTCGTCATGCCATCTTCCTCGTTTCTCAAGATTATGGATTAGTATACCGCTGCAGAGCTTGTCCACATTCATGGATATTACGAACATAATGGGCGGTCATCTCTTGAATCACATCATGATCTTCATCTACAGTGACACCGTCCCGCTCTACATCGACCAGATTAACCTGAAGTTCACGTTGATCAAGATAGGAGCAGTAAAAATCAAACGAATAAAATTGACGTCCAGCTGCATTAATATGGACACGCAGCCCTTTAGGATCTGCCAAGTCTGCTTGTACTTGAGCAGAATCTCCCGGTTTTAAATATACCGGCAGCTCTTGCTGCCAAGCGTTAACCAAAGTATTTTGATCTAGCTGCAATTCCTCACTCATGGTAACACCTCCACTTCCCTTTAAGAGGTCATCGTTTTTGAACTCATAATGTAAGGTGTGGAGAATCGAGTCTTTTTATTCCTCTTTAGCACCTGGAGCCTTATTACGCAAACCGATCACCGTAACAACACCAATAACTGCAAGCACTCCCATCACAATAAATAAAACATGAAGGCTTCCACCGAGCACATGCTTCAGCTCATTCCACAGTTCGGGAGGCAGGAGATGCATTTTCTCAGGAGAGAGCAGGTTGTTAATATCATCCTGTGTAACTTCAACCCCTGAAGCCGCTGTACTTGCAGTCCGGGCAGAAATCTGCAAATTGATCAGCGTTCCAAATACCGTGACTCCAATAGTCTGTCCAATAGATTTCACAAAGGTATTCAAAGCATTCGAAGCTCCCCGAAGATCATACCCTACTGAGGATTGAGCGATAACAGTAAAAACAGAAAAGGAAAATCCAAAGCCTATACCGTATAGAGCATTAAATATTAACAGTATGAAAATGGGCATACCTTCAGACATAAAGGCCATTCCAACAGCTCCCAGAGCAATGATGATCATCCCGATAAGCGAAGTATATCGAGAGCCTTTTGTTATAATCCAGCGACTGCCGAGAACTGAACCAAGCAACCAGCTTATTGACATTGGAGCAAGCACTAGTCCTGACATTGTAGCATTTTTGCCAAGAACCCCTTGAACCCATAATGGCAAATATGAAGTTAGTCCAATAAGCAGCGCACTAGCCACCAAGCTGGCAAGGTTCGAGTAAGCGATATCTCTGATACGGAACAACTTAAGCGGCACAAGTGGCTCTTCCGCATTCTTTTCTACTATAATGAACACAATAAGTGAAATGACAGCTACAACCATTATTCCAATCAATATTGGCGAATTCCATGCGAACTGCCCGCCTCCCGTGGCAAGGCCGAACAATAGTGCTGTCACACCTACAGTAAAGGTCACGGCTCCCCATATATCGATTTTCACATGACGCTTCTCTATATCCTCTTTAAAATATTTCATAATAAAAAAAAGGGACAAGAGTCCAAAGGGTACATTAAATCCGAACACCCATCGCCAATTAAGCGAATCCACAAAATAACCGCCAAGCAGCGGTCCGACCAAAGAGGAAATACCCCATACCGAGCTGATCCAGGCCTGAACCTTGGCTCTTTCTTCTATCGAATAAATATCTCCGATAATCGTAAATGTAACTGGAGTCAGGCCCCCCGCACCAATACCTTGAATGGCTCTAAACAATATAAGCTGCTCCATACTTTGCGCTAACCCAGACAACATAGATCCCGCAAGGAACAGGATTGATCCAACCACAAATACAAGCTTTCGACCATACAAGTCACTGATTTTTCCAAAAATCGGCGTAGCTACAGCCATCGTCAACAAATACGCTGTAAATACCCAACTCAGCAGTTCAACTCCGCCTAATTCTCCGACAATTCTTGGTCCGGCAGGACCGATGACAGTCCCTTCAATCGCAGCCAAAAAAGTAGAGAGCAGCAGCCCCGTTAAAATATAGCTTCGTTTCAAAATCTTACCCAAAATGACGACTTCCTTTCTCGCTGACAGCCAAACTAATCACTATTATACTGAAATTCATTTTGTAGAAGTGAATACATCATTAAGTCCACATAACCGGATTCTGTCTTCTGGTATTCTCGAAGCAATCCTTCCTCCATAAAACCAAGCCTCCGAATGAGCCTTCGCGAATTATCGTTGCGCGGATCTATTAAAGCCTCAATTCTGTTCAGCCCCATTGTCCCAAAGCCAAATGAAAGCATCACTTGAAGCGCCTCCGCCATATAGCCGTATCCCCAAAAATTCCATCCAAGATCGTAGCCGATTTCTCCGCGATATGCACCTGACAATTGCCACACGTTATATCCGCAGCTTCCGATTAATTCTCCATGTTCCTTTAGCTCGATTCCCCAACGCAGCGCATCCTCACTCTCAGACAGTCCATTAAGCAGATTAATCATTTCGTATGCATCCTCCTCAGAAGCAAAAGGAGGCGTATTCATATACTTTACCACTTCAGGATCGCTCCAATAGCGAAACATCGTTTCAGCATCAGACCTTTCCATACGTCGTAGGCGCAGCCTTTTGCTTTCGAGCACTGGTATATTTCCACCACATTCGTACAACACTATTCTCCTCTCAATTAAGCTCAAATGAGTTGTTCATTTTATATTATCATTCAAAATAAAAATAAAGAATAAATTGCCACGTTATACACCGCCTTATTCTCCGAATTTTGGTAATAATAAAAATGTACCTAAGGGATTGAAGGAGGCTCATAAAAAAGAATGTTAACTACGTTAATGATAACAGTGCTGCTGGTTCTGATAATCTTAAATGGTATGACCCGTTACGCCTTTCGTCAAATCACCCAAATGAGGCTGCAAACTGATGAGAGCATCTATAATAATTTAGAGAAATCAGGAGTATTCAGCAGAGAGAGATTCGATAATCTCATAAAAAAAGAAGCTCACATCACCTCTAAAGATGGCTTAAGGTTAAGCGGATGCGTGCTTGAATCACATCCTGAGTCCAAACGGTGGGCGATTATCGTTCATGGTTATACAGTATCGCTTCATGTATCTACCCAGTACATCGATATGTTCGAGCGTGAAGGTTTTAACGTGTTGCTCATAGATCAAAGACGTCATGGCAACAGTCAAGGGAAATATACAACATACGGATTTATGGAAAAATATGATGTCGACTGCTGGGTAAATTGGATAATAGAGCATTACGGAGAGGATCGAGTAATAGGGTTGCATGGTCAGTCTATTGGCGGAGGTACGGTAATTGAATATTTGAGCATAGCTCACCCTAACGTAAAATTTGTTGTGGCCGAATGCCCTTACTCTGATCTAACCGAGCTGTTGCGTCATCAGATTAAGGTTTTGAATAAATTGCCCATCTACCCTCTCCTGCCTCTTGTTAACATACAAATGCAACGAAGGGCCGGCTTCCGTATGCAGCAGGTTAGTCCGCTCAGAGCGGTACGTTACAGCTCAATGCCCCTACTGCTGATTCACGGCACTAACGACAACTTCGTCCCTACGCATATGAGTAAATCTCTGTATGAGCACAAAAGAGGAGCAAAAAGACTGCTCCTCATCGAAGGAGCAGTTCATGCTAATGTCTATGCAGTAAATCCTCAACGCTATACGGAGGAGGTCCATGCCTTAATCCGGGAAACGCTCGGCACACTTGAAGGGTCTGGTGAAATATCAACACCAGCAAGTATGGATCAAGCTTATCTGCCAAGCATTTGAATCTGAGCTTGAACTATATAATTATCTAATCGCTGACTGAGCTCCAGCACAGTGTCACTACTGAAATTCTCATCATCTGCAGCGTTCATCATTTCGGTACGCAGGTCCTCAATGGTGACCAGCAGCTCACTGCTAATTTTGGGGCGGCTGCTGGTCCTGCTGAGGTTTCCGAAAGCTGGGTAAGCCATCATAAAGATCACCTTCTTATTCTTCTTATTGCCATTCTAACGCATGATTCCAAAAAACATATTTTGCCTAATATATAAAACCTAGATTACTTTGTCGGATCGTGTAACAATTTACCCCTTCCCCCTTTAATGGATGTAGATTTTCAATTAGCTTGCTATAATGGTTGAGAAGGAGAAGGAGGCTTATTCCCATGTTCCGTACCGATAATTACACAGGTCCGCGCGAATCACAGCAAGAAGCAGTCCTGACTCAACTGCGTTCACTAATTAACGACGAACCTAGCAATGTTGCTAATCTTGCCAATGCCTCTGCTCTTTTGAATTTTTATTTGCAGGATATTAATTGGGTTGGATTTTATTTATTTGATGGACATGAACTCGTCCTTGGACCTTTTCAGGGGCTGCCAGCTTGTATTCGCATTCCACTAGGCAAAGGAGTATGCGGAACCAGCGCTCAGCAACGAAAGACATTACGTATCGAAGATGTGCATTCTTTTCCCGGACATATTGCTTGCGATGCAGCTTCTAATAGCGAAATCGTCATTCCGATGATAAAAGAGGATGCCCTGCTCGGCGTGCTTGACATCGATAGTCCACTCAAGGGACGATTTGACGAGGAGGATCAGCGTTTTCTGGAGCAGTTTGTCGATATTCTGACTCAGCAATTAACGGTATAGTGCTTTCGCTGCATAGAACTATTTTTTAAGAACCTAAATAGAGGAAATAATCTTCCCTTACTTTTTGAGAATGAATGATTATGAAGGAATAGGGGAAGTTTTTCCCCCTACTCCTACCGAAACTACTCCAAAAGGCATTGAACGTCAAAAGTGACGTAGACAGACGGGTAATGATCTTCTTCTCTTAATCTCCTTCCCTCTCGATCGTCAGTCCCTCCACATGTCGTTTAGTCATCAGCTTTCTTTTCTTCCGGTTCTCCTTGGAATCAAACACAATGTCCATGTCATAATCATCCGGGTACAGCTCTTCTTTCTTAATATACGGTTTTAGCCGTTTACGATTGATTTTGACCCTTTGCCCCTGAATCATTACTTCAACTATTCCCCTGGAATCCGCAAGCTCGCTAATGATGCCTACTCTCTTTAACGAAGTAATCCATACGGCATCCCCAACCTCGAATACTACTGGGACAGTCGATGTCTTCTTGTTGACCGCAGCATTAATTTCCTTCTGATCTATCTTATCTGGAATATCCTGTTTCAACCGCTTCCCTGTTGTATCAGCATCCAGACATAGGTTATATTCATTGCCTTCGCCTGTCTGACTACTTACGATTTGCTGGGATCGAGCGATAACATCAGGTGTAACCCCTAATTTTTTGGCAATTTCGATCGCATAGCTCTGACCTGCTAGCCCGATCGTTAGAGTGTATAAGGGACGCAGCGTATTAGGGTCAAACTCCATTCGTGCATTTTCAAATCCTTCAGCTTGAGAAGCAAAAGTTTTCAGCTCATTAAAATGGGTCGTTACCATCACCGTAGCGCCTCTGCGGCTGAACTCCTCTAAGATTGCGATAGATAGGGCAATTCCTTCACCAGGATCTGTCCCTGCAGCCAACTCATCGATCAACAGCAACGTCGAAGGCCCTGCCGTCCGCAACATGTGAACAAGACTTTGTATTTGGGCGGAAAAAGTACTTAAGGACTGCTCGAGATTTTGTCCATCTCCGATTACAGCCATAATATTTTGATACACCGCAAAACGACTCCCCTGTTCAACTGGGACAAGCATTCCTGATTGAACCATAAGCGTTAGTAAACCGAACGTTTTTAATACAACCGTTTTTCCACCCGTATTAGGTCCGGTGATGATCAGCCCTTTATAATCCTTGCCAATCTCCAAATCAAGCGGAACCATGACGCGGAGCAATTTTGGGTGCTTTCCACCCTTGATTATCGTCTCTTTGCCTTCACTGATTTTTACAGGTACACCATCGATGGATGCAGCATATTTTGCCTTGGCAAAAATAAAATCATATGTCCCCGTAATATTGATATTCAGCATGAGAGCGTGGCTCTCCCTTTCGACCAGCTCGCTTAACATCCCCAGAATCTTAGCTTCCTCTCTCGCCTCTTCCCCCTGAAGCATCTCCAGCTCACCTTGCAGCGACGATAGCTCCTCAGGCTCAATAAAAACGGTCTGCCCACTGGTGGATTGATCCAGCATGCGCCCTTTCACCTGCTTGTAATACTCTCTCTTAACTGGGATAACATAACGTCCGCCGCGTACACTCACAATACTTTCCTGCAGGATAGCCGCATGTCTGGACATTACGGATTGAAGCCTTTTTCCGATTTTTTCTTTGAGCATTTCCATTTTTCTTCTGACCCTGTCCAGTTCCCGACTCGCTTCATTCGTTATGACTCCATGCCGGATACAACGCAAAATTTCCTGCTGAATACGCGGTAAATCCTCTAATGAATTGGCGTATATACCGATTTGCCAAGCTGCTTCTCCCTTTGAAGCCATGTACTTCTTAAGCTGACCGCAACTATGCAAAAAAGTCTGTACTGCCGTCAAATCCTGCTCAGTGAAAAGATAGCCAGTGCCCATAAGCGACATAACTGATTCTATTCCTTCCAAAGAAGGTATGGGGACACTCGAGCCCTTCTGTACCAGAGCCAGGGCTTCTGCCGTTTCTCCGATGTCACGTTGAATTTTCCTGGAATCATCTATTGGAGCGAGCTCAGTGATCCTCATTCTCCCTTCGTAAGAAACTGCAAATCGTGCTAAGTCCTGTTTGATGCTTTCATATTCCAGCATATAAAGATTGTAATTTTCCACCTTAAATCCTCCTCAATTCCTCAATTCATTCAGTATTTCATTTCATCCGTAAAAGAAAATAAAAAAGGCGAAAGACAGCACTAATGCCATCCTTCGCCCTTATCAACTGTTATTGTCCCGTATACCCCGAAATAAACAAAAAAGCCGTGCTGAAAAACAGCACGGCTCCATTTCGAAGATACATAACAGCTATAAAACGCTATATGATGTCCCGCGTGTGTTCTTAACTAAATTCACAGACTGTAGACAGGTAGCGGAAAACAGACGCCGCCTTATGAACAAGCAGCACCTTGTGCGCAAACCCCTGTACAATCCATATGAAATTTGATTAGTTAAGAACGTTCACCGACATCAAAATCTCTCCTAGTTTTTACGGATACCTTGAGCTTACCAAAAGATGCCGTTTAAAGTCAATAACACCTTATCAGAGTTAATTCTCTGCAATTAGCATGGCATATCTTGTTAAATGAGTGAATTGATTTATTTTCTTCTTTAATCAGAATCATGTATTATATTAAGGGTATTTAAAGTGTTAACGCAGTGTTAATATTTCATCAATATCAACTCATCATGCACATGAAAGGAAGGGTTACATCGTGTCGCCATTGCAACGTATCCGGCTCGGTAATACTAAACCATTTGTATTTTTTACAATCATCTTGATCCTGAAAACTTATCTAGCCTGGATTTCTATATTTGATGATATCCCCGCATGGGGGCCACTGCTCAAGGAGCTTCCTTTTATCTGGATTATTTTTTGCTTTATTGAGTGGTTCTCATCCAAACGGAAAATAGGTGTTTATTTAACGACTAACCTGATCGTAACGGCCATATTTTTTGCAGCAATCATGTACCATAAGTATTATGGCGTAATCGTCACATTTCATGCACTTCAACAAGTCAATCAAGTCACCGCGGTCAAGAATAGTGTGTTCTCCTTGCTCGCACCGTATTATTTGCTCATTTTCCTCGATATTCTAGTTATCGGGTTTTGGCTTTTCCGTAAGAAAAGAGCTGAGAAACTTAAAGCTTTCTTTAATATGAAAAAAATCGGAACTGGCGTCGTTACAGCAGTATTCGGCATTTCTGTTGCACTCTGTATTTTCAACGTTTGGCCAAACCGTGCCAGCATGAATGAAATCAAACAAGCTGAGCAAATGGGCATCCTGAATTATGAGACCTATGCGATCCTGTCTGCCGGTAAAACGGAAGAGCTTGTAGACAACAAGCAAATTACGCAGGCAAAGATTGATCAGCTAAAAGGAGTTGCCAAGAACACAGACCCGCAACACTTCGGCGCTGCTAAAGGTAAAAACCTGATTATCATTCAAATGGAATCTTTCCAGAATTTCTTGATCAATCTGAAAATTGATGGTCAGGAAATAACGCCGGTCATGAACTCCCTAGTTAAGGATAACATTTACTTTAATCATTTTTATCAAATGGTTGGTCAAGGCAATACTTCCGATGCTGAATTTGTCGTGAATACTTCTTTTTATATTCCTTATAACGAAGCAGCGACACAGAACTATCCTGATAAAGAACTGCCCAGCCTTCCAAAAATGATGAAGTCGGCAGGATATGACACATCAACCTTCCATACGAACGTTGTTGAATTCTGGAATCGCGGTGAGCTGTACAAAGCTCTTGGATATGATCAATATTATGATCAGAAATTTTTCGGTCAGGAAGACACCTTATTCTTCGGTCCATCTGACGAAGTATTGTATAAGAAAACTGCAGATGAGCTATCGAAAAAACAACAATCCGGTACACCGTTCTATGCTCATGTTATTTCTATGACTGCTCATCACCCGTTCACAATGCCGCATGAGAAGGATCATATTACTCTGCCTGAACGTTACCAGGACAATATGGTAGGCGACTACATCCGCTCTCAGAATTATGCCGACTATGCACTTGGATTGTTCATTGACGATTTGAAGGCAAAAGGCATTTGGGATAACAGTGTGGTGCTCATTTATGGTGACCATTTGGGGCTGCCAATGTACTCATTGGATAAGCATGGTCTCGAATTAATGAACGAAATTTACGGACGGGAGTACAGCTATATCGACATGATTAACATCCCGTTGATCATCTCTGCACCAGGCGTCGCTTCTTCTGGCGTGCATGAAAATGTCGGCGGTCAAGTAGATATATTGCCTACGGTCGCCAACCTGATGGGAATATCACTAGATGATCATCTTCACTTCGGTGAAGACATCCTGAACAATACTTACAATCTGCTGCCGCAGCGTTATTATTTGCCTTCAGGATCATTCCTGAATGACAAGGCGCTGTATATGCCAGGTGTATGGTACAATGACGGAACACAATATCCGTTCGCGAAGGATGCCGTGAATCAAGCACTGACAACAGAAAGTGAGTACAACCGAGCTCTGGAGCTGCTCCGTCTGTCAGATAGCTATGTGACACAGCTTCCGAATCGACCGGAAGTAGCAAATAACGAAGAATAGACTAGCTGTAACTAAAGGAGGCTGTCCCTCAAAGTCATCTAAGATAACTTTGAAGGATAGCCTCTTTTTTAAGTATAGCTTTTGATGGGGTGTTGAAATGTAGAATGTCCTGTCATTAACAGTGAACAGGCACGATATCAAGAAAAGCATGTAAAAATACAGTTTTTTTAAAGTAGCCATGAAGGGATGAGCAAAAGCCTGCAAAAGTGCAGGAATATTGTTCAGAATTGTCTAGTTTGAAGAGAGTCCTTAGAGAAAGCCTGCACATTTGCAGGAATTTCAGGAATTCCACATTATGACTCTATTACACATGAGATGCAGTCATAGAATGTGGTGGAATCCGATGCCTTGGAAGGCCCTTCGGAGTAAAACAGCGGGTAGAACCTATACTCGTGCAGGCGAACCGTCCCATGAAGTGGGTAAATTTACTTTTGGGACAGCCCCCTTGTTCAATTCGTGTTGCAATCCATTCCATCACATCGACGGACTAGCGAAGCTTTCAGTAAATTTAGTACTCTCTCTTTCCAGCTCTGTTTCTTTCATTCGCAAATATTTACGCCCTCTCCAGCGAACAAATGAAAGTACTCCTCTGATATACTCATCAACAATCATACAAGCATAGATCGCTATGATTCCCCAGCCCAAATGAACACCATACAGATAAGAGCAGCCAGTAGCTATCAGCCACATAAAGATAAGTGACACTATCATCGTATAGCGTGTGTCGCCAACTGCATTTAGAGAGTTGCCCAGCGCCATATTGATCATTTTGCCAGGTTGAAGCAGTAGATTCATCCATAGCAGTGAAGCGCAGATCGTTAGAATCTCCTGATCTTTCGTAAATAAACTTAATACGTTTCCTCCAAAAAGCACAAGAATGAACGCATTCACAATAACAAGCGGCAAACCAATCGCAAGCACTCGGTATACAGCTTTATAAGCTTCTTTGATCTTCCCTGCGCCATACAAGTGCGCTATTTGAATTTGGGCTGCTAGTGCCAGTGAGAAACCAAGCAGGAAGCAGAACGATTCCAAAGTGCTCATATATGTTCTTGCTGCCAGTTCTGAAGAGCCAAGTATAGCAAGGAAGGAGAATATAGCCAGCTGTGAAAACACCCAGCTACCTGAATTAACACCAAGCGGCCAGCCGATAGTTAGAATTTCTTTAAAAAGCTTACGGTCAAAAATCGAAAAGTCCTTCATACCCATTTTTCGTTCAAACGTACCCAGGAACATGAGGAAAAGTACTACTGTAGCCAACAATCTGCTTGTTACCGTCGAGATCGCAACTCCAGTTAATCCCCATTGCGGAAATCCAAAAGCACCAAATATAAAACAATAATTTAAAATAATATGAACAATATTCATTCCCACTGCTATCATCATCGGTCCCTTGGTATTCCCGGTATTACGAATAGCTGTTCCGAGCACCGACATCATAGCTGTTAATATCATGCCGCCGCCAACTATAGAAATATAAATCTTAGCTAATGGCAACAGCTCCTCCGGCATCTGCAGCATAGTTGCAATGGGAGCCGGGATCGCAATCAACAGTATACTTAAAAACACACCGATCCAGGTCGTCACCTTGAAAGCAATAATAGCCACCGTACGTGCTTCTTCATCTTTCCTCGATCCGATTTTTTGAGCAATTACTATACCAGCTCCGCTGGCTACTGTCGCAAACAATGTCATAAGTGCATTGAACAACTGATTGGAGAACCCAACCACTGCCACCGCGTTGTCAGAAATCTTGCTTACCATGAGCGTATCTACGGAACCAAGTAAAAATTGCAGAAACTGTTCTATAAAAATAGGCCATGCGAGCAACCAGAGGGAAAATTTGTTTTTCTCTCCATCTGTCTTTTTCATCATATTTCAAACCTCCTGCAGAACGGTAGCTCTTCTACCTGCCCACTTACAAACTTATTAGCATCTACACATTATAGATGGTATATTGGAGGCAGTCTATCAAGCAATCAACTCGATCTTTCATTATTCAAACCTTATAAAACTCCAAGAAAATTCCATCAGGAGGTGGGCTCATGCCACCTGTTATTGAATTCACTGCACCACCATTGCCGCACTATATATTAAGCGGTTCATCTTATATGCCAAGCGGTGGCAAACATACGAACCGTAAAAATATCGGCGTGTTTGATCTGCTTGTTGTTGTATATGGCTGTCTCTATGTTGGAGAGGGTGACCGAGAATATGAAATTAAGGAAGGTCATGCACTAATTCTGCGTCCAGACAATCATCATTATGGAGTAACAGGGTGCACCGAGGATACACTTCATCACTGGCTTCATTTTCAGATTCTTGGAGATTGGAATGTCATTGAGGAGGAGATATACCAGCAGCGCCAGTGGAGTTGCTTGGAGTCGCAGGCTCCAGGTGGTGTATCGCTGCCAGCTTTTTCAACGACGCCATACACGGTTCAACTTCCGCAGTTCACCCAATTGGCCCAGCCGCAAAAAATGATCGATACGATCAGCGAGCTTACAGAAATGAATCAGCATATTCATTTAGCCAGCGTCCGATTCAAGCAGCAGGCTCTATTTCAAGATGTAATTATGTTGCTCTCCGCTTCCCTTAGAGCAGAAGGTCCATCGCCTCAATCTGCATGCGCAGAGCAGGCAGCCGCCTATTTGCGAGAGCATTACAGGGAGCCCTTTTCTGCCAAAAAACTAGGCGAAAACACCAATTTTCATCCTGTTTATATCGCTCGGTGTATGCAAAAGGTATTCGGCTGCTCGCCATCAGCCTATCTAATTCGTTTAAGAATCGAGCATGCCAAGGAGCTGCTGCTGCAAACGGACCTTCCTATAGAACGTATTGCCGAGGAAGTCGGTTTTAATCATGCCGCTTACTTTACCGCGTGCTTTACTAGAATTGAAGGACTATCACCAAGAAAGTTTAGACAATGGTTCTCCTGGAACAGAGGCTAATAATACCAGCATCAACTTTTTTGCGTATTCGACATATGTACTCTATAATTCTATTGAAGTACAACTCTATTACAGCATACCTGTCTTCTTTACTAGACAAAAATAAATTTACTGGAGGAAACGTGTTGGCACAAGTGAAAATCTTTACAGACAGCATCTCTGACGTACCGGAAGAGTGGGCATCCAAGTACGAGATCGGCATCATTCCGTTATACGTCGTGTTCGGTAATACCGCGTATAAAGACAAGTTAGAAATTACGACTTCTGACATCTATCGACGGGTTGACGAGCACGGGGAATTGCCAAGATCATCTGCTCCATCTCCAAATGATTTTTTGGAAGCCTTCTCACCATGGGTTGATCGAGGGGATACTATCATTTTTATCAGTATGTCCTCCAAGCTTTCATCAACCTATCAAAACGCTCTGATTGCTGCTGCCGAATCGCCTGAAGGAAGCGTGCATGTCGTTGACTCATTAAATGTTTCAGGCGGGCTCGCACTCCTCGTGCGTAAGGCAGCTGAAGCCGCTCAATCTGGTGCCAGTGCTGAGGAAATCATTGCTATGATAGAAAATTGTCGGGATCGGGTAGAAATCGAGGTTCTGGTTGATAACCTTGACTACTTGCACAAGGGTGGCCGCGTTTCCAATGTGCAGCATATGATCGGAAGTTTGCTTAAAATTCGTCCTGTCCTGAGGATCAAAGAGGGCTTTGTCATATCCGCGGACAAATATCGAGGAAAAACAGAAAAAGCAATTGACCGTATCCTCCATGAATTTATTGAAAATAAACATAAAATTGATCAAGAGCTCATTATCGTAGCTCAGACACTTGCTGAAAAAGCTGCAGACTATATTAAAACTACCTTACTAGAAAAAACAAGCGCCAAGGAAGTGGCTATCATTGAAGGCGGCTGCGCCATTTCTTGCCATTGCGGTCCTCGAACGGTAGCCATTATGTATATGAGAAAGGCCTTGGCATAATGAAGGAAAATGCCTGACGGCGTCCTTTTTCTAACCCTGACACTTCTATCTTGAGCTATTGGAGGGACGAGCTGCGAAGGCCCTTCCAAGGCATCAGATTCCGCCATATTCTATGACTGTATCTCATGTGTAATGGAGTCGCGATGTGGAATTTCTGGAATTGCTGAAAATGTGCAGTATGCCGCAAGTAATCGTGATTAGGCTCGTGTTAAACAGAAGCATCATGGGCTACAGTTGGGCGTTATCGGCCTATCTCAGCACTTCGGTAGCAATAAAGGAAAAAAGTTCCTCTATTCCATCAGGATTGACTCAAGATCATAAAATAAAGGAAATTAATTCCTCTATTTTGGTGATAAACGCTTGTTTTTGGCATTTTAGGGCAATTTCAGTAAGGGTAAAGGAAAATATTTCCTCTATTTTCTTTAAAATCATCTCATTTTCGAAAATAAAGGAGATTTTTTCCTCTACTATGTCCGATCTGCAATCCTCTGACTTCTCACGAATAAGCTGCTGTACTATTTCGCTAAAGCGCAATATGGAAATTTGGAGTATCTTATTTTCATTCTAGATGGTGACGCCTGGGCGTCATAGTTACATTTCAAAAAAAATAACCTCCGGCTCACACAAACCAACTGTGTGAGATTGGAGGTTATTTTTTGCCTGCATCGATATCTTGAGGTCGCAGCCCATGCCAAATGTTAGGGATATCAACCTGTTCGGGATGCTCAAACACAAGGAATGCCGTAGGTAAATACCGTTCACCATATTCAGAAGATGGTTTATTGACGATCTCCCCACCTTTTGTAACAAGAACTGTAGATGATCCTCCATCCAAATTGGCTGCAATAACAGCACCATGATCCAGCATAATCTGCTGAACATCGTAAAGACTTGCACCGTTGCTATATCCCAGCTGGCGACCATCGATAACGACAAACAGGATGGAGCCGTCCTCTTTTTGCCCCATTGCGGTCCGAGGTGCAATACCCCAGCCTTCTTTCTGGCTACGAATTTGCCCCTTTCCATTCACAATAATTCGTGGCTGAAAAGTTACCGCTTCCTGTATGCCTAGGTCTATTAATTCTTCAATCGTATATTTTCCGGCGATCATTTTGCCCTGCTTATCTAACCCAACGATCTGAGTGGAAGCGTTAGAGCTAATACCGTTGTAGTACATTTTCCCCTGCGAGATCACGACCCCTATTGGCTTAAAGCCGTTTCCCTTCCAGTTAGGATCCGCAAATCCACCGCCATTCACTCCTGCTAAAGCGCCAGTACGGGCAACCATACTGGATACCTTCTCACCTTTGCCTCGTTTGGCTGGTACACCAAGACGAATTTTGGTCGGATCGTTAACGGTCAATACATATCCCTGATAACCTTTACCGGACACTTCTTCAATCTCAACAAGCGGCTTTTCTTTCTCAGCCTCCTCAACAGAAGGGGATGGAGTTTGGATAGTATGTGTATCTCTCTCCGTACCCATCTCTTCAAATTGAGCCTGATATTCGGCAACCCGCCTATCAAGCTCCGCTTGACCGATAATATATTTGGCCCAATGACGATGCTGTGTTGTAATCAAAGTATCCGCCATAAGAAAGCGTATATTGTTGCCTGAAGGAGTAAAAAACAGCCATATCCCCATCAGCGATGACAATATCATCATCACGATAACGAATCGTGCGATAGCCTCGGTAAAGGTTCTCTTACGCCGTTTTTTATTTTTTCCTGTATTCCGTGCTTTTCCTGATTTCCCTGATCGTTTATCTCGGTTCACCGATGTCCGGCTAGGCAAAGAATTTGCTAGCGTTAACATAAACGCTTTCTCCTGTCTCTACTAATTTACAAGCTACACATGTAAACGTGTGGGAGAAAGAGAAAGTTACAACTGACAGAAGAAATAGCTTACACGAACTACCTCTCTACAGTGATTTTTGAATTCGTATATGTTCTAGCAGCGCCTGACTTCCTCTAACAACAAGATCGTAGACCTCATCAAAGTTGCCAGTAAAATACGGATCGGGAACTTCCTTGCTTTTCGCTTCAGGAACAAGATCCAGCAGCTTAATGATCGTTGCCTCCTGTCCCTTTGCCAGACTACTCAAATCCTTCTCGTTCTTTACGTCCATAGCGACAATATAATCAAAGTCAGTAAAATCACTCACAGCAACCTGTCTTGCCTTCAGTCCCTCATACGAAATTTGTTTCAGATCAAGAATATTTCTCGTTCCCTGATGAGGTGGGTTGCCTATATGCCAATCTCCTGTACCAGCTGAATCTATAACAAATTGCTCCTCCAGTCCTTCTCGCTTAATCAAGTGCCGAAATACTGCCTCAGCCATAGGGGAACGGCAAATATTACCCAAGCATACGAACAATACTCCGATTTTTTTGTTACTCTCCACGTTGTATCTCCTCACCAATTGTTGTATTTATGTTTACATTGTACACGTAGAGTCACTTTCGGAGTAGAGTTTCCTGCTTTTATTTACGAAGTAGGAGAGCTGGTTTTTGCAGTAAAGACGGACGAAGAACATTCCATGCGGATAGACAGCACTGCTGCAGTCGTTCAGCTGAGGTCCCCAGCATGCGTACAGCAACTCCACCTTGATGAGCAAGCAGACTTGCGCCGAAGATCATTTGCTTATCATCTGAATTTTTTCTCAAAACCTCTCTTATCATACCGAGCTCCTCGTTTCCTATTTGAGGGCAAACAATCCATAACGCGGCGCTATGCGTATAGCTCATAAAAGCCGGGGAACCGCCATAAAGATCTCTGCCAGGCTCCAGGGCAAATTTGTCCCAAACGATAAGTCTATTCTCTCTTGTGACTTCGGTTAAGGAAGTATATTGATCAAATTCAAAAGCCTCGCCGTAATGTATTCGCCCCGCCGACCATACGTCCGCATACACCAGAATAGAATCCTGCTCCAAATGAAACTCAGTATTCATCGTACAGTTGGAACCACGAAAAGGAATGACACATTCAGGGAAAAATTCAAGGATAGCTCTCTTTCCAATATGAAACGTCTGCTCAATAACAGAGGGATGATTTGGAGTCGGATGGAGCCTTACTGCAGACGTGCTGCTGAGAATAACATGCGCCCCATTACTGAGTAGCCATTCTGATTGGTAATGATCTCCATCCAGCACTCCAGGTGACACATCCGTCGTATACAGGTATAGCTCCCCACTTCCTCCGTCTGGACGGAATGTCCTGCTAATTCGTAGTGGTGCGGTATAATAACGATCATGTATAAATGTCTTCCCGTTCTGATCTACACGAAAATCTGCCCGAAGCCGACTTTTTCCGTCAAACCTTGCTCTAGTGAAAGATGTTGTCGGCATGATGATTATGGGCATGGGGATGAACATGTTCTCCGCACATCTGATGTTCGATCCAGTGCACGATCTCCGAAACTCCTTCCCCGCTCATCAGATTGGACATAACATATGGACGACCTTCTCTAACTTTTTCAGTATCCCGACGCATCACATCGAGATTTGCTCCGACATAAGGGGCCAAATCCGTCTTATTGATCAGAAGCAGATCAGAGCGCGTAATACCAGGTCCACCTTTACGCGGCAACTTCTCGCCCTGTGCCACGTCAATAATATAGATAAACAAATCAACTAGTTCCGGACTGAATGCAGCCGCCAAATTGTCCCCTCCGCTTTCAATCAAAATCATTTGCAAATCATCAAATCTGGATTCCAGCTCCTCAATAGCCTCAAAATTCATAGAAGCATCCTCGCGAATCGCGGTATGCGGACACCCCCCTGTCTCAACGCCAATAATCCGACTGGGATCAAGCGCATTTTGACGAAGCAGTATTTCCGCATCCTCTTTTGTGTAAATGTCATTCGTAATAACTGCCATGCTGTATCTCGTGCGAAGAGCCTTCGACAATTTCTCTACCAATGCCGTTTTTCCCGATCCAACAGGCCCACCAATCCCAATCCGCAGCGGCCTGCTTAAATCTATCGCTTTGCGTTCCCACTCTGTATGATGATGATCGTTACCTTGACACATATCATCTTCCTCCCCTATATTTGGCTTCTATGACATAAACAGGCGCGAACCCAACGTTTCATGCTGCATCGCATAAATCTCTTGTGCCCAACCGAAAGAACACATTTTCCCTATAGGCCAATCCTTTACAGCCTCCCATTCACTACTCACTTTCTCCAAAGCACGAGTAACGATGGTTTGAACCTCCGTCTGACCGATATGCATCAAACGCAGACCGCCATTAGCTACAGACATCACGGAAATATACAAGTACCCGTATACACTTTCGTCCCTGGATATTCCCAACCCTTTGCTGATCCAAGCGAAAATAACCGGAAAGGTACATGGTGCATCGTACTGGTCAATTGCTTCTTCAATTAAATGAAAAGATAACTCCGGATACAGAGACCGACATAGCTTTAGAAGTCTTTTGCCCATTTTTTGAAGTCCATCACGAGACTCTCTGGCTACACGCTGTACATAAACGATATGATCCAATCGAGCGATTTCAGCCGCATCCTGGCGACCCATCGCCTCGTACATTCCTTTTATGACCAGTCCCTCCATACGAACCCAACTGCAATGAAGTTGACCCAAGATATATTTTTCCAGCTGATCACCGGTTACTATATCCTTTTCTTCTACATATGTCTCAAGACCAAATGAATGAGAGAATCCACCTACAGGAAGAGCAGAATCCAGCAATTGAGCAAATCGAAGTCGGGTCAAAATTGCATCCATACGCCATCCCCCCTGCCACAGCTCTAAAACATGAAATAACGCTGAGCCATCGGAAGCTCCCTCGCAGGCTCACAAACTAACGGAACTCCATCCGCCTTCACTACGTATGTTTCCGGATTAACCTCGATGATCGGGGTCGCATTGTTCAGCACCATATCCTTTTTACCAATAGTACGGCAGTTTGTGACAGGCTCAACTACTTTGCGAAGCTTCAGCTCTTCCTTGATTCCAGCCTCTGCTGCGGCCTTCGATACAAATGTAATAGAACCTGAAGTAATCGCCGCGCCATAGGACCCGAACATCGGTCTGCCGAACACAGGCTGCGGCGTAGGAATCGAAGCTCCCGGATCTCCCATTTGTGCGAAGGCAATAACGCCCCCTTTTAAAACAAGCTCCGGCTTCACTCCAAAATAAGCAGGGTTCCACAAGATCAAATCCCCCCATTTACCAACCTCTATCGAGCCCACAATGTGACTGATGCCGTGAGCAATCGCCGGATTAATCGTGTACTTTGCGATATAGCGTCTAATTCGGTCATTGTCTCCTGCTGATCCTTTATGAATAGAGAGATATCCCCGCTGTTTTTTCATTTTATCTGCGGTTTGCCAAGTCCTAATAATGACCTCACCTACACGCCCCATCGCCTGCGAATCCGAGCTTATAATGCTGAAGACACCCATATCGTGCAGTATATCTTCAGCTGCAATCGTCTCAGGACGAATACGTGAATCAGCAAATGCAACATCCTCCGGGATATCCGGATCTAAATGGTGACAGACCATTAGCATATCCAGATGCTCCTCAACCGTATTTACTGTAAAAGGACGTGTCGGATTAGTAGAAGACGGGATCACATTAGGTTCTGCAGCTGCTCGTATAATATCTGGAGCATGCCCTCCTCCTGCGCCTTCTGTGTGATAGGTATGAATCGTCCGTCCAGCAATAGCCTCCAACGACTTTTCCAGAAATCCGGTCTCATTCAGCGTATCTGTATGAATAGCCACCTGAATGTCGAACTCGTCAGCAAGCGATAAGCACGTATCAATAGCCGCGGGAGTCGAACCCCAATCTTCATGCAGCTTCAGACCAATAGCACCGGCTGTTACTTGCTCTGCCAGAGGCTCCCGGCTCGAACAATTTCCCTTCCCCAAGAATCCAATATTCATAGGAAAAGCTTCAGCCGCCTCCAGCATACGGGCGATATGCCACGCTCCAGGAGTACAGGTTGTTGCATTTGTACCTGTTGCCGGACCTGTACCTCCTCCGATCATCGTCGTAATTCCCGAACCAAGTGCGGTCGTAATTTGCTGCGGGCATATAAAATGGATATGGCAATCAATGCCTCCTGCTGTCACAATCATTCCTTCACCTGCAATGATTTCAGTGGATGCACCGATAACAAGCTCCGGATCAACGCCTTGCATCGTATCCGGGTTGCCTGCTTTTCCAATTCCGCAAATACGCCCGTCTCTTAATCCAATATCCGCTTTCACAATTCCCCAATGATCGATAATCAAGGCATTTGTAATGACCGTATCAGGTGTCCCGTCCTTACGTGTCGCACGGGCCGACTGCCCCATCCCGTCACGAATCACTTTACCGCCCCCGAATTTGCATTCATCTCCATAAACCGTCATGTCGCGCTCAACAACAGCCCATAAATCTGTGTCTGCAAGCCTTACAGCATCTCCGGTCGTCGGTCCAAACATAGAAGCGTATTGGGATCGCGTCATTTTTAGCATACAGCCCCTCCTCCCCCCGCAAGATTTACTATTTTTGCAGAAATATATTTAACTTTTGCTCTGATTCTCCTTCAGTCAGCAGGCCATCTGTCAAACGATTAAGACCATATATAGCCTTTTCTCCTCCGAATACAGTTAGAACCACCGTTTTCTCCTCGCCTGGCTCGAAACGGGTTGCCGTCCCCGCCGGAATGTTCAATCTTTTGCCAAATGCCTCCGAACGTAAAAAATGCAGAGCCGGATTCACCTCATAGAAGTGGATATGCGAACCGACCTGAACGGGACGATCCCCGCAATTTTGAACCCGTATCGAAATGATCTCTCTGTCAGCATTGCACTCAATCTCATCCTCAAGCAGCTTGTACTCGCCAGGAATCATCGTCTTCCCTCCAAATTAGCGTATCGGCTCATGAACCGTAACCAGCTTCGTCCCGTCTGGAAAAGTAGCTTCCACCTGTACCTCGGGAATCATCTCAGGTACACCCTCCATACATTCTTCGCGCTTAAGCACCGTTGCACCATAATGCATCAGTTCCGCGACACTCATTCCGTCCCTCGCGCGCTCCAGCACTTCGGCTGTAACAATAGCCAGAGCCTCCGGCACATTTAATTTCAGGCCTCTATTCTTTCGGGATAATGCTAACTGTGCGGCAACTGTAATAAGCAACTTCTCCCGCTCTTGCTCTGTCCAGTGCACGAAATCCCTCCTTAAAAAACAACTAATTTTCAATATAATTACATTTTTATGTTAGAAATCTTTACACATAACAGAATTTATGTCAATAAAAAGCTTTATTTTCCTGAAAAATAAAATTTTATGTCAGGATTATTGACATAAAAATTGTTCAACACCTATAATGTGGAATAACGAACATAACCTACATACGAATGAAATAAAAGACATAGCGCAATAATGTTCGGAAATAGAAAAAGGAGTGGAGCGAATGAGATTAAGATCATTGATGACCAAAGGGTGGGCTATTTCTCTTGTATGTATGGTTCTTTTATCAGGCTGTCTTTCCGAAAAGGAACCAGCAACCACGACTAGCGGAAGCAATACCCAAGCGGCTACTGAAGCATCAGGTGAGACTATCAAAGTTGGCATACTCCACTCATTGAGCGGAACGATGGCCATTAGTGAAGTGTCTGTAAAGGACGCGGAGCTGCTCGCCATTGAGGAAATTAATGCTGCGGGAGGTGTACTTGGCAAGCAGATCGAGCCAATTCTTGAAGATGGGGCTTCCGATTGGCCTACATTCGCAGAGAAAGCCGGTAAATTACTGCAGCAAAATAAAGTCGCGGCTGTATTCGGCGGCTGGACCTCTGCAAGCCGTAAAGCGATGCTGCCTGTGTTCGAACAAAACAATGGACTGCTGTTCTACCCCGTTCAATATGAAGGCTTGGAATCTTCCCCGAACATTTTTTATACCGGAGCAACAACAAACCAACAAATCGTCCCATCTGTAACCTGGCTACTGGAGAATCGAGGGAAAAAGATGTTCCTGCTCGGCTCTGACTATGTATTCCCGAGAACAGCCAATAAAATTATAAAAGCCCAGCTCGAAGCAGAGGGCGGACAATTAGTCGGCGAGGAATACACTCCTCTTGGACACACGGATTACAGTACTGTCATTACGAAAATTAAAGAAGCTAAGCCAGATATCGTATATAACACACTAAACGGCGATAGCAACGTGGCCTTCTTCAAGCAATTAAAGGATGCAGGAATTACGTCCAAAGACTTAACAACGCTGTCTGTCAGTGTAGCAGAAGAAGAAATTCGCGGAATTGGAGCAGATATTTTGGAGGGTCATTTAGCAGCCTGGAACTACTACCAAACTACAGATACCCCGGAAAATAAAACTTTTGTTGAGAAGTATAAAGCAAAATATGGCAGTAACCGTGTAACTGCTGACCCGATTGAGGCCGGATATACGGCAGTATATCTATGGAAAGCAGCCGTTGAAAAGGCAGGATCAACCGACGTAGACAAGGTAAAAGAAGCAGCCAAAGGGATCGAATTTGCAGCACCGGAAGGTAAAGTAACGGTTGACGGCGACAATCAGCATATATACAAAACGGTACGGATTGGAGAAGTCGGTGCTGATGGTCAGTTCAAGGAGCTGTGGAATTCCGGAGAACCCGTCAAGCCGGACCCTTACTTGAAATCCTATCCTTGGGCAGCTGGTTTAGGCGAGTAATATAACGTCACGGTTACTCACCCTCATGTTCATCCAGTGTGTAAGACTCACTGTCCAGCGGGCGATACAACTTCTGCCCGCCGGGAAAGGAGAAAGCTATGGAAATGTTAATTCTGCAAACCTTTAACGGCCTGAGTGTCAGCTCCATTCTGCTGCTCATTGCCCTTGGTCTCGCTGTAACGTTCGGCCTTATGAACGTCATCAACATGGCTCATGGGGAATTAATTATGATCGGAGCTTATTCGGCGTATGTCACGCAAAATCTGTTCGCCTCATATTTGCCGAAGTCATGGTACGAAGGATATTTCTTCGCTGCTTTAGCCGCTTCTTTTCTTATCGCTGCTCTTATGGGCTGCCTGCTTGAGACTATCTTAATCCGACATTTATACGGAAGACCACTGGATAGCCTGCTGGCTACCTGGGGCGTAGGCATGATGCTTCAACAAGTCGCAAGATTTATATTCGGTGCTCCAAATGTCGCTGTTACAAGCCCGTCATGGCTAAACGGAGGTCTTGCTATCACCTCTACTCTGGTTCTTCCTTATAAGCGCTTATTCATTATGGCACTTGTAGCTCTTGTTCTTACAGCTATGTACTTGTATATTTACAAATCCGCCTCCGGCAGACGAATGCGCGCGGTCATGCAAAACCGGGAAATGGCCGGATGCCTCGGCATCTCTACCCGCCATGTAGACTCCCTTACATTTGCAATCGGTTCAGGCATCGCCGGTATTGCAGGCTGCGCGCTTACTTTACTAGGCCCTATCGGTCCGTCAATCGGAACATACTATATCGTTGATGCCTTTATGGTTGTCGTTCTTGGCGGTGTAGGCAAATTAATCGGCACAGTAGCTGGAGCTTTAGGCATCGGCATATTTAACACTTTATTTGAAACCTATACATCAGCATCCATCGGAAAAGTGCTCGTGTTCGCGTGCATCGTCGCCTTTTTGCAATGGAAACCGCGTGGACTTGTGGCGCTTCGCACACGCAGTCTGGATTAAGAGGAGGTTTACAGCATGATCATGAATTGGATGAAGCTTATCCCAGGAAGTCGAACTAGACGTATCGTTTGGGCTGTACTGATCCTTTTGTTATGTATGGCCCCTCTTTTCATGACTCCGTTTCGACTCGGTCTGTTCACCAAATTTATAGCACTTGCCATTCTTGCCGTCGGGCTTGATCTCATCTGGGGATACGGAGGTATTCTAAGCCTCGGTCACGGCGTATTTTTTGGTCTCGGTGCTTACGCCATTGCTATGTACCTAAAGTTAGAAGCCAGCGGCAGCTCCATTCCTGATTTTATGAGCTGGAGCGGAATTAATGCTCTTCCTTTTTTCTGGGAGCCTTTTCGTTACTTTCCTGTAGCATTCCTGCTTGGTATTCTCATACCCGCCGCTCTTGCGCTCATCCTCGGTTATTTCACTTTCCGCAACCGGATCGTCGGGGTATACTTCACGATTCTCACACAAGCTTTGGTTATGATTGTCGTAACATTATTTGTTGGCAAACAGGAATGGACTGGAGGAACGAATGGACTTACAGGGTATCGCGATATTTTTGGATTTGCTTTTCAGGATAGCGGAACAAAAATCGCACTATACTTCATAACACTGGCAGCACTAATCATCGCCTACCTTCTTTGCCGCTATATCGTAAACAGCCGCGCAGGCCAAGTGCTGGAAGCTTCAAGAGATGGCGAGAACAGAGTTCGCTTCCTCGGATATGATCCATCCCGCTTCAAGACGTTTGCTTTCACCGTATCAGGTGCACTCGCCGGATTATCCGGGATGCTCTTTGTACTTCAGGTTGGGATCATTTCCCCTTCTATGATGGGAATCGTACCCTCCATTGAAATGGTACTTTGGGTGGCGCTTGGAGGACGCGGTACATTGATTGGAGCCATCATCGGCGCTGTAGTGTTAAATGCTGCAAAAACAGGGATCAGCGAAGCTTATCCTGAGGGATGGCTGCTCGTGCTTGGCGGGCTGTTTGTCGCTGTTGTCGTCTTGATGCCAAGCGGCTTAACCGGACTGTGGAACAGAATAGTCCGTATCTTTTACCGACAAGGAGGGTCTGAACATGCAGTCATTCGCAAAGAAGGTTGATCACAAATTATCGTTGCCCATGCGGCATCCTGTCTCTGAGACAAAGACTTCTCCGGTAATATTGTCTGCAGAGAACATCTCCGTCTCCTTTGGCGGATTCATGGCGGTGCGGGGAATGAATCTGGCACTCCGCAAGCATGAGCTTCATTTTCTGATCGGTCCCAACGGAGCCGGAAAAACGACGATGCTGGATGTCATATGCGGTAAAACCAAAGCCTCATCCGGCAAAGTTCTTCTGGGGGGAGAAGTTGATTTAACACGTAAAAGAGATTATGAAATCGCAAGCCTTGGCATCGGGCGCAAATTTCAGGCCCCTTCCGTGTTCCCTAATCTGACTGTGCAAGAGAACCTCGAACTTGCCGCAGATCGGAATCGCTCTATTTTTCATACTTTGAGGCTGCGTCGCAGTGATACTGTAACCCCAAAAATGCTGGGCATTTTAGAGCAAATTGGACTTCCCGGTCGCGAGGGGGAACGAGCCGGCTCTTTATCTCACGGAGAAAAGCAATGGCTTGAAATCGGCATGCTCCTGCTGCAAAAACCGTCAGTATTGCTGCTTGATGAGCCTGTAGCTGGAATGACCGATGACGAAACTGTCAAAACAGGCGAATTATTGAAAGAAATCGCGAAAACCTGTTCAGTCGTCGTAGTTGAGCATGATATGGAATTTGTTCGTTCTTTTGCCGCTAAAGTAACAGTAATGCATGAAGGACAGCTTCTTAAGGAGGGCTCGATGGCAGAAATACAGCACGATCCACGTGTTGCCGAAGTCTATCTAGGTAAAAGGAGAGAGGATCATGCTGCAGCTTCAAGCCATTGAATCAGGGTATGGAGAAAGCCCCGTTCTGAGAAATGTAACGATGCGAGTCGATCAAGCACAGGTCGTATGTCTAATCGGCCGAAACGGTGTAGGCAAAACAACACTCATGCGTACACTGACCGGACAGCTAAAAATTCGTCATGGCACAATGAGCCTGGATGAGGTCGATGTGACGACATGGGATTCTGTATACCGCGCCCGCAGCGGCATTGGTTACGTCCCGCAAGGAAGAGAGATATTCCCACTGCTTACTGTCAAAGAAAATCTGCTACTAGGTTTAGAACCATGTAATCCACAACCTAAAACTTTTCCGGAAGATGTGATTGAGCTTTTCCCTGTACTACCGCAAATGTACCACAGACAAGGCGGGGACTTAAGCGGCGGCCAGCAGCAGCAGCTTGCTTTTGCCAGAGCACTTGCTTCCAGACCAAAGCTTTTGCTGCTCGATGAACCTACTGAAGGCATACAGCCTTCTATCGTTGAGGAGATCCGGAATGTCATCTGCAAGATCAAGGCACAAGGCAATACATCTGTTATTCTTGTTGAACAAAGTATCGATTTTGTACGCAGCGTAGCTGATTACATTTACGTGATGGATAAAGGAAGCATTGTCGCTCAAGGCGACCCTGAGCACATCGATATCGAACAATTCGAACATTATTTGACCGTATGAAGGGAGAGAATGCTATATGCATATTCCAGACGGGTTCTTATCCCCTGCCGTAAGCACTGCAGCATTAGCCATCGCCATTACCGGAGTTGGTGCGGCATCCTGGAAGTTCAAAGGAAATCGTGAAAATTTTATCAAAATGGGACTGGTTGGCGGCTGTATATTCGCTGCTCAAATGCTTAATTTTCCGATCCCAGGCGGAACATCCGGTCATTTCATCGGAGCAGCTCTGGCAGCAGTCGTATTAGGACCATCTGCCGCTGTACTTGTCATGACAGCCATTCTTATAGTTCAAGCTCTGTTATTTCATGATGGAGGCTTATTCGCATTAGGAGCTAACATTTTGTCAATGGGGATAATCGCGCCATTAGCAGGGGCATCTATCATGGCAATAGCCAAGAGAATTTTGCCCGGTAAATCCTTCGCTATAGCACTGATTCCAGCTGGCATAATATCGGTCTTGGCCGCCGCTCTAGTCACCGCTATTTATTTGGCCGCATCGGGCACAATTCCTCTAAGCACCGTCGTTCCCGCCATGCTTGGCTGGCATCTGTGGATCGGGCTGATTGAAGGTGGAGTTACTCTAGCCTTCATTGCATTAGCAGATCGACAAGCGCTCTATTCACCCACGCATTCAATAACAGTCTCAGGAGGCGAGTGATCATGTGGCATAACCTAAAAAAGCACGCCGGATGGATTATCCTTATCGTCGTCCTCCTTGGGCTCACTCCTATCGCTTCCAGCTTGCCAGATGGTCTTGAACGAGTAGCCATTGACCTCGGGTTCATGAACCAAGAGCAAACCCTCTGGGAAGGCGGACTCATGATCGGATATAGCATCAGGGCATTGGGTGATTCCAAGATATCCACCCTGTTAGCCGGTACAGCAGGCTGCGCTGTTATTCTGATTGCATTTTCTGGCATCCGCGGAAAAAGATCAAACGAGCGTAAAGCAAACTAAAGAAAGGGGCTGCCCCAGAATTAGTCTTACTCCGTCCATGGGAATATGGGAATGGGACGCTTCGCGTGTCAGAACAAGAAATAGCGGTGCAAGGGAGACTATCCCTACACCGCTATTTTCACCGAACTAGTCTAGCAAATCCATTTAAAAATTCATGCAAAAATGCAGCTTTTCCTTTTTAGGTTAAGGTGCTGCGGAAAATTCCTGCGAAAGCGCATCTTTTTTCTGGTCAACGAGCCATTCTGATTACTTTTTAGTCGAAAGCCTGCACTTTTCAGACTGTTGAAAAAGTCATTATTTCACCAAATCACCGCGTTAATATGGTATAATATCTATATAATATATGCCAGAGAGCGGTGAT
>NZ_FNBG01000067.1 GCF_900102215.1 Fontibacillus panacisegetis
CAAAAAATCAGCTTTTGATCACGATGCATTTCGAAGAGGAATACTCGGCGTCGAATCTTGGATTCAGCCGGGATCTCCGGTGCTCACGTAGGCTACTCCTACGCTCCGCTCCTCGATCCCTGGCTTCCTCCAATCTTCTCGGTGCTGAAAACCTGATTTTTTGAACCTTTATTTGAAGAGGAAGTTCAAAAAATCAGCTTTTGATCACGACGCATTTCGAAGAGGAATACTCGGCGTCGAATCTTGGATTCAGCTTTATGATAAGAAAGGGGATTACTGAGGATGAAATCAGCATTGGATAGCAGTCAGCAGGAAAACAAGCTGACGAAGGAGAACCGTACATTTGTTATGAAATGTGGGGGCAGCACGCTGGAAGAGTTGCCGGATTCCTTTTATAGTGACCTGGTTGAGCTGCAGAATAAAGGGATTCAGCCTGTCATCGTGCATGGCGGTGGCCCTGCTATTTCAGAAAATTTAAGCAAGCTTGGAATTGAAACAAAATTTGTGAACGGACTTCGTTATACATCTGAAGAGGTGCTTGAAGTTGTAGAGATGGTGCTCACAGGCAGTATTAATAAGAAAATAGTACGTCGCATTGGACAGTCCGGGGGTAAAGTGATCGGTTTATCCGGTGTAGACGGCGGTCTGATTCAGGCGAAGCCAGTTACTAATGTCGCTGAGGTGGGGCTTGTAGGTGAGGTTACTCAAGTGAACGCTTCGCTCATTCAAGGTGTGACAGAGCTTGGTTATTTGCCAGTGATTGCACCTGTGGGTATCGACGTGAGCGGACAACGCTATAACATCAATGCAGATACGGCGGCGGGTGCTGTTGCGTCCGAGCTTGGTGTGAAGCAAATGATCGTGGTAACGGATGTACCTGGTATTTTGAAATCTGTAAATGGTGAAAAAAAGGTGCTGGAATCGGTCTCGGTGCAGCAAATCGAGGACATGATTCAAACCGGCGAAATTTACGGTGGAATGATTCCTAAAGTAAGAGCTGCTGTAGCATGCATCAGCGGTAAAGTAAGTGAAGTTGTTATTGTTGATGGAAGTGAGCCTAATGTACTCGGCAAAGTATTGGCCGGAGAGAAGATCGGGACAAAAATTGTTCGGATGTAGTAGCCGTTTCTTCTGAAATTGAGCTATATTTATATAAGTACGTGTTCAAAAAGTCAGGTTTTCATGACCGAGAAGGTTGGATGAAGCTGGGGCCTGAGGAGCGGAGCTACACGTTTTCGTAGAAAACGACTTCGGAAGCATAAGCTGTTTTGGGTACGTGAGCACCGGAAGGTCCGGCTGAATTCAAGATTCGATGTCGACTCCGCTTCATGATTTGATTCGTTATGGGAAGGTGACTTTTTGAACATCCTCTATAAGTTTATGTTTACCATTGTGAGTAACATTAATCGATAGGAGTTGAGCAAGCTATGGCACAAAATGATCTTAAGGAAACTACGCCTGCTGCCAGCGGAAGTAATAAAAGTATAGATGCAAATGGAGCGAGTGCCGTTTCAGGCGTTCAAAGTGCTTTGTTTCCAAGTTATTCGCGTTACCCGCTGAATCTTGTAAAAGGGCATGGAAGCTGGCTATGGGATGACCAAGGCAACCGTTATTTGGATTTTATGAGCGGTCTTGCGGTAACCAATTTAGGCCATGCTCCTGAGAAGGTGAAGGAGAAGGTTAAAGCTCAACTGGATGAGCTTTGGCATGTGTCGAACCTGTTTCAAATCCCGCAGCAGGAGAAAGCAGCCAAATTGCTGACAGAAGTGAGCTGTGCGGATGTCGTATTTTTCTGCAACAGTGGAGCGGAAGCGAATGAAGCTGCGATCAAGCTGGCGCGTCGGTATTATCAGAAAGTGAAGGGTGAAGATCGTTATGAAGTTATTACGTTTACCCAATCTTTTCATGGACGCACGTTAGCTACACTAACAGCGACAGGACAGGATAAGGTTAAGGACGGATTTCTTCCGCTGCCTGCTGGTTTTATTACAGTACCTATGCATGATCTTGAGGCTCTTAAAGCGGCGATCGGATCTAATACGGCTGCAATTATGCTGGAGATGATTCAGGCAGAGGGAGGAGTGTATCCAGCAGATCCTTCATTTGTGAAAGAAGTTGCTGCGCTCTGTAAGGAGCAAGGAATCCTGCTAATTATCGATGAAGTACAGACCGGTATGGGACGGACAGGTACTTGGTATGCTCATGAACAGTACGGGATTGAACCGGATATTTTCACATCGGCAAAAGGAATTGCGAGCGGCCTGCCAGCAGGTGCAATGTTAGCGAAGGAATATCTTCGCGAGGCATTTACACCAGGAACTCATGCATCTACCTTTGGAGGAAATCCAGTGGTAACAGCTTCGATTATTGCAACGCTGGAGACGATGAAGGAAGAGAATATTCCTGAGAGAGCGGCTAAAATGGGACGTTATTTGACGGATCGGCTGCGTGAAGCACTGAAGGATGAGCCTTTTGTAAAAGCGATCCGCGGAATGGGACTTATAGTTGGTATTGAGTGCAATGGACCTGTCGCTGAGTTAGTGACGGCTGGACAGAAGAATAAGCTGTTGTTCGTGACGGCTGGACCTAATGTCATTCGTCTCCTTCCGAATTTGAAAGTAAGCCGCGAAGAAATTGATCAGGCGGTAGATACCCTAGTAGCATTGATTGCCGCACATACAGCAGCCAAGGAGGAAGTGAAGTAATGAGTCTCTCAGAACAAACTAACAAGTGCTTTAACTTAAGCGGTCGGGATTTTATTGAGTTGACTGATTATACTACAGAAGAGATTCAGTATTTAATCGATCTGGCCATTGAAATTAAGCGCAAGCAAAAAAATGGGGAAGAGTATCAGCCGCTTAAAGGAAAAACAGTTGGACTTATTTTTGAGAAATCATCGACTCGTACGCGGGTTTCTTTTGAAGTAGGCACATATCAGCTTGGCGGTCACGCTTTGTTCCTGAGCAAAAATGATATTCAGCTTGGACGCGGTGAGACGATAGCAGATACAGCTGGCGTAATGTCCCGTTACCTTGATGGCATTATGATTCGTACGTTCGGCCACGATAAAGTCGTAGACTTGGCTCGTTATGCAACGGTTCCAGTCATTAACGGTCTTAGCGATCTGGCGCATCCGTGTCAGGTGCTTGCTGATTTTCAGACTATTTATGAATATAAAGGTGAGTTGAAGGGGCTCAAGCTGGCTTATGTCGGCGATGGCAACAATATGGCTCATTCTCTTATGATCGGCGGAGCAAAACTTGGTGTTCATGTATCGGTGGCTAGTCCGGAAGGTTATGAGCCTGATCCTCAAATTGTGGTGGATGCACAGGAAATCGCCAAAGCTACTGGAGCAGTTATCGAAGTCGTACGTGATCCTAAGGCTGCCGTTCAAGATGCAGATGTAATCTACACAGACGTTTGGGCTAGTATGGGCTTTGAGGAAGAGCAGAAGACGCGCGAAAATGCGTTCAAGGATTATCAGGTAGATGAGCAGCTTGCGAAGTGTGCCAAGCCGGATTATCTGTTCATGCACTGTCTGCCAGCTCATCGCGGTGAGGAAGTTAGCGAAGGTGTCATTGACGGAGAGAACTCGATTATTTTTGATCAAGCAGAGAATCGTCTGCATGCGCAAAAAGCATTGATGGCAGCGTTGATAGGTTAACTCAGCTCTGTCCACTAATGGGGCAATAATTTATCTTAGTAGGAGGATTACTGAATCATGGCAAAAGAAAAAATCGTACTGGCGTATTCCGGCGGTCTGGATACATCAGTTATTTTGAAATGGCTTAAAGAAACTTATGACGCTGAAATTATTGCTTTTACGGCAGATATCGGTCAAAAGGAAGAATTGGACGGCTTGGAGGAAAAGGCGCTTGCTACAGGTGCTTCCAAGGTGTACATTGATGACTTGCGCGAAGAGTTTGCAAAAGATTTTATTTATCCAATGTTCGAGTCTGGTGCACTTTATGAAGGACAATATTTGCTCGGAACTAGTATCGCTCGTCCGTTGATCGCAAAACGTATGGTTGATATTGCACGCGCAGAAGGTGCAACTGCAATTGCTCACGGTGCTACAGGTAAAGGGAATGACCAAGTGCGCTTTGAATTAGCTGCTGCGGCATTGGCTCCTGAGATTTCCGTTATCGCTCCTTGGAGACTAAGCGAGTTCCGCGATCGTTTCCCTGGACGTGCTGAAATGATTGCTTATGCTGAAGCTAACGGAATTCCTGTTACAGCATCAGCATCCAAGCCATATTCTATGGACCGCAACCTGCTGCATATCAGCTATGAGAGCGGTGTGCTGGAAGATCCTTGGTTCGATGCTTCTGCTATCGAGAATAAAGATATGTTCCTCTTGAGTGCATCTCCTGAGGATGCTCCGGATCAACCGGAATATTTGGAGCTTGAATTCGAGCAAGGTAATTGTGTGGCTCTGAATGGTGAACGCTTGAATCCGCTTGGTGTCATGGAAAAGCTGAATGAACTCGGCGGTAAACATGGTATCGGTCGCGTGGACATGGTTGAAAACCGTTTTGTCGGCATGAAGAGCCGCGGAGTGTATGAAACTCCAGGTGGGACCATTCTGTTTACTGCTCATCGCAAAATGGAGTCGTTGACGATGGACCGTGAAGTAATGAATCTGCGTGATAGCCTGATTACTCGTTATAGCACGCTCGTATATAATGGTTTCTGGTTTGCGCCGGAACGCCTTGCTTTGCAAGCACTTGTAACAGAAAGTCAAAAGAATGTAACCGGTACGGTTCGCGTTAAGCTGTATAAAGGCAACATCATCGCTGCTGGGGTGAAGAGTCCTGTCAGCCTCTACAATCCGGACATCGCTACGATGGAGGCAGATCCTACACAAGCCTACGATCAAGGCGATGCAACAGGCTTCATTCGCTTGAATGCACTGCGCCTTAAAGTTAGTTCTGGAGTAGAACAAAGCAATAAATAAGTTGAGCGTGATGTGTGGGTGTATAAAACCTGCAAATATACAGTTTTTTTCAAGTAAATATGTGATTGAGAAGCAAAAACCTGCAAATCTGCAGGAATTCATCTCGATTATTGCTAGAATAGACGATATGAGTGAAAAAAGATGTATTATTGCAGGGATTTTGCGTAACAGAATCAGTAGCTAGTCAAAAACTGCATTTTTGCAGGAATTTCTTAAGCTGCAGCTAGCGAGAAAATCCTCCAGATATGGGCAGAGTGAGCACGAAAAGGCTGAAATAGTGGTATAAGTCATATATAAGAACCGCTTGGCCGTTTTTCGCCAGAGTCAACATTAATCCGTTGAAATACTCTGGTGTGGAAACGGCCTACGGTTTGATTTCAAGATCAAAGTTGAATAGACTTCACGTCATGGATCATTTCGTGAACGGGAGCATATTTTTGAACTACCTTTTATAGATGAAGGAGTGGGTTAGGTGAGTAAGTTATGGGGTGGCCGCTTTACGAAGCAGACCAACCGTTTGGTTGAACAATATACGGCGTCAATTGGGTTTGACAAAGCCTTGGCTGAAGAGGATGTACAAGGAAGTATCGCGCATGTGACGATGCTTGGCAAATGTGGAATTCTTCCTGAAGAGGATGTAGAGAAAATCAAGGAAGGCCTTCATACTGTACTGATTAGAATTCGCCGTGGCGAATTAGAGTACTCCGTATCAGACGAGGATATTCATATGAATATCGAAAAAAATCTGATCGATGAAGTTGGATCGGTTGGCGGGAAGCTGCATACTGGACGCAGCCGTAATGACCAAGTGGCAACGGACATGCACCTGTATTTGCGTAAACGGGTAGTAGAGTTTGTAGGATTGCTGCATGATTTGCAGGAGGCGCTGATTGGACAAGCTAAGGCAAATCTGACGACGATCCTGCCTGGATACACACATTTGCAGCGTGCGCAGCCGATTCTTTTTGCTCATCATTTGATGGCATATGTATCGATGTTTGGACGTGATATCGAGCGTCTTCAAGACAGCTACAAACGGATCAACGTTCTACCTCTAGGCGCTGGAGCACTGGCGGGAACCACATTCCCGATCGACCGTCATTTTGTGGCGGAGCAGTTGCATTTTGATGGGGTGTATGAAAACAGCCTTGACGCAGTTAGTGACCGTGACTTTATTATCGAGTTTCTTGCCAACGCTTCGATGCTGATGATGCATTTATCTCGTCTTAGCGAAGAGCTGGTCATGTGGAGCAGTACAGAGTTCCGCTTTATTGAGCTGGATGACGCTTTCTGCACTGGCAGCAGCATTATGCCGCAAAAGAAAAATCCTGACGTACCAGAGCTTGTTCGCGGTAAAACAGGTCGTGTCTATGGCAATCTGATGGGCCTTCTTACGGTGCTGAAATCTTTGCCGCTTGCGTACAACAAAGATATGCAGGAAGACAAGGAAGGCATGTTTGATACGGTAGCTACTTTGCAGGGTGCTCTGCAATTGTTCGCTCCGATGATTGCTACGATGAAAGTAAACGGCGAACGCATGCGCGAAGCGGTGAACAAGGACTTCTCCAACGCAACGGATATTGCGGATTTCCTTGCCAACAAAGGCTTGCCATTCCGCCAGGCGCATGAGGTTATCGGAAAAACAGTTCTCTACTGTATCCAAAATAATAAATTTCTGCTCGATCTGACTTTGGATGAGTTCAAGCAATTTTCGCCATTGTTTGATGACACCATCTACAATGTTCTGCAACCGGAGACGGTTGTTAACGCACGTAATGTTTACGGTGGCACAGCTTCGGAACAAGTATCCGCAGCGATTTCTAGAGCGGAAGCGAGACTTGTGTCAACTGGTGAGTGGGTTACTGAGTATACTGAACGGAGTAAATAATAAAACTTGTTTAGCAGTGTAAAGGCAAGATATCAGGAAAAGGATGCACAAATACAGTTTTTTTAAAGTAGCCATGAAAGGATGAACAAAAGCCTGCAAAA
>NZ_FNBG01000045.1 GCF_900102215.1 Fontibacillus panacisegetis
AAATACAGTTTTTTTAAAGTAGCCATGAAAGGATGAACAAAAGCCTGCAAAATGCAGGAATAAGGTTCAGAATAGACTAGTTTGAAGAGAATCCTTAGAGAAAGCCTGCACATCTGCAGCAATTTAGGGCATTTAGAGACTTTACATAAACAAAACCTGCACATTTGCAGGAATTTCAGAAAATCCGCATCATGACACTATTACACATGAGATACGGTCATAGAATGCGGCAGGATCAAGCGGTGCAGGGGGCGTCTTCCTTGCACCGCTATTTCTAGTTTTGACACTAAACCTACTTTTGGGACAGCCCCATTTTGTCTTTCCATTTTATTCTAAACCGAAGCCCAGAAAAATCCTTCTCGCTCCCATGCTATTGTCCCGGCATGCATTTTTCGGAACAACTTGATCACTTCCTTTGAGATCGATGAGTGTCCATTTGCATTCACGTAGACAAATTGTTCTCCAAAATGAGATTTAATGTAGGCTATAGCATCCTCTTGCTTAAGAATCCCTTTAAACCTGATTTCATGAACCATCCACTCTGCAACCTCTTTGGATGTTTTATCCAATTGGATTCGCCTCCCTTTTTTAAAACAAAACAACGATAAATCGCAATATAGCTCACGAGTTCACCGTTGTTTTTCTTAGGACTTTATGGTGAGTTAAGTTTAAGATTCAACCGCTGTCTTCAGCTCATCAGGAGAACGGTCCCACCATTCCTGATTCGTATCAATCAGCAGTTTTTTAAGCAGCGCTTTGTGATCGACAGACAGGCCGTCTAGTATAACTCTACGTTTTAACGCGTAGTCCATCTTGTTCACATGATCAGCGAGAATTTTCCATCCGCGCCGCGCCTCGGTATCAATCCACATCTCACATGCGGTCAACCCGCCATAAAATTGACCCTCTGGTGAACGATCCACCGCAACCCAAACGATCCATACCTGACGTCCAGCCGGAACATCCTCGCGATTCATGGAGAACTTAATGCCCTTCTCCACTTTGCTCTTGGCATGCATCGCACCGATATCAATATAAGCATCATTTCCATCGATAATTACAGGCGACATACTATTCAGATCAATAGAGCCCGCTCCAAATCCTTTATGTTTACTCTTATCGTCATTACTGATGATATTTAAGGAAAATATTTTTTTACCGCCTTGCTGTGAATTTTCCATGATTCCCTCCACACTTTTACTCTATAAATGATTAATTTAATTTTAGCTAATATTCTCCCAAAAGCAAACATATACATGCTGTAGATGCTTGTCAACGGGAGGTATAGAATGTATGACCCGACGAACTTTAATCTTCGGCATTTCAATCCTGGCACTATGCGTTATCGCCGGAAGTATCCGGTACACCCTAAGTACGGACCCGAAAGGCCAGTCTTCCTTCGCCTCAAAAATGGTCAAGCCCAAGGAAGTCGTCAAATCGGGGACAACCTCGTTGCCACCTCAGGTTGAGAGTATTCAGCAGCCAACTGCTGAAGTGCTGAGCAATCGTGTCACCGAGTATCATATCAACGTCAAGCTGAATGAGGAGGATGGAACACTCTCTGGCACAGAAACGATGACCTGGACCCATCCCGGCAAAAAATCGGTTAACGAGCTGTATTTTCATCTTTATCCTAATGCCTTCGCTTCCTCCGACACTACGTTTATGAAGGAATCCGACGGCAAGCTGCGCGGCGATACCATGCCTAAAGATGGATGGGGATCTATGGAAGTGACTGAAATCCGGACAACCGACGGTATATCCCTATTGCATCGGCTACAATACGTCCAGCCTGACGACGGGAATATAAAGGACAGTACTTTAGCCAAGGTGCGTCTTCCTGTCACGGTTCGCGGGGGCGAGAGCGTTACACTGAAAATTAATTTCACGGTTAAGCTGCCCAAAATATTTGCCCGCATGGGTAAAAAGGGCGATTTCATTATGGCAGGGCAATGGTTCCCAAAGATCAGCGTTTATGAACCTGCGGGTACACGCGGACGAACAACGGAAGGCTGGAATCTCCATCAATATCACGGTAACTCTGAGTTCTATTCCGACTTTGGTATCTATAGCGTGAATATTAACGTCCCGGACAATTATATCGTCGCAGCTACAGGTTTTCCCACTAAGGCAGCTGTCGTTAATGGAGGACGCAAATCCGTTCAGTATTACGCTGATGACGTCCACGATTTTGCCTGGTCAGCTTCTCCAAATTTCATATATGCGGAAGAGCCATTCTCCTCAGCAGAGGTTCCTGGGGTTCGTATAAAGCTCTACTTGGACCCTGTCCATAAAGACTTAAAGGATCGGTATTTCTATGCTGCAAAGGTTGCCTTGGCTAACTTCAGCAAATGGTACGGAAGATATCCTTACTCTACCCTATCCATTGTTGTCCCCCCTTCCGATGGAAATGGCGCAGGAGGAATGGAGTATCCCACGCTTATTACCGCCTTTGGAGCGCACAGCGATACTCCCGGATACGACGAGCTCGAAAGAACCGTTATCCATGAAATCGGACATCAGTTCTTCTACGGCATGGTTGCAAGCAATGAATTTGAGGAAGCCTGGCTGGATGAAGCCTTCACTTCATATGCAGAAGATAAGCTAATGGAACAAGAATTTGGCATAACACCTAATTTGCCGATCCAAGCCTCATTAATATCCTCTCCAGCATCCCTGACCATTCCGGCATGGAAGTACGGCTCAGGAGACAGCTATATGAAGAACGTATATTACCGCGGCAAACTGATCCTGCTTGATATCGAGCAGCAGGTCGGATCAAAAAACATGAAACGGATATTGTATACGTACAGCCAAAAATTCCGGTTTAAGCATCCTACAACCGCTGAATTCCAGAGGGTTGTCGAGCAAACGACCGGACGATCCTGGAAATCATTTTTTAATCAGTATGTATACGGCGATAAAATGGCTGACTTTGCCGTGGATCACATTACGGTTAACCGAATCGCCCGCGAAGGAAAAATCGTCTACGAATCTATTGTTGATATTAGCCGTCTGGGAGCCACTTCACCTAAGGTTCCTCTCCTCTTAATCTTTAATGACGGTCATACAGTGAATAAAGTGTGGAATGGTGAAGGCAGCAAGGTACAGTTCAAGCTGGAGTATAAAGAGCCTTTGAGCTTCGTTCAGATCGATCCTGCTTATACTCTCGTTTTGGAGAACAAGCACATCAATAATTATTTGAAGGCCAGCATCGATGAGCCTACAAGTACACGTACATCAATAAGTATCGTCAAACTGATTGAAGCTTTATTAGAGACAATGGTATGGTAGAGCACATTTCATACTCAATAAGTTTATTTATATTGGAGGGAAGAGCATGACCTATGTTCGTAATGGATGGAGCCTTGTAAGGAACCAGTTTCCCTCTGTAATCATCCTGTTCTTGTATCAACTATTATGGGGACTATTCTTATATCGAGTCGTAAATACAGCCGTTACAACGTTTCTGTCCAGATATCCTGATCCGCCTCCCAGTGCACTGAGCAAAATTTTGTTTATACTGGAGGGCCAATATGAATTGCTGCATAATTCAGAAATACACACATACTTCTGGTTATTCATCGGAATGGTGGTCCTTCGTATGCTGCTAACCCCATTCTTTCAGGCGGGAATTCTCTACGGGTTAACGCCTGCTGACTCTCGCAAGTCTGGATTAACGCTATTTCGCGGAATGAAAGAGTTTTGGAGACCTGTATTGCTCTTCTTTCTGCTCGAGATTATCCTGATCTCCTTACCCCTGCTGTGGATTTTACCTAAATTATACGCTCTATGGCCAAGCCTGATCTATACCAGTGGAGGAATACTCCCGGTTCTAAAGGTTTGTGGATATTTACTAGGATGGTTTAGTTATTGCTTCCTGATTCGCCAATGCCTGCTCTTTATGCAGTTTGGCTACTTATTCAAAAAAGGGGCATGGGGCTCGCTATGGCTTGGAATTAGACACATTCTGCCGGGTATCGTCATTTTTATTATCCTTGGAAGCGCAGTAACAGCCATATTTCTGATATTTGGTTCGGTCTCCTGGATCTGGACTGGACTACTCGCTCTCATTTTGCAGCAAGCCTTTCCTTTCTTTCGCTGTCTATTTAATGTGTGGGGCATAACCTCTCAATTTCAGCTTTGGTATTCCAAATCACAAAATAGTTAAATTTTCTTAATATTCTCTATTCCCTTATGCCACAAGGCCTCCGTAAGTTTACGGGGGTCTTATGTTATGTATTCCTCTCAAAATCTTGTGAATTAACCATTGCCAAAATATGCTTGCCTTTGTTACAATAACAGCAGCACAATTTTAGTAACAGTTTTGTAATGATTCGTACTATACAAAATAATATGTGACGAACGAGCCGAATTCCCGTATGGGAAACGGGGGAACCACTTTGGGTGAATTGATCTCGCAAGAGAGGGATCATAGGGGACCTTCAACCGAATCCTTAAGCTAACCTCGTAGGCGTTGGAAGGAGTATATTCTTGAAAAAACAACTAACAGCAGCAGCCGTGAGTCTTGCAATTCTTTTCTCCATCGGAACGGGAAGCGCTTTCGCAGATTCTAAGCTGGACGGCATCATCGACAAGACTATTGGAACCTCTTATGTTTCTGGAGGTACTTCAACTTCAGGTTTCGACTGTTCCGGATTTACAATGTATGTATTCTCTAAAATTGGCACCAAACTTCCTCATCAATCCGGTTCTCAATACAAGATGGGTACTGCAGTAGCTAAGGATGAATTGGTTGCTGGTGACCTGGTGTTCTTCAACACTTCAGGTAAAGGCGTATCTCATGTAGGTGTTTATGTTGGTGATGATAAATTTGCCCATGCTTCTTCATCTAAAGGGGTTATCATCAGCAGCTTAAGCGAGAAATATTATGTAAAACGTTATGTTGGTGCAAAACGTATCCTAAGCACTGATAAATTCGAAGATGTAACTGGTGAAATAACTGATCATGATGATGTAGAATAAAACACAAGGGCCTGTAGCGATGATCAAATCGTCTACGGGTCTTTCTTTTTTTACGAATATTTGCGTAAACTTGCCAAAGCACCCCTTTCTTTGGTAAAATGCAAAAGTAACAACTTTGTAATTATTATTGTAACCTTATTGTTGTAACGTCGTTTTGTTTTCGAGCGCAACTACTACTATGAACTGCCGAATTCCTGGCGCTCGGGAAACGGGGGAACCATTTTGGGTGAATTGATCTCGCAAGAGAGGGATCATAGGGGACCTTCAACCGAATCCTCAAGCTAACCTCGCAGGCCTTGGAAGGAGTTTTACATCTTGAGAAAGACACTAGCAGCGGCAGCGACAAGCTTGGCTATACTGTTCACAATGGGAACGGGAAGCGCTTTCGCAGGCACTACACTGAACAGCGTTGTTAAGTCGGTTTATGGTACACCTTACAAATACGGTGGTACTACTACTAACGGATTCGATTGCTCCGGTTTTACTCGGTATGTGTACTCGAAGATGGGAATCCAGCTTCCGCGTGTTTCGACAGCACAATTCAACACAGGTGTTTCCATATCCAAAAGTGATCTGAAGGCAGGAGACCTCGTCTTCTTTAATACTCAGGGGACTGGAAAAGTGTCTCATGTAGGCGTCTATATAGGCGATGGTAAATTTGCCCATGCCTCTTCATCCAAAGGAATTCGTACTGACGCGCTAAGCAATAGCTACTATAAACAACGTTATGTTGGTGCTAAACGAATTCTGAGTCAATATACGTATGCCCTTCATGCTAAAGAATCCTAATATCAACACTCATCTGCACATAAAATCAACCTCACCGCAGTCGTTTCCATTTGGAGGCAAGCTGCGGTTTTTTTCTTTATGTCTATCCAACGAAAAAACTGTTCAAAAGGTTACAGCTTCTTACCCTTTACAACAAATAAAAATCCCGTTAGAGTGAAAATACAAAGTAACTGCTCATGTTAACTAAATGGTAAGTACCTAGTCGTTAAAGGAGGCGTAAAGATGGAAAAGCAACCCCCCCAGTTTAACATCGTCCCCATGGAAGAAAGCCACGGTGCAGACATCTGTACCTGGCGTTACGATTCTCCCTACGATATTTATAGCTGGCTTCCCTGGGAGCAAATGAAGGCGCTTGACGTTGAGTTCGGCAACCCTGTTCTTCGTGCGGAGCAATACGTCTCTCTGGTAGATGACGAGGGAGTGCTGACCGGCTTTGCCCAGTATTTCCCGCTTCAGGGAGTAACTCGTCTAGGCGTAGGCATGCGCCCGGATCTCTGCGGCAAAGGTTACGGTAAATCTTTCGTACTTGCCATAGTAGAGGAAGCCCGTCTGCGTAAACCGCAGAATGAAATTGATCTCGAGGTGCTGACATGGAATTCAAGAGCGATACGGGCCTACCAGAAATCAAGCTTTGTCATTACTGATCTCTACGAGAAAATGACCCCAGGCGGCATTTCTAAGCCTTATTATTGCATGGTTTACCGTCCTGTGTCAGAGACGATTTAAATCGCTCTCAATCATAACAACAGCCCCTCTTCTATGATATACTGCACATTTATTGGGATAAACTGAAGATAATACAAATAAATCGTTGCTTTTTTTGACACAAATGCTATGATCGTCAGGTATGTTCCGTTATAATGGAGTGGGTAGTTTACATAGGAGGGACGATTGAAATGCAAAAATGGATCATGAGCGGATTATTTTTCGTGGCGTGTGTGTTTGCCATCGTATTATTGTTCACCTTGCCCGGCAAAGATCAAGTCGCTCAAGAAGCAAAGCCAACAATGCCTGAAGTTACGTTAGATGCGGCACAAGCCGAAGCTGTTGTCAAAGCAAGCTGCATTGCATGTCACGGTGACCAATTACAAGGACAAAGCGGACCGAACCTTCAAACCATCGGCACAGTATTGTCTGCGGAACAACTCTATAGCACCATTTCCAAAGGAAAAGGTGGAGGCATGATGCCTTCCTTCAAAGACAAATTGAAAGATGAAGAAATTGCAAACGTTGCTCTTTGGCTTTCCGAGAAAAAGTAACAAGCAGGCTTTAACAAAGCACGCCCGTCAGGAATGGATCGTAACTATTCCTGACGGGCGTGCCTGTCGTTATTACTTTATCGTTTTGTCGGTGCACATCACGATCAATCCACTGAGCGAGATTTCTCATATGCTTCATTGTACTGATGGGCTTCTTTAATATCTACAGCTGTAATTCCTCCATCATCCCACGATGTAAGACGAAGCGTCACCGTTTTGTAATCAATCGTAATGTATGGATGATGGTTGAAAGCCTCGGAAATTGCAGCAACTTCATCCACAAATGCAATTCCCTTCATAAAATTCGAAAACGTATATTTACGAATAATCCAGCGCCCTTCCTCCAGATGCCATCCTTCTAACTTTTGCAAATGTGCTTCTACTTCTTGCGGTGTAAACGGCATTTCTTATCCTCCCCGTTCGTCACGAACTTCCTAATTCTTGTATGCCTTGATCCAAAAGATACATCATCTGCGCGTGTCTGATACGGAATAAGTCTCCATACTTCATTTATTGTATTCTTCTGTCCTGTCATTCATGCGAAAGGACTTTGCTGATGCTAAAAGGAAATGGAAGCATGTCCTGTTCAAATAAGGTTAACTGAGTCCAACTCCTCTTCACCAATCAAAAAATTAATTCGATGACTGGCTGCATCATATATAACTACTGCACTTCCAACCGTAATAATCGGTTCATTACCGAGCGCAAAAAATAAATCCTCCGCAAGTGCCTCCTGAACCTCTACCCGCTCTTCATCCGATAAACTGTGCCATTCCAAAGGCTCCATCTCAAAAAAAGTATAACTATCAGAAATACGGCCTACTGCTGCCGTTAGATCAGTCAAAATGTCACCATAATCCCTACCATGCTTTACTCCCAATGCCAAGTAACTCCCTTCTCAAGTTCCTAGAATGCAATGTAATCTTATTATACCGGAAAAAACACCTTAAAAAAAAATAGTTTTCTGTCGATAAAAGAGATAAACGGTTTTTCCATCAATACATATGATTATGGCTCTCCGCAAGGATGCAGGAGACAGAAGATGGAATCAAATATCTCACGGACGAGGTGTGCAATGGAAATTTCAACGATTATTGGACTTATTCTTGGATTAGTAGCACTCATTTTTGGGATGTATCTGAAAGGTGCGCCTATCGCGAGCTTACTCGAAAACCCTGCGGCCTTTGTCATTATATTCGTAGGGACAGCAGCTACGCTCTTTATGGCATTTCCGCTATTTGAGCTTAAGAAATTTTTTAAGCTGCTCAAAATGACAGTTGTGAAACCCAAAATGATCAGTAAAGCCGAATTGATTACGCTATTCATGGAATGGGCAACAATTACACGCCGGGAAGGCCTGCTCGCTTTGGAAGCAAAAGTCGAAGAAATCGACGATGATTTCCTGCGTGGCGGAATGCGTATGATTATTGACGGTAACGATCAGGAATTCGTGCAAGATGTTCTTACAGAGGACATAGCAGCTACAGAGGAGCGACACAAAGCGGGTGCTCTGATATTCTCTCAAGCAGGTATGTATGCTCCAACTCTAGGGGTACTCGGGGCGGTAGTCGGTCTGATCGCCGCACTATCTGACATGAGTGATGTTGCTAAACTGTCCCATGCGATTTCAGGTGCATTTATTGCGACAGTATTCGGTATTTTTACCGGTTATGTAATCTGGCATCCAATTTCCAATAAATTAAAACGCCTCTCCAAAAAAGAGATGGAAGTTCGGTTAATGATGGTCGAAGGATTATTGTCCATTCAATCCGGAGTATCAACGATCGCTATTCAACAAAAACTGGCCGTTTTCTTAACCCCTGCTGAACGTGCGGAGATTCTAGAAAAGGGGGCAGGCTTAGGTGAGCAAAAAGAATAAACGACACCAGGAACATGAAGAACACCCCGACGAAAGCTGGCTGTTACCTTATTCTGACCTAATGACCCTTCTCTTAGCCATGTTTATCGTGTTATTCGGGATGAGTAATGTAGATAGCCAGAAATTCAGGGAATTGAGCGAAGCGTTTAATAGTGTGCTGACTGGAGGACATGGCGTTCTTGATCAGACCTCTATGAACAGCAACACAAAAACTAGCAATGAGGATATCTCCAAAGCTGCTAGTGAACTTATTACTAAGAAGACAACTGATATGATGCGTAAAAAAGAGCAGGAAAATTTGGAAGCTCTTAAGAAGCAGCTTGATGACTATATCAAGCAAAATGGGCTAACCAATGATCTTGATACGAAATTAAACCAATCTCAGCTTATGATCACCATTCGAGACAATGCCCTGTTCCCATCTGGAGAAGCTGACGTTAAGCCTGATGCTCGGATACTCGCCAAAGCGATCTCGAATATGCTGCAGCAGTTCCCGGATTATGAGGTTATCGTATCTGGACATACAGATAATATTCCAATCTCTAACCGCGAGTTCCCGTCCAACTGGGATTTGAGCTCTGTACGCGCACTTAACTTTATGAAAATTCTTCTGCTGAACGATCAGCTTGATCCGAAAAAATTCAGTGCGATCGGATACGGTGAATATCATCCTGTCTCTCCAAACGATACAAACGTTGGACGTGCTCTAAACCGCCGTGTCGAGGTATCTATCATTCGTAAATACCTTGATCCTGCTACGCCGCAGCTTGGAGTTACATCCGCACATGAATAAAACCAAAAAGCTCTCCGATCTGGTCTGCAGGACCACGGAGAGCTTTTTGGGGTTTTTACAACATCGATTCTTATTAAGACAAAGTGTATTGGAGTGCCTTACCAAGCTCACTCTTCTCCTGAGGTGTCAAATCACGCCACGAGCCAATCCGTTGATTACCGAGGTGAATGTTCATAATACGAACGCGCTGCAATTTTCGAACCTCATAACCGAGAGCACTGCACATACGCCGAATTTGCCGATTTTTCCCTTCCGTCAAAATAATGCGAAACACTCGGTCACTAACCCGGTTGATTTCACAGGGCAGTGTCATTTCACCCAATATTTTAACCCCTTCACTCATCGCTTTAAGAAAAGACGGGGTAATCGGCCTGTCTACAGTTACGATGTATTCCTTCTCATGCTTACCTTCCGACCGTAAAATCCTATTAACGATATCTCCATCACTTGTGAGCAATATCAATCCTTCAGAGTCTTTATCCAAACGACCGATCGGAAATATACGCTCCTCATGACCTATAAAATCCACTATATTACCACGGATATGCGGTTCAGATGTACAGGTAATCCCTATTGGCTTGTTAAGGGCTATATAGACGTGACGCTCAGGTCCCTTGGACAGAGCTACCCCATTAATACGCACATCGTCTCCAGACTCTGCCTGACTGCCAAGCAATGCTGTTATGCCATTGATAGTCACTTTGCCCGATTCAATCAGTTTATCTGCCTCACGTCTGGAACAATATCCTGTTTCACTAATAAATTTATTAATTCTCATTACGTTATGTCACCTCGTTATGCTATGCGCCTTCTGTCAATACATCATCCGACTTGATGACAGCTGTCACTTTCGGAAGTGTAACTGTAACTATCGTTCCTTTACCAAGCTCACTCTCAAACTCAAGCAGCCCCTTATGGACCTCAATAATGCGCTGACTCACCATGAGGCCAAGGCCCGTACCTTTCTCTTTGTTCGTATAGAAGGGCTCTCCCAGCTTCTTCAGTCTTTCCTTGGATATACCCTCCCCTTGATCTATTACCCGAATGACAGCCTGTCTGTCCTCTTCTTCCACCAAGAGCTTGATCATCCCGCCTGAAGGCATAGCTTCCATCGCATTCTTCAGAACATTAATGAACACCTGTTTTAACTGGTTCTCTTCACAGTGTATCAGAATTGGAGCCTGTGAGAAATAAACCTGGAACTCAATATTATGTAAGTGTGCTTCACTATCAAGTAATGAGATAACATCACCTAAGGTAAACCGAACATCTTTTACCTCAAAATGTACGGCTTGCGGCTTGGCAAGAATAAGAAATTCGCTTACGATCAGATTGATTCGATCCAGTTCAGAAAGCATAATATCGGTATGCATCTCGTTAACCATCTTCATACTTTGTTGCATTTGTAGAAACCCTCGTAATGTTGTCAGCGGGTTGCGAATCTCATGCGCAACTCCAGCGGCGAGCCGCCCAACCGTTGTGAGCTTCTCAGAACGTCGCAGCAGATCCTCCATCTTATTATGTTCTGTCATGTCCCTGGATATTGTGATGAATGCAGCAATTTGCCCCTCCTCATTATAGATTGGAGACTCACTAATACTGACATTAACTTGAGCTCCATCCTTTCGCAACCTGACGGTTTCAGCGAGGACAAATGACCTGCCTTGCTCAAGCTCTTGCTCTGAACGCCATTCAAACCCCTCTTCAGCCTTGAACGGGGGGACAAAGTCCAGCTTGGAACCTACAATTTCCTCGACATTCCATCCATAGAGGTCTTCAAATGCCGAATTGACTCTCAATATTTTACCCTTGGCATCCGTAACATGTATTGCATCAGCCGTTCCGTTAATGATGGATTCCAAATGCTCATTCACTGATCGATTTTCTTCATTTTTTTGCTTTAATTCCATGGTATAGCGCCCAAGACTCTCTGCCATGGTATTAATTTGCAGAGCCAAGCTTCCCAACTCATCGTTGCGATCAATCTTCAATCTGGTGTTAAAATCGCCAGAGGACAGCTGGTTAACCTTCTTCAAAATGTCTTGAATTGGCCGGATCACTTCTCCAGCTAATATGTAGCTGGCTGAAATGACTATGAAGAGCAGAACTACAGAAATTAACACTTGACTGAGCAACTGCTGAGAAATTGCTGTGGATATAGGTTCATAGCTGGAAATAATACGTATGACATAAGGCTCTTGATTGTATGGCTCGATTGGTACAAAGCTCTCTAGGACCCGTTCTCCGTTAATTATAGTATCATGAAGAAAGCTGGTCTCGCTGTCCAAAGCCCTTTTGGCCATTAAAAGCAAATCTTCACTCTTGAATTCATACGTACCGAACAGTAAAAATTGACTGGACTGCTTGTTTAAGGGATTAACCCCGGAAATTTCGAGCAGGCTGTTATTGGAGCGAATGGATTCTTGAGTAATACGTTCTGGACTCGTCATTTTAAGCGTGTGCTCTATGTAAGCTTGATTGGACCCTTCTCTACTTTCACGCTTGATATAATCATATACAGAACGACTCTGTTCCACAGCCAAAGCGATCTGCTTCGCGGTGAGCATCATATTAGCCTCACTCTCTTCGCGCAGATTATCCCTTGTGGAAAAGTAACTAAGAAGGATGTTTATTGACAGCAGGGTAAGGGCAAAAACCGACATGATCAATGATAATTTCTTTTTAATGGACAAATTAGTTTCTCGCCTCCCGGGCAAGATTTGGTTATTTTGGAACATTATTGGTGATATATTCATAATACCTGTAACGACAACATTTGCAAAGACGTTGAATTTCCCAGATAAGTTACCTACAATAAGTAAATATACCTATTTTTATATGATAATCATTATATATTATATAGTTATCCACAAGTTATTTACATATAAACAATTCGTAAGTTGAATATGTGTATAATAGTGGGGATAAATCATAGGTTATACACAATGTTATGCACAACATGTTAACAACGAATATTTGTTCGTTGCACAACAGTTGTTGATATATACAAAGGAGCTGAGCAACTATGTCACATTTACATAACCAGGACCCTCCTGCTTCATCCTACCCACACGAGCATTGGATGCACGAAGCGATAAAAGAAGCAAAAAAAGCGGAAGACATTGGAGAAGTTCCGATTGGAGCTGTTATCGTCTTAGGTGATGAAATCGTTGGTAGAGGTCACAATCTCAGAGAGAGCTCACGGGATGGCACGGCGCATGCCGAGATCCTCGCCATCCGGGAAGCAAGCGAAACTATCGAGGCCTGGCGCTTATTACATTGCCGGTTATACGTCACTCTAGAGCCTTGTCCAATGTGTGCAGGTGCGATTGTGCAATGTCGTGTTCCTTTTGTCGTTTACGGCGCTCCTGACCCCAAAGCAGGCTGTGCAGGCACGCTTATGAACCTGCTTCAGGAGCCACGCTTCAATCATCGCACAGAAGTCATCTCTGGCGTTCTGCAGGAGGAGTGTGCTTCACTGCTAACTGAATTTTTCCGCAAGCTGCGCCACAAGAGAAAAGATGCCCCAGATCCCAACGTGAGTAATGTCTAGTGGACTTATTGTTACAGTCACATAATATGAGAAGTAAAAAGGCCAGCCATTGGTAGCAATGGTTGGCCTTTTATCGATATAGAATAAGATTAGTTCTAACTGACTAGTATCCGAGACCGCCCATCTCTGCCTCTAATTCATCCATTGTAATCGTATCCGTTGGGATGCCAATTTTAAACTCAGCTTTTTCATTGATTTTGCTAACTGTGCTCTTTACTTGGAAAGAAAGCTTCACATTTGCGTTTGACTCAGGATCATTGATTGCAACATCAGCATTAACTTCACTGTAGGAAGGGTAGTTCTTGTTATCAATAGCTGTATTTACTGTGAACTGATTAATCGTGAGATAATTCTTAAGTTCATCCAGAGCCTTACCAAGCTCAGCTTGGTCTCCTTCTTTCAACTCTTTCTTTAGCTCTTCGATATCCTCAGTAGTAAGCTGCAGCATAGAACGATATTCTTCCTTGCCAAGAATGTCTAGAACCTTAGGTAGTGCATTGTTCACAAGAATCGTAATGGCTTCTTTCACATTGTCATTTGTGATAAAGAACTGAACGATTTGTTTCTCTTTAAAGCCTTCTGGAAGCTGAACATCCTTAGCTTCGACATTTTTAAAGTATTTAGCTGAATCATATTCCCCAAGTACTGCAGCACTCAGCTCGGCTGAAAGCTTCTGAGTTTTTTCTGTGTCGAACATATCAGGATTAAACTCTTCACCATTCTCTTCTGCTAACTCCTTCATATCGAGCACAAGGAATTTGTTTACAATGCTCTCTGGCATTGGCAATAAAGGAATGCTTGGAATTTTTACATAAACCTTTTCCTTAGTCATTACGAAAGGAATCGTAAAGGTCATTGCCATATCACCGGACAGCTTCACTTCAAGTGTCGCTTCAGTTTGCATAGGATCTTTTTGGTAAACTTGGCTGATGTTGATCTCTGCATCTTTCAACATCGAGAGTACTGCACCCACTTGAGCATTCTCTTCAGCAGTCGATTCATCTACAGTTAAATTCAGAATTTTAATCTGATTGTTGGAAACGTAGGATTCCATCTTTAACGCATTAGTTGCAGCACTGGCTAACGCTTCCTTAGGTTCTTTCTTTGTGTTACAGCCGGATAGCACCAAAACTACCGACATGAGTAAAACAAAAACTGGCATGTAAAGCTTCTTAAACATTATTGACCCCTCTCTGTCCATCAGAACAATAAAAATACAAAACCTTCCCATATAATAAACCATTTTTACATATGAGGGAATACAATCTCGCCCATTTTAGTGAATATCTTTCTTTTTAAATCGTCCACCCTTAACATCATGGATATTTCCCACTGCTAAAAAGGCACTTTCATCATAGTGATTTACTATTTCTTTAAGCTTGGCTTCTTCCAAACGAGTAATAACGCAGAAAATAACTTTTTTCGGATCTCCCGAAAAGCCGCCTTCTCCAGATAAATAAGTTACACCACGTCCCAAGCGCTTTAAAATGGCATCTCCAATCTCATCAATCTGATCACTGATTATCCATACTGATTTCGATTCATTAAGGCCATCCACTACGATATCAATCGTTTTATAGGCAATATAATATGCAAGCAATGAGAACAACGCGCGTTCCCATCCGAATACAAATCCAGCACCCGTCAAAATAAACAGGTTAAAAAACATGATTACTTCGCCTACTGAAAAAGGCGTTTTACGTGAGATCAGAATCGCTATAATTTCCGTACCGTCCAGCGATCCACCAAATTTAATGACAATCCCTGTTCCTAAACCAAGCAAAATGCCTCCAAATACAAAAGCAAGCAATGTATCAGTTACAAAAGGATCAACAGGATGAAGCATAGTTGTGCCAAGAGACATCACAATAATACCTAATAGTGTAGAGATTGCAAAGGTTTTACCTATTTGCTTATATCCAATAATTAAAAACGGGAGATTGAATAAAAACAGAAATATACCTAGAGGTAATTTAGACAAATACGAGGTCATAACGGAGATACCTGTAATTCCACCATCGGTGATCATATTCGGTACGAGAAACAACTCAAGGGCTACAGAAACAATGATTGCTCCAATAACGATAAATATACTTCTTGCAATAATACTGCCCAGGGTACGTTGCTTATGCTGACGAACACTTTGGAAATCTTCTTTTTCAAGAGAGGTCAAATTGCTTTCTATAAAACTCAAACGCATCACGATCCTTTCAACGATTATTTTTTTATTTCTCTCAATTCCGTTTCACCGAAACAAGCCCTGTATATATTATGACATTTTATGAGTCTGATGTCTTCTTTTATTCAAAATTGAACAAAAAATCCTCAGCGAAGCGCTGAGGATTTTTTTCACCAAACGATAATAAATTAGGATTATCCCTGTGGATTATGATGATCCACATGATTGCGATTCTTTACTTTTTTAGATCCGGATAACGGTTCCTGTCCATTCTTATGACGATCCCGTCGATCATTCGTATTAGGCTGGGTTCCTGGAGTCATGTACGTTTTTGGCTTTGTCACAAGGTCGCCTCCCTAGAATAGTTGATCACATGCTTATTGCAACATTAATTAGTTTGTAACTACAATATGGGTTTTATTCATTTGAAAAGAATGGGCATAAAAAATAAAAAATGAGAGCATCATCGCCCTCATTTAGAAATTGTTATTATGCTTATTATGGCGGAGAGGGTGGGATTCGAACCCACGTGGGCTTGCACCCTAACGGTTTTCAAGACCGCCCCGTTATGACCACTTCGGTACCTCTCCAAAAGGTAAATCTGATTCATGTGACAAATCAGATTGTACCACATAAAAATATAGGTTTGCAAGTTATTTTTTTAAATATTTTTCAATTACCAGATGCTTCTTCTATTTCCGTTTAGAAATAACTTGTACGTTCCCCATATAAGGACGCAAAACTTCAGGAATTTCTACTGTTCCATCCTCTTGTTGGTAATTTTCCAAAATCGCTGCCACTGTACGGCCTACCGCAAGACCTGAACCATTTAATGTGTGGACAAATTCTGGCTTGGCTTTAGGCTCAGGACGAAAACGGATATTTGCACGACGAGCCTGGAAATCCTCCACATTTGAGCAGGATGAAATTTCACGATACATACCGCTCTCTGGCAGCCACACTTCCAGATCGTAGGTTTTGGCCGATGTAAAGCCCATGTCTCCAGTGGAGAGCGCCATAATGCGATACGGTAATTTCAGAAGCTGCAGAACCCGCTCTGCATTAGCTGTCATCTTTTCCAGCTCTTCATAGGATGTGTCTGGATGCACAATTTTAATCATTTCAACTTTATTGAATTGGTGCTGACGAATAAGTCCCCGTGTGTCACGGCCAGCAGCACCGGCCTCAGAACGGAAACAAGAGCTATATGCTACATAATGCTTAGGAAGATCCTCTGCATTCAAAATTTCATCCCGATGATAATTGGTTACAGGAACTTCAGCCGTTGGAATCAGATAGTAACCGTCCTCTGTAAGTTTGAAGAGATCCTCTTCAAACTTCGGTAGCTGACCTGTTCCATACAGACTATCACGATTCACGATATAAGGCGGCAGCATTTCTTCATAACCATGCTCATTGCTGTGCAAATCCATCATAAAGTTAATCAATGCACGTTCCAGACGAGCGCCAAGTCCTTTATAAAAAGTAAATCGCGAACCCGTAACTTTAGCGCCAGCTTCAAAATCAAGAATGCCTAAATCAGCAGCTATATCCCAATGGGCTTTTGGTGTAAAAGCATAGGAACGCGGCTCGCTCCAGCGACGCACTTCTACATTATCGTCTTCAGAAGCTCCCACAGGGACGCTTTCATGCGGAATGTTAGGAATATTCATGGTCAGATCTTCGATTTTTGCTTCAAGCTCACGAACCTCATCATCCAGTTCTTTGATCCGGTCGCCTACCTGACGCATTTCAACAATCAGTTCATCCGCATCTTCCTTATTCTTCTTCCGCTTAGCCACTTCAGCAGATACGGTATTGCGACGGTTTTTCAAAGACTCGCTCTCTTGAAGCAATTCCCGACGTTTCTCATCCAATTTAGGAAAGTCAGCGATAAGATCGAGCGATTTGCTGCGGTTTTTCAGCGCCTCTTCGACCCTGGCATAATCATTGCGCAATATTTTGACATCTAACATGGGTAGTCCCTCCTAAAATCATCCCTTGGCAGCTGTGCCAATGTTGTAAGACTTAGCTAGTAGCTGCCGGGATCACCGGAAGCCTCTGCTTCCTCCAAAAAAACAACCTTAACCCTTGGAAAAGAGTCAAGGTGTCAAATAACAGGCCTATTTCAAGGCCGCTTGATTCGTCTTGATCATTTCTAAAAAATAAGCGTGCAGCGAGTAGTCATCCGTTAATTCAGGATGAAACGAGGAAACAAGGAGATGTCCCTCACGTGCGGTTACAATCTCATTATTATAGGTAGATAGAACCTCAACGTTATTTCCCACTGCTGTAATTAAAGGCGCCCGAATGAACACAGCTCGAACAGGTTCTTCGAGTCCTCTTATATCTAAATCGGTCTCAAAGCTCTCCCGCTGACGCCCAAAGGCGTTGCGGGATACTTTGATATCCATAAGTCCGAGATGCGCTTCTTCGCCGTTCTCAATCTCTTTGGCCATTACGATCAGTCCGGCACAGGTACCGAACACAGGCTTTCCCTGATTTGAAAATGAACGAATCGCATCTAGAAAATCATATTTGCGCATCAGCTTGCCAATGGTTGTGCTCTCTCCGCCGGGAATGATTAGACCATCGAGCTCATCAAGCTGTTCAGCATGTTTTACAGCAATACCTTCAGCACCAGCGTTCTCAATGCTGCGAATATGCTCAGCTACAGCACCCTGCAGCGCCAGTACCCCCACTCTCATATCGCTATCCTCTTTCCCCGCTTTAATTACCAACCACGATCCGACATACGTTCAGCCGGAGACAATTTAGAGATTTCAATACCTTTCATTGGTGCGCCCAGGTTTTTGGATACTTCAGCAATCAGCTTGTAATCTGTATAGTGAGTAGTTGCTTCTACGATAGCACGGGCGAATTTCTCAGGGCTGTCCGATTTGAAAATACCGGAACCTACAAAAACGCCATCCGCTCCCAAATGCATCATCAATGCAGCGTCAGCAGGAGTTGCAACACCACCAGCAGCGAAGTTAACGACAGGCAGTTTTCCGTTCTCATGAACTTCAAACAGCAGATCATAAGCTACGCCCAGGTTTTTAGCTTCAGCATACAGCTCGTCCTTAGACATGCTTTGAATTTTACGGATTTGACTGTTAATCAGACGCATATGACGAACAGCTTCAACAATATTGCCTGTTCCTGGTTCACCCTTCGTACGAATCATCGAAGCACCTTCGCTAATACGGCGCAATGCTTCACCGAGATCTTTAGCTCCGCATACAAAAGGAACTGTGAAATCACGTTTATCGATATGGAACACTTCATCTGCGGGTGTCAATACTTCACTCTCATCGAGATAGTCTACCCCAAGTGATTCCAGAACTTTCGCTTCAACGTAATGACCAATACGTGCTTTTGCCATAACAGGAATTGATACAACCTTCATAACTTCTTCCACAATTGTTGGGTCTGCCATACGGGCTACTCCACCAGCTGCACGAATATCAGAAGGAACTCTTTCCAATGCCATAACGGCAGTTGCTCCAGCCGCTTCGGCAATTTTTGCTTGTTCCGCGTTCATGACGTCCATGATGACGCCACCTTTTTGCATTTCAGCCATACCTCTTTTTACTCGCGATGTTCCAGTTTCCATATCCAATCCTCCCGATAATAATCTAACTTGATATTTTACAATATTAGCTTTAAAAATACAACCCATATACTCGGGATTTGAATCAATCAACTAGAATAAATTTTTTATTCCGTTGAACAAGTCAGAGAAGAACTCGCCTATAGCACGCAGCAACAGCTTGAACCAACCTGCTTTGTCAGCATCTTCAGCTGTAATCAGATCGACTGTCTTTTCCAGCGTTTCATTGAGTCCATCAGCTTTATAAGAATAGGTCACAGTGCCTACCTTTGTACCTTGTTTTAGCGGTGCTACAAGACCTTCCTCCGTCAAATTCACTTTTGCCTCCACAGTGCTGGTATCGGCACCTTTAGGAACTACAAAACTTACAGCCTCACCACTAACTACAGGAACCTCGGTATTTTTAGCTTTCTTTACCGTAACGGTCTCTGTACCGGCTACTGTCGCTTTAGGAGCAATAATTTGCTTCGGTTCAAAGTTATTAAAACCAAAATCAAGCACTTTACGCGTCTCAACAAAACGGGCTTTGTCTGTTTTGGTTCCCATAACAACACTAATTAAGCGCATGCCATTCCGTTCAGCTGTACCTGTAAAATTGTTGCCTGCTTTTGTGGTATGTCCTGTTTTTAAGCCATCCAGACCTTCATAGGCGAATTGCTTGAAATTCGTAACATTCTTATTGGCTTCCAGCATCCAGTTGTAGTTTACGATCGGCTTGGTGTCGCGATCACGGAATTTATAGGTTTGCAATGATGTAAAGCGTGCGAAATCGGGATGATCGGTCACAATATATTTTGCAAGAATTGCAGCATCCAATGCAGACATTACTGTCTCCTTGCCATCTGCTGGCTGGAACTCTTTAGGCATATCCGCAATATCCAGCCCTGTAGAATTCGCAAAATGTGCCGTTGGCAATCCCATCCGCTTAGCTTCGTCATTCATCATTTTAACAAATGCTTGCTCAGAGCCTGCAACGTGCTCTGCAAGTGCTACTGTTGCATCATTGGCAGAACCGACTGCCATAGCGATATATAATTCCTCAATTGTATGCTGATCTCCTTCTGCAAGAAAGATCCGAGATCCGACGGTTTGAGCGGCATTTTTCCGCACCGTCACCACATCATCCCACTGAAACTTCCCTTGCTTAACGAAATCGGCAACAATGTACTCTGTCATCATTTTCGTCATACTTGCCGGAGGAAGCGCTAAATCACTGTTCAAGTTGAGTAGCACCTGTCCGGATACAGGCTCAATTAGAATCGCAGATTTCACATTCAGACCCAGAGATTCAACAGAAGGGATTTGTGTAGTTGTTGTTGCTGCCTGTACTGCTGCAGGCTTCGTAGAAGTAGATTCGGTTTGTTCGCCCTCTGCAAGTACCATAACCGGCGCCAAAGAAAAGCACAGCATGTTCAGTAACATAACGGAAGCTACACTCTTGCGAAGAAATTGCCGCTTCGTAGCTCTAGTTGTTCGCTTTTTTTCTTTCAGTTTCAATGTCTTAAAGCTCCCCTCTATTCACTTTTATTGCTTAGTATATTCTATCATAGGGCATACAGCAAAAAAAGACAGACAGGACGGAAATCGTCCTGTCTGCTATGGAATTTAATAGATTTTATGGATTTTTGATATCCTACAAGGAATAATTTGGCGCCTCTTTTGTGATTTGCACATCATGTGGATGGCTCTCACGAAGACCTGCTCCAGTAATTCTTACAAACTCCGTATCATTTCGCAGTTCATCCAACGTCTTGGTACCGCAATAACCCATACCTGAACGTAGGCCGCCAATCAATTGAGTAATTGTGTCAGACAATGGTCCTTTATAGGCTACCCGTCCCTCGATACCTTCCGGAACCAGCTTCTTGTCATCATCTTGGAAATAACGATCCTTACTGCCTTGTTTCATAGCAGCAAGTGAACCCATGCCTCTATATACTTTGTATTTACGTCCTTGATAAATTTCGGATTCCCCAGGGCTCTCTTCTGTTCCGGCAAACAGACTACCCAGCATAACTGCACTTGCTCCTGCAGCGATTGCTTTTGTAATTTCACCTGAATATTTAATACCGCCGTCAGCAATAATTGGAACACCATATTCACGAGCTACAGTCGCACAGTCATATACCGCTGTAATTTGCGGTACGCCAATTCCGGCGATAACTCGTGTTGTACAGATCGAGCCCGGTCCAATACCGACTTTTACTACAGAAGCACCAGCTTCAATCAGTGCACGAGTTGCTTCACCAGTCGCTACGTTGCCTGCAATAATCGTCAAGTCTGGATAACGTCTGCGCAGTTCTGCTACAGCATCCAGGATGTTGATGTGATGTCCATGTGCCGAGTCTACCGTAATTAGGTCTACACCAGCGTTAACAAGGGCTTCTGTCCGTTCAAATGTATCTTTAGAGATACCTACTGCCGCCCCTACCAACAATCTTCCCTGTGCGTCTTTAGCCGCGTTAGGGAACTGAATTGCTTTTTCAATATCCTTGATTGTAATAAGCCCCTTTAAAACGTTGTTCTCATCCACCAATGGGAGCTTCTCGATTTTGTGCTTTTGAAGGATAATTTCTGCTTCTTGTAACGTAGTCCCTACAGGAGCTGTTACCAGATTCTCATGTGTCATCACTTCACTGATCTTGATACTGTAGTCATGTATAAAACGTAAATCACGGTTCGTCAAAATACCGATCAATTTATGCTCATCATCAACGATCGGAACCCCAGAAATACGGAATTTGCCCATAACTTCTTCTGCATCAGAAACAAGATGATCAGCTGTAAGGGAGAAAGGATTTGTAATGACTCCACTCTCGGAACGTTTAACGCGATCAACTTCCACTGCCTGTTGCTCAATCGGCATATTCTTATGAATGATACCGACACCGCCCTCACGTGCCATTGCGATTGCTAACGCCGCTTCCGTTACCGTATCCATACCTGCGCTGATCAACGGAACATTAAGCTTAACATTGCTGCTGAGTCTCGCGGACACATCTACCTCTTTAGGCAATACCTCTGATTTGCGGGGAACTAGCAATACATCGTCAAATGTAAGGCCTTCCTTATTAAATTTACTCTCCCACACCGTGTTTTTTCCTCCTTGTTTTTATTCCATGCTGGCTGATTTTCCTTATAAATCAAGGCCGGAATAGTTACTTACGAAAATATATTATTGCCATCTTAGCAAAGCGCATATAGGCTGTCAAGAATTTGCGTACGGAAAAAGAAAGAGACTGCCCCATGCAAACGCATGTCCATCAGCAGTGTACATTGAACTAACCTTAATTAAAATTTGATGAATCAACCTAAAAATATTACTGCCCTAAATTAGTCTAAACAATTCCGTAGGCACTGTACTAATACAGAAAACCCACTGTCAAAATCGACAGCGGGTTTTACTAGTTACATATAATCCATCTGCTCTTCGTTACTTATTGTTGTCGTGATGAATCACCTGATCAATTATGCCATATGTCAATGCCTCTTCAGCTGACATAAAACAGTCACGCTCCATATCTTTCGCGATCTGCTCTAAAGACTGCCCCGTTCGATCCGACGCGATTCTGTTTAATCGCTCCCTTGTCCTCAAGATACGCTTAGAAGTAATTTCAATGTCCGTTGCCTGACCCTGAGCGCCACCACTTGGCTGATGAACCATCACTTCACTATTTGGAAGAGCATATCTTTTCCCTTTTGCTCCCGATAATAACAAAATAGCAGCGAACGAAAAAGCACTCCCGGAGCAAATCGTCTGTACGTCAGGCTTAATGTACTGCATCGTATCATAAATCGCAAATCCCGCTGTTGTCGAGCCGCCTGGGCTGTTAATGTAAAAGTAAATATCCTTCTCAGGGTCCTCGGCTGCTAACAATAACATCTGGGCAGTAATGCTGTTGGCAACCTGGTCATCGATTGCAGAACCCAAGAAAACGATTCGATCCTTCAGCAAACGGGAGTATATATCGTAAGACCGTTCTCCGTGCCTCGTCTGCTCAATAACATATGGAATTACTGTGCTCATACACAACCTCCTTATAACTAGGCAACCATCGCCATTTGCAAAAACCGACTCTCTATCGGCTTTGAGGATATTTCTTTTTGCTGTAATTGACTCCGCTTGCCTAGAATCGGAACAAGCTCAGTAGGTCTTGCATCATTCATTAGCATAATCAGTGCAGCTGTATTTTGCTGCCTGAAAGCCTCCAGATAGGCGTAAATAACATTATTATCTATAGGGGTGTCAGAATGATTCTGTGGTATAGATTGATCATTACGCTCTTCTATAATGCCGCTGTGTTCGTCTGCAAGCTTTCGTAATTTCATACGTGCCCGATGAAGAGCCCCTTTGACCGCACCCTCAGTTGTATTTAACAGTTCAGCCGATTCTGCCGCAGTATACTTTAAAATATCAACCAACAGCAGTGCGATACGTTGATTAGGGCCGAGTTCGCTCACTAATGTTTCCAACGCCGTCCATATGGTCACATAATCTGATTGTTGCTGGGGGATAGGTAAATCATCTAATGGCTGCTCAGTCAGTCGAGTGCTTTTTTTTCGGCTGCGGTCGATCCAACTATTGCGTGCAGTTCTATACAAATAAGATTTTGCTAACTGCATTCCACCTTCTTTGTTGCTAGACCTATTCGCTACTGACCATACCTTTAACCACGTCTCTTGCGCTAAATCTTCACCCTCCCAAGATGAGCCAGTCAAAGCACTGCAGTATTTCCGCAATGCCTTCTGGTGACTACGAACCCAATCCGGGAAGTTTGTATTTCGACTGTTAATTTCTAACTTGTTCACTCAGCCACCTCCTGTAAACCTTTAATAACCTAACAGCTTTTGAACTTGCAAAATCACTTCTTTAATTTGATCTTAATGTAATAAACGAAAAAATGGGGCTATTCGATACGCAGCAAATCATTTTTTTAGTCGAATGGATACAAACAAGGGGAATGTAAAAGTAGCGGTGGGTTGAGTGATTAGAAAAATGAGGAAAAACCTGCAAAAGTACATCTTTTTTTTAAACTGCTATCTCGTTTACGGAAAAAGCCTGTAAAAGTACAGGCTTTTAGCTCCATCTTCTTCATTTATTCCATTTTGCAGTAAAATTGTTGCAGATTCGCAGGCTTTATCTCCAGAACATTAGTTTGGCCAGGAAAAAACTGCACTTTCGCAATTTTTTATTTTCCATTGATTGGACAGAGGCCAATCAACTTCACAAATAACAAAAGAAGCACCGCCTGATATCAGCAGTGCTTCTTCATTGTGCTTGGCGGCGTCCTACTCTCCCAGAACCCTTCGGTTCAAGTACCATCGGCGCTGGAGGGCTTAACGGTCGTGTTCGGGATGGGTACGTGTGGAACCCCTCCGCCATCGCCACCAAACGA
>NZ_FNBG01000053.1 GCF_900102215.1 Fontibacillus panacisegetis
GATGTAGTTGAGATTTCTCTATTAAACCAAACGCATATTCGGTTTTGATCCGACAGTTGAGTTTTCGACTTCTGGAGCCGTTTCGGAAGAGGCTGTCCCAAAAGTTATCTAAGGTGACTTTGAGGGACTTCTTGTTTAGCAGTGTAAAGGCAAGATATCAGGAAAAGGATGCAAAAATACAGTTTTTTTAAAGTAGCCATGAAAGGATGAACAAAAGCCTGCAAAAATGCAGGAATATGTTTCAGAATAGACTAGTTTGAAGAGAATCCTTAGAGAAAGCCTGTACATTTGCAGCAATTTAGGGCATTTAGAGGCTTTACATAAACAAAGCCTGCACATTTGCAGGAATTTCAGGAATTTCGCATCATGACATTATTACACTTGAGATACGGTCCTAGAATGTGTGGCAGGATCAAGCGGTGCAGGGATCATCTTCCTTGCACCGCTATTTCTAGTTTTAACACTAAACCTACTTTTGAGACAGCCCCATATTATTTGGTTGTTGACTTTCCGCGCAGCAGACGTGATGCGTGGACCTCGCCCTGGCTGCCTTTTGCTCTGGCTCCCGTAATCTGCATCGGGCGAGCCGTCCGTCGTAATCTCCTCTTGATCTCGCCTGGCTTAAGATCAGGTCGAAGGGCTAATAACAGCGCAATAGATCCGCTGACATGGGATGTGGCCATAGAGGTTCCATTCATTTCGTGGTAGCCTCCTCCAAGCCAGCACGACGTTATTTTTTCGCCTGGAGCATAGATATCGATATAACTTCCATGGTTGCTGAAGGAGGCTATGCGACCATCCTTGGTAGTGGCGCCAACAGAGATCGTATGGGGGTATCTAGCCGGATAATCCGCGCTTTTAGCCCTTTTATCGTTACCGGATGAAGCAACGACAACGATACCTGCTCCATGAGCTTTACGTATAATGTTCTGAAGCGACTGACTTTTGCTTTTCATTCCAAAGCTCATGTTTATAATTTGCATATGGTTCCTGACACACCAATCAATGCCCAGTATGATATCTGATACGTATGCAGAACCGTTATGATCAAATGCCTTAACAGGGTAGATCAGGGAACGTGGTGCGACACCCATCATTCCTTTTGTTCCACCAGCAGCCGCTATCGTACCAGCGATATGAGTCCCGTGTCCATTGTCATCATACGGCAGGGTCATTTGATTAAGGAGGTTAATACCTCTGGCTAAAGATTGCTGGAGATCAGGGTGGTTATAATCGGCTCCGGTATCGATGACACCGATCCGAATTTGATGTCCCGTAGATACGGACCATGCCTCAGGAGCACCGATCCGTTTCACCCCCCAAGGAATATCGCTGCTGCTGCGCTCCTTAGCTGCTGTTGTAGAAGATGCTGAGTGTACCCTAATACGGGAATCCTCTTCAACAAGCAGTCCGAAACGTTGGCAAGCTGCAAGAAATTGCGGGGATAAAGGGCAAAATAAAGCCTTTAGAAGAGCAGAGGTGCGAACCCGTCGCAGGGCGGAGGAATTGCGTCTGTGCCCACGCAGTTCACGCAAGCATTCGGAATATTGGGCCGAATGCGGAAAGCGGATAATGTGTCGCCCGCCTTTTCCGGAGGCGTCGATGTGTTCATGCAAGTACCGCAGGAATCTGGAGTAGTCCATTTGGGGTAGCCCCTCCTGACGAAGCGTGATGAAGTATACTATGACAGCATCCTACTTGCGGAATGGGGAAGGGGCCCTGTTCTAACGGAAATGGGCTTTTTTGAATATAGGCTTGCATGCATCGTGTCAAAGCGTCGATCCTTACATAGGATATGGTGAAGGCCCTTAAGGCTTTCAGGCAACCTTCCAGGGCAGCTTATGCTGCTCTGGAAGAGGATACAGTCAAGAGACGCCGAACTTAAAGTTCGGCGTCTCTTTCCTTTTCTCTTTTAAAGCCGGTCACTTTTTCACCACATTTTAAAACTTGCAATTTAATGACAAATAGGGTTTACTAAGGTGTGATATGGATATGTTAGAGAATATTAGTGAACGAATCAATTTTTTGTGAACATTGTGTGAGAGGAAGTGTCCGTTATCGTGAGTACCCCACTCCATTTGAAAATCGACCCGGAAAAGGTTCATGAAATTCCGATGGTTGACTTGGCATTTATGATTTTGAAGTCGGCTAATACGCCGTATTATTACCGTGACCTTATGAACGAGGTTGCTAAACTGCGCAATATGAGTGAAGAGGAAATTAACGATGCAATTGCACAACTGTATACGGAGATCAATATCGATGGCCGTTTTGCTTGTGTAGGTACAAATCTGTGGGGCCTAAAACGCTGGTATCCTATCGAACGTTCAGAAGATCCGGTTGGTAACACCAAGCGTCCACGTATCATTAATGATGACGATGATGATTTGGAAGATGAGGACTTCAATGAAGAGGAAGATACTTTTGCTTCTGATGACGATGAAGATTTCGATAATATCGACGATGATTCTGAAGATGAACTGTTCTCGGAAGATGAGGACGAGGATGATGTAGAAGTTGATGAGGACGATGATTCTCTGATCGATGACGAAGATATTGAAGAAGATGAAGATGAAAACCTCAGTGAAGACGAAGATTCTGACGAAGATTTCGAAGAGGATGACGATAAGTAAAGATAATTTTCCAGGTTAAGCTCATTAGAAAATTAAATGGCAAATTTACCGTTTTTACCTCTACTGTGGAGATGACAGACTCACTTGACAGAGCATGTGGTAACGGGTAAACTATTGCATGGGCTTATGATTCAAACCTAATAAATATGTATTTTATATAAAAGTGCCCCGACCTATTCGGGTGTCACTTTTTTGTTTTTTTGTGCCCATTGCGTGCTATGTTTTACCGTTAAATGGGTTACGCTATATTGATCTGAGTCACCTAGATTTAAGGATTTTTAGACTGCTATACATTTAGGTAGTTTGTGTCATCTTATGATTGAACCCGTATTATTTAGGAGGTTTTTTGACTGTGGCAAAATATATTTTCGTGACAGGCGGGGTCGTATCCTCATTGGGAAAAGGGATCACGGCAGCATCGCTCGGCAGACTGCTTAAAAACAGGGGACTAAAGGTAACGATTCAGAAGTTTGATCCATACCTCAATGTAGACCCGGGGACGATGAGTCCTTATCAGCATGGGGAAGTGTTTGTTACTGACGATGGCGCTGAAACTGACCTTGACCTTGGTCACTATGAGCGTTTTATTGACATTAACTTGTCAAAAAACAGTAACGTAACGACCGGCAAAATATATTCATCCGTTATTGGCAAAGAACGTCGTGGTGAATATTTGGGCGGAACGGTACAAGTTATTCCTCATATTACGAACGAAATTAAAGAACGCGTATTCCGCGCTGGTCGTGAAGCGGGTTCGGATGTAGTTATTACGGAAATTGGCGGAACTGTCGGTGATATCGAAAGCTTGCCGTTCCTGGAAGCTATCCGTCAAATTAAGAGCGACATCGGTCGTGAGAATGTGATGTACATTCATGTAACGCTCATTCCTTATATCAAAGCTGCAGGTGAAGTAAAAACCAAGCCGACTCAGCACAGTGTAAAAGAACTCCGGAGTATCGGTATTCAGCCAAATGTTATCGTATGTCGTACAGAGCATGAATTGTCCGATGACATGAAGGCAAAGATTGCCCTTTTCTGTGATATTGATCCAAATGCAGTTGTAGAATGCCGCGATGCGGACAGCCTCTACCAGATACCACTTAATTTGCGCGATGAAGGTCTTGATGAAATCGTCGTGAACCATCTCAAATTAACGACTCCGGCTCCGGATATGACGGAATGGGAGAGCCTCGTAGAACGGGTAAGCAAGCTTGAAAAAACAGTGGAAATCGCCATTGTTGGTAAATATGTCGCTCTGCATGATGCTTATTTGAGTGTTGTTGAGTCCTTGTCGCATGCGGGCTTTGACGCTAACGCCGATGTTAAAATCCGTTGGGTCAATGCAGAAGAAGTAACTGAAGATAATGTAGAAGTTTTATTAAAAGGTGTTGGCGGTATTCTTGTACCAGGCGGTTTTGGAGACCGGGGTATCGAGGGTAAAATTACAACCATTCGTTATGCACGTGAGAACAAGATTCCGTTCTTTGGCATTTGTCTTGGTATGCAAGTAGCTGTCATCGAGTACGCACGTTCTTTGGCAGGACTTCAAGGTGCTAACAGCTCTGAGATCAATCCGTCTACAGAATATCCTGTAATTGATTTGCTTCCAGAGCAGAAGGATATCGAGGATTTGGGTGGTACTATGCGTCTTGGTCTGTATCCATGCAAACTCCAACCAGGATCACTTGCTATGGACTGCTATAGTGATGAGTTGGTCTATGAGAGACATCGCCATCGTTATGAATTCAACAACGCCTATCGTGAGACGATTGAAGCAGCTGGTCTTCGTATTTCCGGGACTTCACCGGACGGACGTCTTGTTGAAATTGTTGAGCTTCCGGGACATCCATGGTTCCTTGCGGTACAATTCCATCCCGAATTTACATCTCGTCCGAACCGTCCGCAACCGTTGTTCCGTGAGTTCGTAAAAGCTTCAATTACTCATTTGTCATAAGTAGTTTTCGCTACAATGTCTGCGATTTTGCCAGTATCTCCTAAATATTGCGATTTTTCAGTCTCTTTTTTCCAGATTAGAAGGAATTTCCTAAATGGGGGCGAATTATAAAATATATAGGATTACAAGGGTAGATTCGTAGGAGGGTTCTGTGTGGGAGAGAAAAAGGTACTTATTGTCGATGATCAGAACGGCATCCGTATTTTGTTGATGGAAGTGTTTAGCAGCGAAGGATATAAGACATTTCAAGCGGCCAATGGCAAACTTGCATTGGAGATCGTTCGTACTGACTCGCCGGATCTTGTTCTTTTAGATATGAAGATTCCGGGGATGGATGGTCTTGAAATTCTTAAGCATATCAAGGAAGTTAATCCAGAGATCAAAGTGATTATGATGACCGCTTATGGTGAGCTGGATATGATTAAGGAAGCGACAGAACTTGGCGCTTTAATGCATTTTACCAAACCGTTCGACATTGATGAAATGCGTATGGCCGTGAATAAGTATTTGAATGAAGATGAATAATCGTTATGTGGAAGAACCCCTGCCAAGGGGTTCTTTTTTTGATGTACAGAAATAAGGAGAAGCCTGAATGAATAGCAATTATTTCCGTAGTATATTCACAAATGAAGGGGAAAGCTTCGATAGTATTTTTGACAGGTTGTGGTATAATAAATCTGTGTGAATGTCGGCTAAAACAAGATAAATCTCATATCCTTAGGAGGATTGAAACCAATGCCATTAGTATCTATGACAGAAATGTTGAACAAAGCACTTGAAGGAAAATATGCTGTAGGTCAATTCAACATCAACAACCTTGAGTGGACTCAAGCTATTCTTGCTGCTTCTGAAGAAGAGAAGTCCCCAGTAATCCTTGGTGTTTCCGAAGGCGCAGCTCGCCATATGAGCGGTTTCTATACCGTTGTTAAAATGGTTGAAGGTCTTTTGCACGACATGAAAATTACAGTTCCTGTAGCTATTCATCTTGACCACGGTTCAAGCTTTGACAAATGTAAAGAAGCTATCGATGCTGGCTTTACTTCCGTTATGATCGATGGTTCCCATCATCCAATCGATGAGAACATTGAAATGACGAAAAAAGTTGTTGAGTATGCACATGCAAAAGGTGTATCGGTTGAAGCAGAAGTAGGTACAGTTGGTGGTCAAGAAGACGACGTAATCGGCGGTATCCAATATGCTGACCGCGACGAATGTGTACGTATCGTTAAAGAAACTGGAATCGATACTTTGGCTCCAGCGCTCGGTTCTGTTCATGGACCATACCTTGGCGAACCAAACCTTGGTTTCAAGGAAATGGAAGAAATCCGTGATGTAACTAATATCCCATTGGTTCTTCATGGTGGTACAGGCATTCCTACTCATGATATCCAAAAAGCGATCTCATTGGGTACTTCCAAAATCAACGTAAACACTGAGAACCAAATTGAATTTACTAAAGCGGTTCGTGAAGTTCTGGCTGCAAAACCAGATGCTTACGATCCACGTAAATATATCGTTCCAGGTCGCGATGCAATCAAAGCTACTGTAATTGGCAAAATTCGCGAATTTGGTTCTAACAACAAAGCTTAACTATTAGTACAAGTTACCAGAACACTCTATGATTCACCCAGTTGAATATAGTGATATGGAGAGTACACCGCCTAGACGGTGTCTTTCCATTTTCACTGATAAAATAGGGAAGGTATAGCTGTATCATATCATTTTTTACGCTGCAAAATACGTAGGGGGACCCTTAAGCTTATGGAGAAATTAATGATCAGCGGTGGACGGCCGCTGCGTGGTACTGTGTCGATCAGCGGTGCCAAAAATAGTGCAATTGCATTGATTCCGGCTGCAATTCTTGCAGAATCCGAAGTAGTTTTAGATAATTTGCCGCTGTTAAGTGATGTTGCGGTTTATTCGGAGATTTTGGAGGAGTTGGGTGCTCACGTATTTTGGGAAGGAAATCAAATGAAAATTGATCCTTCTGATATAAGATCGATTCCTATGCCGAATGGACCTGTAAAAAAGCTGCGTGCATCTTATTATATGATGGGTGCCCTGCTTGGACGTTTTAACGAGGCAACTATTGGCTTGCCAGGGGGCTGCAATTTTGAACCTCGACCTATTGATCAACATATTAAAGGTTTTGAAGCGCTTGGTGCTACCGTAACAAATGAACATGGTGCTATACATTTACATGCTAAAGAGTTACGCGGTGCAAAAATCTATTTGGATGTTAGCAGTGTAGGGGCAACGATTAATATTATGCTGGCGGCCACTCGGGCCAAAGGCTCTACAACAATTGAAAATGCGGCCAAAGAGCCTGAAATTATAGATGTAGCAACACTATTAAATTCTATGGGTGCAAGTATTAAAGGCGCAGGCACAGAAACGATTCGCATCGAAGGCGTATCCGAACTGAAGGGCTGTCGTCATTCCATAATTCCTGACCGTATACAGGTTGGAACTTATATGATTGCGGCTGCGGCTACTCGTGGCGATGTCCTTATTGATGGGGTCATTCCGAAGCATTTAGAAGCATTGACTGCTAAATTGCTGGAAATGGGTGTAAAGGTAGAAGAACTTGATGAATCCATTCGTGTGATCGGCGCGTCTAAATATAGTCATGTTGATGTGAAAGCACTGGTATATCCAGGATTTCCAACGGACCTTCAATCTCCTATGACTAGTCTGCTCACTCAAGCTGAAGGCGTTAGCGTATTGAGCGATTTCGTGTACAGCAACCGATTCAAGCATGTACCGGAGCTCGTTCGAATGGGAGCTAAAATTCGCGTAGAGGGTCGTTCTGCTATTATTGACGGTGGGCCACTAAACGGGGCAAAAGTAAAGGCGTCGGACCTTCGTGCAGGAGCAGCACTGGTTATTGCAGGATTAACGGTAGACGATGGAGTTACAGAAGTATCCGGCGTAGAATTTATTGATCGTGGTTACGATAATTTGGTTGCGAATCTACGTTCTCTCGGTGCAGATGTGTGGCGGCAGACGGAATAAGCGTCCTGTCGTCCGCATAATTTGTCTATGATCGGGTAATAATAGATAAATGTCTTCATAGATTCTCTATTCTTCTAAGTTAATATTAGTGATAAGAAAAATTGAATAGGTGGTTTTTATATGGATCTTCAAATTGCTGACTTGGAAGGTATGAAGCTGACTGAACTGTATAAGCTGGCCAAACAGCACCAGATTCAATATTATGGTCAGTTAAAAAAGAAAGAATTAATTTTTGCAATTCTTAGAGCTCAGGCAGAACAGAGCGGGCTAATGTTTATGGAAGGTGTCTTGGAGATTTTACCTGAAGGCTACGGATTTCTTAGACCCATCAATTATTTGCCGAGTACGGAAGATATTTATATTTCGGCTTCGCAGATACGCAAATTTGATCTGAGGACGGGAGACCTTGTGTCTGGTAAGTGCCGGGCTCCTAAAGAGAACGAACGTTACTTTGGGCTTCTTCAGGTAAATGCCGTCAATGGAGAGAATCCGGCGATTGCCGCAGAACGTCTCCATTTTCCAGCGCTGACTCCTCTATATCCACAGAACAAACTTGTGCTTGAAACATCTCCGACCCATTTATCCACGCGCATTATGGATGTACTTGCCCCAGTAGGACTTGGACAACGTGGTTTGATCGTAGCACCGCCAAAAGCAGGGAAAACACTATTGCTTAAAGAGATCGCCAATAGTATTTCTACCAACAATCCCGAAATCGAGTTATTCGTACTGTTAATTGATGAACGCCCGGAAGAAGTAACAGATATGCAGCGTTCGGTTAAAGGTGAAGTCATTGCATCAACGTTTGATGAATTGCCTGAGAACCATATCAAAGTAGCGGAACTCGTATTACAGCGTGCGCTAAGACTTGTTGAGCATAAGAAGGATGTTGTTATTTTGCTTGATAGTATCACTCGTCTGGCTCGGGCATATAATCTTGTTGTTCCGCCTTCTGGACGTACATTGAGCGGTGGTATTGATCCAGCCGCATTCCATCGCCCAAAACGTTTCTTTGGCTCAGCCCGGAATGTAGAGGAAGGCGGAAGCTTAACGATTCTTGCAACGGCTTTGGTTGATACTGGATCTCGTATGGATGATATTATATATGAAGAGTTTAAAGGTACGGGAAATATGGAATTGCATTTGGATCGTAAGCTTGCCGAGCGCCGTATTTTTCCAGCCATCGATATTCGTCGTTCCGGTACACGCCGTGAGGAAGTGCTCTTGAATAAGGAAGAGTTGGATACAATTTGGGCTATTCGTAAAAATATGAACGATTCCTATGATTTTGTCGAAGGTTTCCTGAAGAAGCTTCGGGATAGCAAAACAAACGCGGAATTTTTAGCATCGTTCGATGCTGCTGGGAACTCTGCGAATAGCGGTAGTGCCAAAACCTCGTCAGCTAGTGGAAGCAGCGTTCGCCGAGCTCGTACAGTTTCATCATCTTCTGGTTCAGGATCAGGTTCAGGGTCATAATGGCCCTGATTTATGGATTGGGTTATAGAAAGGAACAATTGAATGTACTTAGTATATGCCGATGAACAAGGGCAAGTTTATGATCATCCTACGCTTTATGGGCTTGCCCGCAGCGCAGATATGATTGTTGAAATTATGGAAGACGAGTTAATTCCACTTCCAGAAGGGGCAACGCTTGTAGGTCTTCCTTGTACTCGACCTGTTGGTATGGACCCGGATACTGGTGAAATGATGCCAGTACAGGGTAATGTGCAGGCAGTAGGAGCATTGTTGCCGCAAGGCTACACAAGGCTCTGTCTTCCTGGCTATGTGAAGTCAGACAAGGACTACAAGCTGCCGTTATTCGGTTATTCCGCTGTAGTATGGAAAGATGGACAGTTCTTCGTAACGGCAAGAATGTCTGATGATCCTGAGAGGTGGAATCCGCTGAATTGTGATCCGCTAGAACTCAAGCATCAAGTGAAATCGCTGAAGTCCCGTTATCCAGATAATCGTCTCTACGAACATCTTTCAAATTGTGCGCTTGGTTATGAGTGTCTAACGGCTTCTAACACATTTTTGAACCGTTGGGAAGGTGCAGTGCCTGTATCCTATTCGTGTAATGCTGGATGTTTTGGCTGTATTTCGGAGCAACCGGATGATAGCGGATTTGTAGCTCCGCAGACACGGATGAATTTCCGTCCGAGAGTGGATGAAATTGTGCAGGTGATGATGGAGCATCTTAGAACGCCGGAATCCATAATCAGCTTTGGACAGGGTTGTGAGGGTGAACCTTCAACACAGGCTAAATTAATTATTGAAGCCATTCGTGAAGTACGCAGACATACGGATATGGGCTATATAAATATTAATACCAATGCCGGGCTTAGCGATCATATTCGAGGCATCGTCGATGCCGGCCTTGATTTGATGCGTGTGAGTACGATTAGTGCGCTGGATGATCACTATAATGCTTACTACAAGCCGCGTGGATACACACTCGCAAATGTGGAAAAGTCACTTCGGTATGCTTCAGATCAAGGGGTCTATACTTCAATTAACTATTTGATCTTTCCAGGTGTTACGGATCGGGAAGAGGAGATTGAAGCCATGATCGAATTTGCTCGAAAGACCAAGCTTAAATTGATTCAGCTTCGCAATCTTAACATTGATCCTGAGAGTTATATGGAGCTGATACCAAAAGCACAGGGCGATATTCTCGGTATGAAGCAAGCGATAGAAATTTTCCAGGAAGAGTTGCCTGATGTAGTTATTGGTTCTTATACACATGTTCCGCCTAATGAGCTTGCGCGTATTAAGAAGCTTACCACCAATTAATTGACCATTAAAAATGATTTGTTGCTTGACCCAGTTTTTCCTGAGAATAGAGGATTGCATCGCAATATTTCGCATGTTATAATCTTAAAAGTGTCAATATAACTCTGTGCACGCATGAGGCTCAGGGCGAAAAAGAGGTGAAAGTCATGAATGAAGCCATTCAACCGAAATATCACTTGACTACGATAACCTGTGCTTGTGGCAACACTTTTGAAACAGGTTCCGTAAAGCAAGATCTACGCGTTGAAATTTGCTCCAACTGCCATCCTTTCTTCACTGGTAAACAGAAGTTCTTGGATGCAGGTGGACGTGTGGATAAATTTAAGAAAAAATACGGCATCTAAGAAGAAATGCTGTGATTGCAGCATCTCGAATAACGTCGAAATCCCCTACTCCTATGGAGTGGGGGATTTTTTTGCAATGTGTTATTTTTCTATTGCCTGAATTCAACGCTTCGCTGCATACTGCTCCATTCATCGCTACTGATTAGACCAAGTCTCCATAGTGCGATCCCCTTAAGATCATAACGCTTTGCAAGCCCGATCACTGTTGAAACAGAATCAGCATTTTCGCTGTATAGATTAATACCAAGGATGAGGTTGTCTTTATCCGTCTGCTCTAATGCGAGAAGGATGGCTTCATTTATTTTGTTTACAGGCTCAGGCGTTCCCTTTGTGCCATAATCGTAAGCCATAATAATAAGTTCATCCGCAATATCCCCAAGTGCTTTATAGTCGTAACCTTGGTATGAGGAGTTAAGTGGGTGCAATGCCAGAGATAGTTTTAAGTCCTCTTTATTAGTTGCAGTATCCAATTCCTTAACAAATGCTGTAAAGGCGGATCTTGTCAGTGTTTTATCTGTAGTTAGACCAAGACCCTCAAAATCTAGTAAAATACCTTCAAAATGATTCTCTTTCGCTGTTGTTATCATATCTAATATCGCTTGCTGACGAAATTCAGCGTTCTCTATAATTTTGGTTAGTTCACCTTTGGTATCTCCAGACAGTACCATCAGATAAGGGGTAGTACCTGCTTTGGCAGCATCTAAGACTAACGTCTCAGCATTTATATCACCTGCTGGTTTAGGAAACTGAAAGTCTCCTGCTTTTCCTGTCGTAGCAAACTTTCCATTCTCATCAATTCTGCTCCAGCCAAAGGAAACGGAATTGAAGCGAGGGATTGTTTCGACCTCTGAAAAAGAGGAGGTAGCATAGAAGGCGAGTGTATACATTTTCTCTTGTGGAGAAGTGATCGATACCGTTCGTGCTGTTTGATCCCATCCTACAGTTGCTCCAAATTGTTGGCTGAAGAAGCTGAGGGGAATCAGTGTATTTCCTTGTACAGCTTGCGGAGCTACTGCTAGTGGGGTTGCAGTGCCGTTAACGAGGGCTTTTTTATTATCTAAAGTCAATTGAACACGGATCGCCTCTGCTCCGTCGCCTTTAACGGCTAAAATCGTCTTTGTAGCCTGATTCCAGGTTACGTTAATCCCCATTGCTTCAGAGATGGATCGAAAAGGAACCATAGTAGTTCCGTTCATAATAACAGGATCCCCGGAAAAAGATAATGGATAACCGTCCAACATAATCTTCACCGCAGAACTTGCTTCAGTCGGAGCTTGGCTTATACCAAGCATCCCACCGGATACTATGGAAGCGGCGAGAATGAGCTTTCCTAATCTCTTTGACATAGTGTCTCCTTTTAAACAATTTTTTTAATATATTAACTCTATTCTATCAAAATATTATAATTATACCATTTACAAGTAGTGACAGAGAGTTGTAGATTACATATTAGAAGAGCAGCCAGTTTTTGCCCTTGGTTGCATTTTCGACAGCCATAAGATATACTTAGTTTCACCGTGCTAGATGGGGAGGCAGCGGTGCCCTGTAACTCGCAATCCGCTATAGCGAGGTTGAATTCCTGTTAGAGGTCTTGTCGATGTGAGGTTTGGTCTTTATGGCAGACGTTGACGGACGGGTCCTCCGCAATGAGTACCTGTGAACCTGGTCAGGTCCGGAAGGAAGCAGCCATAAGCAGTTTCACTCTTGTGCCGGAGGGGAGCCTGTCCCGAGTTGCGCTGTAAAGGTGCCGCTTGGATCGCAACGATCAATAACAGGTGCACGGCTTAATACTTACAGTCAAACATCTTTGTCTTTTTGGGCAGAGATGTTTTTTTATGGGATGTTGCGGGAATATGGCTCGTAAGTGTATGTGTATAGTATAATGAAGGAGCGGCAAATGTCGCTTAAGGTATAGAAAGAAGGTGCCGCAAAATGGAGCATATTGCGCTGTACCGTGCTTGGCGGCCGCAGTCGTTTCAAGATATGGTAGGGCAGCAGCACATTATTCGAACACTACAGAATGCGATTCGTGAGCAGCGGTTATCGCATGCTTATCTCTTCAGCGGGCCTCGTGGTACCGGGAAGACCACAGCTGCAAAAATATTGGCCAAGGCAGTAAACTGCGAGAAAGGCCCTGGGCCAGAGCCATGTAACGAATGTGATGCGTGCCTTCGGATTACCGCGGGCGCTGTGATGGATGTGCTTGAGATTGACGCCGCTTCCAATCGAGGGGTCGAGGAAATTCGTGATCTCCGTGAGAAGGTAAAATATGCCCCTACGGAAGTGCGGCAGAAAGTTTATATTATTGATGAAGTTCATATGCTAACGACGGAAGCGTTCAACGCATTGCTGAAGACGCTGGAAGAACCGCCACCGCATGTGATGTTTATTTTGGCTACAACGGAGCCACACCGATTGCCGGCAACCGTTATTTCCCGTTGTCAGCGTTTTGATTTTCGGAGAGTATCTTTAGAGGAGCAAGCTTCTCGTCTCAAAACCATTTGTGAGCAGGAAGGCATTGATGCCGATGATGAAGCGATTTCGTATATTGCTAAATTATCAGATGGCGGTATGCGTGATGCAGTGAGCGTGCTGGATCAGATAGCTTCTTTTACAGATGGTCGTGTGTCTTACCAGCAGGTGCTGGACATGACAGGAGGCATTCCTTCCAGACGGTTTGCACAGCTTGCCCACACGATTCTTGATAATGATGTAGGCGGTATGCTTCAAACGATTGAGGTTCTTATGCAAGAGGGCAAAAGTGCTGACAAGTGCATGGAGAACCTGCTCTATTATTTCCGTGATTTGTTACTCATTAAAATGGTGCCGCAGGCCGATCGATTGACAGAACGTGTGCTGGATGTTGAGGAATTCAGGGAGATGGCAAGTGCTTTTTCCCGGTCCCAGCTGTTCCAGATTATCGATGCACTTAACCATTATCAGACTGAGATGAAATATGCTGCTCAGCCACAGATGCTGTTTGAGGTTGCTTTGCTTAAGTTATTTAATATTCCGAAAGAAGAGATTCAATCCGCTGTTAGTGCAAGTCATGGAGCTGCGCCTTCTGCGGATGCGTCGGAAGTGGAACGTCTTAAAAGACAGCTAGCAGAGCTTGAGAACAAACTTGAACGGGCTCTTGCTGGAGGGCTTCAAGGAGATGGGGCGCACGGTTCTGGTGACAGATCTTCAACTTCGGCCAGCCGTTCGTCTTCAAGACATGCCGCTCCGCGGGTATCGTCAACTGCAAAAATTCCTTCAGGAATTGATCGATTTGTTGCCGAACGAAGCAATCCGGAATTTATGATGGTTCAGGGTAAATGGAATCAGATCCTTCAGGCAGTTAAGGATGAGAAGGTTACTGTACATGCTTGGTTTATGAATGGAGAGCCGGTATCGATGCTGGATGACTCTGTACTCGTTGCTTTTAAGAATGACATACATCGAGAAACGACTGAAAAACCAGCGAACAAACAATTGATTGAACATGTGATTGAGCGCCAGATTGGCCACTCGTGTAGACTGGTTACTATGATGCTTAAGGACTGGAATGAGGCAATTCAAGGGGCGGTGGAGCCTTCAAAGGAACCTTTTGAACTTGTGCCAGCTCCTGGAGATGAATCTGAGGGTAAGGAACCTTGGGTTGATGAAGCGTTACAAATGTTTGGCGAGGATCTTGTTGTGATCAAAGAGTGATGCTCTGAGCTGTAAGCCTGACTTTTTGAACACTCACTATTATAATGATATTGAAACTATTTAAGGAGATGTGGGCCTAGTGAACAATATGAACCAAATGATGAAGCAGGTAAAAAAAATGCAGGAGCAAATGATGAAAGCGCAAGAGGAGCTTGGGAGCAAGACTATTGAAGGTAGCGCAGGCGGCGGCGTTGTTACTGTTCAAGTAAATGGACACAAAAAAGTGTTGTCTTTGAATATTAAGCCAGAAGCAGTAGATCCAGATGATGTAGAAATGCTGCAAGATCTTGTTATTACTGCTGTTAATGATGCGCTTAACAAGGCAGAAGAGCTCGCTAATCAAGATATGGGTAAATTTACAGGCGGAATGAAAATTCCAGGTCTGTTTTAATTTAGATTGAAGGAGATTACTCTCATTGTATTATCCTGAACCGATTGCCAAGCTGATTGATGCGTTTACCCACTTGCCGGGGATTGGTCCAAAGACAGCGACGAGACTGGCGTTTCATGTCTTGCGAATGAAAGAAGATGACGTGATCGATTTTGCCAAAGCTCTGGTCAATGTTAAACGCAATCTTCACTACTGTTCCATCTGCTGCAACATTACAGATACGGACCCATGTCGGATTTGTCAGGACAAGACGCGTGACCCTTCTGTCATTTGCGTTGTCCAGGAGTCCAAAGATCTTGTGGCAATGGAACGTACGAAGGAATTCGATGGTTATTATCATGTTCTACAGGGTGCGATCTCTCCTATGGAGGGGCTTGGTCCTGACGATATTCGTCTTAAGGAGCTTTTGAATCGTCTTAGTGATGAACGAGTCAAGGAATTGATAATGGCGACTAACCCTAACATTGAGGGCGAGGCTACAGCAATGTATATCTCTCGGCTTGTGAAACCATTCGATATTCGGGTGACCCGGATTGCGCACGGCCTGCCTGTAGGCGGGGACCTTGAGTATGCTGATGAAGTGACTTTGTCCAAAGCGCTTGAAGGACGGCGTGAACTTAATTGATTTTGATATAATTATATGGACCTTGATTCCAATGAAATGATTTGGGGATCAGGGTCTTTTTGCGTCATACGCGTGCTCTGCAGGATATTGGTTCTAAGTTTGTCCTAATCTCGATAAACATGAAAAGAGATGGAGAAAGGGGCGAACATTATTGATGCGATGGGGATATAAGCATTCACAAAAATGGTCGAGTGGACTGAGACAGATACAGGATCAGGAGTCCAAGGAGTTTTTATATCAGGAGGTTACTAGAGCCAGACGGGAATGGGAACAAGCCTGCTGGGCTTTTCAAAACGCTGTTGGGAAAGATGAAGTCGATGTAGCGATCTATACACTAGAAGCGGCTGAGCGAAAATATCAAATCCAATTAAAAGAGGCTAAGCAGGCGAATGTAGAATGGGATGTTTTTAAACACGGATCATATTTTAGTTCATCTGATTAAGAAAGGAGAGTAAAGGGTGTGAAGACAATATTTGCGGTCATCCTTATTGTTTCCCTATTTATGCTGTTATATATATGGATTACTAAAAGACTTGGCTTCGCCTGGCTTACTCGATTAGGGCTACATATTGTGCTCGCTGCATTAGGTATTTATGTTGTAAACTTCTCTGGTTTATTGACCGAAGTTTATATTCCATTGAATCCAGCTACAATTGGGACGGTACTAGTACTTGGGCTTCCTGGGGTAGTGCTTTTATTAGGCTTGAAATTAACCATGATTTGACTGTTGACTATACTTTATAATATATGGTACATTATTAATCGCTTCTTCAATAAGACAACCTTTTAACGGTATTGAAAAAATAAATCGAAAAAAAGTGATTGACTTTTGAAGATCTAACATGATATATTATAAAGGTCGCTGCTGAACAAAAAGCGGTGGTGAAAAACGAAGTTGATCTTTGAAAACTGAACAACGAGTGAGTATTAAAATGAGAATGAATAATTCTCGTCAGTTTTTCTAAATGAGCAAGTCAAACACTTTAATGGAGAGTTTGATCCTGGCTCAGGACGAACGCTGGCGGCGTGCCTAATACATGCAAGTCGAGCGGACTTGATGGAGAGCTTGCTCTCCTGATAGTTAGCGGCGGACGGGTGAGTAACACGTAGGCAACCTGCCTGTAAGACCGGGATAACTAGCGGAAACGTTAGCTAATACCGGATAATTTATTTCATCGCATGGTGGAATAATGAAAGACGGAGCAATC
>NZ_FNBG01000046.1 GCF_900102215.1 Fontibacillus panacisegetis
CACTGCTAAACAAGAAGCGTCCCTCAAAGTTATCTTAGATAACTTTTGGGACAGCCTCATGCTTTTAGAAACTAGCTGCGTAATTGGCCGAGCTCCTTCGCGATGGCTTCAACTTCGGAAATGCTAAGCCTCTCCTTGCCCATAACAACCTCATAGACATCCAGTATGTCGTCGTAACGGTCGATATGAAAAGCTGAGGCGTTCATGGCGGCTCCGGTGGCCATTCTAAGCTTTGTTTTGATCGCTTCGATCATATATTCTACGTTGTCCTGACTCTTTTGCGATAGATCCATTTTCAGTCCTCATCCTTTCACTTGTGTAACTCTTAGCTTATTGTATCATGCAGTACTACTCTACACTATGTTTTGCGGTTGGTTTCTTAGTACGGTACAATCATAATAATTCGAAATCGAAAGGAGGACTGAAGGAGTGGAAGACATTAGCGTATTGCCGGCTTCGGGTTTTGATCGCAAAAAAAGGACCGGCAGCGAGCTTGCAGATTTTTTTCGTGAGGTTCGCGGGAGGCATAGAGGGGAGCGCTTCACTTTTTTATGTATCGGTACGGACCGTTCCACAGGCGATGCACTCGGTCCTCTTGTAGGCTCCCGGCTAGTAGAATACGGTTTGTCTAATGTTGTGGGTACACTGCAATACCCTTGCGATGCAGATAATTTGGAGAAGAGAACATCCGAAATCCCGCAAGGCCATATTATTATAGCGATCGATGCTTGTTTGGGATCATCCGGGTCTGTAGGTTTGTATCTCGTATCGGGACAACCGCTCATTCCAGCTCAATCAGTGGGGGGAAGTCTCCCTGCGGTGGGGCACTATAGCGTAGCCGCTGTTGTTAACGTAAATGGGCCAAAGCCTTATTGGACGCTGCAAATGACCTCCTTGTATCAGGTCATGAAGATGGCAGAAGAAATTGCGTGTAGTATTACTGATGGATTTAAGAGCGATGATTTAGTAGAGAACATGGTAGGATGACGGTTGGGTATATATTAATAGAACGTTCAATACATGAAAGAAAGAGGGAATAGCGATGGATACAGTAACGGTAAACGGAATTACGATGGCTTATGAGGATCGTGGACAGGGCAATACAGTTGTATTGCTGCATGGTTTTTGTGGTAGCTCAGCGTATTGGGAGATCGTACAGCCTTTGCTAACCCAATCATATCGAGTCATTATTCCTGATCTTAGAGGACATGGGTCCACTGATGCGCCTATTGGAGCTTACACTATCGATCAGATGGCTGATGATGTGGCTCAATTGCTAGAGAGTCTTGGAGTTGCAAAATATTCGGTGCTTGGTCACTCCATGGGGGGTTATGTAGCCCTCTCAATGGCGGAACGATACCCGGATCGCTTGAGTGGTTTTGGGCTTGTGCACTCGACTGCTTATCCCGATAGTGATGAGGCAAAAGAGAAGAGGGTACAGGCCGTAGCTAATATCGCTGCTTCAGGGATTACTCCATTCGTTGATGGACTTGTTCCAGGACTTTTTGCTGAAGGAATGCGCAATACTAAGGAGAAGTACGTAAATCGTGCTATTGAAATAGGTTACGGTACACCCCCACATGGTGCGTCCGGTGCGGCTTTGGCGATGAGAGATCGAGTTGATCGCAGAGGGATTCTGTCTTCGACATCTTTTCCGGTTCTACTTGTAGCTGGAGAGAACGATGGAGTTGTACCTAAGGAACGGACGTTTACGGCAGAAGGAGACCATATTACCCAGGTCGTAATTGAAGGTGCAGGTCATATGAGTATGTATGAAGCTCCGGAAGAGCTTGTTAAAGCCATTAACGATTTTATGTCACGTACTTAGAAATAAGTTAGGAGACTAAGAAACATGCTGCGTAGAGATTATTTGGTTCGTATGATTGAGGAAATGGCAGAGGTCATCGGCAAAGTATTTGACTTGAAGCAGCAGCGAAAAACGGTGGAGGCTCTATGGACGCTAGATGAGCTATTCCAGAGACAATTCCGGTTTAATTCTGCCCTCCTTGGTTCGCTCTCTGCGAAGGATATTGTTGATTTATTCCGCAATGGAGAGCTTATAGAGGCGGACAAGCTGCAAAGCTTGGCACGGCTGTTGAAGGAAGAGGGAGACGTTTACCTGCTTTCAGGGCAGTCTGATGAAGGAACAGTGCGACATATGAAGGCATTGCATCTCTATTTAGTGGCAGGTTTAAATGGAGGAGATACAACGCTATGGAATCTGGATGGTGAGATCAAGGAGCTCCTCTGTTTACTGAAAGGGTATCGTTTGTACAGTGAGACGGAGCAGTTATTGCTTCGATATGAAGAAGCTGCAGGACGATTTGATTTGGCTGAGAATGCTCTGTTCCGTCTGTTGAAGAACGGAGAGGCTACAAAGGAGGAAGGGATCGCTTTTTACGAGCGATTGCTCTCGCTTAATCCTCATGAACTTGAACGCGGCGGACTTCCTGTCGAAGAGGTCAAAGAAGGTCTGGATGAAGTGCATAGAGATTATGCATAGCTATATTAGGAATGAAAGTGAGCTGTCTTGTTGAATGGAAGCACTGCAAAAACTTGTCCATCAGTTAGTGGAGGAACACAAGCTGATTACCGTAACATTAAGTCAACTTCGCAAATCAGGTGAGACTGATTACAGTAAGATTCAGGTCAAGCCTGTTGAGCTTAAGGGAGATCTGTATTACCAGTTCGCCTATCACTACAGCAATAAGGTCACCCATGAGAATATTCCGCAATTATCTGCAGGAGAACATTTGCTGAAGCTGTTTGAGGAGACGTTTCGCCAAGGACTGATCTGTACTGCTGAAACCGACTATCAGGTGTTGATCAGCAAGAAATTTAAGGTAACGATTTTAAAAAAGGCTCCTACTAAAAAAGCAATCGGCTCGTTGTCACACAATCGGCGCAAGCAATACATTCTGGATGAAGGAACTCCCGTACCTTTTCTTGTTGAGCTCGGTATTATGAATCAGGACGGCAAGGTATTATCCAAGAAATATGATAAGTTCCGGCAGATCAATCGCTTTTTGGAGATGGTGCAAGATGTGCTTCCCTCTCTACCGGAGGGTCGCCCGCTGACTATTGTGGATTTTGGCTGTGGAAAATCGTATCTGACTTTCGCCTTGTATCACTATTTGTCGATAGAAATGCAAAGAGAGTTGAATGTTGTCGGTTTGGATCTAAAGGCGGATGTCATCGAACATTGCGGAATGCTGGCGAAAAAACTGGAATATCACAACTTGCGATTCCTTGTCGGCGACATTGCAGACTATGACGAATTAAATGCGGTCGATATGGTTGTCACTCTGCATGCTTGTGATACTGCGACGGATGCAGCTCTCGAAAAAGCCGTTCGCTGGAATGCGTCTGTCATTTTGTCAGTACCCTGCTGTCAGCATGAATTGTTTGCTCAAGTACAAAGTGATGTTATGGAGCCGTTGTTATCTCACGGTATACTCAAAGAACGCTTTTCTGCCCTTGCAACGGATGGCATTCGCGCCAAGCTGCTTGATATGATGGGATATAAGACGCAGCTGCTTGAATTTATTGATATGGAGCATACTCCAAAAAATATATTAATCCGGGCAGTCAAATCGCAAGGCGCTGATCTGGCCCGCCTTTGGGAAGAGTACGCTGCATTTCGAGATTTTCTCCATGTGTCGCCCTATTTAGAGAGAGCTTGTGAGGATTTGCTGCCGAATCATGAAAAGTTGAAGTCATAAGCAGTGGGTTAAAGTAATATTGAGAGGTCAACACTATTATAAGGAGTGTTGGCCTTATTTTGTTGCACATTTTTGTGGGGTAGAGGTTTTGAGATGAGCTTGGTTGCAGGGGGGATATGAATGGGCAGGTTCGCAATATTATGGATAGTTATTGCTATCTTTGTCTGCTGTACCAGCGGGATGTTTTTCCTAGATACGTTACCATCTCTGTGGCTCATATCCTTATCATTAGCTGCTGCGGCCGGAGCGACCCTAATGAAGATGATGGGGTTGAGGGTGAAGGACAATGGTGGCATTTTACGCAATAAAATGAATTTGAGAGAGCTGTCAGTATCCAGAAGTATGTTGATTATTTCATGGGGTCCATTCCTCTTCGCGGTTATGTATACGGTTCATTTATTAAGCAATAATGCCTTGGCGGTTCATGCTACTAAGCTAAGTGCAATTTGCTGGTTGTTTTACGCTTCAATTGGGTTGTTGCTGTATTTGGCTGTTGGAAGTCGTGGCACACGAAATAGGATAGAAAGAGGATGGGGCATTACTACGGGGTTGCTTGCACTTACAGCATTGGGGGCAGTGTACGGAATTGTACCAGTGCCCTATGCTATATTAAGAAGTGCAAATCCCGAAATTGCGGCAAGTGGTGCCCGTCTCGGTGGTTTGCTGCAATATCCAAACGCTTTTGGAGCCATAATGGGAGCGGCATTAGTTGAACGTCTTATGAGCCTTGCCGGATACTGTGGCACTGCTTATACAAGCTCCTCGCGTTGGCAGCGATTCTCAACAGGTGCGCTGACGCTTGTTTTTATGCTCTGTATGCTCCTCTCGGAGTCGCGAGGAGCATATATGGCAGTCGCTGCTGGGTGGGCGGCGGGCTATATGCTGCTGCCCGCCCGGCAGCGACTGCGCTACCTGCTGCAGACCGGCGTGTACGCCGCAGCAGGAGCGCTGCTCTCGCGCCAGCTCGCTGCTGCGCAGCTGGCGCCACCGCTGCTGCCCGGACTGCTCGTGCTGGCCGCCACCATGGCGGCCGCACTGGCGTTGTCCGGGCTTGCAGCCCGCCGCGCCGCTTCAGCGCAAGCGGCGCGCTTTTATCGCAGCGCCGCCCTGCTTGGTGCGGGCGGTGCTCTGTACTGGATTGCCCAGCACGCACGCTTGCTGCAAATCGATACATTATCTGCCCGCCTTGCTATGTATAGGGATGCACTGAAATTATTTCAAGCATCTCCATGGGTGGGGCAGGGCGGTGACACTTGGAAAACAGCGTATCTTAGCATCCAGCAAGGTCCATACGTTGGTAGTGAGATGCACAGCGGATACATAGATATTGCACTAGACCTTGGAATTACAGGCCTTGGTATTGCTCTTTGTTGGTTGGGTTCTATAGTAACTATGCTGTATAGAAGAAAAAGCAGAATGCTGGCCCCGCTTATAGTGCTTCTCTTGCATAGTGCAGTTGATTTTGATATGAGCTACGGTTTGTTCTGGCTATTTGTCATCACTCTGGCAGGGCTTGGACTATCAGAGCATCTTGTTGAGCCAGCTGGAATAATCCGAAAACAATTGAAGCAGGGAGGGGTAATACATAAAGGTGCTATTTACGGATTAATTGCTGCAACGTTTATTGCTGGAAGCTTGCTCAGTTTACGAATGGCTGAAGGTCTGAGATTATATCATGCGTCCTACTCCAGGCCGGATATTGATCCTGTAGCAAAAAAGCAACTCCTCAAAGATTCATTAACCCTTGATCCATCACGCACAGATTCACGAATGGCTCTGGCCGCCCTGTCACCACCTGACAAGGCGATAGCTCTACTAAATCAGGGAATTGTTTATGATAGAGGCAACGATAAGCTCTGGCTTGCATTAGGCACATCTCTGGCGCACCAGGGAAGTATGGATGCGGTAACAGCACTTCGTCAAGCGACAATACTGAATCCATACAATCGCAGTCTTCAGACGGATGTGCTTCATCAAATATATTTACTTTCTTTGCGTCTAAGGAGTCAGCAGCACTATGAAGAAGCCAGGGCGGCAGCGCTTGCCGGATATCAAATGTATGAGGATTATAGCAGGCTCTCGGAAGAGATCAAGCGCTCACCTATGCTACGTAATGATCGGGGTTTTACGATGACCAAGGAAGCAGAGATCAGAGGCAGAGAGCTTGGGCTGATCGCACTTCATTATGCATCAGCCCATAATCGCTTTTATCCGCCAAAGGCAGAACGAAACGCGTGTGACAACGCTTCACGATCTACTTCCCATAGATCGGCTAATTCGGGGCTGACCGCTTCATCCCACCAGTCTGCAAGCAATTTTCGATTGCTGCCGTTTTCAGCGATCCATAGCAGATTCCCGATCACTTTTTTGTAATATAAGTTTTCGCCCTCTTTGACGCGTTGATCAGGAATGTATACACCCAGTCGTTTGATTGCCCGATATAACTCTTTATTGCATACCCGACGGATTTTGCGGGGCGTAGGAAGTGAGCTATTGTGTTTTCCCGTAGTGTTGATCATGAAGAAGCCTCCTTTTCAATCAACATATGCACCTTCTTTATATAGGGACACCGGAGGCTAAGAGCCTTTTATGATAAGTGGGGGAGGAGTTAGCCCATGGGACAAATTAGTATGCATGTCCTGCGCTATGATAGAATAGATTGTTGGAAATGATACATAGGAAAGAGGGTTTAACGTGGATTGGATTTCAAATGTAGTTGCCACACTGTTTGAATGGATTCAGCAATTGGGTTATTTCGGCATTATGTTAGGATTAATGATTGAAGTCATTCCAAGCGAGATCGTGCTTGCTTACGGAGGTTATTTGGTTCATTCCGGAACAATCAACTTTATAGGCGCTGTTTTCTTCGGTGTGGTCGGAGGTGTTATCGCTCAACTGTTCATTTACTGGATTGGACGATATGGCGGGAGACCTATTCTGGAGAAGTACGGCAAGTACATTTTTATTAAAAAGAAGCATATCGATGTGTCAGAAACCTGGTTTTTAAAATATGGCTCGGGGGTTATCTTTACTGCGCGGTTTATACCTGTAGCCAGACATGCGATCTCGATACCTGCCGGGATGGCGAAAATGCCGATTAACAAATTTATTTTCCTTACTACATTAGCTGTCATTCCTTGGTCTATGTTATTCGTATACCTGGGAATGTTACTGGGAGAGCAATGGAAACATATTGATGAAAAAGCAGGTCCATACATTATGCCTATTTTACTGGTTGCTCTTGCCTTGCTGATCATATATGTTCTTATTAAATGGTTTGGATCTTCTAAAAAGAAAGGTGATGCATAAATGAGCCTGAATGTGGCGGATAAGTACGGCAAGGGGATTTCACCTCGTCAATTTATGGATGGAATGAGGCAGAATAAAGAGGCATTTGAAGCCTGGTACGAAGGATTCGTCTGGAAAAATGAAGAGGATCGGGAATTTTTTGAAAGCTTGAATTTTCGCGATGATATAAGAGTTCTGATTCTTGCAGCAGAGTGGTGTGGCGACGTCGTTCGCAGCGTTCCAGTTGTATTTCGGGCTCTTGAGACCTCGGGATTTACGACAGAAGTGCTTATATTAGAAGATCATCAGGATGTAATGGATCATTTTCTGACAATGGGAGGACGGGCTGTTCCGATTGTTATATTTGCAGACACAGGCGGACATGTTCTGGGATATTGGGGACCGCGTCCTGCTCATGTACAGCAATTGATGATTCAGTTCAAGCAGGAGAATCCTGACCGTGAAGCCCCTGATTATAATGAGAAAATTGCTGTCGTTAGACAAGAGATGGCCAAAAAATACGAGGAAGGAGCCGGAGTAAACGGATCTGTGGTATCTGAGCTGCGTGACAAGATCTCCGGACTATAGGAACATGCTGAAGATAGAAACATTTACATTGGGTCAACTCCAGACAAATGCTTACTTGCTGCAAGGTGAAGAGGATGGTCGAGCTGTTATTATCGATCCCGGGAGTAATCCTCGTGCATTGCTGCGCAGAATCGAAGGATTGGAAATAGAGGCGATTTTGCTGACTCATGCTCATTTTGATCATATCGGAGGACTGGATGAGGTTCGTAAATTAAAAAAATGTCCTGTATATGTTCATCCACTGGAGAGCGATTGGCTGACTACACCTAAATTGAACGGTTCCTTGATGTGGCCTGGTGTAACTGAGCCGGTAGCTACCGATCCTGCGGAATATGAGCTTGCTGAAGGACAAAAGCTGAAATTGATTGGTCATGAATTTACGGTATACCATACGCCAGGACATTCTCCTGGGAGCGTTAGCTTTAAGTGTGGTGACGATTTATTCTCAGGCGATGTATTGTTTCGAATGGGTGTCGGAAGAACAGATCTGCCAGGAGGTCGTGAGGCGGATTTATATAATTCGATCCGGGGCAAGCTGTATCGCTTTAAGGATGAAGTTACCGTATATCCAGGTCATGGACCTAAAACAACGATTGGTTATGAACATTCCAACAATCCGTATGTAAGATGAGACGATCTTTTTCAACAAATTATTGCACAAAAAGTGCAAAAATACTGGACAAAACTACATTCCTTTGTTAGTATTATGTCATTGATTTATTAACTTTGCGAAGCACGCAAGCTGTGGAACAGTCCCGGTTTGCGTTCTTTTTTTGCCTTTTTAGGTTTACGGGACATTTGCATGAAGGCAGGTGAGTCAGTAAAGCTGGAAAGGAGAGGGTACTATGGAGCGCGGCGTACCTTATGTTACGGATGAAGGCTCTGGAGATCATTCTGGGAAGAATAGAAGATGTATGACAATTTCAGGGGCTCCATCAGCTGACATTTCCCCTGTGTGGCGTCAAATTGTGCTTACAACTTCAGGGGCCATTGGTCAGCCATGGCACTATAAGCTGATGCAAATACGTAATGAACTACATAAATAATTGTCTAAGCAGAGCTGAATGGGTGATTTTGCATCCTCTTTTCAGCTCTTTTTAATTTATTTTTTTAGAACATCCGTTGTTCGTTGAACGATTTAGCCTTCTTGAGCGTATTATAGACGCTATGGATAAAAAGGGGTGACTCAATGCAGCAAGAGAAGGAACGAATTAAACAGGCTAAACAAGGCGATGCCAACGCTCTCGCTCTACTAATACAGCATCATTATTCTTATGTGTATAAATACTTGGTGAAGGTAACCATGGACCCCAAAGCAGCTGAGGATTTGACTCAGGACACGATGATGAAATGTATGGAAAATATACATAGATATGATGGAACCTCTGCTTTTTCCTCCTGGCTAATGACGATTGCGACTCGGCTATTCATTGATTTAACCCGTCGCCGGAAGAGAGAAAGACAGTGGCTGGTGCAGGACGGAGGCCTTAATCGGCTGAAGTGGCACTTTGAAGCGAATCACGAGGAGTGGAGTGATTTTCTTGAGCTGATGTTCAGGCTGTCTCCTGAACATCGGATAGCGATCCTGCTGAAGCATTACTACGGCTATAGCTACGATGAAATCGGAAGTATGCTGAATATTCCTGCAGGCACGATAAAATCCCGAGTGGCTTATGGAATACGTGAATTGCGAAAAGGAGCTGAATCTACATGAATCAAAACGGACAAGACCGGGAATCGGAAGACAAGCTTATTGGTGAGTTATTGAAGGGTCTGCAGACCCTTGATCGGGCCGTACCTGAGAAGACCGGGCCTTCCGTGCAATCTTGGGAGATGATCGTAAGAGAACGTTGGAGGATGACTGCTTGGATTAGGAAATGGGAAGTTGTGTTGTTCTGTCTGGTTGCCCTGCTGATGATTAGCGGCGGGCTCCTGTTCTTATTGACCATTCCGGAGTTTTACGCTTGGATACAAGGGCTTGGCGTCATTGCTGCGATAGTTGTGGCGGTATCCGTAAGTTCATCCCGAAAGGGGAGGGCAGAATGATGATGCCGCTAGTCGTTCAATCAGGCCCGCTTCCGCCCTGGTGGGCGCTTGTACTTATTGCACTGCTGCTTCTCATCCAGAGCACATGGATGTTTATTGACGCCCGCAAAAGAGGAAGAAGGGCCTGGCTCTGGGGTTTATGGGGCGTGTTGAATTGTCCAAGTTCGTTAATTGTTTATTTGCTTGTCGTCGTATGGGCGGATTATAGAAAAAAACGGGAATAGGGGAATGAAATATGGATTTGAATCTGAATTGGGGGCTGATTGCGCCCGTTATCGTATTGCAACTCCTACTTGTGATTACGGCCCTGATTTCGCTGGTTCGGGCTGAGTCGGTGAGGGGATCCAAATGGATTTGGGCGCTGATTATTATTTTCGGAACTATAGCTGGGAGCATCGTATATTTTCTTATTGGAAGGAAAGAAGCTTAAATGACATTTCTACGCGTTGATCAATTGAGTAAGAAATTTGGCACGCGAACTCCGGTCAAAGAAATCTCCTTTGAGCTGAAGCAGGGGTGCTGTACGGCGCTGCTTGGGCCAAATGGAGCCGGCAAGACGACAACGATGCGTATGATTGCGGGACTGATTGAGCCTTCCTCAGGACAAATTTCGGTTCAAGGACAGCCCCATTCAAGTGGAGAATATCGTTCGCTGATCGGATATTTGCCGCAGCATCCTGCGTTTTATAATTGGATGACTGGCCAGGAATTCGTGATGTATGCAGCTGGATTAAGTGGAATGAGTCGAAAAGAGGCTCGGGCACGGACGCTGTCCGTCTTGGAACGGGTTGGCTTGGGAGAAGCGGCAAAGCGACGGATCGCGGGGTACTCCGGAGGGATGAAGCAGCGGCTTGGCTTGGCGCAGGCTTTGGTTCATCGGCCATCGCTGCTGCTTCTTGATGAGCCGGTAGCGGCACTTGATCCAATCGGCAGACGCGAGGTTATGAATTTGTTGCAGTCGCTTCGCACGGAGGCGACGATCTTATTTTCGACTCATGTGCTGCCTGATGCCGAAGAAGTCTGTGATCGGATTATGATGATGAGGGACGGAGAAATTGTAGAAAACGGCGAGCTCCAGGAGCTTGTCGACAAATATCGACTTCCACTACTTACCGTTCAGGTGGAATGGAATAAAACAACAAACGAGTGGCTGCAGTCGCTAAAGAGTCGCCCGTTTATCCAAAATGTACAAATTCAAGGAAACACGGCCTTGTTAACTGTCAATAATATTACAGAAGCAAGGCGGAACATTTTGAATGAGGTCTCTTCGCGGGATATTCCTTTACTGAACTTTCAGGCGGGTACAACCTCTTTGGAAGATATGTTCATGAAGGTGGTTACAGCATGAGACAAGCATGGTTGATGTATCGCAAGGAGTTGTTAGGTATGGCTCGAAGCTACCAACTGCTCTGGATTCCGGTCGTTTTTTTGCTGCTTGTGGTTATGCAGCCTGTAACCTCATATTATTTGCCGGATATTTTGGCTGCATCAGGCAGTGTGCCCGAGGAATTAGTTGCAGATTTTCCGATCCCTGGACCTGCTGAGGTAATGGCAAGCGTGCTCGGGCAGTACAGCACCTTTGGAGTATTTGTACTTGTTATCGCTGGAATGAAGATTGTATCTGGAGAGCGTTATGGAGGAACCGCGGCCTTGGTTCTAGTTCGTCCCATAAGCTCTGCTTCCTTTATTTTGGCGAAGTGGGCTGGTCAAATGACCTTATTAATTCTTTCCTTCACTGTAAGTTATGCAGCCGCATGGTACTATACTGTCCAATCTTGCACCTTCTTGGTTTTCCTGGAGTCCGGCCGGGCTGCTGAAGCTGGCTGCTGCTACAATATTGGGGGCTCCAGTAGAGGCAATATACTATCCTATTATAATGACCGTATTGTTGTGTGTCGTTTGTATAGGTATTGCTATTTGGAGCTTGCGGAGGCAAGCCATACCGGATACAAGTGGCGAATAAGACGAATTCACGCTTTTTATTTTGCGGCCATAAATCCCTGAGACTCTTGACCAATCTCGTTTATTTTTAGTAGGATAGTAAAATAACTTACTATAAAAATAGTTGCAAAAGATCAGGGAGGTAGACGATGCTGCATTTAGGAGAGAGAGTTGTAATCGTCGGTGATGCTTTTGAGCAGAATCTTCCTGTTGGGGAATATGGCTACGTTATTGCATACGACCGTAATCCGGACAATGCTTTTGATTATGTTGTTCGGGCTCCAAAGACAGGACGGAATTATTATGTTCCTTCAATGGATGTAGAATCAGAAGAACGGTTAATTGAGCTGGAAACAGAACGTGCTACGCAAGAGGCTTTAATCGATTATGCCTTGGCTACGCACAATGAGAAATTGTTCCAGTTCATTATGAATGGCGAATGCGCAGATGAGAATACTCAAGAAGAACCAACAAAGGAAGCACTGTCTCCGGCAGAATTCATTAAACAAGTGAATTTGCGAGCGTGGATATAAAGAAGAGTCGGCAATGCCGGCTCTTTTTAACATTATTAAGTTTTTGGGTGAAGGCAACTCTTTCGCCCTATTTTTGTTTTAACAACAAGCAACATCAAATTTAATGTTGGATTTGCCAGAGACGGATAAAGCCGTGGGATTTACGTCAAAATTGATGCTGATTTATCCGAGATCTCAGAAAGCTAGTTAATAACCGTCAAAATTGACGTAGAATCATTAAAAGTGGTATGAAATATAGGAATTACCGTTAATTTTGACGTAGGATCATTAATAAGACAAAGAGATGCTGGTTCATAGTTTATAGCACCCGCAACTTTCCTCATGTTTCGCGTTAATGGATTGAATTGAGCAGGATTCTACAATATAATTTTATTCATGTTAGAATGGACAAGTGTAATCCCGCAAGGGAGATGAAGGAGGATAACGTGATGAGCATCCAGGTAAAAGATGTGGAACATGTAGCCAAGCTGGCCCGTTTGAACTTGACTGATGAAGAACGGGTGATGTTCACGGATCAGTTGAACGCTATTTTACAATATGCAGACAAGCTTAATGAGCTGGACACGGAAAATGTAAAACCGACAACACATGTGCTTAATCTTCACAATGTGATGCGTGAGGATGAAGTGAAGGAAAGTCTTCCTGCTGAGAAAGTGTTCCTGAATGCACCAGAGGAAGAGGACGGACAATTTAAAGTGCCGGCTGTACTCGAATAGGAAGAGATGTTTAGTTTCGCTTATTTTGGAAGGAGGAAGTGCGTGTGACGCTTTTTGATTTGCGATTACAAGAAATACAGAACAAGCTTAGCAATAAGGAACTGTCCGTTACTGATTTGGTAGGTGAAGCATTCGCCAATATTGGAAAGCGGGATGAGCGCGTAGGCGCTTATCTGACTCTGAATGAAGAAGGCGCACGGGCTCAAGCTGCTGCCTTGGATGACAAGCTGGTGAGTGGAGAAGCTCGCGGCCTATTGTTTGGCCTGCCAGTTGGTGTTAAAGATAATATGGTGACTGAAGGGCTTCGCACAACTTGTGCCAGTCAGTTCTTGTCAAACTATAATCCAATCTATGATGCTACAGTTGTTGCCAGATTAAAGCAAGCTGAAGCAGTTACGATCGGCAAGCTGAATATGGATGAATTCGCAATGGGCGGCTCCAACGAAAATTCCAGCTTTCATCCTGTTCGGAATCCTTGGGATTTAACTCGTGTTCCAGGGGGGTCCAGCGGTGGATCTGCTGCGGCTGTCGCTGCGGGCGAAGCTTATTTCACACTCGGTTCGGATACAGGCGGTTCCATTCGTCAACCTGCTTCTTATTGCGGTGTTGTTGGTTTGAAACCTACATACGGATTAGTATCTCGTTATGGCCTCGTTGCATTTGCATCCTCATTGGATCAAATCGGACCGATTACGAAAAACGTCGAAGATGCCGCTTATGTGCTGCAAGCTATTGCGGGTCATGACGCCAAAGATTCCACATCTGCAAATGTAGAAATTCCGGATTACTTAAGCGCACTTACCGGAGATGTTGCCGGTCTTAGAATTGCTGTCCCTAAAGAATATCTCGATGGCGTAGATCCTAAGGTTAAGGCTGCAATTCTTGAAGCGCTGTGTGTATTGGAAGGTTTGGGAGCTGTGTGGGAAGAAGTATCCTTGCCACATACAGAGTATGCTGTAGCAGCTTATTATCTCCTAGCTTCTTCAGAAGCCTCGTCAAACTTGTCGAGATTCGATGGCGTGCGTTATGGTGTGCGTGCAGACCACTCTGGAAATTTACTTGATCTCTATTTAGAATCACGCAGCCAAGGTTTTGGACCTGAAGTTAAACGTCGTATTATGCTTGGAACTTATGCGCTAAGCTCCGGTTATTATGACGCTTACTACTTAAAAGCGCAAAAAGTACGTACATTGATCAAACAGGATTTCGATCAAACTTTTGATAAATATGATGTCATTATTGGTCCGACGGCACCGACTACTGCTTTCCCATTAGGCTCGCAGGTTGGTGATCCGCTGACTATGTATCTTAACGATATTTTGACGATTCCAGTGAGCTTGGCAGGTGTACCTGCTCTTAGCGTTCCATGTGGTTTCGCGGATGGTCTCCCTGTAGGCTTGCAAATTATCGGCAAACCATTTGACGAGAGCAGCATCCTTCGCGTAGCTCATGCGTTTGAAGCTCATACAGACCATCATAAACAACGTCCGTCGTTGTAATCGGAATCAGATAGGAGGATCCATATGTCAACATCCAAATATGAAACAGTGATTGGGCTGGAAGTGCACGTGGAGCTGCATACGAAGACGAAAATTTTCTGCGGCTGCTCTACGGAATTTGGCGCTCCACCGAATAGCCATACTTGCCCAGTATGTCTTGGGCATCCCGGTGTATTGCCTGTGTTAAATCGTCAAGCGGTTGATTATGCAATGAAAGCTGCAATGGCGCTTAATTGTACCATTGGCGATGTCAGCAAATTTGATCGTAAAAACTATTTCTACCCTGATTCACCGAAGGCATATCAAATATCTCAATTCGATCAGCCGATCGGGGAACATGGTTATATTGATATTGAGGTTGATGGACGTACAAAACGCATCGGCATTACTCGTCTTCATTTGGAGGAGGATGCTGGTAAGTTGACCCATGTTGATGGAGGATATGCTTCATTAGTAGATTTCAACCGTGTAGGTACACCTTTGGTAGAAATCGTATCAGAGCCGGATATTTCTTCTCCAGAAGAGGCTAAGGCTTATTTGGAGAAGCTTCGTGCAATTATGCAATATTGCGATGTATCGGACGTGAAAATGGAAGAAGGCTCGATGCGTTGTGATGCCAATATCAGTCTTCGTCCGCAGGGACAGAAGGAGTTTGGTATTCGTGCGGAGCTTAAAAACATGAACTCCTACCGCGGCGTTCAACGTGGACTTGAATATGAACAATTTCGTCAGGCTGAAATTTTGGATGAAGGTGGCGTAGTTGTACAAGAAACTCGCCGTTGGGATGAAGCGCAAGGTAAAACCTTCTCCATGCGCGGCAAGGAAGAAGCTCATGATTACCGCTACTTCCCGGACCCAGACCTTGTAACGATTCATATTGATGAGGCATGGAAAGAACGGATTAGAGCTTCGATTCCAGAACTTCCTGATGCTCGTAAGGCTAGATATGCGTCCGAATACGGATTGCCGGAGTATGATGCTGGCGTTATAACATCCTCCATAGAAATTGCAGACCTTTTCGAGAGCAGCTTAGAATACACAAAGGATGCAAAGTCCGTTTCCAACTGGATCATGGGAGACTTGCTTGGATATTTGAACAGCAACGGTTTTGAGCTTGGAGATGTGAAGCTTACAGGTCAGGGGCTTGGAGAAATGATCAATCTGATTGAAAAAGGAACGATCAGCTCCAAGATCGCGAAGACTGTATTTAAAGAAATGCTTCAAAGCGGCAAGCTTCCAGGGCAAGTCGTTGAAGAGCAAGGTCTTGTGCAGATTAGTGATGAAGGAGCCATTCTTGCGATCGTAAAAGAGGTTGTAGCGAACAATCCTGCATCTGTGCAAGATTATAAAGCGGGCAAGGATAAAGCGATCGGCTTCTTGGTTGGACAGGTTATGAAGCAAAGCAAGGGCAAAGCGAACCCTGGACTTGTTAATAAGCTGCTGGTTGAAGTTCTGAAGGACTAGGAGGAGACAGTGTGATCATTCCGTTATCACTAGAGGACACGGGAGTAGTAGAGCAGATATGGAGTTTGCAGCATACAGCATATAGGCTTGAGGCTCTCGCAGTAGGATTAACGGAATACCCTCCCTTGCCTGAAACGTTTGATTCAATAAGAAACAGCGATGAATTGTTTTATGGGCAACTCTCTGATGATGGAGGACTAATAGGTGCAATCGCTACGATCACGGAGCCAGTAAATGGAGAGCTTGAAATCACGCGGTTAATGGTACATTCTGATTATCTGCGTCAGGGTATTGGCACAGCTTTGGTTCAATATGTTCTGGATAGCCATGCCCATATTACAAAGTTTGTGGTTACAGCTGGGATATCTAATACCCCGGCTGTAGCTTTATACAAACGGCATGGTTTTGTCCCCTGTGAGGTTGTTTCTTATGTAGCGGGGACCCAGCTAACGTTATTTCGTTTAAATCGTTAATGTTTGTAGCTTAACGATCATATTTGGTGATTTTATAGGGCTAATACATAATATAGTGCTTAAGACGCACTTGACGGGCTATTTCCGACGTCAATGGCGTCTTTTTTGCTTTGTTCAAAGTAATAAATTAGGATATTATTATTAGATAATAATTAATTTAGTTTGTTACCGGAGGGAGTTGGCGCACACTATGACACCATCCGTCGGGCCGCAGACTGGTCCAGAGCGTCAGATCTCTACTGCTGGAAAGGTAATCAAATCCAAAAGAAGAGGGCGTAAACATAAATTTATCGCTTGCCTCTTATCCGCCATTTTTCCTGGTTTAGGCCATTTATATTTGAAGCAGTTCATAAAAGGCGTCATTTTTATCTATTTTCTTCTAATAGATGCATCTGCTTTGATTTATTTTTCATCGGTTCGATCCGGTATTAATGTTCCGTTTCTTATTATACTTGGACTGATGATCCCGGCAGGTTATTTTTACAGTTTGTATGATGTTCTCCAATCAACCGATGCGGTTAATGCCAAAATCAAGCCGCAGCAAGCATCGAAGGATCATGAGTTATCTAATACAGATTCAAAAAATATAGAATCAGGAAAATGGAAAGTGATTGTCCCCGGATTGTTTCTTGTTTTAGGGGGAGCACTCATCTTTTTACTAAGGGAGAAGCCTCCGTGGCTCGAGGGTATCATTCACTGGTCAGCAGGATATGTAGTAGGAGCCGCTCTTATTTTGACAGGAATTATTTTTGCTTGGAGGGAAGGGCGTCGTCGCTTTGTGCGGACAGGAAGATTTACGGCATCAGTCTTGTTAATGTTTGTTGGTATTTTACTCTTGTCTGACTTAATATCAGGGCGGGACGATATGCTGTTGCTGTTAGAATGGTGGCCTTTGATTCTTATGCTAGGTGGGCTTGAGTATATTGTAGTGCAGTTATGGAAAAGGAAAAAAAGGCAGCGTAAGCAGCGGCTTCGCGTTGATTTAAAGGGATTGCTGCTTTCTATCTTCATTGGTGCATCCGTATTTGTTGTTGCGGAGCAGGATCATTATTTACACTTGTGGAATCGAGTTAGTCTCGATTTTACTGCTGCTGGCTCTGAATTCAGCAATGAAGAAGGATACAATATAGACATGACTCCTTTGCGTATTCCGATTGAGCTAGATACTGATCAAGTTATCATTAACAGCGTGAATGGGAGTATTGATGTAAAGCGTGCCGAGGTCGAAGATGTGATTGTGAGGGCGAATGTCTGGGTGGATCAAATTGCTGAGGAGGAAGCCGCTCAGGTTGCCGAGGATACAACGATAGCAGTTTCTGAGGGCAAGTCGCTAACATTATCTCTTAAGGACTACACTTACGGAGAATCGGGAAAACGTCATCCGCGTGTAAATCTTACGGTTATTTTACCTAGCAATCGTTTTTTGGATATGGACATATCAACTACAAGTGGAGATATCACATTAACTGATGTACAAGCATTGAAGCAGGTAAAGCTGCAGACAGGTAACGGTAATTTGAAGCTGTGGAATGTCATTGGCGACGTATCTGCCAAAACCTTGAACGGGGGCGCAGAATTGTACCGGATTTTCGGTACAGCAAGTGTCGATACGCATGGCGGAAATTTGAAGGCAAAAGGAATTTCCGGAGATGTATCTCTGTCTACTCTGGTAGGAGATATCTCATTGGTGAACGCACAGGGGAGCATCAACGCTAATACGAAAAATGGTAATATCAAGGTTGATGGTGCTCCTGAACAACTGCAAGTCGAATCCCTGAACGGAAAAATTATGGTTACTTCCGAAATGATCGGCGGCGATTGGAATGTATACAGCGCAGTTGGCGAAATGCATTTGGAAATCCCGAGTTTCGGAAACTATATGCTTGAGGTAAACAGCGGGTACGGTGATATTAGCACAAACCTTCCGTTCTTTGTCAATAAAAAAGAAATTAAGGGTGTAATGGGTACTGGGCAATATCAGTTGAAAGTGGAGGGCAATAGTAATGTAATTGTCAATAATAGCAGATAGGCTTCGTTGACAAAAGATTTATCCAAAACGTACAATGAATCTATATCATTACATGGCATGATTAATTAGCAATATTTTAAAGGCGGTGGACCTATTGACTACACGCGTACAGCATGCACTCGATCAATTGAAGATGAATGGTGTCCGAATTACGCCGCAGCGTCACGCCATACTTACCTATCTGATGGAATCCATGGGACATCCGACCGCAGATGAAATCTATCGGTCCTTGGAGCCGCGTTTTCCTAACATGAGTGTAGCCACGGTATATAACAATCTTAAAATGTTTATCGAAGCGGGCATGGTTCGAGAACTGACGTATGGGGATAATTCCAGTCGGTTTGATGCTGATGTATCGAATCATTATCACGTTATTTGTGAAAAATGCGGGAAGATAACAGATTTCATGTATCCTTCTCTGGAAGAAGTGGAGCGTAAAGCGGAGGAATTGACAGGCTTTCAGGTGCACGGACATCGGATGGAGTTGTATGGAGTCTGCCCTGGTTGTTCTAAATCATAGTTTGTAAGACCTGCGGGTTTGGTGAGAACGTGTGGGATTCCCCCTCGGGAATTCTTCACGTTTTATTTTTACTATTCTGACGGAGGTATATCATTTGAAGAGCAGAAAAAGTAAATTTGGTAGAAGCAGGAGAAGAGGTTGTTTGTTTCCGCTTCTGATAGGACTTATTCTAATTGTTGGTGGGATATACTGGGTTTCTTCTATATTATTACCTAATCGTCAGCATATTGATCCGGATTGGGTAGGCGTAATGGATAAACCGATTATTGTAAAAGGGGAAGTTATGGAGTGGCCGGCGATTGGTGAGAATGAGAGTCTTAAGCTGCCGCTTCCAGTTATTCAATCCATAATTGATCCTCATATTCGTTATGAAGAGGAATCGAAATCTATTATTTTGACAACGCCAAGAAAGCTGGTTTTTTTAGAGATGGACAAAAAGACGGCTAAAATAAACAATAAGAAGGTTAATTTGCTGTTTGCTCCAGAAGAGAGTAATGGTATCTTGTATTTGCCAGCAGATTTGATTCACAATCTTTATGGTGCAGAAATTCATGAGAACAAGGACACAGGTGCAGTAATTTTGATGAAATCCGGTGAAAGCATACAAACTGCCCAAATAATCAGCTCATCAGGTAAAGAAAATAAAACGTTTCCTCTTAGAACCGGCAAAAGCATTCATACGCCTATTTTGGCTGATATGAAAGCAGGCAGCAATATTCGGATATTGCAAACTGCTGATGAGTGGTATTATGCACAGCTTGATAATGGTTATACAGGTTTTGTTGAGACTAAAAATGTGACGCTCGGCGAGACAAAGGTAATTCCGGAAATAAAAGAGGAGATGTCCACAGCCAAGCAGAAGTGGCAGTCCAAAAAAATAAATATGACTTGGGAGGCTGTTTATAATGTGGCTCCAAAGCCATCGTCTATTGGTGGACTCCCGGGGGTAAATGTAGTTAGTCCGACATGGTTCTCTCTTATTGATGGCGATGGCAATGTAAGAAGCAAAGCAGATAGCGCGTATGTGAAATGGGCGCATGATAAAGGAATGCAGGTGTGGGGGCTGTTCAGCAACAGCTTTGAGCCTGATATTACATCGGACTCTCTGGCAAGCTTTGAGAGTCGAATGACTACGATTATGCAGATGCTTCATTATGCTAAACTGTATGATTTAGATGGAATTAACATTGACTATGAGAATGTATATACCAAAGATGGAGACAATCTAACCCAGCTTATGAGAGAGTTAAGACCTCTAGCAGAGGAGTTGGGGCTTGTCGTTTCTATAGATGTCACACCAAAATCAAATAGTGAAATGTGGTCGGCTTTTCTGGATCGTAAAGCTTTAGGTGAGGTTGTCGACTATATAATTGTAATGGCATATGATGAGCACTGGGCAGCAAGTCCGGTCGCAGGCTCGGTGGCTTCCTTACCATGGGTGAAGTCCTCTGTTGCTCGTATTTTAGAGGAAGACGATGTGCCGGCGGATAAATTGATACTTGGAATCCCCTTATATACTCGAATTTGGACCGAGACAGAGGTTGATGGTAAAGTTGGGGTCAAATCCAAATCTATTGGCATGACAAAAGCGCAGGAGCTTTTAAAAGAGAAAAAGCTAGAGCCAAAACTATCTGAAGAGACTGGTCAAAATTATGTGGAATATGAGGAAGACGGAGCCCTGAAACGAATTTGGCTTGAAGATAAACAGTCGCTAGCTCGAAGAGTAGAGCTTGCAAAATCGCTGAATTTGGCAGGAATTGCAACCTGGAATCGGAGTTTTGCTTCGGATGATGCCTGGAAGGTACTTAAACAGATCATGGAATAACCAAGTTGGACAAGCAGATTGGCTTGAACAAAAAAAGGCGGGGCATTTAATCAATGCGCCCGCCTTTTTTTATGGATTAATTTCTGGCTTATACTGTCGTCTTATGTTCCAATTCCTCGGCTGTAATAGTTGCTTGTGAAGGATCTAATGTGAGGATTGTTTTGCAGAACATGCAGCGATCCGTTTTACCGAGCATCTTGGTTAGCTTATGGCATTCTGGACATTCTAACTGAACGGCTGAGGTAGATAACATTCCTGCCCAGAAATAAATGGCAAGACTACCTAACATGGCTACAAGCCCTGTCACAAGGCCGATGGCTGCTACAATTTTGCCCGACTGTCCCCAGAATACGATTCCCGCTGTTCCAAGAACCATAAGTCCCATTCCGATCATGGTGAGAAGCAGCCCCCATAGACGGAATTCATTAATTTTACTCGATTTAAAGAACATCCGAGCGAACCTCAATTCTATATTTATTAGATCCTTCTAAAATGAAGAAGGAAACTCTAAAAGTCCGTAGAACTATATTATAACGAATTGGCAAGGATACGCCAAGGTAGGGAGGATATCGTGGAACCAAGTATTGTTTCTTTAATTGATAATGAAAAGAACGGTCGTCAAGTAATTGGAGCTATTAGTCTTCGAGGAGACGGTATGATTTTTTATGGCTCACTTTTGCACGATTTTGATCTTCTGATACTCGTAGTGTGTTGTGATATTGGGCTCTCATCTCAAATTCAAATAGAACATTGTGTAAACGGAAAGCTGCATTATCAACGTTTGATTGTTGGACGAAATGATTTAAAACAATGGGTTATCGAGGGGCAAAACCGCGAAATAGTCCAGTGTTTTTTACACGGAGATGTCATTTTGGATAAGGACGGCAAGCTGAGTGCTTTGCGGCAGGATTTGTTGGACTTTGGGAGCGAAATGCGAGAACAACGTAAATTAAATGAGTACGCAAAGCTGCTGAATACATTTGTAGAGGCCAAAAAATATACACAAGATAATGATCTCATGGATGCTTACTACTGTGTTCTTCAGGCTTTGAAGCACTACGCTCGTATTGAGCTTATTGAGCAAGGGATTCTACCAGAGAACAGTGTGTGGGAACAAGCTCGTCCCATCAACTCGGTAGCCTATAAGTTATTTGACGAATTGACTGATAATAAAGAAACACTGGAACAACGAGTCCAACTCGTACTACTCGCCAGTGAATTTTCAGTAATGTCCAAGATGGAGGATTGTTGTTCGCTTCTATTGAACCTTCTTGGCAGCCGTAAATCGGCTTGGAGTATTCAAGAATTGGTTGAGGTTCCCGAACTGATACATATAAAAGCAGAGTTGCCTATGATGCTTAGAAAGCTAGTGTATCGATCATTAGTAACAGAGGTAACGATAGCTTTGAATAACGGGCAAGGAGATGTGCGGGAAATCAGATATTTAGCATAGCCTGGGCATTGTAATGTATTTCCAGCACAAAAGTGGTTGACTGTCATTATGGATTTATGATAAATTAAGTTTCGCCCCTGAAAGACAGGATGGTTGATATAACAAGCACTTCGGTACACGCCGAAAAAAAGTTAAAAAAAACCTCTTGACTCAAACGAGGCAAACATGATACATTATAAAAGTCGCTGCTGAACGAAAGCAACGATGAAAAACGAAGTTGATCTTTGAAAACTGAACAACGAGTGAGTATAAAAATGAGAATGAATAATTCTCGTCAGTTTTTCTAAATGAGCAAGTCAAACACTTTAATGGAGAGTTTGATCCTGGCTCAGGACGAACGCTGGCGGCGTGCCTAATACATGCAAGTCGAGCGGACTTGATGGAGAGCTTGCTCTCCTGATAGTTAGCGGCGGACGGGTGAGTAACACGTAGGCAACCTGCCTGTAAGACTGGGATAACTAGCGGAAACGTTAGCTAATACCGGATAATTTATTTCATCGCATGGTGGAATAATGAAAGACGGAGCAATCTGTCACTT